>JBILMJ010000010.1:0-95159 GCA_044375575.1 Steroidobacteraceae bacterium | reverse complement strand
TACGGCGCTGAATACCCGAATAAATCTCAACACGCTCTGCATTCGAAGACATAGTCGTATGACTAGGCTTACGCCTAGCTCCTATTTACGACAGCACTGTCCGGTCGAAATGGGGGCTGCTCCAGCGTCAAAGATGGGGAAAAATCTCGTCTTACATGAGTTGAAAAAGGGGCAGTCCCTCAATCTCAAGGGAAAGCGCGGAGAAGTGTATTTCCCTATCTCGTGTGTCATCTCCGTTTATACAACGAATGCATTAGCCCGCCGGACCTTTATGCGCTTTACCGGGCCGCGCTTCGCCGTCGGGCTCGTCAATATGATGTCTACTGACGACATGGTCTTTGATGGCATCGTTTGCGGCTCCGGATACGCTATGACGATCCCGTCAGAGGTCGTGATGCGAAGTGTCGATACTCCTTCGTTGTCTGGCCGTGCGCAGTCCATTGCGATGGCGCGAACGGCAAAGGGCGGACTCATGATCGCGCGCTGCTTGGGTTCTCACACCAACAAGCAACGATTGGCAAGGTTGCTGTTACAGGCCTACGACTGCTTTGGTTCCGAGCGCCCTATTACGCTGACGCAGCAATCTTTCGGAGAAATGCTGATGGCGAGGCGGGAGACGGCGGCAGAGATTCTGGCTGATTGGAATCGAGGTGGTGTCGTAGAGTCGAGGCGCTCGGCTATCCATATCCGACGTGTCGATGAACTGAGACAGGCAAGTTGTGAGTGCTATGCCTGGATACAAAAATCGTATTTAGACGAACTCAATCTTTGGAAGAGTATTCGGTGGTGCGTATGAAATCTCTAGTCTCGGCGATGCTGATCGTAGTGGGAGTTATCCACTTGCTACCCTTGTCTGGGGTACTGGGCGGCCCGCGACTTGTTTCGTTGTACGGCGTTCCAATCGAAGATCCGAACCTCGAGATTCTGATGCGCCACCGAGCCGTACTCTTCGGATTGCTCGGTGGTTTTCTGATCTACTCGGCTTTTAAGGTGCCGCTTCAGTGGATTGCGTTGTTGGCAGGATTCATAAGCGTAGTGTCATTCATGGTTTTGGCGTGGTCCGTGGGTGGATTGAATGCCCAGCTCTCCATGGTGTTCAAGGCAGATCTCGTCGCGCTCGCATGCCTCTTGGTCGGAGTATTGGCGTGGTGGCGCACGACCGCGTCGGTGTAGTTCGTATGAGATTAAGTCACTCAATTAATTAAGGGAGACCAGTAATGAATACGGGAATTTATGCTGCGCTTTGCGGCTTGATATTGATCTTCCTTTACATTCGCGTCAGTCAGCGACGACTCGCGACCAAAATCGGGATGGGTGCCGGGGGCGACGCGATCCTCGAACAGCGGATCCGTGCCCACGGAAACTTTATCGAGTCGGTTCCGATCGCATTAGTTCTCCTTTATCTTTTGGAGCAAAGCGGTGTCGATGCGATCTACATACACGCATTCGGAATAGCGCTCGTTCTTGCGCGAATCGGGCACGCCCAAGGCCTATCCGCGACATCTGGTCGATCGGCCGGGCGTTTTTACGGTTCGATCGTCACGCTGTTGGTTATTGCAGGACTTTCCGTCTGGCTCTTCGTGGTTTCAGTTGTTAAGTTCTTCGCTTGAATCGTGTTGTTTCGGACGAACTCATGAGTCAGCAAGGGCACGATCCAGCACAGCCAAGTAACGGTGGTGGAGATCTCTGCTTCCGCTCCAAGTTCTTCAAACCAGGGAATCTCGAGAATCAATCGGAAACTGACGAATGTAAAAGTGAGTATGTAACTGCGAATTACCCACTCGCGATGCGCTTCGAGCCGGCGCCGCACCGCAGCGACTAGAGCCGCACTTGTCGTTATGAGCCAGACGGTACTGCCAACGAAGAGCGCCACGCCAAAGGTCCAGCTTTCCGTATGAAATGACAGATTGAGTGCGGTAACAGAAGAAACGACGACACTCGCGACATAAAGTCTCCCCATCCATTGATGCGCAGCGATGTGCCGTCTGCGAAAGCCGGACCAAAGTTGAAAAGGTCCCGTGAGCAGCGCGAGCAAGCCGCCAAACACGTGAAGCAGTAGCCATTCGGATCGGTCCCAAAATCGGCCGTAAGCCAATTCCGTGAAAACGAAGTAAGGCAGCGCATCGTCAATCAAAAACAGCAGTGTCAGTAGGACGAGCAGCCCCACTCCAAGAATGGGGGCTATTCGCTGAGATGGATCTCGTTCACGCCTCTGCGCCTGCCGCATAAGGGGTTACTCCTTTCCGAATCTCCAGACGAGTGCCAGCGACACCTCAAACTCATAGTCTTTGCGTGCGATGGGGCTCTCACCGATCTCACTTGAATAACGTTCCACGCCGACCTGAGCGATAGCGTGTAATCGCTCAGTAACATGGCGGCGATGGACAAGTTGGATACCTGTCGATCGGTATCCTCCGCTTAAGGCCGTCTGGCGCAGACTCGAGCTCGCAGCGTCTGCTGCCGTCACACCGAAATCTTTATTGATGAACTTGTCGGTTCCGAAGGTGAGGAAGCCGTAGATCTCCGTACCGGTGCCGTCGACCTGCTGACCGAAGCGATGGCCTGCGGCGAGCACACCGAGAACACCAAAGTCGCTCGGCCCACCCATTACCCGCGCGGCGACCCAGTTACGCCAGTCTGACCCGAGCCCTCGGCGCACCTCGAGAAATCCGACGACGTGCGAATCCCGAGGCTCGATACCGTCGAGATTGCCATCGCTTGAGTCGTCCGGTTCTAGTCCGCCCTCATTACGAACACCTGCCTGAACCAGCCAGACATCAGCCAGTCGACCTCTCCACCCGAGTTCGAACCCCTCCCAGAAAAAGAGGTGATTACCGCTACGGTAGTGCACTGCGCCGGCGGGTTCGACTTCGAGTTCGGTTTCAGCTGCGCCGTCGTAGGCGCTCTCAAACTCGCTGCTGACTCCAAGTGCGACACCGAAGCCGTCCCCTTGCGTGAAGTCGAGTACAGAGGGGAGGGGGACGAGAGCCGGTTCGGCCGACCCCTCAGCCAGTGCGGGGCTAACTAACCATACGGATAACGCGGCCAACACCGCACCGATAAAGGAGTGTTTGACGAGCTTCATGTCCTATTCCTCTTTAAATTTGATTTCGATGCCATCGCGGCGATTTACCTGCGATTTATCGGGCGACACTGACAGTAAGCGTCGAGTTGCGAGCTTTCACTCACGAATGAATGAACGGTTAGAGCGATGAACGAGCGGTGACCAGCCTGGAAAGCCCCGCTTATGACGCTCGGCGTACTTATAGGAATACCTATACTGCTTGACTCACAGTATTGTGTGACTTACAGTACCGGCATGAGTGAGGCTGCCCGAAAGTTCCAAAGAGATCTGAATGCGGGATTGGTCGCCCTTGTTTTACTCGGAGTGCTATCCGAGTCCGACGAGGATCTTTACGGTTACGACATCGCGAAGCGGCTCCAGCAAGCCCGACAAGGAGAGCCGCTTTTCAAAGAGGGCACGATCTACCCGGTGCTGCGCTCGCTCGCCGCGTCCGGTTGGTTGTCGAGCCGAATCGTCCCGTCTTACTCCGGTCCGCCGCGACGGTATTACCGCATCACCGACGAAGGCAGAGAAGTGCTCGCCGAGTGGCGCGCTGCATGGCGCGATACCCGCGAGTTCGTCGATCAATTCACCGGGTCATCGGAGCTGATGGACCCAACACCCGAGGATCGCGCGTCATGACCGTCAACGATTCCATTCCGCCACGCAGCATCGACGACTATCTCAAAGAATTGCGTCGCGCGCTGAGCGGCGCGGATCCTGCGCTGATTCAAGATGCGCTCAGTGATGCCGAGGCGCACCTGCGCGCCGAGTGTACCGCTCGTCCCGATCAGTCGGAAGAATCGGTACTCCGTACCATCACGAACAGCTACGGGAGTCCTGAGCAAGTTGCTGCGGCGTATCTCGAAACCGATCAGGCCGCTCAAAAAGTCCTGTCACCACCGCGCGTCTCGAGCGCAGGCGGCGCAGATAACTCGTCAGGAATTCTTGGACGATTCTTCGCGGTATATGGCGACGTTCGCAGTTGGACTTCTTTGATATTCATGCTGTTGTCGCTCTTCACGGGCATTCTTTACTTCACGGTGGCAGTCACCGGGCTCACTCTCTCGCTGGGATTGATGATCTTGATCATCGGAGTCCCCTTTTTCATCGGTTTCATCGGCCTGACCCGCGTGCTGTCGCTTGTGGAAGGGCGACTCGTCGAGGCGATGACTGGCGAGCGCATGCCGAGGCGAGTCAAACCGGCGCATACGGGCGGCTGGCTCGAAAGAATTGGCGCGATGCTCCGTGACCTGCGTACCTGGTCCACCCTCGTTTACCAACTTCTGTCGCTGCCGCTCGGCGTCATTTACTTTTCGATTGCCGTGACGCTATCGGCATTTGGATTTGGGCTGATCGGAGGAGGCGTAGTGAATCTGCTTCAGTCCTTCGGTGTCGAGCTGCCGATGAACGTCTCTACAGGCATCGAGGGCGGCGTGATTGGTGCAGTGGCTGCTATGGTCTTCGGCGTGATTATGCTGACGGCGCTCATGCATCTGGCTCGCGCGATCGGAAGACTGCAAGGAAAAATTGCCAAGCGGCTGTTGG
Organism: Steroidobacteraceae bacterium; assembly: GCA_044375575.1. GTDB lineage: Bacteria > Pseudomonadota > Gammaproteobacteria > Steroidobacterales > Steroidobacteraceae > UBA964. The sequence goes on along the minus strand of JBILMJ010000010.1, from coordinate 90,547 downwards.
TTGAGGGCTAAGACACCTCGCGCTCGAAACCAGGATTAATCCCGATCCCGAGCGCGTCGATGTGATTTTCGATCAGAACCGCCAGCCGAAAGAGACCGTGATGGCGAGCGGTTCGTAATCCGCCTTGATTTTGCCTACGGCACCTTCCTCTCCATCGAGGTCGACGTTCGAGACGAGCAAGTAGCGAATGCCTGTATCGATGAAGGCGCGTTCACCCCACGAGTATCGCGCTCCGAGTAATGCCTGAAATCCGGAACCGGAGCCGCTGTAGGAGCGCTCGACGCCGTTACTTTCGAAGTCGACGTCTACCTCGGTCGCATAAACAGCACCGAGGCCGGCGTAGGTTCGAGCGCGCGGTGACCCAAAGAGATCGAACTCGCGCAGGGCATTGAATGCAATGCTCGTCGAGGCATAGTTGCCGTCCCCGGACGGCAACCCGGGACCGCCGGCCACGAGCGAGAAGACCGGATGATCGACGGACTGATACATGAACTCGGCTTCGATGCGCCACGCTTCGCTGACATAGCGACCGACCGAACCACCGGCGAGAAAACCCGTGTCGAGCGGAAGCGTAGGCGACACCGCCCCGGACACCCCGGGTCGGGTGTAGGTCAGCTGCTGATCCGACTGAGTCACATAGCCGAAGGTGCCCGTGGCATACCACCCCTGAGACTCGGCAGCTGTCACCATGCCGCCTGCGCCCGCCAGAGCGAGGAGTGCGCAACCCGCACCCATCCGAAGACCCGAAACCGTATTGCTCGACATAATCTGAAGTCACTCCATGTGATTTTGAAACGCTGAACGACTTCGCAGGTCATAACCTGAGATGCCATGTTCGACTCGGACATTAAACCCGAAGTTGCAGCATTTCCTTTGGAGATGAACGAGCGGTCGTGACGATGAACGAATGGTGTCTGTGGAAGCGGCATTGCGTGCGTTGATAAACTGCCGCCATCTTGGGCCTGACTGGAAATCATGACGTGACCGCAAACGATAAATCATTGATTCGCTTCGATTTTGTCGAACCTTCGTATCTGCTCGCGGTCGGCTTGGTGTTGTTTGGCGCGTTCGTCGCGCTGGGTAGCGATCTTGGCCTTGAAGGTTCCGTCCTGTTGATCAGTTTGGTCTGGGGGCTCCATCTGACGATCGGTCTCGCCGCGCTCCGGCTGAGCGTGATCGGGCTCTCCCGATGGCGGATCACTGCTCGCTGGACAGATCCGATACTACTCATCTCGGCCGGACTGCTGACGTCTCTGGTGCTGGCTCCGGTCTCATTCGCGATCGACCAGTTTCTGATGTTCCGGGGTGTGTTGACCGACGATGAACCGCTTGTCAGCCCGCGACTGTGGCCGGTCGGCATTATTGAAGAGTGGACCGAGGTCGTAGGTCCGACGCTCCTGGTCTCCCTGCTTCTCGGTTTTCCGGCTTGGTGGGCCCGACGGCGGACCGCCGAACCCGTCTCGACTCCGATTCCGACGTTGGTGCCTGAGGCCTCTGCGGCGCCAGCGCAATCATCAACCGAAGGGTCATGTCTGCAGCGGTTACCACCGGCGCTCGGTACCGATCTGATCGCGGCACGCTCGGAGTTGCAGTACGTGCGGATTTACACCACTCGAGGCGATGCGCTGATTCTCGGTGCGCTGAAAGATATCGCCGAACAAAGGGACGAAGGGCAGCTCGTACATCGAGCTTGGTGGGTCTCGAGCAAACACGTACGTACGCTGCGACGAAGGGGTACGCGCTGCATGCTCACGCTCTCCAACGGGCTTGAAGTTCCGGTCAGTCGACGACGACAGCAGGCGCTCGTCGAGCAGTTCGGTGCCAGTGCGACGCTCAATAACTAGTTGCTGAGTCCAAATCGTGTAGCCAGCGCTTAGGCTCGAGGAGCTGAATTGCATTCATGCTATATAGTATGTATGCTCTAACGGCATGAGCCGCCAAAAAGAAGAACCGGTCTTCAACCGGGTCGAAGAACTTCGTATCTCGAGAGGGCTGACCCGCCAGCAGTTGGCTGATTGCGTCGGTGTGCATTACCAGACGATTGGTTATCTCGAGCGGGGAGAGTACAGCCCAAGTCTGATTCTCGCGCTCAAGATTGCCAAAGCCTTGGATTCGGAGATTCCCGAAATTTTTTCGATCAAGCCGTTCAAGAGGGGGGCATGACATGACTGAGCAGCCCGAAAAGAATATCTACTGGACCGAAGGGGTGACTCGCAAAGAAGTCGAACGTGCTCTGACGAGCACCAAACATCCGTCTCTCTATCGTCGTCCTACACGACGAGCGCTCATCATGGTGTACATGGCACTCGTCGTGTTGCTTTTGATTTCGGAGTCGATTGGAACGCCGAAGGTCTCGAGTTATGTGGCAGCAATCACCGCAATTCTCCTGATCCCTGCTTATCTCTTGCTCCGTTATTCCGTGCGCTTGATCGCCGATGCGCCTGCCGAGCTCCTCGATGAGCGTCTCGTGATGATCCGTGATCGAACTTATCTGAGTGCGTATCGATGGCTGTCATTTGTCGTCGGAATCATCATGGGCACCGCGATCGCCACGGATTTTTCTTTCGGTGTCGATTCTTGGTGGACGGTTTTCGTTGCCATCGCAATGGTCATTGCAGGTCTGCCGAGCATGATCCTCGCATGGCGACTTCCATCCGAAGAGTCTGTCAAAGAAGATGTCGAGGGCGCTCGATGATGGGTTACGCCGCTGCAGGACTTAGTGCGCTGATCGCGACGTTCATGTTGCTCGTCGGATCGCCGGCCACCTCGGCTGCCTCGCAAGACGCGATCTTGAGCAAGCCCTTTTCTCAATGTCGCCTCAGCGATCCGATGAAACTACGCTCGATCGAAGCGGAGTGTGCCGAACTCAGCGTTCCCGAAAGCGCTGCTGCGGGCAGTCGACGGATTACATTGTCGGTGGCGCGTATTCCTGCGATCAATCGTAGTAAGCAGACTGACCCGATCGTGCTGTTGGCCGGTGGTCCGGGGCAGGGTGCCCAGCTTGCGTTCACGGCGACATCACCGACCTTCGCACGAGCCAAACGAGATCGCGACATTCTGCTGATCGATCAGCGCGGCACGGGTCGGTCGAACCTGCTTTCTTGCGCCGTCGAGACTCGAACCATGAGTGAGGCGTTGGCCGTCGATGCGACCGCCTTCGTCAGAGTGAACGAGAGCTGTCTTGAGCGACTTCGGGCGACGAATGATTTAGCTGCTTACACCACGAGTCATGCCGTCCGAGATCTCGATGCCGTACGCGCGCTGTTGGGGTACGAGAAGCTGAATCTTTATGCGGGTTCTTATGGCACTCGCGTTGCGCAGCACTATGCTCGCCGATATCCGGAGCGAGTTCGAAGCATGGTGCTCGATGGAGTCGTGGCTCCTCAAACGGTGCTTGGTCCGAGAATCTCACTGGATGCGCAGTCGGCGCTCGATGGGATCTGGAAGCGATGCAGCGCCGATAGCGCCTGCCGAGAACGTTTTGGTGATGTGGAACAAAAAACCAAAGCTTTGCAGTCGCGTCTCAAAGTTAAACCGGAGGCCATAGAGATTCCGAATCCTCGAACTGCGACTCTCGAGTCGTTCCAGTTCGGATCCGAGCAACTTGCGGCGGTTCTTCGATTTGGAAGTTATGAACCGAACTTTGCGGCGATGCTGCCCCTGGTAGTCACTGAAGCGACCCGCGGAAATTTTCGACCGATCAGCACGCTGTTTCTGCTTACGGCCAGCAGCGTTCAAGAAATGATTGCGCTCGGGATGCACAACTCCGTGATCTGCAGCGAAGACGTCCCTCGCTTCGATACGGTATCCGTCGATCGAGGCGCTGTCGCCGCCACGTATCTCGGCACAGCATTTCTCGACGCGTTGCCGCAGATTTGCAAGAAGTGGCCGCGGGGACTCGTCGATCCTGAATTTTCCCAGCCACTGGTGAGCGATGTTCCGACACTGCTGCTGTCGGGTTCACTCGATCCGGTCACGCCTCCCGCCGATGCAAATCGAGTGGCAAAAAATCTGAAAAACTCTCGGCACCTCATATTCGAGGGCGCCGGCCACGGACAAACTGGCCTCGCGTGTATGGATCGGGTGTTGGCGGAGTTCTATGCAAACATCGATCCGAAGGCACTGAATACAGCGTGTCTCGATCGACGAATGCAGCCGTCGTTCTGGCTCTCTCTTGCAGGTCCCGCGCCATGATCAAAGTTACTGACCTCAGCAAGCGATTTGGCAAGGTGCAGGCTGTTGAGCGAGTGAGTTTTGCGGCACCGGACGGGCGAATCACCGGACTGTTGGGTCCAAACGGTGCCGGTAAATCGACGACCTTACGAATGCTCGCGACTCTGCTGCGCCCCGATTCAGGGGACGCGATGATCGACGGGCAGTCCGCCCTGAGAGATCCTATCGAGGTCAGGCGGCGCATCGGCGTGCTGTCTCATGCCAGCGGGCTTTACCCGCAGCTCACGGCCCGCGAAAACATCGTTTACTTTGCAGAGTTGCACGGACTGGATCGGGTCACGGCCAAAGCGCGGGTCGAAGAGCTCGCTCGGCTGTTGGAACTATCCGAATTCCTTGATCGAAAAGCCAAGGGGTTTTCTCAAGGCCAGCGTCTGAAAACTGCGTTGGCGCGCGCGCTCGTCCACAGCCCGAGGAATCTGATTCTCGATGAACCGACGAATGGCCTCGATGTCATGGCAGTACGCAATCTGAGGGCGCTGCTGCATCGTCTGAGGGAACAAGGACATTGCATTCTTTTTTCGAGCCACGTGATGCAAGAGGTGGCTTTGCTCTGCGACGAAGTCGTGGTGATCGCCCAGGGGCGCGTCGCTGCGGCCGGCACGATTGAATCGCTTCGTGCTGAGGCAGGGGAGGCCACGTTGGAAGACGCCTTCGTCAAGTTGATCGGTACGGCGGAGGGTTTGAACTGATGCGCAATATTTTCACTGTCTTCCGAAAAGAGTTCTTCGAGAACTTGCGCGATCGACGCATCTTGTTGTCGGCCTTGGTTTTCGGGCCGGTGCTCGGGCCGCTTCTTTTGGCGGGGGTGTTACAGCTGTCGATTTCCCAGGGAGAAACCACTTTCGATAAGCCGATGACGCTGCCTGTGATCGGGGCCGAGTACGCGCCTACGCTGATGGCTGTTCTCGAGTCGAAAGACATCAAAGTCGAGCGCCGTGATATTGATGAAAATCAGATTCGAAAGGCCATCGCGGAACGGGAAATCAAAGTGGCGTTGCGAATCCCCGAGGATTTCGCCGAGCGATGGTCGAAATCGGAGCCCGCCGCCGTAGAGATCTTCGTCGATACTTCCGATCAATTCGGAGGCGATGCGAGTGCGACGCGCGTGTCGCGGACCATCAACGCCTACAGTCAGCAGGTGTCACAGACTCGGTTGGTGTTGCGGGGCGTAGACCCGACCAGCATGGTCGCTGTGGTGGTTCACGAAATCGACGTGTCGACGCCATCGAGCCGTGCAGTTTTTGCACTGGGAATGCTCAGCTACCTGACGATTTTCGCCATGTTGTTCGGCGGAATGTATCTCGCAATCGATGCCACCGCCGGTGAGCGCGAGCGTGGATCGCTCGAGTCACTGCTGACCGCGCCGATGCCGCGCAGTCATCTCATTTACGGAAAGATCGCGGCGACCGCCTCATACATGCTCATCTCGATGGGGCTGACCCTCGCTGCGTGCGCGGTGTCGCTGCAGTACGTGCGCCTCGAAGAGTTGGGGATGAGTCTCTCCATGGATCTTCTGACGACCATCAAGCTTTTCGTCGTCGCGGCGCCGCTCGCTATTTTTGGCGCGGGGCTACTGACGGTTGTCGCATCGTTCACCCGCAGTTTCAGAGAGGCGCAGAGTTATCTCACCTTCGCCATCAGCATTCCGACGTTACCGCTGATCTTCGTGGGATTGCTGCAGGTGGACCCGACGCCACTCGTAATGTCGACTCCTTCGCTGAGCCAGCATTTTCTGATGATGGAGATCTTGCGCGGAGAAGTCCCGACAGCGATCGACCTCGCGTTGTCGGCGTCGGTGACAGCGCTGATTGGCGCCATCCTCTGCTGGATCGCCGGGCGGCTCTACGAACGAGAGGCGATTCTCGGATAGGAGAAAGACCCTATCCGAGAATGAGTCAGGCTCGTTTTCTGAACTCGACCTCTGGGAACCCCGAGTTGGCGGAGTCGCGCAACTTGTCGTAGTAGTTGTTCGCTCCACCGAAGTAGATGAGGACGCGCGGATTTCTGTCTTGCAGATTTGCGCCCATCATCCAAGAGTGAACTTTGTCGCCCTGTGCCATCAGCGTCTGACGATGGATATCGGCGGCATGAGCCACCCAGGCTTCCTCTGCATCGCGTTTCGGTTCGCAGAGGGAATAGCCTTCCCGCTCCATCTTATTGATGCAGTCGACGATGTATTTGATGTTCTGCTCGATCGATGTCGGCAGGTTGGCGAACGGCGCCTGCGGTCCCGTGATCATGAAGAGATTCGGGAAGCCCGACACGAACACGCCCATGATCGATCCTGATACATCCTTCCACTTGTCTTTAAGTAGAAGTCCATTTTCACCACGAATCGGCAACGCCTCCTGAGCACCGGTGTAGGCCTGGAACCCGGTGGCGAGCACGATGATGTCGAATTCGTAGTGGTTCTTCGTCGTACGGATGCCGGTCTCCGTTATCTCGACGATCGGCTCTCGTTCGTTGATATCGACCAGTTTCACATTCTGGCGATTGAACGCTTCGAAGTATCCGTGGTCGAGAGGAGGGCGCTTCGCAAAGAAGGGGTAGCCCTTCGGCTTGAGCATTTCTCTCGTCTCGGGGTCCTTCACCTTGGACAGGGTCTTTTTGATGATGAAATCGCCGACGACGCGGTTGGATTCGGCGTTCACGACGAGGTCATCGAACGTCTCGAAGACGAACCGGAAACTGCCTCGCGGCCAATGCTCCTCCAAAATCTTTTCCACTTCGTCCGGCGGTGTATCGGACAGATTACGGCCGACCGGGCTATCGAACGCCATGCCGAACGAATGGTTGCGGCACTTGTTGATGATGGCGTCGTAGTTCTCCTTGATTTCTTTGTCCCACTCCGGGGTGATCGGCTTCTGCACGGCCGGCATCACGAAGTTTGCGGTTCGTTGGAACACCGTGACCTGTGCTGCAGTTTCCGCCACGACCGGGAGCATCTGTACGGTGGTTGCGCCGCTGCCGATGATCGCTATCCGCTTGCCCGCGTAGTCGAGCCCTTCTTGCGGCCAGCGTGAGGAGTGAAAGCATGGGCCTTTGAACTTTTCACGGCCCTTGAAGTTCGGGATCACCGGCTCGGAGATCATGCCCATCGCGCTGACGAAGTACCGGCAGGTGAACTGCTCGCCCTTGTCCGTGCGGACCAGCCAAAGACCCGTGTCCTTCTGGAAGTCGGCGCCGACGATCTTGGTATTCAGAGTGATGTGCGGCCACATGTTGCATCGGTCTGCGACGAAGTGCATGTAGCGCAGGTTTTCTTCCCAACCGGGATACCGAACCGACCACTTCCATTCCTGGAGCAGCTCTTTCGAGAACGTCAGGCAGTAGTAGTAGCACTCGCTGTCGCTCGCGGCGCCAGGGTAGCGGTTCCAGGTCCAGGTACCCCCGACGTCGGAAGCTTTGTCGAACACCCGTACCGATAAACCCGCCTCACGGACGTAGTGGATGAGCCCGAGTCCGGCGAAACCTGCGCCTACGCCGATGACGTCGAAATCTGCCTTAACGCTGTTGGTTTTTGTGGTCATGGAAAAAAAACCTCCCGAGCTCGTTCGAGTCCATTTTGACGTTTTGATACTAGTTTTCTTGTTGGTAACTAGCAAGTGCCACCTCATTCCGGACCGACCTTCAGGTGGCCTTCCGCATTGACTTGTTGGCGTCAAACAAGACAAGATACAGCGTCTCAATCACCACGATTTCGGGGGGCTCCGCCATGATCACCATCCACGGGCTCACGGCCCGACTCCTCGTCTTGTCCAGCTTCGTTTTCGCTGCCACCTCGGTTCGGGGTGAGGGTGTTTACGACTCGGCGCAAGTGGCCGCTGGCAAAAGTGCCTTTGATCGCTATTGCGTCGAATGCCACCACGGCTCCCTTCGCGGTACCGGGCACGGGCCTGCCCTGACCGGCTCCGAATTCGTCGGCAAGTGGGCCAATCTTCCGGCCGACGAGCTGGTCGGTTTCATCCGCAGTTCGATGGCGACCACCGTTCCGGCCTCTGCCGGAGAGCGGGTATTCGCCGACATGGCGGCCTACATCCTGAGCATCAATCAATTCTCCGCAGGCTCGCGCCCTCTCACGATTGCTGAACGCGCGGCACCGGGCAAACCTCAAGGGGGTGCCGCTGTACCGGCCGCGACGTCGGCTGGGAGCGAGGCCGAGGAAGGTGGCGCTCGACGGGCTTGGGAAGGCGCTGGCGGCGTGGCGGAGGCGGCGGCGCGGGCCGGTCGATGGATCAACCAATCGACACCCGCGCTATCGAAGGTCACCGACGAGATGCTGCGCAATCCGCCGGAGTCGGCCTGGCTCAATTGGCGGCGGACTCAAGACGGCCAGGGCTTCTCGCCGCTCAAAGAAATCAATGGCGGCAACGTTCGCAGCCTGCGACTCGCGTGGTCGATCACCATGCGCGATGGGAGCAACCAGGTCACGCCGCTCGTTCACGACGGCATCATGTTCTTGACCCATCCCGCCAATCTGGTCCAGGCCATCGACGCAGCCACTGGATCGCTGATCTGGGAGTACGCCTATCCGCACCCGCCTGAATCCCGCACCTTGGGCGGACCAACTCGCAATATCGCGATCTACAAAGATCGACTCTTCGTGGCGACCTACGACGCCGCATTGATTGCGCTCGACGCCCGAACCGGGAAACTGCTGTGGCGAACGACCAAGGCGGACTACACCAAGGGATACACCCATTCTGCTGGACCGATCATCGCCGACGGCGTCGTGGTGAGCGGCATCAACGGCTGCGAGCGTTTCAAGAAAGAGGGATGTTTCATCACCGGACATGATCCCGATACGGGACAAGAGCTGTGGCGCACGTCGACCATCGCGCTTCCGGGCGATCCGAACGACTCGTCTTGGGGCGGGGTTCCCCTCGAGCTGCGCGGTGGTGGAGACAACTGGATTGCCGGGTCTTATGACCCGCAGTTGAATCTCGTTTTCCTCGGCACTTCGCAGCCGAAGCCGTGGGTGGCTGCGAGCCGCGGCATGACTGTGCGATCCGCTGCGCTGTACACGAATTCGACGTTGGCGATCGAGCCGAAGACCGGAAAGCTCCGCTGGTTTTTCCAGCATATGCCCGGTGAGACCCTGGATATGGAGACCGGGTTCGAGCGGGTGCTCGTCGATATCGATGGCAAGCCGTATGTCGTGACCGTCGGCAAGGACGGAATTCTTTGGAAGCTCGATCGTCGAACGGGCAAGTTCGTCGACTTCACCGAGCTGCTCCCCCAGGATATTTTCGTCAAGCCGCTAGACAAAAAAACCGGCAAGCTCGTCTACCGCGACGACATCGTCAACGCGAAGATCGGTGATACGGTTGCAGCGTGTCCCAGCATCTACGGCGGCCACAATTGGCAAGCCAGTGCATTCAATCCGGCTTTGTCTACCCTCGTCGTGCCGCTCCATCAGATCTGCATGGAATTCACGGGTCGACAGGTCGACTTCGTCGAGGGCGGCGGTGGATACGGCGGAGAGTCGAGCATCGTCCCGATGCCTGGTGCCAATGGCATGCTGGGCCGCTTGAGCGCCATCGACCTGCGCGACTTATCGACCAAGTGGTCGCACACGCAGCGCGCGATGTTCCTGACCGGTGTGCTGACTACGGCCGGTAATCTGACTTTCGTCGGTGATCTTGATCGCTACTTCAAGGCCTTCGATTCGAATACCGGCGAGGTGCTGTGGCAGAGTCGTCTCGGTGCACCACTGCACGGTTATCCAATCTCTTACTCCGTCGGCGGAAAACAGTACATTGCCGTCTCTACTGGAATGGGAGTGTTCAAGTTGATGACTGCTCGCGAAGCGCCGGACATTTATCAGCCTTCAGGTGGAAATGCTCTCTATGTCTTCGAACTTCCCACCGATGGCAAGCCTTGAACATGACTGACGCATTCATCTTCGATCACGTCAGAACTCCGCGGGGCCGTGGCAAGGCCGATGGTTCGTTGCATGCCGTGACCCCCATCACCCTGATCGCGCAGACGTTGTCTGCCCTCCGGGAGCGAAGTCAGTTCGACTCTTCTTTGATCGACGACGTCATCTTGGGTTGCGTTTCACCGGTCGGTGAGCAGGGCGCCAATATTGCTCGCGTCGCCGCGCTCGTCGCGAAGTACGACGAGAGCGTGGCTGGGCAACAGGTCAATCGATTTTGCGCATCCGGGCTCGAGGCGGTGAATACTGCGGCCGCCCAAGTCATGAGCGGACAAGCGATCGCGTCGATCGGTGGCGGAGTCGAGTCGATGTCTCGCGTCGCGATGGGTATCGATGGAGGCGCGTGGTACTCCGACCCGGCGGTGTCTTATCCCGTCTATTACGTGCCTCAAGGTATCGGTGCCGATCTCATTGCGACGATCGACGGATTCAGTCGCGAAATGCTCGATGCGTTCGCAGCGGAGAGTCAGCGACGGGCGGTCGAAGCATGGCGTGAGGGCAGGTTTTCGCGCTCTGTCTTTCCGGTGCGTAATGCGATCGGCGAGGTGGTACTCGAGCGCGATGAGCATGTCCGACCAGACACCACGGTCGAATCGCTCTCTCAACTCAAGCCGGCTTTCGTCACGGCCGGCGAAAAGCTCGGTTTCGACACGGTGGCCCAGCTTCGTTATCCGGAGGTCGAGACCATCCGGCATCTGCATACTGCCGGTAACTCGAGTGGAATCGTCGACGGCGCTGCTGCTGTATTGGTCGGCGGTGCGGAGTTTGGCAAGGCATCGGGTCTGAAGCCGCGAGCGCGCATTCGCGGGTTTGCATCGATCGGCAGCGAGCCGACGATCATGCTCACGGGCCCGGCCCTCGTCACGGAAAAACTCCTTCGCAGGGCCGGAATGAATATCAAAGATATCGATCTGTTCGAGATCAACGAAGCATTCGCCGCCGTCGCGCTGCGTTTCATGCGCCACTTCGATTTGCCGGCCGATCGTGTGAATGTGAATGGTGGGGCGATCGCTCTCGGACATCCGCTCGGTGCCACGGGAGCGATGATTCTCGGAACTGTGCTCGACGAATTGGAGCGCCGGGATCTCAACACTGCGCTGGTCACTTTGTGCGTGGGTGCGGGTATGGGCACTGCCACGATCATCGAGCGGGTGTAAGTCAATGACTCGACATTTTTCACTTGATATCGACCGAGACGGTATCGCCACGCTGGCACTCGATGTCCCCGGCGCGCCGCTCAATATGTTGTCGGACGAATTTGTCATCCAGTTGGACGAGTCCATTCGAGCGCTCTCATCGGATGCGGCCGTCCGCGGTATTTTGGTGACCTCTGCCAAGGCTGCGTTCGCTGCAGGTTGGAATCTTCTCGATCTCGTGAACGCGATTGATACTTCCGCGGATGCCGGATCGCTGCACAGGGCAACCAACGGATTTTCGAAGGTACTTCGTCGTCTCGAGACTTGCGGCAAGCCGGTAGTCGCGGCCATCAATGGGCTTGCCTTGGGTGGCGGCCTCGAAATCGCGCTCGCGTGCCATCACCGGATACTCGCTGATACGCCGTCAGCCAAGCTCGGTTTGCCGGAAGTGAAGGTGGGTCTGTTGCCCGGAGGAGGAGGAACGCAGCGCTTGCCCCGTCTGATCGGCGTTGAACCCGCGTTGCGGCTCATGCTCGACGGCGGACCCGTCGGTCCTGCTGAAGCGCTGCGACTCGGGATGGTGGATCAACTCGTTCCTCCCGATCAGCTCAAGGAGCGTTCGCGCGCGTGGCTGTTGTCTGCTGATAGCGCGGTTCAACCTTGGGACCGCAAAGACGGAAAATCTCAGGGATCTTCGCGCGGCGCTCTTGCGGGTGATTTTGCGCAGATCTTCATGACCGCGATACCGGACGTGACGCGCAAGACGTTGCGAAACTACCCTGCGCCCGTCGCCATCCTCTCGTGTGTTTATGAGGGACTTCAAGTTCCCATCGATCGCGGACTCGACATCGAGCGTCATCAATTCGTGACGCTGGCTCGCAGACCCGAAGCGCGAAATCTCATTCGCACGATGTTCATCAACAAGGGTAAGGCGGAGAAACTGGCGCGACGACCGCAGGGCGTGTCGAAGCAAGCCGTCTCGCGGGTGGCTGTGCTCGGTGCTGGAATGATGGGAGCGGGGCTCAGCCATTCGCTTGCTCGAGCGTCGTATGAAGTCAGTGTCCTCGACGTCTCGCGTGAAGTTGCCGGACGAGCTGTCGAGCACACCCGCAAGCAATTGGAGAAAGATCGGACCGCAGGCCGAGTGACGGAGGAGGATGCCTCGGCGATCCTCTCGCGTATTCGGCCGACTGATGACTACGCGGATCTCGCGGGTAGTGATTTCGTCATCGAGGCTGTCTTCGAAAAACGTGAAATCAAGACTGACGCCATTCGTCGGGCTGAGGCGGTCATCGCGGCTGATGCGGTGTTTGCCAGCAATACGTCGACGTTGCCCGTGACCGGACTCGCGGAAGCATCGAAAAGACCACATCGATTCATCGGCATGCATTTCTTCTCGCCAGTAGAGCGTATGCCACTAGTCGAGATCATTCGCAGCAAGATGACGGACGACACGACGCTGGCCTGGACGCTCGATTTGGCACGACGACTTGGAAAGACGCCGATCGTGGTCAACGACAGTCGGGGATTTTTCACGAGCCGAGTATTTGGCACGTATTGCTATGAAGGGCAGATGCTCTTGAAAGAGGGTGTCAATCCGGCGCTGATCGAGAATGCAGGACGTTTTGCGGGCATGCCGGTCGGACCGCTCGCCGTGATGGATGAGGTCTCGCTCGAACTGCAATACCACGTCGTGCAGCAGACTCGTGCGGATCTCGGCAAAGATTTTCGTGAACCACCCAGTTGGGACGTCCTCCGGCACTTCGTGGAAGACTTGCGTCGTGTCGGTCGCAAGGCGGGAGGCGGATTTTACGAGTACCCCTCGCAAGGTAAAAAATATCTTTGGCCTGGGCTCTCCAAGGAGTATCCGACGCTTGCGAAGCAGCCTTCGCTCGAAGTGGTCAAGCAGCGTCTCCTGTTCATCCAATCTCTCGAAACGGCGCGCTGCCTCGAAGAGGGTGTACTCACGAGCGGCGTCGATGGCGATCTCGGGTCGATTCTCGGCTGGGGCTTCCCCGCGTATACGGGCGGCGCGATGTCCTTCATCGACATGATCGGCGTCAGGGAGTTCGTCGAGGTTTGCAAGCGTCTCGCTGTTGAGGCGGGGCCGCGATTCGAGCCTTGCGAGTTGTTGTTGGAGATGGCGCGGACCGGACGACGAGGCTATGGCGCCACCTGATAGTCCATCTATGGTGAATCACGAAGCATCGGTTGGTGAGCGCAGTGCTTCGATGCGTCGAGGGCCGCTCGCCGGCTTGCGCATCCTCGAGATTGCAAGTATCGGTCCTGGACCCTATGCGGGGATGCTGCTCGCCGATCTGGGTGCCGACGTGATTCGCATCGAGAGGCCGGGCGCCTTCGACGGTGGCAAGACTGAGCCGACATTGCGCAACCGTCGTCACATGATGCTCGATCTCAAAGATCCCGAAGCGATCGAAGTGGTTTTGAAGCTCGTCGAGCGGAGCGATGTATTACTCGAGGGATTCCGTCCGGGTGTCACCGAGCGACTGGGTATCGGCCCCGAAGTGTGCCGTGAAAGAAATCCCGGTCTGATCTATGCCCGGATCACCGGGTGGGGACAGGAAGGCCCGCTCGCCAAGACAGCAGGCCACGACATCAACTACATCGCCTTGACCGGCATGCTGCATCAAATCGGCCCCCCAGGCGGCAAGCCGGTACCGCCGCTCAACGTCATCGGTGATTACGGCGGCGGAGGTTTGATGGTTGCCTTTGGCATCGTTTGCGCGCTGTACGAGCGGATGCGTAGCGGCAAGGGACAAGTGATCGATAGCGCGATGGTCGATAGCGTCATTTCCTTCATGGCCCCGTTGATGGGGCTACAAAATCGCGGGCTGTGGAAGGATGAGACCGGCACGAATTTCTTAGCCGGTGGCGCTCATTTCTACGACACCTACGAAACACGGGACGGCAAGTGGTTTGCCGTAGGGGCGATCGAGCCGCAGTTTCATCGATTGCTGCTGTCGAAACTCGGGCTCGAACCCGCAGAGTTTCTCGAGGGCGAAGGGTTTCAGCGACATCCATACGAAAAATTGATTGCCGAGATATGGCCGGCTTTGAGAGCCAAGCTCGCTGCTGCCATCAAGAGCCGAACATCCGATGAACTGCGGACCTTGTTCGATGAGACCGATGCGTGTGCCGTACCTGTTTTGACCATGCAGGAAGCGACGAGCCATCCGCACAACATGGCGCGCGCAGCGTTCATCGAGGTCGAGGGGATCAAACAAAACGCCCCGGTTCCGAGGTTCAGCCGCTCGGTGCCCGCACCGCCTCGAGCGGCCCGCGCGGTCGATGCCGACAATCGCGCGATCTTGCAGGATCTCGGTTATTCAGTGTCGCAGATCGATCGGTTGACGAAAGACTTTCCGAAGACCCGCGAGCCCGGGTGAATCAGTCCGTCACTTGAGTCGGATGATCTCGATCTTGCCGCTCGAGTACAGCTGACGCAAAGCCACCTTGTCGATTTTTCCTACGCTCGTTTTCGGTAGTGCGTCGACGAAAGCGAAATTTTCCGGGACTGCGAACCTCGCGACGAGTGGCACGAGAAATTCCCGCAACGACTGCGCATTGAGCGCCGCGTGCTTCGGGTTGCCTACGACAAAGACGAGAGGGCGTTCTTCCCAGCGCGGGTCGGGTATCCCGATCACGCCGACTTCGACGACTCCCGGGTGAGCCGCGAGCTTGTTTTCCAACTCGAGAGAAGAGACCCACTCTCCTCCAGACTTGATGACGTCTTTGGTGCGATCGGTGATCTGCACGTAACCCGCCTGATCGATGACGCCGACGTCCCCGGTGCGCAGCCAGCCGTCGCTCGTGAACGATTCGGATGACGGATTATTGTGATAACTGCCCGTGACCCACGGGCCGCGCAACTGCAGTTCGCCGACGGAGATGCCGTCGTTTGGCGAGATCTTGCCGTCATCTCCGACGAGGCGTACCTCCATCCCGGGGACGGGGCGCCCGCTCTTGGCGCGCCAAGCCGGCTCCTCCTCGATCGAACTTGTTCGCGGCGGAATCGACAAACAACACATTGGACTCGTCTCGGTCATGCCCCAGCCTTGAAGCACGGGAATACCCCAACGTTCGCGAACCTTGCGGATCAGCGTGGGCGAGACTGCAGACCCTCCCGAAACGATCACCCTGAAGCAACTCATGTCGATCGGCGAATCGACATCGGCGAGTAGCAAATCATTGATCAGAGTTGGTACGAGCGCCGTGAACGTCGGGCGTTCATGGGCGATGGCACTGCGAATATCGGCGGCTTTGAGGTGCGATGCCGGAAGCAGGAGATCCGCGCCCGACATCCAGGCTGAGAAGGGCAGCCCCCAGGCATTGGCATGAAACATCGAGGGCAGCAAAAGGATTCGGTCGGACTGGCTTATGCCGAAAGTATCGCGGCCGAGTGTCGCGAGGGTATGCAGGAATATCGAACGATGACTGTAAACCACGCCCTTGGGGGCGCCCGTCGTGCCACTCGTGTAGCACACGACAGCGGCTTGTTTTTCGTCGAGTTCGGGCCAAGGGTTGATCGGCGCGGAGCGCTCGAGCAAGGTCTCGTACCGATGAATTTCGGCTGCGCCGTTCTTCGACGATGACTTCCATCCGTCGCCGATTACGATGATGTGCCGAAGCGATGGAACCTTCTCGAGAACCGCCTCGATCTGCGGCAGCAGACTGCCGTCGATGATCAGCACGCTATCCTCGGCGTGATTCATGATGCCGACGATCTGCTCCGGGAAGAGCCTGACATTGAGTGTGTGCAATACCGCGCCCATCGAGGGGATGGCCAGATAGCACTCGAGATGTTGTTGGTGATTCCAGCAATAGGTAGCGACACGCGCGTTTCGCGCTACGCCCAAGGCCGACAAGGCGCCAGCGAGCTTGTGTACCCGACTCGCAATGTCGGCAAACGACGTGAACTGGAAAGCGTCGCCGTTGTTCGTCCCCACACGACTACCTGCGTGAATCTGACTTCCGTGACGCAGGATCATCTGGGTCGACAGCGGAAAATCCATCATCGTTGTCAGCATTTAAGATGCTCCGGAAAGAGTTCTCATCTCAGTTCGACGCCGCAATTTCGGCAGCCTCTTCGAGCAAGGCCGGCACGTCGTATTCCAATTTTCGAGCGTAGTCACTATCGACTCGCCCGCTCTGGAAAAGCAGGTATGCGCCTTCGACGATGGCCGCGAGCCGCCACAGGGCGAAGACTCGGTACACCCTGAAATGTTCGAGGTCGAGTCCCGTGCGTTTCGACCATCGCACAGCCAAGGCGTCACGATCGATCACTGCATCGAAGTCGCGAGAAATTTTTTGTACGAACGAAAATCCGGGAGGATTGACGGATCTGGGTCCCCAAAAAGCAAGCATCAAGGCCAGATCGGCGTAGGGATTTCCGATCGTCGCCAACTCCCAGTCGATGATGACACTCAGCTTCGGCGCGTCGCGCGAGAAGAGAGTGTTGTCGAGATGAAAGTCGCCATGCATCACTGTCGCAGGAGGCGGTGGCGGGAGATTCGACGTCAGCCATCCCGCAAGATCTTCCATCAACGGCAGCGGGCGGCCCGTCTCTTCTGCACGAAGCTTTCTCAATCGCGCGATTTGTTTGGCGACATAGTCCTCGGGCATTTTCGGACTGCTCATTCCGAGCGAGCGCCAATCTACGGTATGTAAGGTTGCGAGCTCGTCGACCAGTTCGATGCCGAGATTCGAAATGGTCGCTGCATCCGCCTTATATGCCTGGGGCAGAGATTCGGTGATGGATATTCCATCTACGTATTCGATGATGCTGAACGGTTGGCCGACTATCGACGCATCGGCGCAATATCCAAGTGGGCGCGGAACTTTCACACGCCCGTGCAACACCTTCAGCATGCCGTATTCGCGCAGCACGCCCGCACCTGCGGTCGAAGAAATCGTATCGTCGGGTGGGCGACGCAGAATAACGCGGCCCTTCGCGTGACGTATGAGCTGCGTGACGTTGGAGTTTCCGCCGCCCAGCCGCGGACCCATTTCGATCTCGACGAATCCCAGCTCGGACTCAAGCCATCGGTCTAAGGATTCGAGAGTGGCCATGAGCGATTCGTCGGAGGCGTTACAACTGGGCCATCATGCCGCCGTCGGTCGGAATTACGGCGCCGGTCATGTAGGTCGAGCCAGCGACCCACCAAATTACATCTGCGATTTCTTCCTCGCGCCCAACGCGGCCAAGAGGAATACGCTCGAGGAGCTTGTTCATCGCCTTCTCATCGAGCTGTGAGGTCATCTCGGTAATGATGAGTCCGGGGATGACGAGATTGACCCTGATTTTTTTGGGTGCAAGTTCGACGGCGAGGACCCGGGTCAATCCGGCAAGTCCCGCTTTGCTCGCACCGTAGGGGCTATCCCCGGGAAAACCGCGAAAGCCGACGACTGCGCCGACATTCACAACTGAGG
This sequence comes from Steroidobacteraceae bacterium, assembly GCA_044375575.1. Classification (GTDB taxonomy): domain Bacteria; phylum Pseudomonadota; class Gammaproteobacteria; order Steroidobacterales; family Steroidobacteraceae; genus UBA964. Next base: position 72,790 of record JBILMJ010000010.1, on the reverse strand, counting down.
CGCCTTCCGGCATGAGGCGCAGCGCGGCCTGGATGCAGTGCATCGGGCCCGACAGATTGGTCGCAATGACGGCGTTCCAGTCTTTTTCTTCGAGCCTGGCGAGTTTACGACCCCGGTGCAGTCCGGCGTTGTTGATCAACACGTCGACGCGGCCCCATGCGTCGCCGATCTGATCAAAAGCAGACCGCACCGACACCGGATCGGCAACGTCCGCCGAAATCAACAGAACACGCTCGTCACCGAGCGCTGCCCGAAGGCTGGTTTCGTCGATAGTGCGAGCGATGACGGCGACACGATCTCCCTGCGCCAGAGCCTTTCGGGTCGTGGCGAGACCGACACCACGTGAACCGCCGGTCACTACCCATGTTTTGGCTGTCATCAAAGATTCTCCCGCGTCGAATCCGCGTGGAGCAAAGAGCCACCCCCGGCGACGGTACGCACCCGAAGGGTGGTACCGTCGCCGAGGAAGGCGAAGCGAGGATCAGTTCCCGAAGTTGTGGGTGATCCGCAAGCCGTAAGTGCGCGGCGGGCGCGCAGCGGCATAAGTCCACAAACCGGCGAAGGTCACGCTCGTGCCCACGTCGTAGGCCTGGGTCCACGAATCGTCATTCGTGAGGTTCGAACCCCACAAGGAGACGGTCGTGTTGTTCAGGCGATAGCCGATGGAGGCATCGATGACTTCGTGCGCCTTCACGCTGCTCTGCGGTGAGTTCAGGAAGGTGAGTTCCTGATCGTCCACATATCGCAGATCCGCCTGTACCCACATGGAGCCGTTACCGGCGTTCCAGGTGTAGTTGGGCGAAATCGTCGCGGTCAGATCCGGTGCACGACGCAACTTGAGGTAAGACAAGTCACGCTTGTTGACCGGAGTCGCCGGATCGGTGTCGATCAACTTCTTGAACTTCGAATCCATCACGCCGAGGTTGCCCGAAAGCGTGAAGTTCTCGGTAACACGAGCAGTGAGGTCGATCTCAAGACCCTTGATCTCGGCCTGCGCCGCATTGAGCACCAGGGTCTGCTGACCCGTACCCGACGAAGTCGGCACGCTCTGCTCTTCTTGCTTGTCGTCGTACTTCATCAAGAAGACAGATCCGTTCAGACGAACTCGACCGTCCATCCACTCGGTTTTCCAGCCGAACTCGAAGTTGTCGACCGTCTCCGGGTTGTACGCGATCGAGGCCGCTTCGTAGGTGCCCGGACGACCGGTGAAACCACCCGCACGGAAGCCCTTGGAGTAGAGACCGTAGACCATCGCGTCTTCGCTCATGCGATAACGCAGGTTCAGCTTCGGCGTGAACTCGCTCCACGACTTCTTGAACGGCTTGGAGAGACTACCGAGCGTGGCGAGCTGAGGCATCGCCGCGTCGATGAGGCCGCTGTCCTTGTCGTCCTTCGTGTATCGACCGCCGACCGTCAGCGTGAGCGCGTCGGTGAGTTTGTAGTCCGCTTCGAAGAATGCAGCCTTCGAATCGGTGTTCTGAACGACGGTCTGATCGATTACGGCGACGGATCCCGGCGGAGCGCCGAACAGCACGTCGATGAAGCCGATGTAGCTACGCAGGTCGATTCGGTAATCCGACTCCCACAGGTAGAGACCCGCGGTTACGTCGAGGCGATCACCCGAATTGATCCAGCGAACTTCGTGGCTCGACTGGTTCCAAACGGCAGGACGATCGGTGTGGTAGAGCGTACGCGACGTACCGTCCCAATCCTGGAAGACCTTTTCGTCGGTCGAGAACTTGCCGTAGACGTACTCGATCGTATTGCCGTCGTTGATGCTGTAGCTCGCCGTGGCGATGTGCATCTCGCTGTCGAAATACGTCTGGTAAGCGCCTTCGCCGTTCTGCAGCACGGTATAACGATCACCGGATTGGGGAACCTGGACGCCCTTGGCGCATTCACGGTAGGCGAGACAGAAGACCTGATTGCTCTGAGCAACGTTGAGAACGGTGTTCGCGTCCTGATCTTGCTCGGTCTTGTCGAAGCGATAGGTGAACTCGAAGTTGTCGTTCGGCTTGAACGTGAAGCTGGGGCTGAAGCTCGTGAACTCCACCTTGCCCACGTCCTTGCCGCGCGTCTTGTTGAAGAACCAGCCATCGTTGTCGCGCTTGGCGGCACCGATCTTGAACGCGAACGTGTCAGACAGCGGCAGGTTGATATAACCATCAACGGCGAGTTCGCCGTAATTGCCGCCGCCGGCTCGCACGGCGCCCGAGACACCGTCCGTCGAAGCCTTCTTGCGCGCAATGTTGATTACGCCGGCGATCGAGTTGCGACCGAACAACGTTCCCTGCGGACCGCGAAGGATTTCGATGCTCTGCAAGTCGAGGGCCTTGATCATCGCGCCCGAGTTCACGCCGATGAAGATGCCGTCGACCACCACACCGGCGGTCGGATCGAAGTTCTTCTCGACGTCCGTCGTGCCAATGCCGCGAATGGAAATCGCGGCAGGGCTGCCCGGGCCCTGCTGAAGATCGTTGATGATGACGTTCGGCGCCGTATTGGCGAAGGACTGCAGATCGACGTCTGCGCGGCGCGCGATATCCACCGCACCGAGAGCGCTGATCGAAGTACCGACGTCCTGAAGATTTTCTTCGCGCTTTCTTGCAGTGACGGTGATTTCTTCGAGCGTGCCTTGGCTGGTCGCCTCGTCCGCTGAGAATGACGTCACGCTGAATGATCCGCACGCCACTGCGACGGCAACGGATACCAGCAAACTCGACTTAGACATTGACATTTGTCCCCTCCAAATTTGGATGTCCGATGGGTTTGTTCGCACGAGAAATATCGCCGAACTCTCCCAGTCAGCGCCGACGATAATCCTCTTGTTGTCGACTAGCAAGTGAATCCGTATACTCGTTTTCGTCGGATCTTCATCATCCGATCGCCACCCCGAAATCGTTGTTTTTTTGCGTCGCCGGGGTGGCTTGAGCCGACCGAGAAGGGGGAATCTGAACGTGGCGTGGGATTTCGAAACCGAGTCGGACTTTCAGGAAAAACTGAATTGGATGAGCGAATTCGTTCGCTCGGAGATCGAGCCTCTCGATCTGGTGTTTCGCGGACCGGCCGACCCCTTCGATCCGGCTCGTCCGGGGCCTGCCGCCGCCATGGCGCCCCTTAAGAAAATCGTTAAAAATCAAGGACTTTGGGCGTGCCACCTCGATCCTCACCTCGGCGGTCAGGGGTATGGTCAGGTCAAATTGGGGCTGATGAACGAGATTCTCGGCCGCAGTCGCTTTGGTCCGACGGTCTTTGGTTGCCAGGCACCTGATACGGGCAACATGGAAATCCTGGCCCGGTACGGCACTCCGGAACAGAAAAAGAAGTACCTCGAGCCTCTGCTCGCGGGTGAGATTGCCTCGTGCTACTCGATGACAGAACCGCAGGCGGGAGCGGATCCGGGGCAATTTACTTGCAAGGCGGATCTCGTCGGCGATGAGTGGGTCATCAACGGCGAGAAGTGGTTTGCCTCGCATGCCGATTTCTCAAGGTTTTTGCTCGTCGTCGTGGTCACCGATTCCAGCGTTCCGGTTCACCAGGGCGCATCCATTCTCATTGTCGATCGAGACGCGCCCGGGCTCGAAGTCATTCGGAACGTCGCCGTCGGCATGCGCGACGAAATCGGCTCGGGAGTGCACGGTTATTTGCGGTTCAATAATTGCCGCGTGCCTCGCGAGAACATCTTGGGCAAGCCGGGGCAGGGGTTTGAGGTGGCGCAGTCGCGGCTCGGTGGCGGCCGCATTCACCACGCGATGCGCACGGTCGGGTTGCTGAACAAATCCCTGGACATGATGTGCGAGCGTGCGCTGAGCCGTCAGACGAAGGGCGAGTTGCTGTCGCAAAAGCAACTTACGCAGGAAAAAATCGCCGATTCCTACACTCAGATCACGCAGTTCCGTCTGCATGTGCTTTACGCCGCCTGGCTCATCGACAAGCACAAGGCCTATACCCGGGAAGTACGGCGCGAGATCGCGGCGGTGAAAGCGGCCATGCCGGCCGTCCTTCGAGACGTGGTTTACCGGGCGCTACATATACATGGCTCTCTTGGCATGACCAACGAGACGCCGCTCATGTCGATGTGGGCGACCGTTCCGGAGATGGGGATCGTCGATGGGCCCACCGAGGTCCACAAGATCAGCGTCGCAAAAGAGGTTTTGCGGGATCGAAAGGGCTGCACCAGCCTTTTCCCGGATTATTATTTTCCTGATGCGATGGACGCTGCGCGCAAAAAACTCGCGTGGGCCATCGAGCTCGAGGTAGGTAACGGCAGAGGTTAGTACTGCTGATCGACGTTAACGGGGGTAATCAGCGATGGATGCAACGGTAAACGACCTGCTTGTTCGCATCGACCGGCTCGAGAGCCGGCACGCCATGCGAGATCTCGTGACCGATTATTGTCGAGGGTTCGATCAGCGAAACTTCGACCGTTTCCTTTCCATTTGGTGGGAAGACTGCGTTTGGAATATCGGCCCGCCATTCGGAGTATTCGAGGGGCATGCGGGCATCAATCGCGCCGTCAAAGAGGTCTTGTGGCCCGTCTGGCGGGAGTCGCATCATCTCACCAGCAATCTCCAAGTCAGTTTCGAAGGTGCGGATGAGGCGACCGGCGAGTGCGACGTGGACTGCATGGGCGCGTTGACCGACAACAGCGTTCAGATGATCAGCGCCACCTACAGGGATCATTTCGTCCGTCGTAACGGAGTCTGGAAAATCAAGCGTCGAGACGTGACGATCCATTACTTCAACCCAATCCCCGGCGCGCAAATGACTGCGCCGCCCGGCTGAGTGAACAAGGGGGGTCAACATGGCATTCATCAAACGAGAAGACGGTAAAAACATCTACTTCGAGCACTACGCGGGCAGCAAAGTGCCGGTGGTGCTCATTCATGGCTGGGGCACCAGCTCGAGAGTGTGGGATACCACGATCGCTTCGCTGCGATCGGCGGGTCACGCCGTCGTTGCCTTCGATCAGCGCGGCTGCGGGATGTCCGACAAAGATTTCGCCCAGAACTCGATCGGACTGGGGGCTGCCGATGCCATCGCCATTCTCGAGCATCTCGGCATCAAACGTGCCGTTCTGAACGGTTGGTCGCTCGGCGGCGCCATCGCGGTCGAAACTGCGAGCCGGCTTGGAGGCGGCTGTGCCGGATTGGTGCTCACGGCCGCAGCGAGTCCACGTTACGTGCAGGCACCCGACTATGCTTTCGGTGGCGCGCCGGGCAGTGCATCGGCGACCGTCGGAATCATGCGTGAAGATCGTGCGAATTTCTTCGATGCGCTCACCAAGGCTGTGTGTGCTGTGCCTCAGTCGACGGCGATGAACACCTGGATGTGGTCGCTCTTCATGCAAACATCGCCCGTTGCCGATGATGCGCTTGCCGAACTCGACGTCCTCGATCAGCGCGCCATCCTCGCCAAAATCGATGCTCCGGTGCTCGGGTTCGTCGGCGCCAAAGATTTGGTGGTTGCGCCTGACGTATGTCGCTCGGTCGCCAATTATGCAAAGCGTTGCAAGCTTGTGGAGTTCGAAAATTGCGGACACGCGCCGTTCATCGAAGAAGGACCCAAGTATCGTGCTGCGCTCCTCGACTTCCTCAATAGTCTGAACTGAACCCGGGGTACGCCATGGCACGTCAAGTCAACTTCGGTCTTTGGTACGACTTTCGAAATCCCGATCCGTGGCGAGTGCCCTTCGAGACTCTTTATGAAGACTGTCTCGAGCAGATCGTCGAAGCCGAGAGATTGGGGTTCGACTCCGTATGGATGACCGAACATCATTTTTGTGATGACGGCTATACGCCATCGCCCCTCGTCATCGGAGGTGCGATCGGTGCACGAACGAAGAAAATGCGCATCGGCACCAACCTCATGGTGTTACCGCTACATAATCCGATTCGTATCGCCGAAGACTCCGCTACGTTGTCGCTGCTGACGAAAGGGCGTTTCGATCTCGGCGTCGGCATCGGATATCGAGATCTCGAGTTTCGCCAGTTCGGCCGGGAGCTCAAGCATCGACCGAGTCTCGTCGAGGAGGCGATCACGATCATCCGTCGGGCCTGGGCTGGCGAGCGGATCAACTTCGAAGGCAAGCGATTTCAGGTCGGTGATCTGCGGGTGACGCCCGCACCCGAGCACACGCCGAAGCTGTATCTCGGCGCGATGGCCGAGCCGGCTATCGATCGCGTCGCGCGCGTCGCCGACGGATTTTTGTCGACCGGTGGAATCGGTCACGATGTTTATCTCGAGTGCCTCAAAAAGCACGGCAAAGATCCGGCAGATGGCGTGATCATCGCGGGAAGCTGGGCGATCATCTCGGATGACCCCGAGCGGGAAGCGGCCGCAGTAGGGCCGCACGCGCTTTATCAATGCAACCAATATATCGAGTGGGGTGCATTCGGACCGCCGGACACGACGCCACGTTTTCCGGACGCGCAGACTGCGCTCTCCCAAGGGTTGTACAGGCTATGGGATGCCGATACTGCCGTGACGGAGTTCGTCAAACTGCTTCGTGAGTATCCTCAGATCCGTGACTTGCACATCTGGGCGCGGCTACCTGGAGAAACCGTCGCAGCAGGCCAGCGACGACTCGAATATGTCGCAAAACATGTGCTGCCCAAGGTTCGTGCTGCAATCTAAAGTGGCCAAAGAAAGAGCTCATTGATGTCAAAAGCTGCAACCGCCTCTCCGCCGCCTGCACGACGCCGTCAGGCAGATCGTGTGGCACTTTCCGATCGGCGGCTCATGGACGCCGCCATCGAACTCATCGTCAAGGTGGGTATCAATGGCACGACGCTCCAAGCGGTCGGTGAGCTTGCGGGTTACAGCCGAGGTCTTGCGACACATCGATTCGGATCGAAGGCGGGTCTGTTCGGCAAGGTTTTGCAGGAAGCGAGCGTCGACTGGCTTGATCGAGTACAGGTGGCCGTAGGCGAGCGAGTCGGTGTCGATGCGCTCATGGCGGCGACGGATGCCGCCGAGGTGTTCATTCGCGAACGACCGGAAGAAGTTCGGGCCATGTATTTGCTCTGGTTTTTGAGTATCGATCCCTCCGCCGATTACAAATCGAACATTGCGATCGTGCACAAGGCGCAACGCCGCGATGTGGCGCAGTGGGTGAAAGCGGGGCAGACCGCGGGAACGGTCGATCCGGATCTGGATCCGATGAGAGTGGCAGAGCAATATGCCGCCTCGATGGCGGGAATCATTTATCAGTGGCTCGCCAATTCCAAAATGCCACTGTCGTCGATGTTCAGGCAGCTCAAGGCAGATCTGAAAATCCGGCTCGAGAACAAAGCGCCGTCGGAGACATCGAAGCGCCAGAAAGCCATTCGTGCTGTTTGATTCGAGTCGCGTCGACGATCGCACTCACGCATGAATCGGGCTCATCAATTTCGCAAGGGTCTCGAGTTCGATGTCGAAGCGCTCGAGCGTTATCTGTCGGGGAAGATATCCGACTTTTCATCGCCACTGCACGTCACGCAATTTCCGGGCGGACAATCCAATCCGACGTATCGTCTGGATGGCCAAAACGCGTCGTACGTTCTACGCCGCAAACCCCCGGGAAATCTCGTTCCGTCTGCGCACGCCATCGAGCGGGAATACCGCGTGATGTCTGCGCTTGCGGCGCATTCCAAATTTCCGGTCGCCAAGCCATTGGTGTTGTGCGAAGACGTCAACGTCATCGGCACTGCGTTCTACGTTGTTCAATTCGTCGAAGGACGATTGTTTTGGGAGCCGGCACTGCCTGAGTTGTCTCGGCCCGAGCGACGGCCGATTTATGACGCGATGGTGAGCACGTTGGCCGAGTTGCATGCGATCGACTACCGCGCAGTCGGCCTCGAGGATTTTGGCCGACCCGAGGGATATGTCGAGCGTCAGGTTTCCAGATGGTCGAAGCAATACGCGATCGAAGTCGAGGCTGCCGGGCGCGTTCAATATTTGGAAAAGTTGATCGATTGGCTTCCTCGGAATATGCCGGACACCGTCTCGGCTCCGACGATCGTTCACGGGGACTATCGATTGGATAACCTCATGTTCCACCAGCATGAGCCGCGAATCATCGCCGTTCTCGACTGGGAGTTGTCCACGATCGGTGATCCCATCGCCGATTTCGCGTATCACCTGATGGCTTATCGCATGGCCTCGGGTGGTGTTCGGGGTCTCTACGGAAGAGATCTCCAGGAGCTCGGTCTGCCGATGGAGCGGGAATACGTCGACGCGTACTGCGCCAAGCGTGGCCTCGACGACATTCCGCACCTGAACTACTACTTGGCGTTTTGCATGTTCCGACTTGCTGCCATTTGTCACGGGATCGCAGGCCGCGTACAGCGTGGGACCGCAGTAAGTCCCGAAGCAAAGAAATACGCGGCGCAAGTGGAGCCCTTGGCCGAGCTGGCCTGGCAGACGGCGTCGGCAAACCCCAATTAGCGGTCTTGGTTCGGGAGTTCGGCATGTCTGATCAGGGTCAATGCATTGCGGTCATCGGCGGAACAGGCGATTTGGGTTCTGCACTCGCTCGACGGCTTGCCAAAGCAGGGGAGCGAGTGATCATCGGATCGCGCGATGTACTCAAGGCGCAGGCGACGGCGGAGCTGCTCACCGCAGAGTGCAAGACCGATGTTCGTGCTGCCACCAACGTGGAGGCGGCCGCTCAGGGAGATATCGTCATCCTTGCCGTGCCTTTTGCCTCGCAAGAGTCGACGCTGGGTGACATCAGTCCGCACGTCGCGGGCAAGATCGTTGTCGACACCACCGTCCCGCTGGTACCGCCGAAGGTCATGCGAGTGCAACTGCCGCTCGAGGGTAGTGCCGCTGTGCGCGCCCAAAAAATACTCGGCGAGGGCGTACGTGTCGTATCGGCATTTCACAATGTCGCAGCGTTCAAGCTTGCATCTGATGCGACGGTCGATTGCGACGTGCTCGTGTTCGGAGATGACAAGGCAGCGCGCGAGTCCGTCATTCGTCTGGTACAGGCCTGTGGTCTTCGAGGAATCCACGGCGGTGCCCTGGCCAACTCTGCAGCCGCCGAGGCGATGACGTCGATCCTGATTTTCATCAACAAGCAGTACGCGGTGGATGGGGCCGGGATCCGCATTTCCGGTGCACTCAAGTTCCCTGCGTGACGAGTCTCCGAAGAGTAATGAACTGATGCGTGTAGCCGCCATCGTTCCGGTTCGCTCTTTCGCCGAGGGCAAGTCAAGACTGGCGAGCGTACTGTCGATGGCGGAGCGTGCGGCCTTGGTCCGCCGGATGTTGGAACGCGTGCTGACAGCTCTTCGTTCCGCGCGGTGTGTCGATCACATCATCGTCGTGACCCCCGAGCGTGAGACTGGATTACCCGACGACATCGAGGTCCTGAACGACGAGGGTCTCGGACTCAATGAAGCGGTGCAGCTTGCCACGGACGCGCTTGCTTCGCGGTTCGATGCATCCATCATCGTGGCGGCGGATGTTCCGTACATCTCCCCGGAAGAAATCGACTCCCTCGTGAATCAGGCGAGGAGATACGACATGGTCGTCGTTCCTGATCGACGAGGGGAGGGAACGAACGCGCTGTGGTTGAGGCTGCCCTCGTCTGTGTCGCCGCAATACGGCCCCCATAGCGCCGAGCTGCATCTCGGCATGGCAGCGCGTCGGTCGCTACGTGCGATCCAAATCGAGATGTCGGGGCTCTCGCACGACATCGATACGCCGGAAGATCTTCATGACGAGCCCGAGCCGGAAACGGCGATACGAAGTTTGGTAACGGACAAAGATTTTCCGAGCTTGATGAGTCGTGCGCGGGAGCTCGCTCTCGATGGCTTCGGGGTGCGCGTCGGGTACTCGCGAAAAGTTTTCATTCCGCTGACTCATCTGTGCCGCGACGTTTGTCATTACTGCACCTTCGCTGCGCCGCCGCGACGAGGGGATCGTGCCTACATGACGATCGACGAAGTTCTGGCGGTCGCGCGGCAGGGGGCCGCGGCGGGATGCGTCGAAGCGCTGTTCACGCTCGGCGACAAACCGGAGCTTCGTTACTCTCAGGCGCGCGAAGAGCTTTCCCGCCTGGGTTTCGAGTCGACGCTCGATTATCTCGAGTACTGTGCGCGGCGGGTTTTCGAGGAGACCGGGCTTCTGCCTCATCTCAATCCTGGCGTGATGGACCGCGAGTCGATGAAGCGGCTTCGAGCGGTTTCCGTGTCGATGGGATTGATGATGGAAAGTCTCTCGCCGAGATTGTCGGCACGAGGTGGACCTCACCACCGATCGCCGGACAAGCAGCCTTCTGCGCGTCTCGAGACCCTGAATCTCGCTGGCGAACTATCGATACCATTCACCACCGGTTTATTGATTGGTATCGGAGAAACGCGCCTCGAGCGTATCGAGACACTTTTGGCCATCCGTGATTCGCATCGTCGCCATGGCCACGTTCAGGAAATCATCGTGCAGAACTTTCGAGCGAAGCCGGGCACTCGGATGGCCGATGCACCTGAGCCCTCGCTCGAAGAATTGCAGTGGACGATCGCAGTCGCTCGATTGATCTTCGGCTCGAGCATGTCGATACAGGCTCCGCCCAATCTCAGCATGGGGTCATTGACGGCGTTGGTCGATGCGGGGATCAACGATTGGGGAGGGGTATCGCCTGTAACGGCTGATTTCGTCAATCCCGAGGCGCCTTGGCCCGAGCTCGAACTCTTGAGGCGTGAAACCCAAGCCGCAGGTCGATGGCTCGTCGAGCGACTACCCATCGTGATGTCACACGCCCACGATCCCAAATGGGTCGATCCGATATTTCGTTCGGCAGTTCTTAGGAAACTCGATGCGTCGGGTTATGTACGCGAGACCTCTTGGCATGCCGGGGCAGGCGATCCGCCGTTCAAGCCCTACGTCGAGCTCGCCCGAGCCGTCAAACCCGTTGGGCCGGTGTCATCCAGAGTAAAGGCGGCGATAAGCAGAGGCTCCAAAGGCCAGGCGCTAGGCGAGGATGAGATCGTGCGTCTCCTCACGGCAGACGGTGCCGACTTTCAGGCAGTAGTCGGTGCAGCAGATGAGCTTCGCCGAAGTGTGTGCAGCGACACCGTCAGTTTCGTCATTAATCGGAACATCAATTACACGAATATTTGCACTTACTCCTGTGGGTTCTGCGCATTCGCAAAAGGTCGCGGTGCCCGCACGTTGCGAGGGCCCGGATATCGACTCGATCTCGAAGAAATCGGCAGGCGCGTGACCGAGGCGGCCGAGTCCGGAGCCACGGAAGTTTGTCTGCAAGGTGGAATACACCCTGCTTTCACGGGAGAAACTTATCTCGAGATCATCCGCGCTGCGCGTTCGGCGGCGGCGGACATTCACATTCACGGACTTTCACCTCTCGAGGTGACGCATGGTGCCGAGACGCTTGGAATACCCGTACGCGAGTTTCTAGTTCGGCTCAAAGAGGCGGGACTGCGCTCATTGCCCGGGACTGCCGCTGAGATTTTGGTGGACGATGTCCGTGCAATCATTTGTCCCGACAAACTCGATACGGCGAGCTGGCTCCACGTGGTGAGAGAAGCCCATGCCATCGGGCTGCGGAGCACCGCTACGATCATGTTCGGCCATGTCGACACGCTAAGACAATGGGCGCGACATTTGCTCGAAATCAGAATGCTGCAGCAAGAGACACAGGGCTTCACGGAGTTTGTTCCGCTGCCGTTCGTGCACATGGAAGCACCACTTTGGCGGCGGGGCCTCGCGCGTAGCGGGCCTAGTTGGCGTGAGGCTATCTTGATGCATGCCGTATCACGGCTCGTATTCGAGCCGGTGATCCGAAACATCCAGGCCTCGTGGGTGAAGCTCGGGCGCGATGGCGCACTCGAAGCTTTGCGTGTCGGAGCGAACGATCTCGGCGGCGTACTCATGAACGAATCGATCACTCGCGCGGCGGGCGGAGTCAATGGTCAAACCTTGACGGCGGACTCGATGATCGAATCGATCCGCTCGATCGGAAGGCTGTCGCGGCAGCGCACGACACTGTATGGAGACATCCGAGCGTCCCGCTCGATGATTCCTAAAGACCCGATGTCAGTCCATCAGCTCGCCGTATAATCAAGTTCATGAATATCCCCGTCAGTCAAAAACAGTACCAACTCGTCCGACATGAGAAGGCGTATCGCCTAGAGCTCGTTGAAAACGCGGTCGTGCGTGAGCCGGGTCCGCAGGAAGTGCTGATCCGTGTTCATGCGTCGTCCATCAATCGACGCGACATCATGATCTTGCGGGGTGATTATCCCGTTGCAGGCCGCGAGAAGGTCGTGCCACTGTCGGACGGAGCGGGAGAAGTCGTCGCGGTCGGTAATGGGGTCACGCGTGTCAAACCCGGCGACCGTGTCGTCGGTCAGTTTTTCCAGAGTTGGCTCGAGGGTCGAGGGCTTTCCTCCACCGGCGAGTCTGCGCTTGGCGGAGCCCGCGACGGCATGTTGGCCGAGTACGTCACGCTCCATGAAGACGGTGTATTGCGTTATCCCGCACATCTTTCTTTTGAAGAGGCCGCGACGTTGCCGTGCGCGGCGGTGACGGCATGGAACGGCCTCGTCACGCGAGGCGGTCTGTGTGCAGACGATTATGTGCTGCTACAAGGAACCGGCGGAGTATCGATATTCGGCTTGCAGTTCGCGCAAGCATTTGGTGCGCAGGTCGTCATCACAAGCTCAAGTAACGATAAATTGGCACGAGCTCGCGACCTTGGCGCGACTCACCTGATCAACTATCGGGAAACGCCCGATTGGACTGCGGCCGTACTTGCCGCAACAAAAGGCGTCGGTGTTCACCATGTGCTCGAGGTTGGCGGCGTCGGTACGCTCCGGCAATCACTCGCCGTCCTCGCTCACGGTGGCCATATCGCAATCATCGGCGGGCTAGGTGGCTTCGGTGGGGAGATTCCGGCGGCGAATATGATCGGCCGTAGCATGAGGGTCTCGGGGATCTTCGTCGGGTCTCGGTCCGATTTCGAAACCATGAATCTTTTCATCGACAACCACCGCATCAAGCCGGTCATCGATCGCGTATTCGACTTTACCGATGCGCCTGCGGCATACCTTTATATGGAGGACGGTAATCACTTTGGGAAAGTGGTCATTCGGCACAGCTGACTTATAAATCGTCCAAGCCTCGGGCGACCTCCTTGGCCCACTCGCGATGGTGTTGCGAGTAATGGCTCAGGATAAGCGCTCGCAATGCTCTACGGGCATCCGATGCTCCGGTGACATCGAGCTGCGCCACGAGCGCCTGAACTTCTTTTGCCTTTCGGATCAGCGCTTCGCTGCTCCATCGGGCGAGCATGTCGACCTCCACCACCGAGGAGGAGACGGTCGCCCGCCAGCGCCAACCCGCTTCGCTCGACAATAACTCGCGGGCTTTGGCGTCGATCTCCTCGGGCCATGTCGATCTGTGTATCGATGGCGATGGCGTCAGCGCGAGGGCAGGTTTCTCGTCACCGAGTTCCGCCTCCAGCAATAGGGTCGATAGCAGTCTTGCGGAGAGCACGAGGGCGACGACCTCAAGGTTATGAGCAGTGCGAAGTTGTCGCGCGTGATGTGTGGTGAGCGTGGGCTCGTCGCCAAAGCGGCGAAAGACGCTGGAAGGAGAAATCGACGACAAGAACGCCGTCATTTTTTGCAGTGCTCGACGATAGGTGTCGATCTGCACTGAGCTCCCCGAGCCTCGTGACGGACACGATTCCATCAATAACGTGAACGTATCACCGAGAAATGCCGCGAGATCGGTCTCACCAAAACTCTGCACGTCTCGATTAGCGATCCGAACTGCTCGGTGCATCAGCGTATCGAGCTGCGCAGTGCCGAGCCCTAGGCTATTTTCTTGATCGAGGCGTCGTATCGAGTCGCGAAGTGCCTGCAACGAGCCCTCAGGGTCACTCCGAAAAGGAATCGAGGTTTCGATGCCTGCGATGAGACTGATCATCGTAATGTCATCGAGCCAAGGCTCCAGTAATCGAGCTGCAACCAATGCGCTGAGGAACTCGTTATGGCCGTTAATCTTCTTAAGCGCGCCTCCCGGAGCGATGCGGAAAATTGACTGCACGGTTGCCGTCCATCGATCAGGGACTCGGCCGGCGGTGTGAAGCACTTCCGAGAGGTGACGGCTGCGCGGCGAATCGAGATCGCCAGAGGATTCTTCCGCGCGTATCACCCTGAAGTCATCGAGGACGCTCTCGAGACACGGTGCGATACCGGCGTCGACCTCGAGTTGCACGATGTCATGGAACAAGCCGATCAGGATTTCGATCGAGTCGTCTGACTCAGCCACCATCAAGGCATGCGGCAGCGTGTGATAGGCCCGATCGGAGCCCGACATCGCCTCGTCGATCAACGCCGCTATCCGGCTCACTTCCGCCGCAGGGCAACTGGGCGCGAGCACCGCCAGCGCCGCGCTCAACCGGTCGCCGCAACGGGTGGGGATCATGGTCGGTCGCACCACGGCCAGCCGCGGTTGAGTCGCGGAATATTCGTTGAAGATTGCATCCGATTGTGGCCTTCTACTGACCGCTCCGAAATGGATCTAACTTGAAGTAAAACATGAGTCGGGGCCGGGGTTGGGAAAAACAACTTTTTTGCAGCGCCGGGCCGTCGGGGAAGGATCGGGGATGACCAAAGTTACCGTCGCCGTGGTCGGCTCGGGGCCGGGCGGCCTCAGCGCTGCTGCGCGCGCCGCCGAAACGGGGGTCTCGCACGTCCTGCTCGAAAAGTCCGCCGCGCATGCGGACACGATCCATCGATACCAGAAGAACAAGCACGTCATGGCCGAGCCCAACGTACTTCCGCTGCGCAGTTCGATGCGTTTCGCGGCGGGTAGCCGCGAACGAATTCTGGAGGAATGGGCGAGCGGTCTCGAGGAGCATGCGGTCGATATCCGCCATGGCGCCGAGGTGGTCGCGATAACGGGCGCTCGCGGGGACTTCCAACTTCGCTTGCGTGACGGCGGTGCCGTCTCGGCCGAAAACGTCGTGCTCGCCATCGGCCTTCAAGGAAATCCTCGCCTGCTCGGTATCCCCGGCGAAGGGCTGCCCTGCGTGCAGTACTCGCTCGACGATCCGGATGAATACAAAAACGAAACCATCGTCGTGGTGGGCGCAGGTGACGCCGCGATCGAGAATGCCGTCGCGCTCTCGAAGCAAAACACGGTGTATATCGTCAATCGGTCGGGTGAGTTCTCGCGGTGCAAGGACGGCAACCTCGCGCTCATTCTCAAACATATTGAAGCCGAAAAAGTTGCCTGTCTCTATTCGACCCAGTGTGTGTCGTTGGCAGAGAGCCCGGGTGGAGAAAAACCGTATTCGTTGACGCTGAATACATCCACCGGCGAAATGCAATTGCCCTGCGATCGAATCATTGCTCGACTCGGCGCCACGCCACCGCGAAAGTTCATCGAGTCCTGCGGGATCGAGTTTCCGTCGAGTGATGCCGCATCGCTCCCTGTGTTGTCGTCGTCTTATGAGTCGAACGTTCCTGGGCTCTATGTGATTGGTGCATTGGGAGGCTATCCCCTCATCAAACAGGCGATGAATCAGGGATACGAAGTCGTGGAATTCATCCGCGGGATTTCGATAGCGCCCGCCGACGAGCCGCTGCTTGCGGCGAAGTTTTCGAATATTCCCGGGCACCGGTCGGTGACCGACACTCTGCAGGCGATGCAGCGGCAGATTCCTCTGTTCACTGAGGTGAATCCGCTGATGTTCCGCGAGCTGATGCTCGGGAGCACGATCCACGTGCTGAATGCTGGTGACATCGTCTTCAAGCGTAACGACTACACCAACTCATTCTTCACCGTCTTTGCCGGCGGCGTCGAGATACAGATCGACGACAATCGCCCGAACGTCCGAATTCCTTTGGTGGCGGGTCAGTTTTTCGGCGAGATGGGGCTGCTGTCCGGTCGTCGTCGTACGGCGACAGTCATCGCCGGCAAGGAGTGCGTGCTGATCGAGACGCCTCGACGGGATATCTTGAAGCTCTTGAACTCGGTCGATGCCGCGCGTCTCGTGATCGATCAGACCTTCATCGTACGCGCCATCCAGAGCGGATTTGCGCCGCAGGCGAAGACGGCGGACTTGCTGCCTATCGCCGCCAAATCGAAATTGAATCGTTACAAGGCCGGACAGGTTTTATTCAGCGAGGGTGACGAGGCCGATACGCTCCATCTCGTACGCAGCGGTTCGCTCGCCGTGCTGCGAGCCCTCGGCGGTCGCGAGATCGTCATGTCATACGTTGCCGCCGGCAACTACGTCGGCGAGATGGGGTTGATGGGGGGCACCCGTCGTAGTGCGACGGTACGAGCAACGGTCGCGACCGAAACGATCAGCCTCGATGCCGAAACGTTCGCCGAATTGTTACGACAGAATCCGGCTTTGCGTGCCGAGCTTGAGGAAACCGTACGACAGCGCGTGGCGAGTAACACCCGGCTGCAGGGACAAGATAATGCAGGCGAACTCATTTCGTTTTTGCTGAAGCAAGGTCTTGGCGAAGCCACCGATGTACTGTTGATCGACGAAGCCTTGTGCATCGGATGCGATAACTGTGAAAGGGCTTGTGCCGCCACGCATGGCGGGACGTCTCGCCTCGATCGAGCCGCAGGGCCAACCTTTGCGAACGTTCATGTACCAACGTCCTGTCGGCACTGCGAAGACCCGCATTGCATGAAGGACTGTCCACCCGATGCCATTCGGCGCTCGCCGAACGGTGAAGTATTCGTCGGCGACAACTGCATCGGTTGTGGAAACTGCGAGCGCAATTGCCCCTACGGGGTGATCCAGATGGCGGGGCCGCCCACCGAGTCGCCTTCTCTCGTGTCATGGCTTTTGTTCGGCGGTGAAAAGGGCGATGTATTCGGCGAGGTTCGTGGGCTCGGTCGCGAGCAGCACCACGTTCAAGGCGATACACACGGAGCGCCAAAGACCGTCAAAAAAGCCGTCAAGTGCGATATGTGCAAGGGGCAGGACGGCGGTCCGGCGTGTGTACGGGCGTGTCCGACCGGCGCGGCATTGCGCGTGAGCCCCGAGGAGTTCGTGACGTTCGTGCAGCAGGAAGCGTCGAGGTTCTGAACGTGCACGAGTCGATGCTTGAATACGCCAGCCGACGCTATCTGAAAATCGCCCTCGGATTGTGCTTCGCTTCGGTCGTGGCGTATGCGTGGCACGACCCGATGTCGCCGCCGAACGGTGGAACATGGTTGGGCTATACGCTCGGCGGAGTTGGCGCTGCGCTCATTCTTTGGTTGACGGCGCTCGGCGTTCGAAAGCGCAGTTACTCGTCTTCGCTCGGAACGCTGCGCGGATGGACGAGTGCGCATGTCTATCTTGGTTTGGCACTCATCGTCGTGGTGACGCTCCACACCGGATTCCAGTTCGGTTGGAATCTGCATACGCTGTGCTACGCGCTCATGTTGATCGTGATCGCAAGCGGCATCTTCGGGCTCATCGTATATCTACGCTATCCGAAGTTGATGTCGGCTAACCGGGCAGGCCGCAAGCCCGATCTGCTCCTCGAAGAAATCGACGACCTCGATCAGCGCGCATTTCGTATCGCCCGCGACATGCCGCGCCGTTTCGGTGATGCGCTGCGCTCCAATCGTGAGGAAACGCGCCTCGGCGGAAGTGCCATCGCTATTTTACGGGGACGCGATCTTTCCATGATCGACTTGCCCAACGCGGCCGGCGATTCGACACGGGTTTCCAATGCTGAGCAAGCGGCGTTACTCACGTGGCT
Organism: Steroidobacteraceae bacterium; assembly: GCA_044375575.1. Lineage (GTDB taxonomy): Bacteria > Pseudomonadota > Gammaproteobacteria > Steroidobacterales > Steroidobacteraceae > UBA964. The sequence continues at coordinate 55,058 of JBILMJ010000010.1, read as the reverse complement.
CGGGGACGAGCTTGCCCGCAGTACCGATGGTGACGCGACGCGGCGAATCGGCGATCTGCTCAGCGTGATCGCCACGCGTCGAAATCATCTGCGTCGACTGTGTCGCGATGCCCAGATCCGCGGTTGGCTCGAAATCTGGCTGTACGTCCACGTCCCGGTGACCTTGGCGCTGCTCGGTACGTTGATCGCACATGTGGTCAGCGTGTTCCTCTACTGGTGAATCCATGCGTCTCCTGATTCGAACAATAGAGATGGGGTCGTCCGGCGTGAAGGCGACCCGTGACCGAATCGTCGATGCCGAGTCGATCGGATTCGGACGCGCGACCGATCAGTCGATTCAGTGCAACGATCCCCGCATTGCGTTGCAGCATGCGCGGTTTGCGCGATCTGACGGCGGATTGTTGTTGTCCTGCATCCCTCCCGCCCAAGCGGAGGTCAACGGACGACTCTGTCGCAGTGCGAACCTGAAGGTCGGAGATGAAGTCAGCCTCGGGCCGATGCTGATCAAGGTGCTCGAGGTACCGTTGGAGGTTGATGCGGCGATCTCGGTGGAGCGCGACGCCCGAGAGTCGACGGTTGCAGACGACGCACCGATGCCGAAATTCGCAACGACCCTCGAAGAGGTGGGTTGGCGCAGGCGACCGTGGGCGTGGATCGGCATCACGGTCACGTTGCTGCTGGGGCTGATCTTGCCGTGGTTATTCGTCGCGAAGGGCGATGCCTCGGCTTCGTGGTTACGGGCGAGTGTGCTACCGAGTGATCAGCAGTGGAGTTCGGGTGCGCTGCATTCTGCGCACGGTAACCTCGAGGGTGAATGCGAGGCCTGTCACGTACAGTCCTTTCGACGCGTCCGAAATGAGCAGTGTCTAGAGTGCCACGCTGCCACATTGCATCAGCACGTTCCAGCCAATCACCCTGCGGTGGCGGACATGACGGCGGCGCGTTGTACGAGTTGTCACGTCGAGCACGATCAGCCATCGAACCTCGTACAACGCGACACTCGACTCTGTACGGATTGCCATTCGGAGCCCGCCGATCACGGCATCGGGAAGAAAACGATGCCGGTCACCGACTTCGTATTGCAGCATCCGGAGTTTCAAATCAGCCTGCTGACGGCACCCGATTGGCGCGTCACGCGCGCTCGTCTTGGTGGAGCGGCGCTGGTGGAGCGGTCCGATCTCGTATTCACACACGCTGCACATCTCGACCCGAAGGGGATCAAGGCTCCGCAGGGCCAAGTCGTGATGGGCTGCGCCGATTGTCATGTGTCGAACGAGAGTGGGCGCGGCTTCGAAAAGATTACGATGGAGCGACACTGTGGGACGTGTCACTCATTAGGGTTCGATCCGGCAGAACCGCAGCGCCAAGTGCCACACGGTGATCCGAAGCTCGTCTTGCTGACGCTGGTCGATCATTACAGTCGCCGTTATCTGAGCGGATACAGTGATTCTTTGGCGGTAGTCGATGGGGTGACGCCGCCGGGGGCCTCCTTGAGTGCCGCTGCGCGTGCACGGCTTTTAGGCAATGCCAAGCAGCGTGCCAACCAGGTCGCGACCGATCTTTTCGAGCGCAGAGCGTGTGCCGAGTGCCATGCGGTCACTCGAACGGGGACGACGAACGACTCCGCGTGGATCGTCGCTCCGGTCAAACTCACCCAGCATTTCATGCCGAAAGCGCGCTTCGACCACGCAGCTCACGCATCGGGACAGGCGACCTGTGAGACCTGTCATGCAGCACAAGAGTCTAAGTTATCGAGCGACGTGTTGATGCCATCGATCAAGGTCTGCCGCGACTGTCATGGTGGTGAGACCGGCGCGGAAGGTGGCGAGCAAAAGATCGCGAGTCCCTGCGCGACGTGTCACGTGTACCACGATGAGCGCGAGCCAAAATGGATTCGACAGGCGACGGTACGAGAATGAGACGCTTGACGTTGACGTCGATATGCGCAGCGTTGCTCGTATCCTGCGGTGGCGGGGGTTCCGGCACGCCAACTACGACGGTCAATGGATCTGCGACATCTCCCTCAGGCTCCGCCTTTTGTGATGGAAGCTGCGCGAACGCCGGCACGTTCCTAACGATCAATGATGTCGAAACAGTTATTTCTCGCGGTGTGGCCGAGGCGCAGGCGAGGGGTGTCAAGGCGACCATTGCCGTAGTCGATCGTGTCGGAAACGTGCTGGCCGTCTTTCGTATGACCGGCGCACTCGAAAACGTAACGATGCGGACTCCGGATGTATCCGCACTGTCGGTGAGCGGTGGCTTCGAGAACGTCGAGGTGATTCCTGCGACGATGGCAGCAATTGCCAAGGCCGTGACCGGCGCTTACCTCTCGAGCGAAGGCAATGCGTTCAGCACGCGTACGGCGAGCCAAATCATCCAGTCGCATTTCAATCCGGGCGAGTTATTGACGCCGAGCGGACCGTTGTTCGGTGTTCAGTTCAGCCAACTTCCGTGCTCCGACGTCTCCATGCGTCAGGCGTCTGTTGAGGCCGATGCGGGTCCCAAACGATCGCCACTCGGTCTTGCGGGCGATCCCGGCGGTTTCCCGTTGTATCGATCGGGGACACCGGTGGGCGGCGTGGGTGTCGTCGTCGATGCGGTGTACGGAATCGATCAAAACGTGCTCGACATCGACCGTGATACCGACGAGGCGGTGGCGTTTGCGGCAGCGGGTGCATTGGCCGCGCCTGAAGATCGTCGAGCAGACCGCATCACCGCCGATGGCAAGACCTTACGATTTAGCGATATCCGCGCTGAAGATCTTCGCTCGCGGATCGACGCGCCGCCCGCCTTCGAATCTTTGAAGGGTAGCGCAGGGCAGCTCGTTGAGGTGTCGGGCTATAACGGTATGTCGGTTCGCGCAGGGACTGCATTCGGTCAGGCGCGTTCCGGAATTCGGGCGGATAGTCAGGACTACCCGGGACTCGATGCTTTCGTGCTCGTCGATACGGTCGGAAACGAGCGTTATCGTCCTCGCTCGGGAACGGACGGCGCCTCGGCACTGACGGCCAACGAGGTGCGCGCGATTTTGTCGAGCGCGCTGCGCGTGGCGAATCGAAGTCGGGCGCAGATTCGTCGCCCACTCGACACACCTGCACGGGTGTCGATCTCGGTGGTCGATTCGCAGGGAGAGATCTTAGGGCTCGTTCGGTCACGGGATGCACCGGTGTTCGGCATCGACGTCTCGGTGCAAAAGGCTCGCGGTGCGGCGTTTCTCTCCTCGACGACGGCTGCCGATCGATTGAATGCGCTGCCGCCAGCGGTTTACCTCGATCGCACCCTGGTTCGTTTGCGCGAGGAATCGTTGGGGCAATACGTCACCGCGCTCCGACGTTTTCTCGGACTTCCGAATGTACTTGCCGATGGTGCCACGGCATTTTCTGCGCGTGCGATCGGCAATCTCGCCCGCCCGAACTATCCCGACGGCGTGGACGGAAATCCATTTGGTCCGCTCTCGCGTGCCCCAGGGCAGTGGAGTCCTCTCAATACGGGATTGCAGATGGACCTCGTACATAACGCCGTCATTCAGCATGTAGCGTTCGTACGTGGGCTCACGACGGATACACCGAGCCAGTGTGGCGGCGTGGGCGGATTCGATCGCGGATTTGCGGTGACGGGAGCTGCTCGTATTTTGGCGAATGGCATACAGATTTTCCCGGGTGCGGTACCGATCTACCGAGGCGACCAACTCGTCGGTGCGGTCGGTGTCTCCGGTGACGGCGTCGATCAGGACGATATGGTCGCGTTTCTCGGGGTGGCGCGTTCGGGATTGACGGGAAGCGCTGCGCCAAATAATGCGCCGCTCAGCCGACGTTCGGATCAGCTTGTGCCGAACGGCGCGCGATTGCGATACGTCAGTTGTCCGCAAGCACCGTTCCTCGACTCGAATGAACAGGAGCCCTGCAGTGGTCTTTGATCGCGCTTGGCTTCCGGCTCTACTCGGCGCGGTGCTCATCGGCTCGGTAAGGGCGGAGGAGCCATGCCCATCTCCGGCACCGATCGAGTCCGGTCGGCGAAGCCCGACGGTGCCGGTCATCCCGTATGAGCCAGATCCTTGTGATCCCTCACGAATATCGCCGGCACCGATGGAGGAAATCGGCTCGCTGCAGGGGTTTCTGGACCGATGGCGTATCGTCGAAGCGATCGGCATCAAAGAAAATTTGCTCGATCCGTACCACGGGTACAATCGGCTCAAAGGTGATCGCCCGATGTTTGGCGAAGACTGGTATCTCGCCTTCATTGCGACGTCCGATACCGTGTTCGAGCCACGTTCGTTTCCGTTGCCGGTCGGCGGCCCCGTGACGGCGCGACCCGGATCCACGGACACCTTCGGAAGTCCGAAAACCGAGATCTGGGCACAGACTTTCGCGATCGAAACGGTCCTGTACCAGGGCAACACCACGTTCAAGCCGCCCGACTGGGAGTTCCGCTTCACTCCTGCGTTCAATCTCACCCGAGTCTCGGCGGACGAGCGCGGCTTGCTGCGGGCGCCCGCAGATGCCTCAACGGTGCGCTACGACTCGGCAGTCGGATTGCAGGCCGCCTTCGTCGACCGCCATCTGCGAAACGTATCGCCGAACTACGACTTCGACAGTATCCGTATAGGCATCCAGCCGTTCACATCCGACTTTCGAGGTTTTTTGTTGAACGATGCGATGTTTGGGGCTCGGTTGTTTGGCATCCGCTCGAGCAATCGCTATCAGTACAACCTGGCCTGGTTCCGACGACTCGACAAAGACACCAACAGCGGATTGAACGACGTCTTCTCTCGTGGACTTGCGTCATTCCGAGACGACGACGTGTTTGCGGCCAATCTGTACGTGCAAGACTGGCCGACACCCGGTTTCTTCACGCAAGTCACTGCGATTCACAACCGGAATCGCGAAGGCGGGCAGATTCAATACGACGACAACGGCATCATCCAGAGACCCTCGTCGATCGGTATCGAAAGGTCTGGCGACTACGACGTCACGTATCTCGGCGTCTCGGGTGACGGGTATCTGGGCGGACTGAATCTCACCACCTCGGCTTACTATGCGATCGGCGAAGCGGAGCGCGGGACATTCGTCGATCGGCCGCAAAGAATCCGCGCCTCGTTCTTCGCCGCAGAGCTCTCGAAGGACTACTCGTGGGTGCGTCTCCGTGGTTCCGTGGCATGGGGATCGGGTGACTCGGACCCGTTCGACGGGCGAGGTGAAGGCTTCGATGCCATTTTTGAAAACCCGCTCTTTGCGGGAGCTGATACCAGTTTCTGGATACGCGAGCCGGTGCCGCTGATCGGCGGTGGGCGTGTATCGCTGTCCGGTCGAAATGGAATGCTGAATTCGCTTCGCTCATCTAAAGAGTTTGGTCAGTCCAACTTCGCCAATCCGGGTTTGGCACTTATCGGGGTCGGAGCTGACATCGACCTGACACCCACGCTCCGCGTGAGCACCAATATCAACTGGCTGCAATTCGTGGACACCGCCACCTTGCGTGTGGCGCGCGCTCAGGGCGACATCGACAAGGAGATCGGCGTCGACGCCTCGATTTCGGTGATTTGGCGACCGCTTGCGATACAAAACGTCGTCGGGCGACTGTCGGTTGCGACCTTGGTTTCCGGCGAGGGATACCGTGACCTTTTTGCCGATGATTTGTCCTACGCCGTGCTCGGTAACCTCGTACTGACTTATTGATCCGACATCCATGAAAAAAATCGTCACGGCAATGTTCGCGCTATCAGGTCTCGCTCTGTTGTCGGGATCCGTCGACGTGGCCACTTCGGCCGAAGGTTTCAAGGCGGTCGCGCGGACGTATTTGACCGCGGCTCCGGCGCCCGCGAAACAGACACTCGATGAGGCAGCGGCGAAAAGTGCAGGCTGCAACGACTGTCACACCAAGACGGATCAACCGACGATGCACGCCAATCCGGGTGTCGTACTCGGCTGCACGGACTGCCACGGTGGTTCGGCGAGCATTCGATGGATTGGATCGAACGACCGGGACACTCAACGGCGAGATCCCAATTATGCGGCTGCGCGAGACGCCGCCCACGTGTTGCCCAAGTATCCATCTGCCTGGCATCACCCGTCGAGCGCCAATCCCGAGCGCACCTATGCATTGCTGAATAAGGAAGCAAACGAATTCATCCGCTTCGTGAACCCGGGTGACTACCGCGCCGCCGATGATGCTTGCGGTGCATGTCATGCGCGCACGATCGCCGATGCCAAACGCAGTCTGATGGCGACTGCGACGATGTTCTGGGGAGGCGCGGCCTACAACAATGGGCTGCTACCGTTCAAAAATTACATCCTCGGCGAGAGCTACACAAAGGACGGAGAGGCCGCCATTCTCGAGGGCGCGAAGACGACCGCCGAGCAGCGCGACCGCCATGAGTTGGTCGAGCGAATCTATCCCTTACCTCGATGGGAAAACTTGCCACCCGCCGATATCTTCAGGGCGTTCGAGCGTGGCGGTCGCAACATCACCAATCTGTTTCCCGAAACCGGGATACCCAACGCACTAGGTCAAATTCAACGACTCGAGGAGCCCGGGCGGCCGGACATCAAGCAGTCGAATCGTGGGCCGGGCACGGGCGGAAGAATCGCCGTGCCGGTGCTCAATATTCACAAGACCCGTTTGAACGATCCGCTGATGTGGTTTATGGGTACCAACGACAATCCTGGCGATTTCCGATCGTCAGGCTGCACGAGTTGCCATGTCGTCTATGCGAACGATCGCGATCCACGACACTCCGGCCCTTATGCGAAATTCGGGCATGACGGTCGGACGCAAACTTTGGATCCGACGATTCCCAAAGATCAGAGTGGGCACCCGCTGACCCACGCCTTCACCCGTTCTATTCCCACCAGCCAATGCATGATCTGCCACATGCATCAGCCGAACATGTTCATCAACTCGTTCCTCGGCTACACGATGTGGGACTACGAGTCAGATGCTCCGGCCATGTGGCCGTCTGAACAACAGTTCCCGACGCCGGAGAAGATTCGGCAGGTACTCGACCGAAATCCTGAGGGTGCAGCACCGCGAGGGAAGTGGGCGGACCTCGAGTTCCTGAAGGGCGTGAGCGAGCTCAACCCGCAATTGAAAGACACGCAATTCGCCGATTACCACGGACACGGATGGAACTTCCGTGCGGTACACAAGCGGGATCGCCAGGGCAATCTGCTCGACGCTGAGGGTCGGATCATCGAGAACGACGATCCTCTGAAGTGGAAGAAAACCGTACAGATGTCCTCGATTCATGTCGACGTAGGCATGCACTGCGTCGATTGTCATTTTGCGCAGGACTCTCACGGTAACGGTTATTTGCATGGATCCGTCGCCGCAGCTGTCGAAATCGATTGCAAGGACTGTCATGGCACCACCGCAGCGACGGCAACGCTGCGCACCTCAGGGCCAGCCGCACCGCAATCGGGCACTGATCTCGCGCGCATTCGTAACCCTGATGGAAAGCTGCGATTCGAATGGCGCGGCGATACGCTCGTTCAAAGATCGGCCGTGACCCCTGGCCTCGAGTGGCAAGTGTCACAAGTGAAGGACAGCGTCACGCCGGGTAGTGCTCATTACAACGCGAAAGCGGCGCGCGCGAAGACCATGGCCAAGGACGCCAAGAATCAGCGGTGGGGACCCGATATTCCGTGGGCAATGCTCGCCCACAACGACGACAAGATGGAGTGCTACACCTGTCACACCCCGTGGACCACGAGCTGCGGGGGATGCCATCTGCCGATCGAGGCGAACGCCAAGACGTCCCGCCATCGTTACGAAGGCGGAGAGACACGAAACTTTGCAACCTACAACCCGCAGGTGTTGCGTGAGGATGTCTTCATGCTCGGCTGGCGTGGCCCGAGCGAAGGCGGGAAGATGGCGCCGGTCCGCTCATCATCCGCGCTCGTCTTGTCTTCGACGAACGCGAACCGGGAACGTATTTACGTTCAGCAGCCGCCGATCGCGGCATCGGGATACAGCTCGCAGGCGATGAACGCGCATTATCCGCATACCGAGCGCAAGACCGAAACCAAGACCTGCAGCGACTGTCATCTGGCCAAAGAAAGCGACAACAACGCCATCATGGCGCAGACACTGGGCTTCGGCACGCAGTTCATGAATTTCGCCGGGCTCAACGCGTGGGTGGGCACCGAGGGTGGGGTCACGGCGATCGAGGTCACCGAGTGGGATGAACCGCAGGCGGTCATCGGGAGTTACCTGCATCGTTACGCATATCCGAAGTGGTACTCGGACCATCTCGGTCGAGATCGTGAGCTGCCGCGGCTGAGTGCCCTCAAGGGTGATGCGGTCGGCTGCGTACAGCTTCGTGGCGAATACGTGTTTTCTGCCGAGGGAAAACGCGGTCTGCGTGTACTCGATGCCGCGGGAATCGCCAATAAGGGCATCAGCCAAAAATTGATCAGCGCGCCGTTTTCGCCGCTCGGTCACGATACGCAGGTCAAGACCGCGAATGCCACCTGCGTGGCCTTGGCCACCACTCAGCCCGTCCATCCGCCGCGCAACGAGGGTGACCTCATGCGCAAGGACAATCTGGAGCAGCCGTTCCTGCCGATCTACAACTTTGCGGTGATCACGGACGCCGTCGAAGGGCTCGTGCTGGTCGACATCAATACGCTCGCCGATGGTGAGTTCAGGAACAACTTTCTCAAGCGCTTCGTGACCTGGAACCCCGACGGCAAATTGACTGGTGCCCGTCATCTCACCATCGCCGGCAACCTTGCCTATGTCGTCACCGATCGCGCAGTCGTCATCTCCGATTTGTCGGTACCGAGCACTCCGAAGATCGTCGCGGAGATACCGTTCGAATCGCCCCGCGCCGTGGCGCTGCAGTTTCGTTATCTTTTCGTTACGACGGCTCGCGGATTCGAGGTGATCGATGTCACTTCACCCGCGCGTCCGCGCAAGTTACCGCAAGCAATGGTTACGCTCGCCCAAGCGGGTGGGTTCACGGTCGCGCGGACTTATGCGTATGTCGCCAATGGTCGTGAAGGCATGGCGATCATCGATGTCGAGCGTCCGCATGCGCCGCGTCTCGTTCGGTCATGGAATGCCGATGGTCGACTCGTCGACTCGCGTGACGTGATGATCGCCTCGACCAACGCGTCGTTATTCGCGTACGTCGCAGATGGAAAAGGGGGCTTGAAGGTGGTGCAGCTGACGAGCCCGTCGACCCAACCGAATTTTTATGGCTTCAGTCCGGCGCCTCGTCCGGAATTGATCGCGTACAAGCCGACGAAGTTACCCGCGCTCAGCCTTTCGCGACCGCTCGAGCGCGATCGCGCGGTCGATGAGAGTGGCGGTCAAGTCGCGGTGTTCGGTCGCAGGGGGTCAAGGCCCTTCAACCTGCAGGAAATGCAGCGCCTCTATCTCGACAGCGAGGGCGAGCCTTGGTTCGTCGAGGACACTCCCGCGGTGCAATCGGTCAAAGGGAGAGCCACGCGATGACATGGGGACGGCTTTGTTGGAGTTGGGTCGCTGCAAGTGTGGCCGCCGTATCGACATTCGGGGTGACGGTCGGGGTCGCAGCGGAAGAACCCACTCTGCGTCACGAGGGCGTCGCCACCTGCGCGTCGTCGCTATGCCATGGGTCGAGTCAGCCGCTCAAAGTTTACGACCGTGCGTTTCAGAACGAGTACACCACGTGGTCGCAGTTCGATCCGCATTCCAAGGCGTACAAGACGCTGCTGAATGCGCAGTCGAAAGAGATCGTACGACGGATGGGTCTTGGCCCGGCCCATCAGGAGGCGGCGTGTCTGGCGTGTCATGCCGATGCGGTGCCTGCCGCACAGCGCGGCGCAAGATTCCAGCTCGAAGATGGCATCGGTTGCGAGGCCTGTCATGGTGGCGCAGAGAAATGGCTGGCGACGCACCATCAGAGTCCGAAGGTGTCGCGGCGTGACAATCTTTCCAACGGACTGCGTGCGTTGGAAAGGCCCGAGGTACTCGCGGGTACCTGTCTTGCATGCCACGTCGGGGATCAAGATCGCTTTGCCACCCATCGCATGATGGCGGCGGGTCACCCGAGACTCGTCTTCGAACTCGATACCTATCGCGAGTTATGGCGTACGAGCGGCGGGCGCGAACATTACCCTCGTGACTCCGGGAAGAATGCCCCGTCTCTGTGGATCGCCGGGCTCGTCGCGTCGTCCCGTCGGCAGTTGAAGCTCATCGAACAGCATGGAACAGGTCGACTTGGCCCCATTCCCGACTTTGGGGTGTTCGCGTGTCACTCCTGTCACCGCGATCTGCGAATGACGGCATGGGGCAGCGCAAGTGCCACCGGCACTGAACCTGGTGCACTGCGATGGCAGGACGCTCATCTTCTGGTATTGCAGCGCGTTGTGGCTGCGTTGCCTTTGGCAGCAAGCTCGGATCTCGACCGCGCGATCGTGGCATTGCAGAAAGCGGCACACGGGGATGCGGCGTCATTGCGGATGGCGTTGACGCAAACCCGAGAGGCCTTGTCCGCTGTCGAGCGGCAGTCGAGCTCGATGACTTGGTCTGCCGCGCAGATGAACGCGGTCATCGATACCCTCGTCGAGGCCGCACGTCGAGGTGAGTTTCCCGACCCTGCGGCAGCGGAGCAGGCCGCCATGGGTATGGTGGTGATCTTGGCCGGCCTCAAGCGCGATCGAGTCAAGCGCGCGGAGATCGATCGACTCTTCGACGACCTCCGCGACGACAATGCGTTCGATCAGCGACGGTTTGCCAAGTGGATGTCTGCCCTCGGAATACGAGACTAGTCCTGTCGAGAACTTTGCCAATCTTCACGCATCTTCACTGGTAACGGCCTTTAGGGCGTACTTCAATGGCGGTACAAAGATAAGTCAATCTTTGTGACGGTTGTTGAAGAGGTCGACGATGCGAAGACGGGTAGGCTCACTCATTTTGTTGATGGTTATCCTCGCCACTACGGCGTGTGGTGGAGGTGGAGGCGGTGCCGCCGTAAGCGATGGAAACCCACCGCCCTCGATATCGCTCCCGACGATCACTGGTTTTTCAGCGAATCCTGCGAGCCTCACGGCTGGGCAAACGTCGACATTGTCTTGGACAACGTCGGGCGCAACCAGCCTTACGATCAATAACGCGGTCGGCGATGTCACGGGCACGACGAACAAGGTGGTGACGCCCACGACCACCACCACCTATGTACTGACAGCGAGTAATTCGGCGGGGAACGTCACGGCCGCTACTACCGTCACGGTGACGCCTGCTAGTACAGCGCCTTATCCCTCCGGGCTCAGCGACGCGACGATTCAGGTCAACGGAGTCGTCCGTGATTATCGTGTGCATGTCCCTGCGGGGGTCACTACCTCGCCGACGGCTGTGGTGCTCGTACTGCACGGCGGCGGCGGTGAAGGTCTCAACATCGCCAATACGGGTGCACATCCTTTGTCAGTGTTTCGGTCTGTCGCCGATCGGGAAGGTTTCGTGGTGGTTTACCCCGGGGGCTTGCCCGCGCGCGACGGCGGCGCGGGGTGGTCGGATTGCCGTGCCGACAATGACGTCGCGAGCGATGCCGATGACATCGGATTTCTGGACGCCCTGATCGAGAGGTTGCGTAGCCAGTACAAACTGCCTTCGACCAAGATTTTCATGACTGGGGGTTCCAATGGCGCGCAGATGACGCTCGCATACGCGATCACTCGAGCCAATAACGTCGAGGCGGTCGCAACGTCGAGTGGAAATCTTCCGCAAAATCCGAAGCCGGGTGCGTGCAGCGGCGCACCATCCCGTCGAGTTCCGATTCTGATGGTTCATGGAGCCTCAGACACCTTGATGCCTTACACCGGTGGCTGCGTCGCCAATCTTGGCGGAGCGTGTAACCGCGGCCGCGTCATCAGTGCCGAGGCGACGCGTGATGTTTGGCTGAATACGAACGGACTCGCAGGAGTAGCGCCGGTTTCGACGCGTGTCGATCTGGATGTCAACGATGGTGGTCCAGCGAATCGATTCGTCTATTCGGGGAGTTCACCGATCGAGTGGTGGCGTCTCGACGGCGCAGGGCATGCCGCTGCGAGTCGTATCGTGCTCGTACCCTCCAATGCTGATCGAGGTATACAGAACCGCGATATCGAGTTTGCCGAAGTCGCTTGGTCATTCTTCAAAACTCGCCTAACGAGCGCGACTTCATCGGCGCCGAGTGCCGCCGCACTTCAGGCGGCGCGCGACTATAATTTTTCCGTCGGCGGACAAACGCTGATCGTGATGCATAACGGCGCAGTGATTGAGGAGTCGTACGGGAACGGTGGAGCGGCGGATCGGATTCAGCTGCTTGCGAGTGGTACGAAGGGGTTTACCGGAATGCTCGGGGCTCTCGCAGCATCAGACGGTCTGATCACACTCGATGAGCCTGTTGCACAACGCGCACTCACTGAATGGCAGGGCGATACTCGGAAGTCGAAAATCACGTTTCGCCATCTCCTTACGATGACGAGCGGTCTCGAGGAGCTTAACGACTTAACCGGCTGGAACGATTATCTACCTGCGCGGGCGATCAATGAGCCCGGGACGGTCTTTATTTACAGTGGAGATCCCAATATTTTCGGACTCGCACTCGAACGACGTCTCGGAGGAGAGTCGGTAGCGGACTACCTGAATCGAAAGCTCCTGCAACCGCTCGGGATCACCTCGCTGCGATGGGGTACCAACTTCGCCGATGGGAAGCCACAGCTTTCCGGGGGCGCCTACGTCACAGCGCGTGACTGGATGAAGTTTGGCGAATTCATTCGTCGAACGATGGAGGGGAGCTGGACTGGCCCGTCGTTGCTGCAAAGGTCGTTCTTCGACCAGGCATTTATCGGTAACACTGCGCATCCCGCTTATGGATTTTATTGGTGGCTCAAGCGGCCGGTGTCCGCTGCACTTGCTACGACCATCGACACGAACAACAAGAACCAGTTCACGAGGCAAATTAAGCCCATCATCGACGACCCGCGTATCCCTGACGACATCGTGATGGCGGCTGGGGCTTTTGATCAGCGCCTGTATGTCATTCCGTCGCGAGGCCTGACGGTTGTGCGGAACGGTCCGGTCAATAATGATGCCTTCGACGATGTACAGTTTTTAGGGAGGCTACTTGTCAACTGATCGCACCATCACCCTGACATATTTCGCACGATTCGCGGCGGTCGTTACGATCGTGGCGACCCTGTTATTCGGCAGCGAGGCAAAAGCCCAAGTCCCTGCGCGGGAGTGGATGACCCCCAAGATCGAGGCGCCTCGTGTTTCGTACCATAGCTTCGAGAGTCGCGCGGCCGGCACGCGCGTCAGTTATCACCTCTATACGCCAGCGGGCTACTCGGTCGACGGGCAGCGTCGCTATCCCGTGGTGTATTGGCTGCACGGTTCAGGCGGGGGGCTTCGCGGAATCAGGCCGCTTGCCCAGCTCGTCGATGACGCAATCGAATCAGGACGTGTACCGCCATTCCTGATGGTGTTCGTTAATGGATTACGACTTGGCATGTACGTCGACTGGAAAGATGGATCCGCACCGCTGGAAACCATCATCACTCGCGATCTCGTCCAGCATATCGATGCGAACTACCGCACGATCACGACGCGCGAGGGGCGACTGCTCGACGGATTCAGCATGGGCGGTTACGGTGCAGCGAGATTAGGGTTCAAGTTTCCGGAGCTCTTTGGCTCGGTGTCGATCGTCGGTGCGGGACCGCTGCAAGACACCCTGACCCAAGCGCCGCGGGCGAGTGGAAAGACCGCAGCCGACGTGATGCGTGAGGTCTATGGAAGTGATCCGGCCCATTTCGTCGCCGTGAGTCCGCGGCAATTGGCGACGCAGAACGCAGTCCGTCTCAAGGAATGGTCTCGGGTGCGTCTCGTCATCGGCGATCGGGATAACACTTTCTCGAACAATCGGGACTTCCACGAACATCTCGTCGGTCTCGGTATCCCTCACGACTGGATCATCGTCGAAGGCATCGGTCACGATCCATTGGGGATTTTGCAGGCGCTCGGGGACCAGCATTGGGCGTTTTATCGAGAGGCATTCGACCCAAAGTTTTCAGGTGATACCCGCGACTCGGCTCGTTAGGCGGTTGAGTTGCAGCGAGATATACTCCCACGGCATATCAGGTCGAATGCTCGACCTTGCTGCATGGAGCGTCTCTCTTGAAGGTCCAAGTTTCTCGATTATCTCGAATCGCCCTGGCCTCGGTGTGCCTCGCCATCTTCGCGGCATGCAGTCAGACAGATGATGCTTGGGAGACCACCGTCAGCACCGACACGCCCGATGCGTACGCATCCTTCCTCGAGCGCTTCCCCAAAAGCGAGCATGCCGACAAGGCGAGGGCTCGTCGCGATGCCCTCATCGACCAGCGTGATTGGAGCGTCGCTCGACGCGAAGATACGGTGGATGCCTATTCGAAGTATCTGTCGATACACCCTGAAGGCGTATGGAGCAAGCTCGCCGCAAGCCGACGCGACAAGCTGACGAACGCGACGAGTGAGGCCGCTACCGAAGTCGCTGTGCCGGAAGCGCCGGCGGTCGCCGATTCCGATGCGCCGATGGCCGCTGCGCCCCAAGCGCCGATCGCAGAGGCGCCCCAAGCGCCGGCGGCAACGGCTACCCCTCCAGCGTCCGCGATCGTCAAACAGCCTGCTCCGACGAAAAAACACTTCGTGCAGCTCGGGGCGTTTTCTTCGACGGCCTCTGCCAGAAAGGGTTGGACCTTTCTGCAGCGTTCGTTCGTCGAACTCGCTGACCTTTCGCCGGTGATCGATGCGTCTCCGCTCCGCGGGTCATCGCTCTATCGACTGCGCGTGCAGCTCGATAGCGACGAGGAAGCTGATCGAGTTTGTGCGGCGCTACTGCGGGGCGGCGAGGAGTGCATCAAGTCGGAATGATCCGACGGGGCGCAAATCAGTTCGCCGGGGTACGCAACTGCAACGACCAGATCACGATCTGACGTGATTCGACCGAAGACGGGCTGAGCTCGAACACCGGCGCAGTCGAACTACCCGCCGCGCGCGGCGTGATCAAGCCGTTTCGATCGACCTGATGTTCCGCCACCGACAACGAGGCGTCGCCGCCGCGAATCCGGCTCGTCACGCCGCCGTTACTTTGCCCGATGATGATGAGCGTTTGGGAATTTCCCCGTGCAAGACCCTCTACGGACTCGGCGATCCAACCGAGCGCGCCGAGTTCGACGAGTGTGGTCGAGGTCGCCAGGGTGACGCCGCTCGCCTCCACCTCCGTCGCCGACCCGAATTCGAGTGCGAGCCCCGCGTTTGGTCCAGAGGTCAGCACGCGAGATGAAATCTCGGTGGCATTGGAAAGGTCGATCGATCGGATCTCCCATCGATATGGGCCGGTCGCACTCGAGTCTCGATAGCGCACGAGCGCGAGCACCCGATCTTCACTCAAAGATTCGAGATCGAGTACCCGAAGCGAAAACTCGGTACTGCGGATCGGCATGGCAAATTGCCGCACGGCACTCGTCCGCGGGTTGAACCCGACGAGGCGGAGCAACCGCGCCGAATTCGCGGTGCGTCCGTTTACGTTTAGCGCCGCGCCCAATGCGAACACGACCTCTCCACTCGTCGTGCGCACGGCGACACCGCCGCAGCCAAGGGTCGGTTGCCTCGCCTCGAGTATCGCGGGCAGTCGTCGGTTCACATCGGGTAACGCACCCGCGCTACCCGCCGGGCCGAGTCGCTGCACCGATTGGCCTTGGGCATTGAACTGCAGAAGGAAGGGCCCGCGACGATCACAAGCCCAATACGTTCCGGCGTCACCCTCGATCACGCCCGCAGGATCGAGGCCCCGTTGATCGAATTCCGGCGACCGCGGCTGCAGATCTTCGTCGAGGTTGCGCCACCCGTCACTGCCGGAGGAGTCGGTCGGCGTGGGACGCCCCGAGTAGGACACGCCGTCGGCCGTCTTCAGTGACGTCAACGAGACCAAATCTGCAGACGTGGGCGTCAAAGTAATCGTACCGGTGGATGGCGAACTATTCGCCGAAGTACCGAGTAGCAGCTCCGACGTCCGAACCGATACGCCATCAGAATATTTTGGTGCAGCAACCGAAATACCACGCGAGGTGATCGTACGCAGTTGCATGACGTTACCGGGTGTCCCCGAGATGAGGGACAGGCCGGCGCCGAGCGCCGGGCGCAGCCCACTCGGATACGCGCTCTTTAGCGAGGACGCGTTTCCCGAGTACGCAATCAGGGAGGAATCAGGAACGCGCAGGACGTATTTCCGGATTTCGCTGACGGGTATGGACGTGGAAGTCGGTGACTCGACCAAAACGCCCCGCGCCATTGCTTCGGCTTGCTCGGCGATAGCTCTGGCAGTCGCCGCAGATGGAATCTGCATGCCTGCGCGATAGCTGGAGGAGAGACGGCCATCGCCCTTCAGATAGTCGACGAGCGAGGCGAGATCCGCATCGAAGGACGTCGCATTGAAGTTGAGTGAGCGGTTGGCGAGTGAAGGCGCGAGCTCGGAGGGGATCGCGATACCGTTGCCGACATCGGCATCGCCGTCGAGCGTCATCAGAAACTGTACGCGACGGACGGTGGTCGGTGACAGCAGCCCACCTTCGAGACCGCCTTGTAAATCTTTGAGCGACAAGGAAGAGGCCCCGGCGGCCGTACCGACCGTGATGGGACCGATCGAAAAGGTCAAAGTTTCGCAGGACGGGTTGCAGCGGTAGGTGTAGCCCCCGGCTGAGCTCGTCGTACCGGATACCGTGGGTGTCGAGTACGACACGCCAGCCATCGAAAAATCGACATTCCTGCCGGAGAGCGGAGGCGTGTTCGAACTCGGGGGAGTATTGCCTCCGCCACCACCGCCGCCGCAGGCCACGAGCAGCGCGCTGGCCATGGCCATCGTCGCCAAAGGACTACCGCGCATCATGATCGCGGCGGTGGGTCGAAGGGCTCGCAGCGGACCGTGCTGATCCGTGTGGTGTCGAGAGTGAGGTTGGTCCAGACGCCTTGTCCGAGGGCCTCATCGAGCACCAAGGTGGCGGTGCCCGAGGACCAGCGGCGTCGATCCACACGATTGATGATGGCAAAGAAACGTTCGTTCACGGCATCGGCGCCGAGGTAGAGAAGATTGCCCGAGATGCGCAGCCGGAGGGGTGCCTCCTCGCTTTGGGTCTCGAGCGTGGTGTTCGACACCGTGATGGTCCGATCACTCGTGCACACAAGTTCTGGGATGGCGCGCGATCGAACGTCAGGTTTCGGTGGGGGCCGTCGCGCCTTGTCTGCCGGATCGGCAGCCCACGTGGTGGGCGAGGCCAGAAAACATGCCAAAAACAGTAAGGCGACCGGACCGACGGTTGTCTTGAACCTCATGAAAGCTTCTCTTTGATCCCACTCGACCACACTATACTCCTCGCGTCCCTCAAGCCGAGGAGTCGCGCGACGACTGCTGAAGTGATGCTTAGCCCCGTCGGACTTCCACCTCCCTTACCTCTGCCGCGCGACCCCGAGTTGGTCGCTGCGAACGAACTCGCCATTGCCGTTCCGAAATCGGTCGGAGCCTCCGGGCGATGGGAGGTCGGGTCGGTGCTGACCGCGAGCGTCCGCTTTCAGGATGACGAAATGCTCCTGAAAATCGGCGATCACTTTTTCTCCAGTCGGCCGATCCCGGGAGTTTCTGAATATTCTCGACTCTCGATGCAGGTCGCCCGTGATCTGAGCGGCGCACTCACGCTGGTACCCCTGTTGCCGCTCGCCGGTACATCCGTTGCGCGGGTCGGTGGCGTGCCGTCGCCTGCCGCGTTGGTGGCGACGGGTGAGGTGGCGCCTTCGGATGAGATGGCGAAGGTCCTCGAGACCCCGGTATTGCCCGCCATGGGGTTGATATCGTCGCGACCTGGGCTGAATCCGGTGAGGTCGTTATCGGGTCGATTACACCTGCCGAGTTCCTTGGCCGGTTGGTTGCTGAGCCCTGACGGTGTACTGAATACATCCGGCTCGACGTCAGCCGCACAAGGTCTGCCATCGACGTCATCGGCCGCCGGTCTTGGGGCGTGGATGCAATCTTTGGCAGCCTCGCTCTCCCAGTCGGGTCTGTTTTTCGAGTCGCAGTTGCGTGAGCGTCGACCCGTGCCGATGGCCGATCTGAAACGACGCTTGCTCGAGATCATCGACACCCGTCGTGAGGGGCCCGCGGCGACCAAGGCCTGGTCGGCGCTCGATGATCTCGTGGGTCTTCAGAGCGCGGCGACGGCGGCCAATCGCAGCGGCGGATCCGTGTTTTCGTTCGTGTTTCCATCGCCCGACGGATTGGGGGGTTGGTGGATCACCCTCGATCAGAGCCCGCCGCAAAAACCGCTGGATTACTCGGGTGGAGACGGGCGTCAAGACAATGCGAATCAGCCGTGGCGCATGCGACTCGTCGGTATTTCATTGCCCTTCGGCGACATCGACATTCGAATCGAGCAAGTCGGGCGGGCGGGGGTCGGGATCACCGTGCTCACGGACACTGCCAATCAGCAGACGCGATGGGATGAGTCGAAAAGCGAACTCTCTCGTCGATTGCGCGATGCGGGACTCGATCTTGCGCGATGGTCGGTAATCGAACCGCAACACGATACGGTTCCGCCCATGGATCCGGGGCAGATCCACTCGATTCGCGTATGAGGCCACGAGAATGAAGACCTCACGCGAAGATCGGGCCGTCGCGCTCGAGTATGGCAGTAACCCGGTACCACTCATCGTGGCGACGGGTCGCGAGCGTATGGCTCAGGAAATCGTGGCCGAAGCACGTCGGCAGGGCGTTCCGGTGATGCGCGATGCCGTGTTGGCCGCGAGACTTTCCGAGCTGCCGCTCGATACGGTCATTCCGCCCGATGTCTATCGAGCCGTGGCCGTCGTCTTGTCGTGGGTGTATTGGATGGAAGGGCGGGAGCCGACAGAGGGCAATTCCCGGCCCGAGTGAAATCGTCAGGCGAGTTCGGCTCGACGCGACAATCCGAAATCACGCCCGCGTCCGCCCCGATCATAGAGGTGCAGATCTTCTTCGGGCTGTCGAAGCAGCGACACGATCTTTCTTTGAGCTGTCACGACCCGTGAGAAAACCTGATGGTTTCTCGATTGCAGGTCTTTGCAACGGTTGATGGCCGCGCGCACTCTTTCGGCCTTCTCGGGATCGCGTCGAGTTTCGTCGATGCTCGTCTCGTCGCGGCTCAAGCGCTCGAGCAAATTGATCTTGGCATCTTTCTCGGACTGGATCGCCTCGAGTTCTTCGATGCCTTCCCCGATCAGCCCGTTTCTGCTGCGCAGGATCGCGTTCTCGCGTTCGAGGATGTAGCAGATCGTTTGACAAAGAGTTTCGAGTTCTTCGAGACCCTCGGGTGCACGGGGTTTCATGGCTTAGCCGAAATCTCCGAGTTGCTCTTCCAGCTCGCGGAATTTCTGGGCGAGGCGGTCCTGATCGATCGGAAAACGCCCTTCGGCGATTTCGCGGCGAATGGAGTCGACGCGCGCCTGATCAAATTCCTCGTCGTCGGCTGAGCTCTTTACGGCCTGCAGCATGCCCTTGGCGGTGACGGAGATCCGGACGACGTCGGCCGTCGAGACCGGTATTTGAGCGGCTGCCGCCTTGGAGGAGGCCGCCTTTTGCTCACCGTTGATGACGGCGGAACGCGGCGAGCGCTCCGGAGCCGAGGTGATCGCTGCGTTTGATGAAAGTTTGTCTATGCTCATGAGGATTTACCCACTACTGGTGTCCACTTAGTCGACACGTGCCAAAGAGACTTTAGCTGCGTCGGACGCCATTGTAGAGGTCGATGCCCCTGGTGAACCCAGTCGGACCGAGCCGTCCGTTTGGACCTCGCCGCGTAGGCGGCGACCACTCTGCGGATTTTCGAGATCGATCCATTCGCCGATCTTGCCGTTCTCGAGGGCGAGCAGTTTTGCCGAGACGCGCCCACCCGAAAAATCGGACCATCCCATGATGATGCTATTTCTTTTGATGACGACCGCCGCGCGCAGATCGGCTCGACCGAGCGGATCTCCCTGGCGTACCGCCCGGGTCAGGGTTTGACCCACAACCTGTTCCGACGATGAGAGGGTGACTGACGGACGAACTCCCGCACCCAGCGGTTGCTCGCGGATATCGCCACTCGTCAGACGATGCCCGAAGGGCAGGTCGCGTGTGGCGACGATCATGGCCGCTGGCTCTCGCCCAGCGACTTCTTTGGGTTCTGATGCTTCGGCGAAAGACAGTGCAACCAAGCGACGCGAACGCGGATCGCCGGGGCAGACCACCTGCACCGATTGACGACTGCCGAAGGCGAATCCCCAGGCCCAGCCCGAGGTGCAGTCGCCAAGCAGAATACGTCGATCGATCGACTGAGCTCGGGCGCTGCCCGAGGGCAGGCCGAGCACTTCTTCGGCGAACGATTCGGCCGCCTCCGCCAACGATTTCGCGGGCGCGCGACTCGTCGTCTCGCTCGCCATGACGGACGCGATCGGCAGAACCGAAAGCGCGGCGATGGCAGAGAGCTTGACGAGCGGCCGCATCACTGGGGTGTTGCCGCCGACTTAACCCTGCCGCAGCAGGTTTAGGACGTACTGCTGAGACTGGTTCGCCTGCGCGAGCATCGCCGTCCCGGCCTGAGCCAACACCTGCGCCTTGGCGAGGTTCGCGGACTCTTTGGCGTAGTCGGTATCGAGAATTCGAGATTTCGCTTCCTCGGTATTCTCGACGATGTTCATCAGGTTGTTGATGGTGTACTCGATGCGGCTCATCGTCGCGCCCATCTCGGCGCGCATCGTGTTGACGGTGACCTGAGCTTTGTCGATGAAGTCGAGCGCCGTGATCGCATCTTTCGTGTTCGCGATGTTCACGTTGCTCTCGGAGTAGCGCAGGAACCCGAGGTTTTGGGCGTTCTGGCCAAACTTCACCGTGAGCGTCGTGCCGCTCGCGACATCGAACATTTCATAGCCTTCCGGCAGGCCCGCTTCCGTACGGATGAATTCGTAGTCGCTGTCTTCCTTCAATTGCTTGCGAAGATCTTGGATGCTCGTGGCGTTATGTGCCGAGAGCATTCGGTTACCGACGCGAAGTTCGAAGAAGTTAGGCTTGCTGGTTGGGACGGAGTCCTTGAACCAGGCAAATCCACTGAGATCGAACGATTGAGGGCGATAGTCCGTCTGGGTTCCCGCCAGGTCAACGACGCTGGCAGCCGCTGCACTCGCCGCGGTAAAGCTCTGAGTCTTGTTGTCTGCAGATGTCGTCGTTCCGGTGTTCGTCGATGTCAGAGACGGCGTTCCAGCCGGCATCGGACTGCCGAGAATCTTCCAGACGACTTTCAGCTGCCCACCGACATTCTGGATATCGACGGTGGTGGGGTTGTAATCGACATGCCCCTTGAGCTGCTTGACGAGGTCCGAAACGCTTGTCACGCCTGCGGCCGTGAGCGTGGAGATACCATCCGGGTTGGGCGTTCCGTCTGCCTGTCTCGTGCCGTTCCAGAGCTTCAACTCGAAGTTGGGAAGCGGAACATCCGTGAAATTGACATCGATGACCTGTTGATTTTTGTCGAGTACTCGGGTGCCCGATACGCCTGCTGTCGTGACGCCTGAAGTCGCTTCCTTCAAGTCCCAAGTGTTGATTTGAACGCCCGTAGTGTTGTTCACCGTCGTGCGCTCGGCGAGATTCAGATCTTCGATGGTGAGCGGGCCGAGGGGGATCTTGATGTAATCGGCGGCCGAGATACCGACCTGTACGTTCATGGCCTTGGCATCTTCGCTGATCAACTTGAGATCGCCGTCCCAGGCAGCCTGGTTCGAGACTCGACGGATTTCCTTCACGAGTTCGTTGAACTCGACGCTCAGGAAGCTGCGGTCTTCAGAGGTATAAGTGCCGTTAGACGACTGCACCGCGAGCTCTCGCATGCGGTGCAACATGTTCTGGATTTCGTCTATCGCGCCTTCGGCCGTCTGCGCCATCGAAATGCCGTCACCGGCATTGCGGATCGCCATGTTGAGGCCCTGGATCTGGTTACGCATGCGCTGCGTAACGGCGATTCCGGCGGCGTCGTCGATCGCGCTGTTGATTCGCTTACCAGAGGAGAGGCGTTGCATCGCCTGTTCCATGCTGCCGCGATTCGTAGCCAAGGCGCGCTCGGACTGGATTGAGGCAATATTTGTGTTAATTACAAGAGCCATTACGTGGTTCTCCGTCGAAATCTCGCCAGCTACAGGCTGGCCTTTACGTGCAAGCAATAGTCGTGCCAACGATTTTCCGTGGCTGGCCTCGACCTTTTCGTGGATCGACTATGCAATCGCCGGGCCATTCAGGCCCTTGCTAAATGAGCGTTAAAAAAAGCCTGCAGTAAAAGAGCCCCGTCCCTTATCTAAGGTGTCTTTCGTATCGGATTTGCGCGAAACGCGAAGACCGGCAGCTTGTTGATCGGATTTTTCTCACCGGCAAGCAATTGCCGGGAGGCGTCGTCACGATCTCTCATTCTTTGCCGGTTATCGAACGAACCTTGCCGCAATGCACGCGATTCGGGCCTCGAATCGAGTGGCACAAGATTTGCTGAACAACTCTCGCGAAAACCATTCAGCGCGTTTTTCGGAGTTGTTCGGCATGTCATCACTCGATCGTGTACTCGGTGTATTTCCTACCGCTGCTGCCGTCCAGGCGAAGCGACTCGAAGTCATCGCCGGGAACATCGCCAATGCGAGCACTCCGCAGTATCGCGCGCGTGATGTCGATTTTCGCGCAGCGTTGCGTGCTGCGAGCGACGACTTTCGTCTCTCTGCGACGCACATGAAGCACATCGAGACGCCCGATCAACTGACGCGCGATGCGCTGCAGTACCGAGTGCCTCTGGCGCCCGCGAGGGACGGAAACACAGTGGAGACTCACATTGAAGAAGCTGCCTATGGTGATGCTGCTGGGCGCTACCTGGCCGCGTTGCGCTTCGCGGAAGGTGCGCTTTCAGGAATGCGCAAGGCGTATCGGGGCGATTAAGCGTCGTCTTAACGGAGAACGATCGTGTCACTTTCGAACATACTCAAGCTCGCTGGCGGTGCACTGAACGCTCAAACCGTTCGGTTGAACACCATTGCGTCCAACCTCGCCAACGTCGAGACCGTCGCCGGATCGGAAAACAGCGCGTATCGCGCCAAGCGTCCGGTTTTCGCCATGGTCCTCGAGCAAGCGTCTGACGAGCTTCAAAGTGCTTACGGCGTGAAGGTCAAGGGAATCACCGAGACTCGGGCCGTCAACCAACAGTACTTCGATCCTGAAAATCCACTCGCGAATGCAGAAGGCTATGTCTTCCGCTCGAACGTGAATCCGCTCGAAGAAATGACGGACATGCTCGATGCCGCGCGCTCTTACGAGACTGCGCTGACGACGGCCAGCACGGCCCGCGAGCTGATGATCCGCACGATCGACATGAACACCAAGTGAGCGTGACTTAAATGGCATCCACCTCCATTCCGACTTCAGGGCGCACCCCTCTGCCTCCCGGCGTCTCGAGCTACGAGGCCGAAAAGCAGAAGGAAGTGCAACGCTCGACTTCACTCGGCCAAACAGAGTTTTTGAAACTCATGACGGCCCAGCTCAAGAACCAGGATCCGCTCGCTCCGATGGAGAATGGCGAGTTCCTCGGGCAGATGGCCCAGTTCTCGACTGTCAATTCGATCGGCGAGATGGCCGCGCAATTGAAGGGTCTCTCCGATCAGATGAGTGCCAACCGGATGCTCTCGAGCGGTTCTTTGATCGGGCGATCCGTGCTGTCTGCCGGAAATTATGGCGAGTTGCGCGATGGTCAGTCGCTCGACGGCGCCGTTCGACTCACCGAGCCTGTCGATGGTGCGGTCGTCACCATCCGCAATGCGGTGGGACAGATCATGGAAACCTTCGAACTCGGACCGGCAGGAGCGGGCGATTACCCTTTCTCATGGGATGGCGCCTTGCAGGGCGGTGCGAACGCACTCCCGGGTCGCTATCAGGTCGATGTCGCGGTGCGCCGCGCCGGCAAAGTCGAGGCTGCGAAAGCCTTGCTGTACATCCCCGTCAACAGCGTGTCGATGAATGGTCAGGACGTCGTCCTGAACCTGCAGAACGGCGCGCAGCTTCCTCTTTCTCAAGTCACCACGATGCGTTGAGTCGAGCACGACTCATCCCCTTCGGAGAAAAGCAGATATGTCTTTCTATACTTCACTCACTGGTCTGAACGCTGCCAAGGCGGAGCTCGGAATCGTCAGTAACAACATCGCCAACGTCGGCACGATCGGCTTCAAGAAAGCCCGTGCGGAGTTCGGCGACATCTTCGCGACGTCGCCGCTCCAGAACGCCAAGGGCTCGATCGGTCAGGGCGTGTTGCTCAAGGGCGTGGACCAGGAGTTCTCGCAAGGTAACGTCGCGTTCTCGCAGAACTCGCTCGACATGGCCATTCAGGGCCAGGGCTTTTTCGTGCTGAAGCCCAACCTGACGTCGAACCAGACGGTGTTCACCCGAAACGGCTCGTTCCGAGTCAACAACGATCGATACGTCGTCGACTCATCGGGACAGTTCGTCCAAGTATTCCCTGTCAACGACGACGGATCGGTCGTCGCCACGGGCTTGAGTTCGGCCAGATCGTTGCAGTTGCCGAGCACCGCGGGCTTGCCGCGTGCGTCGTCAAAGATCGACCTCGGCGTGAACCTGCCCGCGGACGCGGAGATCATTCCGCAGCAGGAGCAGTTCAAGTCGGGCGGCGCGGTGTACCGATTCGATCGAAACGATCCGAACACGTTCAACCGATCGACCTCGATCACGGTGTTCGACTCTCTCGGTAACCCTTCGATCGCGACGATCTACTACGTCAAGGTGTCCAACGCCACGATCGAAGATCCGACCAACAAATGGCAGACGTACATCTACGTCGGTGATCGTGAAATCGAACCCGCCTTGCTTAACGCAAAGACGGACAAGGGCGAGACGCTGTATCTCGACAAGTTCGGTCAGCAGACGACTGATCCGACGAAGTTCGACCCGACCTTCAACGCCGGTTCGCCACACCCGCTCTACTTCCTCAATGACCAGACGAACGAAGTCGACTCGACGCCGGCAAAGCTGACGGGTGGATTCATTGACCGCGCCAGCGGCTTCGATTTCGGAAGCACTGACAGCAACAAGATTCGCATCGGCTTCTCCGAGGTGAGCACGACTGCAAGCGGTACCTGGACCAACGCCATCTCGACCTCAGGCGCCGGAACGCCCGCGCAGGAATACTCGATTACGCTGACCAAGGGTTCGGGTGCCTCGGCGGTGACCCGAACTCTGACGTTCCATAGCCAGACGGCGAACGCCGCCTCCGGCAAGACGCTGCGTGCCGAAGATATCGACACGTTGTTGTCGGGCGCGACCAACATTGCGAGTGTCGGCGCCTCCGGCGCTGCGGCACCGAGTGAAACCGCGGCAGCGGCGCTGGCTGCGCTCGGCTTGGGGTACACGGGCAAGGCACTCGATGGTTCATTGACCTTCTACGATATCGAGGGTGATGAAACCTTCAGGATCGCCGTCACGAACTCGATGAAGAGTCAGGCGGGTGGATTCACGGGCGCGGATTTCTCGAGCGCGACGGCCATCACGGTCGGCTCGAACGTCGAGAAGCAGCGCGGCGTCAACAACCGAAACTTCGTGAAGATTTCGGTGGACGATTCCGATCCGATCGTCGTCTCGCTGCCGGACAAGCTTCGCGGTCAGGCCCTGACGGGTACGGAGTTGGCGGCGGAAATGACCAAGGCGATCAACAACGCCTATGGTGACGATCGCTACACCAGCATTAACAGTGTTGCCAACAGCGACTTCAGGCTGTTTGCGGAAATCGATCTCGACAACCTGCCTTCCGACAGTCCGCTGCGTACCGCGTATGCGGACACCAGAGCCGGTCAGAACGGCGCCCTTGTCGGCACTGGCAAGACCCGTGCGAATGCGCTCGAGTCCGGCATCAAAATGCGATTGCCCTCACTCGAAACCTACAGCCCGAATGCGCCGAACGCGGCGAACGATCTCGTCGCTGCGGTGCAGCGCGAGGTGGATAGCCACATCGGCTCGGGCGTGATCAAAGTCGGTTACGACCCGCGCGCACGTTCGTTCACCTTCAAGCCGTACGACAACTCGTTCAAGATCCAGGGCCTCAAGGTGCTCGGATCTCTCGATACGGACGGTTCGACGCCGAGGGCGAACGATGTGCTCGGTTTCCCGGCGACGGGCGACTTCACGGCGGTCGGCGCCGGTACGACCCAAGGCACGTTGTCGACGGGCGAGCTTCGCCCGAACGGTAACGACATCCTCAACGAAGATCAGCGTCGTTACGGCATTCGTGTCGATTACCTCAAAGATCAAAGAAAGTTCGTGTTCTCCTCGGGCACGACGGGTGAGAAATCGCTGATCCGCATCTCGCTCTCGGATAATGATCGCGCCTCGAACGTGCTCGGCATCTCCGACGAGTTCTCGGCCGAAATCACTTCCTCTGCGGGTACCGGCTTGTCCTCGAAGCCTGCCGTCACCACGGGCAGCAAGGCCGGTATCGATATCACCGGCACCTTCTCCGTGACCCCCAACGACAACATCGTCAACGTCACGGTCGATGGCATCGACGGTTCGATCCGTATCCCGCCGGGTGCCTATACCGGAACCACCTTCGCCCAAGCGTTGGAAGATCGAATCAATGCGATCGCCGGCCCGAACGGCAAGGCCGTCAGCGGCGTGCAAGTTGAATACGATCTGGACAACTCTCGCTTCGTGTTCACCTCGGGAACGACTTCGGAAGAATCGTTCATCAACATCAACGGTCACCCGAACTTCGGTTTGAGTTCGACCTCGCAGATTCGCGGTAGCGTGCCGAAGGTCACCGTGCTCGTTCAGGCGAAGGATACCGACGGCAACCTTCTCTACATCGACAAGGACGGTAAAGAGACGACGAAGAAGCCGGAAAACCTTCCGAACTATGCGCCGATCTACCTGACCAAGGGTCAGCTGACCTTCGACACGGCCGGTAAGCTGGTCTCGCCGAAGGAGGGCGCCCGCTATACGCCGTTCGATCCGCAGAACGGCGCCGATCTCATCGTGTTGAACGTGGACTACGGAAAGTTCTCCACGCAGTTCTCGCAGCCCTTCTCGGTGTTGTCGCTGACGCAGGACGGATTTACCTCCGGTCGCCTCGACGGTATCAGCATCGACTCGGCCGGTACGGTTCGCGCGAACTACACCAACGGTCAGCAGGAAGCGCTCGGAAAACTGATTCTCGCGAACTTCGCGAGCCCGAACGGTTTGAAGCAGATCGGTAATGCCAACTATGTCGCTACGTCCAACTCGGGCGATGCGGTCGTCGGTGTCGCAGGCTCGGACGGCTACGGAACGATTCAGGGTGGTGCTCTCGAACGAGCGAACGTCGACCTGACGGAGGAACTCGTCAACCTGATCACCGCGCAGCGAAACTTCCAGGCCAATGCCAAGGCCATCGAAACGGCGACGAACTTGACGAGCACCATCGTCAATATTCGTGGTTGATGAGATCTGATCGCCCATCATGGACAGACTGATCTACACAGCGCTGAGCGGACAGAAGTTCATCGACCAGCGCGTTCAGCAGATCTCGAACGAGATCGCGAACGTCAGCACGGCCGGCTTCAAACGCGCGTTCGCTGCGGCCACCGAGACGTATCGGTACGACGGAGACGGCTTCACGTCGCGTTTCGTACCGGTCGTCAAGCCGTCTTCGCGTGTGGATATGAATGCTGGGCCGATGATGAGCACCGGGCGACCGCTCGATGTCGCGCTCAACGGAAATCAGCTTTTCGCAGTGCTGTCGAAGAGTGGCGAGATCGCCTATACGCGACGCGGTGACGTGTCGATCGACGTCAACGGCGCCTTGAAGATCGGTTCGGGTGAGTTGCTCGTCAGCGATACGAATGAGCCGATCACGGTTCCCCCCTTGGCTGAAATCAAGATCGGGCCGGATGGCACGGT
Organism: Steroidobacteraceae bacterium; assembly: GCA_044375575.1. GTDB lineage: Bacteria > Pseudomonadota > Gammaproteobacteria > Steroidobacterales > Steroidobacteraceae > UBA964. The sequence continues at coordinate 27,094 of JBILMJ010000010.1, read as the reverse complement.
CCTGACGAAACAGGTGGGCGGTGACGCGGTGATCTTCCAGCCGCTCGCACGACTCCAAGTCGTCGAGGCAGACCCGTCCAAGGTCAATCTGCGTACCGATGGTTTGTACGAGTCGGCGGATCGTCAGCCGTTTCCGGCTGCACAAACGCCCGCTGTCGCCTCGGGAGTTCTCGAGGGCAGCAATGCCAATTTGTTCGGCAGCATGGTCGACATGATCAGCATGAGCCGACGTTACGAAATGCAAGTCAAAGTTCTCAAGCAGGCGAGTGATCTCGCCGAGCGCAGCCAGTCTCTGGCGCGGCTGAGCCAGTAAAACGCAAGGCGAGGAATCCTCTAAATGGAAGCAGCACTCTGGGTAGCGAAAACGGGACTCGATGCGCAACAGACGCGCATGACGGTCATCGCGAACAATCTCGCGAACGTCAATACGACCGGGTTCAAGCGGGATCGCGCGACGTTCGAAGACCTCTTGTATCAGAGCGTCCGTCAGGGTGGTGCGCAGACCTCGGCAGATACGGCTGCGCCGACCGGGCTCTTGCTCGGCACCGGAACGCGAGTGGTGTCGACGGAGAAACTCCACGCCCAAGGCAACCTCATTCAAACCGAGAACGCGTTTGATCTCGCGATCAGCGGCGAGGGGTTCTTCCAGATTTTGCAGCCGGACGGCACGCTCGCCTACACGCGTGACGGTGCGTTCAAGATTTCCGCCGAAGGCGTTCTCGTCAACTCGAGCGGCTATCGATTGCAGCCCGAATTGGCCATTCCCCAGAACGCCCAGACCATCACGATTGGGGGCGATGGAACCGTCTCGATCCAGGCCTTCGGTGAAGCACAGGCCCAGGCCATCGGACAGGTCCAGCTCGCGCGATTCCTCAATCCTTCGGGACTTCAGGCGATCGGCGAAAACCTGTTCCGTGAGACGACTTCGAGTGGCCCTCCGCAGGTCGGCATTCCGACGCAGCAGGGCAACGGCCAATTGATTCAGGGCGCCCTCGAGAGCTCGAACGTCAACGTGGTCGAAGAAATGGTCAACATGATCGAGACGCAACGCGCTTACGAGGTCAACTCGAAGGCGATCGAGTCCGTCGACGGCATGCTGCGCTTCGCCAACAACAACCTCTGAGGTTGATCCGTGATCCGAAACGTCATGCTCATCGTTCTTCTCGCGACGTCGCTCGGCGCCTGCGCCGAGGTCGGCGTTCGAGACTTGCCACCGGAGCGGGTGTACATCCCGGCGGACGATCGATCTGTGCCGCCTGTGGCGGATGGATCGATTTTCTCGCGTGCCGGACAGGGAAGCCTGCTCGGACTCGATCGTGCGCGTCAGCCTGGAGATTTGCTGACGGTTTTGATTGAAGAGCAGGTGACGGCTTCGACTTCGGCGTCCTCGAACGCTTCGCGCAACTCCGCGACGACGGCGCTAAATGGCAACGCTCTCACCGAGCTCAACCGTTTCTTTGACAAGGCCGGGGTTCCCTGGCCTGTCGACATCAACCCCGCCGAAAGCGCGATCGAATCCAACGGTGAGGGCCGGGCGCAGCAGCAGGGTCGCATCACCGGTTCGGTCACTGCGGTCGTCACCGAAGTGTTACCCAACGGACTTTTGGTCGTCCGAGGATATAAGCGGATGGAGATGGGCCGCGGTACGCAGATCGTGCGTTTGACCGGCCTCGTTCGACCTTCCGATATCCAACCCGACAACACGGTCCGATCGCGCAGGTTGGCGGATGCGGACATCAGCTTCGCCTCCAAAGGTGAGCTGGCTGACGCCAGTCGTTCTGGCTGGATGAACCGAGCATTGCTCCGTCTGTGGCCGTTCTAAAGAGGGAGCCGAATCATGACTTTTGCATCACGCGCAGCACGAATCGTATCGACACTGGCTCTTGTCATTCTGTCGGCAGCAAGTTCGATAACTGAAGCGGCACGCATCAAAGATATCGCGGCCTTGTCGGCGGCTCGACCCAACCAGCTCATCGGCTATGGCCTCGTGGTGGGTCTGCAGGGCACCGGCGACGGAAAAGACATCTCGTTCACGATCCAGACCCTGCGCGAGACCTTGGCGCGGATGGGCGCTTCGGTGGACGGCCCGCTGTCGAGCTACGACCTCGATCCGACCGCCGTGAAGGATTTCAAAGTCGAGAATGTGGCCGCCGTCATGGTGACCGCAGAGCTTCCGGCTTTCGCCAAGCCCGGTCAGAAAATCGATGTGAATGTCGCCGCGATCGCCAAGGCGAAGAGCCTGCGAGGCGGCGTCTTGCTGATGACGCGGATGCGCGGTCCCGACGGTGAAACCTACGCGGTCGCCCAAGGCCCAGTCGCCGCCTCGGGATTCTCGGCTGATGCGGCCGGCAGCTCGGTCGCAGTGGGCGTGGCGACCTCCGCGCGTATTCCTGGTGGAGCGCTCGTCGAACGGGAAGTGGAGGGCCCTCTTAACGTGGGGGATCACGTCACCCTCAATCTCACCAATCCTGATTTCGCGACGAGTGCGCGAATCATGAAAGCCATCAATGCACAGTTCGGTGACGGAGTCGCTGCGGCAGTCGACGCCGTCTCCGTCAAGGTTCGAGCACCAACCGCGCCGGAGGCTCGTGTGGCGTTCGTCGGACTCCTCGAGGAGCTCGATGTGGATGCTGCTGAGCCTCCTGCTCGGGTCGTCGTCAATTCACGTACGGGTACGGTCGTCATCAGTTCGAACGTCCGCGTTCGAGCGGCTGCCGTGAGCCAGGGTGACATCACCGTGACGGTCGAGGCGACGAACGAAGTCAGTCAGCCCGAGCCGTTCTCGCGAGGCGGGACGACGACGCCCGTCCAGAACGCGGATATCACGGTCACCGAAGAGAACAAGAAGATGGTGCTGTTCAAGCCCGGTGCCGAGCTGCGCCAGATCGTGAACGCCGTCAACGAAATCGGTGCGTCGCCCACGGCGCTGATCTCCATCCTCGAGGCGCTGCAGCGTGCCGGTGCACTGCAGGCCGAGTTGATCGTGATCTGACGATCATGGACGTTCGTACTCCATCATCCTGGTTCGATTTCAACTCGCTGGCCGATCTGAAGGCCAAGGCGGGTCGTCGACCCGATGATGCGACGTCGGATGTCGCCAAACAATTCGAATCTCTGTTCCTCAACATGATGTTGAAGGAGATGAGAAAGTCGGTTACGCGCAGTGGTCTGCTCGGTTCCGACACGATGGAAACGTACGAGCAGATGTTTGACCAACAGGTCGCTCTCGGGATGTCTCGAGCCGGCGGTATCGGTCTCGCCCCGTTCATCGAGGAGCAACTCAAGAAGCAGACGGAATCCACGGTAGACGTACTCCAACGTCGACAATTCGGCGCGACGGAGAAGTGACGTGGTCGATATCGTCGGAATAGGCGTCTCCGGATTAACGGCATACCAGCGGTCGCTTGCGACCACCGGTAACAACATTGCCAATTTACAGACGGAAGGTTATGTCCGTCAGCGCTCGATCATCGAATCCGCCGGCCAAGATACGACCTCGCGCATCAGCCTTGGCTCGGGTGTGCGATTTGCGGGCGTCCAGCGCGTCTACGACCGATTCGCCGAAGAAAATCTGCAGCGCGCCACGAGCGAGCTCTCGGCGCAGGACTCGCTGTTGCGCGAATTGCAGGCGTTGCAGGATGCGATCGGCAGCTCCGAGGCCGGCTTGCACGGCGCATTCGAAGAATTTTTCGGCGCGGTGCGCGGACTGGAAGTCGCACCAGCTTCCGTCGGCGCCCGCGCCGGGTTTGTGGCCGCCGCAGATGGCGTGGCGCTGCGGTTCAGAAGTCTCGGCTCGACCATTGCCGACTTCGATCGCTCGACGCGAGAAGCCATCGACGATGCGGTCGTCAAGACCAACTCTCTGCTGTCGGAGCTCGCTTCGATCAACAAGCAGCTGGTCAATCGCGCCTCAAGCGCCGAGCAGCCCATGCAGCTCCTCGACAAGCGCGACTCGATCCTCGGAGACCTCGCTGAGCAGATCGGCATCACCGTCGTGTTGTCCGACAACGGGATCTCGTCGGTCTACGCTGGCGAAAGCGCATCGGGTGCGGCGCTCGTGGAAGGCGGTAACGCCCGAAGCTTGTCTGCGTCGTTCGATAGCATCGATCCAGGTCGGGTACAGCTCGTGCTCGATGCACAAAGTCGTCCGACCGTGTTGCCGCCGATTCGCTCCGGCATCGTGGGCGGCTTGGTGTCGTATCGATCCCAGGCGCTCGGTGTTGCGGCGGGCCGCCTCGATAACCTCGCGCTCGCCTTCGGAAACGAAGTCAATCGTCTGCATCGGCAGGGACTGGACTCTCAAGGACGTCAGGGCAGAGACCTTTTTTACATTGGTCCCGATTTCGATGTCGACGGGGGCGCCAATGCAGGAACCACTCGACTCGGCGTCGAGGTGACCGATCCGGCGGCCGTCGGGTACCGCGCCTACAGCGCGCGCTATGACGGGTCACGAGGGGAGTGGGTCGTCACCGACCGGCAATCGAACCGTTCCGCGAGTGGCTCGACGACCGTCGATATCGACGGATTGAGATTTTCGTTCAACGGTACGGCCGTCAACGGCGACACGTTCCGCGTGACGCCGCAGCAACGACCCGCTCAAACATTTTCGACGTTGATTCGCGAGCCGGACGAAATCGTCACGGGTATGCGCTTGAGCGTCTCCGGATCGCTCACGAATCTGAGTGGTATCAGTGCGGATGTCGTCCTCGGCGCTCCTCGAGACACCGTAGTTGGTCGCTCGATTGCGGAAGTCCTGCCTCGCGGCGCGAGCCCGGGCTCGGTCGCGACGACGTTCGCGGCATCGAGCAAGCCGATCGCAGTCGTCGAAGCGGGAATGAAGAACGTCCTGCTCCGCTCCGAGTCCTCGAATGCCGAGGTCGCGATTTTCACGCGGGACGGACGACAGCTCGCTGGGCCGCAAATGGCCTCGGGCGAAGTGACGACCGCCAATGGATTTTTCGCCGGCGCGCAGTACTCCGCGACCTATCTCAATCGCTCGGGCACGAATTCGTATCTCGATCAGGCCTTCACCTACGGCGTCTTTGCCACGTCAGGGTCTCAAGACAACGGCGCCGGCGGGAAAATTCAGACCCCAGCGTCCTTGCTCAGCGACCGTATCGACGTCGATTCCTTTACGCCGCTCGCTTCGGGTGCCTTGCGCATCAACAACGTAGCGATCTCGGCAAAGATTCCGCGCGATGGTCAACCGAATACGGTGAGCGAGTATGCCGCGGCGATCAACACGCAACGCGCTACGACGGGTGTCGTAGCCGAGGTCAAGAGCGAGGTTCGCCTGCGACCTCCCTCTACATCGGGTTCGCTCAGCATCACGGTCAACGGCCGCAACTTCAGCGCGGCCTCGGTCTCCGGACTCATGGCGGCGATCAACGCCGATGGTGGACTGCCGACGATCGAAGCGCGTCTCGAGACGGCTGAGCGTACCGATGCTTCCGCACTCGACTCCGGCTCGGAGATCGTATTGGTCGACTCGGGCGGCGCCGCCATCTCGGTCGGCAGCAATAATTTTGGCGTCGAGCAGAAGAGCTATGGACCCCGCCTGTTATTCAAGTCGTACCAGGAAGTGGTGGTCGATACGGCGATTCCGGTCAACGCGAGCCTTACGCTCAATGGCGTCGTCATTCAGCGGACCGCCGCGAATACCGAAACCGCTGCCGATCGCGCCAACGCACTGGCTGCTCGCATCAATGCCGGCTCGCTCGGTGTGACGGCGATGGTCACTGACGGAAAACTCGTGCTGCGCAACAGCGACGGCCGATTTGGCGAGCCCTTCTCGGTGGGCGCCAATACGCTCGGGCTCGAAGAAAAAACTCATTTCAACGACGCACCGATCAGCATCGACTTCGATTCCGAAGTGGGCGGGACCTCTAGCGGAACACTCCGACAACTTGGCCTTAAGCCCGGATTCGTGATGCAGGGCGCACTGGCCGAAGACCTGCTCGTCTTCGGCGTAGACAGCGCTGGAGTCACTTCGGCCGTGGCGCTCGTTGGATCGTTCGAAGCTGGCAAGCCGCCGCGCGCCCTGTCACCTGAGGAGCGATCGTACGAGCTGCGTTTCGGGGGCGATAACTCGTACTCGATCGTCGACGTAGCGACACAAACGTCTGTCGCGAGCGGTGCGATGAACCCTGTGGACCGCACCGTCAGTTATGGGAACTGGGTGGTCTCGTTGGGTGGCGTGCCGTCGACGGGCGACGTATTCTCGATTCGGCCCAACGACGATCCGCGTGGCGACAACCGCATGGCCGCTTCGATCGCACGACTCCAGGATCGAAAAGACCTGCTGGGGAACGATCAGACGGTACAGCAGGAATACGAAAACATCGTCGACCGAGTGGGTGCGCTCGCCGTGCAGGCCGAGATCGGTCGTGACGCTCAACGCACGGTGCGTGACTACGCCAAAGAAGCTCGCGAGCGCGTGTCGGGTGTGAATCTCGACGAGGAACTCGCCGACTTGCTGCGTTATCAGCAGGCGTACCAGGCCAATGCTCAGGTCATCCAAACCGCTAGCCGCATCTTCGATGCGCTGCTGCAGCGACTGTAACGGAATAGCCCATGCGTGTATCGACCGGAATGATCTACAGCCAGCTTACCGAGAGGATGAGCGACAACTCGGCCGAAATGGCCAAGATGCAAGCTCAGCTATCGCTCGGTACGAAGTTCACGCGGCCGTCGGAAGGGCCGGACAAAGTGGCCCGAATCCAGGCGCTGGAGAGTCGGTTGAAGCGACTCGACACCGACGTCGAATCGATCTCGCGTGCTCGCATCGGCGTCGATGCGCAGGCCAAAGCGCTGCAGGCGGCAAGCGAACTCATGGATCGGCTCAAAGAAGTCGCCTTCCAAGCGGCCAATACCGCGATCGGGGAGGGCCGCCGGCAGGCGCTGGCCGAAGAGGTGGATTCGATCAAGCGATCGCTCGTGGATATTGCGAACACTCGCGATGCCGACGATCGATACGTCTTTGCAGGCATCAATTCTTCGGAACCGCCGTACACCCTGCAAGGCGACGGTACGGTGGTGTACACCGGCGCGGCCGCGCCGCTGCGGGTGCGAGTGACCGATGTCGGTTACGAGGATGTCACGGTCTCCGGACCGACGGTGTTCAAGGCCGTCAAGAACGGCGCGCTGACCACGGGCTTCTTCGAGGTCATCAACAGCCTCTCGACCTCGCTCGGCACCAACAACGAATCGGAGCGAGTCCAGGCGCTCGCCCAAGTCGATCAGCTCGTCAGCGATTCGAGCGCGGTACTCGCCCGGGTGGGCGGTACCCAGCAGCGATTGCAATTGATCGAAGAGCAAGCCGTCGAAACCAAGTTGCGCGCCCAGGAGACGCTGTCCTCGATTCGTGATCTCGATTACGCCTCCGCATTGACCGAACTGCAGAAGCAGGAAGTGTTGTTACAGGCATCCCAATCGATGATGGCTCGTATGGCGCAGCTGTCGCTGCTCGAAGTGTTGCGGTAACGGACGCTGATCAATGACTACCGCAAACGTACTCACCAGCCTCGGCGCCGCAGATCTCGACACCAAGCAGTTGGTGACGGATCTCGTCAATGCGGTCAAAGAACCGCGCCAGAAGCAAATCGACACCAACAAAACGAAGGCGGAAGTCGCCGTTTCAAGCTTGGGTCTATTGAAGAGTGCGCTTTCGAATCTTCAGGCGGCGGCGACAGAGCTCGGCAGTGTCGGCAAGCTGAACAAGCTCAGCATCTCGAACTCGAATTCAGGTGTGGTCGTCGCCGAAGCGGGAAGTTCCGCAGTGGCTTTGCCCGGAAATCACTCGATCAAGGTGACGACGCTCGCCCAACCGAAGCGCATCGCCTCGGGAGGATTTGCGAGCAACAGCACGGTGCCGAACCCTTCTGCGTACGATATCAAGCTCTACAAAGCCGACGGCACGCTCGACAAAACCGTCGCCATCACCGCCAACACCAGCGTCTCTGGCATCGTCTCGGCGATCAACGCCTCGGGAAGCAGCGTCAAGGCAACGCTCGTCAACACCGGCGCGGATTACAAGATCGTGCTCGAAGGGGCATCGGGCGCCAGCAATTCGTTTACGGCGACTCTGCCTGCGGTGACGGGAGTGCCGAGCGCCTTCAGTTCCGGTGCGACCACGCTGCAGATGGATAACGTCGACGGCATCTGGGTTGGCAGCACGATATCGGGAACAGGCATTCCTGCGGGCACAACCGTAACCGCGATCAACGCGACGACCAAGCAGATCACCTTGTCGCAGGCGACGACGGGTTCGTTTGCAGGCAGCTACACCTTCGGCGGTCTGTTTCCGACTACGCTCCAGACGGTGCAGGATGCCGCTTTCACGATCAACGACATTCCGATGACGCGCTCGAGCAACGTCGTCACGGACGCGCTCGACGGCGTGACGCTGAAGCTCAACAGCACTTCGGCAACCGCCGTTCAGCTCGGTGTGTCATTCGATTCGACTGATATCGCAGCATCTGCCAAGAATTTCGTCGCGGCCTACAACACGCTGATGGAATTCATCGGGATCTCGACCGGCCCGGCGATCGAAGACAACGATCTGTCGGCGACCCTCAAGGGCGATACCTCGGTGCGCGGGATCAAGAACACCCTGCGCGCCAAGCTCACGGCGAGATCTTCGAGTGCGAGCGGAAGCGCGACCCACTGGAGCGTCATTGGCGTATCGCTCGATCGCGCGGGCGTGCTGCAGTTCGACGAGGCGAAGTTCAAGTCGAGCTTCGAGAGCAATCCGACCGACGTCGTGAAAGCCCTCTCGAATAATGCTTCGGAGCCTTACCTCTATTCGGGATCGGCGAGCGGTCTCGCTGGCGACATGGCGATCGCCGTATTCGGACTCGTGCGAAGCACGGGAACCGTCGCCGACGTCGAAAAATCCTATCAAAACAAACTCAGTCGTATCGAGACCGAGCAGACCAAGCTCGACAAGCAGATCGAAGCGATCACGGCTCGTTACGAGCGACAGTTCTCAGCACTCAATGCCGTGCTGGCCGAATTCAAGGCGACCTCAAAGCGCCTCGATAGCACCTTCAACCGAAATAACGATTAATCCATGACGACTCATTCTGGAGAGATGACCATGACTCAGCCGATCACCAAATCCACGCCGGACCTCAACGAAAAACTCGCGGCTGCGCGTGGCTACGGCTATGCCCAACAGGCGCTTATGCAGGCCATCGTCGATGGGCGTCCGTCGCATGTGGTCACGCATGGACTCGACGTAGTGCGTACGACTGGTGCGATGCTCAACAGCACGAACCCGATGGCGACGCGATTCGAAGAGGATCTGACGCCGCGCTTGATCGAGGACACGGCGGAGTTCCTTCGCTTGCTCGCCGTCATCAAGCAGACCGAGAAGCTGATCGGCGACTGGCTCGCCTCGTCGGAGCGCGAGGGCGTCCCCACGGTGATTCATTATGTAGACCGTGCGCTCGGCATCGACGCCGATCCGCGCCACGACATCTTCGTCGTCGCCGGTGACGAGGCGACGATGGTCGCAGCCACCCTGCGTGACCGCGGTTACGTTCGCGTGCTCGAGTGGTCGGGTCTTGCCCGCGACGACGATTCGTCGCAACTCGATATCGCTCGTACGGATGCGGCCTTGGAGTCGATCCACGACCTTTCGATCTGCCGTCCGGGTCGGGTGTGGTTGCTGTGGGGCCCCGGCGCGCAGTGCCCCGAGTCGGCGAAGTCCGCACTCGATGAGCGCATGCGAAAAGCCTTCATGAATCGCAACACCGTTGGCAGCCTTGGTGAGCGCTGGGCGCAGCAGTTCATCGCGAACATTCCGACGCTTGCGCAGCGGGGCAAGGACATCCGCGGGTTGCAGAACGCCTTCGCTGGATGCGGCGCGGTCGTCGTCGGAGCGGGTCCTTCGCTCGATGAGTCGGTGGCCTGGATTCGTGATCAGAAAGTTCGACCGGTGGTGCTCTGCTCGTACAAAGCCGTCAAGGCGCTGGTGCGCGGCGGCGTGACGCCGGACTTCATCGTCATGCTCGATCCGAAGCAGGGCGCCCACCATTTGGCAGATGTCGACCTGAGTGGCGTTGCAGGCATCATCACGGAGATCGCGGTGAACCCCGAGTCCCTCGGTCAGAGCGATGTTCCGGTCCTTCCGTATTGTTCGGGCAAGGATACCGAGAGCCTCATCAAGGCCTTCGGTGACACCGAGATTCCCATGATTCGCTCGGGCGGCAGCGTGATGCATGTTGCGCTGCAGGCGGCCCGTATCATGGGTTGCAGCCGGGTCTCGCTCGCCGGCGTCGATTTCGGATTCCCATCGGATCAGCTCTACGCGACCGGCGCGGGCGTCGGTGATGAGTTGATGCTGTCGGACGACCGTCGCAGTTATGTGCGTCGGGCCAAAGATGGCAACGGCCGTTCGGGACTCCTGATCGGCGCGCTCGCCAACGACGGCGGCGTCATCCCGAGCACCATCGAACTCGATCACTACCGTGGCTGGACCGAGCAGTTCATCCGCGACTGTCATCGCAGTGGCCTGAAGTTCGACGTCTTCAACCTCTCGCGCACGGGCGCGCGAGTTGAGGGTGCCGAGTTCATCGAGCACCCGGCCCAGCACGTGGCTTCCGAGCTTGCGGCCGACGCGAAGTCGGTGGTCGCTGGCCTCGCGCCGCTGATGCCCGACACGTCGGGCAAGAGCTCGATCACCGCGCGCCTGCGCAGCAAAGCGAAGGCGTTACGGCAACTTGGAAAGACCTGTGATAGGGCGGTCGCTGCAGCGCGTGACGGCAAGGCCAGTGACATGAAGCTTTACGGACGCGTCGCGGAGCAGGCGGTCGCTTGCCCCGAGGTGTCGTTGGTGCTGACCCGTCGATTGCAGGTGATCGACGATCAGGTCCGTCGCTCTACCGTCGATGTGCCCGAGCGTTTGCGTGAGCTCGCCGAGGTCGCAAGTGAAGAGGCCACCAAGGTGGCGGCGTTGTACGCTAATGCCGCGCGCCGCATGGCTCGCCGCTCGAGCGCGAGCAACCGCTAAGGAGTCATCCATCATGAACGATCACGTCAAAGATCTCGCGCCGATGCCGGAAGTTGCCGGCTTGGCGGAGTACCTCAAGTCCGCCTCGGCGGCCTTGAACGAAAAGCTCGCGGCGGCGCGTGCTTACCATGGCGCACAGAGTGCGCTCATGCAGTTGATCGTCGACGGGGCCGAAGACACGGCCATCGGCCATCAACTGGTCGTGCTGCGCACCGCGCGGGCGATGTTCCAGGGGACCAAGCCGTTCGAGCAGCAGAACGACCCGAGAGATGTTGATCGTGGAGCCATTCACGCCACGCTCGCCTTCGTCGAGCTTCTGGTTGCTATCCGATCGAACGAGCAACTCATCATGGAGTGGTTGCAGACGGCGGAACGACCGTCACTGACGCCGATCGCGCAGTACGTCGACAAAGCGCTCGAAGTATCCGCCGATCCGCGCTACGACATTTATGTCGTTGCAGGGGAGCAGAGCGAGGAGATCGCCGATGCTCTGCGTGAGCGTGAGTGCATCCGAATTCTTCGATGGGACGAGTTGAGGGACGAAACGGCAGAGGATCCGGACACGATCGACGTTCGAAAAACCGATCAGGCCTTGACCCAGTTGCCTGAGCTTTCGATCTGCCGTCCTCAGCGAGTGTGGTGCCTGTGGGGCATCGACGTGCATTGCCCAATGTCGATTCGGGAGGCGCTGGACGCCCGTTTGCGCAAGGTGATGATCAACCGAAACACCATCAACGCTCTCGGTGCGAGCTGGGCGAAGCAGTTCATCCGAAATCTTCCGAGTCTCGTTCGTCACGGACGCGACTCGATGAAGCTCGTCAATGCACTCAAGGGATCGGGTGCGATCGTTATCGGCGCAGGTCCCTCGCTCGATACTCATATCGAATGGATCAAGGCGCAGACGCCGAAGCCTGTGATCATCTGTGCTTACAAGGCGCTGAAGTCGCTTTCCAAGCACGGTATTACGCCGGATTTCGTCGCGATGCTCGATCCGAACCAGCAGGTTCGGCACATCGAGGGTGTCGATCTTTCCGGCATCGCCGGCTTCGTCGCAGAAGTGTCGGTGTGGCCGGAAGTGTTGGCGCGCGTTGATCGACCGATCCTTCCGTACTTCGCGGGCGATGGCACGCGGATCCTCTCCGAGGTGTTCGGCAAGGTGAAGTTGCCGACGATTCCGACGGGCGGCAGCGTATTCCACACTGGGTTGCAGATCGCCAAGCTGCTCGGCTGTACCGAAGTCACGATCATCGGCGCGGATTTCGGATTCCCGGACGATCGCCTCTATGCCGATGGCTCGGGCACCGGCGACAAACTCACCTTGGCGCCCGACAAGCGCAGCTATCTGCGTCAACCGCTCGATCAGCGCGCACGCAAGGGCATCCTGATTCAGGCGACTGCCAACGATGGCTCGCAACTTGCGACAACGCTCGAGCTCGATGCCTATCGCCTATGGACCGAAGAGTTCCTTCGCGACTGGCAGCGTCACGAGCCAGAGGCGAAGTTTTTCAACCTCGCTCCGAACGGTGCGCGGATCGAAGGCGCAGAGTTCGTCGAGGCGGCGGTGCATCGTGCCTCGCCTGCAGTGGGTTGTGCGATTTCCGTGACCGAAGGCGCCCCGCACCTGGTTGCGCCCAACCGAATCAACCGCGGACTCGCTGGTCGACTGCGAAAGAAAATCGACCGACTTCGTGCGCTGCGCAAGGCTTGCGCGCGTGCCATCGGTGCCGCGCGAAAGAAGCCGGCGACCGACCTTTCGATGTACGGCGGAGTCGTCAAGCGCGCCTCGGCCTGCCCGGAGGTGTCGCTGCTGCTCAACAAACAGTTGACCGAGCTCGACGAGCAAGCGAAGCGCACGACCATCGATGTGCCGCAACGCCTGCTCAGCTTGATCGAAGAGGCCGAACAGCAGGCTGCCGAAACCGCGGACTTGTACGCCGGTGTCGCCGCAGCCCTTGCGCAAAAACCGCAGGAGATCCACCCATGAAACCGCTTCGTGTTTATGTCGGCTGGGACAGCCGCGAGGACATTGCCTATCAGGTGTGCAAGCGCTCGCTCGAACAGCACAGCTCGATCCCGCTACAGATCATTCCCATCAAGCAGGATGATCTTCGGGCGCGAGGCCTGTACTGGCGCGGACCCGATGCGCTGTCGTCGACGGAGTTTTCGTTCACCCGCTTTTTGACGCCTTACCTCGCCGGCTACACCGGCTGGGCGGTGTTCGTCGATTGCGACTTCCTGTTCCGCAAAGACATCGCCGGGCTTCTCGATTACCGAGACCCCTCGAAAGCGCTTTACTGCGTGAAACACGACTACGTCCCCAAAGAAACCGTGAAGATGGACGGCCAGAAGCAGACACAGTATCCGCGAAAGAATTGGTCGAGCTTTATGTTCATCAACTGCGGTCACGAGCAGGTGCAGACCTTGACCCCCGATGTGGTAAACAGCGAGTCCGGTCTTTACCTGCATCGCTTCAACTGGCTCACCGACGATGCGATCGGCTCACTGCCCGTCACCTGGAATTATCTCGAGGGCTGGCACACCGCTGCGGATTGCGAAGACCCCACCGCCGTGCATTTCACGCGAGGAGGGCCGTGGTTTGAGGAGTATCAAAAAGTGGAGTACGGAGAGGCATGGCGAAAGTGCGCCGATGTGTTGAGCGCGCCGATCGACAAGTCAATCGTCGTTAAATCAGCTCGCGCCGCCATGCATCACGCAGCGGGTTGAGTGATCACGGCTTAAGTCTTGATGAACATTCCGCAAAAAAAACACTTGCACGTCCTAGTGCCGAATTCTCACGAATCAATTACCTCCCTTGAGAAAAACTCTCTCGCGAGCGTTCGAATGCGTAGCGCGTTGGTTGCGCGCGCTGCGCAAGAATTGGGCTGGCGATTGACTTTAGGTGAGCGCTTCGATGCTCGACCAGACGTTATTTATGTTGGCAAGATCGGTGGGAACCTAGTTGATTCCCGTGGACACCTTTGGCTTAGGTATATCAAGAACTTACACGCCTCCGGATGTCGCGTGATTATTGACTACACCGATCATTACTGCGGATTCGACGGTGTGATGACCGCCTTCTATAAGAACGTGCTGCCTTACGCCGATAAACTTGTAACTCCGTCCGTGGCTATGAGTCAGCTTATTAGGGAACTATGGGTTGGCGATGTAGTTGAAATTCCCGATCCGTGCGAGATAGATCCACAAAAGCCGCGCTTGCCAGGTCTCCCGCCGTGGCGTGCTTTATGGTTTGGGTCTTGTACTAATATTCAGTATTTAATCCATTTTCTGGAACAGTCCCTAAATGTCACGCCCCTTCGTCAGTTAAAAGTCGTTACTGATTCAGTTGGCTCCCGATTACTTCAAGAGTGGGTCAAGTTACATCGGGCCACGATTTCATTACCTCGCATCGATATTTTCCCATGGTCTTTGGCGAATCTTCAGGACGCGGCCGCGGGCTCAGACATCGTCGTCATCCCGTCTGATGTAAATGATCCGCGAAAGGCAGGCGTTAGCGAAAATCGGTTGGTTACCGCTATTCAACTAGGGCTGGTGCCGGTTGCCTCGCCTATGCGGTCATACCTCCGATTCGAGAAGTATTTTGTCAGGGTGTCCCCTATCTGGCCGTCTGTCGTAGTGCACCGAAACTTAAGCCATCTCAACGAACTAAAAAAATTTAACTCGATAATTGACGAGTTTAGTAGACCAGCGATAACTCGACACTGGGTGACGTTGTTAGCGCAACTCGCCACGAACAGTTCAAAAGAATATTTGACTCAAAGCGGCAAATAACCCCTCCTTCGCGCCAACCAATAAGCTGACAATTTTTGAGGAGCAAAGAGCGATGGTAAAAAGACACATACTATGCGCTTATCCAACTGACTGGACTGAGGAGCAGTCACTAGAGCCCATCGTAAACGCATTGCAGCGGCGCGGCCTCAGCATGACGATTGATCGCAGAATGATTCTTCCGTCTCATGTCGGTCTATTTCTGGGACATCACAAGAAGAATCGCCCTGATCTCGCTGAGTATCCTGTAGTTATGCTGCATGACCTGGGTCAGGCGCACAATGTTTGGCCAAAATTTTGGGATAAAGAGCCGTGGGGAAATTATCGGCTTGGAATGCTGCCTAACCAAGCATGGAAATCAATGTACGACGAGTATGGGTGTGTTGAACGCAAGCCGCGCGACGGCGTCGTCGTCTTGGGATGGCCAAAATCCGATAGCTCCTTTCAGAAAATGCGACATACGCCGGTTTCTGGTTCGATATTTAAGGGGTCACGGCTTCGGATTTTGTACGCGCCATCCTGGGAATTTGATAACCAGCAGGATAAATTCCTTCGCGCGCTGACCCATCTGCCGGTAGATATCTTTATTAAACAGCAATATTGGGAGGGTATGGGTCACCTGCAACGCGTTAAGGAAATGGCTAACATGCATCGTGGAAAATGGAGCAATGTTCATTTTCTCGATCCGAAAACTAAGATCTTTGATGCGATTGCGTTGACAGACTGCATCGTCTCTGATGAATCGTCGACAATGGCCGAAGGATTTATGGTTGGTTGCGTGCCAATCGCGGTGATGGACTGGAAAGTCCCGGATACTAATCCGCCGCGCGCGCCCTCGGTTCCGTTCCCGTTTGTAAAAAAAGTAAACATGGCCGATCTCCCGATCATTATTGAGTCTCTCACTTATCCAGAACAATATCTGGCGACCCAAGAAGCTCTAAAAAAGTTTACTGACTACATGCCACCTAACGCCGGTGTTGCTGCGGAAGCATTTTCCGACGCGCTTTTTTCGCTCATTAGCCAGTCGACAGTTAAATTAGAAAAAAAGGCTATACCGATTTAGAAAAATATTTCTACCGGAATAAAAATCTGAAGACTAGATGGTCGCCATGGAGAGACAGGTGAGTAATAATTTGGCCTCAGTACCGTCGATACCGCAGGGCTCTCTCGACTCGTTCGCGGAGGGGGCCGGGCGGGATGATTCCGCTTCGTTACCGGAAGATATCGCTCGCATCACGCAGCAACATCATATGCTGAGGTCTGTCGTCGCAAGAGAGTCGGCGCTGGGTACGGTAGTCTTTCAGGGGTGGTCGTTAGCGCAACTAGCGACGGATGAGGGGTTACGCATATTACAACGGTCTGCTAAGGCGGGAGAGTACGACGCAGTTGCAATGAACCATGGCATAAGACGACTCCGACTCGACGGCTACGCGGGCGAGGTAATCTGGAGTTATCCTGGTAATGCTTTGACTATCACCGAAAATGACGCCGTGACCCGACTGCTAGAGCAGTGCGCGCCAAGCATTTCTGCTGAGGTGTTGGGTGCCATCGACCCGTCCGTTAAATTCCCAGACAGCGATAGCCTCGCTAACCCAGGGGGTTTATGGAGATATCGCTCGTTCTATGATAGGGCAGGCGCGGAGAACGTAGCTATGCGGCGCGCTTGCCCGATCACCGCTGAGGTGATCAACAGCCTTCGTCCGAACCTAACCTTAGGGTTTGCTTTTGTATCAATCCTCGAGCCGAATACTACGATCGCACCACATAGGGGTTCGACCTCGCTTAGGCACCGATATCACTTAGCGCTCAAAGTACCTCCCGACGGTATTTCAAGAATAAGGATAGGCAGACGGTGGAAGTCCTGGACCGAGGGCAAAGCCTTCGGATTCAATGACTCCATCGTCCACGAAGTTGAACATCTTTCTCGCGGCCGTCGAATTGTGCTTATCGTTGATGTTTGGCCAACGCATATCCCTAAGATTATCGTGAATGGATTGAAGAAGTATCCAGAGTTAATGCGACTGGCTACTCTCTCCGGGCAAGACTCGGCTTTCGCAATAAATGACTAAAATTAAAAAAGGGAAAACGCATGATTCAGTTACCAGACTTTTCGACGCAAGCGATGTATGACGCCGAAACTAATTTTCATCTGATGATGAATGAAGAACGACTATCAAAATTCTTGGTGCATTGGGAGGCAATGAAACTAGCCAGTAATGTGCCGGGAGCAATCGTCGAGTGCGGTGTTTTCAAAGGCACGAGCTTTGTCCGTTTTGCATTGATGCGCCAGATTCTTGGCGGAAATTTCTCCGCGAAATTAATCGCCTTCGATGTTTTTAGCGATGATTTTCCCGATACAAGTTTTGAGCAAGATAAAGCCCAGAGGAACCACTGGATAGAAACAGCGGGTAGCTCGTCAATTTCAGCCGATCAATTGACCGCTACACTGAAACATAAGGGCATAACAAACTTCGAAATCGTGGCTGGTGATGCCACCATCACGGTTCCTGACTATGCAATGCAGAATCAAGGCCTAAAAATTTGTTTGCTGAATGTGGACATCGATTTCGTCGAGCCAACACTGGCTGTGCTGGAACACCTCTACGATCGTGTTTCTCGTGGTGGAGTAATTTTGTTGGACAATTATTCAGGAGAGGGAACTTCTGGAAAAAGCTATCACGGTGACACATATGCCATAGATAAATTTTTTTCGAATAGAGACGTAAAGATCAAGAAATTCCCATTTGCGGCGCGGCCAGCTTATCTAATAAAGGAATAGATAATGACAAATTCCGACTCATCAACTAGCCCCGACGATCCCTGTTATGTTTTGGACGAGCGGCTCGGTGTCTACACCAGGCCGGGTACCCGCAGTATTGGCTATCGTGATGGGGGCGAAGATAAGCTTATACGGTTAATTCAAGCCGTGGACGACCGCTCCACATTCTCGTCTGACCTGGTCAGGCACATGGTTGATTGGCCAAGTGAGTACCACTTCTCGCGCAAGCGACACTTGGTGCTGCGACCGTTCGACATCAAGCGTGGCGACCGTGTCTTGGAACTTGGCAGCGGCTGTGGATCAATCACGCGCTACTTAGCAGAAATTGGTGCCGAAGTAACGTCAGTGGAGGCCGAGCTGTCGCGCGCAGCTATTGCGGCGAAGCGCTGCGAGGGATTTAAAAATGTACGCGTAGTCGTCGATAATTTCCTATCGCTGAACATTGCTGAAAAGTACGACTGGGTTTTAATGATCGGCGTCTTGGAGTACTCGCAGAAGTATGCCAGCTCCGGTAATCGTCAGCGGGAGTATCTTGATCTTGCCCGACGTTACATGAAGCCGAACGGCAATTTGCTCGTCGCAATCGAAAATAAGCTTGGGATCAAATATCTGAATGGCGCTGGCGAAGATCATAACGGAAAACGGTTCTATGGTCCGCAGGACCTCTACTCTGATAACGACATCACGACCTGGGGTCGTGCAGAATTAGCTGACATGTTAGCCGACGCTGGTTTTGTTAATTGCAAGTTTTTCGCGGCTTTTCCTGACTACAAATTGCCGAAGGTAATATATAGCGAAAATATAAGTGCGAATCGAAATTTTCGTGCTGAAGAGATGCTGCATTACTCACGAAGCCTGGATTACCGTGGAAAGAATGATCGCATGTTTGATGAATCTCTGGTTTTGGGATCGCTTCGAAAAAATGGGTTAATGATCGATTTGGCCAACTCGTTTTTGATCGCCTGCCGATACGATGAACAACAAGATGGTTTTGACCCGAATGTTCTCGCGCACTATTTTTCTGTAGATCGGAAGCGTGATTTGTGTACACACACATGTTTCGTGACCGACGGTCATGGTCAACTAAAGGTCCTTAAGAGTCCCCTGTTGCCAGACGGGGCGGTTACTGATCGTCCAATCTTTGTGACCACCGAATCGGGGGACTTGATACAAATCCGCCAGATAATTGACAACGGAAGTTCTAAGTATTTCCCCGGCCGATTAATGGGTGTTGAAATTTCAAAGGCGTTAAAGAAAAGTGACGGTGATCGCTTAGTGTACTTGCTGGAGACTTGGACCGCCTTCCTTCTACACAGCTTCAAGATCAATTGCCGCCTGAGCGGTAACCAGTTGACCTTGACGAACCTGCGCGGACGTCGACTGGACTCCGTAACTATTGAAGGCTCTGCACTCGACTGTGGACCGCAAAATATTGTACTTGGTGAAACTATTCATGCGTTTGATTTGGAGTGGCAGGCCAACCGTCCTGTACCATTAAGTTGGGTGCTAAACCGAAATGCTAAACACATTATTCGAACGCGACACTTCAGTAAGCCGACGATCCAGGCGCCCGAAATCGTTGGCGTTATTGCAAATATTCTGGGGCTGGAACTAACACCCGATGACATAGTAGAGGCCAATAATTTAGAAAAGCAGTTTCAGTCGGGCGTCGCGTTAGTCGAGCCGTCTAACTTGACGCCGTTACGCGAGCCGCCCGGATTAAGCTAATCACTCAGCTCAACTTAGAAGATCCCAAGCTATTCAGAAGGCTGTTTTAAAAACAGAGATTGTCATTTGGGTAGGGCGTCACGATAGGGCCCCAAGTTAAGTTTAAATCTGCGGTGTCAGATTCGAGTTTTATAAATACGGTTTTCCGAGTGCACCGTTACCTCGTCAAGTATAAAGTCTAGGGGGTTTTTAGACTGAAAGAGATCTTATCAAGGAACGAAAGTCGAACAGTACCGCTCAGGATTGCTGGGGCCTCCGGGGGAACCAGGCTCGCCGAAGGGCTAATTAATGGTTGCGGCGCTCCGTGCACGTGTTACGCTTAAGTGAGTTATGCGGCTATAAAATAAGGCCGGGCGGAGTTGGTTGTATTGTCAATTTGACTCGAAGCGATGCGCGAGCTCGGTCGTGAAAGTTTAGGCAATCGCTATTAGAGCGCGGGCTTTTGAAAATATATTGTTTTGAGAGTTGGTATGGAGTTTTGTGCCTATGCGCCTCGAGGTCGGGTTAGTTCGTAGGCCCGGTGAAAAACGGGGGTTTAAACGTGACCGCGCCGACGATTAAAAATAACCGAGGCGGCGCAAGACTGGAGACGAAAAATTTTTGACGGAAGCAAAAAGGATTTTCCCGCAAAACGGCTTGATCACGCTCGCCAGGTAATATCCGAATTGGAGAAGTAGGTTTATGCAACGATATTCGCGCTCTCGCGGTCGGCGATGCAGTCAAATGCCACACATCCAACTTATCGACGATTATTAGAGTCCGAAGCTATGACGTCGCCTGAGTTGCCAGCTAGAACAAGTTGAAACTAAAATAGAGTTTCGAAAAAGAAATGAATTGACCCTCGGAATTTATAGAATAAGGCTGTCTTTCGTATGCATCAGCTTGCCTTCATTTAGCCGGAAAAAATTTTCGCTAAATTTATCGATATTATATCAACGGCTAACTGTCAGATGTATGGCTGGACGAGAATTAGTTAAAAATAATAATTACGAAGCCGGCCTCATCAGGCGCTTAAAAAGATGAGTGGCGCCAGCCAAGCGAAAATTTTCTTTCAAAAAAATAAACGAGCCAGATGCAGCCGTAGCCGGTATTTTACTCGGAAAGTAGCTTACCATGCTAAAGCGGATTGAAGGTTCCATCGATTTAAAAAACTGCTTTTCCGCTAATTGAGGGACGAGGCAAATATTTTAAAATCGCTAGTAAAAATATTTAAAATTTAAAGATAGCGTTACTATAAAAGATTCTGATCCACACGAGAAACGCGGATGACTAAAATATATTTAGGTATGACGGTAGATATTTTTCATCATGGGCACATTAATATTATCGAGCGTGCAAGAGAATACGGGGAGTTAATTATCGGCCTGTTGACCGACGAAGCTCTTGCTGATTACAAGCGGCTTCCCTATTTGAAATTTGAATATCGAAAAAGAATACTCGAAAACATCGTCGGTGTTTCGAGAGTCGTTATTCAGAACGAATGGGACTACGCTCCTAACATCAGGAAATACCGCCCAGATTTTATGATTCACGGGGACGACTGGCTTGACGGCCCGTTAGCTCCGTATCGAGATAAGGCGCTTGAGGCTCTGGCTGAGTACGGCGGAAAACTGATAGAGATTCCGTACACCAAAGACGTTTCGTCAAGTAGCTTAGTGGAGAAAATTCTTTCGTTCGGCACAACGCCAGAGATAAGAAAAGGGACGTTAAAAAGGTTGTTACGGTCGAAACCGATCACCCGATTCCTAGAGGCGCACAGTCCTATTTCAGCGTTGATTGTAGAAAATGCAAACCGTGAAGTGGATGGGAAGTTAAAGCAGTTTGATGGGTTTTGGTCTAGTTCGCTAACCGACTCCACTGAGATGGGAAAGCCTGACATCGAGGCGCTTGATATATCGAGCCGTCTCAGTAACATTAATAATATATTTGAAGTAACTACAAAGCCGCTCATCATGGACCTTGATACGGGCGGCAAGCCAGAGCACTTCGAGATTAATGTTCGTACAATTGAGCGTTTAGGTATTTCTTCGGTAATTATTGAAGATAAAACCGGCCTGAAAAAAAACTCACTTTTCGGCACTGAGGTTTCGCAGACTCAAGAGGAAATTGGTCGATTTTGTGAGAAAATTCGAGCCGGTCGAGAAAGTCGTATCAGTTCCGATTTTATGGTGATCGCGCGAATTGAAAGTCTTATTCTCGATAAAGGTATGAGAGACGCGGTGTTACGAGCGCAAGCCTATGTCGAAGCCGGGGTTGACGGGATTATGATCCATAGCAGGCGTAAGGATCCGAGCGAAGTCTACGAGTTTGCGCGAATCTTCCGCGGCGATTTTCCTCATATTCCACTCGTAAGTGTGCCGACCAGTTACAATGCTGCTACTGAAGAAGAGCTTTCTGCTCGGGGCTTCAATATAGTCATTTACGCAAATCACCTCATGAGGGCCGCCTATCCAGCAATGAAGTGGGTGGCAGACGAGATTCTGCGTAATGGACGGACGGCTGAAGTTGACGATCGATTGATCAGTATCAACGAGATTCTTGAACTTATCCCCGGCACAAAATGATTCATACCGAGAATTTCATCTATGGCTTAGAAAAAGCTGGAATCCGGTTTATAACTGGAGTGCCGGATTCGTTGCTCAAGGACGTCTGCGCATGCATTACCGCCAAGTTTGGGTCAGAAAGACATATAGTCGCAACAAATGAAGGTTCCGCCGTGGGCTTGGCAATCGGGCATTACCTTGCGACCGCTCGTCCTGCGCTCGTATATTTACAGAACTCGGGCGTCGGAAATGCCCTTAATCCTGTGACGTCGCTCGCGGATACGCAAGTGTATGCAATTCCGTTGGTGTTGATGATTGGTTGGCGCGGTGAGTTAATGGAGGGCGAGGCCGAGGCTCAAGATGAACCGCAACACGTCAAGCAAGGACAGGTAACGCTTTCTCAGCTTGATCTACTCGATATTCCGTATCAAATACTTGACGCCGACACGAGTGAAATTGAAACCATTCTTCAGCATGCTGTTACCGATGCGCTCGCACGCTCTGGGCCGGTCGCGCTCGTTGTAAGGAAAAATACTTTCACGCGTTTCAGTCTTGAAAAATCACTTCAGAAGGGGCTTGAGCTCAGCAGAGAAGAGGCAATTCAGCAGGTACTTGATCTTCTCCCAGCCGATGCGGCCGTCGTGTCGACAACTGGTATGGCGTCGCGGGAGGTTTTTGAACTTAGAAAACAAGTCGGGGCAGGACATCAGCGTGATTTCCTTACGGTCGGTGGCATGGGGCATGCTGGTCAAATTGCGGCGGGAATAGCGCTGGCGTGTCCCCACCGCACGGTTGTTTGTATCGACGGTGATGGTGCCGTGCTCATGCACGCTGGCGCCTTAGCTGTAAGTGCTGACTGTCCGAACCTCCTTCACATTGTTCTTAATAATGAGGCGCACGACTCCGTCGGTGGGCAACCTACAAAAGGGAACGTACTTCGTTTTGATCGCATTGCTGACGCCTTCGGCTACCGTTATACAGATTTTGCGATCGGCCGAGACGACTTGCGTGAAAAACTTGCTCGCATGCTCAACTTAGGTGGTAGCGCCCTACTAGAGGTTCGTTGTAAGCAGGGTGCACGTAAAGACCTAGGACGTCCCGACCGTCACCCCGTCCAGAACAAGACCGATTTCATGAAATTTTTGAGAGGCGGCAACGCGTATGAAAACGGAATCGATGGCTGACTTCGTCGAAGGTCGGAATGCGGGTAAACTTCTATTTACGGCTGGTCCTGCTTCACTCCTAACGGAAAACCTCAGTGGCCTTCGCCCCTGCTTTGGCAGAGGGGACAGCGACTACGCTGCAGTCGAGGAACGTGTGACGGAATCATTACGAAAAATGTCTGGCCATGCAAATGTTGTACGGATGCAGGGTTCTGCAAGTCTAGCTCTTGAGGTCATGGCCCTGAACTTCCTGTACGGCCGTGTGTTGGTAGTGAAGTCGGGCTTTTACTCTCAGCGTCTGTTGTGGTTAGCCAACTCAGCACGACGCCGGCTTAATCACATCAGGGAGGTGTGCGTTGCGGAATGGGATCAACTCCAGAACGTTGGGGGCCAGTTTGATTGGGTCTTCGCATGCTACACAGAAACTAGTTGCGGACTGAAACTTCCGATTGACACTTTGCGTGCCACCTCAGATCGGCTGTCAGCGCGCCTTATGCTCGATGCCACTGCATCGATCGGTCTCGAGTCCCGGCACGAGTTCGGGGATGCTATCGCGTACAGCTCCTGTAAGGGTCTTTTCGGGCTGACCGGCGCGGCATTTATTGCGTATCACGAAGCGCCCACTGTCGAAGTTGACTCATTTTATTTGAGTATGGAGAGTCACATTGGAAAGTTGATGACGGGGCCATATCACGCAATAGCTTCGTTGGACAACGTGCTCGCCGACCACGACGCATTCCGTGAGTCTGTAGCCGAAAACAAGCGCATCTTTGTTAAACGCATGGAGCGGCATCTGACACGTTCGCGAGAGCATCAGCCGCTCCTGTGCACACATGTACGTTGCAAGATACTCACAAAGGACCAGCGTGCAATCCTTTATGCGCCTCGAACGGACCTTGGCGGAAGCGTTGTTTGCCACCTGGGTGAGGCACACTTAGGTCGCGCCGCTAGAGGTAAAATTCTCTCAGTTCTGGAGATAGTGGAGTGAGGCGGGTAATGGTGGATATGTCCGCGACCCTCATTCATCACGGGCATGTTCGCTTGCTGCGAGCGGCGAAGGAACACGGGAATGTCATTGTTGCCCTAACAACTGACGAAGAGATCCTATCCCAAAAAGGCTTCGAGCCGGAACTCGATTTTGCCTCCCGACGTGAAGTTCTCGAAGCTATCAAATTCGTCGACGAGGTCGTCCCTTCGCCATGGCTGATCGACGATTCCTTTTTAGATCAGTATCGAATTGACTTGCTTGTCCATGGTAGTGACAACAGCAACCTCGTATCAAAGGACCGCCTTTTGGTGCTACCGCGAACAAACGGAGTAAGCAGCTCACAGTTGCGAGGTCGGGTACTAAAAGCAATATCAAACTTATACCTGAATAAGGAATAGATAATGCAGGACAGGTGGTACGAAATATGGAATCGGCGTAACGCGGATACATCTAACGCAATTCGTCTCCAAGATCTAATTACTCTTGACGGATTTGATAGCGGCGCAGGCAAGATTGAACTTGATGACTGGCGCGAGTATGCGGGCAGAGTGACAGACATAATTGGCCTGAAGGATGGCGACTCGGTCTACGAGGTTGGCTGCGGCAGTGGAGCATTTCTATACGCTCTGTGCGAGCACGCTTCCCTAAAAGTAGGGGGAAATGACTACGGAATCGGTTTAATAAAAACGGCGCAGAGAGTCTTTCCGAATAGTGATTTTCAATGCATAGAAGCCACAAAGATAAACCCCGAAACACCGTACGATTGCGTCATCTCCAACAGTGTTTTCCAATACTTCAGCCTCGACTATGCTCGCGAGGTTCTCTCGAGGATGCTCGACAAGGCAAGACACTCGGTCTGTGTGCTCGAAGTCCCCGATTTCAAGACCAAGAGCCAGGCTGAGCGCTTTCGGCGAGACATCTTTTCCCCTGAAGAGTACGAAAAAAAATATCTTGGCCTGCGTCATACGTACTATGACCGAGACTGGTTTGCCGAAATCGCAGCCGAGCGAGGACTTCATTGTGAAACATTCGACGGCTGTGTGCCAAATTATCTACAAAATAAATTTCGCTTCGGCTGTTTGATTTTGAAATGAGCAGCGATTTATGAACCTCGAAAATTCCTTGCGCCTTTTATGGAGGCGACCCCTTGATTTCTAATAGCTCGATGAAGCTCTATAGGTTAGTCGAAAATTATCGCAAAGTGGTACCCCGATATGCTTTATCTCTCAATCGGCGTTAGTAGCAATTATTTATGTTTAGAAGAACCATCGGGTTTCCACTCGCGATGACCGACATACGCGAAGGGTGTAGGACGCAGCTGATCAAACTCGTAACCCAGCTGGAGCACTTTTCGAGACACTCCAATCTCGGCGGCTATGCACTCCCCTTTGCTGAGGCCGATTGGGAACCCTCCGACGGCTCGCAGCAAGCTTCCGCGGAAGGCCCAGCATAGCGAACGCAAATGTAGAGCGCTGGCGCCGGGATCAATCCCCATTCGTTTCAGCGTAATCAAATAGTAATCTACTCGGGGTAAGACTTTACCATTCAGTTGGTGGTTTTCATCGCTCCAGTTCAAACTGCTGTTTTGCATTTCGGCCCAGGAATGGTCCCATTTTCGATTTAGACTTTCGCCAAGCATGCCGAGCTTCTGATTTAAATTAAAGCGTTCAAGACAGGCTTCAATATAGCCCGTCTTTTTTATAAAGCATTCGTCTTGGAAAAAAAAATAAAAATCCTCATCGGGCCTAGCCAAAAATCCCTGCTGCCAAGCGCCAATATTCATCCCGCGATTTGGAACTGTCAGAGTGCGCCATCCTGACAATAAACCAACCTTTGAATTCTCTCGCGCCTCATCGCTGTTAATAACAACAGAGCCTTGCTCCCTAAACTCATTAAGGCTAGAAAGCAATTGATGGAGATTGTCAGAAGATCGCGGCAAATAAAATGAAATCACGATTGCAATAGAGCTCTTCACGCCGCCTCCGGATAATGCACCCTGTTACATCTCCAGTGTAGCGTAAAACATGGCCAATGACTGAGCCGCGATGACGAACTCAGGCCGCCGTGTGGTCCGCGTCCTCCGGTGATTTGGCTAATGGCGAGGGGCGAAGATTTTGCCTTTACAAGTGAAAGAGATTTTCTTTGAGTAGCTCGTTAAGGTTCTGAACTCGTGGGCTGAAGCGGGTTCGTCCTAGCCGGGCATCGCTGCGATAGCGACGAGCCAAGCAGTATGGCTGTACCTATCGAGAGAGGGCAGTCCATGCGTGCGTGAGCTCTGCGTTCATCTCCGTGAAGCTGAAACGGCTCTCCCGGTTATACCGGAGGCTTGTTCGAGTTTGACTTGTTTCTTGCGAAAATAGCTGCGCAAAAACTTTTTCCGGAACATGGACCCCAATATCGAGCCGCCGCGCGTCAGACCTTCAGATTACCGATAGCTCGCCGACAGAAAAAAGTCGTCTCCACAACGAATTACCCTACCCAAAGCGCTGAGTTGTTTGAAAAACCAACTTTGCCAACACCCCCCCCCGTTTGTCGTGCGCTTGCTAAGGGTTTGCTGTCCTGACGCTCGCGGGGGAAGGGGCACCTTGTCAGCTTGTTTAAAGGTTCTGGCTTTGAGTCGACTCCCCTGTTGAGCGGACTAGTAATTCATAAGCGATTCAGTCACTTACATGAAAATTCGGGTTGTAAGTTAAAGGTTTCCGTTTTTAGGACGACTTAGATCCAGCGCGAAGGAAAGAACCCCAAACTTATCAGGTAATTAAGGTTTTACTGACTGGAGCACCACGATGGGCGTTGTAATCAACACAAACATTTCATCAATCTCAGCAGCGAGAAGTTTAGACGCGACTCGCGCGGACCTTGAGCGAGCCATGGAACGCTTGTCATCGGGCAAGCGAATTAATGGTGCGAAGGACGACGCTGCCGGCATGTCCGTTGTGACCCGTATGAAGGCGCAGATTTCCAGCCTGAATCAGGCTGTTCGAAATGCGAACGATGGTATTTCGATGATTGCGACTTATGACGGTGCAGCTGATGAGATCGAGGATATTCTCGTTCGTATGAGAGAGCTCGCCACTTTGGCGCAAAACGGTA
>JBILMJ010000019.1:0-10510 GCA_044375575.1 Steroidobacteraceae bacterium | reverse complement strand
CTATTTATTCTAAATATTCCATGAAATTACATGTTTTAGTCAATATAGTGTAATAACTGGTATATACAGTGTCACTCATCATCAGATATACCAGATAATTTTATAGTTAAATCAAACTTTATGTCAACAATCCCCTTAACAATAAAGACGTCGATTGATCTGTCTTATCAGCTGACTAATGAGCAAATTGAATTTTACAAGCAATACCGTTACATCAAACTGAAACAGGTGTTTGATGAAGCCACTATTTCTTTTTTTAATGATGCCATCAGCAAATGTGTGGATTTCATGAATAAAGAAATCAAACCGCTGGAAGAGCGCAGTACCTATGGGAAAGCTTTCTTGCAATCATTTAATTTATGGAAGGAAGACGAAGTGGTTAAAGAATTTGTTTTCAGCAAACGGTTGGCTCAAATTGCATGTGATTTGATGCAGGTGAAAGGTGTACGCATTTATCACGACCAGGCCTTGTTTAAAGAAGGCGGCGGCGGTATTACTCCTTGGCATGCTGACCAATATTATTGGCCTTTAGAAACAGACAAAACCGTTACTGCATGGATTCCGTTGCAGAATACCCCATTAGAGTTAGGTCCATTAGAATTCAGTGCAGGAAGCCATCAAATAGTAGAAGGAAGGGATTTAGAAATAAGCGATGAAAGTGAAGCGGCCATTCAGCAAAGATTAAGAGTTACCGATTTTAAACATGTGGCTGAAGCTTTTGATATGGGTGAAGTAAGCTTTCACAGCGGGTGGGTGTTTCACCGTGCAGGCGCCAACACCACAGAACAAATGCGGAAAGTGATGACTGTAATTTATATGGATAAAGAAATGATATTGAAAAATCCCGACAACAAAAATCAAATTAACGATTGGAATACCTGGTGCCCCGGCGCTAAAGTGGGTGAAGTGATTGATACTCCACTGAATCCTATCATCTTTCAAAATTAATGTTTTGCAAATAAAATACTGTTGTACCTATTGGGGTGCTGAAAAAGAAAAACCTAAAGCATTTATCGACAAAGTATTGTCTGCGGGGTATGAAGGTATTGAAATATTTTTGCCGCCACCAACTGATCATTTCACTGAACGATTTATTGAAGAAATTGGAGTTGTTCTGAATAAAAACCCTGAATTTATTTTCATTATACAGCAGCATACTGCTCCAAACAATGATACGGTTGACGAATACGTCAGTAAGATGAAAAAGAATTTTACTGAGCTGCTAACTTATCAACCCACTTTCATCAACTCGCATACCGGCAAGGATTATTATTCCTTTGATGATAATTGCAAAGTGATTGAAGCCGTTTTAAATATCTGCCATAAATCAGGAGTACGTATTTTGCATGAAACACATCGTGGCAGATTTTCTTTTCATGCAGCCTCATTAGTTCCATATCTTAAAAAATTTCCTGAACTGGAACTAGTTGGTGATTTCTCACATTTTTGTACAGTATCAGAAAGCATGCTGGATGGGCAGGAAGAAATTATTCAGCAAATCATTCCACATGTATCACATATTCATGCAAGAGTTGGGCATGAACAGGCACCACAGGTGAATAACCCTTTTGCGCCTGAATGGGAAAATCACTTCACGTTATTTGAAAAATGGTGGCAGCAAATCATAGATCACAGAAAAGAAAATAGCAGTAAGAACTTTTCTATAACCCCGGAGTTTGGCCCTGCCCCTTATATGCCTTCTATGCCTTTTACACAACAGCCATTGGGCAACCAGTGGGAAATAAATTATAATATGATGCAACGACTCAAAGCTACACTACAAACATAAAATAGCAACATGCTTGCCATCCAAAAAAAATTAACGAATACATTTTATGCTTTAATCAGTTTACCAGCTACGGCAGTGGGGTTTTGCTTATCAACACAAGTAGCTGCATTAAGCTGGATATTAAACACCAAATACAACCTGCACATTGAAGACGTAGCATTAGTGTGGCTTGCTGGTCCGCTTTCAGGTATTATAGCACAACCCATTGTGGGCATGATGAGTGACACTAGCTGGTTTTTAGGTGGCAGAAGAAAGCCATACATTATTATTGGAGGAATATTAGGTGCTGCTATGCTTATTGTGTTACCTCAATTAGACATCATCAGTAAATCAACAGGATTCTCAATATTTTCAGTAGCAATTGTTATCTCATTGTTTTTAGATATGAGTATTAATATTACATTCAACCCTGCAAGGGCCATCATTGCCGATTTAACACCTGTAGGTATTGAACGTACTAAAGGATATTCGTGGATGCAGGTAGTAAGCGGCACATTTGGTATTGGGGCTTATTTTGTTTCAGTCGTCTTTGGCAATATGGCCTTAGTTTATTTTGCAGCAGTTGTAGTGTTGTTGTTCTCAATTGTACCCGTATTGTTTGTAAAAGAGCCGCGTGTATTGCCAACAGTAGCAACAGTAACATTTGAAGTTAAAAGCAATTCTTTCTTTCTGGATGGGTTTAAAATATTATTCCCCTTATATGGCTTTATTGCTTTTGCTTTATTTGTTGTAATCAATAAGATGATGCTGAATGGCGAATGGGATTATATGCAAACCAAATTCATGTATGTGTGCTTAATTACAACTGTAATTCTAGGGGTATTTACAATATGGGAAGGAAAACAGCAGCCATCCGATGAGAATGATTTTAAAAAAATATTACTTGCACATTCGTTTTCATGGCTGGGTATACAGAGCATGTTTGTGATGAGTTATTTTTTTATCAAAGAAAAAATGCTAACCGTCCTGGATACTTCTACCGTTTGGGCAAATGTCTTTTCTAAATTCTTTTCTGGTACAGAACAAACATCAGAAAACACAGCAGGCAATATACTTTCGCTGGGCTTTTTATTACTCAATTTTGTAGGTGCATTCCTCCCGGTTTTACTACTAGAGCCTCTAAGTAAAAAAATAGGCAAAGTAAAAATTTACAGAGTTGCCATAAGCTGTATGACAGTGGGTTACCTTTTATTATATATCGCCGGCACCAAAGAAATTATTTTTTACCTCGGCATGATTATCTGTGGTATTGGCTGGTCTGCGGTAATATCTATTGTTTTTGCGATCATGACGGAAAAGGTAAATTCTAATAAGATGGGCATGTTTATGGGCTTGTTTAATTTCAGTCTTGTTTTGCCTGCAATGATGACGCCCGGTATTTCAAAACTTGTGAATGATGCTGGAGATTATTCCATCTTGTTCCTGGTAAGCGCAATATGTTTATTGTTGTCTCTTGTTTGTTGGTTATTTGTAAATGAAGCAAAAAATTAAAATTATCATTAATATATACAGAAAAGTTAATACAGAGTATGGATACTAATGTTAAGAAAGAATGGTGGAAAGAAGCAGTGGTGTACCAATTGTATCCCAGGAGTTTTAAAGATGCCAATGGGGATGGCATTGGTGATTTAAAAGGCATCATTGATAAGCTCGATTACATCAAAAGTTTAGGTATAAATGTGGTATGGCTGAACCCGGTGTATGAATCTCCCAATCATGATATGGGCTATGATATTTCTGACTACAGGGCTATCATGAAACTGTTTGGCAGTATGGAAGATTTTGACACGTTACTGTATGGATTGCATGAAAGAGGCATCAAATTAATAATGGATTTAGTGGTGAATCATACCAGCGATGAACATTACTGGTTTAAAGAAAGTAGAAAATCAAGAGATAATCCGTACAGAAATTATTATCACTGGTGGGATGCTGAGAACGGAGAACCCCCATATCGCTGGAGTATTTTTGATAAAGAAAGCAATGCCTGGAAATATGATGAAGCCACCCATAGTTATTACTTTCATATTTTCAGTGAGAAGCAGCCTGATTTAAATTGGGAAAATCCGCAGGTGAGAAAAGAAGTGTATGACATGATGAAATTCTGGATGGATAAGGGCATTGATGGTTTTCGCCTGGATGTAATTACCTGTATTTCGAAAGACACTTCCTTTCCTGCATTACCCAAAGATTTGTCAGCTGGTGATTGGTTCCCTTACTATGCAAAGGGGCCAAAATTACATGAGTATTTACAAGAGATGAATAGAGAGGTATTTTCTAAATATGATTGTATGAATGTCGGTGAGGCCTCCGGCATTAGTATTGATGATGCTTTATTGTTTGTTGATGAAGACCGCCATGAACTGCAAACATTCTATCATTTTGATCATACGGGTTTTGGCATCAGCAAAGAAAACTTTATGCATGCGGATGACAATAACAGAGATTTAGTGGAATGGAAAAAGATATTTGACAGGTGGGATAAAGTATTTAAAGAAAAAGGATGGGGTACTGTTTACCTGGGCAATCATGATATGAGCCGGATGACAAGCCGCTTTGGAAATGACAGCGAATTATACAGAGATCTTTCTGCAAAAATGCTGCACACATTTTTATTAAGCTTGAGGGCTACACCCTATATATATAATGGAGATGAAATCGGGATGGTGAATACCAATCATGTAAGTATTGAAAATTACCAGGATGTTTATACCATTAACTATTACAATCAGCTAAAAACAAAAAGTAAAGATTACGAAGGATTCTTAAAATCGCATTCAAAAATCAGCCGAGATAATGGCAGGACACCCATGCAATGGAACGACACAGCAGAAGCCGGATTTACAACAGGCAAAGCCTGGCTGGCGGTGAACAAGAATTATCCAATATTGAATATAGCAGAACAGGAGGACAGGCAAGATTCTGTGCTGCATTATTTCCGTAAGATGGTACAGTTACGTAAAAGTAATTTAACACTGGTGTATGGTGAATTTCAATTGATTGATGTAAACAATAAACAGATTTTTGCTTATACGAGGCATTTGGGCAGGCAGAAGATATTGGTAGTCCTTAATTTCTCCGAAAATGAAGCTTCTTTGGATACTGAAATTGAGGTCACTCACAGCAATATTTTTATCAGTAACTATACAGAACCATCCCGTAGTAAACTATATGCCCCATTTGAAGCAGTAATTTATGAAATTGAAAAGTAGACTTCTTTACATGAATACTAAAATATTTGCAGCCTCAATCTTGCTGATGTGCAGTTTTTCAGGCCGGGCACAGAAAATAAAACCGGTAAACAAAGGGGAAATTTTCTATCATGTTTTTCAGCGAAGTTTTTATGATGGAAACGGTGATAAATACGGTGATCTGAATGGCTTGAAACAAAAATTACCCTATCTGCAAGATCTGGGTGTTACTTCAATTCTGCTGCTACCATTATATGCGGCTGATTGTTACCATAACTATTTTGCCAATGATTTTGAAACGATAGATGCTGAGTATGGTACTATGGAAGATTATATTTCGCTTGTGAGGGAAGTCCATAAACGGGGAATGAAAGTGTATATTGATATGGAAACACAGTATATAGCTGAAAAACATATTTGGTGGAAAGATGCCGTGGCGAATCTTAACTCACCTTACAGTGATTACATTTTATTTGAAGATAGCCAGCACTTGGTTCCCTCAACCATGGTGTTTGATTTGCGAGAGCTTAACAGTTATGATGGTTCTTTTATTAAAGCAACTACCGTGAACCTGCTAAGCAGAAATATTCTGGATTATAATAAGAGGTTGTTTGCTTTTTTTGTCGACCCTAATAAGGATGGTGATTTTGATGATGGAGTAGATGGTTTTAGATTAGATCATGCAATGGATAATTTAGATAGGAAACCGGCACTTACTGATTTGTTTACTCGTTTTTGGAAGCCTTTATTAATACATTTGAAAAATCTCAATCCGGCACTTAAAAATGTTGCGGAGCAGTCTGATTGGAACAATTATGGATTCAGCTATTTTGAAAAAACGGGAGTAGACAGAGTCTTTGGTTTTGGTTTGCAACGGGCAATACTGTCATTTGATAAGCAACAGTTAATAAAAAATGCAGATTCCATTTTAGCAAAATGTCCCCAGGGGAAAGAGCAAATCATTTTTTTGGAGAATCATGATATGGACCGGTTAGCTTCACTGGTACCTGAAACCAGCAGGCAAAAGCTGGCAGCTGCGTTACTGTTACTTATTGGGGGTATCCCGTCCATTTACTACGGACAGGAAATTGGTATGCAGGGGAAAATCGGCAATTGGGGAAATACCGATGGCAATGATATTCCCCGTCGTGCTGCATTTGATTGGTATGCATCCGGTAACGGCAAAGGGATGGCCACCTGGTATGAACATACCGGCGGTTGGTGGGATAATAACCTGCTTATACCCAACGATGGCGTTTCTGCGGAAGAACAAATGAATAACGACAGCTCCTTGTTTAATTACTATAAAAAACTAATCTACCTCAGGCAAAGCAATCCGGCATTGGCCAACGGGTCGTACAAAATTGCCATCAATGACAATGACTATATATTCAGTTTTTTTAGAAAAAATAACGATAGTAAAGTATTAGTTGCTGCCAATCTTTCGGGAGAATTACAAACAGCCCGATTTAATTATGTGAATAATAACTGTACAGTTTTATTTGGTAAGATCCAGTCCTATAACAAAACGATTCAGTTGAATCCGTATGAAGTATTGGTATTTGAAATAAAATAGGAAAAATGAAAACAGCTTTACCTATAATATTGATCTTTGGGGTGTTTTCCTGCAAATCTCCAGAGAGAATTGATTATACTGCATATGTAAATCCTTTTATCGGTACAGAAGGAACAGGACATACATTTCCGGGTCCCTGTATGCCATTTGGGATGGTACAGCCCGGACCCGACAATGCTGACAAAGGCTGGGATCATACAAGCGGTTACCAATACAAAGACAGCCTCATTCTTGGCTTTTCACAAACAAGAGCCAATGGTACAGGAATCAATGAATTTGGCGATGTGCTGCTGCAACCACTTCTGGATGACAGAAAAGAAAACTTTGGAGAAATGTATTTGAAAGAAACAGAACAAGCTTCACCAGGATATTACCAAGTTACGCTAAACAATAAAGTAAAAGTCGAACTGACGTGTACAGAGAGAGTGGCATTACATCAATACACTTATCCAACATCAGAAGCAAAGCTGCTTATTGATTTACAGCACGGACTGCGTTTCTTAACCGATTCCTTGGTATTGGAAAGTGATGTTAAGATTGAGGATGCAAAAACAATCAGTGGTTGGTGTCACACAAAGAATTGGGTGGAAAGGAAATATTATTTCACCATCCGATTCAGTCAGCCATTTACTTCATCGATTCTGTTGAAAAGAAGACCGAAAGAAAATGCACCACGTTATGTGCTAGACTTTGATTTGAAAAATAAAATACTTCAAACAAAAGTCTCTTTATCAACCGTAAGTGTGGAGGGTGCAAAAAACAATATGAACCAGGAAATGCCCGGATGGGATTTTAAACATGTTGTTGCCTATGCCAAAAAAGTATGGAATGGATATTTAAGTCGCATTGATATTGAGGCTGACCAAAAACAAAAAGAAATATTTTACAGTTGTATGTATCGTTTGTTTATTCAGCCAAGTAATATTGCTGATGCAGACGGAAAATACAAAGGAGCTGATGATTCCGTGAGAATCGCAAAAAATGGAGCCTATTACTCTACTTTTTCACTATGGGATACCTATAGGGCCGCTCATCCCTTATACACATTAATTGCTGCAGAGAGAGTGGATGGATTTGTGAACAGCATGATTGAACATAGTAAGGTTGCTGGATTTTTACCAATATGGACAGCTTGGGGTAAGGATAATTATTGCATGATTGGCAACCATGCTATACCTGTTATATCAGATGCCTACTTAAAAGGATTTAAGGGTTTTGATGCAGAAGAAGGATTACGTCAAATATTACGATCTACCACAGAAAATCATACCAACAGCAACTGGAAATTACTGAATCAATATGGCTATTATCCATTTGATAGTCTTGATAACGAATCCGTATCAAGAACACTGGAGCATGGTGTAGATGATTATTGTATAGCCCTGATGGCTGATAAAATGGGCAAAAAGGATATTGCTGCCACCTATTATAAAAGATCAGGGTATTACAAAAACCTGTATGACTCATCTACCCAACAAATGCGTGGGAAAGACAGCAAAGGGAATTGGCATAAAAATTTTAACCCTTTAATTGCTACGTCGCCAATGAATAACCCTGGCGATTACACAGAAGCCAATGCCTGGCAGTATTTCTGGACGCCGGCACAATACGATGTTGAGGGAATGATGCAATTATTGGGAGGGCGTAAATATTTCACAGCTCAATTAGACAGTTTCTTTTCCATCAAAGCACTCAATCCGAATAAACATTTGGGACAAGAGGCCATGATCGGACAATATGCACATGGGAATGAACCCAGCCATCATATTGCCTATCTCTATGCCTATACCGATAAGCCGTATCGTACAGGTGATTTGGTGACGCAAATTTGCAGAGAATTCTATAACAATACAACTACTGGCATGATTGGCAATGATGATTGCGGCCAAATGAGTGCCTGGTATATTTTTTCAACACTCGGTTTTTATCCGGTAAATCCTTCAAACGGAGAATATATACTTGGAAAACCGCAGGTAAAAAGTGCAAGCGTATATTTAAAAAATGGCGCAGTTTTACAGATTAAAAATAACAAAAGCGAGAAGGTGTCACTGAATAATCAAAACTTTAAAGGATTCACATTGCATCACAAAGAAATATCTTCCGGGGGGATATTAAAATTTTAAGAAAAAATAAATCCCTCAACATCCCGCTAGATAATTGTGTCGCTCTCGCAATAAAATGATTATAAGCCTTTACTTATTTATTTTGTTGCTAATATCCCCTTCCGGGTTCATTTCAGCAGCAACCTGATTTATCTGATTCCTAAAGACGGGAACCACCGCGGTCGTTATTAACTCAATCACATCCACCTCCCAAAAGTTCGAACTCAGGACTTTCGGGACTACATTTTATGCTTTGGTGACAGTTTTTGCCTTCGCAGAAATAATAACCCGCGGTCACTAAACTCTCAACCGATTTATTTGTTGTAAGAATAAATTGTTATCCATGAAACCGTCATTCCTTCTCATCATACTCATACTCATCGCTATACCCATTCTAATGTCATTTACAAGCGCACGTATTGAAAAACAAAAATATCGGGTAGTGAAAAAAGATAAGGACTTCGAAATTCGATTTTACCCTCCGGCCATCTTTGCTACCACTCGATCAGTGGCAAAATCCTATCGGGAGCTGGGAAGTAGCGGATTCCGCAAAATTGCGGGATATATTTTCGGAAACAACGAAACCTCCGCCAAGATAGCCATGACAGCACCCGTGCACATGGATATCAACGAAAAAGGATCATCCATGAGTTTTGTGATGCCTTCCGAATATACGCTTGACAATCTGCCTCGCCCTGCTGATACCCGCGTGGAGTTACACGAAAGTCCAGCCGTTTATATGGCTGCGATCGAATTTAGCGGTTATGCAAATGATCAAAAGATCAAGCAATATGCAGACCAGCTTTCACAAATCCTCAATAAAAGGGGCATAAAAACCATCGGCAATCCAACCTATCTCGGATACAACGCACCGTATGAAATAATCGGACGAAAAAACGAAGTGGCAATTGCCATTGAATGGAAAGAATAATACCGTAAAGATTATCAAAAAATAAATCAGGGCAGATTAGGTTACTGCAAAGAATGACTCCTATCATTGCTTTAACTGCTTCCATTGTTTTGATTTGAACAAATTACAATGAAGCAATGGCTAATAAAAAAAATAGGATAAGCGCAAGACAACCCAATAAATTGATACTACTTGTTTTTCGAATTCTTTTAGGCATTATTTTATTTGCAAAAGGAATAAGTTTTCTGCGTGACAAAGCGCTACTTGAAAATCTAATTTCAAACTCAATTACAGATGAGAAATTTTCAATTGCTGGTCTACTAATTCCATACGTACATATTGCCGGTGGATTTTTTATAATAATTGGGCTGTACAAAAGGGTAGCCATCTTAATACAGCTTCCGCTAATTATTGGCGCCATCATACTTTTATTGGAATCAGGAGGAAAATCATATCAGGGCGAAATTATATTTGCCACGTTAATACTTATTATGTTAATAGTTCAATTAGCCTATGGCGATGGCCTTTATTCATGGAGAAATTTACTTAATAAAGAAAAAAATATTACCTAAGCCTCTTATAAAAGCACAAATAGCTTATCAGTCTACTTCCTGCCTAGAACGCCCAAAAAAGATCTGAAAACCTAAGGGGAGTAAAAATAAATAAACCACCCAAGGTGTTCTAAGCATAGAGATAGGAATAATACACATATATATCATTATGGGCAGGATGATTCTCCATTGCATATTTTTATAAAGTGTTTTATCGACATAGGGTTGAATATACTTTCTACGCCAGGAGTAGATCAGCATCATTAAATGCCAAAAACTAACTAAAATCAAATTGATGCTGTATATTATTACACTGATTGAACTATATAGATAATTGGCTAGAAATCCAGAAGAAAAGGGTATCAAACAGATGAACATCAAAAAGAAAATG
>JBILMJ010000008.1:0-98635 GCA_044375575.1 Steroidobacteraceae bacterium | reverse complement strand
GGCATGACGAGCCAGTAGTGCGGGTCGCTCAAGACGAGAAACTCAGCGCTGCGCCGTGCGCGTGGCCGGCGCGTCGCGCGATTCGGCAGGCGCCGAGACGACCTTGGGCACGACCTGATAGAAGGATTCGCCGGTCGCGATCATGCCGAGTTCGCTGCGAGCCCGCTCTTCGATGGCGGTGAGACCACTCTTGAGATCGGCGACCTCGGCGGCCAGCTGCTCGTTGCGGCGTCGGAGTTCGGAGTTGGTTTCAGCCTGTTGATCGACGGCCTGACGCAGTCGGTAGGCTTCGCGGACGCCGTCGTCGGACAACCAGATGCGGTACTGGAGCAGCACCGTCAGGCAAACCAACACGCCGGCGAACCATTTCGTCATTGGCGATGAATGGTAATCCTGCGATGACACAAAAGAAACCCCTTCTCGTTCAGATCTTTATCGGGAAAGCCTCTCGCCCCGCATAACGCGCCTTGCCACCCAACTCCTCTTCGATGCGCAGCAACTGGTTGTACTTGGCGATGCGGTCGGAGCGGGACATCGAACCGGTCTTGATCTGCGTCGCCGAAGTGGCGACGGCGATGTCGGCAATCGTCGTGTCCTCGGTTTCGCCCGAACGATGCGAAATCACCGCGGAATACCCCGCACCCGTCGCCATCGCAATGGCCTCGAGCGTCTCGGTGAGCGTGCCGATCTGGTTGACCTTGATGAGGATCGAGTTGGCGATACCCTTGCGAATACCCTCGGCCAAAATTTTGGTGTTGGTGACGAAAAGATCATCGCCGACGAGCTGACAACGCTTGCCGAGCGTCCGCGTCAAACCCGCCCAACCGTCCCAATCGCCCTCGGCCATGCCGTCCTCGATGGTGATGATCGGGTAACGATCGACGAGCTTGGAAAGGTACTTTGCGAACTGCGCCGCCGAGAACGATCGGCCTTCGCCATGCAGCTCGTAGCGGCCCGCCTTGAAGAACTCCGAGCTCGCCACATCGAGGCCGAGGTAGATGTCGCGCCCGGGCTTGTAGCCCGCTTTCTCGATGGCCTGCAGCATGAGCTTGAGTGCCGCTTCGTTCGAGGCGAGATCGGGCGCGAACCCGCCCTCGTCACCCACGGCGGTCGTGAGCTTCTTGCCCTTGAGGATGCCCTTGAGCGTGTGGAACACCTCAGCGCCCATCTGCAGCGCCTTGCTGAAGCTGCGCGCCCCGACGGGCAGGATCATGAACTCCTGGATGTCGAGGCTGTTGTCCGCGTGCGCGCCGCCGTTGATGACGTTCATCATAGGCACCGGCATCACGGGCTTGCGACCCCCGGCGAGATAGCGCCACAGCGGAAGACCCGCATTGGTCGCCGCCGCATGGGCCGTGGCGAGCGACACGGCGAGCAACGCGTTCGCGCCGAGTCGCGCCTTGTTCTCGGTGCCATCGAGCGCGATGAGCCGCGCGTCGATGCCCTCCTGATCGCGCGCATCCTGCTTGAGCAGCGCCTTGCGGATCGGACCATTGACGTTGCGCACCGCCTTCAGCACGCCCTTGCCGAGGTAACGACGCTTGTCGCCATCACGCAGTTCGACGGCCTCACGCGTACCGGTCGAGGCGCCCGACGGCACGGCTGCACGGCCGAGCACACCACTCGAGAGAATGACGTCGGCTTCGACGGTGGGGTTGCCGCGTGAGTCGATGACTTCGCGGGCGTGGATATCGGCAATACGACTCATGTTCGATCTTCCTCGAAGGGATTTTTTTTGACGGCGCGATCGAGCTCGACGAGCGTCGACAGCAAAGATTCCATGCGCGGCAGCGGCCAAGCGTTGGGGCCATCCGAGAGCGCCTTCGCAGGATCGGGATGCGTCTCCATGAAAAGCCCTGCGACTCCCGCCGCGACCGCGGCGCGTGAGAGCACCGGCACGAATTCGCGCTGGCCACCCGAGGCGTTGCCCTGCCCGCCGGGCAACTGCACCGAGTGCGTCGCATCGAACACCACCGGGCATCCGGTGTGACGCATGATGGCGAGCGAACGCATGTCGGAGACGAGGTTGTTGTAGCCGAAGCTGAACCCGCGCTCGCAGACCATGATGGAGTCGTTACCCGTCGAGCGGGCCTTGTCGACCACGTTCTGCATTTCCCAAGGCGAGAGGAACTGCCCTTTCTTGATGTTCACCGGCTTGCCTTGCGAGGCGACCGCGACGATGAAGTTAGTCTGACGACAAAGAAAAGCCGGGGTCTGCAACACGTCGACGACCGCAGCCACTTCCGCGAGCGGCGTATCTTCGTGCACGTCCGTGAGCACGGGCACACCGAACTTCGTCCGAATCCCCTCGAGCACCTTGAGCCCGGCTTCGAGCCCGGGGCCCCGAAAGCTCGATCGCGACGAACGATTGGCCTTGTCGAACGAGGCTTTGAACACGTACGGCACACCGAGACGCGACGTGATCTCGCACATGCGTCCGGCCACCTCTTCGCAAAGTGCTGCGCTCTCGATGACGCAGGGCCCCGCGATCAAAAAAAACGGCGATCGGGCGCCGACTTCGTACTGGGCGAGTTTCATGATTCAGATCCTCCGTGGTGCCTGCGCGCGGCGGCGATGAACCCCGTGAAGAGCGGATGCCCATCGCGCGGATTGGAGGTGAACTCCGGGTGGAACTGCGTGGCGACGAACCACGGATGATCGGCGAGCTCGACGATTTCGACGAGCTCGTCCGGCGACATGCCGGAGAACGAAAGCCCCGCCGCTCGATAACGATCGAGGTAAGTGTTGTTGAACTCGTAACGGTGACGGTGACGCTCGCGGATCACGGGCTTGCCGTAGATCGTGCGGGCGCGCGAACCCTCGACCAGTTTCACGTCCTGACCGCCGAGGCGCATGGTGCCACCGAGGTTCGATTTGTCGCTGCGCGCCTGAGCGCCGCGCAGCGCGTCTTGCCATTCGATGATGAGCGCGATCACCGGATGCGGCGTCTCGCGATTGAACTCGGTGCTGTTAGCGCCTGCGAGCCCGAGCACGTGCCGACCGAATTCGATGACCGCGATCTGCATGCCAAGGCAAATTCCAAGGTACGGAATCTTCTGCTCACGCGCGTAGCGCACCACCGCGACCTTGCCCTCGACGCCCCGCTCGCCGAAACCGCCCGGCACGAGGATCGCGTCCATCTTCTCGAGTACCGACACGCCTTGCTCTTCGATGTCCGTCGACTCGATGAAATGGATGTTCACGCGCGTACGGTTCTGTACCCCGGCATGCGCGAGCGCCTCGTTGAGCGAGATGTAGGAATCGCGGTTCTGCACGTACTTGCCGACCATCGCGATGTCGACTTCCGCCTCGGGGTTCGCCTTGGTGTCGACCACACGCTTCCAAGCCGAGAGGTCCGCGGGCTTCGCTTGCGACTCGAGACGGAGCTTTTCGACGACGATTTCGTCCAGCCCCTGCTCGTGCAACAAAAGCGGGATCTCGTATATGTCCCGGGCATCGACCGCAGAGATGACCGCGCGATGCTCCACGTTGGTGAAGAGCGCGATCTTGCGACGATGCTCCGCCGGCAGCGGATCTCGCGCACGACAGAGCAGGATGTCGGGCTGGATGCCGATGCCTCGCAATTCTTTGACCGAGTGCTGCGTCGGCTTCGTCTTGATTTCGCTGCCCCCACCGACGACCGGAACCAGCGTCAGGTGCATGAAGATCGCCTGAGAGCGCCCGAGCTCCACACCGATCTGGCGGATGGCCTCGAGGAACGGCAGCGACTCGATGTCGCCCACCGTGCCGCCGATTTCGACCATGCAGACGTCCGAGTCGCCGGCGCCGAGCATGATGCTCGCCTTGATCTCGTCGGTGATGTGAGGGATCACCTGCACCGTGGCGCCGAGGTAATCGCCACGACGCTCCTTGGCGATGACGCGCTCGTAGATGCGGCCCGTCGTGAAGTTGCTGTGGCGACCCGTCACCGTGCGCACGAATCGCTCGTAGTGACCGAGGTCGAGGTCCGTCTCGGTACCGTCGTCGGTGACGAACACCTCACCGTGCTGGAACGGGCTCATCGTGCCCGGATCGACGTTGATGTAGGGGTCGAGCTTGACCATCGCGATCTTGAGACCGCGTGCCTCGAGGATGGCCGCCAACGAAGCGGAGGCGATGCCTTTCCCTAACGAGGAAACGACACCACCGGTGACAAAGACGAAACGAGGCATGGGAACCGCCGCAAAAAAAAGCGCCGAGAAGACCCCGGCACGACGGGAAATCAGGTTAACAAAAACGGCCCTCCCACACCAGCCGTAAACGCCCTTTTGCAGGGCTCGTCGCACGGAACGCTGTGGCGACAAGCAGATCGGCGACGGCCACCACCGCTGCGGCACGCGTCTTTCCGTCGAACAAGATCGGTAGCGCCTCACGCTCCCAGGGCGGCAGCGTCGCCACCCGCAGCAGCTCCTTGAGCGCACGGCGCGGTCCGCCCGCCTCGAGCGTAAGCTTCTCGCCCCCCTCGCGCGCGCCCACCCAGAGCACCGCAGGCAGCGCTTTCGCACTCAAGGGTCCATGCGGATCCGCCACGAGTCGCAGCACGCCTTGCCCCTCGCCGAGCTCGAAACGACGCGCGGTCCGCCAGCGCCAAGGACGACGCTCACGCGGCGCTTTCGGCGAGGCCTCTCGCATCGCGTAAAGCCGACCGCGAAACCGCCTCACCTCACCGCCCGACCAGCGCACGCTCGGACTCGCATCTTGGCGAGCCGCGGCCAACTCGACCCGGATGCGCTCGAGGTGCACCGCATCGGGCATGGCGAGCCCACGCGTCTGCAGCCAATGGCGCAGCACGTTGCGCTGTCGCGCAGCATCGAGCTTCGCGAGCTTTGCAAGCTCCACGAGCCCACCCTCGACGCTCACCGTGGCAAGGTCTTGCGCCGCGAGCGCCTCGAGCAAGGCTCGCGCTTCGCCAAGATGCGAGGCGCTGCGCGAGGCCACGCGTGAGGCCGCAGGCCAACGCTCACGCAACACCGGCACCACGCATCGCCTCAAAAAATTCCGATCGAAGCGCTCATCGACGTTGCTGTCGTCCTCGACCCAGGCGAACCCACGCGCACGCACGAACGCTTCGAGCTCGGCACGTGACTCGTGAAGCAACGGCCGCACCAATCGCCCTGACCCGAACGCAATCTCTCGCGGCATCGCCGCGAGGCCCGCAACGCCTGCGCCCCGCATCAACTGCAGCAAGAGCGTTTCGAGCTGATCGTCTTCGTGGTGCGCCGTAAGCAACCACTCGTTGCGACGGAGTCCTTTGGCGAGCGTCTCGTAACGCACCCGCCGCGCCTCGGCCTCGAGCGACGTCCCGCGCGTTCGCGGCACCGTCACACGCCGAACCGAAAGCGGAATTCGCAGACCTCGACAGAGCGCACGGCAGTGGGACGCCCAAGCGTCGGCATCGGGGCGCAAACCATGATGAACATGCACTGCGCGCAGCAACACCCTTCGCCAAGTCGAGCGGCGACGAAGCTCGGAGAGCGCGACGAGCAGCGCCACGGAATCGGCGCCGCCGCTCAGCGCGACGCACCACGCCGACGGCGCGGCATCGACCGCAAGTGGCTCGAGTGCGCGCGTGAGGCGCTCGAGCAGCGGGTCGCCAGAGGCGCTCAGCCCGCCCCCTCAGTGAAGGCGCCGAAGCCTGCGAGACGACGCGAACGCTCGGCGAGCAGCGTCTCGCGCGGCTTCGCCAGCAACTCGCGCAGATGCCGCAGGAGCGCCTCTTTGACCGAGGCCGCCATCACCGACGGATTGCGGTGGGCGCCACCGAGCGGCTCGGCGATCACCTCGTCGACGAGACCGAGCGAGCGCAGTCGATCGGCCGTGAGCCCCATGGCCTCGGCTGCGGTTTCTTTTTTGTCGGCGCTCTTCCAAAGAATGG
Source organism: Steroidobacteraceae bacterium (assembly GCA_044375575.1). Taxonomy (GTDB): domain Bacteria; phylum Pseudomonadota; class Gammaproteobacteria; order Steroidobacterales; family Steroidobacteraceae; genus UBA964. The sequence goes on along the minus strand of JBILMJ010000008.1, from coordinate 92,760 downwards.
AGGCGCAGCCCTCGGGCGAGATCACCGAATAAGTGCTGAACTGCAGCATCAACAATCGATCGCACACGCCGATGGCGAGCGCTCCGCCCGAGCCGCCCTCGCCGATGACGAGGCTCACGACCGGCACACGAAGCTTCGCCATCTCGAACAAATTGCGCGCGATCGCTTCACTCTGTCCGCGCTCTTCGGACTCGAGACCGGGGTACGCCCCCGGCGTATCGATGAACGTGATGAGCGGCAACCCGAAACGATCGGCCATGTGCATGAGCCGCAGCGCCTTGCGATAGCCCTCTGGCTTCGGCATGCCGTAGTTGCGACGCACACGCTCTTTGGTGTCGCGGCCCTTCTGATGGCCGATGACCATGACCGCTTCACCCTCGAGACGCGCGAGCCCACCGACGAGAGCCTGGTCGTCACCGAACATGCGATCGCCGTGGAGCTCTTCGAAGTCCGTGAACGCCTGCGAGAGATAGTCGAACGTGTAGGGTCGATGCGGATGGCGCGCGAGCTGCGTCACCTGCCACGGACTCAACTTCGAAAAAATGCTGCGCGTGAGTTGATCGCTCTTGGTCTGCAGACGCGCGATCTCATCCTGCACGTTGACGCCGGCACCGGCCGTGACGTGACGCAATTCTTCGATCTTCGCCTCGAGCTCGGCGATCGGTTGTTCGAAATCGAGAAAGTTGAGGGCCATCGGGGCGGAGGTTACGGGGCGGACCCCGTGCTTTCAACCGTCAACGTAACGTCAGCCGTACGCCGAGGTCGTGGTACCGGGCGGCGGGCCATACACCACGCGCACCCCGTTCGGGCCCACGAGCTGCTCGAGTGCCTCGATGAGCTCGGGGCTCGCCCTCACCTTCCACTCGGGTCCAAGCTCGAGCGCCGCACTCGCCTGCTCGCCCGCATAACGCACGCCCACGGCGCAGGGGCCGGGACGATGCAAGGACAGCGTCTCGGCGAGTCGCTGCAACATCAAGCCTTGATCGGTGCCGTTCGCGCGCGGCCAAATCAGCACGATGCGATGCGCCTGTTGCTCGCGGGCCCGATCGAGTTCGGTCACTTTTCGCGCGGCGAGACGCCACGTGTCGCCCTGCTCATCGAAACGCAGCTGCCCCTCGATGAGCACGAGCGCGTCCTTCACGATGAGCTCACGATACCGCTGCATCACTTCGTCAAAGAATGTGACCTCCATGCGTCCCGTCCGATCGTCGAGCACGAGCGACGTGCGATTGCCACGCTTGCGGATCTCGTGGATGTAGCCGGCAATCGAGGCCGTGCGTCCACCGAAGTATCCGCGCTCCGGCGCGCCCTGCGACGGTCGATCGCTCAAAAGATCGGCGATACGACCGCTCACGAATCGCGCCAGGTCTTTCTCATAACGCGTGATGGGATGCCCCGTGAGATAGAGCCCGAGCGTGTCGCGCTCGCCGGCAAGACGCATCGACTCGCTCCACTCCGCCTGCGGCGGCACGGCTGCGGCACTCGCGTCGATCTCACTCTCGGAGGGCTGCGCAAGCCCGAAGAGATCGACCTGTCCCGCTTCGACGGCGCGCGTCGCTTGCTCGCTCATCTGCATCGCAGCCGGCAACCGCGCCATCTGCGTCGCGCGATTCACACCGAGCGAGTCGAGACTGCCTGAGCGGATAAGCGCCTCGAAGACGCGACGGTTCACGCGATTGAGATCGAGCCTTCGACAAAGATCTTCGAGACTGCGGTACGGGCCATAGGCTTTGCGCTCCTCGGTGATCGCCTCGACCGCCGACTGACCCACGCCCTTGATCGCGCCGAGTCCATAGCGCACTTCGCGAGGGCCAGCGACGACGAACGCATACTCCGACGCATTGACGTCGGGCGGCAGCACGGTGATGCCCATGCGATCGCACTCGTCCTTGATCGTCACCACCTTGTCGGTGTGATCCATGTCCGCCGAGAGCACCGCCGCCATGAAGGCCTCGGGGTGATGCGCCTTGAGCCACGCCGTTTGATAAGACAGCAAGGCATACGCGGCCGAGTGCGACTTGTTGAAGCCGTACCCCGCGAACTTCTCCATCAAATCGAAAATGTGCGCCGCCTGCGACTCGGGCACCCCGCGCGCGACCGAGCCTTCGACGAAGGTGCTGCGCTGTTTGGCCATCTCCTCGGGCTTTTTCTTGCCCATGGCGCGACGCAGCAAATCGGCGCCGCCCAAGCTGTAACCCGCGAGCACCTGCGCGATCTGCATCACCTGTTCCTGATACAGGATCACGCCGTAGGTCGGCTTCAGGATGGGCTCGAGACTCGGGTGCAGATAATCGATGGGCCCTTCGATACGGCCGTGCTTGCGGGCGATGAAGTCGTCGACCATGCCCGACTGCAGCGGGCCCGGACGGAACAACGCGACCAGCGCGACGATATCTTCGAACCGATCGGGCTGCAGACGCCGCACGAGGTCTTTCATGCCGCGCGATTCAAGCTGGAAGACCGCTGTCGTCTCGCAATTTTTGAGCAACTGATACGCCGCCGCATCGTCCATCGGCAACAGCGCAATGTCGATCGGCGGCTCGCCCTCGGCACGCGCCGCGTTGATGGTGCGCACGGCGTGCTCGATGATCGTGAGCGTACGCAGGCCGAGGAAGTCGAACTTCACGAGGCCGGCCGCCTCGACGTCGTCCTTGTCGAACTGCGTGACGACGCTGCCACCGCCCTCTTCGCAATAAAGCGGCGCGAAATCCTCGAGCACCGACGGCGCGATGACCACGCCCCCGGCATGCTTGCCGGCGTTTCGGGTCAGGCCCTCCAAAGATTTGGCAAGATCGATGAGGTTGCGAACGTCCTCATCCTGCTTGTAGAGCTTCTTGAGCTCGGGCTCTTTCTCGATCGCCGAGTCGAGCGTGATGTCGAGCTCGAAGGGGATCAACTTCGCAATACGATCGACCTGTCCGTATCCGAACCCGAGCACGCGACCGACGTCGCGCACCACCGCCTTCGCCGCCATCGTGCCGTAGGTGATGATCTGCGAGACGCGCTTGCGACCGTACTTCTCGGCCACGTACTCGATCACCCGATCGCGTCCGTCCATGCAGAAGTCGACATCGAAGTCGGGCATCGAGACACGCTCGGGATTCAAGAAGCGCTCGAACAGCAAGTCGTACTGCAGCGGGTCGATGTCCGTGATGCCGAGCGAGTACGCCACGAGCGATCCGGCGCCCGAACCACGACCCGGCCCCACGGGCACCCCGTTGCCCTTCGCCCAACGAATGAAATCCGCGACGATCAAAAAGTAACCCGCGAACCCCATGGAGCAGATGACGTCGAGTTCGCTCTCGAGACGCGCCGCGTAGGTTTTTCGATCGGTCTGCGGCAATCGCGCAAGACGATCTTTGAGACCGCGCGCCGATTCGCTGCGCAAAAAGCCTTCGGTCGTCTGCCCCTTGGGCACCGGGTATTCGGGCAGCCGACTCTCGCCAAGCTGCAGCATGAGACTGCAGCGCCGCGCGATCTGCACCGAGTTTTCGAGCGCCTCGGGCAAGTCGGCGAAGAGCTCCGTCATCTCCTCGGCACTGCGCAGATACTGCTGCGCGGTGTAGCGCCGCGGCCGGCTCGCATCATCGAGCTGAGCGCCCTCGTGGATGCACACGCGCGCCTCGTGCGACCCGAAGTCGTCCTGCGACAAGAACCGCACGTCGTTCGTCGCCACGAGCGGCACACCTTCGGCGAGCGCGAGCTCCACCGTGGCGCCGACGAGCACCTCCTCGCCTTCGCGACCGAGACGACTCACTTCGAGGTAATACCGATCGCCGAAGAGCTCACGCCAGAACGCCAGATGCTTGCGCGCCTCGTCGGGGCGATTCGAAGCGAGCGCGCGACCGACGTCGCCCTCGGCCCCGCACGACAGGGCGATCAGTCCGCCGGTCGTGCGTGAATCGAGCCAAGATCGATCGATGCGCGGAATGCCGCGCTGCTGCCCTTCGAGATAAGCGCGACTGACGAGTCGCGTGAGGTTGAGATAGCCCGCTTCGTTCTGACACAACAAAGAAATCCGGGTCGGCGCCACGCGCTCGCCCGGCTCGGCGACGAAGAGATCGACGCCGACGATCGGCTTGAGGCCCTTGGCCATCGCCGCCTTGTAGAACTTCACCATCGCGAACAGGTTGTTCTGATCGGTGACGGCGACTGCGGGCATCCCGAACTCAGCGACGCGCGCGACGAGATCGTCGATGCGCACCACGCTGTCGACCAGCGAGTACTCGGTATGCAGGCGGAGGTGGACGAAGGCGCTCATCGCAACCGTGATCTTACCGGCGCGTAGCTCCTGCGGTGCACGGGAGAGGGTCCGTGGGCGTCGAGCGCAGCCAGGTGCGCCTTGACCGGATAGCCCTTGTGGATCGCGAAACCATATTCAGGATATCGCGTATCCAATTGTTCCATAACGTGATCTCGGACCGTCTTGGCCAGGATCGAAGCCGCGCTGATGGCGGCCACCTTGCTGTCGCCCTTGACGATCGCGACCGCCGTCCGCACCCCGACCAGCCCCTCGATCGAGGGCAACCGATTGCCGTCGACCTCGAGGTGCACGGGCCGTACCGCGAGGGCCACGACCGCCCGACGCATCGCGAGCAGCGTCGCCTGCAGAATATTGATCGCGTCGATTTCCTCGGGACTCGCGAGTCCCACGCCCCACGCAATCGCGTGCTCCCGAATCATCGGTGCGAGCGCCTCTCGCGCCGACGGGCTCAACGCCTTGGAATCGGCAAGCCCCGCGATGGGTCGCTCAGGGTCGAGGATGACGGCCGCTGCGACGACAGGACCTGCGAGCGGCCCTCGCCCGGCTTCATCGACGCCGGCAGTCCATCCTGCGTTCATCGCCGCCGTCATCGCGAAGGAGAAAGTTCGACGAGTTCGAGTACCGCCTCGGCGGCGAGCGCGGCACCGCCCCGACGCAAATCGCGATGCACGCGCCCGAAGGCCTCGCGCAATTCGCCAAGACGCTGAGGCTGCTCGAGCCATTGCAACACCGCCCCACCGAGCAGCTCGGGCGTGGCAGCCTCTTGGAAAAACTCGGGGACGATCTCGCGCCCCACGAGCAAGTTCGGCTGCGAGAAATGTCGCACCTTCACAAGCCCCAAGCCCCGCAATAAAAACGCCGTGAGCGGCGCGAGTTTGTACGCGACCACCATCGGCCGCTGCGAGAGCAAGGTCTCGAGTGTCGCCGTTCCCGAGGCCGTGAGTACGACGTCGGCCGCCGCGAGCGCAAGTCGCGACTGACCATCGAGCACTTTGAGCGACAGGCCCGAAGCACTCGCGAGCGCCGCCTCAAAACACGCGCGCGTCGAGGCGCTAGTGAGCGGCACCACGAACTTCGCACCGGGTCGCAGTGCGGCGATCCACTGCGCCGCGCCGACGAACGGCGCCGCCAATCGCGATACTTCGCCCATCCGACTGCCCGGCAACAGGGCGATCACCTCGTCAACGCTCGACAGTCCGAGCGCTGCGCGCGCCCCCGCGCGATCGGCCTCGAGCGGAAATTGATCGGCGAGCGGGTGCCCCACGAAGCGCGCCGTCACGCCGTGTTCGGCATAGAACGCGGGCTCGAAGGGCAACAGGCAAAGAATTCGGTCGCAGGACTCGGCGATGCCACGCACCCGCCCCTGCCGCCACGCCCACACCTGCGGACTCACGTATTGCACCGTGGGCAAGCCGCCCGCCTTGAGACGCTTGGCGAGCCCCAGATTGAACTCCGGCGCATCGATCCCGACGAACACCGCCGGCCGACGCGCAAGCAACTCACGCACGAGCCGACGCCGCAAACCGATGAGACGCGGCAGATGACGCAGGATTTCGGCAAGCCCCATGAGCGCGAGTTCGTCGCTCGAGGCGAGCGCCTCACAACCCGCTTCGCGCATCCGTGGGCCCGGTACGCCGACGAATCGCGCGTCAGGAACACGCTCGCGGATCGCCGCAATGAGCGCGGCACCGAGGTTGTCGCCGGAAGCCTCCCCGGCGACGAGTGCGATCAAAGGTCCTTCGGTTCGCTCGGCGACGCTCAACGGATGAGGCTGCGGTTCGACCGCGGGAAGAAATCGACGAAGGCCTGAAGCTCCGGCTGACTCTTCGCCGCCTCGGTGATCTTTTCGATCGCCTGCTCGAGCGGAAGATCGGAGCGATAAAGCGTCTTGTACGCGTTCTTGATGTTGCGCACCTGCTCGGCCGTGAATCCGCGCCGAGCGATGCCGGTCGCATTGATCGAATGCGGTTCGGCCGGATGCCCCACCGCCATCACGTACGGCGGCACATCACGAGTGACCGCCGTATTGTTGGCGATGAACGCATGCGCGCCGATCTTGCAGAACTGATGCACGCCGGTGAACCCCGCAAGGATCACCCAATCGTCGATCTCGACGTGCCCCGCGAGGGTCGCGAGATTGGCGAACACGCAATGGCTGCCGACGATGCAGTCGTGCGCCACATGCGAAGAGGCCATGAAGAGATTGTCGTCACCGACCGTGGTGACGCCCTTATCTTTGGCCGTGCCACGGTTCACGGTCACATATTCACGAAAGGTGTTGCTGCTGCCGATCACGACCCGCGTCGGTTCACCCGCGTATTTTTTGTCCTGCGGCGCATCGCCGATCGAGGCGAACTGGAATACGCGGTTGTTCGCGCCGAGCACCGTGTGCCCGGTGATCACCACATGCGGCCCGATGATGCAGCCCGGCCCGATCTCGACGTCGGGACCGATGATCGAATACGCACCGATCTCGACGCCCGCACCGATCTTGGCCGTCGGCGCCACGACGGCACGCGGATCGATCGTCGCACTCACGTCGAGCTTCCCGGCGCGACCATGAGTTCACAAGCTGCCGCCTCGACATCCCCCACCATCGCGGTGGTCTCGAACTTCCAGATGCCCCGCATCTGCCGCTGCAGCGTGGCGTTGAGGATCAGCTGATCCCCCGGCTCGACCGGGCGACGAAAGCGCGCCTTGTCGATGCCGACGAAATAAAACTGTGTGTTGTCATCGGGCACGACCTTGGCCGTACGGAACGCCAAAATGCCCGCCGCCTGCGCGAGCGCCTCGATGATGATGACACCCGGCATCACCGGACGACTCGGGAAGTGACCCGGAAAGAACGGCTCGTTGTAGGTGACGTTCTTGATAGCACGAATACTTTTGCCTTCGTGGCACTCGAGCACCCGATCGACGAGCAAGAACGGATAACGGTGCGGCAATTGTTTGAGGATGCCGTTGATGTCCAGAATGATGTCGCTCACGAACGTCCCTCGTCTGATGATTCTTGTTGAGTGCCGACCCGTCGCTCGAGCTCGACGACTCGACGATTCAGCCCATCGATGCGTTTCAATCGACCCACGATGCGGCGCCAGTCTGCCGCAGACTCGATCGGAATGGAGCCTCCTGCGTACACGCCGGGCTCGCGGATGTCGGCGGTCACGAAACTCGTCGCCATCAGCGTGACGTCGTCACAAATGCTGAGGTGCCCTGTCACGCCGACGCCACCGCCGATGCGACAGCGCGCGCCGATGTGCGAACTGCCCGCGAGACCCACGCATCCGGCGAGCGCCGTGTGTGCGCCGATCGTGCAGTTGTGACCAATCTGCACGAGGTTGTCGATCTTCACGCCATCGCCGATGACGGTATCGTCGAGTGCACCGCGATCGATGGTGGTGTTCGCGCCCACTTCGACGTCTTCGCCGAGGCGCACCGTCCCCACCTGCGGCACATGGATCCAGCGCTCGCCCTCGGGCGCATAACCGAACCCTTCCGAGCCCACCACCGAACCCGGATGCAAAATCGAGCGCGCGCCGATGCACACCCCTTCGAGCACCGTGACGCGCGCGACGAGTCGCACGTCATCGCCAAGGGTCACGTCTTCACCGACGACGCAGCCCGCGCCGATATACACGCGCGCACCCACGCGGCTGCGCGCCCCGACCACGGCCAGCGGCCCGATGTGCACGGAAGGATCGACGACGGCATCAGGCGCGACGACCGCGCTCGGATGAGCGCCTGCCGGTCCCGCCAGAGGCGGATGCAGCTCGGTCGCGATGCGCGCAAAACTCGCGTGCGGATTGCTCGCGAGCAGACAATCGAGCGGTGTGGCGTCCTGCATCTTCGGATGCAGCACGATCGCCCCGGCCTTGGCCGAGGCGAGTTGGTCGGTGAGCTTGGGGTTCGAGAAGAACGCGAGGCCGCGAGGCCCCGCGCCTGAGAGCGTACCCACATGGTCGATCGGACGGTCGGGGTCACCCCGCAGCGTCAGTCCGAAACGAACCGCGAGCTCGCCGAGGGTGACTGCCATCGCGTCGCCCCGCGCGGCCGCTGCCGACTTAGCGCGTGGCGGGCTTCGCCGGCGCTGCCGCGCTGGTGCGCGACTGCATGCCTGCAAGCACGCCCGGCGTGATGTCGAGAGCTGGCGTTGCGTAGATCACGCCGTCGGTGACGACGAGGTCAAAGTTCTGCGCCTTCGAGTAGGTGCGTACCTCTTCGATGAGCGTGCGCTGCAACTTGCCCATTTCTTCGTTGCGACGCGCGTTGAAGTCGTCGTTCACTTCCGACTGACGGCGCGCGAGATCGCGCTCACCATCGCGCACATCTTTTTCGGCGCGGGAGATTTGATCGGGCGTCATGGTCGCGCGGTCCTTGGCGAGCTTGTCGCGCTTGGTCTGCAACGAAGCCGCCTGGGTCTGCAGCTCGCGCTGCTTCGCCGCCGCTTCCGCGCGCAAGGATTCGATGAGGGCCTTGCCCTGCGGGCTCTCGTCCATCAGTCGCCCGAAGTCGAGCACGCCAATCTTGATTTCGGCCATCGCCGGAGCAGCCATGAGCGCCGCCACTGCCACAATCGCCGGAACCATCGCTTTGAGAGAACTACGCATCGTCGGATCAACCTCTGAATGAAACGAACGGATCAGAACGCCTGACCGATCGTGAACTGGAACCGTTCTTCCTCGTCCGGAAACTGAACGCCGTCGCCCCGGAAGGAATTGAGCGGCAGCGCGTAACTGAAGCGGAAGACGCCGAGCGGCGCGAGCCATTGGACCGCGATACCCGTCGACTGCTTCAAATTATCATACTTGAACTTGTAATCGACCGGGGTGACCCCGTCGATGCCCGTGTACTCGTAGAACCCGCGGGTCGAGAACACGTTACCGATATCGAAGAACACCGTTGCCCGCGCCGAGGTCTGCCACTTCTCGGGGGTGGGGATGATCAACTCGGCTCGGGCAGTCACCTTGAGATTGCCGCCATAGGGGTTACCGAAACTGTCCTTCGGACCGAGTCGGCTCTCGCGATAGCCGCGCACCGTGTCGGGGCCGCCGGCGAAGAAGTTGCGGAACGGCGGCGGCGCCGACGTGTCGCCAAGCTCCTGGCTGTAACCGAGCTCCGCACCGAGCGCGAGCGTCCAGCGTCCGACGAGCGGCAGCAGTTGCAAATAGTCGTAGTTGATCGTCGCGTATTGAACGTCGCTGAACGGCAGCGCATAGCTCAGGGCGAGCGAGTGCCGCATGCCACGATCGGCGAAGAGCGCGCGATTGCGACTGTCGTAGCTCCAACCCACCGTGAGATCAAAGGAGTCGAACTGCGTCGTGTCGAGCGTCGTCCCCGGAATCACGAAACCACCGCCGAAATCCTGCTCCGGCACGATCTGCACGCGGTAGTCACCGTTCGAGCGCACCCACGAACGCGCCTGCTCCGCGCTGCCCTCACCCGTGATGAGCGAGGAGCGCTGCGCCGAGAAGCCCACGCGCAGACCCTGGAACTCGGTGATCGGATAACCGTAGTCGACCGATACCGCAAACGACTCCGAGGAGAAATCGGATGAGGCCGACACGAACTGCGTCACATCACGATAAGTGAGCGACACGGTACGGGCGACGCCATCGATCGTCGTGTACGGGTTGGTGTGCGAGACGCCGTAGACCTTCGAGTAGCGACCCGAGTTGAGATCGATCGACACGCGCTCGCCCGAACCCAGGAAATTGCTGTCGGCGTAGTTGCCATTAAGGATAAACGACTGCGACTCGGAATACCCGATGCCGCCGCCGAGCTGGGCCGACGGGCCCTCCTTGATTTCGAACTCGATGTCGACGAGATCCGGCGTGCCCGGCACGGGCGTGGTTTCGGACTCGACCTTCTCGATGAACGGCAGTCGCTGGATACGCTGCTTCGAGCGCTCGACGAGCAGGTTGGAGAGCCAGGCACCCTCGAGCTGACGCATCTCGCGACGCAGTACGTCGTCGTTGATCTTGGTCACGCCGTTGAAGAGGATGTGCCGGACATAGACCCTATTGCCCGGGTCGATGAAGAACGTGATGCCGACTTCTTTCTTGCCCTCTTCGGGCGTCGGCACCGGGTCGACCTTGGCGAAGGCATAACCCTCGAGCCCGAGTCGATTCTGGATGATCTCCTGCGTCGCGGTGATGGCCTTCTTCGAGTAGGTATCGCCCGCCTTCACGAACAGGAAATTTTTGAGCTCGGACTCGGGCACGACGAAGGTGCCGGCGAGCTTCACGTTGCTCACCTTGAACACCTCGCCCTCATTCACGTTGACCGTGATGAAGACGTCGTCCTTCTCAGGCGCGATCGCCACCTGCGTCGACTCGATCTCGAAGTTCGCGTAGCCACGGTCCATGTAGTAGGAGCGCAGTTTTTCGAGATCGCCCTGCAGCGACTCACGCGAGTAGCGATCGTCCTGCTTGTACCAGGAGAGCCAGTTCGGCGTCTTGAGTTCGAATTCTTCGAGGATCTCTTCTTCCTCGAACGTGGTGTTGCCCACGACGTTGATCTGCCGGATCTTCGCGCGCTTGCCTTCCTTGATCTCGATCTTCACGCGTACGCGGTTGTCGGGTAAGTCTTCGACCTGCGCATCGATGCGCACCGCGTACTTGCCGCGACTGAAATACTGGTCTGTGAGATATTGCTTCACGTCATCGAGCACCGAGCGATCGAAGGTCTTGCCGGTCGCAAGGCCCACGTTGCGCAAGCTCTTGTTGAGATCTTCGGTCTTGATGTCCTTGTTGCCCGTGATCTCGAAGCTCTCGATCGAGGGACGCTCGAGCACGGCGACGATCAGCGTGCCCTCCTCCCAGCGCAATTCGACGTCACGGAAGAACCCCGTGTCGTAGAGGGCGCGGATCGCCTCGCGCACGCGCTGCGGCGAGAGCCGATCGCCGATGTTCACCGGCAGATAGTTGTAAACCGTGCCTTCCGACACACGCTGCAAACCTTCGACGCGGATGTTGTCGACCCGCAGCGCAGGGGGACCTCCGGCCGACTGGGCCAGCGACGGAGGAGCGATCAGGACGGAGGCAGCGAGCAGGCTCGCCATCAAAGAAAGACGAAGGGACATCATCAGCCGAACTGCCTCGCGAAATCGTTGAAAAGAGCGACGCTCATGAGCATGAGCAATAAAGCGATACCGATTTGCTGCCCGAGCGCCTGCACACGCTCGGAGAGCGGCGCGCCACGCGCCCACTCGGCGAGCTGGTAAACGATTTGGCCGCCATCGAGGATCGGGATCGGCAGCAGGTTCAGGAACCCGAGGCTGAGCGAGATCACGATGAGGAACCCTAAGAATTCGGTAAGACCGCTCTGCGCCGACTCACCGGCGAATTCCGCGATGGTCAGCGGACCCGAGAGATTTTTGAGCGACACCTGACCAACGAGCATGCGCGCGAACATCTTCGCCTGCAGCACCGTCATGTCCCAGGCGCGCACCGTCGCGAGCGAGAGCGATTCGATCGGGCCATAGCTGCGCTGCGTGACCATCGACTCCGGCCAGGGCGGCGGGGGCGGCGTCTGCACGCGGATACGACCGATCTCTCGGCCGTCGACGACATCGGCGGCCGTACGCAAGTTGAGCTGCGAGGCACGACCCTCGCGCACATAGTCGATGACGACTTCGCGATTGGGCCGTGACGAAATCGCCTCGACGAGCGCACGGAAATCATTGATCGGCTCGCCATCGACGGCCGTCACCCGGTCTCCGGCGCGCAAGCCCGCGACATCCGCAGGACCGCCCGCATCGACCTTGCCGATCTCGGCGGGTACCGGAGGTACCCAAAAGCGCATGCCGAGGCCCGGCAACAAGGCTTGCGGCTCGGTCAAAGCGCGACGCACTTCGGCATCCTCGACGCGTAGCTCGAGCACGCGCACCCCCGAACCCGGTCGCTGCACTTCGATGTCGACTTGGCCATCGTTGCTGATGGCTTCCATGAACCCGAGCATCACGTCCGAGTGCGTCGCAACGGTACGACCTTCGATACGCAGGAATTCGTCGTTGCTGCGCAAGTCCGCGCGCGCGGCGAGCGAGTCGGCGACGACCGTACCCACCACCGGTTTCACTTGCGGCTCGCCGCTTACCCAGAGCACGGCCCAGAGCACGAGGATGGCGAAGATGATGTTGAACGCGGGCCCTGCGAGCAGCACGAGGATGCGCTGCCACGGATGCTTGCGCGTGAAGGAGCGCTCGAGATCGGCGGGCGGCACGGGTCCCTCGCGCTCATCGAGCAACTTGACGTAGCCGCCGAGCGGCAACGCGGCGATGACGTATTCGGTGCGATCGCTTCCAGCGACGCGCGTCCAGAGCGCGGGACCAAAACCCACCGAGAAGCGCAGGACCTTGAAACCGAGTTTGCGCGCGACCCAATAGTGACCGTACTCGTGAACGGTCACGAGCAGGCTCACGGCCACGATGAACCCGACGATAGTCCAGAGCCAATCCATCAATGCCCTCTCAAGGCGTGACGCCCCTCGGCGATCTCACGCAACGCGGCCCCACGCGCCGCGGTATCGGCCGCACGCACGTTCTCCAGATCCTTGGCCTCGCCAGCCGGCACGGCATTCATCACGGAGTCAATGACCGTCGGGATACCGCTGAAGTTCAAATGGCCCTCCAGGAACGCCGCTACGGCGACCTCATTGGCCGCGTTGAGGATGGCAGGCGCCAGACCCCCCGCCGCGGCCGCCTGACGCGCAAGCGTCAAACAGGGGAATCGACCCGTATCCGGGGGCTCGAATTGAAGGACGCCAGCCCGGGCGAGTTCGAGGAATTGTACACCGGAGTCGATCCGGTCCGGCCATCCGAGGGCGTGGGCGATCGGGGTGCGCATATCGGGCGAGCCGAGCTGCGCGAGCATCGAGCCGTCGACGTACTCGACGAGCGAGTGCACCAAACTCTGCCGGTGCACCACCACCTCGACCTTCTCGAGCGGCAAGCCGAACAACATGCGCGCCTCGATCACCTCGAGACCCTTGTTCATGAGCGTCGCCGAATCCACGGAGATCTTGCGGCCCATCACCCAGCGCGGATGACGGCAGGCCTGCTCCGGCGTCGCTGCGGCGATCTGCTCGGCGCTCCAGTCGACGAACGGCCCGCCCGAGGCGGTGAGCAGGATGCGGCGCACACCCTTCGGCGCGCGACCCGTCTCGGCCCCCGTGGGCCAGCACTGGAAGATCGCGTTGTGTTCGCTGTCGATCGGCAACAACGTTGCCCTGCCCTCGCGCGCCGCCTCGATGAGCATCGGGCCTGCCATCACGAGCGGTTCCTTGTTCGCGATCATGAGCCGCTTGCCCGCACGCGCCGCCGCAAGCGATGAAGACAACCCCGCCGCGCCCACGATGCCCGCCATGACGAAGGGCGCCGCAGGCATGGCCGCGATCTCATCGAGCGCCGACTCACCGACGAGCACACGCGTTTTGGAGCCCGCCGCACGCAGGGCGTGCTCAAGCGCACGCGCCGCCTCGGGCTCGACGAGCGCCGCGCACTCGGGCGCGAACTTCAGACACTGCGTCAATAATTTTTCGTGATCGCGTCGGGCACCGAGCGCGACGATCTTGAATCGATCGGGATGACGCGCGACCACATCGAGCGTGCTGTCACCGATGCTGCCCGTCGAGCCGAGCACGGCGATGCCGATCGTCGTACTCACGCGAGGGCTCCGACCTTGATGAGTCCCAAAACGAAGAGCGGAATGCCCGCCGAAAGACTGTCGAAGCGATCGAGCACGCCACCGTGGCCAGGGAACAAGCGCCCGCTATCTTTGAGCCCCGTGTGGCGCTTCATGAGACTCTCGGTGAGATCGCCCACCACCGAAAACGCCGCGGCTCCCGCCGCGAGCAACATCACCGGCACGACCGGCCACTCGAGCAGGCTCGCACCGATCGCCGCGACGACGAGCGAGGCGATCACACCGCCGATGACGCCCTCCCAGCTTTTGCCAGGCGAGACTTTCGGCGCGAGCTTCGTACGCCCGAATCGATGGCCCGCGAAATACGCTCCGACATCCGCTGCCATGATGACGATCAACGAAAAGAGCACGAGCGCCGCGCCGTTGTCCTCGAGTCGCAGCCGAATGAGCGCCACACCCGCCGGTACGAGCACGACCACCCCCGCAATGGCCGCGGCTACCGAGCCGCCGCGTGTGGGGGCGAACATCACCCAACCGAGTGCGATAACCCACCACAGCGCCGCCAGCGCGAGCATGAGGGTGAAGGCTTCGGTACCGCTCGTGTATTGCCAAGCGACATACAGCCCGAGCGCGACGAGCACGACATAGGCGAGGCGCAGCCGGCGACGCTCGGGATGCAGGAACGCCGACCACTCCCACGCGCCACCCGTGACGACGAGCACGATGAGAAAGATGGTGACGACCGCGGGCAACGCGAAGAGCACCACGAGCAGCAGCGCCGCGAGCACCACGGCGGTGAGCACTCGCTGCCGCAGCTCACTCATTTCTTTGGACCTGTCAGTCCGAAGCGACGCTCACGCCCCGCGAAATCCTCGAGCGCGACCTTGAACTCCGCCTCGTCGAAGTCGGGCCAGAGCACGTCGGTGAAGAAGAGCTCGGCATAGGCGATGTTCCAGAGCAAAAAATTGCTCACGCGATGATCGCCGCCTGTGCGGATGAAAAGATCGGGGTCCGGCAGATCCGAGAGCTGTAACTCGGCAGAGAACAGGTCCTCGTCGATGTCGGCCGCGCGGATCTCACCGCTCGCCGCGCGCGCCGCGAGACGCTTTGCCGCCTCGAGCACATCCCATCGTCCGCCGTAACTCACCGCGACCTGCAGTTTGAGTCCATCGTTGGCCGCCGTGAGCGCCTCAGCCTCGGCTATGCGTTGCTGCAAGCGCACCGATAACCGCTGCCGATTGCCGATGATGCGCACGCGCACCCGATTGGCATGGAGCTCGGCGACCTCGCGATCGAGCGCCTCCATGAAAAGCCCCATGATCGCCGCGACCTCGGTCTCGGGCCGTCGCCAGTTCTCGCTCGAGAACGCGAACAGCGTCAGCGCCTCGATGTTGAGCTTCGCGCACTCGCGGATGACCTTGCGCACGGGTTCGATGCCCGCACGATGTCCGACCGGTCGCGGCTCACCCCGGGCTTCGGCCCAGCGGCCGTTCCCGTCCATCACGATGGCGATGTGGTGAGGTAGTGCCAAGATCGCGGGGACCTTTGGGCCTCAAACCTGCATGATTTCTTTTTCTTTGGCCGCGAGCGCAGCGTCGATCTCGGCCACGTGCTTGTCCGTGAGCTTCTGGATCTCTTCCTGCGCCTTCTTTTCCTCATCCTGGCTGATGAGCTTTTCTTTGAGGGCCTCTTTCACGTCTTGCAGCACGTCACGGCGTACGTTGCGCACCGCCACACGGGCGTTCTCGGCATCGCCCCGCACCACCTTGGTGATGTCGCGACGGCGCTCTTCGGTGAGCGGCGGCAACGGCACGCGGATCACCGAGCCTGCGGTGTTCGGCGTGAGGCCGAGGTCCGACTTGTAGATCGCCTTCTCGACCGACTGGATCGCGCTCTTGTCCCAGGGCGTGATCACGAGCGTGCGCGCATCTTCGACGCTGATGTTCGCCAGCTGCGAGAGCGGCGACTCGGTGCCGTAGTAATCGACCTTCAGGTTCTCGACAAGGCTCGGGCTCGCGCGCCCCGTGCGCAGCTTCTTGAGATCGAGCGCAAACTGTTGCACGCACTTGGTCATGCGCGTCGTGGCATCTTTCTTGAAATCATCGATCATCGTCTTTTACCTCAATCGTTCGTGACGACCGTACCCACGTCTTCGCCTCGGGCGATACGCAGCAGGTCGCCGGCGTTGTTCATGTTGTATACCTGCAGCGGGATCTTGTTGTCGCGGCACATGACGATCGACGTGGCGTCCATCACGTTGAGCCGCTCATCGAGCACCCGATCGAAGGTGAGCCGAGGATAGCGCACCGCCTTCGGATCTTTCATCGGATCGGCCGAATAGATGCCGTTGACCTTGGTCGCCTTGACCAAAATATCCGCATCGATCTCGATCGCGCGCAAGGAAGCGGCCGTATCGGTCGTGAAGAACGGGTTGCCGGTGCCCGCCGCAAAGAGCACCACCCGCCCCTTCTCGAGGTGACGGATCGCGCGGCGGCGGATGTAGTCCTCGCACACTTCGTTGATACGGATCGCCGACATCACCCGGGCGTGGCTGCCGACCGACTCGAGCGCGTCTTGCATCGCCAGACAGTTCATCACCGTCGCGAGCATGCCCATGTGATCGCCCGTGACGCGGTCCATCCCCGAACGCGCGAGCCCCTCGCCGCGGAAGATGTTGCCGCCACCGATGACCACCGCCACCTGCGCGCCGAGATCGAGCAATTCTTTGATTTCGAGCGCGATGCGCTTGATGACGGCCGGATCGATGCCGTAATCGGCGTGACCCATGAGGGCCTCGCCGGAGAGTTTCACGAGGATGCGCTTGTACCGAATGCCTGTTTCAGCCATTAACCGTCTCCTCTTGAAGAAAACCCCGCCGGGGCGGGGTTTTCGTGGGTCTGGAGCGTCGGCTTATTTGCCGCTGCTCGCCTTCACCTGTGCCATGACCTCGCCTACGAAGTCATCCTGCTTCTTTTCGATGCCGGCGCCAACCTCGAACCGTCGGAACGCCTTCACCTCGGCCTTGGCGGCCTTGAGTAGCTTCTCGATGGTCTGGTCCGGGTCTTTGACGAACGCCTGACCGAGCAACGCACGCTCGTTGAAGGTCTTGCGCAGACGGCCTTCGATCATCTTGGCGACGATCTCGGCCGGCTTGCCCTCGGCGAGCGCCTTCTCGGTCTCGATCTCGCGCTCTTTGGCAAAGATATCGGCCGGGACGTCAGACGCCGACAGATAGTCGGGGTTCACCGCCGCCACGTGCATGGCAAGGTCGTGCGCGAGTTCGGCCGAGCCGCCCTCGATGGCGACGAGCGCACCAATGCGCGTGCCATGACGATACGCGCCCAGGAAACCGCCCGAGCTGAGCGCCACCTGACGACGCACCGAGATGTTTTCGCCAATCTTCGCCACGAGTGCACGACGGCGCTCATCGACGGTCTCGCCCGAAGCGAGCTTGAGTGCCGCGAGCGCCTCGACGTCGGCCGGGCTGCCCGAGAGGGCGAGCTTGGCCACTTCGGCCGAAAAACCCTGGAAATCCGCCTCGCGCGCGACGAAGTCGGTTTCGCAGTTGATCTCGACCATGGCCGCCGACTTGCCGTCGGCCGATTTTTCGAGGGCGATCACGCCTTCGGCGGCGACACGCGTCGCTTTCTTGTCGGCCTTCGCCAGACCCTGCTTGCGCATGAGTTCGGCGGCGGCATCGAGATCGCCATGGGTTTCGACGAGTGCCTTCTTGCACTCCATCATGCCCGCGCCCGTACGCTCGCGGAGCTGTTTGACGGCTTCAGCAGTAATGCTCATGAACAAGTCCTCAGCCTCAACCGCGACGGCGCGGAGCGCCCGGATTGGTGGCCTTGCGACGGGGAGCCGACGCGCTCGTCGCCGGAGCGACTTCGCCATCGGCGGCCTCGGGGACGTCGACGATCTCCGCCTCGTCGCCCTCGACCGGCGCCGCCACGGCAGCGGCCACGGAGGGCTGCGGCTTGCGGCGCGCCGGAGCGGCGGCCACGGACGGGCGACGCGCACGAACCGGGGCTTCACGACGCGGCTTGCCACGCGCGGCCTTCGGCCTCGGGTTGCCCTGCTCGTCGAGCTCGACGAATTCGTCTTCGCTCACGGCGAGAGCCGGCGCTGACGAGCGACCTTCGAGCACCGAATCGGCGATGCCCGAGGCATAGAGCTGGATGGCGCGCATGGCGTCATCGTTGCCCGGCACGACGTAGTCGACGCCATCGGGCGCGCAGTTCGTGTCGACGATGGCCACCACCGGAATGCCAAGCTTGTTGGCTTCGTGGATCGCGATGTTCTCGTGACCCACGTCGACCACGAAGATCGCGTCCGGCAAAGATTCCATGTGCTTGATGCCGCCGAGCGAGCGCTCGAGCTTCTCGAGCTCGCGACGCAGCATCGTGCCTTCTTTCTTTCCGCGCTTGTCGAGCGACCCGTTCGCCTTCATCTCGGTGAGATCGGCGAGGCGCTTGATCGACTGACGCACGGTCTTGAAGTTGGTGAGCATGCCGCCGAGCCAACGCTGGTTGACGTAGGGCATGCCGGCGCGGATGGCTTCCTTCTGGATGGGCTCACGCGCCGAGCGCTTGGTGCCCACGAAAAGCACCGTGCCGCCATCCGAGGCGACCCCGTGAATGAACTTGGCAGCCTCTGCGAACATCGGCTGAGTCTTCTCGAGATTGATGATGTGGATTTTGTTGCGTTCGCCGAAAATGAACTCTTCCATTTTCGGGTTCCAGAAGCGGGTTTGGTGTCCAAAGTGGACGCCCGCTTCCAGCATCTGTCGCATGGACACGCTGGCCATAAAGCACTCCTTGTCGGGTTAAGCCTCCGCATATCTCGATTGCCATCCCTTGACCCCGAAGGACCTTGGGACACCCAGCAACCGATGTATCGATATGCGTGTGGGGTTGTTTACGTTGCCAAAAAAGGCCGCGCTTTATACCATGCAGTCCCCGTAAAAACAACGTCTTACGGGTCCCCTTCCAGCCCCTCGTCCGAGCCCATGACCGTCACCCTCAAGTCCCCGCAAGAACAGCAGAAAATGCGCGAGGCCGGCCGCCTCGCCGCCGAAGTGCTCGACCTCATCGGCGAGCACGTCAAACCCGGCGTGACCACCGACGAGCTCGACCGCATCTGCCACGAGCACATCACTCGCGTGCAGCAGGCAACCCCCGCGAACCTCAACTACCGCGGTTTCCCGAAAACCATCTGCGCCTCCGTGAATCACGTCGTTTGCCACGGCATCCCGGGTGACAAGAAGGTCAAGGACGGCGACATCGTCAACATCGACGTCACGGTCATCCGCGATGGCTTTCACGGCGACACCAGCCGCATGTACTACGTGGGCAAACCCACCCCGCTCGCACAGCGTCTTGTCGATACGGCCTTCGAAGGCATGTGGCTCGGCATCCGTCAGGTGCGCCCCGGCGCCACCCTGGGCGATGTGGGTCATGCCATTCAAAAGCATGTCGAAGCGCAGGGCTTTTCGGTGGTGCGCGAATACTGTGGTCACGGCATCGGCCGCATCTACCACGAAGATCCGCAGGTGCTGCATTACGGCCAGCCCGGCACGGGCCTCAAACTTCAGGCCGGCATGACCTTCACCATCGAGCCGATGGTCAACGCCGGAAAACGCCACGTCAAACTATTGCCCGACGGCTGGACCGTCGTCACCAAAGATCACTCGCTCTCGGCGCAGTGGGAGCACACCGTGCTCGTCACCGACTCCGGTTACGAAGTGCTGACGATGGGCAAACTCTCGCGCGAACCGGGCCTGCTCGAAGGCGCAGCCTGATGCCGACGCGGGCCCTGCTCGAGGCGCTCCCGGCGCGGGTCGCCGCGGCAGGCCACAGCGCCGAGGCCTACGCGCAGATCCTGCGCGAGGGACAAACCGAACTGCGACGCCGTTTCGAGGCCGAAGAACCCGTCGAAACGCTCGTGCGCGCGCGAGCGAAGCTGCTCGATGGCGTGCTGCACGAGGCCTGGCGCACGCGACTGCCGAACCACGATGCCGACTGGGCGCTCGTCGCCGTGGGCGGTTACGGCCGCGGCGAACTGCACCCCTGCTCCGACGTCGACATCCTCATCCTCGTGCCGTACGCGCTCGATGAGATCGGTCGCACCGCCATCGAACACTTCGTGACCTTTCTTTGGGATATCGGCATCGAAGTCGGTCACAGCGTCCGCACCGTCGACGAGTGTCGCAGCGAAGCGGCGGCCGATGTGAGCATCATGACGACGCTCATCGAGGCACGATGGCTCGCAGGTTCCACCGCCCTCGTCGAGGCCATGCTCGAGGCGCTCTCGCCCGATCACCTCTGGCCCGTCAAAGATTTCTTCGAAGCCAAGGTACGCGAGCAGGCCGACCGACACCTCAAGGCCAACGACACCGCCTACAACCTAGAGCCCAACGTCAAAACCGGCCCCGGCGGTCTTCGCGACATCCAGACCATCGCCTGGGTCGCCAAGCGCCACTTCGGCGTGAACACGCTCGACGAGCTCGCGAAGAAAGGTTTTTTGACCCAGGCCGAGGCGCGGCGTCTGCAGGCGGCACAGTCGTTTTTGTGGCGTGTGCGTTTTGCGCTGCACACCCTCACCGGACGGCGCGAAGACCGCCTGCTCTTCGACCATCAGATGAAACTGGCCGGCCTCTTCGGCTACGAAGACGCCACGTTCACGCTCGCCGTCGAACAATTGATGCAGCGGTACTACCGCACCGTGCTCGATGTGAGCCTGCTCAACGAACTGCTGCTGCAGCTCTTTCGCGAGGCGATCCTCGATGAGAGCGCCGATCCCGTGCCGCTCAACCCGCGATTCCAAGTCACCAACGGCTATCTCGAGGCGATGCACGACGATGTGTTCGTGCGCCAGCCCTCCACCCTTCTCGAAGTCTTTGCCTTGCTGCAGCAGAACCCCGATATCCGCGGCGTTCGCGCACATACCATCCGGGCCATCGAACAAAATCTTTGGCTGATCGACGAAGAGTTCCGCCAGAACCCGCGTAACCATCGTCTCTTCCTCGAGATCCTGCGCGCCCCCGCAGGGGTCACCAACGAACTGCGCCGCATGAACACCTACGGCGTGCTCGGGCGCTACATCCCCTCCTTCGGTCGCATCGTCGGCCGCATGCAGTACGACCTCTTCCATGCCTACACGGTCGATGCCCACACGCTTTTCGTGGTGAGCAATCTGCGACGCCTCGCGCTGCCTCGGTTCAACCACGAGCTGCCCAATCTCTCGCAGATCATGCAGTCGCTGCCGCGACCGGAAGTCGCCTACCTCGCGGCGCTCTTCCACGACATCGCCAAGGGTCGAGGCGGCGATCACTCCGAGCTCGGAGCGGTCGATGCGGAAGCCTTCTGTCTCGAGCAGGGCCTCTCGCGCTACGACGCGCGTCTCGTCGCCTGGCTCGTACGCAACCACCTGCAGCTCTCGCTCACGGCGCAGAAGCAGGACATCGCCGACCCCAAGGTCATCAATGAATTCGCGCGTTTCGTGGGCGATGAGACCCACCTCGACCATCTCTACGTGCTCACGGCGGCCGACGTGCGTGCGACCAACCCGCGCCTCTGGAACTCCTGGAAAGCCTCGCTCTTCAGTGAATTCCATGACCGCGTGAAGCGCGCCCTGCGTCGCGGCCTCGAGACGCCGATCGACCAGGACGAGCTCAAAGAAGAAAACCAATCCCAGGCCCGCGAGCTACTCGCGGCGACGGGCGTCAGCGCGGCCGCCGTCGAAAGCGTCTGGGCCATGCTCTCCGAAGCCTATTTCTTGCGCCACACGCCGCAGGAGATCGCCTGGCACACGCGTGTGCTCGCCGCGCGCGAGCCGGGGAGCGACGACCCGGTGGTCTCGGTACAAGCCGAGAGCGAACGCGGGACGACCTCCATCATGACCTACGCGCCGCATCGCCAACACGGCTTCGCGCGTACGACGGCCGTACTCGATCAGCTCGGGCTCAACATCGTCGATGCGCGGATCACGCCGACCGGCGATGGCAACAGCATCGATCTCTACCACGTGCTCGAAGAAGACGGCACGCCCATCGCCGACGTCGAGCGCCATACCGAAATCGAATACGCCCTCACCCGCTCACTCGCCGCGCCGCGCGACACCGTGCTCGCGGTCTCGCGTCGCGCACCGCGTCAGGCTCGGCTCTTCAATACGCGCACGCAGATCAGCGTGACGGCGGACGAACGCAATCAGCGCTCCGTCCTCGAAATCATCGCGGCCGACCGTCCGGGTCTCCTCTGCGACATCGGCAAAGTCATGATGGAAGAGCGCATCGATTTGCTCGGCGCCAAGGTCATGACCGTGGGCGAACGCGCCGAAGACGTGTTCTACGTGAGCGACACCGGGCACGGTCCGCTCGCCGACGCGCGTGCACAGCAACTCGTCACGCGTCTCACAGACGCCCTCGAGCGGCGCCGCGCGGCATGAATCCTGACCTCAACAAGACGCAGCCCTACCCCTTCGAACGGCTCGCCGCACTGAAGGCGGGCGTCACGCCGCCGAAGCACCTCGCGCACATCGCGCTCTCGATCGGCGAACCCAAGCATGCGCCGCCGCCGTTCGTGCTCGAGGTGATCAAAAACTCGCTCGCGGGGTACAGCGCTTACCCCACGACCGCCGGCAGCGACGAACTGCGTGACACCTGCGCGCGCTGGCTCGAGCGCCGGTTCGGTCTCGGCGTCGATGCGGTGCGGCGAGCACGGGTGCTGCCCGTGTCGGGTACGCGCGAAGCGCTCTTTGCGTTCGCGCAGGCCGCCATCGATCGCAGCGCTGCGGACTCGCGCGGTACACCGCTTGTGGCGATGCCGAATCCGTTCTACCAAATCTATGAAGGCGCGGCGCTGCTCGCCGGCGCCGAGCCCTATTTCATCGAGACGCCCGCCTCGAACAAATTTTTGCCCGATCTCGAAGCCGTGCCCGCCTCGGTCTGGGATCGTGTGCAGCTGCTTTATCTTTGCAGCCCCGGCAATCCGGGCGGCGCCGTGATGAGTATCGAGGCGTGGCGCCGGGTGCTTGCGCTCGCCGAGCGTCACGATTTTCTTGTGGCCTCCGACGAGTGCTACACCGAGCTCTACCCCGACGAATCGAACCCACCGCCCTCGCTCCTCTCTGCAGCCCTTGCCGACGGTCGCACGGGGTTCGAGCGCTGCATGGTCTTCCACAGCCTCTCGAAGCGATCGAGTCTGCCTGGCCTGCGTTCGGGCTTCGTGGCCGGCGACGCCTCACTGCTCGAGAGCTTTTTGCGTTATCGCACCTACCACGGCTGCTCGATGCCGCTGCCCACGCAAGTCGCGAGTATCGCGGCGTGGAGCGACGAGACCCACGTCATCGAGAACCGCCGGCTCTATCGCGAGAAATTCGCGAAGGTGATGCCGATTCTCGCGCCTCACCTCGACTTCACCGCGCCCGAGGGCGGGTTTTATCTTTGGGCCGACACCCGAGGCGACGACGAGGTCTTCGTGCGCGAACTCTTCGCCCGCGAGAACGTCACCGTCGTGCCGGGCAGCTACCTCGCGCGCACCGTCGACGGCCGCAACCCCGGCGCCGGTCGGCTGCGTATTTCTTTGGTGGCGAGCGTCGACGAATGTGTCGAGGCCGCCCTGCGCATCGCGCGCTTTGCGGCGAGCCGCTAAAACTTTAATCAGATCTTTGGAAACCCGATCATGAGCACCGAACACACCGCCCTGCGTACCCTCATAGAAGCCGCGTTCGAACAGCGCGCCGAGATCAATCCGAAGAGCATTTCGCGGGAACTCAAAGTCGCGCTCGACGAAGCACTCGATCTGCTCGACTCGGGCAAGGCGCGCGTCGCCGAGAAGCGCGACGGCCGCTGGCAGGTGAACGATTGGCTCAAGAAGGCCGTACTGCTGTACTTTCGTGCCTACGATAATCGCGTCATCGAAGGCGGCTACACCCGCTTCTTCGACAAAGTGCCGCTCAAATACGCCGCGATGGACGAAGCCGCGATCCGCGCAAGCGGTGCGCGCGTCGTGCCCGACGCCGTCGTGCGCAAAGGTGCCTATATCGGCCCGAACGTCGTCCTCATGCCCTCGTTCGTGAACATCGGCGCCTACGTCGACTCGGGCACCATGGTCGACACCTGGGCCACGGTCGGCTCCTGCGCGCAGATCGGCAAGAACGTGCACCTCTCGGGTGGCGTCGGCATCGGTGGCGTGCTCGAACCGCTGCAGGCAGCGCCCACCATCATCGAAGACAACTGCTTCATTGGCGCGAGGTCGGAGGTCGTCGAGGGCGTCATCGTCGAAGAAGGCGCCGTACTCTCGATGGGTGTCTACATCGGCCAAAGCACGCGCATCTACGATCGCGAGACGGGCCAGATCACCCAAGGTCGCGTGCCCGCCGGTGCCGTCGTGGTGCCGGGCAGCTTGCCGTCGAAAGACGGCTCACACTCGCTCTATGCCGCCGTCATCGTAAAGAAGGTCGACGCGCAAACGCGCGCCAAGACCTCCATCAACGAATTGCTGCGCTCGACGGACTGATCGCCGCGGCGTTTAGAGGCGGCGCCTGACGCGCCGCCGCTCGCTAGAAGCTCGTTGAGACCGAGAACGAGAACTTCGCACCAACGTCGTGCCGGTTGAAGAATACCCGGTTGCCACCTCGCTCTTGGAACTCGCGGTAATCGCGACGCAGCAGGTTACGCGCCTCGAACTTGAACTCGACCTCCTTCCCGAAGAGATCAAGACCCTGGCGCGCTACAAAATCGACACTCACCCCCGGTGACTCGATGACATCGGGCAGCCCCGCGGCTCCCCGCCCGTTCACTCGATCACTCGCGTAGGAAATCAGCAACGTCTGCTGCGACAGCGACGCAGCGTCCTCGAACCCGAGTTGGATGTTCGCGAGGTGCGACGACTGTCCGTTGAGCGGTGCGCCTTTGCGGAAAAAGTTCGCCGCAGACTGCGGGATCGTCCCGAAGAGCTCCACAAGATCGCTCGAATCAAACTCGATTTTCGACTCCGACCAGGTGTAGTTACCGATCACCACCGCACGACGATTTGCAAAGAATCCCGAGTCGGAAACACGATCCATATCGAAGTACAGCTGAGACTCGAGCTCGACGCCGTAGAGGGTTGCCGCCGGCGCATTCGCGAAACTCGTCAGCGGATTGTTGTCGCTGAAGCTCGTGAACGCCTCGATCGGCTTATCGATGTCCTTCCAGAAGCCGGCGATCGAGACGCGCTGATTTCCCGGGAGATACCACTCCCAACGCGCCTCCGCATTGAGGAACTCGCTGTCGACGAGCAGCGGGTTACCGATGAACGCGCGGTTGCTCTCAGGGTCGTAATACGCCTGCAGCATCAACTCTCGAAACTGCGGCCGAGCAATCGTCTTCGACACATTGAAGCGCGCCTGCATGTCATCGGCGAACTTCCACGTCAGTGTCGCCGCGGGCAGCACGTAAGAATTGTCGAGCGCGGTACTCGCCCCCGAGTTGCTCGGCGTCGAGAACACCTGCAGCGGCCGCACGTTCTGTTTGCCTTGCTCGTAGCGCACGCCAGCGTTGATCTCGAAGCCCTCGAAGATCTCCGCCTGCGCCTGTAAATAAGCACCGCTCGTCTTGAGCTCCGCCGTGAAGGCCGGGTCGGATTCGGTCGATTCGATCAAGCCGATACGGTAGTACTCGATGATCGCACTACCGAGCAACAGATCCGGGCGAAGCATACCGACCGCCGTCTCGAAATCCGATGGCGCGATGAACAGGAATTCCCGGCGCTTCGAATCGCGCTCCGTAGCGCTGCTCTCGAAACCGGCGGTCACCACGAACTGAGGGGAGAACGCGTAAGAGAGATCAACGCCCCCAGAGAGCAGCGATTCGTCGAGATCCGAGAAGGCGATCTCGGCAAAGCCCGTCTGTCCGTTGTCGAGGCGGTTGATGAAGTAAGAACCGAAAGGGCTTGCCGCGATGTTCGACCGCGAATAACCCACGCCGAGTTCGAACGGCGCCTCGCGACGGGAATTGGCGAGTGCCACGCGGGCATCGATCTTGAACGGATCAAAATTCAGGCCGCCGCTCAGCTGCGAGCTCCACACCTCACGCTCGTACCAACCCGTATTCTGCTCGAGGAAATCGAATCCTATTTTCTGACTGCGCTGCACGCCTTCGGCCAGAGCGGTGCGCTTGAGCGTGTCGCGGACGATGAGGTTGGTCCAACGAACGCGGTTACCGTCGCCGAACTCGTAGCCGAGCCCGAGCAGACCATTGACCACGATCCGATTCTCGGTCGACACCTCACGATAATCTTTGTCGATCACCGACAAGGCGGCGTCCGCCGCGGTTTGCTCGGTGTTGTCCTTGGTGCTCCAGGCGTTACTGTACCCGGCGGTCGCCACGATACCGAGCTCGCCATCACCGATGATGCGCGACGTGCCGCCCGTCACCGACGCCGATGCGTTGATCGGCATCTTGTCGTTGAACTGGATCACGCCCGTTCGTGAATTCAAAAACTGCTTGGCGATATCGCCCGTGTCGATCTTGCCCGA
Source organism: Steroidobacteraceae bacterium (assembly GCA_044375575.1). Classification (GTDB taxonomy): domain Bacteria; phylum Pseudomonadota; class Gammaproteobacteria; order Steroidobacterales; family Steroidobacteraceae; genus UBA964. Next base: position 66,333 of record JBILMJ010000008.1, on the reverse strand, counting down.
GCTCAGCTTGTCACCACTCGCGATGAAGGCTGCCATCGCGGGCGGAACCTTGCGGATGCCGCGATCCATGCCGAGATAATCGTACTTGCTACCGAAGTGCGTGTAGCCGATGTGTCCACTCGTTTCGGTATCGCCGCTGATACCCACGCCGAACTTCAAAAACGGAGCCTTGGGAACCGCCAGCGTCGTCAGGTTGATCAGGCCGCCGCCGAACTCTCCAGGTAGATTCGCGGAGTAGCTCTTCTGCACGAGAGACGATGAGATCACATCGGTCGGAAAGATATCGAGCGGCACCGCGCGGCGCAGCGGCTCCGGGCTCGGCAGCGGGGAGCCGTTCAAAAGCGCCTGAGAATAACGATCACCGAGACCGCGCACGTAGACGAAACCGTTGTTACCCACGCTCAATCCCGTCACACGCGACAGTGCGCCGGCGACATCACCCTCGCCCGTCCGCGCAATGTCCTCTGCCGAAAGCACCGTCAGGACGACGTTGGTCGCCTGCTGCAGATTACGATCGCGTCGACCGACGATGACGATCTCACCGATGGAGTCGACATCGACGACCTCATCAATCGACTCGGCGGGCGCCGACTCTGTGGAGACCGCCTCCGTAGCGGGCGGCGTCTGCTCGACGGTTTGGGGGCTTTGGCCGAGCGCCGCGACCGGCAAGATTGCGGCAGCGAGCATCAGCAAAGAGCGGGATCCCGCGACTGACTTGTCCATTCCTCGTCCTCTGAATCCGCAAGCTTCGGTGAGGGGCGAATCGCGATGCTGATCGCGACTCGCCCCGACTATCCGCGGTGGAGATTTACTGGGTGATGCGCGGCAGCGTGGTGCAGGCCGTGCTCGAGGTGCCGAAGTTCGCGGTCGCCGAGTTACAGGTCCAACCTGCGAACCACGTGTCGCTGGCACCGCTCACCGCACCGATGTAGGCGGTGGTCTCGAAGCCCGCATCAACCGTCTTCGGATCGGTGGCCGTGCGACCGGTCTCATTTGCACCGTTGACGAACCCGCCAGTCAGCGAAGCCGTAAACGACGCCGTGCTGTTGTTGCCGGCAACGTTGAACGTGTCCGCCACCTGCTGCGCGGTGAGCCCGCTGGAGCCGACGAAGGGAGTTCCTCCGCACTGCATCGCCACCGACCGGAAGGTCGGCGCACCCACTTTGCCGATGCCCGCATTGGCCGTGATCATGTTGGCGCCGCTGAGGCGCAAGCAGGCCGTAGAGGTTGTCATCACTCCGTTGACCAACGCCGCGTCGGCGCCCCCGCGGAACAGCATGGCTGCTTGGTTGCCAGCCGCCCCGTTGCGATGAACGAACGTGAAGTTGGCGAGCTTGAGGAAGGTGCGGGGCTGTTGGTCTTCCAGTGCGTTGGCCGAGTCCAACTCGATCATCGAATCGGCGGCGCCCGAGGTTTTTTGCACCGCGATGACGTGTTGGATCAAACCTCGGTAGCCCATGTCGACGTCGACGCTATCGTCATCTGCGCCCGTGATCACGAAGCGCGTGGCATTGTGCGTGCCGCCAAAGAATTCGAGACCATCATCCGAGCTGTTGTGCAGATGCACGAAGCTGATCGAGGTTCCGCTGCCGACGCCACCGGTAGTAAGCGCCTGCAGTTCGGAGTTACCCGAGAGCACGAAACCCGAGTAGCGAATCTGCACATAGCGCAGCGTGCCGCTGTTGTCGTTGGGCGTCGCGCCACCGTAGAGCGCCAAGTCGACCGCGCCTTCGACGCTTCTGTCGCACTCGGCCGTACCCGGGGGCGCCGCCGGAACGCGGCAGTCGGTGATCGGGGCGCGTCCCGAGAGCACCACACCACCCCACTGACCCTGTGAGTCGTCGGTCGTGAGTCCGAGCACGTTGTCGCGGCTGGTGAAAACGATCGGCTGGGTCGCAGTGCCAATCGCGTTGATGCGGTTGCCACGATTGACGTGCAGCCAAGAGGTGCCCGTAGCGCCATAGACAATGACGCCCGGCTGAATGGTGAGCACCACGCCGCACGCGCGCCCCGCAGGCGTACCGCTCGGACCACAGTCGTCACCGACATCGACGCGACCGCCGATCGAATAGAGCAAACCCGGAACCCGCGGCAAGTTGGAGCTGCGGGTCAGGCGCGCCGGCAATTCACATACTCGGTACGTACCGGTCGCACCGGTGATCGTGCCGATGTCGCGCAGCCCGGCAGAATCATCGATCGTCGGACAACCTGCGGCCGGCGTGACCAGCGTCGATGCCGGCGGCGGCGGCGGCGGCGGGGGCGGAGTCGTGACGTTGACAGTCACGTTGCCGCCGCTGCCCGGGGAAGCGATCTCTTCCGAGCCGCAACCAGCGAGCACCGCCACAGAGGCGGCGAGGAACAACAGATTTCGGTGCTTTTCCAGGGTTTGCATTTGAAGACGCTCCGTACGGGCCGATCGACGCCGAATTGAATTGGGGGTTGGATGAGGCCGATCGGCGGGGCCGGTCGACCTCAGGCGCCAAAGTTAAGCGCCCGATGTGACAGCGCAGTGACGCTTATGTGACAGCGAGGTGGCGTCGCTCGTGGGGGCCTTCGGAGCGGCGTACACTCCGAACCGTCATGACTGCCTTACGCGAAGATACGCCCGAGCTGCGGCAATGGATCATCCGACAAACCGAAGCGGGTCACTCGCCTCAAACTCTGCTGGCAGAGCTCATTTCGCAAGGCTATGCCGAAGATGCAGCCGTCGTGATCATGACGGCAGCACTCGAATCCCGCGTCACAGAACTCGTGTCCTCAAAGAAACGGATGGAGACCGCTTCGGAATTCGCTCCATCGGTACCCGTTCCCCAACCGATCGGTACCGCATGGCCCTCGGTCGTCCACGCGCTCGACCGCGACGTCAAAGTATTGTTCAGCTTGACGCTGCCGAGAGTCGTACTCTTCGGGGGATTACTCAGCGATGACGAATGCGACGAACTCATCGGCCTCTCGCGAGCGCACGTGACGCCATCGAACGTCGTCGATCTGGAAGGCGGCGGTGAAAAACCCCATGACGCGCGCACCAGCAGTGGTGCCGCCCTCACCCGAGGCGGTACGTCGCTCATTACGCGCATCGAGCGACGCATCGCAGCGCTGCTCAATTGGCCGGTCGATCACGGAGAAGCCCTGCAGATCCTGCGCTACGAAGTGGGCCAGGAGTACAAACCGCACTACGACTACGTCGACCCCACTCAACCTGGCGCTGCGCCCTTTCTCGCTCGTGGAGGGCAGCGCGTGGCCTCACTCGTGATGTACCTCAACACGCCCGAAGACGGAGGCGCGACGAACTTTCCGGATCTCGGCCTCGAGGTCGCGGCCGTCAGAGGAAACGCCGTGTTCTTCAGCTACGACCGCCCTCACCCGTCGACGAAAACGCTGCACGGCGGCATGCCCGTACGAGCGGGCGAGAAATGGGTCGCAACGAAATGGCTGCGGGAGCGCCCGCACCATTAGGCGTGATCGATCAGCCGAATCGACCGGTGATGTAGTCTTCGGTCAGTTTCGCCTGAGGGTTAGTGAAGATCTTGTTAGTCTCACCCACTTCGATGAGATCACCCAAGTGGAAGTACGCCGTGCGCTGCGACACGCGCGCGGCCTGCTGCATCGAGTGCGTGACGATGCAAATGGCATAGCTCTCGCGCAGTTCGTCGATCAAATCTTCGATGCGCGCAGTCGCGATCGGATCGAGCGCCGAACACGGCTCGTCCATCAAGATCACTTCCGGATTCACGGCGATCGCGCGCGCAATACAAAGGCGCTGCTGCTGACCGCCCGAGAGACTAGTACCCGGCTGATTGAGGCGATCTTTGACCTCCTCCCACAATCCCGCGCGACGCAGACTCACGTTCACGATGTCGTCCAACTCCGCTCGGTCAGCCGCAAGACCATGAATGCGCGGTCCGTAGGCGACGTTTTCATAGATCGTCTTCGGGAAGGGATTCGGCTTCTGGAACACCATGCCGACGCGAGCACGCAACTGGACCACGTCCTGTCGCTTTTCGTGGATATCTTGGCCGTCGAGCATGATCGTCCCCTCGACGCGCGCACCGACGATGGTATCGTTCATACGGTTGAGGCAGCGCAAAAAGGTCGACTTACCGCAGCCCGAAGGGCCAATCATCGCAAGCACCTGCTTGCGACCGATGTCGATGTTGACCTTCTTGATGGCGTGCTTGTCGCCGTAGAACACATCGACGTCGCGACAGGAGAACACGGGCTCCGGCACGGTCACATCGCCGATCGTCTTAGTGCCTTCCGGCACCGGTAGAAGTTTCGCGGTCTGGTTCATGTCCGTTACCAACGTTTCTCGAATTTGTTGCGCAGGATGACCGCGGTCGCGTTCATCACGATCAAGAAGAGCAGCAGCACGATGATCGCGCCCGAGGTGCGCTCGACGAAGCCGCGCTCGGGCAGATCCGACCACAGGAACACCTGCACCGGCAGTGCCGTCGCTGGATCGACGAAGCCCGAGGGCACATCGACGATGAAGGCCACCATGCCGATCATGAGGAGCGGCGCCGACTCACCGAGCGCACGAGCCATGCCGATGATGGCGCCGGTCAGCATGCCCGGCATCGCGAGCGGCATCACGTGGTGCATCACCATCTGCAGACGTGACGCCCCCATGCCGAGCGCCGCTTCACGAATCGACGGTGGTACCGCTTTGAGCGCCGCACGCGAGGCGATGATGATGGTCGGCAGCGTGAGCAGCGACAGGACGAGACCGCCCACGAGCGGCGCGGATCTCGGTAGCCCGAACAAGGCGATGAACATTGCAAGACCCAGCAAGCCGAACACGATCGAAGGCACGGCGGCGAGGTTGTTGATGTTGACCTCGATGATGTCGGTCATGCGGTTACGCGGCGCAAATTCTTCGAGATAGATCGCCGCGCCCACGCCGATGGGGAACGACAATAAAAGCGTGATGAGCAGCGTCAGCGCCGAACCGATGAGTGCCCCGCGAACTCCCGCCTGCTCCGGGTCGCGCGAGTCGCCGTTCGACAAGAACGCCGCGTTGAACCGCAACTTGAGCGACCCGTCGGCGATGAGCGTATCGATCCAGCCGATCTGCTGATCAGTGAGGCGCCGCTCGTCTTCAGGGGCCGCCCGACTGACTTTATCTTTGAGAAGCATGTCGACGGTGTCGTCCGCGAGCACCCAAAGCGTCTCGCGCGAACCGATGATCGAAGGGTCCGCCACGACGCGTTGCTGCAGCTCGAGCGATGCAGCACTCGAAACCACACCGTAAAGCTCGCGCAGGTTCGGGCGGCCTTCAACTTCAGGGAACCGCTCGCGCAGCGCCGTCCGGATGATGGCTTGGTAATCGGCCGTCACGAGCTCATCGGGGTTACGCGCACCCGACGGTTCGATGACCTCAGGGTCGTACGCCACCGTCAACTGCACGTACGACTGACGGAATACCGAAGCGCCCTGCGAGAAGATCGTGCCGAACAAAAAAATCACGAACGCGATGCCCGCAAGCACCGCTGCCGCACCATACGCCCGAAACCGCGTCTCGGCACGATAACGGCGCGCAAGGCTCTTGCGCACGAGCGCCTGCGTCTCCTCGGCCGACTTCACCGGCAGATCATTCGTACTGTTCACGGTACTTCCTGACGACGTAGAGGGCGATGACGTTGAGGAGCAAGGTCACGAGGAAGAGCACGAGGCCGAGCGCAAACGCCGCCAAGGTCTTCGGACTATCGAACTCCTGGTCGCCGACGAGCAACGTGACGATCTGCACCGTCACCGTGGTCACCGCCTCGAGCGGGTTCGCCGTGAGGTTCGCGGAAAGCCCCGCGGCCATCACCACGATCATGGTCTCGCCGATCGCCCGCGAGATGGCGAGCAGCACGCCACCGACGATGCCGGGCAGCGCGGCGCGCAACACGACCTGACGAATAGTCTCCGAGCGCGTCGCGCCGAGCGCATACGCCCCATCGCGCAGGCTCTGCGGCACCGCCGTGATCATGTCGTCCGAGAGCGACGAGACGAAGGGAATGATCATGATGCCCATCACGAGGCCCGCAGCGAGCGCACTCTCACCGGCGACCGGCAGCCCCAGCGCCTCGCCCGCGACGCGCAACGCCGGCCCCACGGTGGTCACGGCAAAGAATCCGTACACCACGGTCGGCACACCCGCGAGCACTTCGAGCAGCGGCTTCACGTATTTGCGCACTTTGATGGGCGCGTACTCGGCCAAATAAATCGCCGAGAAGAGACCGATGGGCACCGCCACCACCATGGCGATAAAGGAAATCAGCAAAGTCCCGGCAAACAGCGGCACCGCACCGAACGCGCCGGATGAACCCACCTGATCGGCGCGGATCGCCATCTGCGGACTCCAGTTGGTGCCGAACACGAACTCGGTCACCGGCACGATGCTGAAGAAGCGGAAGGCCTCGAAAACGATGGAGAGCACGATGCCAAGGGTCGTGAATACCGCGACCGCTGAGCAGGCGAAAAGCAGGAGCTCGATCACCCGTTCGTAAGAATTCCGGGCGCGCAGATCGGGGCGGATCTTCGAACGCACCCAGAGCATGCCGACGATGCCGATGGAGATGACGATGGCTGCGAGCGCGAGCTCGGCGATGTCGCGCAGCTTTACGTACTGCGCCGCAGCGATGCGCGTCTCGGGCGCGACCATGTCGGGCGAGACATTGCCCGCGACCACATTGCGTAAATCATTGAGCAGCAGCCCAAGCTGCGCCTCGGGCAGTGCTTGCGAGGCGGCCGGCAACTGGGCGATCACGAGACGGGTGATGACCGCATCTTGCAGGAGCACCCAGGCGAGAAAGACCACGAGCGCGGGCAGCCCGCACCAAATGGCGGTGAGCAGACCGTAGTGTCCCGGCAAAGAATGCAGATCGCGAATACGACGCTGGCCGCCGACCACCGCAATGGCGCGCATCTTGCCGAGCTGGAAGGCCAGCACCGACAACGCGATGATTAGGATGAGAAGGATCGACGGAGTCATGAAGACGACAAAACCTGCGGACGGAACCGGTCCCCCGAAAGGCGCGGATTTTACCGTCTCCGCGCTTCGGGGGTACGACCGTCATCCAAATTTAATGAACCCTAGGGTCAGTACGTCCAGTTCAGGTCCACCTGAAGGCGCTTGTAATCGCGGTCGAACAGGTTCCGGGCCGCGGGCAGGGTCACGGCTGCGGCAACATCCTGGTTCGTGTCACTGAGCATGTAGACCACGTTGAACCGCCAGTTACGCGACAGCTGGTAGGCCCCGCGGATGGCGCTGCCCCCGCCATCGGTATTACCCGCGGCGAAGTCCGAGTCGATCCACTGCCCGAAGAGCGCGTCCTTCTCGACGACCTGATAAAGGTAGCCCACTTCCCACGTACCCGGGATCGCCGCATTCGCCCGGCCGTAGGTGAACCCCGCCGCGTAGGCGGTGTCGAGCCCCTTCGGAATGGTCGTCGCCGTGCTCGTTGTCGTAATCGAGTAATCCGCAGCCGTGTTCTGCGCCACGTTCGCGAACAGCAGCAGCGGCTGTTCGCCGATGTTGAACTGGTACTCACCGAGCAGTTCGAACACGTTGTAATCGTTCGCGAGACACGCCCCACCCGCGGCGACCGCCTTGCGACAGATCGTCGTACTCGTGCTCGTCGAGTTGCCGAAACTACCGAGTCCCGAGGAGCTCGAACTCGCATTCTGGAACGGGTTATATCCGCGAACGGCGATATGGTCGTAGTAAGCGCCTGCGATCAACACGCGACTGCCATCGGTTCGATTCCAGCGCCAGCCGAACTGCGCACCGACCATTCCCGAGTCCGCCGCCGTCGAACGCTCAGAGAACTGCGTGTAAAACGCGCTGCCGAAGAAGCCGTTCGCCGCCTGCTGCCACTGTGCACCAACACCTTCCGGATTGATGTCGTTGTCAAAGAAAAAGCTCGACGTCCGCACCCACGGATAGCGCATCTTGCCGGCCGAGACCTTCCAATGGTCGTTCGGCGACCACTCGACATAGGCCGTATCCAGATCGAGCGCCTTGCGCGAATTCACATCCGAGAACGACTGATTGGACGATCGCGCATCGCCGCCCTCCGTCGAGGTGAACTGCACTTCGACTCGGGTGTTGTCGTTCACACGAGCGAATGCCCCCACACGCACGCGAAATCGATTGCGATTACGGGCTGCGACCGTCGCTTCCTGATCGATATGCTCGTTTCGAACACGCAGGTCTCCCTTCCACACCCAGCGACCCATCCAGCCCGAGCTCGCGCCCTCGCCGACCGTGCGCGCGAGGTTGTCGGAGGTCCGATCGATCGAGTCCTGCAAATCGGTGTTGACGACCGCTTGCTCGGCAACCACGGTGTCGGTCTTTTCGGCCTGGGACTTCTGCGCCGCCTCGAGCTGCGCGAGGCGCTCTTGCAGCAACGCGAGCTGCGCCTTCAGCACCTCGAGTTCAGACTGAACCGCGCTAGGGGCCGCCTGACCAGGCGCCGCTTGGCTGGACGCCCCTTGGGCCGAGGCTGCCTCGGCATTCGTGAAGCAAGCCGCCCCCGTAGCCGCCGCGATGACCGCGGCGGCGGCAAACGATCGAATGTTCATGTTGTTCCCTCTGGGTGGAATCGCGCCCGGTGTTACGGAGCGAAGTTCTTGAGTGACTTCACATCCGCACGGGTCTTCGCGAGATCCGACTTCGGCTGCGGCACGAGGCCGCGATCCGCGAGGTAGCCCTCTTCGCCGAGCGCCTTCTCGCTCACGTATTCATTGACGAACTCCTGCAGACCCGGAATCACGCCGATGTGCGCCTTCTTCACGTAGATGAAGAGCGGACGCGAGGCAGGAAACTTGCCCGAGGAGATGGTGTCGAAGGTCGGCTCGACGCCTTCGATCTTCGAGCCGCGGAGCTTGTCGAGGTTTTCTTCGAGGAAGCTGAAGCCGAAGATGCCGACGGCGTTCGAGTTGGCTTCGAGCTTCTGGACGATCAGATTGTCGTTCTCGCCCGCTTCGATGAAAGCACCGTCTTCACGCACCGTATGGCAGATGCGCTTGAAGCGCTTCTCGTCCTGCGAGCGCAGCGCATTGATCCACGGATACGAGCGGCAGCCCGGTTCCATGTAGAGCTCGTGGAAGGAGTCGCGCGTGCCCGAGGTCGGCGGCGGACCGAGCACTTCAATCTTGATGTTCGGCAACGACTTGTCGATCTCGTTCCAACGCTTGTACGGGTTCGCGATGAGCACCGTCAGATTCGCCGGATCCGGCACCTGCTTGGCGAGCGCGAGATAGACCTGCTTGCGCGTGAGGTCGAGTTTCGGGCCGCGCTTGTTTTCGGAGATCGTGAGGCCGTCGTAACCGACCCGCACTTCGACGATGCCGGTGACGCCGTTCTTCTTGCAGCTGTCGAACTCCGACGCGTTCATGCGACGCGAGGCGTTGACCACATCCGGATGCTGCGGGCCGACGCCATTACAAAAGAGCTTGATGCCACCGCCCGTGCCCGTGCTCTCGACCTTCGGGGTCTTGAATCGGCCCTGACGACCGAACTGCTCGGCGACGGTGGTGGTGAAGGGGTATACCGTCGAGGAACCGACGACGTTGATGAAGTCGCGGGCGGCCTGCGCCGGGGCGATGGGGGCCAAACTGGCGGTAAGTGTGGCCGCAGCGGCCAAAATCAGGGTCTTTTTCATCTCTTTGCAACCTCCGTGGAGCATGGTGAGGACAATATGACAGTCATGTTTCAGAAATATTTCATACGCCGAGGGTGCCTCCGGGTCGGTGCGCTCGCTTGCATCCCCGGTTTCTCGCCTCTATAAGGTCGCCCATGTCCGCGACCCTCGAACTCACCCAAGACCTCATGGCCCGCAACTCCGTCACCCCGACGGATGCCGGATGCCAGGACGTCATGGGGCAACGCCTGCAGGCTTTGGGTTTCACGGTCGAGAACCTGCGCTACGGCAACGTGGACAATCTTTGGGCCAAGCGACGGGGCGATGGCCGCACCGGCGGAGCCGACCCCTCGCCCGTCATCTGTTTCGCAGGCCACACCGATGTCGTCCCGACCGGACCGCTCGAAGAATGGCGCAGCAACCCCTTCGTGCCGACCCTCCGTGATGGCGTGCTCTACGGCCGCGGTGCCGCCGACATGAAAAGCGGCCTTGCGGCCATGATTACGGCGACCGAAGAATTCGTGTGCGCGCACCCGACCCACCGCGGCACCCTCGCCTTTTTGATCACGAGCGACGAAGAAGGTCCCTCGGTCGATGGCACCAAGCGCGTCGTCGAAACTTTGAACGCCCGGGGCGAGCGGATCGACTACTGCATCGTCGGTGAGCCCTCGAGCGAACAGGCAGTCGGCGACACCATCAAGATCGGCCGTCGCGGTTCGCTCTCGGGTCGTCTCACCGTGCACGGCGTGCAGGGCCATGTGGCTTACCCCCACCAGGCCGAGAACCCCGTGCACACGCTCGCACCCGCCCTCGCCGAACTCACCTCGCGCACGTGGGACGCCGGAAACGAGTTCTTCCAGCCGACGACGTTTCAGATCTCGAATTTGAACGCCGGCACGGGTGCGCCGAACGTCATCCCCGGCGAACTCAAGGCCCGCTTCAACTTGCGGTACTCGCCCGTGCAAACGGTCGAGGCGCTCAAAAAAATCGTCGAGGATATCCTCGCCAAGCACGGCGTGCGCTACACGCTCGAGTGGTACGTCTCCGGTGAGCCGTTCTACACCGCACCGGGTGCGCTCTCGGCCGCGGCGGTCGAGTCGGTCAAAGCCTTGACCGGTAAGGCGCCCAAGCTCTCCACGGGCGGCGGCACCTCGGATGGTCGATTCATTGCGCCGATGGGCGCTCAGGTCATCGAGCTCGGTGTGACCAACACCACGATCCACAAGGTCAACGAAGGCATACGCGTCGAAGAAATCGACCTGCTTCACAAGATGTACGCCAGCATTCTCGGCCGGCTGCTCACCTGATCAAAAAAAGACGACTTGGCTCGCCGCCGCGATGAGCGCGCCGAGCATCGCCCCGGCGAGCACGTCCGTCGGATAGTGCAGGCCGAGTACCACGCGTGAGGCGGCCACCAGCAAGGCGAACGGTACCAGCACCACCGCGAGCGCCGGCACGTGATGGATCGCGATCGCCGTGAAGAGCACGGCATGCAGCGTGTGTCCGGAGGGGAAACTGTAGCGATCGAGCGGCGGCATAGCGCACTCGATACCGATGAGACCGATGTACGGCCGCTCGCGCACGAGCTTTTTCTTGAGCAATTTGTAGAGCACTAATCCGAACGCCCCCGCTGCGAGCATTTGCGCCGATACGCGCAGCCCCTCTTCGAGTCGATCGAGGCCCATGATGAGCGGCATCACCGCCATCAGCACGTACCAGATCACCCCGTCTCCGAGGCGACTCACTGTCCGAAAGAGCGCCCGTACCGTCCGTCGACGACAGGCGGCGGTGGCGATTTCGCAGATCCGCCGCTCGGCGTGATCGACCCGCACGAACATCGTCATGACGTCACGACCTCCGACAGCGGCTCATCCGACTCGACGACGCGTTCGAAAATTTTGAGCATGCGCTCGGCCATCGCTTTCGAGGCCCAGCGCGCCGCATCCTCGCGGGCATGGCTCGACAAGTCCGCACGCAGCTCAGGATCGCGCAGCACTCTCGCCACGCCCTCGGCGAAGGCCTCGACCTCTTCGGGCACCACCACCGCGCCCTTCACACCGCGCAGCACATCGGCCGTACCCATCACCGCCGTCGAGACGACGGGGGTACCCTGCGCCAAGGCTTCGAGGAGCACGAGCCCTTGGGTCTCCGTGCGCGAAGCAAATACGAACGCATCGGCTGCGCGATAACAGTCGAGCAGCGTCGTCGTACGATGCAGATACCCCACGAAATGGACGTTCGCCGAAAGATCTGCCTGCTCGACGCTCTTGCGCAGATGCGCCTCGGCCGGCCCCTCGCCTGCGATCACGAGCAACACGTCGGGCACTTTCTCGCGAAGCCGCGGCAGCATGCGGATCAAAAAATCGATGTTCTTTTCGTGTGCGACGCGGCCTACGAAGAGCGCGACCGGCCGATTCGGTGCGATACCTTGCGCCTCTCTAAACTGCGCGCCGTTCCCCGGCGCGAAGCAGCTTGCCGGTAACCCCGTCGGCAACACCTCGATTGGCGTGCGCACGCCATAGGCGCGCAACGCCTCGGCCATCTGCGGCGAGGGCGAGATCACCGCCTGCACTTGATGGCACTGCGACACCGTGAAACGGCGCGCGATCGCCTTCGTGATCGAAGACGGTATCGCCGGCAGATAGTGATGCAGGTAATGCTCGAAATACGTGTGGTAGGTCTCGACCACCGGAACACCGAGTCGACGCGCGAGACGCAGGCCGAGGTAATGCGCGAAGAACGGCGTCTGCACGAGGATGACGTCCACGTCCTCGGGCCTAATCGTCGCCGCCCAACGGTTAGCGTCACCCCAGGACATGCCACGATCTTCCGGATCAAAGGGCATCGCCCAAGATTTGATGCGCACGATGTCCGTATCGTCGGGCTGAGAGGGAGGATGGGGATACTGCGGCGCGAGCAAGGTGACTTTCGCACCGAGCGCCATCAGGTCGGACCGAAAAGTCTGGATCGACGTCGAGACCCCGTTCACTCGGGGAAAGTAGACGTCCGAGAGCATGAGAATCCGCATGACGGTCAAGATACGGCCGGTCTATTACAGGTTGATTGCATAGATGACGGATCACCAGAAACGTTGACGGTCTTCACACGCAGCACGCCGTCCAAAGATTTCGGTTTCGTGACATCCCCAAGCTGTGGCAACAAGCGGCCCGACATTAATCGCAGTACGCCCGAGTCGTCGAAGACGAGTTTGGTGTTCGGCACGAAGGCGCGCATCAAAAGCGAGGCGGCCTCGACCCGTACCCGAGACTCCGAAGTGCGCGCACTGCCCTCGAGCGTGGCGCGCAGACGCAATACCAGCCCGTGATCCGGCACGAGGTAGTCGAACTCCACCGCCTTACCCGCACGCAGTCGCGGAAGCTTTTCGGAGAGGTGATCGACCAGCATCGGCCCCGCGAGAACCGTTTGGGTCGTCGCGAGTGTGATCTGCTTGCGCGACTCGCCATTGCGGATTACGAGACGGAGCGTCTCGCCCTCGCGAGTCGCCACGACGTCTTGGGCGACGGTGGGCCGTTGAAGCCGATAGCGCACCCACCGCTCACCCTCGAATGCCAACTCTTCTTCGGCCACCACCCGTCCGTCACCGCCGCGCCAGCGACTGTGAACCTCGTTTTGGCAGCGCCACGCATCGACGCGAAACCTAGGCCCTTCGCCCGCGCCCGCGGCCACTTGGGCATCGCCGCTGAGTACGAACGCCAATGCCAGGAGGGGCAGCCCACTCACGCCGCCTCCCGGGCTGCGAGAGGCAGATCGACAGAGTCGTCCTCGGCCCAGTTCCATATCGACAGTCGACCATTGCGGTCTTCGACGAGTGCCGTGCAGCTTTCGACCCAGTCGCCGTCGTTGCAATAGAGCACGCCGTCAATGTGACGGATCTCGGCTCGATGGATGTGCCCACACACCACGCCATCGACACCTCGGCGACGGACTTCGTGCGCGACCGCCTGCTCGAAGCTCGAGATGTAGTTCACGGCATTCTTGACCTTGTGCTTGAGGTAGCTCGCCAGCGACCAGTAGTCGTAGCCGAAGAATCGACGAATGAGATTGAAATGCCGGTTCATCTCGATCGAGAAGTCGTAGGCCTGCGAACCGAGCGCCGCGAGCCAGCGGCTGCACTTGACCACGCTGTCAAACTCGTCGCCGTGCATGACGAGTAAACGCTCACCGAGCGCCGTCGTGTGGATACAGTCGCGTTCGATGACGAGATTGCCGAACATCGATCCCACAAACTCCCGGAAATCCTCATCATGATTACCGGGCACATAGACGACCCGCGTGCCGTGCTTGGCCTTACCCAAGATCGTCCGCAGCACGTTGTTGTGCTCCTGCGGCCAATAAAACGATTTTCGTAAACTCCAGAGGTCCACGATGTCGCCGACGAGGTACAGATTTTCCGCATGGACGTCGCGGAGGAACGAGAGCAGCGCGGTGGCATTGCAGCCGCGCGAGCCGAGGTGGATATCAGAGATAAAGACGCTGCGAACCCAATGACGAGGATTGTGTGCGGGGCTCAAGGTGTCCTGATCCTGCGTGGCTGACGCTGCGCGCAGGCTGCGCGTCGCGTGTTGCGACGCGATGACCGATTAATGAACTTATTACGACGCGTGTTGCGACGCGCGTAAATTCACGAGTGCAGCCCAACACGCAAGCGCGATCACGCTGACGAGCACCCACGCCGGCATCGAAAGACCAAGGAACGACCAATCGATCACCTGACATTCGCCCGCGCCGAAGAGCACTTTGCGCAGCACGGTCATGAACGGAAACACGTCCATCATGTAATCGAGGCTCGCACCGCACGCGGGCACCGAACCGAAGGGCAGACTTTGGATGTACACATGCCGACCGGCGACATACCCCGGAAACGCCGACGCCACGAGCAGTAACACGCCGTACACCCTCGCCCCTCGCACCCCTGAAGGGTTGTGGAGCGCCGCAATCAAAAATACGACCCCGAGGGCGATGACGCCGACACGCTGGAAAATACAGAGCGGGCAAGGCTCGAAGCCCAGCACATGCTCGGCGAAGAGCGCATAAGCCATGAGACCGGCACAGGCGAGAAACCCCGCGAGATTACCGACCCTTCGATCGTGAAGCAGGCGCCCGAACGTACGAGCCGCGAAAGACCCGTCGGTCAAGTTTTGGTCCCGCGCTTGGCAAGCTCCGCCTCGACGTCTTCGAGACGCACGTGACGGATGTCCTTGCCGTGCACCATGAAGATCACGTACTCGCAGATGTTCTTGGCGTGATCGCCAATGCGCTCGATGGCGCGAACGACCCACATCACATCGAGCGCCCGACGGATATCGCGCGGGTCTTCCATCATGAACGTGATCGACTGACGCTGGATGGCCTCGTACTCCTCATCGACGAGCCGATCCTGACGCGCGACCTTGAGCGCGGCCTCGGCGTCCATGCGCGCGAACGCATCGAGCGAGTCGTGCACCATGTTCTGCACCACGCGACCGAGATGCTTGATCTCGCGGTATTTATTGACCGGGCGCTCCTGGGTCGCAAGGCGCGAAGCGATGTAGCCAATCTTTTCGCACTCATCGCCCATGCGTTCGAGGTCGGTAATCACCTTGATGATGGCGATGATGAGTCGCAGGTCGCTCGCCGCCGGGGCGCGCGTGGCCAAAATGCGAGAGCACTCCTCGTCGATCGACACTTCCATGCGATTCACTTCGAAATCGTCTCGCGCGACGGTCTCACCGAGCGTGCTATCACCCTCGACGAGCGCTGCCACCGCCTTGGCGAGCTGCTGCTCGACGAACCCGCCCATATTGAGCACCTGCGAACGTACGCGCTCGAGGTCCTCGTTGAACCGGCGCGAGATGTGCTGTGAAAGTTCGGCGGTATCCACTGTCTTCTACCCCTCGGGCGTCACGCCCAATCAAACTTGTCAGTCGACGTTCGTCGGAGAATAGCCGCTGTCGCCCGTCATTGCGATGGGTTCGCGTACCAGACGGGTCCGCGGAAAATGGCAGGCAAACGTACTGCCTCGCCCCTCTTCGCTCTCGATCTTGAGCTCGGCACCATGCCGTTGCAGTACGTGCCGCACGATCGCAAGCCCAAGGCCCGAACCACCCGTATCTCGCGCACGACCCGGATCCACCCGATAAAAACGCTCCGTCAGGCGCGGCAAATGCTCCGGAGAAATGCCGGGCCCCGTATCGGAGACCGCAAAATGCCCTCCGAGTTCATCGACCCACCAACGCAGCGAAATCTTTCCGCCCGAAGGGGTGTACTTGGCCGCGTTATCCGCAAGATTCCAGAACGCCGAGTGGATGAGCCCCGTGTCGCCCATGAGCCCGTCGGGCCCCTCGATAGACACCGACACCTCGTGCTTGCCCGCATCGCGCGTCACCAAATCTTTGCGCAGCACCGCAAGCAGCGCCGAAACATCGATCGGCTGTCCGACCACCTGCTCGTCACTCGCCTCGAGTCGCGAGAGCTCGAGCAGATCCGAGACGATCGCCGTCATACGCTCGGACTGCCGCCGCATTTCTTGGATGGGGCCTCGAAGATCCTCGGGCAGATCATCCCCGTGGGAGAGCGTCTCGAGGTAACCCGCAATCACCGTGAGCGGTGAGCGCAGCTCGTGCGAAGCATTGGCCACGAAATCTTTGCGCATGGTCTCGAGCTGCGCTTGGCGGGTGACATCGCGCACGAGCAAAAAGAGCTGACCCTCGCCATAGGGCGCCCCCTGAAACTCGAGACACGTGGGCTCGCCGATGCGTGGCTTGATGCGCAGGCTACTGCTGAACTCCCCTTTCTCGAGATAACGCGCGAACTCCGGCACGCGCAGCAGGCTCCCGAGGTTGATGCCGAAGTCCGTCTTGCGACGCAGCCCCAAGAGCTCGGCCGCCTTGCGATTGAACCAAAGAATTTCTCGATCCGCATTGAGCGCGACGACACCGTCCGGCATCGAGGCTGTCGAGCGCCGGAGCTCACGGAAAAGCCTCAAGATCCGCTGCTTGTGATACTGCTTGCGCCGATGCAGGCGCGAGACGAGCGAAACCGCATCACCCCAGCGCCCCCCCGCATCCGGCGGATCACGTTGATTGCGTCGGCGCATCCAGTCGAGGAAATCATTGAGATTCGCGAGCTGCCGCGCGAGCTCGATCGCAAGCGCTCCGGCGATCCCCCACCACAAATGACCGACGAAAAGCCCCACGAGGGCCCCGATACCGGCCACCAGCAAGACACGCCAGAGGGCGAACCCCCAGTCCTCGAACGGATTCCTGAGCAACGTCACTCCGAGTGGGTCGAAAAGCGGTAACCCGCACCCCTCACCGTCTGAACCATGCGATCGTACCCGAATTCCTCGAGTGCCTTGCGCAGGCGACGGATATGCACGTCGATGGTCCGTTCCTCGACGTAGACGTTGCCACCCCAGATGCGATCGAGCAGTTGCTCGCGCGAGTACACCCGATCGGGATGGCTCATGAAGAACTCGAGCATGCGGTACTCGGTGGGCCCGAGCGTCACCGGCCGACCATCGGCTGTCACGCGGTGCGCAACCGGGTCGAGACTCAAGCCCTCGAAACTGATCACCGAGCCCTCGACCTGCGGATCCACGCGGCGCAGCACCGCATTGATGCGCGCCACGAGCTCGCGCGGCGAGAAAGGCTTCGTCACGTAGTCATCCGCCCCACCCTCGAGGCCGGCGACTTTGTCCGACTCCTCGGCGCGCGCTGTGAGCATGATGATGGGAAGCTCGCGAAGCTCCGGGTCGCGCTTGATTTGCCGCGTGAACTCGAGCCCGCTCATGTCGGGCAGCATCCAATCGACGAGCATGAGATCGGGCCGACGATCGGCGACTTGCGCCCGTGCGGCGCGCGTGTCCATGGCTTCGCGCACTTCGAAGCCGGCACGACGCAGCCCGAAGCTGATCATGTCGCGGATGGGTTTTTCGTCCTCGACCACGAGGATTTGTTTTGCGGCCATGAGCGGGAGCCGTGAAGTCCTTATTTCAGACATATTTCACGCGACTCGTGTTTCAGCCCGATGACAACGACCCAGGAATCTTCGCGACCTGGTCCCGGACATAAATCGGTAATGCGGCCGTCGCCGGCAACACCCGCCCCGCCGCGATCTCAGGCCGAGCGATGGCGAGGAGGTCTTCGGCTCGCGGCAGGATCATCTCGTGTACCGAGGCGAGCGGTCCGCCCATCGCCGCTCGCAGGCGAGCAAGCGCAGGGTAAGCCATGAACCCTCGACCCGCGCCGATCCAGCGCACGGCACTCGACGCGGCGCCCTCGCCAGTACCAGACGCGGCACCCGCGACCACGGGCATCCCCACTTGGTCGGGCGGCTGCACGCTCTCACCCCCAAGCGCCACGGGTAAGGCGATGCCCGCCTCGCTAGGCCCGCGCGCAAACGCACCCACATAGACTTCATCCATACGCGCGTCGTTGCACACGAGCACGTGCGTCGCCCGCGGCGCACCGCTCTCGTCTTCAAGCGCAAACGCGCGATACGCAACCGCCTGCAGCGTCGAGACCGGCACCACGCGGACACCCGACCCGTACGCGAGCCCCTGCACCACGCTAGAAGCGAGGCGCACCCCGGTGAAACTGCCGGGCCCACGACCGAAGGCGATCGCCTCCAAATCTTTGAGCGCAAGACCCGCCTCTGCGAGCAGGGCATCGACCATGGGGAGGATCAACTCCGCATGCCCGCGCGGGGCTTCTTGGTAGCGCGACAGAATACGACCGCCCAAAGTATTTGATGCCGCGCCTACCCAGAGCGCGGCAGAGCAAGCTTCGGTCGAGGTGTCGATGGCGAGAATAGTCATCGGAGTTTGTGCAAGAACCGCAGCGCCTCATTCCGATCTTGGGTCACCGGCATCGGCGGCAGGCTCGCCCGGAACGTGCGGCCATAACCCTTGGTGAGCAAGCGCGGATCGGCGATCACGATCATGCCACGATCCGTCTCACTGCGGATGAGCCGCCCGACCCCCTGCTTGAGCGCCAGCACCGCCTCGGGCAGTTGATAATCCTTGAATGCATTCTCGCCCTTGCGCTGCAAGTGCGCGATGCGCGCCTTGGTGAGCGGGTCGTCGGGCGACGCGAAGGGGAGCTTCTCGATGATGACGAGCCGCAGCGCCTCGCCCTTCACGTCCACCCCTTCCCAGAAACTCGCCGTGCCGAGCAGCACCGCATTGCCGTGCTCCCGAAAATCTCGTAGCAGTTTTTCGCGCGGGCCCTCGCCCTGCACCAAAATCGGCGTGTCCGCCGCGCCATCCCAACGCGCACGCAGCGCCGCCGCGCCCTGCGCGAGCGCGCGATGACTCGTGAAGAGCACGAACGCACCACCGCCCGAAGCATCGAGGAGCGGCAGACAGGTCTCGATCACCGCCTCGACGTAACCCGGCGCCGTAGGCTCAGGCATTCCGGCGGGTAGGTACAACATCGCCTGCGATTCATAGTCGAAGGGACTCGCGATGCGCAGCGACTCGGCATCGCTCAAGCCGAGTCGCGAGGCGAAGTGGCTGAAGTCATCGCCCTGCGAGGTGCTCGCGACCGAGAGCGTCGCCGACGTGAAGACCCAGGCCGCCGGACGCGCTTCGATCAACGCTCTAAACCGTTCGGAGATATCGAACGGCAGCAGTCCCAAAGAAAAACTCCGACCGTTCGTCTCGCTCGTGCGCGCACCTTCGTCGTCGGTACAGAGCGCGATGCGCTCGAGCGAAGCCGCAAGCTCCACCGCGCGCTTGGCCACCTGCTCCACCGAGGCCTCACGTGCCGCATCGGCAAGGCGCGAGGCGTAATCGCGCAGCGTACTTACGAGCGCAAGCGTCGCCGACTCAAGGTCGGCCTTCGAGGCGAGCGCAGCGAGCACGGCACCGATCGCCGCTTCGACTCCACGCGCCGCCGTTCCGATCTCCGCAAGCGACCCCCCCGAGCGCAGGAGCGACGCACGCCCGTCGATGAGCACGTTCTCGATCTGACGACTTCCGACCTGAACGCCAAAGAATTGGGTCGCGAGATCCGGAAGCTGATGCGCCTCATCGAGGATCACCGCATCGGCACTTCCCAGAAGATCACCGAACCCGTCTTCCTTGAGCGAGAGATCAGCAAGCAACAAATGGTGGTTCACGATCACGAGATCCGCCGCCTGCGCCTCGCGCCGCGCCGCGACCACGTGACAGTTCGCGAAGTCCGCGCAGCGCGTGCCAAGGCAGTTGTCGCGCGTCGAGGTCACCTTGGGCCAGAGCGCATGGCTTTCATTGAAGCCCGACACCTCGGCGAGATCCCCCGTTTTAGTGATGAGCGACCACGACTCGAGCCGCGACAACAGCGCATCGCGCGGCGCCACGCTCTCGAATGCGCCCTGTGCCACCTCGCGCTTCAATCGATAGGTGCAAAGATAATTGGAGCGCCCTTTGAGGAGGGCCACTTTCGCGGGCGTCCCGATCGCCCCCGCCACGAGCGGCACGTCTTTGGAGAAAAGCTGATCCTGCAGCGTGCGCGTACCCGTCGAAATCAGCACCCGGAGCCCGGCAAAAAGGGCTGGCACTAGGTACGCAAAGGTTTTCCCCGTACCGGTACCCGCCTCGACGAGCAGCGGCCGACGCGCCTCGAGCGCAGCCGCCACCGCCGCCGCCATGCGCCGCTGCGACTTGCGCGGCACGAAGCCCGGCAAGTGCCGGGCGAGCGGGCCTCCAGGGCCGAATATGTCCTCGATGGCCTGCATGCGGCGCGCACGCTACGCCCGTGGCCAGTCCTATACAAGACCCTCATTCCGGGGCGGCCCCGCTATAATTCCGCCCCTCTTTCAAAAGAACATTAGGGACACCCTTGATGGTTACCGCCGCCTCGACCCTGCCGCCGTTGCCCGGAATCTCCAAAGCCGTCGCCGACTGGGTGACCTCCGTGCGCGAACTCACGACGCCCGATGCCGTGCACTGGGTCGAAGGGTCGGAGGCCGAATACCAAAGCTTCATCGATCAGCTGCAGCGGAGCGGCGAACTGCAGAAGCTCAACGAGCAGCATTACCCCAACTGTTTCCTCGCCCGTTCGCATCCGTCGGACGTCGCGCGCGTCGAGCACCTCACGTTCGTGTGCACCACGAACAAGGACGATGCCGGCCCCAACAACCATTGGATGGCCCCGGCCGAGGCGCACGCGAAGATGCGCGATCTCTTCAAGGGCTGCATGATGGGCCGCACGCTCTACGTCGTGCCCTACTGCATGGGCCCGATCGACTCGCCCTACTCGCGCTGCGGCGTCGAAATCACCGACAGTGCCTATGTCGTCATCAACATGATGCTGATGACCCGCGCCGGTCGTCCCGCGCTCGAGCGCATCGCTCGCGAAGACAGCTTCGTGAAGGGCCTGCACTCCACCGGTGAGCTCGATCCGAATCGCCGGTTCATCATGCATTTCCCCGAAGAGCTCTCGATTCAAAGTTTTGGCAGTGGCTACGGCGGCAACGCGCTGCTCGGAAAGAAGTGCCATGCGCTGCGCATCGCGAGCTACCAGGCGCGCCACGAAGGCTGGCTCGCCGAACACATGCTCATCGTCGGCCTCACGAGCCCCGAGGGCGAAACGCACTACGTCGCCGCGGCCTTCCCCTCGGCCTGCGGCAAGACCAACCTCGCCATGCTCATTCCGCCCGACTCCATGCCGGGTTGGACGGTCACGACCGTGGGCGATGACATCGCTTGGCTCCACCCCGGTCCCGATGGTCGCCTCTATGCGATCAACCCCGAGGCGGGTTACTTCGGCGTCGTCCCGGGCACCAACGCCAAG
Source organism: Steroidobacteraceae bacterium (assembly GCA_044375575.1). Classification (GTDB taxonomy): domain Bacteria; phylum Pseudomonadota; class Gammaproteobacteria; order Steroidobacterales; family Steroidobacteraceae; genus UBA964. The sequence continues at coordinate 44,924 of JBILMJ010000008.1, read as the reverse complement.
ACCAATCGCAACGCCTTCGAGATGATCCAGCGCGACACGCTCTTCACCAATGTCGCGCTCACCGCCGACAACCAGCCGTGGTGGGAAGGTCTCGACACCGGTACGCCCGTGATCGACTGGCAGGGCCGCCCGTACGATCCCGCCAACGGCCCTGCGGCGCAGCCAAACTCGCGCTTCACGGTCTCGGCCAAGCGCAATCCGCGCTATGCGCCTGAGGCGGATAGCCCCCGAGGCGTACCCATCTCGGCCATTATCTTTGGTGGACGTCGTCGTGGCGTCGCCCCGCTCGTCTACGAAGCGCGCGACTGGAACCACGGCGTGCTCGTCGGCGCGTCCGTCGCCTCAGAAACCACCGCCGCGGCCATCGGCCAGGCGGGCGTGCTGCGGCGCGACCCCATGGCCATGAAGCCCTTCGCGGGCTACAACTACGGCGATTACTGGGCGCACTGGTTCGCGATGGGTCAGAAACTCAAGCATCCGCCAAAGATTTACCACGTGAACTGGTTCCGTCGCGATGCCGACGGCAAGTTCCTGTGGCCCGGGTTCGGCGACAACCTACGCGTGCTCGATTGGATCTTGAAGCGCTGCACCGGCAAGGCCGAAGCGCAAGAGAGCCCGATCGGCAACCTGCCGCGTCCCACCGACCTCAACCTCAAGGGCCTCACCCTCGCGCAGCCGGCGCTCGATGAGCTGCTCTCGGTTCGGGCTGAGGAGTGGCGCGCCGAAGCCGCCGACATGGACAAATACCTCGACGAGTTCGGTGACCGCACGCCTGCGGCGCTGCGCGCCGAGGTCAAAGCCCTGCAACAGCGCCTCGGCTGAGGATCCCATGATGACGACCCTTCGTGCACGAGGCCGCTTCGGCCTCGCCCTCGCGGCTGCCTGCATGGCCAGCCTCTCAATCTTTGACCCCGCGTTTGCAGAGACCCCTACCGCGCAAACGTCGACCGCCGCTTCACCGGAAGCGACGACTGTCTCCGCGTCTGCGGCCGAACCACCGCCCCCGCCCCCACCCGTCCTGCTCTCGCGCGAAGCGCTCGCCGGGGCCATCGGCGTGCGCGAGCAAGGGCTCAAAAGCGACGAGAGCTACCAGCTCCTCGAGTCGCTCACCACCGAAGTTGGTCAAAGATTTGCCGGGACGGCGGGTGACAAAGCGGGTGTCGAGTGGGCCGTCAAAACCCTGCGCGATCTGGGGTTCACGAACGTGCACACGCAAGAGGTGATCGTGCCTCGCTGGATCCGCGGTGAGGCGAGCTTCGACGTGCTCGCGCCCTACCCCATGTCGATGGTGACGACAGCCATCGGCGGCAGTATTGGCACGCCCGATGAAGGCCTCGAAGCGCCGATCGTGATGGTGCAGGACATCGCGGCGCTTCAGGCGCTGCCCGAAGGCACCGTGCGCGGCAAGATCGTGTTCTTCAACGGCCGCATGGAACGCACACGCGACGGCAGTGGCTACGGCAAGGCCGTTCGGTCGCGTACCGAAGGCCCGAGCGTCGCCGGAAGCTTGGGCGCCGTAGGGGTCGTCCTTCGGTCGGTGGGCACGAGCAAGAACCGCATCGCGCACACGGGCACGCTCTCGTACAACGTGTCGGCGCCGCGCATCCCGGCGGTCGCCATCTCGAACCCCGATGCCGATCTCCTTGAGCGACAGGTCGCTCAGACGCGCCCCGAGGGCAGGGCGGCGGGCAAGGCCGTGACGGTACGGCTCCGCGTCACCGCGCGCGATCTGCCGCAGGTGCGCTCCGCGAATGTCGTCGGCGATCTGCCCGGTACCGATCTTGCCAATGAAATCGTGCTGATCGGCGGCCACCTCGACTCTTGGGATACCGGCCACGGCGTTCAGGACGACGGCGCAGGGGTTGCCATCGCGATCGCCGCTGCGCGTCTGGCGGCGAGCGCCAACCCCAAGCCGCGCCGGACGATCCGCGTGGTGCTCTTCGCGAACGAGGAGTTCGGACTCTCGGGAGCGGGCCGCTACCCCGTCGCCATCGGCGATGAGGGCGTCGCGAGCCACGCCTTTGCGTTGGAAGCCGATCTCGGCGACGGCCCCGTATGGAAGCTCTCCGCGCGCGTGCCGCCGCAATACTGGCCGACCCTCGAGCAAGTGCACCGCGTGGTGCGATCGCTCGACGTCGAGCTCGGCGACAACACCTCGAACGGCGGTGCCGACTTGGGTCCGCTGCGTCGCCTCGGCGTGCCCATCCTCGCGCCACAGCTCGATGCGACGACGTATTTCGACATCCACCACGCCGTCAACGACACGCTCGATCAAGTCGACCCCTCGCACCTGCGCCAATCGACCGCCGTGTTCGCCGTCATGACCTATGCCGCGGCCGTGGTGGATGGGCCCGTGCCGCGCAACGCCACCAACTGATCGCATGACGACGTTCGATACGGACGTCGTCATCGTCGGCGCCGGCGCCGTCGGACTCGCTTGCGGTTACGCGCTCGCGCAACGCGGCCTCGCCGTCATCGTTCTCGAATCCGGCCCACGAATCGGCGAGGGGGTCTCCTCGAGAAATTCGGAAGTGATCCATGCCGGGCTCTACTACCCGACAGGCTCGCTGCGCGCACGTCTCTGCGTACAAGGACGACGACAGCTTTATCCCTTTCTCGAAGCGCACGGTGTCGCCTATCGACGTTGCGGCAAGTTGATTGTGGCGACCTCAGACGAGGAAGTCCCCACGATCGAAAAGCTGCTGCATCAGGGCCAACTCAACGGCGTCGAAAATCTTCGCCTGATCGACAAGCAAGACGCCGTCGCGTTGGAGCCGCAGGTGCACTGCGTCGCGGCGCTGATCTCCCCCGAGAGCGGCGTATTCGACTCCCACGGCTATATGCTCGCGCTACGCGGCGAGATCGAAGCGCGCGGCGGATTCGTGGTGTGCGAGTCGCCGTTCGCCTCGGCCACGCCCCTCGAGCAGGGTGGTTTTCAGGTCACGACCGGCGGACCTTCGGAGACGACCCTGCGATCAAAGTATTTGGTCACCGCTGCCGCGCTCGACGCCCAATCGGTCGCCTCGAACATCGAAGGCTTCCCGAGTCACCTGATCCCGAAGCGTCATCTCGGCAAGGGTGTCTACTTCAAGCTCACGGGTAAGGCCCCGTTCGATCGTCTCGTGTACCCGACCCCGATTCCGGGAGCACTAGGCACCCACTACCGAAAGAGTCTTGGCGGACAGGCCGTCTTCGGACCCGATCTCGCCTACGTCGATGAGATCGACTACTCGGTCGACCCGTCCCGGGCGAATTCTTTTTACGAGAGCATCCGACGCTACTGGCCCTCGCTACCCGAGGGCTCCCTCGTCGCCGACTACGCGGGTATCCGGCCCAAGATCCATGGGCCCGGCGAGCCACAACCCGACTTCCGGATCGATGATCTCGAGGCTCATGGCATCCCGGGCCTCATCGCCCTGTTCGGCATCGAGAGCCCGGGTCTTACGAGCTCGCTCGCGCTCGGCGAGGAGATCGCGCTGAGACTTCTCAAAGATTAGCCTCGAGACCTACTCGCAGTAATACCCGCCCCGATCGAGCGTGGCGCCGTCGAGATCCTGGGCCTCCGAGTGATAGCCCGTCGCGCGATAGGTCTTCCAGCGCGTATTGATCGTCGCGCAGATGGCATCACCGGTTTCTTGCAGCGAGGTCGGAACCGGCCCGAACGCCGATGGGTTATCCCAACCGACGATTCCGTCGATCCTCACGAGCCGCGGCGGCGCAGCGCCCTCCTCCGTACCGACACGCAACGGCATGGCACAACCGCTGCTCAACGAAATCGTGGTCACGAGACTGACCACTCCGAGAAAAACATAAGGCGCACGACCAACACTCATTACAAAACCCTCTGCTGCGTTCGAAGAGGGTTAGCAAAGTAATCACTCGGCGAGTGATCGAATATCTAAATCAGGCGGATACGTGCGACGCCGCACGACGCAGAAGCTCCGGCCCCGCATCGCGTTCGCGGGCGCCTTCAGAGAGTAGACGACGATACTCGCGCGAGCCGGGCGTATGGCTCACGAGGCCGAGCATGTGACGGGTAATGGCATGCAGGCGCTCACCTTTCGAGAGTTCGCGCTCGGCGTACTCCGCCATGCGCGAGAGGTGATCTTCTACGCTCGGCGCTCGATAGCCGGCATCCCCCTCGAGCGCGGCAAAGATTTCGCCGAGCACCATGGGTCGGTGATAGGCCTCGCGACCGAGCATCACGCCATCGGCCCACTCGAGCGCCTCGATCGATTGCCCCACCGTCTTGATGCCGCCATTGAGAAGAACCGGCATGTCTGGGAAGTCTTCCTTCAAGCGCCGAACCACGTCATACCGCAGCGGCGGAATCTCCCGATTCTCGGCGGGCGTCCAAGTGCCGAGCACGGCCTTGCGTGCATGCACGATCACGCAGTCGGCCCCTGCCGCGCGCACCGCCACCAAAAAATCAGCGAGCTTGTCGTAGTCCTCTTCATCGAATCGCTGTACCGCCTCATCGAGGTTGCGCGCACTCGATCGCAGCGTGCCGATACGCATCTTCACTGTCACCGGAAGATCCACCGCCTCGCACATCGCCGAGACGCAGTCCGCGACGAGACGCGGCTCGTTCATCAGACAGGCGCCGAACGCGCCCTTCTGCACTTTATCGGAGGGGCAGCCGCAGTTGAGGTTGATCTCGTCGTACCCCCACTCCTCACCGTAGCGCGCCGCCGCCGACAGATAATCGGGCTCGCAGCCGCCGAGTTGCAGCGCGACCGGATGCTCCTCCGAGGAATACTCGAGTAGCTTCTCGCGATCGCCACGCAAAATGGCCGAGGCCGTGACCATCTCGGTGTAGAGCAGCAAATCTTTGTGAAAGCCGCGCAGGAAGTACCGGCAATGCCGGTCCGTCCAGTCCATCATCGGGGCTACCGACACACGACGGTCCAGAAAACGACTCACGGCGCAACCTCATTTGCCGCGGTCTGCGACTCCGTCCGCAGCATCGCGCGCAGTCGGTAATACCCACGGCCTAACGCTTCACGGATCACTAGGTCGGTCTTCTCGAGCGCGCCCGGCGACGGTAGCCAATTCATCAGCCCCATGCGCTGGACCGGCACCCTAAAATCCACCGGATGCGGAATGACCTCGAACCCCTCGGTCTCGAAAGTCACGGCCGCTCGCGGAATATGAAACGCCGAGGTCACCAAAATGATCCTCGGCCTTGCCGAGCTAAACATCTTCCGAATGGCTTCGGCCTCTTGCTGGGTGTTGAGCGCCTGAGGTGACACCTCGATGCGATCGGCGGGCAATCCAAACTCGAGCGCGAGCTGCCGCGCGACCGCACCCTCAGAGGGCAACCCCTCCCGACCGATCCAGCTGCCGCCCGAGAAGATCAGCCGTGACGCTCGATCCTCACGTGCAAGCGCGATACCTCCAAATACTCTGTCGATTGAATTGTTCCACTCTACTATCGGAATATCCTCAGGTCTGACGTAGGACATCGCACCACTGAGAACGACGATCGCCTCCGCGGGTGGCGCAGCTCCACCCCCCGACGGTTCCGCCTCAGACCCTGCTCCCTGAACGGCAGCCGCACGATCGACCACCCCCGCCTGCAACCGCGCAAACAATCGGTCCGCCACGATGGGCAAACTGCACACCAGCAAAAACACGGTACCCGCGATCGACCAGCGGCGTCGGCGCAGCACAGCCCCCACGAGCACGGCGAGACACGCCAGCACGATCGGAGAGAAAAAAATGGGTACCAACTTATTGAGCGTCACAGGACCCCCGCCCCGCCCACGCCGCAGCACGCACCACCGGGGCCAGGAACGCCCTCGTCATAACCGACCTTTCGCTCAGGGTACGCCCGAGCCTTGTCAAATCTTAGAGCGTTCGGATCGCCGCGAGCGCCACCGCCGCGTTGTACACAATCGAGGTGACTGCCTGCCACAACGGCAGCGGTGGCAGACGCTCAGTATCAAGCGGCACGACAATAGTGTCGCCAGGCTGAATATCTGCATTTCTGCCTCCGCGCAGCCACCCACCCTCACCCGATGAGACACTACCGTCGGCCCGAACCACATAAGCACGCGACTTATCGGCTCGACGCGTATACCCGCCCGAGAGATTGATGTAGTCGTCGCGCTTGAGCCCGACGCGATGCAGGAGCGAGGTCGAGTTCTGCACCTCACCGATGATGGTCACTTCCTGGCGAATCTTCGGAACGATGAGCTCATCGCCATCCCGCAGTACGACGTCCATCGGCGATCCAACCCGGCTTGATATCAGCTGATCGAGATCGATAATCAGCCGGCCCACGGCCGCAGTGCCCTGCAGCTGCGTGAGCAGTCCTTGTGCCGAAAGCGCACCCTGCGCAGCATCCTGACCTTCCTTGACTTGCCCCGCCTGAATGGCGAGCGCTGCGAGATCCGACCGCAAGTTCTCGGTGAGCTTGGCAATCTGCTCAGCCTCGCGCTGCTTGAGCTCCTGACGCGTGAACACGGCGCCGCGCGTGAACGCGATGCCGGAGAGCCTCCCTGCGCGCTCGATCACCGAGCGCAGCGTCTCGCCACGACGGATCGGATAACGCCCGGGGAACCGCACTTCACCCCGAAGCGTCACGAACTCCTGCTTCGACCACTCCGGCAATTCTTTGACGATGAGCGCATCGAAGGGCTGCAACGTAATGTCCGCCGCCGCGTCACCACGCAACACCGCCGCAAGATCGATCTCGAGCAGCGAGGACTCACGCTCTTCGCCGTTACTTATAAACCGCGTGAGCTCAGCCTTGAGCCCAAATGCCGCATCCGAGAGTCGACCACCGGCGCGCAGCAAATCGCTCACGCGCATTGCAGGCTCGAGCGGATACTCGCCGGGCGCCTTGACCTGACCACCGATTGAGACCACCTCGGTCGGCTGATCCACACGACCCTGACGACGAAGCTCGGCGAGCAGCGGCTTGACTACCCGCTCGCGACCAGTCTCGATATCGAACACGGTCAGGCGATCTCGCGCAGCAAGTTGCACATCTGCTGCCGACCCCGGCGCTCGAAGCGCTGCAGCCAAATCTGCCGACAGCACCACCACCCGCCGATCGGGCGGAAGTTCGCGACGAATGAGCACATACCCAAGATCAGCACCCGGCTTCAACTCATCTACCGAACGGATCACCTCAGAGAGACGAAGTCCATCGCGCCAAGCAACCGTCGACGGACGAAACACATGACCTTCGATAACCACACCTGAGTCAAGCGTCGGACGCAGACGCGCTACGCTGACCGCATCCCCGTTCTGCAATTTGAGGCCCGTAGCACGAATATCTCCGAGCGACACATCGATCGCGACGCGTCGGCTGCCTTCATCAATTCGAACAACCGAGAGTCGATTCGAGTCCGCCTCCGTCGTGAGTCCACCGGCGAGCGCAACGAGGCCGGCGGTCGTGACGTTGCCCTTGAGTTCATAAATTGCAGGGCGTCGAACTTCGCCGTCGATCGAGGCCACCGGTCCCGAAGGCGGAATGAAAATCACGTCGCCCGGCAAAATCTTGGCATCGTTGCTGGTATCGCCACGCAACAAAAGGTCATAGAGGTCGAGCCGACGCACCACTAAACCCTGACGCTTGACCTGAATGTCGCGCAGCGAGCCCGTCGTAGCCACGCCGCCTGCGGCATAGAGTGCGCTTGTCACCGTAGAAAGGCCCGTCACCGTGTAACTGCCGGGGCGCTTGGCATCTCCGAGGACAAACACCTGAATCGCCCGAGCCTCAGCCATGCTCACGTTGGCCTGAGTACCGATCATCTGCTTGGCCACGCGCGATTCGATTGCCTCGCGTACCGCTTCAAACGTTTTGCCGACGACCGGAATCGGTCCAAGCTCCGGAAAGCTCAGCGCACCATCACGATTCACCGTGACCTGCACCGTGCGGTTCTGCCCACCGTAAAGCTGAACCGACAGACGATCTCCCGGGCCCATCACATAATCGGCGGGCACCGAGACGTTGGTCGCCGGTGAAAACGCCGAACGCGCCTCATCGAACAAATCGTAGCCAAAGGGTTTGAGGCCGAGCGCACCCGCCGCCTGAACCGGCAGCCGACTAATCGTCACTTTGACATTGAGCAGAGTTGGCTCGAGCGCAAGCCGCTGGTTCGCCTGCTTCTCGGTCAATCCACCGAGCGCGATGAGCGGCAACCCGGGAAGCGCCAACTGACCCGAGCGATCGAGCAGGTAAGGATTACCGCGACGCAACGCATCGAGGAAGCTCTCCGAAATAATATCCTCCTGAGAAACGTTCGCGGCGCCCGCCGTTGATGAAACGCCCCCCTGATTGGTTTTTGCCGCGGTCGGCGTTGTCTTGATGCTCACTGAAACGAGCACCGTGTCGCGCGGCTTGAGCGTCGGCTCTTCGGGCTCGAACCTCTTCGCGTCTTTATCCGAAACGCTCAGTCGGCCCATTTCACCAACTCGCACACCGTCTCGACCGGTCGTCGCGGTCGAATCGGCTTCATCGGTCAGTTCATCCAACACCGACGGGTCGAGACCATACTGCTTCAATAACGCCTCACGCTGCGAGGCAGGCATGGACTTCAGCAACTCGAGTTGGGCAGAGGTCGGAGTCTGGGCAAGCGCAAGGCCACCCAGGAGGCCAAGAAACAGGACCGCAAGAAGCGTCAATCGCATGTTCGGAAACTCCAATTCAAGCCGCGAAGTATACTCTCTAAATGGACTTTTCCTCACCCGAATTCTGGGTCGCGCTTGGGCAGATCATCATGATCGACATTCTGCTCGGGGGCGATAATGCGGTTGTCATTGCACTCGCCTCCCGGCGGCTTCCCGAAGCCCAGCGAAAGAAAGCCATTTTCTGGGGCATGTTCGGCGCCATCGCCTTGCGGGTGATCCTGATTTTCTTTGCCCTGCAATTATTGAAAGTCCCCTTCCTCAAAATAGTGGGCGGTTTGCTGCTGCTTTGGATAGGTATCAAATTGCTCCTTCCTCAGCACGAAGGCGATCACGAGATCAGTGCGGCAGACCACTTAATGGGCGCAATAAAAACCATCGTGCTCGCCGATGCGGTCATGAGCCTCGATAACGTCATCGGCATCGCGGGCGCAGCCAAAGACAGTCTCGGCCTCGTGGTCTTCGGATTACTGTTCTCTATTCCCATCATCATCTGGGGCAGCCGCTTCGTGCTCACGCTCATGGATCGCTTTCCCGCCGTCATTCTTTTTGGCGCAGGACTTTTGGGCTGGATCGGCGGCGGCATGATCGCGGACGACGTGCTGCTCGCGCCGTACGTCAAAGATCTTGCGATCAGTGCGCATTATTCCTCAGCAGTAGTCGGTGCGATCTTCGTCGTAGCACTCGGCAAATGGCTCGCCTCGCGCGCGCCAAAACCCGTTGAAGCCGCTGCAGGCCTGACCGATCTTGCCGCCCCTCCCCGCAGCACCGACAAGGAGAACTCGCCATGAGCGTATTCCTGATCCCCGTCGATGGCTCTGAGTACTCCATGCGCGCCATCGATTACGTGATCGGTCGCGTCAAACAAAACCCCTCCGAGCATCGCGTGCATGTGCTCAACGTGCAGATGCCGCTCGTCGGAGTGAACGTCAAACTCTTCGTCAGTGCCGAGAGCCTGCAGGAGATCTACCGCGAGGAAGGCGAGAAGATTTTGGCGTCCGTGCTCGAGAAGCTAAAGAACGCGAAAGTTTCTGCGACGCCGCACATCGGCGTGGGGGATGCGAGTCAGGTGATTATCGATTTCGGCAAAGAGGTGAAGGCCTCCGAAATCGTGATGGGCAGCCACGGACGTGGCGCCTTTGCCGGCGCATTAATGGGCTCGGTCGCTCAAAAGGTCGTGCATTTATCCGATATTCCCGTCATTTTGCTCAAATAATCGTATTTCTGCACAGAAATACGGGCTAATACTGGATAATATTTTTCGATTTAGTTATTTTTGGCGCCCGGTTTAGTCCCTCAAAGGTTTTAAAACCCATGCCAAAACTCTCTGCCGAGGCCCTCCAGGCCAAAATCGCCCAGCTTCAAAAGCAGCTCACCGCCGCCCAAAACAACAAAGCGCCCGCCATCAAGAAAGTGAAGGCGCTCATGAAGAAGCTCGGCGTCACCGTTGCCGACCTCACAGGCGGCGAAGCCCCGGCCAAAGGTCGCCCCGGCCGCAAACCCGGTAAGACCGCCAAGAAGGGCCCCAAGCGTGGTGGCAAGGTCGCCATCAAATACCGCGACGACAAGGGCAACACCTGGACAGGTCGCGGCAAGACGCCCCGCTGGCTCGCCGAGGCCGAGAAGGCCGGCGCCAAGCGCGATCAGTTCCTGATAAAGAAATAATCGGGTCCAAGTCCCCGAACTTGGCCTAGTGATCGGCCTCTTCGGCGCCCAGGCGCCGGAGCAGGCCGAGCACCTCATCGGTCTTCGCCTGCATGAGCTCGCGGCTGCCGCGGCTCTCCACGTTGAGGCGTATCAAGGGCTCCGTGTTCGACGAACGCAGGTTGAGCCGCCACTCCGCGAACTCCATCGAGAGCCCGTCGGTGAAATCCACCGAGAGCGCCTTGGGCTCATATTGCCGCTGCACCGCCTCGATGGCGGCTCGACCATCGGGAACCCGGCGGTTGATCTCCCCGCTACACGGAAAGCGCGCCATACGCTCGCCCACGAGCTCAGAAAGCGTCTTGCCGGTACGAGACATCCGCTCGAGCACCAAGAGCCAAGGCACCATGCCCGTGTCGCAATAGGCAAAGCGCCTGAAATAATGGTGAGCGCTCATCTCACCGCCATAGGCCGCATCGACCTCGCGCATCTTCTGCTTGATGAACGCATGGCCTGATTTACAAAGCACAGGCTTGCCGCCCAAGCGCTCGACGACTTCGATGGTGTTCCAGGTCAACCGCGGGTCGTGAACAATACGAGCGCCCTGCTCCCGCTCGAGCACGGGCTCCGCCAAAAGACCCACGAGGTAATACCCCTCAACGAAGGTCCCCTGCTCATCGAAGAAGAAACAGCGATCGAAGTCGCCGTCCCATGCAAGGCCCAACTGAGCGTTGGATTTCTTGATCGCATCGGTCGTAGGCAGCCGATTCGCCTCGAGCATGGGGTTGGGTACCCCGTTCGGGAAGGTGCCATCCGGCGCGTGATGGAGTTTTACGAAGTCGAATGGCAGGTGCGGCTCGAGCAAATCGACGAATAACCCTGCCCCACCGTTACCGGCATTGACGACGACCTTCAGAGGCTTGAGCACATCGCGGTCGATGTACGAGAGCAGATGCTCGACGTAAGCCGATCGAACATCGAACTCGATGAGTGCGCCAGTCTTAGTCGCCCGACCGGGTAGCTTCCCGTCGCGGATCATGGCGGCCATGTCTTTGAGACCCGTATCCGCGCTGATGGGGCGTGACCCCTCGCGCACGAACTTGAGGCCGTTGTAATCGGGCGGGTTATGGCTTGCCGTGACCATGATGCCGCCATCGAAGGGACCGGCGGCATCTCCCAAAGAGGTCGCGAAATACACGCCCTCCGTACCGCACAGACCAATGTCATAGACATCGACGCCGCAAGAGCGAAGACCTTCGATCAAAGCCGAGGCGAGCGTCGCGCTCGTGAGGCGAATATCCCGCCCCACGACCACGCGCTTCGGGCGAACGAAGGCGGCATAGGCCCGACCGATGTCCCGGACCAGATCTTCGTTGATCTCCGTCGGGATCCGCCCGCGCACATCGTAGGCTTTGAAGGCCGCCAAGTTCGTCATGTCAACGTCTCTCCCCGACCAATCGCGAAGTACCTAAAGCCCAAAGATTTCAGACGCTCAGGGTCGTAAAGATTACGACCATCAAAAATCACCGGCTGTTTGAGACGGGTTTTGAGCGCCTCGAAATCAGGGCTTCTGAACTCCTGCCACTCGGTCACCACGACGAGCGCCTCAGCACCCTCGATCGCCTCCATCGGCGATTTGCAGAGCACGAGCTCGCCCGAGACACACTGCTTTGGGCAGAGCTTCTCAGCCTCACGCATCGCGACCGGGTCATACGCTCGCACACGCACCCCCGAAGCCCACGCCGCTTCAAGAAAGCGCCGACTCGGCGCCTCGCGCATGTCATCGGTGTTGGGTTTGAAGGCGAGCCCCCAGAGCGCAACCGTCATTCCCGACACTTTTGAACCAAAGAATCCGGTGAATTTTTTGAACAGAACTTCCTTCTGGCGATCGTTTACCGCCTCAACGGCCTGTAGAAGATTAGGCTCAGCACCCGCCTCAATGGCCGTACGCGTCAGCGCCTTCACATCCTTCGGAAAGCACGACCCGCCATAACCCGCACCCGGATAGATAAAAGAAAACCCGATACGCGAGTCAGAGCCGATACCCTGACGAACTTTCTCGATATCCGCCCCCACCCGCTCGGCGATACCGGCGAGCTCGTTCATGAACGAGATACGGGTCGCGAGCATCGCGTTCGCGGCGTATTTCGTGAGCTCCGCCGAGCGTGCATCCATCACGATCAATCGTTCGTGGTTACGGGTAAAAGGCGCATAGAGCGCACGCATGAGCGCAATGGCGCGAGGAGAGTCAGAGCCCACAACGACGCGGTCGGGCTTCATGAAATCGGCGACGGCGGCGCCTTCTTTCAAAAACTCGGGGTTCGAGACCACATCGAACTCGCAAGACACCCCGCGCTCGGAAAGAGATTTCGAAATCTCTCCCGCCACCCGGTCCGCCGTACCAACGGGGACGGTCGATTTATCGATGATGATGCGATACGACGAAAGATGGCGTCCGATCTCCCGAGCGACGGCGAGCACATGCGAAAGATCCGCCGAACCGTCTTCTCCAGGCGGCGTGCCGACCGCGATGACGAGCGCCTCGCCATGAGACACCCCACCCGCGGCATCGGTCGAAAACCTCAGTCTCCCGGCTGCGGCATTACGCGCAACCAGGGTCTCAAGACCGGGTTCGTGAATGGGAATGCGCCCCGCCTGTAGACTTTTGATTTTCTCGGGGTCGATGTCGACGCAGAGCACGTCGTTACCCACTTCCGCAAGACAGGCTCCGGTGACGAGGCCGACGTAACCCGAACCAAAAACGGAAATGCGCATGGGCTTTCCGGCGCAGCGAACTCAGCGCTTCGGCCGGTTCGCGATTGCCTTACGTAAGAAGACCGCAAGTAAGCCCAGAAACCCACCGACAAAAAACGAAATCAAAGTGATCACCGCACGCTTTGGCCAGTCCCTTTTTTTTGGTGCAGTCGCACGATCGATGATCTTGAACGCAAACTCTTCGTTACCGCGGGCGAGCATGAGTTTTTGCATTTGGCCTTCGAGCACACGCCCCATCGACTGCTGCAAAGAAACAACGCTAGTCCCAGAAATTTCTCGCTGTAGATAAGCCACGTTGCGCTCAGCCTCCTTTTCCGCTTCGTTCCGCAAACGAGCATTCAGGCGACTAACTAAATCATTAGCCCAACTTGCAGCGACAACAGGGTCTTTCCACCGAATGCTTAGAGTCACTAAGCCCGTCTTCTTGTCCTCAGAAACAGAACGGATATCTTCATCAAAAAATTTCACAGCATCACGAACATCGAGAGGCTTACTTCCTTCTCTAATATCCTCTTCGAGGAGAGACATGAGTTTTAAATCGACTATAAAGTCTCTGGCGAACCCACGCGATTTGAGAACCGCGACGGGCTCGCTCTTATTCATCCCCGACAAGTTAATACCCGCCAAGCTTGCCAACCCGCCGAACTGGGCGAGTGCTCCGCTCGCGCTCTTGTCATCATCTGCGGGAGCCAAGACCACTTCCGCCTTGTACCACTCCTGCGCCAGAAGCGCATACGTCACACCACCTAAGGCGAAAACGCCCGTGATGGCGACGATAAGCCAACGGCCTGACCAAATCGTCTCCCAGAGTTCCCAGAGATCGATTTCATCGTCGTACGCGGGGGGTGCGGGATTGAGGTTTTCCATAGGGTCGAGATGATACCGGAAAGCGATTACGAGGCCGGTGTCGTGGGCGCAGCACCCGGATCACCAAAACGCATAAGCCCGTCGGTGATCACACCCGCCCCAACGAACGCCAACAGAGAGACGTAATCCGGCAGCCCAAGCACCCGATCGAGTATCCAGCCCACCCCGATCCAAAGGATCGCCATAGCGATCAGCACCGCCAAGGCACCCGGTACCGGTAGCCCCCGGCGAAGCAACGAGTGATGAAGATGGGTGGTGTCGGCGAAGAAGGGCGAGTGACCCTTAGCCACACGGCCGATGGCCGTCGAACCCATATCGAAAATGGGCATCGCAATAAACCAGAGCAAGGTCACGGGCGAGACGATGGACGCTGAATCTTGCGATAGCGCAATCAGCGACCAAGACAGCAAAAACCCCAAGAACAAACTGCCGGCATCGCCCATGAAGGTTCGAATGGGGCGATTAAACCCGAGGGGGAGATTGAAAATCAGAAAAGACCCAGACACTCCAGCCGCGATGACGGCAATCGCAAGCACCTCGGCATTGCCCGAGACAAGCGCCACCGTCGCCACCGCAGAAAACGCGAGCGCCGCTAAAGACCCCGCCAAACCGTCGATGCCATCGACCATGTTCATCGCATTCATGGCACCTGCGACAAGGAGCACACAGAGCGCCGTTGCCGCCCAACCATCGAAGACCACCGTCTCAGGGCCGAACGGTGACCCCACAAAGTGCACCGCAAGACCCCCGAGCAGCACCATGGCGATGGCACCCAAACCTTGTACCGCCAGCCGAAACACCGCCGAGAGAGAGAACCGATCGTCGAGTAGCCCTAAGGTTACGAACATGAACCCAAGAGCGATCGCCACAAGAGGCGGCCGTACTTCAGCCGGCAGAACCGCAGCCCCTACGAAAAAACCCACCCACATCGCAAGCCCCCCAACGACGGGCACCTGCGCATCATGGATTTTTCGCCCCCCCGGTCGGTCGACGAAATCAAGGCGCTCAGCCACAGGCCGTAGAGCCGCCATCACGATGACGGTGACGACCGATGCTGCTGAAAATGCCAACCAAAGACTGGACATATCTTGAGAGTATATCTTGACCGCCTCGCCACACCCTGCGCTAAAGTGACTGCCATGCGCATTCACCGATCGTGGTCAGTTTTTACCGTCGTTTTGTTGGGTCTCGTCGCGGGCTGTGTGCGTCTCGATGAGACTCAAGCACTCGTCAAGGCGGAGCGGTATGACGACGCCTTCCCCAAGGTGACCTTACTCGCCAAATACGGGGACCCGAAAGCGCAAAACCTGCTCGGGTGGCTTTATGAAAACGGCTACGGCGCCCCACGAGATATCGCTGAAGCCGCACGGTGGTATCGCAAAGCGGCCGATCAGGGGTTGCCGCTTGCGCAAAACAACCTGGGCATTCTTTACCGCGAAGGCCGAGGGGTTTCCAAAGATTTAGCTGAGGCTGCCCGCTGGTTCGACCGAGCCGCCACGGCAGGGTATGTCGAGGCGATTAATAACCTTGGGGTCATGTACGACCATGGCCAAGGCCTTCCCGAGAATAATGCCGAGGCCGTAAGACTTTTTGAGAAAGCCGCCAAAGAAAACCTTGGGCGCGCCAAAACCAACCTCGGTCTCATGTACCAGCGAGGCGAAGGCGTGCCGCAGAACATCGCGATTGCGCGAAAATACTTCGAAGAAGCGAGCGCTGATGGAGACCTGCAGGGCCGAATGCAGCTCGGCGTGTTGATGCTCGCGGGAAGCGGCGGCCGAAAAGACCCCGAGACTGCGAAAACCTTACTTGAGAGCGCCGCGCTTGGTGGCGAGCCGCGAGCCGCGTATCAGCTTGCGCTGGCGGCTTCAGAAAAAGTGGAGTCGTACGCCTGGCTCAACTTGGCAGCAAGTGCGGGCGATCAACCCTCGATCGAGATGAGAAACCGCCTTCGAGGCGAGCTCTCTGAAGAGCTCTTGGCGGCCGCCGAAGCGCGCTCGACGGAACTTGCCAAACGCAAGAAGTCTTGAAGATCCCTTAACGGCCGTATCGATCTTCGAATCGGACGATATCGTCTTCGCCAAGGTACGACCCCGACTGCACTTCGATAATGTGCAGAGGGATCTTTCCCGGGTTTTCGATCCGGTGCTTTACGCCGAGCGGAATATACGTCGACTGATTTTCTTCAAGCATGAAGACTTCATCGCCGCGAGTAATGCGAGCAGTACCTGCCACCACGATCCAGTGCTCGGCACGGTGATGATGAAGTTGTAGCGACATCGAAGCGCCGGGTTTCACGGAAAGCCTTTTAACCTGATACCGCGCACCGTTCTCGATGCTGTCGTAGCTTCCCCAGGGACGATGCACCTCTCGATGCAGTTGATGCTCGGAGCGACCGTCTTGTTTGATCTTCTCGACAAGCTTCTTGACGTCTTGAACCCGACCTTTAGGGGCAACCAGAACTGCATCTTTCGTCTCAACGACAACGTGATCCTTGAGGCCCACGGTTGCGACTAGCCGGCTCTCAGCAAGAATGAAGCTGCCTTCGGTATCGACGGATAGAACATCGCCACGAAGGGCGTTCCCTGAAGCATCACGATCAAGCGCGTCATGCAAAGAAGACCAGGAACCGACATCACTCCAGCCCGCGTCGAGCGGAACAACGGCGGCGGAATCGGTCTTCTCCATCACGGCATAGTCGATCGAATCGGAGGGGCATTTCGCAAACGCCGCTGCATCAACCCGTAAGAAATCGAGATCTGACTTTACAGCCGAAACAGCTTCCCTCGCCGCCTCGAGCATCGCAGGGGCATGTTTTGCGAGCTCCTCGAGATATCGGCTCGCCTTAAACAAGAACATGCCGCTATTCCAGAGGTATCCGCCTGATGCCAGAAAACCTTCTGCGGCCTTACGGTCGGGTTTTTCGATGAATCGATCAATGTGGAAGGCCTGCCCTAACGGCTTTCCGCAACGGATATAGCCGTACCCTGTCTCAGGCGCACTCGGCACCACCCCAAACGTGACGAGCTTCCCTTGCTCCGCCACAGCGATGGCGGCAGCTACTGCTTTCTGGAACGCAGCTTTGTCTTGAATCACGTGATCGGCCGGGAGCACGAGTAACAGCGCGTCCGGGGCTGCGGTCAGCGCGGCGAGCGCAATCGCGGGTGCCGTGTTTCGGGCGCAGGGCTCAAGAATCACTTTG
This sequence comes from Steroidobacteraceae bacterium, assembly GCA_044375575.1. Classification (GTDB taxonomy): domain Bacteria; phylum Pseudomonadota; class Gammaproteobacteria; order Steroidobacterales; family Steroidobacteraceae; genus UBA964. The sequence continues at coordinate 27,799 of JBILMJ010000008.1, read as the reverse complement.
GCCCCCGAAACGCCCAGCGCCCTCACCTGCTCGGCCACCAAAAACCGATGGTTTTCGTTACAGACGATGACGGGAGGCAGGAGATCAGGAAGACCTTCGGTACGAGTTAGCGTCGCCTGAAGAAGGGTCTCATCCCCACCCTGAAGGTTGATGAGCTGCTTCGGGAAAAGCTCTCGAGAGAGCGGCCAGAGTCGGGTACCCGACCCGCCCGACAGAATGACGCACTGCAGCATCACACGGCCCTCATAACGTTGGCGTCCCCAAGGGGATTCGAACCCCTGTTACTGCCGTGAAAGGGCAATGTCCTAGGCCTCTAGACGATGGGGACGCCGAAACCAAAAAATCTTGGTGGAGCTAGGCGGGATCGAACCGCCGACCTCTTGCATGCCATGCAAGCGCTCTCCCAGCTGAGCTATAGCCCCAAAAGAGGGGCGGGAAGGTACGTAAGTGACGGAATAAAGTCAAGAAATCCCCGCAGCTGCGAGCCTGCCTAACGTCCGCGCTTTTCCAAGGAGAGCCAGGGTCTGATCGATGGGGGGAGAGACCGTCCCGCCCGTCACCGCCACCCGTAGCGGTTGAGCTACTTTGCCGAGGCTCACCGAACGCTCAGTCGCAATCGCCTCAAGCGCAGCGTGAACCGACAAAGCCGACCACTCTCCTAAGGCCTCGAGGCGACCCCGAAGCGCCGACAGCAGACCCCTCGCTTCTTCCGTCAAATGTTTGGCCGAAGCTTTCTCATCGAGAGTGACCGACTCACCAAAGAAGTAACGACTATTGACTGCCATTTCTTTGAGTGTTTTCACACGCTCTCGCTGGGCCACAACAATCTGAGCAAGATACGCATCATCCAAACATTCGATTCCGAGTCGTGCCAGATGCGGACGAAGATACTTCACGACCGAGAGCGGCTCCGCCCGCATCAAATGTTGCTGATTGAGCCAAAGGAGTTTTTCGGGGTTGAAGGCAGACGCAGCTTTGTTCACATTCGAGATATCAAACGCTGCAATCATCTCGTCACGCGAGAAGATCTCTTGATCTCCATGCGACCAGCCAAGACGTACGAGATAGTTCAAAAGCGCATCGGGAAGATACCCATCTTCCTCATACTGCAAGACAGAGACCGCCCCGTGACGCTTCGAAAGCTTTGCGCCATCCGACCCTAAAATCATGGGCACGTGCGCATAAACGGGAATCCTCGCCCCGAGCGCCGCCAGCATATTCATCTGCCGAGGGGTGTTGTTGAGATGATCATCCCCGCGAATCACATGGGTCACGCCCATGTCCGCGTCATCTACGACTACGCAGAAGTTGTAGGTTGGGGTGCCATCCGAGCGAGCAATGATGAGGTCATCTAGCTCTGAGTTCTTGAAGACCACTCGACCATGGACGAGATCCTCAACAACGACCTCACCCTCGAGCGGGTTCTTGAACCGAATGACAGGCTCTACACCCTCTCGAGCGTCCGTTCGATCTCGCCACCGCCCGTCGTACCGCGGCTTTTCCTTGCGGGCCATCTGATCAGCCCGTAACTGCTCCAGCTCTTCCTTGGTGCAGTAACAGCGATAGGCCTTACCCTCCGCCAGGAATTTCTGAATGACTTCCTTGTACCGATCAAACCGCGCCGTTTGATAAAACGGACCCTGATCGGCCGACAGACCGAGCCAGTCCATCCCCTCCAAAATCACCCGAACCGCCTCATCCGTCGAACGCTCGCGGTCGGTGTCTTCGATGCGGAGGATGAATTGCCCGCCCTGCCGGCGGGCCTGGAGCCAAGAAAAAAGGGCCGTACGCACGCCCCCGATATGCAGCATGCCGGTGGGACTTGGGGCGAAACGGGTGACGATCATGGGGCGCGAATGCTAGCATTTCGCCCCTCTTCAGGTCGGGCGGTTAGCTCAGCGGTAGAGCACTGCCTTCACACGGCAGGGGTCACTGGTTCGATCCCAGTACCGCCCACCATCCCCGAAGTTAAGGCATCCGGAAAATTCCCCTGGAGCGGCGCCTGCTGAACCCCGGCTGTTTAGAGTACCGTCAGGGTCGACACCGGTCGGAGTTTGGGTTCGTTTTGTAAAAATGGTGGCAATCTCGTTTCTTATAGCCGTCGCAGTGCCTTGATGAGCTGGTTGGATGCCCGTCGCAGATAACGGACCGACTCGGGTGCCCGACGACGAGCGAACTGAACCTGGCGGGACACGCGCTCTCGACTGCGCTTGACGACCCATTTCGCCGCTTCGCGAAGCGGCTCCTCGTATTCGGGAATTTCCGGGAACAAGCGTTTGACAGCAAATTCCTCCACCCAGGCCATCATCGGTTGACGCTCATAGACGTGATCGGCGATCCCGATCGCATCGACGAGCCGCCCCTGGCGCCGCTTCTCGTGAAGCTCGCGCTGCAACGCGATGTTGCGTTCGTAATCGAGAATTTTGAGGGCGATCTCTTGAGCCTGTCGAGGGTCGAACCGACGTCCCCCCGGATTTAGTTCCGGTTGGGTCTAGAGACTGACGGTTAGTGACGTTGGTCCGTTTTTCGAACTACTTAAAACTAGAGTTCGGGGCCTCGGAGCCGTTTCCTGACCATCGTTTCGCGAATTCACTCGGGGTCAGATGACCGAGCGACCCGTGTGGACGGCAGTGATTGTAGTCCTGCCTCCACGCCTTCAAAACCTCTTTCACGTGGTCGAGCGTAGCAAACTCATTCACGTTCAGACACTCATCACGCAGTCGACCATTAAACGACTCGATCATTCCGTTCTCGGTGGGTTTGCCGGGTCGGATGAAGTCGAGCTTTACGCCTCGGAAATAACACCACTCGTCGAGCGCTTTGGACGTAAATTCCGTTCCATGATCGACAGTTATCGCAAAGGGTAAAGATCTCTCGAACGCCACCTCGTTCAACGCATCGATGACACTTTGACCCGTCAAAGAGAAATCCGCCTGCAGCGCCACACACTGTCGATGCCACTTGTCGATGATCGTCAGTACGCGGAACTTCCGACCACTGGCAAGCTGATCGTGGACGAAGTCCATGGCCCAGTACTGTCCGGCCGCCAGCGCTGTGGGCGAGGGACCGCGGTGCAGGCTGATGCGCTTCTTTCGTCGCACTCTCATACGCACCTGGAGGCCCTCCAGCTTGTACAGCCGATGCACTTTGTTCCGGCCTACCTTCCAGCCCTCTCGAGTTAGCAAAATGTGCAGACGTTCGTATCCGAACCGCGGCCTCGCGGTTGCCAGCTCGCGTAACCGCTGTAGCAGTACGCTCACATCGCGTGCCTGCGAGCGGTAGTACCACGTTGCTATCCGCAGACCGATGAGACGGCAGGACCGCTGCACGCTCAACCGAAAGCAATCTTGTATCCATCGTGCGATATCTCGGCGCCGGTAGACCGCTAAATCTTTTTTTAACCACCTCCTGCAGGATGTGACGATCCAGCGTCAAATCCGCTACCAAGCGCTTCAGGCGCGCGTTCTCGTCTCGCAGTTGACGCAGCTCCCGCACCTCAAGAAGGCCTAGGTTCCCGTATCGCTTCTTCCAGACGTAGAACGTCGCTTCGCTGATACCCATCTGCCGACAAACATCCCCAACCGGCTGACCTGCGTCAGCTTGCTTGAGCGCAAATAGGATCTGTTCTTCGGTGAACTTCGATTTCTTCATCGCTTCCTCTCCTTGCATCGCAAGGACCCCGGAAGCACCTTACTCCAGTTGTAAACTCATACGAAATAACGGGGTGACGTCACCCTGTCACCCGCGTACCTATAGGTGTCTAGAGAACAGACTATCGGTGTTAGAGCCAAATTCATCAGTCATTCCGAAAAGAAGACACCTTCATTTTCGTGTGATTCAATGAATTCATATCGAATCGTCCCTTCTAGCGCCCGCTCAAGAGACACCGGCGGAACGAAACCTGTTCGATCGATTGAAGTATCATAGACCGAGTTAGAGCAAAACTTTTTAACTCTTATAGAACTAATTTTAAATCTCTTCCTAGTTACCGCCGCAACAAGATCAAATCCCTTTCCGATAATTAAACCGATTGAAACGGGAAGCCTGAAAACAATCTTTTCCGTTCTTCCTAGAATGCGATTTACATTCGCTACCAGTCTGTTCATCGTGAAGTCTGGTTTGTCAATGTAGTTGTATATGTGAATGCCCGGTTCAAAACCCATCGCGAATTCAATAAAAGCCGCAACGTTTTCAACGTAAGCCATCGATTTTCGGTTATCGCCATGACCTACCATTACGAACTTCCCCGTCGCAATCTGACGGAGTAAATTGTAGACGTTACCCCTGTTCTGTTCGCCGAATACAACAGTCGGTCGAACGATAACCAACGTGCGTTCAGTTGGCGCTTCAGACTGCCAAGCCCTAAATATCTTCTCGGCTTCATACTTGGTGCGCCCGTAATTGTTAAAGGGAGCGATAGCACCCAACTCACCAGTACCGATTGGCGCGAACCCGTAGACAGCGACGGAGCTCGTGAACACAATCGTCTGGATATCCTTCTCGCGCGCCACTGTACAAATATTTCTTGCACCCTCAACATTGACATCGTCATATAGACTTGAAGGGCGCACATCATCTCGGTGCTCAGCAGCCAAATTAACGATTACTGATTTTTTAGAAATTGACGCCCTAAGTTGCTCAACCGACCTAACATCGCCGAATGAGAATAAATCGGCATGCTCCTTACTCGGAACCTTATCAGTAATCAGAACCGACAGTTGTTTTTTATTCCTTAGCCGGCGGATCAACCTTGTGCCGATGAACCCACTCCCGCCGATTACATTGATGGTCTGCATTTAACGCCTTTTCACTTCAGAAATTAGCCTGTTAATAAAACCTTGCAAGTTTCTTTTGATAACCTAATCGTATAGATTGCCGTACGTGCGAAAATAAAATAAACGACCTGTTAAAGTCGAATGTCACACGATCGAATCCGCCCTTCAATGGTTAAACCGGGGTCATTGATCGCTATTATCGCAGCATATGAACCCACGCGCCGGTTCGCGCGCACGACGTACGATCTGTATTGTCAAAAGCACGTTCGACGAATCATCGCCACCGTCACTGACGCAGATTTTTCTATCAAAGAAATAGAATTAAAAAGTGTCAAAATTGCGACAAAGTCTTCTGATTCAGCCGATCCCGAATCGGATCGCACACCCAGCCCCACTTATTGAAGTAGCGGAACAGATTGGCAACGTGAATGATCATCATGCGCAGAGACCTACGGGACGCCGCGCCGTGCTCATGCACGATGCAGACGTTCGGAAAAAACAGCGTTTCGTAACGCTCTGCAACACGACGAGTCAGGTCGATATCTTCTGGGTACATGAAGAAGCGCTCATCGAATAGTCCGACCGTCTGTAGCGCAGACTGGCGTAAGAGCATAAAGCAGCCAGACAGGTACGGCACGAACATTATTTTATTATAGCCACTGTCATGGAGCTCGAATCGCCGATTACTCGCCTCACGCCTATTCGAGCTGGAGAACCTGCGCAGAAACAAGTCGGCGGGCGTGGGGACTAACTTACACAGACGCTGCACGCGGCCATCCGGATAGTGGACGAGCGGCATCATCTGGCCCACTTCAGGGTGCTCTTCCATGTAGGCCAACATCGGGGCCAGAACGTCCGAGGTGAACCGTACGTCTGCGTTAACGACGAGATGATAGTCTGATCCGTCGATTTGAGCCTGCCGGATAGCTAGGTTGTGCGCACGGCCAAAGCCAGGATTATCCGGTCGGTGGATGTAGACATCACAGTCCCCGGCTGACAGCTGCTCTCGCGCGCTATCGTCTGGCGAGTTGTCCACAATGTACAGCCGCAGCGACCCCTTATAAAAATGCAATGACTCCAAGCATTGGCGTAACTGACGGTGAGACGTCCTAAACAGGACTATAGAGATGGTAAGTCTGGCGGGCATTGAGATGGTTGGGAAGCAAATGAATATTTATTGATGGGATGGACCGTTAATTCCTATCGCAGTGTCCAACCCTTTCGGAGACGGACTTAATTATGACCTGCAGGCTTTCTTCGGACCACGGGTAGAGGTGGTCCCGCTTCGTCGGACAGTTTTTCATTGGATTTAATGAAGACTGTCCTGCGGTTTAGGCAGCCAAGGCTGCCGAGTTGGTGGATTCGAAGTAAACCTGATCCGGGGCCTGACCGTCCAGTGCCGAGTGCGGCCGGGTACGGTTGTAGAAGGCGAGGTACCGGGTCAGATTTTCTCTCGCTTCGGATGTGCATTCAAAGGCTTTCAGGTACACCTCTTCGTATTTCACGGTTCGCCAAAATCGTTCAATGAAGACGTTATCGCGCCAACATCCCTTGCCGTCCATGCTGATGGCGATGCCGTGTGCCTTGAGGACGCTGGTGAACTCGAGGCTCGTGAATTGACTTCCCTGGTCCGTATTCATGATATCGGGGACGCCGTTTTTGGCGATGGCTTCCTGCAGTGCGCTGACACAGAACTCCGCATGCATCGTGTTCGAGAGCTTCCAGCTGAGAATCTTGCAACTGTGCCAGTCCATCACCGCAACGAGATACAAAAACTCTCAGCGCATCGTCAGTTACGTGATATCCATCGTCCATACCTGATTCGGTCGGTCAATGATCCTATTCCGCAGCAGATACGGATACACCGGGTGTGCCGGATGCGGCTGAGAGGTGTTTTCTTTTCAGGAAATGCCCTCGATCCCCATCACTCGCATCAAACGCCGGATCCGTCGTCGTCCGATACCGACGTAGCCCCTCGTTCGCGGCAGATCTCGGCGCATCCGAGCCCCCGCAAAGGGATAATCGGGATGCAGCCGGTCAATCAGCGCCATCCACGCGATGTCGGCCTCCGAAGGGCCCTTCGAGCTGCACTACGCCGTCGATCGGGACATCCCCAACACCTTCGCTTCCCGTGTCACCGACAGCTTGTGGTTCGGGCCGATCATTTTCTTGCGCTCAGCAAGCCCGCTTTAGAGAGCGCAGTTTCTAAAAAATCGTTTTCCAACATGAGTTGGCCGATTTTGGCGTGCAGTCGATCCAGATCCACCTTCTGCTCGCCTTTCGCTCGTCCGTCCTCAAAGACTCCAGGTTCACCCTGCAAGAGCTCCCTCTTTTAGGTTGCGATCTGCGTCGCGTGGACATCGTACTTCTGGGCGAGCTCCGCCGGGGTCTGCTTACCCCGCAAAGCCTCTAATGCCACCCGTGCCTTGAATGCGGGGCCGTGGTTCCGTCGCGGTCGTCTAATGCGCTGCTCTCCTCGTCATGGGCGACATCTTCGCCCTACAGAGCAGGCCAGTCACTCCCTCTATCCCACTGTCCGAAAAAGCGGAACCACTTCTGACCAGTGGGCCTACAGCAACCAGGTGGAAATCGATTTCAATCGACGGGGCAAGCCGACGGATAACGCCATCGTCGAATCGTTCAACGGTCGATTTCGCGAGGAGTGTCTGAACACTCACTGGTTCCATTCACCTGATGACGCGAAAGAGAAGATTGATGGCTGGAGATGGGATTACAAAGAGAGGCGTCCTCACCGATCTCTTGAGGGTCTAACCCCTCGGGAATTCGCTGATTAGACCGGGCAACAAGGTGTCGCAAACTCGCAGTCTTAACTGTCCGGTTTTTGGGGGCCTGTCAAAGGTGTCGCAAACTCGCCGCCTTAACTGTGCGGTTTCTGGGAGCCTGTCACAATGCCGGAAACTAACTCTGAAGATGGTCCGCGAAGTCCAAGCGGTTCGAGGTAGGCAAAACCTCGCGCCACTCTTTTCGAAAAACCACTCGTTCATCCTACCGTCATCTTAATGGAACGGTGATGTTTTCGTTCCGACAAACCGAACAAACAAATCAACGTCCGTCTTTCGAAAAGCCTATTGGAGAGTAGGCGTTAATGATACGAACTACATCTCAGTCAATGTTACGCCGCCATACTACTCTGTTGACGTAGTCGGTATAGCTCTGGATGATCCTGATCACTTTGTCGCTCACGTTGGGCGCGCAATAGTCGGCGACGGGTCGCAGAGTCCTGGTCGTTCCCCGTCCTTGGTCGTCAAGCAAGGTCAGGCCTTGCATTACCCTCTCAACATTCATGCCGACGAGCATGACGGCGCCCTCCTCGAAGGCCTCGTGGCGCTCTTGCGTCTCCCGGATATTCAACGCCGGGAAATTGAGGATGGACGACTCTTCGCTTATGGTCCCGCTGTCGGAGAGCACGGCTTTGGCACCGGTCTGGAGCGCGACGTAGTCGATGAAGCCGAGAGGCTTGCTGAGGACTACCAGAGGATCGAACGTGACGCCTCTTGAATCGATACGCTTACGCGTACGCGGGTGCGTAGACACAATGATCGGCAGACGGAACGCGGAGACGAGTGACTCCAAGAGGCGCACCCAATGGTCGAAGCTCTCGTCTGAATCGACGTTCTCTTCGCGGTGGCTGCTGACGACGAAGTAACGCCCTTTCTCGAGACCGAGCCGCTCCAAGACACGCGACCGCTCAATGGCCTCCCGGTTGTGCGCCAAGACCTCGAACATTGGGCTGCCGGTCTTGATGATCAGATCGGAGGGCAGTCCTTCACGCAGCAGACACTGCCGGGCGATATCACTGTACGGGAGATTAACATCCGACACGTGATCGACCACTTTGCGGTTGATCTCCTCGGGCACGCGCATGTCGAAACATCTATTCCCGGCCTCCATGTGGAAGATAGGGATCTTGCGGCGCTTCGCCGCCAGCACCGCCAAACAGCTGTTCGTGTCGCCCAGTACGAGCAAAGCATCCGGCCGTTCACGCAACAGCACCTTGTCGGACTCGACTATGACCCTGCCGATGGTGTCCGCTGCCGACTCGCCGGACGCGTTGAGGAAGACATCCGGTCTGCGCAGGCCGAGATCGTCGAAGAATATCTGATTCAGCTCATAGTCGTAGTTCTGGCCGGTATGGACCACGACATGGTCGCAATAGCGGTCGAGCTTGGTCATGACGCGAGAGAGCCGGATTATTTCGGGCCGCGTCCCAATCACCGTCATCACCTTCAGCTTCTTCAAGGTCACTCGTCCGTCTCCGCTTGCTCCCCACGGGAGATCTTCGCCATGAACTCCAGCTTCAGGAGAAGCGCCCTCATGCCGGCGAGGTCGAGCCGGGTGGTGTTGTCCGAGTTGTAGTCCTCGCCATGGTTCGCGCGGGTCAGACCTTCGTCACCCTGCTCCAAGAACTTCGCATAGTTGAGGTCGCGCCCATCCGGCGGGACGCGGAAATAGTCGCCCATGTCCTCGGCGCACACCATCTCCTCCCTGCTCAGCAATACCTCGTGCAGCTTCTCGCCGTGCCGGGTGCCGATCACCCTCATCGGATAATCCTCCCGCCCCATCACCGACAGTACGGCCCGCGCAACGGTCTCGACGGTCGCGGCTGGCGCCTTCTGTACGAAGATGTCGCCGTTCCGGCCGTTCTCGAAGGCGAACAGGACGAGTTCCACCGCATCACTGAGCGTCATCATAAACCGGGTCATCGCGGGATCTGTGATCGTCAGCGGGTGGCCGTCGAGCACCTGACGGACGAACAAGGGGATGACGGACCCGCGCGACGCCATGACGTTCCCGTAGCGCGTGCCGCAGATGACGGTCCGCTCCGGGTCGAGGTTGCGGCTCGTGGCGACGAAGACCTTCTCCATCAGCGCTTTGCTGATGCCCATTGCGTTGATCGGGTACACCGCCTTGTCGGTGCTCAGGCAGACAACTCGTCGTACACCGGCGGCGATCGCCGCGGTAAGCACGTTCTCCGTCCCCAGGACGTTCGTCTGGACGGCCTGCATGGGGTGGAATTCGCAGGACGGCACCTGCTTGAGCGCAGCGGCATGAAACAGGAAATCGACGCCGCGCATTGAGAGCTCGAGGCTGCGCATGTCGCGTACGTCACCGATGTAGAACTTCAGCTTGGGATTGCCGTACCTCCGCCGCATGTCGTCTTGCTTCTTCTCGTCTCTGCTGAAAACCCTAATCTCGCGAAGCCCGGTTCCGAGCAGCCGCTTAAGCACGGCGTTGCCGAAGGAGCCGGTCCCGCCGGTGATCATCAGTACGCGATCGTCGAACATCTTTTTTGCTCGCTAACGGTATTTGAACATCGTTTCCACCAGATCCCGCCATCCTGGGGCGGAGTATCCGGTGGCCTGGTTGAACTTGGCGCCGTCGAGGGATCTGTCAATCCGGTAGCCGTCATCCGGGATAATGCCGATGTCCTTCCCGTAGACATCCGCCACCATACTGAGCAGCTCGAACTTGGAGATCGGCGCTGCAGCTACGTGGTATAAGCCCTCCAACCCCGGACGCGAGACAACATGGTCGCGGATGACGCGCGCCAACTCCATCGTCGGCAGTCCCGAGAACACCGCTTTCGTGAACCCTCGCACCGTGCCGCGCTGCGCGAGGAACCATTCGATCAGTCCGTGCGAACCGCGCAATTCATGCCCGATAATCGACGTCCGCAATGTTACCGCACCGGGACCCATGACCTCGCCCAGATGCTTCGATATGCCGTAGAGGTCGGCGGCGTTGGGGACATCACCCTCCGAATACCGCCCTCGGGCCCCATCGAACACGCAGTCCGTGCTGATGTGAACGAGCTTGGCCCCTGCCATCCTGCACATTCGCCACAGGCGGTGCGGGAAGACAGAGTTGATGGGTAACACCACGAGGGGATCGTCGGCCTCGTCCCGCTGCTTGATGACCCCGACACAGTTGATTACGGTCGTCGGGCGGCTCCGCTCGAGCGCCGACAACAAGGCATCCGGGTTCTCCACGTCCACGCCCGTCAGCATGCGGATGTCCGCGATCTCCGGGAACCGACCCCGGATGTCAGTCGACCGGGCCACGGCCACGATGGCGGAGGGCGCCATGCGCTCCGCGAAGACTCGGACAACCGCATGCCCGAGCATGCCGGATGCGCCCAAAACCATAACTGTCATCGTGATCCCCCTCCGTTAACCGCGGATCGACCGCTCAAGGCTGCATCCTGGCAGCACCGATCTGCCCCCTCCCCATCCTCGCCGACCCGTCACCCACGCCGCACGCCTGCGCGGAAAGCCTTGCAGAGCACGTCGCCGAGCTGTTCGAAACGTCTGAAATAATATTCCCTGAAGCGGTCCTGCACTAAGTGCCGATCAGTCCCAATGGGCATGATGTCTTCCGGGCTGCGCACGACCCGGGAGACATCGGCTAAACGGTGGCGCTTCAGCCCGAGGAACGCACCGGGCGTACCTACGACGTATCGCCCGGCGTTCAACGCCTCGAGGACTTTCATCTTGATGCCGGCCCCATGGTAGATGGGTACGAGAAAGAGATCCTCGTGGACATCCGAAAGAGCTCCGTAGACACCGCGGTAGACGAAGCGGTATCGGCCATCGAGCCCAGACTTCATGATGACGTCGCGCAGGGACTCGATGCCGAGCCCGTACAGCACGAACGGCGGTACATCCACCGATGCGGCGACGGGGGGTGCACCCGAGAGGAAGGCGACGACACCATGACGGTTCTCCGGGCGACGCCAGTCGGAGATCAGCGCCACTGCACCTGTACCCCCGTCGACGCCCGGGTCGACCTCCACCTCGGAATCCAGGCAGGAGATCAAGGAGATCGAACCATCGACGAACCGCGCCAGCAACCTGCGCTCACCCTCCGACAAGACCGTCAGCTTCGCCGCCCGTCGGTACAGAGCGCATTCTAGAAGGAAAAGGAGCCTGCAGAGGGTCCGCGGAAAGGCGAGTGATTTCGCTCGGATGTACAGAAGGTCCTGGATCAGGAAGATGCGTTTCCTCTTCGGGAAAAGTAAAGAGTAGACGAACATGTTCTGGCCGGAGAATACGATGAGGTCAGGCCGCGCTTTCCAGGCCGTCATCCACAACCTGACCGCGCAGATCGGGCTGAGCTTGTGGAACAGTTCCAGTCCGGGGAAACGACTGAACCGGAACATCGTCCCGGGCATGAAGTACACCGCCAGGATGGCCTTCAACGGGTAGCCCATACGCTTGAATCTGAAGGTCGGCACCGAGTCGATCACCGTGACATTGCGAGCGATACGACTGATGGACGCCAACCAGTTCCGGTTCGCGTTCGCGCCGCTGCCGCCGAAGGCGCTGTTGACCCCGTTGACGAACAGAACGTCCGGCCGCCGCTCATCCGCCGCCTCGCTCATGCCTGCCCCCCATCCCGCCGCGGGTCCGGGCCTCCCATGGCGATCGTCCCCGCCTGGGGTCACGTCGGTCTCCCGCTAATCATCACCCGCCCCACGAGCTCTCGTCGGGGAATGCGCTATCCCTCCGGAGCGATCGCAGCTTATAGCCGACCGATCGGAGCAACGCCCTCGTGCCCGCCATGACCCCAACCGATGCCGCCGCGTTGAGGTAACCGGCGGTAAAGAACGCCGCATCGACGATGTCGTGCACCCCGAACGAGTCTCCGTCGAACAGCAGCTGCCCGGGACGGATGCCGGAGCCGGCGAAGGGCATCTTGGGCGCGAAACGCTTGGTGTCACGGACCAAGCGGCGGAACAGCTCAGCCTTTCCATGCTGCTCGGCGATCTTCAACAGGATTCCCAACTCCCTCGCCACGCGGTCGCCGGAATAGAGCCCGTGCGACAGTTCATCGACCGCCTTGGTCAGCAGCGTGCCATAGTCGATCGCCTGCACCCTCCCGGGCCATCCGGGCAGATCACTCGCATGCAGCAGGAAATCCGCGGTCATCAAGGTGATGAGGGGTGAATAGGGCTGGGACGCGAGCTCCGGATGCATTGGCAGGCTCGCAGCCGAACGGAAGAAGTCCTCCGATTGCTTCTTGGAACGCGCGTCTCCCGAGATGTAGGCGATGCCTTGGGAACTTGGCGAGGCTCCGTAGATCGAGTAGGGCATCCGGGAAAAAGCGAAGGACTCCACCTCTCCCGCCAACACTATCCCCGAATAGCCGTCGGGCGTGGAGCACGCATAGAAGCGGTTTTCGGGAGACCGCGATCGGACCCTGTCGACGAGGTTCGTCGAGACGACGCCCTTGACGTAGAACATCGGCAACTCGGCATCATCGATGTACCGCAGTCCCCGCACCTGACGGGCCAGCACGGCGGAGCCATCAACGACCCGCAACCCGCGCCCGAGGGGGATCATCAGCTGCGGGCGAGAGGTGCGGACACCGGCATAGTTGAAGACCGGCGTTGCCCAAGTCAGAAGCTCCTGACCCGTCGACCGGAGCGACTGCAACATCCCCTCTATCCCGCGCGGCAGCAAGCCATCATCGCCGCCGAGCGCCATGACGAACCCCGGCGCGACCTGGTCCAAGGCGAACTCGAAGTTGTCGCGCATGCCGACCGATTTACCCGGGGTCACGTACCGTATACGCGGGTCCCTCGCCGCCGCACGTAGGACGACCTCTTTCGTGGAATCGACGCTTCCGTCGTCCGACACGATGACATCCAGGTTGGGATAGGACTGGAGGCTACAGGTGACTAGGGTCTTCTCCAGATACGTCGCCCGGTCCTTCGTCGGGATCACGATGCTGAACCGCGGTGTGCTTGCAGACTCCATCAACCGACCCTCCCCTTCCCTGCGAAACCGTCCGAGGATTGCGAGACAGCCGTCAGCGCCAACGCGATGGCGCCCGTCATGACCAACCACACCGCGACCATCCAGCGGCTCAGGCCGTCCGGCATCAGCAACCTCGACGGGATGACCACGGCGGCGCTGGAGACGAGCGGCACGAGCAACGCCGCCCGATACCACGCGACCAATTGCCCCTGCAGGAAACGCCGGTGCATCAACCAAGGCTCAATCGTCAGCGAAAGCAGCCCGTGGACGACCCAGAGCGCGGTCGCCCCAACGATACCGAATTCGGACACGCAATACACGGCGGCGGGCAGTCCGACGACGACCGCCATGGCGAGCATCCCCATGTGGAGCGAGGTGACGCCGTGCGCCTGTTGCAGCGCGCCTTGGAGCCAGCTCAGGGCCGCGGCCCCGACCCCGAGGGACAACACGCCCATCACCGCCGCCGCCGCATGGTCCTCGTCGCCTATCCAGACCCTCAGCACCTCGCCCGGGAACATGCATAGACAGAGGGCCGTCGGGAACACCGCGCACGAGAGCCATCGACCGGACGAGATGTACTCCGCTCTCAGGCCGACCTGGTCATCCGCCGCCACCAGTGCGGAGAATCTCGGGAAATAGACGCGGTAGAACGGGGTCAACAGCATCTGGATGACGCTGCACCCGATGAACGCGACGGAGTATCGACCGACGTCCGCGGTGGTCAACAGCGTGCTGACCAGGAGCCTGTCGGCGTTCGCGATGACCACGGCTAGCGATGACGTACCCGCCATGCCGACGGCGAATCCCGCGTGCTGTCTCAGCACGGATACCCTGAAGCGCCCACGCTGCCGCAGACCCGATGCGGCGCGGAGCGCGGTCCGCAAGGCCAGGGACTGGACCAACGAGACGACCGCTTGCAGGCAAAAATAGGCATAGAGTGGCGCGCCTGCCGCCGCCAAGGTCGCTCCCCCGATCCAGCGCACGGTGTTCACCACAATCTGAACGATGTTCAGCTCCCGGTGCCGTGAGACCCCGGTCAAGCCGCCTGAATAGAGGATCGAGGGGAACTGCAGGGCAAGCGTCGCGAAGAGAAGCCCGAGGCAGACGGTCATCTCCGATTGCGGGATCGCGGCCGATCTCAGCCATATGTTCTCGGCTGACGTACCGACGACGAGTGCGGCCAAAAGCAGGCATCCCGATATCAGCCACGCCACCGTCTCGAAGGTGGCCAGCACGTCCGGTGGAGCTTTCCGGTCGCTCGACGGATGAGCCGACCGCGCAAGCTGCCTGCCGAGTGTGGAGCTCAACCCGAGATCGACGAGCCCGAGCACCACCTGCAAGGCTATCCATAGGCCGATCAGGCCAAATCGGTCGATGTCATACCCGCTGACAAGCACGGGGGTGGCTACGAGGACGAGCATCCCGGACCAGATGCCACCCAAAAGATTCCAGCTCAGCGAGGCCGTGGGCACGCCCCTAATCCATGCGCCGCGTTCGGTGCCGTTCACTGCCCGCTGAGACCCGAGAGGAGGATGGGAGGACCGAAAGATCGGTCGCAGTAAGCCATCATCGCGCGCTGGCCGGAGTAACCGCTGACATTCTCGATCGCCGGACTGCGTCCACAAGATACCCCGAGAGCGCCTTCGCTAGAGAGACCAACAAGATGATCGGGATGACGGTCTTGGCCATGGGATTCAAGTGGTAGAGCACCGAGTACTTGGCGGTCATGACACAGGTGGAGTAGCAGAACGCATAGATCATCGCCACCCGCCAATCGCTCTTCCGCGCGAAAAAGACGTTCGCCAGCCACGCGAACAGCATCCCGTTGACCAACGACCGGACCAACAGGTCCCACTCGCCGCCCCAGATCGCACTGTCGGCGATGGGCCCGTTGGTTTGGGGCGGGACATCATAGGACGGGTAGTAGTTCTCCGCGTACCAGTACTGGGGATTGAACTGCACGAAACTGTTGGGCATCACCAACGAGATGAAGTCGTTGAAGAACATCGGCCATTCGATCGGGGGGAGCGTGCCTGCGGCGCGCTCGGCGTAGAGATGGAAACTGGTGAAGAACACCGCCCCGAATTCGGATGCCGGCTGGATGCCGGCTGCGGCGATCAAGGCGCCGGCGGCTTGAGGGTTGAAGTTGGCCGCCCGAAGCACCTCCAGCATCGAATACAGCGCGCCGGCGAGGAGCAGCCCCAGCACGGATTTCCCGACGCTTATGCGCTTGACGTAGGTCTGGTAGAGGCATACCGCCAAAAGCAGGACGAAAAGGCTCTCGATCCTGGATCCGAGGGAATTCCAAATCTTGAACACAAAAGCGCCGAACACGAGACCGATCACGATGATCGGATACTTCCGGAAGTTCATGAACGCGATCGTGACGACGACTAGGAACAGCCCACTCTCCAACCGCACGATCGCCGACACCAAGGCCCGCACTACGGACGGCAGATGGTCGTAGCGGGTGTAGTGGTCGAGGTACTCCTCCACCGGACCGGAGAGGGCCACTAAAAGGACGTTGCTCAGGACCACCACGACGAACATCGGCACCACGAGCCCACCGCCGTCCCAAGGCACCTGTACCGAGATCGCGGCATCGGTTCCCGGCCTGCGCCGGACGAGCAGATAACCAAGACACACGCCGCCCAAAAACAGTACATGTCGCCAAAGATGGGTGGCGAGGTCCGCATCCTCTGGAAGTAATTCGGTCAGCCTCTGCCACGGCCATCCTGCGGCAACATCCAACTCCAAAACCAAAAACGTGAACGCCGGAAAGGTTGTGTACGCTAGGAGAAAAAATACATACAGGGCACCGATCTCTCCAATCAGACCATCCGGGGCCCGCTTCCGCAGGAGAAGCAGGAATATCAGCGCGATCGAGATCGCCGCAAGCGCCGGCAGTAGCAGCGGTAGCCCCTTGAACTCGCTCAACGCGGCTAGGGCAATCGCCAAGGCGACCAAGAGGGCCATCATGATCCATGACAAGGCGCTTAGGCCTGTGATGTTCCATCTCGGGAATTGTCGTCTGGGGTGCGTCGCGACTGACGCGCTGCCGACCGACATAACCGCGTCGGCGCTGGAACCTACAGCCCTACCGATCATCTGGCAGGCTCTCGCTCGGCAGAGGCCGCATCAAGACTAGGCCGATCAGCATCGGCGGATAACCACCCGACAGCTGATGAAGAGATGAAGACTACTCTACGCACACGATGCGTGCCATGGGCGGATAGACGGCCGGAAGATCGTCGTGACACCGCTCGCGGATATGCGGCAGGACCTCACGGAGGTCCGAGATCGGTGAGGCCATCTCATGCTCGGCTGAAGAATTAAAAAGAAAAAGGTTCTGTACCCCGGCGGCGACGGCGGCGATCGTGTCGCTCGGCTTGTCACCCACCATGATGGAGGCGGTCAGATCCAGCTGCCAGTCCGCGGCTGCCCGAAGGAACATCCCCGGCGCCGGCTTACGGCCCGCGCTCTCCCGGAGGAAGGACCCGGTGCCGTGTCGCGGATGGAATGGACAATAGTAGACGCAGTTTATGCGCGCTGCTCGCGCCTCAAACTCACCCATCATCCAGAGGGTCAGCGCCCTGAAATCGCCCTCGGAATACAACCCCCGCCCGATACCGGCCTGATTGGTGACGACCAGGACGACATAGCCTTCGGCATTGGCGGCCCTGACAAGCTCGAAGATCCCCGGAAGGAAATCGAAATCCTCTCTTCTTCCAACATGCCCGTGATCTACGTTGATTACGCCGTCCCGGTCCAGGAAAAGCGCAGGACGGCTCACACCCGGCCCGCGAGCAGCGACTGGGCACGAAGGTAGTCCTCGGGAACGCCGATGTCGATGAAGACTCCGTCGGATACGAAGATATCCACTTCTCGGGACGAGACCATCGGCTCGAGCAGATCCCTTTCAAGGGAGAACGCACCATGACCTCGCCGCGCTTCCAAGCTCGGCGAATCGATCACGTACACCCCGGCGTTGATCAACCCGGGGCCGGTCTCGCCCTTCTCGGAGAATCCGACGACCCGGTCGCTGTCGGTGAGCAGCCGGCCGTAGCGGCTTGAATCACGCACATCGCAGGCGACGACTATTGGGTTGCGTCGCCGACGCCACATCGACTCTACAGCCGCCGCATCGAAATCGACGAACGTGTCGCCGTTAATGATAAACGCATGATCGCCGGCGCAGCCCCCTATGGCGGATGCGGCGGCACCGCCCGTCCCCAAAGGTGACGTCTCGACGAAATAGGACATCTGCAACCCGCGGAACCCGTCGCCAAAATGCGAGATGATGATCTCGCTCTTGTATCCAAGCGCAAGCACCGCACGCCGGAAACCCATGCGTGCGAGATTGCCCAGCACTATTTCGAGGAACGGCCTTCCCGCAACCGAGGCCATCGGCTTCGGAAGGTCAGGCACCACCGACCTGAGACGCGTCCCGAAACCACCCGCGAGGACGATCGCCTCCATCAGGCCCTGCGCTCGAAGATCGCTTTCTCCACGAGGCCGCACAGGATGTGCCCAATCACCGCATGGCCCTCCTGGATCTTCGGGGTGTCGGCGGAAGGTACATCGAGGTAGTGGTGACAGAGGGGCTGCATCGGGCCGCCCCGATTGCCGGTCATCCCGACGCAGACGACGTCGGCGCGGCGCGCCTCCTCCAGCGCGGCGATGATGTTCGGGGATTGTCCTGAGGTCGAGTACGCGATCAGTACGTCGCCCGCCTTAGCGTGGGCCTGCACCTGCCGCGCGAAAAGGCTCTCATAACCGTAGTCATTGCCGATCGCGGTCAGGATGGACGTGTCGGTGGTCAATGCGATAGCCGGTAGCCCCGGTCTGTCGAAGGCGAACCGGCTCACGAACTCGCCGGCGATGTGCTGGGCGTCCGCCGCGCTTCCACCGTTTCCGGCCAGCATCACCTTTCCGCCCAAACGGATCGAGGAAATCGTCGCAGACGCGGCGGCCTCCACCCGAGCCAGCAACTCCTGATTCCCAAGCATCGTTTCGATAATGCCCCGAGTCTCCTCCATCTGTGACCGTATGTACTCCCTCATTCGAGCCTCCAGGCTTGTGCACCGTTCTTGGTGAAATGGCAGTTGCTGATGTGGCCGCCTAATCCGGTCAGGGTACGGATCACGCTCATCCGTCTTTCCGCGGGGACGAAGAACCACATGAAGCCGCCGCCGCCTGCTCCGGAGACCTTGCCTGCGAGCGCACCTGCCTCGATGGCCGCATCGTAGGTCGCGTCAATGGTGGGGTTGGAGACCGTCTTGGCAGAGCGCTTCTTATTCCACCATCCTAAACGGATGGACTCGACCAGACCGGGGAAATCACCGCGCAGGAGGCTTTCCTTCATGAGCAGAGTCTCACGTTTGAGCCCGTGCATCGCGTCTATCGCATCGGCGGAACCGGACTTAACGTTTCCGCTCTGGTCAGCGATGATGTGGGCGGACTCTCTCGACACCCCGGTGAAGAAAAGGATTAGAGAAGCCTCGAGTTCGCAGATGACCCAGTTCTTGATGCGCAGAGGATTGACGACGGTCCTGTCCTCCGCGTAGAACTCCATGAAGTTGAAGCCACCGAAAGCAGCCGAAAACTGGTCCTGCCGACCGCCTTGCAGCCCGCATTCAACCCGCTCGATCCGGTACGCGAGATTCGCTATGGCGTAGTCGTCGAGCGGTACGTTGAGGAGTTCGACGAAGGCACGGATCATCACGACGACTAAGGTGGACGAGGAGCCTAACCCCGAACCGCTGGGGGCGTCACAGAATGTGGTCAACTCTACTGGGACATGCCGCCCACCGTTGAAGTGCCGGGTCATGTACCCGTACACGGCCTTGTGCAGCGCGAGCTTTCCAGAGATGTCGATGGATTCGTCAGCGGGCATCGTCTCTTCCGTCTGCAGATCGGTCGCGATAAACCGTACCATCGGCTCATCCAAGGTCTTGATAACCGCGTAGGCGTAACGGTCGATGGTGGCGTTCAAGACATAGCCACCAAAGGTGTCGCAATACGGGGATACATCGGTGCCACCACCGGCGAGGCCGAGTCGGAGGGGGGCTCGAGCGCGAAAGATCGGCATAGGGTTATGTCCAGGCTTCCGGTATCAAAAGAGCCAATGGGTCACCGGTTCAAGGGGATTCGGCCCCTTGTGATCTCGGCGCGCCAGTGGTCAAGGAGATCGGAGAACATCTGACGCGCTGGAATCGCGGGCCGCCAGTCGATCGCGGCACGAATCTTGGAGTTATCGAACATCTGATAGTCGGCATCGATCGGCCGCAATCTGTCCTTGTCCACCACGACCTCAATGTCCCGCCTCTCGCTCATGCCGAGCAGGATGTCGATGATCTCGGGGAGCTTGAATGCCTCCTCGCCGGCGATGTTGAAGCACTCACCGCACGCGATCTTCCCGCTCATGCTCGATTCCAAGAGGAGGAAGTATGCCCTCACCGCATCCCGGGCATCTTGGAAAGTTCTGGTGCTGGACAGGTTGCCAACGCGGATGATCGGCTCTTGATACCCGGCTTCGATCAGTGCTATCTGTTTGGCGACGGTGCTCTCGAAGAACACGTCGCTGCGCCGCGGACCCGAGTGCGTGCCCATGCGCGTGACGAAGGTACGGATTCCGTAGGCCTCGCCATAAAAACGTCCGAGGTAATCGGTGCCGATCTTGCTGATGCTATACGGACTGGCACCATGGAAAGGCGTATCCTCGGAAAGACGAATGCCGGGTTTGGCCCGACCGTAGACCTCGCTCGATGAGCAGACATGTACGACTGGATCATAACCATCGAGGTCGCGCTGTTGACGTATGCACTCGAGAAGGTTCGCGGTGCCGATGACGTTCGTCTGTAACGTCTCCAACGGTATCTCGAAGGATGTCTTCGGATATGACTGGGCCGCAAGATGCGACACGAAATCCGGCCGGACCGTCCTGATGACCCTGGCCAACGAGGAGAAGTCGTTCAGGTCCGCATAGCAAAGGCTGATGCGGTCCCGGCGGTTGATTCGTGAGGTCAGGTGCTGGATGTTGTCCATGGGCTCTTGCCAGCGCAGCATCCCGAAAACATCGTGATCCGTATTCTCCAACACATGGTCGGCAAGGAGAGATCCGACTTGGCCAGTGACCCCTGTGATGAGTATCTTCCTTTTCATGTCGCTCCCACTACCAGTCAACGTTACGAAAATTCCTTCAGGGCCGCTTCCCGCAGTGTGATCGGCGGACGTCCTAACAGCTCGGCGAGGAGCGGCGACCTCATGGCGATAACGCGCGGCCGATTCGCGAAGAACTCTACGGCGGGCTCGGTAACATTGAACCTCAACCCCGGGAGACACGACTCGCGCAGGATCTCAGCAAAGTCGACTCGCGACAGCACCGTCGGCCCCCCGAAATTTATCACCTGCATCGGAAAGTCGTCCCAACGGAGGGCCAATTCCAGCGCCCCCCGGACCACGTCATCGCGATGGATGACCGCCCTGAAAAAGGGGTGGAATAGATCGGCCTCCACCCTGTTCCGCCAGCAGTTGACGAGGTAACAGGTGAACTTGTCCTCCTTCGAGAAGACATACGACAGCCGGATCGCCTTGAATGCTTGCTCATCGGCGAATCGCCGCTCAATCTCCAGTTTCATCTCAGCGTAGCCGCCAATCGGCTTACACGCAGTCGACTCGTCGAACCCATCCCCCCCCTCGCCATACACCGCGTCACTCGAGAAGAAGATTACCCTCGCACCACGATCCATCGCCCGTTTGATGAACTCTTCGGCGCCAGTAACATTTACCAACCTCGCGCGAGCCCTATCGCGCTCACATAAATCAGGCGCTGATACGGCCGCGGTGAATAACACAACTTCGCCCGGGAAAATCTGATTGAAATCGAACTCTCCGATGGCATCAAGTCTTAAAGACAGCAAGCCATTTCGGCCGGTGGAGGATGAACCCCGCGCCACGCCTATGCTCGATGCTGCGCTGAACAACGCGCTGCCGATGTAGCCGGTGGCGCCCACCGTGAGCGTTCTCATAAGGAAGCTGATCGAGCAACGGTGGAAAGGAGCGTACCGACGACAAAACTACGCGGCGGCCCATACGAATTCCACGATTCGCGCTGAAACTCTACGAGCAATTTATCGTTTTTACGCCTCACCACTGACCTCCAGACGGTTCGTCAATTTCATTAAATCTTCAGAGTCCCGTAGTGTTTGAATTTCCTGACGTTAGCGTCACATTTTTTTCCGAAAATCGATTGTTCATTACTCAGAAAGCTCCGCCTCATTAAAAGGCTCACCCCGTGTGTCTTTCGTTGATAGCACGGGAATTCCGTCATAGGGCCATTGAATGCCAATCGCAGGATCATTCCACTGAATGCAGCGCTCGGCACTCGGCGCGTAGAATTCGGTCGTTTTATATAAAAACTCGGCGGTGTCGCTTAAGGTAATGAATCCATGAGCGAACCCTGGAGGGATCCACAACTGCCGCTTGTTACTTTCCGACAAAATTTCGCCGACCCATCGCCCGAATGTCGGTGATCCTTTCCGAATATCGACGGCGACATCAAAGACCTCGCCGGCCACCACCCTAACGAGCTTGCCTTGGGCCTCGGGCGGCAACTGGTAATGCAGTCCTCTCAGTACCCCGCGGCTCGACCGAGAATGATTGTCCTGGACAAACTCGTACTTCCTGCCGACCGCCTCAACGAAAACCTTCTCGTTGAAACTCTCGAAAAAAAACCCGCGGTCGTCTCCGAAAACCCGCGGCTCGAACAAAATGACATCGGGAATCGCAGTCCGCTTGAAAGACATCAGAAAACCTTCTCTTTGAGAACTTGTAGCAGATACTGCCCGTAACCGTTTTTCAACAGGGGCTGGGCCTGGCGCTCGAGCTCTGCGGCACTGATCCACCCAGACCGAAAGGCAATCTCCTCAGGGCAAGCCACCTTCAGACCCTGCCGCTTTTCGAGCGTTGCGATGAACTGCCCCGCCTCAAGCAGGCTGTCGTGCGTGCCCGTGTCGAGCCAGGCGTAACCGCGGCCCATGATTTCGACGCTCAACTGGCGCTGCTCGAGATATTGAGCGTTAACCGTCGTGATCTCGAGTTCGCCTCGAGCAGAGCGCTTGATGGAGGCAGCGATGTCGCACACTTGGTTGTCGTAAAAATAAAGCCCCGTGACCGCGTAGTTGCTCTTCGGAGCCTTGGGTTTTTCTTCGATACTCAAGGCCCTTTTATTTGCATCGAACTCGACGACACCGTAACGCTCGGGATCGTGAACGTGATACGCAAAAACGGTCGCGCCCGCGTCTCGCGCCGCAGCCCGCGTCACCACAGCGTGTAGATCGTGGCCGTAGAAAATATTATCGCCGAGCACAAGCGCACTCGGATTGTTACCGACGAACTGACGCCCGAGAATAAACGCCTGAGCGAGCCCATCGGGACTCGGCTGCACGCAATACGAGAGGTTGAGACCCCACTTCGAGCCGTCTCCCAACAGCGCCTCGAACCGAGGGGTGTCTTGGGGCGTACTGATGACGAGAATGTCGCGGATCCCGGCGAGCATCAGGGTACTCAGAGGGTAATAAACCATCGGCTTGTCATACACGGGCAGCAGCTGCTTGCTGACAGCCAACGTCGCTGGGCTCAGGCGAGTACCTGACCCACCTGCCAAAATAATTCCGCGTCTGCTCATGGTGAGTTGCGTCAATCTAACGGGTGGAGATCTCGCGAAGCATGCGCTCCACGCCGATCTGCCAGTACGGTAACTCCAAAGAAAAAACTCGCGCGAGTTTGTCAGTCGAGAGCCGTGAGTTCAACGGGCGTGCTGCGGGCGTCGGATACTGCGACGTGGGAATCGGCTTTATACCTTCAGGGGCGACCTTGATGCTCTGACCATTGGCACGCGCCCACTCGATGACGAATCGCGCAAAACCGAACCACGAGGTCTCACCCTTCGCCACGCAATGAAATGTCCCCGCTTCACCGCGGCCCTCGCTCAAGGTCCGAATAACATGAGCCGTAACGTCGGCGAGTAACTCTGCGCCCGTTGGCGCCCCCATTTGATCATCAATCACAGATAGTGTTTCGCGCTCACCCGCCAGCCTCAACATCGTCTTGATGAAGTTATGACCGCGCGCCGCATACACCCAACTCGTTCGCAATATGACGTGCCGACATCCACTCGCCCGAATGAGGTTTTCACCTTCGAGCTTCGTTACGCCATACACCGAAAGCGGACCGGTCGGTGCCAACTCATCTCGGGGTGATATGCCGCTTCCATCGAACACATAATCGGTACTGCAGTGAACCAGCAGCGCGCCGTGTTTTTTGGCTTGCGCGGCAACGGCTCCGACGGTTGTGGCGTTGATCAACCGCGCGAGCTCGGGTTCGCTCTCTGCCTTGTCGACAGCCGTGTGGGCTGCAGCGTTGACGATGACATCCGGACGAACCCGCGCGACAAGGTCCGCGACCGCCGACGGGTTCGAAAAATCCGCTCGTCGATCAGGAGATGAGTCGAAATCGCAAGGGATGACTTCGCCGAGCGGCAGCAAACTACGCTGGAGCTCCCACCCGACCTGCCCATTACAGCCGAGCAGCAGGAGCTTCATTATCGAGCCTCGTAGTTTTTAGCGACCCAATCGCGATAGACACCGCTCTGAACCCGCGACACCCAAGGTTGGTTCTGCAAATACCAATTCACCGTTTTTCGGATGCCGGTGTCAAAGGTTTCTGCGGGGCGCCAGCCGAGCTCTCGCTCGATTTTGCGAGCATCGATGGCGTAACGGCGATCGTGTCCGGGTCGATCTTTTACGTAGGTAATTAATCGCGCGTAAGACCCTGCAGAGTCCGGCCGCAGTTCATCGAGCAACTGACAGATAGTTTTGACGATGTCGATATTGGCTTTTTCGTTCCAGCCGCCGATGTTGTAGGTCTCTCCGAGACGACCCTTCGCCAGCACGGCTCGGATGGCACTGCAATGGTCGGTCACGTACAGCCAGTCACGAATCTGCTGACCATCGCCGTACACGGGCAAGGGTTTACCCGCGAGTGCGTTGACGATCATGAGCGGAATCAATTTTTCCGGAAAATGATACGGACCATAGTTGTTCGAACAGTTCGTCGTTACCACCGGCAAACCATAGGTGTGATGCCACGCCCGTACCAAGTGGTCGCTTGCCGCCTTGCTCGCCGAGTAAGGGCTATTGGGCTCGTAAGGGTGGGTTTCGGCGAAGGCGGGGTCATCAGGCTTCAGACTGCCGTAAACCTCGTCCGTGCTCACGTGATGAAACCTGAACGCTTGACGCGCACACTCGGGCAGAGCGCCCCAATACGCTCGAGAGGCCTCCAAAAGCGTGTAGGTACCATCAATGTTGGTTTTAATGAACGCACCCGGCCCATGAATGCTGCGGTCGACGTGACTCTCGGCCGCAAAATGAACGATCGCTCTTGGCTGATGCTCCTCGAGTAAACGATCAATCAAGGCTCGATCGCATATATCGCCCTGAACGAATACATGCCGCGAGTCTCCTTCAAGCGACCTGAGGTTCTCGAGGTTACCCGCGTAGCTCAGCACGTCGAGGTTGACGATCCCCTCGCTCGAGGTTGCGGGGTCCCTGAACCAATCTAAGACGAAATTGCTACCGATAAAACCGGCGCCGCCAGTGACCAAAATCACTACAACCCCCCCTCGATCTCGGCTGACTCCACTTGGATACTATTTAACTCCAACGAAAGCTCACGGATTTCTTTTTTTAATGCGTCATATTCAATTTTTTTTCGCACCAAAAATTGGGCGGTCAGGCGGGTTTTCTCAGAAATACCCGCTGGAGTGAGAAAATAAGAATATCCAATCTTGTTTGGATTTCGATTGAAATTCTGAGCCTTAACTAGGCCGCGATCTACCAGCGCCTTGAGGCAATAGTTGACGGCACCTAGGCTAATCCCCATGCGCTTCCGCAGTTCGCGCTGCGAAAGCTCCGGATTGTCGTGTAAATGGCGCAGAATCTGAAACCGCGCTTCTTCCTGGATTTTTGATTTAGCGTTCAATGGAGAAATTTTCGGACACGCTACCGTATGACAGGACGTAAGCAGCGCCCGCCTCGATAGGGTCAACTGCCCCGTTCAAATTTGAACAAGTATAGATTCGTCATGGGGGAATTCACAAGAAAAGGCGTGCCGGTTGGGACCAGACTTCACACCCTCGCCTCGCTCAGCGCGACTCGAGGTCAGCCGTCAAATCAAACTCTCGACCCCTCGCGGCGTGGCTCGCGCAGTGCTGGGAACCGCCGAAAGCGTGGCCGTCTTTCCAATCGTTCGCTCGGGTATGCGGATCAAGGAGAACACGCGATCTCTGGCTTCAGCGGAACGCCCGTTTGAGGCGGCGGTCTCGATTGACGAAAGGTATTTCGCCAACTCGTCTTTCGGCATCAAAGGCTCTTTGACCCGGTAGATGCCGGAATTTTCTGTCTTCTCGAACTGTTCGTTAATCAACAGCTCTTCGAACAACTTTTCGCCAGGTCTCAAGCCGGTGACCTCGATCGCGATATCCCCCGATGGGTTACGTTCGTTCTTCACGGACGCGCCAGAGAGTTCGATCATCCGTTCGGCGAGGTCCATGATCCGAACGGGTTGACCCATGTCGAGGAAGAACACCTCCCCTCCCCGAGCCCGAAAACCCGCCTCGAGCACAAGTCGCGCCGCCTCCGGCACACTCATGAAATACCGCGTCATGTCTCGGTGAGTCACCGTCACCGGGCCCCCGCGTGCAATCTGCTCTTTGAAAAGAGGCACCACTGACCCGCTCGATCCGAGCACGTTACCAAACCGAACGATCGAAAAAATCGTCTTTGACGCTTTGACCGCCATCGCCTGCAGAATCATCTCGGCGACGCGCTTGGAGGCGCCCATTACACTTGTCGGTCGCACCGCCTTGTCAGTGCTCACGAGCACGAACCGACCCACTCCCGCCTCCTCGGCAACCTCGGCACAGAGACGAGTGCCGAGCACATTATTAAGGACGCCCTGCGCGGAGTTTTCTTCGACGATCGGCACGTGCTTGTAAGCCGCCGCGTGATAGACCACATCCGGTCGATACGTCGACATCACATCCTGCAAACGAGCGCGATCGAGGACA
Organism: Steroidobacteraceae bacterium; assembly: GCA_044375575.1. GTDB lineage: Bacteria > Pseudomonadota > Gammaproteobacteria > Steroidobacterales > Steroidobacteraceae > UBA964. Next base: position 1,115 of record JBILMJ010000008.1, on the reverse strand, counting down.
GAACCCAGCAAAGACATGATCCGCGTCGACTTGGGCGAAGAAACGATGATCCGCGTACGCAGTTCTCGATCGATTTGATAAAGCGCCGATTCGCTATGCTCGTAGAGCACTATCTTTGCCGGCGAGTACTCCAAAATCTGACGGCACAGTTCCGATCCGATGCTCCCTCCGGCGCCGGTCACGAGGACCGTTTTATTCAAAAGACCCTCGCCAATGATCGACTCGTTCGCCTCAAACGGAATGCGCCCGAGCAGATCGTCGATGGCGAGATCCTGCACCCACTCGAGTCGCGGCGTGTCGTCGAGCCGATCACCGTACGCTGTGATCGTCTGGATCCGAAGCTTCAACGAACGCAGCGACTCGATGATCTCTCGACGCCGCTCGGCACCGAGTTGCCCGATCGCGATCCAGACCACCTCGACGTCTCCCGTTGCGGCCATCGATCGCAATTCTTGCGGGGAGATCACCGGCACGCCGTTGATGAGTCGACCCTGCAACGATACATCGTCATCCACAAAACCTTGAACCGAAAGCCCTCGCGAGGAATTGGCGAGCGAGAGCACGCGTCGCCCAAGATCGCCCGCCCCGAATATCACGAGCCCTTTCGTGGAGGAGGCGGGTGACTCGAGTCGCCAACCACTGAGCGCCAATCGGATGAGGATGCGCGAACTCAACATCAGCGCGGTCAACAAAAGGGGCTGCCACACGCCCGTCGAGAGCGGGTATCCGCCGATGCGGACGATCGAAAAAATGAACGCGTGGACGATCGTATAGGGAATTAGCGCGAAGACGATCCCGGTCAGCGCGTGAATATTGAGATGACGAAAGACGGTCTTGTAGAGCCCGTTCAAACTACCGCAAAGGAGAACGAGCGGGATCGCGACCGACCACCCGATCGCGAGGATTTCGCCATCTCCGGGGCTCAATCCGAACGGCCGCTCAAAGCGCAGCGACAGAGCAAACCACGTTGAAAACGCCGCGAGCGTCGCATCGAGCGTCATCGCGAGGCCGGATTTGACCATCCGAGGAGTCGAGAGGAGACGCTGTCTAATCTTGAGCGAAGTAGCCATTAGAACGGGGGGGGGGGGGGGGGGGGGGCGTCGGGAAATTTCAAT
>JBILMJ010000001.1:0-513539 GCA_044375575.1 Steroidobacteraceae bacterium | reverse complement strand
GCGGACGGGATAACCGCTGAAAGCATCTAAGCGGGAAGCCCCCCCCAAGACTAGATCTCCCTGGGAGCTCGACTCCCCTGAAGGGCCCACGAAGACTACGTGGTTGATAGGCTGGGTGTGTAAGGCCAGTAATGGCTTCAGCTAACCAGTACTAATTGCCCGTGAGGCTTGACCATATAACCTCAAGCAGTTTGCTTGAAAGGTTGATTGCGATGGAGTTGATTCCATCACTCATGTGAACGCGACTGCGTCACGTCAAAAAACATCCGGATTAAAGAATTCCCTGATGGCAATAGCGAGCGGGAACCACCCGATCCCTTTTCGAACTCGGAAGTGAAAACGCTCTGCGCCGATGGTAGTTTCGCCTGTTGCGACGCTAGAGTAGGTCACCGTCAGGGTCCTTATCAAAGAAGACCCCGTGAGCCGCAAGGTTCACGGGGTTTTTCTTTTGCTACTCTGCGCGTCATGAAACGCAGAAACTTCCTTTCGGTGGCGGGAGCGAGCCTTGCGCTCGCTTCGTTCGAGGGCCTCGCTCTCGAGAAATCCAAACGTCCTCTTCGATTGCTCATCCTGGGTGGCACTCGATTCATCGGGCTACACATGACCGAACTCGCCCTGGCGCGTGGTCATACCCTGACGTTCTTCAATCGTGGACGGACCAACACCGATCGCTTCCCGGACGTTGAACGTCTTCGCGGCGATCGAAACGGCGATCTGAAATCTCTCGTGGGTCGCGAGTGGGATGCCGTCATCGACAACTCAGGCTATGTGCCGAGGCAGGTTCGTGACGCTGCCGCGTTGCTTGAGCCGCGCGTTGCGCGCTATCTCTTCATCTCGACCATTTCCGTCTACGAGAGCTTCGCAAGAGCGAATGATGAAACCTCGCCGGTCGGCAAGCTTGCCGATGAAACCGTCGAGACCGTGGACGGGGCGACCTACGGCCCCCTCAAAGCGCTTTGCGAAACCGCCGCGTATTCAGTGTTCGGCGAGCGGCGAACATCGATCGTTCGTCCAGGATTGATCGTCGGCCCTGACGACAACACCGATCGCTTCACCTACTGGCCTGCTCGCGCTGCACGCGGTGGAGAGATGATTGCGCCGAATTCTCCGCGTGATCCGATTCAGTTGATCGATGCGCGTGATCTGGCGGCCTTCACGTTGCGCGTTATCGAGGATGGGACCGGAGGTACATTCAATGCGCTGTCGCCGACGGGCCGATTCACGATCGGAGATGTGGTCACCGAGTCGATCTCCGCTGCCAATGAAATAGCGAAGCCCGCCGCGGCGCCGAAGGCGCGGTGGATCGACACCAAGACGCTCAATGAACAAAAAATCACCCCATGGGCGGATATGCCGGCTTGGGCGCCATCCGAAGGGGATAATGCAGGTTTCGCCGCCACCTCGGCGGATCGCGCAGTCAAAGCAGGGCTCTCGGTCCGATCGATGCGTGAGACGGTGCGCGATACCCTTGCGTGGCATCTCGCGCGTCCCGAATCCGAGCGGGTGAAGCTGAAGGCTGGACTCACACCCGAGAGAGAAGCCGCAGCGCTTGCGGCGATCACGCCTGGCGGCTCGAAATAGAGATGATCATCATGTCGTTTTTCCGCATTATTTCGGCCGTTTTTCTGTGTTTTTTCATGTCCGCCGCGGTGTCGGCGGCGCCGGTGCCGGAATCGGAGCGTATCCCCGTCGATCTTCGGCGAACGACTCTGGTCGTTCGAGACATCGATAAATCGCTGCCGCTTTACCGCGACACCCTCGGACTCAATGTCATTTACGACCAGGTGATCGGAGGCACGACCCGGCTCGTGCTGTTGCGTGCCAATGACGATTTCATTGGAGTGCTTGGGCTGATGCAGCGCTTGAATCAGACTGCGCCCCTTCTGCCGCCCGAGTTTCGTCGGGCGCAGGCGGGAGATCCGATTTTGGTTTTCAACATTCAGGATCTCGAGAGCCGATTCGAGCGCATTCGGGCGACGCCGCACGTCACGGTGGCCGATACGCCTCGCTTGATTGATTATCCTGCACCGAACGGTGGCGCGATTCGCGTGCTGTTCAGCGCCGTATGGGATGCTGACGGTAATTTCATCGAGCTGAATCGAATCATCGGTACGCCTGCTGGCGTCGAGCGCTGAATCAGAACCGGATACCCACCTTGGTCGAGGCGCCGAAGTTGTCGCCGGTCTTCTCGACCTCGATTGCGAGACTGCCGAGGAAGATGCTGAAGTTGAGCCCCGCGAAGACGCGCACCATGTCGGGCGATTCAGGCGAAAGTTTGACGACGCCCTTGAGAGCCGAGTTTTCGGGTGTGACGTCTCCCCAAATCTTGCCGACTCCTGCGTAGGGCGTGAAGTTCAAAAGCCCTTTGCTGATCGTGAGTTCCACCGTCCGAGTCTCGAGATCGAGCTGCTCGAGCCCGGCAAGTTGTGTCGCTGCGGCGCGGATGGCGATGGCGGGTAGCGCCACGTTTCCTTCCACCAGGGCGTACTTCACTTCTGCACCAAAAAATTGGATGCCCGTCCCCGGTATCGTGGCGTAGAGCCCGCCGACATCGATGCCGAACGGCAAGCCTTTTTGGAGAGAAACTCGAGGTACGGCGAGGTAACTCTTTTCGGATCCGAGTGCGATTCCCCAAGGGAGATCGGTATTGGTCTCGATGACCGCGAGTCCAAGTCCCACATCGAACCCCGTGATACCGAGCGGCTCGGCCGGACTGATCGCCTTGTAGCTCAGGGCTGAAACGAGATCTCGGGCGAAGGGCTTGAACTGCGCCTGAGTCAGGGAGTCGATATCGTCGATGTCGGCACGGCTCTCCGAAGAGGCTCCGGCGAGCAAGAGCGTGATCGATGCCAGCATCGCAAAGCCCGACCGCAGAGGAGTCGAAAAACTGATCATGGCGTCCACCGTTCCGCGAGGTGCCGGAACCTTACCGGCGATGGCCTGCACTTTAACGTGGAATGCGTTCAAAGAGATGACTCGGCTTAGGGATGGAAATCGTTTTGGTATTGAACGGTTCGGGACGATTACTTAGGCTGCCGCCATGAATCGGGCGAAGTTGTTTCTTTTGTTCGTGGCCATCTCTGCCATTTCTTGGTGTATCGTCGTGCCGTTGTTCGTGCTGTTGTTCTCCTGGACCGAATACGTGTCCGGCATCAATTGGCTTTACCTGCCGCACGGTCTACGGATGATGCTGGTATTGCTCTTCGGTGTCGCCGGCGCATTCGGATTCACGATCGGTGCTCAACTGCTGCGATGGGTGGATCTCGATGGCATCACGGCGAATCCCCTGATCGATTTGCCCGTGATGTTTGTTCCGGCGATCGCGGCGTATGGCGCCGCGTTATTGACGCTTCGTGAGTGGCCCGGAAAAGGGTTACTCCCGCGGATCGGGCAGGGTATCCCCGCGATCGATGGGCGCCGTCTCATTCTTCTGGCTTTTGTCTCCGCGATCCTCAATTCTGCGGGCCATACGGCGGTACATGCGATTTACGGCATAGAGCAACAGCCGATCGACGATGATTTCTTGGTCATGTTCATCGGCGACTTCTTCGGGGCGCTGCTTTTGCTGTACGCTGTGAAAAGACTGATCGTATTTATTGAGAACCGCAAAGAGCGTACAAGGCCCCTCTGACCATGCCGAAACCGAAGAAAGAGTTGGTTGAGCTTTATCTGCGTTTCCGATGGCTTCTCGGGGCGCTCAAAGACCTTCCGTCGGCAGAGCTATTCTCGACCCCCAATACCGAGGCGCTGCTCGTCGAGATCGCGCAGGCCTGGAAGCGGGGGGAGCCTTACCCCATGTACAAGTTGCTGATCCGGCGCGATCTTGGGCATATCAATACGGTTCGCAAGCGCATCCACCAACTGAAGGATGCCGGCTTCGTCGATTTCGAAGGCGTCGAGGACGATGCCCGCGTCAAATTGGTCGTTCCGACCCCAAAGGCCCTCGAATATTTTGCGGCCTACGCTTCGTTGATACGCGAGGTCGGAAAATGAGAAAACCGCTACCCGCTTAGCGGTTGATTAAGTACAATTCTTGGAGCAATTTTGTTGCATCCAAGGTTGTGATGAAGCATCTCAATTTGGTCCCTGCGCTGCTCGTGGTGGCCATCCACCAAGGCGGCTCGATCTCCAGTCTCATCGGCGTCTTTCGGGAGGAAGGACTCGGCGGCTATCGAGCGTGCCGCAAGCTCATCTACCGTCTCGAAAGTCTCGGATTACTGGGTATTCGGACCGGCACCCGCGACGATCGACGTGAGAAAGCCGTCGTCTTGACCGAACGAGGTGCAGCGACGCTGTCGGAGCTCAAAGGTGTTTTGTCCCGTCTGGAGTAGTCGAGTCTCAAGTCGCGGCGACCCCCGTCGCGACGAACTACGTCGAGGAGTAAGGCCGGCCCTGCTGCCGCCAAACTGGTCGACCCGACACTTCCGTGATCAAACGTTGGAGATGGTCGGCCGCGTCGCTGGGTACGGCTGCGACGAGGCAGCCACCGAAGCCACCCCCCGTCATCCGCGCTCCGCCTTCACCACCAGCCTGTTGATCGATCAGCACGTTGATGTTGTCCGCGAGTTCATCGACTTCCGGAATCGTAACCTCGAAATCATGACGCAGCGAGGCGTGAGACTGTCGTAGCAGTTGGCCGAAGGTCTTCAAATCTCCGCGTTTCATCGACTCAGCGGCGACCTCGACACGCCGGTTTTCGGAAACGACGTGTTGCGACCGGCGGAACAAGACCTCATTTTTCGGCCGGGGATGGGTCTCGAGCCTCTGCAGGTCGAGATCGCGCAACGAGTCGACCCCGTAGAAATCGGCGGCCTCCCGGCATTGTCGCCGACGGACGTTGTATTCGCCTGCGGCGAGTTCGCGGCGAATTCCTGATTGAGCGATGAGTATCGTCCAGGACGATGGCAGTCGATGTCGCTCGATACCGAGATCTTTGAAGTCCAAAAAAACCACCTCTCCTGGAGAGGCATGGGCGACCGTCATCTGGTCCATGATTCCGCAGAGGCATCCGGCATAGCGATGCTCCGTGGATTGCCCCCAACGGGCGAGGGTCGACGCATCGACGGTCTCTGTTACCGTCGAATTTTTCAGCATCGCGCTGCCGGCCGCGATCGACAACGAGGCAGACGAAGACAGGCCAGCGCCTGACGGAATGTCGCCGACGATCGCAAGATCGGCTCCGCGAACCTGGATACCGTGTCCGATCATCTCTGCACACATTCCGCGTAGATAGTTCCCCCACCATCCCCGGGGACCCGGCTCGGGAGACTCTCGGATCGAGAACTGCTCGTGATGGAGTCGACCGTCGCTGAGGCTGATCGCAACCACTTCGCCATCGGTTCTCGGTGACACGGCGATCGCGGTGCCGAGATCTAACGCTAGAGGCAGCGCGAGTCCCTGATTGTAGTCAGTATGTTCGCCGATGAGGTTGACGCGACCCGGTGCAAAGACTTCGTGCTGGGATGTCTTTCCGAACTGCCGATGCAGCAGCTCCTGCGCATGTCGAAAAAGGGCGTGTGGGGTCATGTCGATCAAAGATTCAGGCCGACTCGAGTGCGCGCAATTGTCCGGCGGCCTGCTCGGGTGTCAGGTCGCGCTGGGCCTCGGCCAGCATTTCGTAGCCGACCATGAACTTGCGAACAGTCGCTGATCGAAGCAGCGGTGGATAAAAGTGCGCATGCAAGGTCCAGTGGCTGATCGAGTGGCTTCGGTGCGGAGCTCCATGCCATCCCATGGAATAGGGGAAATCGCAGCCGAACAAGGCGTCGTAACGGCGAGTCAGATCGCCGAGCATCAAAGCCAAAGAATGACGCGCATCGCTGCCGAGATCTTCCATACGCTTTACATCGAAGCGCGGCAGCAGCAGGGTCTCGAATGGCCATGTGGCCCACCAGGGCACGATGACGAGCCAGTGGTCGTTCGACGACACTTCGCGCTCGCCGCCGATCTCCTGCCGAACGAGGTCGGCGAGCAGGGGATGTCCGTGCGACTCCAGATAGTTTCTTTGATGAATATCCTCGAGTTGAGGCTCTTCCGGAAGATGGTCGGACGCCCAAATCTGTCCGTGCGGGTGAGGGTTGGAGCACCCCATCATCTCGCCTTTGTTCTCGAAGATCTGGACCCACGAGTGTCGAGCGCCGAGCTCTGCGGATTCTGCCGCCCAGCAATCGACGACCTGCCGCCGCTCAGCGGTGGAGAGTCTGGCCATGCTCCGATCATGATCCGGCGAGTAACAGATGACCCGGCAACGGCCCTCGACTCCTTCGCTCACGAAGAGTGCGTTATGGCGCAAGATGGAGGCGGAGCGTTCGATCGGATCGACGACGAAGAGAGCCGGGAAGTCGTTGTCGAAAACGTAGGGACCGTCGTACCGCGGGTTCGTCACACCACCGACACGCGGATTACCTGGACACAGATGACACTCTGGGTCGTGGGCTACTGTCGATCGGGGAGTCGACGCCGCGACCTCTCCGCGCCAGGGACGGGCATTACGATGTGGCGATACCAGCACCCAACGGCCGTTGAGTGGGTTACGCCGGCGATGAACGTTGTCGGGCGCCTCAGAACTCATGATGCAGAGGCGCGGAGATCACGGAACCCTATGTATTCGGCGCGACGCGACAACGCAAGTCGATTGAAGGCGAGCGCGGCGAGTACGGAGCTTGCGAGCACGATGACCATGAAGTGGATGTAGTGCAGCGTGATGAGGCCGGCGGGTTGCCACACGAAGGTATATAGCGCGTAGACGCCGAACCCCCAGGAAACGCCGAAAATAGCCGCCCATGCGCCGACGTTTCGGAACAGAAGTCCGACGATGAACGCAGAGAGGATCGGCATGGAGAACAAGCCATTCAGTTGTTGAAGCAGATTGATGATGCTGTCGGCGTTATGGAATACGGGCACGATAAGTATCGCGACGACCGTCACGATCATCGAGACCATCGCTCCGAGGCGCCAGTGATTGTTCACCTTGCCGATGAACTTGTCGTGGAAATCGACCGAGTAGAGCGCGACGGTGCTGTTGAGGACGGCGCTGAAGGTGGTGATCACCGCAGCTGCAACCATGGCGGCGAAGGCGCCGGAGAGCCATTCGGGCAGTACTTCGGCAACGAGCTTCCCATAGGCCGCATCGCCCACGTCGCCGAATAGTTTGTACGCCACGACACCGGGGATGACGACGATGGGCGGCACGATGAGTACGCGAATTGCCGCCGCGGCGAGTACTCCTTTCCGTGCCTCGGCGACCGTGGGGGCGGCCATCGCTTTCTGCGTGATGTTCTGATTCGTCGACCAGTAAAAGATTTGGATGAACAACATGCCTGTCAGCAAGGTATGCCACGGGATCGGCGAGTCGTCACCGCCGATCATCGTCAGGCGCTCGATAGGCACGCCCGTCACGATATCGAAGTCGACCGCTGCCAAAGACAGAAATACGATCAGCAGCGCAAGCCCGAGAACGCCGATCCCCGAGAAGGTGTCCATGATTGCGACGGCCCGGAGTCCGCCGAGCATGGTGTAGGCCGCGCTGATCAGGGCGAGTATCGTGGCGAACAACATCACCGACGTGCTGCCCCCGAAGAGCGACTGCATGAAGAGTCCGCCGCTGTAGAGCGCTGCGGGAAGGTAGATCACGACGTTTCCAAAAAGAAAGAGTCCGGAGATGAGCGTTCGAATGCTCGTGCCTCCATAACGGCGCTCGAGCAACTCGGTAACCGTCGTGCATCGATTTCGGTAATAAAGCGGGACGAAAACATAGGCGAGGATCAGCAGGCCAAAGAATCCGGCGATCTCCCACCAAGCGAGCAGCAGCATTTGATTGCCGTTCATGCCGACGAGCTGATCGGTCGAGAGGTTGGTGAGCGTGATCGAGCCTGCGACAAAGAGCCAGCTGAGACCGCCGCCCGCGAGGAATACATCTTTGCCCGACCCATCGTGGGTAGTTTGTGAGGCGCGGACCTTCCACCAGGTCGCCACGGCGATCGACAGAGTCAGCGCGACGAAGATCAGGATCTGGACGATCCCGTCGGTCATCAGGTTGGTCGGCATGTTCTCCCCCCGGCAGAGGCCTTGGTCGGCAATAATAGGGACATTAGGAGGACGTGTGCCAACGACCCCGTCGACATGGCGGCTCGATGCCCCGACGACCACGCTGATTTTCGACCTTGGTCGGGGAATCGCCGAGCTCGCTTACCTCGGTCCACGCCTGCCAATCGAGCAGGACGACGGGGTGCTTTGCGGAGCGCTGCAACGGGGGGCTCACGAGTCCGAGCCCGATGAACGCGTTCCGCCCTCGGTCCTGCCTTGCAGCGAAACCGGATATTCAGGTGCGCCGCTGGTCGAGATGGCTCGGTCGGGGCATCGAGTTGCCCTTCGAACCGACCCGCTGCAGGTTGGAGGCGACGATGCCGAGGTGAGGTTTCGCCTTGACGACACGACACTCGGGCTTTCCATCCGCAGCCGGTGGTGCGTTCGATCGAGTGGCGTAATCGAGGTCGACACCCGCGTGATTCATGAGGGCGACCACCCTCTGCAGTTATCGAGCTGCGCCTCGCTCGTATTGCCGCTGCCGACTTGGGCGACCCACGTGATCCAGTACACCGGACGATGGGCGGCGGAGATGCAGGCGACACGGGCGGCGATTTCCCGATCGTCGAGGTTGCACGGCGAGACCCGAGGAGGCCGATCGGGTTTCTCAGGCGGTCAATGGTTGATTTTCGAGTCATCGGATACGACCGAGCATCACGGATTCGCGCTGGCGGTTCACCTCGCTTGGAGTGGCGATCACACCTGGACACTCGATGTCGATTGCGATGGGGTTGCGGTGCTATCGATCGGAGCGAGAGTCCGTCCCGGCGAGATCACGGTCTCGCGAGATCATCCTTTCGTGTCGCCATCGGCTGTCTTGGCCGTCAGCGCCGCGGGTCGTGCCGCGCTCAGACAGATGCTCCATCGTCATGTCATCGACGAGCGCCTGCCAAAAATGTTTTCGCGCGCGTCTCGGAAAGTCCATCTCAATACTTGGGAGGCCTGTGGCTTCGATTTGTCCTTGCCGAAGCTGAAGACGCTCGCCGAGCAGGCCGCAGCGCTCGGCGTCGAACGATTTATTTTGGACGATGGGTGGTTTGCGGGTCGACGCAACGATCGAACGAGCCTCGGGGACTGGACGCCCTCGACCGAGATCTTCTCGGATGGGCTCGATCCGCTCATTCGTCATGTCGAGGCGATGGGGATGGATTTTGGCTTGTGGGTCGAGCCGGAGATGGTGAGTCCGGAGTCTGAACTTCATCGCCTTCATCCCGAGTGGTGTCTTGCCATCGAGGGGATTCCTCGAGCCACTCAGCGCCATCAACTGGTACTCGATCTCACTCAGCCTGCCGTGGTCGATCACGTCTACTTAATGATCGACACTTTGCTGCGGCGTTATCCGATCGCCGCTCTCAAGTGGGATCACAATCGCGAACTGTTTCCGATGCCTTCGGGAAGCGTCGGACAGACGGAGGCGCTTTATCGTTTGCTCGATCGACTGCGTCAGGCGCATCCTGCCGTGGAAATCGAAACCTGCGCTAGCGGCGGCGGCCGCGTCGACTACGCAATGTTGTCGCGATGTACGCGATTTTGGGCCAGTGACAATAATGATCCGATCGAGCGGCTGCGTATCAATCGATCTTGGCTCCAATTCCTGCCGCTTCGCACCTTGGGCCACCATGTCGGACCCAGTCCCAATCCCATCACCGGGCGAATATTGCCGATGGATTTTCGGGCCAAGGTGGCGATGTTCGGTCACATGGGTGTCGAGGCGGATCCGTCCGCCATGAGCGAGGCCGATCGTCACACGCTGAAGGCGCATATCGCGCACTACAAGGCGTGGCGTGAGGTGATCCATCGCGGAGCGCTGTTCGAGTTGAACTCATCCGAGGACGGCATTAGCGGGTGGTTCGTCATCGAAGGTGATCGAGGGCTGGCGCTCGTTGCGCAGACACTTTTTGCGAGGCATTTCGAGACGGCCCCGATCCGTTTGCATGGGCTTCAGGCGCAGAAGCGGTATCGAGTACGGCTCCTCGAGCCTTGGCCCGAGCTGTCTGCCCGATATCTTGCCGACCCGGATCTTTGGCGAGAAGGGCGTTCGATCACCGGCGCGGCACTCGCCTTCTCCGGAATTTCTTTGCCGCTGCGTCATCCGGGGACGGCGTGGCTCATTGCGGTGGAGGCGGAATGAGCGGCAAATCGAAGATGCCTCGGCTCGGCGTGTGCTATTACCCTGAGCACTGGCCACGCGAGTGGTGGGGCGACGACGCTCGAAGGATGCGCGAGATGGGACTCTCGCAGGTGCGGATCGGCGAGTTCGCATGGAGTCGCATCGAGCCTGTGCGTGGACGCTTCGAGTGGGCCTGGCTCGACGAGGCAATCAATATTTTGCATCACGCGGGTCTGTCGGTCGTGATGTGTACGCCGACCGCCACGCCACCCAAGTGGCTCGTCGATGAGATGCCCGAAATGCTGGCTCTCGATGCGATGGGTCGTCCGCGTCGATTCGGGTCACGGCGGCACTACTGCTTTTCGCATGAGGGCTATCGTGCAGAGTCCCGGCGTATCACTCGGGCCGTGGCCGAGCGGTACGGCGCGCACCCTGCCGTCATCGGGTGGCAGACCGACAACGAGTACGGTTGCCACGAGACGACGCTTAGCTGGTCTGCGGCAGCCCTCAATTCTTTTCGTCTTTGGCTCAGTGATCGATACCAAGATATCGGAGCGCTCAATGCCGCGTGGGGCAATGTGTTCTGGAGCATGGAGTATCGGTCGTTCGACGAGATCGATCTGCCCAACCTCACGGTGACCGAGCCGAATCCCGCCCATGTCCTAGACTTTCGCCGTTTTTCGTCGCGTCAGGTAGCGACCTTCAATCAGGAGCAGTGTCGGATCCTGAGAGCGTGCTCGCCGGGGCGAGACCTGACACACAACTTCATGGGATTCGTCACGGATTTCGATCATCACGAGGTCGCCGCTGATCTCGACATCGCAGCCTGGGACAGCTATCCGCTCGGATTCCTCGAGCAATTCTGGTTCACGGACGAAGAGAAATCACGCTATGCGAGGCAGGGGCATCCGGACATCGCGGCGTTTCATCACGACCTATATCGCGGGGTGGGGCGAGGTCGCTGGTGGGTGATGGAGCAGCAGCCCGGTCCTGTGAATTGGGCGCGCTTCAATCCTGCGCCACTCCCGGGAATGGTTCGACTCTGGACTCTCGAGGCGATCGCCCACGGGGCCGAGGTGGTCTCGTATTTTCGATGGCGGCAGGCGCCGTTTGCGCAGGAGCAAATGCATGCGGGACTGCTCCGGCCCGATCGACAAGATGATGTCGCGAGCGATGAAGTGCGACGTGTCGTTGCCGAGATTCGTCGTCTCGATCATGGTGACGCATTCACCGAGACCACTGGAGTTCGTGCCGATGTCGCTCTGGTGTTCGACTACGAGGCCGAGTGGGTGACGCAGATTCAGCCGCAGGGCGCCGGCTGGTCGGCGCTGCGGACCGCCTTCGAGTGGTATACCGCTCTGCGTGAGCTCGGGCTCGATGTAGACATCGTCCCGTCGACCGCTGATATTTCGGGCTACAAGGTCGTGGCCGTGCCGTGCTTGCCCATCGTCGCCGAGTCATTCGTCGAGCAGATGCAGCGCAGCACGGCACAGGTTTTGATCGGTCCACGCTCGGGCAGCAAGACGAGTCATTTTTCGATCCCCGTCGATTTGCCGCCGGGTTCCTTGCAACGGCTTCTTCCGCTCAAGGTCACGCGTGTCGAGTCTCTGCGTGAGGGGATGATCGAGTACGGTTCAAACTTCGCCGTTCATCGTTGGCTCGAGCATGTCGAGTCGTCGCTGCCGTCCGAATGGGCCCTGGATAATGGGCGAGGCGTGCTTTACCGGCATCAGCAGGTGCGATACCTTGCCGCTTCGCTTGATCCTGCTTCGATGCGGCGACTATTGAAGACTATTGCGGAGGAGGTGGGCGTGCGTGTCTGCGAACTTACAGAGGACGTAAGATTGCGTCGTCTCGGTTCTTTATGCTTCGCATTCAATTATTCGACCGACACGCGATCGATCGGCGAAGTGCTGCCGGAGGGGACGCCGATGTTGCTCGGCAGTGTCGAGCTTGCGCCTGCGGATGTTGCAGTATGGATGGAGTGATGAGACGAGCTTTTCTTTTGTTTACTGCTGCGGTTGTCCTCGCGGGCTCGCCGTTCTCTCAGGCGCAGTCGATCCTGGATAAGGAGCTCGAGCTCCTGCTCGGTTGGGTGGTCGGCGAGTTTGACAACCAGCTGCAACGTTCACGCGGCGAAAATGTGTTGCTCGAGTCGAGGCCTGATCCCTCAAAGGCTCCCGACCTTCTTTTTCCCGTGTTCGCACGGGTCGAGGCGCCTGCGCTCGGCCGCCATGTGATTTACCTGCAGTGGCCCCTCGGCAGACCTCAAGGCGTGTTGCAACGTCAGCGCATCTGGACCTTCGAGGTCGATCAGCAGCGCAATGCGGTGTTGATGAATTTCTTCATCTTGCGTGATGCGGGTCGTTGGCGTGATGCCCATCTGCGTCCAACGACTGCGCTCCTCGGGATCACCCGCGAGGATGTGGTTCCGTACCCGGCTGCATGCCGATTGACTTTCAGGCGTCACATCGACGTGTTCGTCGGAGAAATTCCAAGGGGTGATTGCCGAATCGTTTCCCAGCAAACCCGGACCGACATGACGATCAACGCCAAGATCGTCATCGCTCGTGATGAGCTTTGGTATGACGAGTCGGGCGTTCGGCAAGACGGCAGCATCGTGTTCAAGGTTCCTGCTGAAGGCAGTTATCAGTTCAGACGCAGATGAGCCGACGCTCGAGAATCTTCTTGACCGCAGCGATTGGCTTGCTTTCTGCGACCGGACTGATGGAACTCTACTGCCGTACACCGCTCGACGTTCGGCTGCTACCGCTCCAGTTGCCGGACGAAGAGGCCTTGACGCTGGTTTTCCACGGTAGCGTCGATGCCGACAACCCTCAGTTTCCGCGGCTCGTCGAGGCCTTGGAGCGAGAGGGGAATGTCGTTAGCTTCGTTCGGTGGGATCCTTGGTCCGATACTCGGCTTCGTGCGGCGGCGAGTGCGCAGCGAGCCGGGGAGCAGGTTGCGGAACAGTTGATTGCGCAATGGGAGAAGACCGGACGTCTGCGCGACCTCAAGCTTATCGCCCATAGTTCCGGTGCCTATGTGCTCGACGCGCTATGCGAGCGATTGCGTGAACGGATGACGACGCCGCCGAACATCGACATGCTTTTCGTGGATCCGTTCCAGATCCACGGGTTCGTCGACTGGACGCATGGCGCCCGTGAGCATGGGCGCTGTGCCGACCGCGCCGAGGCGATCATCAACACCGACGATCCGGCTCCAGCCACCAACCGTCCGCTCGCTCATGCCCGGAACGTCGACGTCACCCTCGACGCCCGTCGCGCAAACTTCAAAGAAAACGGACACTACTGGGCGCTGGAGTATTTGATCCTCGAGTCAGCGGACCGCACTCACTGAGTTTCAAACCAGCGTTTGCAGGTACTCCCGTAACGAGCGACCCGGGCGTCCCATGATTTTTTTTAAGGTATCGGTCTTGCGTCCCGGCGTCCGGCCGCTCGCGATTTCCGCGAAGAGCGTCGCGACAGCATCGGAATGCCATTGGTTTCGGTGGAAGGGACGGATCGCTTCCTGGAAGGCTTTGGGGTCGCAATCGTCGTACACGACAGGCTGGCCGATTACTTCGCCGATGAGCTTCGCGACGTCATGGAAGGTCATCACCGGATCAGGGCCGGTGATGTCGTAGCACTGTCCGTGATGCCGCCCGGTATCGGCATCGGTGAGCACATGAGCGATGAATTGCCCGGCATCGTTGTTGTCGGTCACGGCGATCGTGCCATTGCCCATGGGCATGGAAAGTTTTCCGGTGGCTTTCGCGGCCTTTACGGAACCACGAAAGTTTTGCATGTAGAAACTTGGGCGGACGAAGGTCCACTTCATACCCGAGGCCATGATGGCATCCTCGGCCGCGATATGGGCGAGCGGAATCGGGCTCGTGGTGCCGCGAACCGCCTCGGGCGAAGAGAGCTTGATGATCCAGGGAAGACCCGCCTCTCGAGCCGTACGGATGAACGAGAGCTCGAGGCGTTCCTGCGTCTCACCATTCGGCAGGACCAACAAGGCGCGGTCGACTCCGGAGAGCGCGCGGCGGATGGACTGCGCATCGTCGAAATCACCCTGCACGAGTTCGACGCCCTGATCAGCCCAAGCAGCCGCCTTGGCGAGGTCGCGTACCAGCGCGCGGAATCGCACACCCTGCGCGAGCAGTGCACGGGCCGTCGCGCCGCCGATATTGCCTGTAATGCCCGTCAACAGAATCATGATCGACCCCCTGTAAATCGTGAACTTGAACCGCCTGATCGACGGATTTGCCTATCCTACCCTCGGCACTGCACGATGCCGTCGGCCGCAAGTTTCCATGGCCGTTCTGCGGGGTCGGAAGATACGGATTGGGTCTCCTGCAGCGGCCGCCCTACAATCCGCGCATGAACATCTTCGCTCCTACCGCCGGTTCGCCTGTCGTCCAAACGTTTTTCGACCCTCCGACCGGGACATTCACTCACGTAGTCTCCGACCCGGAGAGTCGGATCGCCGCGATCATCGACCCCGTGCTCGACTACGATCCGTCGACTCGAACGACTGCAACCACCTCCGCAGAGGCGTTACTCGATCATGTGAGGCGCGAACAATTGCAGGTCGACTGGATTCTTGAGACCCACGCGCATGCCGACCACCTCACGTCGGCGCAGTGGTTGAAGGCGAGACTATCCGGAGCGCGTGTCGGCATCGGCGAAGGGATCCGCGAGGTTCAGCAGACCTTCAAAGCCCGTCTCGGCCTCGAGCCGGATTTTCCTGCTGACGGACGACAGTTCGACGCGCTGTTCCGGCCGGGCGATCGATTTTCGCTAGATGGGGTACCGGTTGAAGTCATCGCGACACCGGGCCACACCCCCGACAGTGTCAGCTATTTGATCGGGGACGCAGTGTTCGTCGGCGACACGATCTTTGCGCCGCGTTACGGTACCGCGCGTTGTGACTTCCCGGGTGGCGATGCCAGAGCGCTTTATGGCTCGATGCAAACGCTGCTTTCTTTGCCGGAATCGACCCGGATATTTCTTTGTCACGATTACCCGGGTGAGGGGTTGGTGCCGCAACACCTTACGAGTCCGGCAGATCTGCGCGACAACAACATTCACCTGAAAGGTGGCGTGACGCTGGAGCAGTTCGTCGAGATGCGTGAGAAGCGCGATGCCACGCTCAAGGCACCGAAACTTCTCGAGCCATCCTTGCGTGCCAACATCCGAGCGGGTCACCTGGACGATCCTTACTTCAAGAGCTGAATCCGGCCCTCGGGAAGCGGATACTTACCGTCTTTTCTCCTTCGAGTCGTATCAGATCGAGCGACAGTCCTGCCTGCGCAGCCCGCAAGCGCATGTTTTCGAGGCCGCCCGACTCGCCCGGTCGAAAATCTCCCGAGCCGTCATCGATGATTTCGAGCGTAGCCAGCGAGTGGGTGTCTGATCCGGTGAGCCGAAAAATGATTTGCTCGGCGTTCGCGTGCTTGATGATGTTGGCAACCGCTTCCTCGGCGATCCGCAGCACGGCGATTGACTGGTCTGCATCGAGTCGAAGCGGCACCTCGAGATCGGCGATCTCCCACTTTATGGGCAGGCGCCCGCCGCCGATCCGCGAGTAGAGGTGTCGAAGATCGGCCAGCAACGCATCGAGAGACGTCGCTTCGGATGCGACGGCGCCATGGATAAATCTCACCTCATGGATCAGAGAATTGATTTCATTGACGAGCGTGCCGTCCTGACTGATCTTTTGAGCATGAAAGGACAGGGCGACCAGCCGACTTCCGATTCGGTCGTGAAGATCTCGGAGCATTTCTTCGCGTCGGATCGTTGCCTGCTGAAGTTGCCGTTCGATTTCGCGCTGATCTGAGGCGCGCTTGACAAGCGCTGCGACGGCGAGCGCCAAGACCGCAGGGAGCGTCCACGCTTGCAAGTATTGATCGGAAAGTGTCGAACTGCCCAAGTGGACGAAAAGATCGTAGGCGCCGGTTGCCAGCGAAATGGCGAATGCCGAGGCGATCGTGATGCCGACAGCGTCCGCAGCGCTCCGTAGCCGGATGATGAGGCGCACCAAAAATACCGCTGCAACCAACGTGATCGTCGAGAAGATCACATTGATGACGAGTTGACTGTCCAGGATCGATGCAGGAATGGCGAACGATACGGTGACGAATGCCATGGCAGCCAACAGGGGTTTTCGAGTGGGGCGATCGCCTGCGAGATAGGTCGCAACCACCTGTACGGCCAGGATTCCTGCCAACGCGAGCAACCACAAGCCGAGTCTTTGCCAGAGGAGGATAGGCCCGGGTACGTCGGTCACGAGATTGTGCAGACAACGCAGCCCGCCGACGATCGAAAGCCATGAGGTCGTAGTCAGGATGCGAGAAGTGGTGTTACGTTGATCACCAACAGTTAGACCGATGATGCCGGCAAAAATCGCTGCGAACGCAAACGCCCCGATCAGAAAGACCTCCGACTGCAACTTGGTTCGGTACTCATCCTCGATGATGGGTAATGGTCCGATCGTTATGCCGCCGAGTCCGTTCTTGAGTTCCGAGTGCGCGCGAGCGGTGACCTCGATGACCAGTGATTCCCCTATTCGTTCTTCGACATTGAAATAACCCATCACGGGCCAGTAACGCCATCGTTTGGGTCGCTCGGCGTCGAGCGCGTCAATGATGGTTTGCCCATCGACACGCACTCGTCCGTCCAATGCGAGACGGTTGAGGATCAGTCCGTAGACACCGGGTTCGGGTCGCTGAAGCTCGATGCGATAAATGCCGACGGATAGCCCCTTGCGAGCGGGAATCCAGCTATGGGGTAGCGTGACGGTCTCGAACTCGCAGTTGGCGGTTGAGCTCGTTGTCTCGGGCGCCGACGAGATCTCGCAAAAACTCGAGCGAGTGACTTGTACGGACGCTGCGCCACTCGGATGTACGGGCGGGAAGAGGAGTGCGCAGATCGCGAAGGCTAGAAAGACGCCGAGCCCTCTGCGGCTAATCATTGAGCAGGCCGTATCGCCTCGCTTCGAAGACTGCCTCCGCCCGCGAGTGCACCATGAGTTTTCGATAGACACTTTTGAGATGAGTGTTGACTGTGTGGCTCGAGACTCCGAGCACCTCGGCGATCTCGGCGTAGCGCAGGCCTTTGGCGCATAGTACGAGTACCTCTGATTCGCGCTGCGATAGCGGACCCTGAGAGTCGGTCGTCTCTTTAGGAGGTCTGAGTCGATTGATGAGCGATCGAGCGATTGCGGGACTGATCGGTGATCCACCGGACTCAATGATCGAGACGAGACGTCCGGCGAAGTCGGCAAGATCGGACTTCAAGATATACCCGGATGCGCCAGCTTCGAGGCTGCGAATCACGCGTTTCTCGTCGGCGAAAACCGTGATCACGAGGATTTCACAGGCAGGATTGGCTTGGCGGAACTCCGAAATCAGCGCGAGACCGTCGCCGTCGGGCAAGCCCAGATCGAGGAAGACGGCGTCCAACGGGTGCTTGGCGAGCTGGGCGCGCGCTGCGGCGAGATTACCCGCGGCGAGTACCGACCAATCCGGCGCTCCGGTCGTCGCGCGGACGAGATGATCACGCAGCAGACGATCGTCTTCGACGATCAGTAATCGGCGAGTGATGGCGCTCTCGGGGATGGGATCGATCATGACGTCCACCCGAGCGCATGCAAGATTTTATAGCCCGAAAAAACAAGAACCGCGGCGATGCCCGTCAGTAAAAAGACCAGAAGCTCCTTGGTCGATTCCTTCATGACACTCGCGACGGATTACCTCAAGGAACTAAGGGTCGATCGGCAGATATCGAGGTGCGCGTCGTCGAGTCGACCATCTTTAGCAACCTCGATGACGGTTTCCAGAACAAGCGCAGCCATCTCGACGTGGTTTCTCGCGCCGGTGAGTTCCACGCGCAAATCTTTGATGAGTTTGTCCCGAGCGTCGAGCTCGCGGATCAGCGGATCCCAATGGGGAGCGCGGTGCCGGTCGAGCAGCGTGTCGACGACTTCGTCGTGGGTGCTGAGGTAATCGGCGTTGAAATTGGGAAGGCCGAAATTACGCAAGCTCGGAATGGCAGCGAGCGTCGATTCGGTGACGCGCTCGAAGCCCATGCTCCAATCTGAGTATTGGCGCTCGGTGATCTCGTCGCGACGCACAATCTTGATGTCTCGATGACGGGGGTCTTTGGAGATTCGCTCGATGAGCGGGTCGACCACCTTTGCCTCACCCTCGATCGACTGCAAAAAGGTTCCGTTGCCGAAGAGCAGCATGCCCGTCAGGCCCTTTGCGGTGTTGTTGCGATGGCATTGGTTGAGCAGACCGAGCAGACCATCGGCCGACAGGGGTTCGGAAGCTTGACTGAGGTAGGTGACGCGAATCATGAGTTTGACCTTGGTTGATCGCCCGAATCGGGCTCGAGTTTACGGGACGCTGATCTCATTTTCGAAAGCATGCGCAACCCGAATACCCCGACTCCGCCGATTAGGAGGATGAGAAGGCCGACCATGCCGAAAATCATTTCACTGAGAGAGAGCACCTTGAACGCCCCTCAAAATCCTAAAGTCCCCCTGAGTGGGCATTGTCGATGATCGGGAAGGTATTGACCAGAGGTTATCTCGGGCTCGATTGAACATGCCGCCGCGGGCGATGCGAATCGGTCGCAGTTGAATCTATTGGTCCGATCGGCTCAAATCGGAACCATGACCCGTAAATCCGCGCTCGATCGTTTTCTCGATGTCGTCGAAAGAGGGGGTAACGCCCTTCCTCACCCGGCTACGCTTTTTGCCTTGTTGGCGCTCATCGTGGTGATTGCATCCTGGCTTGCCTCTTTGGCGGGCCTTGCGGTGCAACACCCCACTACCGGCGCTACCGTGTCGGCGGTCAATCTCCTAAGCCTCGAGGGATTGCATCGCATCCTCACGAGTCTCGTGACCAACTTCACGAGCTTCGCGCCACTTGGCACGGTGCTCGTCGCCCTGATCGGCATCGGCGTGGCCGAGCATTCGGGACTCATCGGTGCTGCACTGCGTAAATTGGTACTCGCGGCACCGCGATCCTTGCTGACACCGATCGTGGTCTTCGCCGGCGTGATGTCCAACATGGCCAGTGAAATCGGCTACGTGCTTCTGATTCCGCTCGCAGGACTCATCTTCAAGTCGGCAGGGCGACATCCCATCGTCGGCATGGCTGCAGCATTCGCAGGTGTCTCGGGCGGATACTCTGCCAATCTTTTGATTGGCACTATCGATCCGCTGCTGTCGGGGCTCTCCCAAGAGGCCGCACGAATCGTTGATCCGGAGTACACCGTCAGCCCCCTCGCCAACTGGTACTTCATGGCGCTCTCGACGCCTTTGATCACCGTCCTTGGGTGGTTCGTGGCAGAGCGATTTACGGCGCCTCGTTTTCCCGACGATCGTCCGATCACCGCAACGGATGATTCCGATCTCGCTGGAGCGCTCTCCAACGAGGAGCGTCGGGGTCTGCGCTTCGCCGGATATGCCAGTCTGCTGCTTACGATTTTGCTCGTGTGGTCGATGCTCCCTCTGGGCTCGTTGCCCGGAGCAGGATTCCTGCGTAATCCGGAGGACGGAGACCTGCTCAAATCACCCTTGCTGTCGGGTGTTGTCGCCATCATTTTTTTGTTTGGCGTGGTGAGCGGTATCGCTTATGGCGTCGGTGCGCGGACGATCAAAAACGACAACGACGTGATCAAGGGGATGAGCGCGAGCATGGCGACGCTCGGCGGCTATCTCGTGCTCGTTTTCTTTGCTGCGCAGTTCGTGGCCTTCTTCAATTGGACACAGCTAGGACTGATTTTCGCCGTGAACGGTGCTGAGAGCTTGAAAGCGCTTGGCCTGCCGGCCATTCCGCTATTCGCCATGTTCATTTTGCTGACGGCCACCATCAATCTTTTGATGGGTTCCGCTTCGGCGAAGTGGGCGTTGATGGCCCCCGTTTTCGTGCCGATGTTCATGCTGCTCGGCTACTCGCCCGAGTTGACCCAGACGGCCTACCGCGTGGGCGACAGCGTCACGAACATCATTTCGCCCATGATGAGCTACTTTGCGCTGATCATCGCCTTCTTCCAGAAGTACGAGCCGAAGACCGGACTCGGCACCATCGTGGCAGTCATGCTGCCGTACTCCTTCACCTTTCTCATCGGTTGGTCGATCGTGTTCGCGATTTGGCTCACGCTCGGATTGCCGATAGGGCCCGACTCGCCGCTCGTTTATCCGGCGAGTGCGAACGAATAAACGAGGGACGCGACGACCGCGATCAGCAGGGCGACGGCCCAGCGCACGGCGATGAAAGAGAAAAGCGGACGCACCGGGAAGACATGCGTCGTGTCGATGGCGGCCCACTTGTGGACCATCACGTCCTTACCGACGACGGCCCGGACGCTACGGATGAAATCGCGGCGACTCCGGTAGCGGATCATCGCCACGATCTGCCAAGGCTCGGCGCCTGGGGGCTCGATGAACGAACCACTGCGCCACGAAATGAAGACTGGCACGTTCCCGTAGCGCAGCAGATAGGGAAAAAACGCTCGTGCATATCGCTTATCGGCTTCGACCGCGCTGTCGCCGTAAGGGGAGCCGGCGGGGTAAGCGGCTTTCTCACGATATTTAATGAGGTTGACCATGACGAACTCGCGTCCGTCGTCGCGCGAGAGCAGCCTCTTCAAAGACTCGAAAAGCTCTGGGTCGTCACGATCGATGCCGCGAGATGTCATCAAGGCGAGAAAATCCTTGACCTCTTCATCGACGAGCGGACGCGCGCGCCCCCCGTACCAAACCAGGAAAAGTGCGTAGATGACCAGAGGAATCAGTAATGCGGTGATCATCGCTGTGCCATGAAGCGGTTGATGTGCTCGACGAGCTCGAGCGGTTTGTCTTCTTGGACGAAATGTCCGGCACCACGGATTCGTGTGTGGGGTTGGTTGGCCGCGCCGGGTACACGAGCCTCGAAGAGACGCTCCCCGCCGCGCGTGATCGGGTCTCGAGTACTAAAGAGCGTCAAGAAGGGCTTTTGCCACGACTCCAGAACTCGCCACGCCGCTTCGTTGGCTTCGCGCTCAGGATTATTCGGCTCCGCAGGGACGAAGCGAGGAAACATCCGCGCGGCGACGCGGTGAAGTCGCGTCGGGAATGGTGCATTGTAAGCTGCGATTTCCTCGGCGCTGAGGGGTGACACACAGCCGGTCGCGACGATACGACCGATGGGAAACCATGGGCTCCAACGTGCAAAGGCGCGCCAGATCTTGAACGCAGGCGGTACGCTCCGTCCCGCTCCGGTGGGCAGCCCCCCGTTAGAGAGTACGGCCCGAGCGAAGCGGTCCGGGTTCGCGGTGAGCATACGCAAGCCGATCAACGACCCCCAGTCCTGACAGAAGAGCGTGATGTCTCGAAGATCCATGGCTTCGAGCCACGCGTTCATCCACAAGACGTGGTTCCGGTAAGAGTAGTCGGACGGATGTGAGGGTTTGTCCGATCGCCCGAAGCCGACGAGATCGGGTGCGATGACGCGATGGCCCGCCGCAAGCAGGGGCGGAATCATCTTGCGATAGAGAAAAGACCAAGTCGGCTCACCGTGCATGAGCAGTATTGGCGCAGCGTCACGGGGTCCTTCGTCGATACACGCAATACGCAGCGCGCCGACCTCGCAATAGTGCGGCGAATAAGGGAAGTCCGGCAAAGAAGCGAAGCACTCCTCTGGCGTGCGTAGGACACGATCGAAGTGAATGACAGGTAGGGCTGCAGTGCTCATGGTGAGACCCTATGGACGAGAAAAGAGGCTACGAGTGTCCGGTGACACCGTACCTTTGACGATAAAAATCAATGAGGCCTCGAGAAAGCCTACGGCGTAAGTCAGTGCGACAAGACGAATCAGCAGTGTCGTATCGACAAAGAAGGATGCCAGCATCACCACGAAGAGCAGCACTCCAGAAAACCGACTCAGGTGCGTATGCAACATGATGACGCGCCCGCAACGAACTCTAGAGACCAGTAGCGCTCCTGCCAGCGTCGTGAGGGTGGCGTAGATGTAGGGCAGGTTGGGACTGAGAAATGCGGGAAAAAGGATGGCCAGTACTACGGCGGAGCAGGGGTAGAAAACGAGATCGGCCACCGCATCGAGCTTCGAACCATAATCGCTCGTCTGATTCCAGCGGCGCGCGAGTGCGCCGTCCAAGGCATCCGATAAACCGAGTAGTACGAACCAACTGACGACCCAGAGCTGGTTTGCCGTCTGGCTCAAAGGTAACAAGAGCGGACTGCCGAAGAGCCTGAAGAAAGACAGCGCGTTCGGTATGGTGAGCGCGCTCAAGCCGAAATATCCAGTACGGGCGACGATGGGGTAGCGGAAACGACCACTGCCCGCTGCACAGATACCTCGACCCCATTCAGCGCCGAATTGCCGCAGAGCTCGTCGATAAAGGTCTCATCGGTTAGATCGTTGACGCTCACCCCCGCATGTTCCTGCGCCACTCGCAAACGCATGCCCGGTCGATGATGACCCCAGCCATGCGGAATGCTCACGACGCCCTGCATCATCTCGCTGCTCGGTTCGACGGTGATTTCTAAGCTACCTGAGCGCGAGCGGACGGTTGCGAGATCCCCGGCAGAGAGACCCCGCGTGGCGGCATCGTTCGGGTTGATGAGTAACGTGCACCGCTTCGGGCCTTTGACGAAGCGCCGCGAATTATGGAGCCAAGAGTTGTTGGTGCGGGGATCGCGACGACCGATGAGTCGCAAAGAATCCGGCGAACGCGCGGGCTCTTTCACCAGCGTCTTGGCGAGACGTCGCAGGTCCGCGACCAGAGGCTTTGGGGCGAGGTCGATCCGTTTATCTTTGGTCTGCAGACGGCCAGGCATGCATGGCTCCAGTGCGCCAAGATCGATGCCGTGCGGATTCGCGGCGACCTTCGAAAGCGTGAGCCCCCGTGATAGCGGGTTCCAACCCGCCCCACGACTGCCGAAGCGAATGCCCAGCGCAACGCTACGCTTGGGGGTCAGTGCTCTCGATATCCAGCGGGCGAGTCCCCTGGGCCTACGCGAAGGATCGATCGCCTCGAGTCGCGCCCCCAGCCGGTCGAAGATTTCGAAATCATGCATCGCACCACGGGGCTTTTCGAAGAGCGGCTTCGAGTACTTCACCGTATTTCGGATCGCCAGCACATGGAAGATGAGATCGAAGTGATCGCGTTCCAGCGCCGAGGTCGGCGGCAGGATGAGGTGGGCGTGTCGCGTTGTCTCGTTGAGATAGAAATCGACGGACACCATGAAGTCGAGACTCTCGAGCGCGCGTTCGAGCTGTCGTCCGTTGGGTGTCGAAATCACCGGGTTTCCCGCGGCGGTCACCAGCGCCCGGATCTGGCCCTCGCCGGGAGTCAGGATTTCCTCAGCGAGCGCTGCGACCGGAAACTCGCTGCCAAACTCGGGCAGTCCCCTGACACGAGTTCGTCGTTTCTCGAAAGAGCCGCGCTGACCGAAGCCGGCAGCCAGATCGAGGACGTCGAAAGCAGGTTTTGTGAACATTGCCCCGCCGACGCGATCGAGGTTTCCGGTGCAAATATTGATCAACTGGATCAGCCACTGGCAGAGCGCACCGAACTGCTGGGTCGAGACACCCATGCGGCCATAGCACACGGCCGAGTCCGCGTTTGCGAAATCGCGCGCGAGTTGGGTGGCTACCTCTGGCGCGATGCCTGTCGATGATGCCGTGATCGAAGGAGCGAAAGGCAAGGTCAGGTCACGAATGACGTCGAGGCCATCGAGCGAATGGCCAAGCGCCGCGGTGGAGACGAGGTTTTCCTTGAAGAGTACATGCAGCACGGAGAGGAGAAACAGGGCATCCGTGCCGGGCGTGATGAAAAGATGAGTATCGGCCAGCTCGGCAGTTTCCGTTTTTCGAGGATCGACTACGACGAGGCGACCGCCGCGCGCACGTAAATCTTTCAGGCGTCGAGAGACATCCGGTGCGGTCATCAGGCTGCCGTTGGAGACTACGGGGTTGCCGCCGAGCACCAAAAAGAACTTCGTTCGATCGAGATCGGGTACCGGAATCATCAATTGGTGGCCGTACAAGAAGTACGCCACGAAATGATGAGGGAGCTGATCGACGGAGGTGGCGGAGTACCGATTCCGACTACGCAAGGTACGCAGAAACTTCGCACCGCCGAGTAGTCCGGAGTAGCTGTGGACTTGAGGGTTACCAAAATAGCTCGCCACCGAGTCTGTTCCGTGTTCGCGCTGAATCGATACCAATCGTCGCGCGACCTCATCCAGCGCGTCATCCCAGGACACCTCCTCCCAGCCGGTCGCCGTACGACGCAGAGGGTGACGAATCCGATCCGGGTCTTCGTGCACATCTTTGATGCCGAGTGCTTTCGGGCAGATATGACCTCGACTGAAAGGATCGTTCTCGTCACCACGAATGGAAAGGATCTCCGTTCCGCGCACGCGCACCTCGACGCCACACATCGCCTCGCAGAGATGGCAGGAGCGGTGATGGGTGTATTCGGAGCCGCTCATGACTTGGATTGACCCTTGAGGTATTCCGAGTCTTCGAAGACGAATTCGTGCCAGTTTGCGGTGTCAAAGATTTCTGGAACGAAGCGGCGAGCTCCGTCGATGACGGACTTGGGTAAGGCGTCCAGGCTTTCGACTTTGCCACCGAAGCCGCGAGCTACGGTGCCGCCGGGGCGATCCTCCATTCCCATCCATGGTGCCCAACGGTTCTTGTTTTGAAGCTGCAGATGAACCGGCGCAGAGAGCACTGCGGGGTCGGCAATGTCGGCGAGTGACGCCGACATCGTCATGAACGAGTTGGTGTAACTCGTCCGAGTCGAATCGAGCATGTCAGGTCGACTTTCGATCGACTGCGTCGCGAGGAAAACCCGATCGCCGATCACTTCGATCGGCAAGAGCTTAGGGGTGTAGCCCATCGCGATGACGCCGGTCGGCGTATAAAGCCGCGGAACTGGTCCCAACCGAAAGTGATGGATAGCCGAGGTTCTGCCTGTGACGGGATTGACGAATTCTTCGAGTGGCTCTTGGCTGTCGTATCGAGTGTAGAAGCCCACCTCGTACTTGCGCATCTCGTGCTGGTCGTCGCCCTTGGGCTGCCAGTAGTCGACGAGGATGTTGTTCATCGTGAAGAACGGAACGAAGTTGCCCTCGCCGAGATCGGCATAGATGTTGAGTCGCATGAACGAATAGACGGTAGCCTGACCCAAGCTTCCGACCATCTTTACGTGCGTGCGCAGTGCGGTGATGGGGTCGGAGAAAACGGGGAGGGGTCGTTCGACCGCCGCTTGGGCAGACGAACTGTGCAGCGCTGCAAGTCCGGCGCTTCCCAAAGCGGCCGAACCTAAAAGAGCCGAGCGACGAGAAACCTTCATGCCTATCCCCCGAAGACAGAGCGCAGCAGGGGTCAGGGTAGCCCCGGTCGGGGTCGATCGCCAAGCGCCGCCCGTCAGACCGACCGGAACGACGATCGGGCAGGAATCCGCAAGGCGTTACCCGGAGCGAACCTGTAGCGCGGTAGGACTCTAGAGCCCGAGCGCTACAGCGACCGCCGGACAGGTGACCGTGCCGGTGCTGACGTTGAGACCTGCCGCAAAGCCGGGGTCACGGGAGAGCGCGGCGTCGAGGCCGTGATCGGCGAGGGCTTTGAGGTAGGGCAACGTCGCCGCGTTGAGCGCGAATGTGGAGGTACGTGGCACCGCACCCGGCATGTTGGTCACGCAATAATGGGTTACGCCGTGTACGACATAGGTGGGCTCCGCATGGGTCGTCGGTCGACTGGTTGCGAAGCAGCCGCCTTGATCGATGGCGATATCGACGACCACCGATCCGGAGCGCATGGCGGAGATCATTTTTTCGGAGACGAGTTTCGGCGCGGCGGCGCCCGGCACGAGCACGGAACCAATGACGAGATCCGACGCGGCTACCTCGTGTCCGATGACATCGGAGGTCGAGGCGAGCGTACGCACCTGCCCGCCGAAACGGACGTCGAGTTCGCGAAGTCGAGCCAAAGATTTGTCGATGATGGTGACCGCTGCTCGCATTCCGACCGCAATCTCTGCGGCGGCGGCCCCGGCGACTCCTCCGCCGATGACCAGCACGCGCGCGGGGGCGGTCCCCGGAACCCCTCCAATGAGCACACCGCTACCACCTGCTGCTTTTTGCAACAGCGTGGCGCCCACCTGCACCGACATGCGTCCTGCGACCTCACTCATGGGTGTGAGCAGCGGCAGGCTACCGTCGCGCGCCGTGACGGTCTCGTACGCAATGGCATGCGCCCCCGATTTCATGAGTGCCTCAGTCTGCGGCCGGTCGGCTGCAAGATGCAGGTAGGTGAATAAAATTTGCCCTGGGCGAAGCAGGGCGCACTCCGAAAGCTGGGGCTCTTTAACTTTGACGACGCAATCCGCCGTCTCGAATACAGCATGTGACGTCGGGAGAATGACTGCACCGGCTGCGCGATACTCGTCGTCGCTGCAACCTATGCCCGCGCCTGCGAGGGTCTCCACGAAAATCTCGTGGCCGGAGCGTACCAGCTCGCTGACCGAGCCTGGCACCAGGCCGACACGATATTCGTGATTCTTGATTTCCTTGGGTACGCCGATTTTCATGCGGCATAGTGTACCCCAGTCAAAACACGTGAGCCGTCGACGCGGAGTTTTCTGCCGACAGGGGGTCAGGCCATCGCGAGTACCCGTCTCGGCTCCGCCCGCAAGTTCGTGTGGTTCTCATGACCGAGAGCGAGGTCATGACATTCGCAGGACGCTTCGCGCAGCAACCGACGATCGGTGATAGCAACGCGGCCGCGGGTGGTTTCTATCGCACCAGCCAACGACAGTCTCGAGAGGCTTTCGGTGACCGCCTCGCGTCGAACTCCAAGCAAGCTCGCCAATTCCTCATGCGTAAGTTCGAAGGTATTGACGGACGATGCATCTGCGGCCGATAGCAACCATTTCGCAAGTCGCCTTTGAAGAGGATGGTGCATGTTGCAGGCCGTCGCGATTCCGAGCATTCGAGTCATTTGAGATAACTGATCATGAAGCGCCCGCTGGAGCTCGACATTCTTGGACCACTCCGCAACGAAAATATCCATCGGCAGGCGTAGCGCGTAACCCGATACGATGACGCGTGCGGCGCCGGGCAACGGTGGTTCCGAACGATAACGCATGCCGAGCGCGTGCCGATAACCAAGCAGGGCGAGATGCGCCTGGAATCCGTCGGTCATGCGAATGTCGACCGAGTAAAGACAGGTCAAAGGAAAAAAGACCAATTCTTCGTCGCCATCCGTAAAGTCACCGAGCTGGCCTTTGCGGACCTCGGTGATTTCGGAGTGTGTGTCAAACACTTCCTGAATAGCCCTCGGAAGCCGCGAGAGGAATCGGTTCTGGGACAACACGGGTTTCATTTAGCCTCCACTTCGAACTCCCCTTATCTTTGAATTCTCCCCTCAAAGTGAGTGGTCGGCTATTGTTGATTATTCCGAACTGTACGGAATCGCCCACTTTGACTCGTTGGTCAGGCTCACATGGATTGAGGAGGAATACGCGGATTGACTCGTCGTATCGCGATGAATGCCAAAGAATTAACGAAATAATTCTCCCACAAGATCAAAAAACGAGTCGAGTGTGTGATTCCAAACCGAAACGGACGAATGAAGCCTCATAGGATGGGCTCGTCGAGCGAAGGTACCTTATCCCCCTCGGTGAGGAAGGGCGCTCGATGACAGAGTGGTTCGGTCACCGACAGGCCGACGGCGAGGCGACGAAGGGATCATCTCGACGGGTTCTCACGGGCAAACCATGACTGTGTCCGCCCCGCAAAGGGGACGGAGAGGTGGCTCGGCCGGTTCCGAAGACGCTAGCCGAGCCACCTTTTTTTGATGCGCTGAATTGTCCCCCCCGACAGCCGCATCCCTGAGGCTGGCGGATTTGGGGCGGGCTCCTCGCGGAGTCCGCCCCATTTTTTATCGGATGGGCACCGACTTGGCGGAAGACCGCGCCTTCTTCGGCAAGGTAAGTGCGAGCACACCGTTCTCGTATGCGGCGTTGACCTTCTCTGGATCAACGTCATGCGGGAGGCTCATGCTGCGCGACACGGAGCCCGAAAAACGCTCCGTACAAATCCAGCGTCCCCCGTTCTTTCGCTCGACTTGATTGCCGAGCTGTGCGGCGATCGACACGAAGTTATCGTCGACGTCGATTTTGACATCGTCTTTCTTTGCTCCGGGTATCTCAGCGTGGATGACGTAGGCGTCGTCGTCTTCGCGTACATCCATGCGAATTTCAGGGATCTGTGAGTCATAGAAGAACGGGCGTCGCATGAAACCGCGGACGACATCCTCCAGATCGGTCAGTTGATCGGGTATCGAAAGTTTTTTCATCATCATGCTCCTGTCGGTTCGATTGAAGACTGACTAAGTATCGGAGCGAATCGTCGTCGTGGTTCGTCGTCTCAAGCACGGTGAGAGGCCTCTATATAAAAAAACAAAAAACCGTGCGCGATCGCGCAGGGTTCTCGATGTGCGGCGTCCTAGAGTGACCCCGTCGATGGCGTCGTCATCGGCGTCCCTGAAAATTCTAGGAGATGAAAATGAAGTCTATGAAGAAGTTCTTTTATCGGTTCATTGCCGATGAGCGCGGTCTTGCTGCGGTGGAGTACGCGGTGGTGGCGGGGTTGATTGCGGTGGGGCTGATTGCTGCATTTACAGGTCTTGGTGAAGCTGCTGCAATCAAACTTGGGAAACTGACGGCGGAGCTGAGCAAATGACGACGGAGCTGAGCAAACCGTAGTCAGCGTATTCGGTCGGCGTCTCTAAAAAGCGCCGACCGGATTTTAATTCCGTCGCTCACCCATGTCTTCGATCCCCCTCATGCAGATGGTAATTCTCATTCCTGCGGTCGTTATGGCCGCGGTGTTCGATTGGCGGGAGCGGCGTATTCCGAATCTGCTCTGTCTTGGGATCGCCGTAGTCGGTCTGATCGGCGGTGCCTACGAGCTCGGCGCTGGTCAGATCTGGAGTGGGCTTGTGAGCGGCGCACTCGGAGGTCTCGCTTGCATGCCGATGTACGTGATGCGAGGCATGAGCGCGGGTGACGTCAAGCTCATTGCTGCGACGTCGGTATGGTGGTCGTTGTCTCAACTTCTGATCGCGCTTGCGGCGATCGCGCTGTGTGGTGCGGCGCTAGCGCTTGGTTACCTCTGCATCAGCCGAGGAGTCACGCACATTCCCTACGCGGTGGCCATCGCCGCATCTACTGTCGCGACCGTGATGGTCACCTGAGGATTACATGAACTACGACACTCGAAAGAATCTTTGGCTCATTGCGATGGCGCTAGCCTTTGCGCTCATTGCAGCGGCGCTTGCGACCGCCTGGATGAAATCACGCATCGAGGCCGTCGAAGTCAGCAATAAGACACTGACATCGGTTGTTGTCGCCGCGCGCGACGTACCGATGGGCAAACGCGTCGAGCGCGAGGATCTGCGGTTGGTTCGAACATTCGAAGACGGCGCGCCGAGCGACGCCTATCGTGATGTCGGTAAGTTGGTCGGGCAGATCGCCCGCTCCCCTTTGTATGCGGGCGAAGTATTGGTCGTTCGGAGAATCTCAGAGTACGCGGGCGGAAGTGCACTCGCCGCAGTGCTCAAGCCCGGCATGCGTGCAGTTTCCATCCGGGTGGATGATGTCATTGGTGTCGGAGGCTTTGTACTTCCCGAAAATCGGGTCGATGTGATCTCCGCCTTCACTGAGAATGGTGAGGCCACTGCAGAGACCATCATCCGCGATGTTCGTGTATTAGCTGTGGATCAACGGTCGGATCCTACGACGGATGGTCCTGTTGTCGGCCGCGCTGTGACACTCGAGGTGACGCCCGGGGACGCTGAGAAAGTTGCGGTTGCTCGGCAACGCGGCATTCTACAACTCACGCTTCGAAACCCGCTCTCGCCTTCACCCGCTGACACGCTCGATCCGGAGAGTATTGCAAGCGATACGCGACGACTCATTGCGGCGGAATTTGCTCTCGCCAGTTTCCCCACGGCTCCGTCGCCTACTGTCACTCGTCGAACCGTGACAGTCATTCGTGGCACTTCCGTCAGCACCGGCATTTCGGAATAAGGAGTCTTCAAAATGCGTAACCTCACGATCTCTGTTGTGGTCCTGATGCTCGGGTTTTCAGCTGCGCGTGGCCTTGCGGAACCGGTAGACGAAAAAGTCTCGCTGACGGTGTTTCAGTCACGGACGCTGACGTTGCCGAAACCCGCGAAGCGCGTTTCGGTGGCTGATCCGGGCGTCGCCGATATCGTAGTGCTAAGCCCCACTGAGTATTACTTGCTCGGCAAGGATATTGGAGTCACGAACGTCGTCGTGTGGGATCGTGACTCTGGGAAGCGATCGACTGTCGAGGTAGAGGTGACGCACGACCTCGAAAGTTTGAGGGCGCGTCTTTTTCGTTTGATTCCGAATCAGTCGATCGAGGTGTCCTCGGCCCAGCGGTCGATCGTACTTTCCGGTTCTGTGCCAAGTGCGACTGCCATGACTACGGCGATCCGCGTTGCGGAAAGCTATCTGGCTCGCGTCGGAGCGGGACGCAAAGCCGGTGCGGACGAGGGCGCGGGTCGACGAGAGGCAGGTGTTGGCGAGGTCATCAATCTCATACAGGTCGCCGGTGCCCAGCAGGTGATGGTAGAGGTACGTGTGGCTGAGGTCGCGCGTTCGGAACTCAAGCGCATGAATGCACGATTCAATGCGTTCGGCGTGCGCGGTAACTGGAGCGGGGGCGGAGTCAATGGCGGCGCCTCATTTCCGGATGCGCTAATTGGTAACACCGGTCTGCGTGCGCCGACACTGGGCACGATCGGCGGCAGCGTTCTCAGTCCGACATTCGACGAGTTCGCGCCGAATACGCTCGTGATTCCGAACCAGGGCATCTTCACGAGCTACCTGTCAGACAGCTTCGCGTTCAACCTCGCACTCGACGTGGCGAAGGAGCAGGGGCTTGCGAAGATTCTTGCGGAGCCGACCCTCACTACGCTGACGGGGCAGGAAGCGACGTTCTTGTCCGGAGGAGAGTTCCCGGTGCCGGTGCCGCAGGGAGATCGTAGCGTCACCATCGAATTCAAAGATTTTGGTATTTCGCTCAAGGTGCTTCCGGTGGTGTTGGCGGGTGATCGGATCAACACCAAGCTCGAGGTGTCGGTCAGCGAAATTTCGAACGCGACGACCGTCGTGCTCAATCCAACACAGACGAGTTCGACGTTCGTCGTTCCCTCGCTCACCCGTCGCAATGCAACGGGTACGGTCGAGTTGGCGGACGGTCAAACGATCGCGCTCGCAGGACTCTTCAGCGATAACGTCCGCTCCATAGTCACGAAATTCCCGGGGCTCGGATCGATGCCCATTTTGGGGGCGTTGTTCAGAAGTCAGGATTTTTTAAAGGGCAATACCGAGCTCGTGATCCTTGTCACGCCGCGGTTGGCGCGTCCGATCGATCCGAAGCGTCTCGAATTGCCGACCGACCGGTATCAGGAGCCCACCGATTGGGACTTCTTCATGTTGGGTCGACTCACCCAGGAGGCTAAGCCGTGAAACGCCAGAACATTTTCAAATTGATTGCTCTCGGTGTGGTGCTGCCCGCCATGTCGGTGGGGTGTGCAACGACCGAACCAAAATTGGCGGATGGTCGGAACGTACGTGCCGTGATGGCTGCGCAGACCGAGGACGCCTCGGCCAGCGATCGACATGGCACCGCGGCGCCACAGGGCACCGACTCTGAAGTGTCGGCCGCCTCGGTGCGGGCTCTGCGGCAGCGCGGTGCCGAGGGGGCCTCGAAGCCAGGCTTCTTCGAATCGCTGTTCGGTGCGATTGCAGGGAAGTGACATGCGACCGCGGGCTGTATTTCTTAGACGTCGGGAGCGGGGGAGCGTATTGCTCCTCGTAGTGATCGCGGCGGCGGCGCTGGTCGGCATCGCCGGACTCGCACTCGATGCGAGCCGTCTCGGGTACATGAAGGCTAGGCTGCAGAGCGTGGCCGATGCGATGGCACTTGCCGCCGCTCAGCGCCTCGATGAGACGAGCAGCACCACTGCGGCATGCGAGGCTGCCCGGCAGTCGTTGATTGCCAATGCTCAAGGCTTCAAGGAGCTTGCGGAGTCACTGCCGTCGTCAGTGAGTTGCAGCGATATCGACATCCGATACTCGTCGGTGATCCCGTTCGATCCGAACCAGCCGGGCCTGGGTCGGTATGTCCGAGTGCTACTCGATGACATCGAGACGGGTGCGAGCCTCGCTCAAGCGCTCGGCTTCAGCACACTCGAGGTATCTGCGAGTGCCGTGGCGGGTCCGAGTGCGCCGCTCGCGGAGGTATGCAGCGTGTTGCCGATTGCCGTCTGCGGCACGGCTGAAAAACCCAACTTCGGGTTCGTTCCGGGAAGGGTTTACCTGCTCAAAGGAAAACAAAACATCGGGGATGGAACGGAGTTCGGCGACTTCCATTTCCTGTCGATGTCCGGCAGTGGTGCCTCGGCACTGCGCACGGATTTCGCCGGTGGGTTCGCATCCTGTGTGGTCGTGAGTGGCGGTACGACGTATCCGATCAAGCCCGGTGGAAACGTCGGCCCCGTCGCTCAAGGTGTGAATACTCGGTTCAACGAACACAGGTCGGGTCTCACGCCTGCAGAGTATCCACCCGACGTCCTCTGGAAGGGTACGGGGCAGCCGCCGGACAAACCTATCGCTGCGGACAAGGACGGTGTTTTACGACAGGGCTCGAACCTGATCGTCTGGGGAACGGATGTGGCGGTGCCAAATCGTACCGATTATTTGAATAAGTTGGCGGCGGGCACTTACGACAGTCCGCTACTCCCTGCGCCAGGTGGGGGAGCGCTTTTACGCCGGGAAGTGGCGGTACCGATCGCTAATTGCACGGCTCCAATCAATCAAAATGCCCTGCCTTTGCGGGGGGCGGCGTGTTTCTTCCTGCTCCAGAAAATGACTTCGAGCGGCTCAGTGTCCGAGCTGATTGGGGAGTTCCTGCCTGATTGCGAAGCAACTGGAGCGCCGGGGCCCAACCCGGGAGTCGGCGGACCATACGTCATTCAGTTGTTCCGCGATCCGAGCAGCAGCGACTCATGACTCGGTCCTCGCGAATTCTGGGCATTGCGGCCGTCGAGATGGTCATCGTCTTGCCCCTCATCCTCCTGTTGCTGACGCCCGTCGCTGAGCTCGGTCGAGCGTTCATCCAATACTCACGACTGTCGCATCGCGTTCAAGCGGGGGCGCGATTCGTTGCGGATAACGCGTATCAGGGTTCGACCGGGGTTCCTATGTTGACGACGGAAGTCCGTCAGCAAGCGATCAGCTTGGTGTTGTACGGAAAAACCGGCGTGATCGGGGAGGACCCCTTGGCGGTTCCGGGTCTGACAGCTCAAGACCTATTCATTGAGGTGACCTCTGCGGGTCTCGTGACGCTGTCCGCGGACTACACCTACCGACCCATGATCGCGGGTGTTTTGCCCGGCTTCGGTTTTGGTGATGACCTCGATATCAGCGCACTCAAGCTTCGGCCGCGGGCCGTCATGAGGGCGCTATGAATCGGCATGGGGTTCGTGGAACAACCGCGGTGGAGTTCGCGATTGTGATTGCGACGCTGCTGGTGGTGATCTTCGGTGTGCTCGATCTCTCCCGCATCGTGTATCTGCGCATGACCTTGGAAGAGGGTGTACGGCGCGCCGCCAGACTCGCCGCGGTGTGTCCACCCGGATCTCCGTTAATCGTCAAGGCTGCCTTGTTCCAGGATTCCTCAGCGCAGGGCGTCGCCATACCGGGCGCCACGATCGACAACGTGAACGTCAACTATCTCAATGCCAACAGCATCCCCGTGGATCCGACGGCCGACTTCACGTCGGTACGTTTCGTACGAGTCAGCCTCGACGGCGTATCGGTGTCTCTGTTCATTCCTTTCATCACTGGCGTGTTTGCGCCGACGAATATCAGCTCCACAACTTCCGCCGAAAGTCTCGGTGTTCTACCTGCTCCGGAATCTTCGGCGCCGCTGCCATGCAATTGAAAAAAATTCTTATTCTTTCGTCGTCAGACGACGATTTACATCGACTACAAGATCAACTTCGCGACGAGAGCGACTGGCAACTCACGTTGCTGCGTGTGACCGAGGCCTTGAACGGTAATCTCAGGCGGGCGTTTTCCGAAGTCGATCTCGTCCTGGTCTGTTGCCGAAACGGACAATCGTCTCTGCTCGAGGCTATCGATGCGATGCCCGAGACTCATCGGCCGAGAGTAGTCGTTTGCGGCGATCTGAATTCACCAGAGGCGACCCGTCTTCTCGTTCGGATTGGCGTCGTCGACCTACTTCCCTCAACGCCGACGACTCCGGAGCTGCAGTCCGCGGTCAGGCGTGCCTTGAGAGAAGTTCGTGCGACGGATCGATCTGAGCGCGAGGCGCGGGTCATCAGCGTTTTCGGCGCCTCGGGCGGTACAGGCGCCTCGCTCATCGCGGGGTCACTCGCTCATCTCTCGGCAGTGGCATCGAAAAAAACCCTGCTCATTGATCTTGATCTGATCTACGCGCCCCTCGCGGCGATGTTCGGATTGCATCCGACTCGAGGAGTCGTAGAGGCGATGAAGAATGTCGACAGCCTCGATATGACGGCGCTGGATGGATACGTTGTTCGACACAATAGTGGCTTGGATCTTTTGTCGAGTGTTCCATCGGGAGCGATACCTGCATCCATGAATGCAGCCGAATTCTCCCGGTTACTCGCGCTCTGTCAGAAACGCTACGAATTGATTTTCATCTCTGCCAATCGTTGGCTAGATCCCGCGTCAATCGAGGCGGCTAGCGCTTCGCATCATGTGCTAGTGGCGGTCAGCCAAAGCCTGTCAGACGT
The DNA here is from genome assembly GCA_044375575.1 of Steroidobacteraceae bacterium. Lineage (GTDB taxonomy): Bacteria > Pseudomonadota > Gammaproteobacteria > Steroidobacterales > Steroidobacteraceae > UBA964. The sequence continues at coordinate 478,434 of JBILMJ010000001.1, read as the reverse complement.
TCGTCTGGCAACCCGTCTCCGACAGTTGCTGACTCTAAATGTCGGCGTCCCGGATTCGGTGGTACGCATCATTCTCAACCGATATTCAACCCGTTCACCCGTGAAGGACGACATGATCAGTAAAGCTGTCGGCGCTACGCCATATGCAAAGATTCCTGAAGATGGTCCGTTGGTCCGTCGAAGCCTCGACTCCGGCGTTCCTGTGGCGGAACTCGATCGTCACGCCCCACTGACCGAGGCGTTGATTGCCCTGAAAGGTCAACTCACCGGAGTCGCACCCGCGCCAGCGGTCAGCGCCGTTCGGCGGATATTCGCCACGCTCTCGCGGGGTGAGCGATGACTCGCCTCGAAAGCTCGCGAGAGATCACTCCGATCGAGTCATTGCCGGGTCCACTCGAGGCCGAATGGAAGCAGATCATCCTGCCGCGCGTCCTTTCGACAATGGATCTCTCGATGATCGGCAACGTCGATGAGCGCCGGGTTCGTACCCAAATTCGCGAGATCGCCAATCGGTTGATCAATGAGGCCTCGGCACCGCTCAGCCTCCTGCAGCGACGGCATGTCGTGCGCCAGATCGAAGATGAGGTGATGGGGCTTGGGCCGCTCGAGCCTCTACTCGCAGATCCTACGGTATCGGACATCCTGGTGAATGGCCCGCATCAGGTGTACGTCGAGCGAGCCGGCAAGATTGAGTCGACCGATGTCCGTTTCAACGACGATGCACATCTTTTGAATATCATTGATCGCATCGTATCCAAGGTGGGTCGCCGCATCGACGAATCGATGCCGATGGTCGATGCACGACTGCAAGACGGCTCTCGCGTCAATGCGATCATCCCTCCGCTCGCAATCGATGGTGCTGTGCTGTCGATTCGGCGTTTCGGGCGAGACACGTTAACGATGGATGATTTAGTACATCTCGGATCCATCAGTCCCGAGATGGTCAATGTCCTCAAAGCGATTGTTCTCGCGCGGTTGAACGTGATGATCTCCGGAGGCACTGGCTCCGGGAAGACGACCCTGCTGAACGTCATGTCCTCCTACATCCCTGAGCGCGAGCGGATCATCACCATCGAGGACTCTGCGGAGCTTCAGTTGCGTCAGCCGCATGTCGTTCGCCTCGAAACCCGTCAAGTCAACGTCGAGGGGAAAGGGCAGATCACGCAGCGCGATCTCGTACGAAATAGTTTGCGCATGCGTCCAGATCGGATTGTCGTCGGCGAGGTGCGTGGCGCCGAAGCGCTCGACATGCTCCAGGCGATGAACACCGGTCACGACGGCTCGTTGACGACCGTGCATGCGAACTCCAGTCGCGATGCGCTCAGTCGTATCGAAACGATGGTGGCCATGAGCGGCGTGCAATTCCCGATCGCGGCGCTGCGTGCGCAGATTGCGTCGGCGATCGATGTGATCGTCCATATGGAGCGACACGAGGATGGATGTCGCCGCATCACGAGCGTTCAGGAAATCAACGGAATGGAGTCGGACATGATCGTCATGTCTGAGATTTTTGCTTTCACGCGATCGGGAGTAGACACCAAAGGCAATGTCCTTGGGCGATTCCACCCAACCGGCATCGTTCCCGAATTCTTCGATCGTATCCGTAAGCGTGGCTTGGATCTGCCGGTTTCGATTTTTTCGGACGTCGGCTAGGGGTTTCTTCTCATGAATACGCTCCCGATACTGTTTTTTTCAGCGGTACTACTCGCCACGTTTTTTTTGTTTCGGGCGTTCGGTATCAGTCTATTTGGTGAAGCTAGACGTCAGCGTCTGGAGTTCGAGAAGGAGTTCGAAGGCGAGCCTACTGGGCGCCGACGTGAGCCAGAGTTACTGAGGCGGCCGCACCTCGCGAGGCTGTCACCCTTCGAGCGCCGGATCGAGATGAGATCCGAGCTCAGGCCGCTGCTGCGGTTGATCGAGGGCGCAGGGCTTGCACTGCCAGCGTACCGAGTGCTTCTCGAGATGGCGGTGTGCGGAGTCCTCGGTTCATTGGGGATGTTTTTTATTTCACAGAAATGGTGGGCGGTAATGTTTGCCGGTTTGCTGGCGGCCTCCTTGCCGCTCGTACGTCTGTGGTGGTTACGTAGTCGACGCATCATGAAAATCGAGGCTCAATTAGCCGATGCGATCGATACGGTGAAGCGCAGCTTGAGAGCAGGAAATCCCTTTGTATCTACCTTTAGGTTGGTGTCCGAAAGTATGGATGCACCGATCTCGACGGAGTTTGCAATTGCTGCAGCAGATTTGAGTTATGGCAGTGATCCGCGAAGCGCGCTGATGGCCATGCTCGATCGGGTTCCGTCCATCCCATTACGCGGTTTCGTCACGGCGATCCTCGTACAGCGTGAAACCGGCGGTAACCTTGCCGAGACGCTCGATCATCTCTCAAGCGTCATCCGCGAGCGATTTCGGTTTGAGCGCAAGCTTCGGACATTGACGGCCGAGGGGCGTCTTTCGGCCTGGATTCTCATTTCGGTGCCTTTCGTGCTCGGCGCCGTTTTGCATTTCAACTCGCCCGAATATCTAGCGACCCTCACGGAAAGCCCGCAGGGTCCAATGCTGCTCGGTGGGTGTGCGGTGCTCATGCTGTTCGGTGTGGTGTGGATGCAGCGGATCGCACGAGTCAAGGTTTGAGCCCAACTTGGGCTGAAGATCAAGGAGTCGTCTCATGAATCTCAGCGCGGTCGTGGACTTTGCTGACCTACTATTTCCTGCAGCGATCGCCATCGCCGTATTTTTCTTGGCTTATGGTTTGGTCTCTTGGGCGTCCGTGCTGCGTGATCCGACCTTGCGTGGGTTCGAAGCTCTGGCAGATACGCGTGATGGTCGACCAGGGATTTGGGCCCGTACGTGGACAACGCTGGAGCCTATCGGCCGCAGTTTACTGCCGATCATGGGTGATGAGCGCGCACGCATCGAGGATCAGCTCTTCATCGCCGGAATCAGACGCCCGAATGCGGTATCGCTCTTCGTTCTGAGTAAGCTCCTTTTGCTTGTATCAGCCATCGTGGCGACATGGTTGCTGTGGCCGGAGTCGACCACGGAAGTCACGGCAGCGTTGGTTATGTTGCCTATCGCCGGAATTGCCTTAGGTGTCTTCGGCCCCAACTGGTGGCTGGCTACCAAGGTGAAGCGGCGGCAAGCGAAGTTGCGTAACGGTTTTCCCGATGCACTCGACCTCTTGGTGATTTGCGTCGAGGCGGGGCTCGGCCTGACTGCCGCAATCGAGCGCGTGACAACCGAGGTTCGTATTCTTCATCCCGAGCTCGCTCAAGAGTTCGCATCGGTGAACGCGGAGATCCGCTCGGGCATCGATCGAGCGACAGCGCTGCAGGGGCTGAATCGACGGACAGGTCTTCCCGAGATCCGCGGCCTTGTAACCTTACTCGTACAGACCATGCAGCTCGGCACGGGTATTGCGGATTCTTTGCGCGTGTATTCAAGCGAGTTCCGCGATCAGCGGATGCGCGTCGCCGAAGAGCGTGCCGCCAAAACCGGCACGAAGATGATCTTCCCGCTGGTGCTCTGCGAGTTTCCCTCATTCTTTCTCGTGGCCGTCGGCCCAGCCGTCATCAAGATCTACGAGAACTTCCAAACCTAAAGGAGGGCGCAGCTATGGCCTTGAAAAGATGGCTACTCGTTTTCGTGGTCTCGTCGGCAGGGTGCACGACCACCTCGACGACCTCGACGACGTCGACCACCCAGGCGGACCCGGCAAGTGAAGCCGTTCAACCGGCTGACCCTGCGCATCGCGCTGAGCGGGTCAGTCTATTGCTCGCTCAAGGAGATATCGCCGCTCGTGACGGCAAGATCGATCAGGCGTTTTACCACTACATGAGCGCCGAACAGCTCGACAAGACGGATGATCGGGCGCTCGTTCGAGCAGGTAACCTGCATCGAACACTGGGCAATCGCGAGATGGCCGAAAAGGCATGGCGACTCGCGCTCGCGCGCAACCCGAATAATGGTGCCGTACACGAAAGCTTCGGATTTTTGTTGCTCGATGCGGGCCGTTACGCGGAGGCGCTAACCTCGTTCGAGGCTGCGGTCCAGCATTCGCCCGACTCGCGGCGGGCTTCGATCGGGATGGGGCTCGCGAGCGAAAAGCGCAACGAGTTTTCGCGCGCGCTCTCGATCTACGAAGATGGACTCTCTCGCGAGCCGGGGTCGGTTGAGCTACGAACTTATCGCGCTCGGGCACTGATGAATCTTGGACGTTTCATCGAAGCGAAGGCAGCGATCTCCGGCATCGTGGACGAGCCGATGCCGGTCACCTGGATCGTGCGTGGAGATCTCTTTGCGATCGACGGGGAATATGCGGGCGCTCTCGGATCTTATCTCGAGACGCTTTCCGAGCCCTGGGCCTATCAGCGGCTCGGAGAGCATGCGTTGCGACGCAAAGATTATGAGGTCGCCATGCGCTATTTCGCGCAGGCAGCCGAGCACTCGCCCAATTTCTTTGAAGACGCCAACCGCGGATTGGCGGTTGCTCGCGAGCATCTCAGGGCGCAGGGACAGTCTAGATAAATTGCATTCAATATCGCGCGTAACCTATTGTTTAGGTGCGGTTTCGCACAGATCGTTTGGCGCCGGATTCCTACATTGAAGACGTTCGGAATCAAGCGGGGTTAAAGATGGTTTCTGTCAAAGAATTGGATCGTAACGAGTTGCTTTTTTCGCTACCGATGGAGTTGCGTGAAAGCCTGGCGGCACGGCTGGAATCGATCAGCCTGTCGGATGGGCAAATTTTCCGTGAGATCGGAGCGCGTTCCTCGGACGTGATTTTTCCGCTCAGTTGCATCGTGTCGATGGATTACGTGCTCAAGGACAGTTTTTCGGCCGAGTTCCTGATAGTTGGCAGCGAGGGTGTGATCGGACTCGAGTCCTTGTTCGATCAGAAGCCGGGGCCAGTGAGAATGGTGGCCTTGCAGGGCGGAACGGCGCTCCGAATCGACAAGGACGAGTTGCGCCGACGGTTTCTCGATGCGCAGCCGATCCAACAGTCGGTCTTCCAGTACACGTTTTCGCAAATCAGATTGATGGCGCAGACCATCACCTGCAACTGTCGTCACCGACTTGATCAGCGGATGTGTCGATGGATCCTTTCGGTCCAAGATCGCTCGCCCTCTCGCGTGATCAAGATCACCCACGAGATGATGTCTCACTTTCTCGGCGTACGGCGCGAGGCGGTCACCAACACGGTGGGGCGCCTGCAGCGAGACGGCATGGTGGAGTACAGCCGCGGCTATCTCACGGTGCTCAATCGAGACATGCTCGAGAGCGAGGCTTGCGAGTGTTATCAGGCCGGGCTGGACGTCGTGAACCTTCGACGAATGAATGGTCAGTATCCTCGTCGGAGTTGCGAGCGCGTGAGCATCGAGAGCACGTGCTGGGATCGCGCCGCACCGGTGTTGAGGCGAAAGTAGACCCGGCCGAAAGTTGCTTATTTGGTGTCTCGAGCTGCGTGCTGGGCCTCGAGAGCGAGCAGTTTTCGCTTTCTCTCGACGCCCCAGCGGTATCCCGAAATCGAGCCGTCGCGGTGGACGATGCGGTGGCAGGGAACGGCGATGGAGACGGGATTCGCGCCGCAGGCGCCGGCGACGGCACGCGTCGCTTTGGGCGAGCCGATGGCGCGCGCGATGTCCTGGTAGCTTGCCGTGCGGGCTGCAGGCACCCGTCTCAAGGCACGCCATACCTTTCTTTGGAAGTCGGTTCCCTGCATGTCGAGAGGAAAGGCTGGGTCCTCCCATGGTGTCGCGACGTGCCTCACCGCTCGCCGAAGCCACGGGAGCGCGGGATCTCGTGGTGATACGGGTTCGGCGTCAGGGAACCGTCGCGCGATATCCTGGGTGAGTTCGCGCCGAGAGTCGGCGAATGCCAGCATGCAGACGCCCTTGGGACTCGCGGCCGCCAAAGTAAACCCCAGGACGGACTCCCCAATGGTGTAGACGATCGCCATGGGGGGAAGTATCCCACGCGGTGCGATCGGGTACACTTTTGCCATGCTCGATCCCGTCGAAGTCCAAGTCATCATCGTTCTCGGGCTCTTGTCGCTCTTCGCGGTAGTCGAACTCGCGCGCGGTGGGTTTTTCCCGAGGGAGGCCGATCCCGAGGACAATAGGCTCGATCTTGCCGTGCTCGTGATGTTCCCGATCGTTTCGGGGGCTGTGGGTCTTGCCGCCGCCGCGTTGTGCAGCGCCTTGATACCCGAATATCGCGGTGCGCTCGTCGACTGGCCGTGGTGGGCGATGCTGGGGACGTTGCTGATCGCCGACGACCTCACGCAATATCTCTGGCACCGGCTGTCACACACGAGCGTGATGTGGCCCTTGCATCGGGCGCACCACTCGGCGAGCTACATGAGCGTGCGCATCGTGTATCGCAACAACGCCCTGTACTACGCCTTCATGCCGGGGCTGTGGTTGTCCGGCCTCTTGGTGTTTTTGGGATTCGGTTGGGTGTACATCGGGTACATCTTCGTCAAACTGTCCGTGATCATCGGCGCCCACTGCAACTGGCGCTGGGACGAGGCGCTCTATCGCATTCCGGCTCTGCGACCGCTGATGTGGGTGGTCGAGCGTACGATCTCGACGCCTGCCACGCACCATGCCCACCACGCGCTATCTGACAAAGACGGCATCGGTCACTACTCGGGCAATTTCGGAAATCTGCTTTTTTTCTGGGACGTGCTTTTCGGAACGGCCGTGATCACGCGCAAGTTTCCACCGGCTTACGGGCTGGCGGACGATCGAAGCTATGGTCACGAAAAATGGTACGTGCAATTGCTGTATCCGTTCCTGCGGTCGAAGCGCGCGGCCTCGGCGCTAGCCATTCCGCCGGGACGGCCACCGACCTGAGTCTCGCCTCGGCATGAGCGCTCAACCTGCTTTCGTCATCGACCCTCCCGCAAGGGCTTCCTTGCCGGTGCGCGGGAGTGATCAAAGATTCCCCGTCCGTCGTATCTATTGTGTCGGGCGAAACTATGCGGCGCATGCAAAAGAAATGGGTAAAGACCCCGAGCGCGAGCCGCCTTTTTTCTTCCAGAAACCAGCCGACGCCTTGGTGGAAAACGGCGTCGTCGTCCCTTATCCGCCGCAGACGAAAAATTTGCATCACGAAATCGAGTGGGTGGTGGCCATCGGTCGCGCGGGTCGGAACATTCCCGCAGCGGATGCGAATGCTCATGTTTTGGGGTATTCGGTGGGTATCGATCTCACCCGGCGCGATCTGCAGAATGCAGCCAAAGATTTAGGTCGACCCTGGGAGTGGGGCAAGAGCTTCGATCACTCTGCGCCGTGCTCGGCACTCGTGATGGCTGAGGAAATTGGTCACCCGCAGAGCGGGCGGATCTGGCTCTCGGTCAACGGTGTGAGTCGCCAGCAGGGGGATATCGCCGATCTCATCTGGTCGGTGCCCGAGGTGATCGCCGAAATTTCGGCGTCGATGGGTCTCGAGGCGGGAGATCTCATCTACACCGGGACGCCTGCGGGCGTCGGCGCCGTGACGGTGGGCGATGTGATCGAGGGTGGTGTCGAGGGCGTCGCGGACATCAAGATCGTCATTGGGCTACCTCAATGATTTTGCACGACTTCTGGCGTAGCTCGGCTGCGTATCGGGTACGGATCGCGTTGCATCTGAAGGGGTTGTCGTTCACGCAAGCGAGCCATAGCTTGCTGCAGGGTGAGCACCGAACGACCGAATTCCTGTCGATCAATCCGCAGGGGTTGATACCTGCATTGCAGTCGGGGGGTGACATCGTCACGCAGTCCCTCGCGATCATCGAATATCTCGATGAGACTCATCCGGAGCAACCTTTGCTGCCGGCGGGCCCGGCCGATCGTGCGACGGTCAGGGCGATGGCGCTCAGCGTGGCCTGCGACATCCATCCGCTCAACAATCTGCGCGTACTCAATTATCTGCGCAGCGAATTTGGGGCAAATGACGAAGCGGTCACGCGCTGGATCCGTCAATGGATCGGAGTCGGATTCGAGGCGCTCGAGGTTCAGGTCAAGCGCTGGTCGACGGACGGACGCCATTGTTTCGGCGATCGACCGACGCTCGCCGACGCTTGTCTCGTGCCGCAGATGTACAACGCTCGGCGTTTCGGCTGCGATCTCACACCTTACCCGGTGATCGTCGGCATCGATGCGCATTGCCGAAGCCTTGCACCCTTCGTGAAGGCGGCGCCCGAAGCCCAGCCCGACGCGCCGACTCCCTGAGGGTCAGGCGGCTAGGGCGACCGTGACTTTGTTGTCGGGTCCGATGTCGGAGATGTCGAGCGTGACACCGAGAACCTCGGCGTAACCCTTCAGACGCGGCTTCATCCAAAGCTCGTGCACGTCACGATCGGTGAGGTTGAACTCGCCCGACTTCCGAGAGAGCTCCAAAACTTTGGTGTAAGGGAACGTGAAGGACCGCTTCCCGGGCTCGGACTTGAGATCGAGGCAGAGCTGATAGAGACAGGTGGTGCGATCAAAGATGCCGGCGAGCGCGATTTCTTTTTCGCCGGTTTTTTCTATCATGCCTTTAAGGCGCTGTAGCATGGGCTGCATGGTCTTCACATCATGGGCGACGTAGTCCGCGATGCGACCGTTGTCTTTGGCGAACTGCACCGAGCTCAAGTGCATTTTGACGAGCGCGTCGTTCATGTCGTGCGGGTAGGTCGTGTTGTCGTCGAGCGTGCGTAACGCCATGGATACCGCATCACCCAATAACTTCTCGCGACCCTCGAATCCGCTCGAGGTGGCCAGCATGGCCGCCATGCTCTGATTGCCGCCGCCCGCCATCATCGCCTTGACCCAAGGTGGGGGGCCTCCGCCGCCCGATCCGGGAGGACCGCCGGCTCCGGCCATCATTTTCTTCATGGCCCACGAGATGAGTCGCGCCTTGATGCCTTTCTTTGCAGTGCCTGACATGGTTTCACCCTCCGGCGCCGGTTATACCGCAGTTTTCGGCGTCGTACACGAGAACGAATTCCTCGATCCAAAACGGCATCTCCGGGGTGACCGAAAGCCCGAACGGAGCGAGGTGGGTATTCCAGTACTGCGTGTGCAGCGGTATCCAGACGGCGGGGTCGCGCACCGACGAGCCATCGATGGCCGTATGTCGCGGTTCGACGAAACCAAATACGGCGGAGTCGACTCTCACCGTGCGGGTCAACAAGACCGGACGGCCTGAGAGATCGATGAGGGCGATCCAGTTGCCGACATGGGGCGTACGGCTCTGGGTTTTTTCGATGATCCAGGGCAGCGAGAACGTACCGCGTTTGTCACGCTGGCGAATCAGCTCGAAGACTCGCTGGGTGCTCGGCTCATCGAGTCCGATCCACCGTACATCGAGCAGGTCGGGGGTCAGCGCCACATCGGGTAACGCTCGATTCGCGCCCGCACAAAAATTCTCGAGTGCATCGGCGGTCGGTGCGCAAGCGGGCGAGGGCAGGTAGATCGTCATCGCTTCAAAATCTTTGGCTGGATGAATACGGTCGAGAGAATGATCAGTACACCTACATAAAAGGTCAGGGTGAGATCGGCGTATTCGCGAAAGAGCAATGCGGCCAGCACGATCGCGTAAACAGGCTCGAGGTTGAGAGACAGCTGTGTCGTGAACACGCTGACGTGGCGCAAGGCACGGAGCCAAAGCATGAACGGCAGCAGCGTGCAGGCGACGACGAGCACGAGCAGCCATGCGAAGTCGGTTACGCTCGGCGGCGTGAAGGCGACCTCCACGCCGAACATGGCAATGCCGAGCAAAGTGATGAACGCGGTGCCGATCCCGATCTGGAGCGCAGTGACTGCCGCCAGATCGGCTTGCGGATCGAGATTGCGTTTGTTGAGGCTACCGAAGAGCGCAGAGAGCGCGGCAGCGGCGATCCCTACGACGATGCCGTTACGCATCTCGAGGGGTACGCCCCCGACGAGCAGCAAGACGCCGGGGATGGCGAGGAGGCCGAGGATTAATTCGCCGCGATCATGTGGGCGCCCGGTGACCATGGGCTCGAGGATGGCCGCGAATACCGATCCGAGGGCGAGGCAAGCCACCGCGACCGAGGCGTTCGACAATTTGATCGAGCCGTAAAAGGCGAGCCAGTGCAGGCCGATGACACAGCCCGCAACGGCGTGACGCCGGAGGGTTCGTCGGTCCAGCCCCCTCAACCCCCGCCAGACCCTCGGAAGGACCGCGAGGAGGGCTGTCGCGAGGGCCATGCGCCAAATGACCAGCGCCGTGGCGGGCAGCTCGATGAGACGGCCCAGAATGGCCGTGAAACCCCATAAAAACACGCAGAACTGCAGTTGCCAGAATGCGGACCGTTCAGCGGGGTCGACCATGGCGACATTCTATTAGGACCCCGGGGGTCCGGGGCGTCGGGGCCGCTTGGTGGGGAACTCAGCTTTGGGACGGCTGTCAGTGTGGCAACGCTCGATCAGGGCCGATACACTCCCCAACCCGAAATTTGCAGGACTCCGGTTCGTCGCCATGCAGGCCCGCAAGACCCCCCATTCTCGTCATGGTTTGATCGCAGTGCTCGCTGCGATGGGGATGGCGTTTGCGCAGCCGGTTCGAGCCGACGCCGAGACCGACAAGGCGGCTGAGCAAGCCGCCCCGGTGTTCAGTTTGCAATCGATCCTGATGCAGGGCGTGGTCAATCGGGCGCTGCAAAACATCGGTGTCCCGTACCGCTTCGGAGGCAGCAACCCCAAGAGCGGCTTCGATTGCAGCGGACTCGTCAACCACGTGTATCGCGAAGCACTCGGCATCGCACTGCCGCGCACGTCGCGCCAGCTCGCCTCCGTCGGTTCTCCCGTAGCGGAGGAAGATCTGCGGCCGGGCGATCTCGTCTTCTTTAACACTCGCGGCGCCGCCAACTCCCACGTCGGCATCTACCTCGGCGACGGTCGTTTCATTCACGCACCGCGTGCGCGCACACTCGTTCGAATCGACCGTCTCGATGATCCGGGATACGTCAATATTTTCGAGGGAGCTCGGCGACTCGATCCGCTGTCGATCATGATGTCGACGGCCGACCCACGCATCTAAGAAATCTGCATCGATCGAGCGCTCGCGCGATTCGCGTACTCGCGCTCGTCAGCGAGTTCGGCTCAGCATCACGAGCCAAACGCATCCGACGACTGCCGAAAGCGCCGAGCCCGTCAGCACACCCAGTCTTACCGCCGTGTCGTAGTCGTTCGAAGTGAACGCAAGGGATCCGACGAAGAGCGACATCGTGAACCCGATACCGGTGATGATGGCGACACCGTGCAAGGACGCCCAGTTGCTGCCCGCGGGCAGTTGAGCGATGCCGCTACGTACCGCGAGCCAGCAGGCAGCGAAGACGCCGAGTTGTTTGCCTACGAAAAGCCCTAGGATGATGCCGAGCGCGACGGGCTCAGTGAAAGTATGTAAACCCACACCTTCCAACGAGGCGCCGGCGTTGGCCAGAGCGAAGATCGGCATGATGCCGAATGTCACCCAGGGATGCAGCGCGTGCTCGAGTTTCGGCATCGCTTTGCGCGGAATCATGGTGCCGATGACGACTCCCGCGAGCGTGGCATGAACGCCCGATTTCAGGACCGCCAACCAAAGAAAGAAGCCCACTACGAGATAGGGCCACAAACGCTCGACGCCGAACCGATTAAACAACGCGAGTACGGCAATGCATACGCCCGCGAGTGTCAGGGCCTGGCTCGAGATATCGGCCGTGAACAAAATGGCGATCAGGATGATGGCGCCGAGGTCGTCGATGATGGCGAGGCCCAGCAAAAACACGCGCAGACCGGGGACGACATGACGCTTGACGAGTGATAGCACTCCAAGCGCAAAAGCGATATCCGTCGCTGCGGGAATCGGCCACCCCGAAAGAGTAGCCGGGCTGTCGAAGTTGATGGCGGCGTAGATGCCGGCCGGGACGACCATGCCCCCGATCGCACCCATCACCGGCAGCGCGGCGCGGCGTCGATCCGATAACTCGCCCTCGACCAGCTCGCGCTTGATTTCGAGACCGACGAGCAGGAAGAACACGGCCATCAGGGCATCGTTGATCCACAGCAGCACGGATTTTTCGAGACCAAAACCGTCGAGACCGATACGGATCTTGGTGCTGAGCGTCCCGTTGTACAGCTCGGCCAGCGGCGAGTTGGCGAGCGTCATGGCGATGAGTGCGGCAACCACGAGCAGGGTGCCGGCTCCGATATCGGATTTGAGGAATTTCAGCATGCCGCGAGAGGCCTTGGTGGGGTTTACTTTCTAGAGTCGGCGTAGCGACGTGAAATGACGGTCCAATCGACGAGCTGCCACCAGGCGTCGAGGTAGTCGCCTCTACGGTTTTGATATTGAAGATAGTAGGCGTGTTCCCATACGTCGTTGCCCAGGATCGGCTGTCCCCGATCGGCAACGATATCCATCAGGGGATTATCTTGATTCGGCGTTGATGACACTTTGAGCTTGCCGTCGGGTGTGACGATGAGCCACGCCCAGCCCGAGCCGAAACGAGCGAGGCCAGCGGCACGGAACGCTGCTTTGAATTGATCGAGCGAGCCGAAGTCGCGATTGATCGCGGCCAGCAGATCGGGCGAGGGTGAGCCCCCTTGTCCCGGACGCGTCATCGATTGCCAGAAGAACGTATGGTTCCAATGACCGCCACCATTGTTGCGCACGGCATCGCCGGCCTTGGACGCCTCGGCCAAAAGTGCCTCGAGCGTGAGACCTGCGAGCGCAGGCGAGGCGACCACGGCTTTGTTGAGGTTGTCGACGTAGGCTTGATGATGGCGACCATGGTGGATGCGCATCGTCTGTTCGTCGATGACGGGTGCCAGCGCATCGTGCGCATAGGGCAGAGGCGCCAATGAAAAACCCTGTGCCGAGGCGAATGGTGCGATCGACGAGAGCAAAAAAGCGGCAAAGCCGTGCATGAGGTAACGCATGCCCCATACGTTACCGGAACTCCCGCCCAACTTTCACCGGGTGCCGCCCTGCGGACGACCCGAAGGACGAGGCACAGGTTCGCACAAATGGAAGTTGCACCGGACCTTGGAACGGGCCTAACTTCACGAGTCATCGGGTGGGGCATGATGTTCTCTAGCGCGTACAAGGCCGCAGTAGTTTTTTTCTCGATCGCAGTTCTCGCTTCGTGCGGAGGGGGCGGGGGTGGCGGGCAATCGGGCGGCAACACCGCCACCACGACACCGCCCGCAGCTACGCCGCCGACCAGCCAGTCGCCCATCGATGCCAGCCTCGGCACGGTGTTGCAGCGCCCGGTGATGCAGTGCGGGTCCTCGGTCGACACCCTGACGGCCGATGCCGCCCCGAACAGCCTCGTCGTATTCGAAAGTGGTCCGGTCAGACCGTTGGCGCTGTCCTCGGACGGACAGCGACTGTACGTGGCCAACGCACCAGCCAATTGCCTCGAAATCTATTCGGTCGAGGGAGACACGCTGCGTCTTGCGAGCACGGTCAGCGTCGGTTTGGAGCCCGTAGCCGTCGCCGAGCGCAACGCAAGCGAGGTCTGGGTAGTGAATCACCTTTCGGACTCCGTGAGCGTCGTGCGACTCGACGGTACGCCGCGCGTGCTGCGAACCTTGCAGGTCGGCGATGAGCCTCGCGACGTGGTGTTCGCTGGTGCAGGTCGTGATCGCGCGTTCATCTCTTCCGCGAACCGCGGACAAAACCGCCCGGGCTTCACGTCGGCATCGCTCGTCACGCCTGGGACAGGACGTGCCGATATCTGGGTCTACGACGCGGCTCAATTGGATGATTCTTTGAACGGAAAGCCGCTCTCCGTGTTGACGCTTCCGTCGGACGTGCCTCGAGCGTTGGCTGTCAGTAACGACGGACGAACGGTGTATGCGGCGTCGTTCATGTCGGGCAACCGCACGACCGTGCTTCATCGTGATGCGCTCAATATTCCAAAACCCGGGATCAGCACGAGCGTTGACGGCGTTCAGGCGCCAGCGACCGGTTTGATCGTTCGATTCGACGGCGCCGTGTGGCGCGATGAGGCGCGTAACGACTGGTCGAACCGCGTGAAGTTCACGCTACCTGATGAAGACGTCTTCACGATCGATGCCGCAGCGGCGACGCCGGCGGTGAGTGCGCGGCACTCGGGTGTCGGCACCACACTCTTCAACATGGCGGTCAGTCCTGCAGATGGCCGACTGTTCGTGACGAATACCGAGGCGTTCAACGAAGTACGATTCGAAGGTTCGGGTCAGCGCGGCAACACCACGGTGCGCGGCCGAATCGCCGAGAGTCGTGTGACGGTGATCACGCCTTCTTCCGGCGCCGTGACTCCGGTTCACCTCAATCCGCACGTCAATTTCGCGCTCCCGCAAGGTGCGAGTTTGCCTGCCGCGGAGAAAGCGAAATCCCTGTCACAGCCGACGGCCTTGGTCTTCAGTCCGAGTGGGGACACGCTCTACACCGCTGCCTTCGGGTCGTCGAAGGTTGCGGCCTTGCCGACGTCATCGCTCGTTTCCGGAAGCTATTCCCCCGATTCGAGTCGACATATCGACGTACCGGCAGGGCCTGCGGGTCTCGCGATCAACGCATCGGGCAATCGACTATTCGTGTATTCGCAGATCGCTCACGCGGTCGTTGTCGTCGACACTGCCAATCGGTCCGTGCTGTCGACCCGGAATCTTTTTTCGCCGGAGAGTGCTGCCATCAAGGAGGGGCGCCGCTTTCTTTACGATGCGACGCTCAGTTCGGCGAACGGAACGGTCTCCTGCGGAAGCTGTCATGTGTTCGGCGACCTCGATCATCTCGCCTGGGATCTCGGCAATCCGGACGATCGGACCCAGTCGAATCCGAACGCTTATCTTCCTTTGAGCCCGAGGACGACCATCCGTTTCCATCCGCTCAAGGGACCGATGACCACGCAGACGCTGCGCGGGATGCGGGGAAACGGACCCATGCATTGGCGGGGTGATCGCACGGGCACGTCTCGCGCGGTGGTGCGAGGGCAGACCGAAAGTCTAGAAGAAGCGGCGTTCAAAGAATTCAACGGGGCTTTCGTCGGTTTGCTTGGACGCGAGACGCCGATATCGCCGGCGCAGATGCAGACGTTCACCGACTTCGCGATGCAATTGGCGATGCCTCCCAATCCCGTGCGCGCACTCGATAATTCATTGACGGCGGAAGAGTCTGCAGGGCGCGACATTTACATGAATTTCCCGATCACCTTGCTTGGCTCCTGCGACAACTGCCATCGACTTCGACCCAACAGCGGGCAGTTCGGGACAAACGGACTCATGACGTTCGAGGGTGGGCGAATCACGGAGAACTTCAAGATCCCGCAACTTCGCAACATGTACACGAAAGTCGGGATGTTCGGTTTCAGTGCCGATAACGGTGCGATCGCCGGAGCACAAATCCGCGGCTTCGGTTTCAGTCACGACGGGACGCTCGACACTCTCGACAACTTTTTCCGAGACCCCGTGTTTCTCTTTCCTGCCCCGGCTGCCGAGACGCGACGGCAGGTCACGGCTTTTGTGCTCGCATTCGATTCCGACTTGTTTCCGATCGTGGGCCAGCAGCTCACCTGGCGACCGGGGGCGAGCGAGACCATCGAAGGACGTCTCGCCCTCTTGAGAGGGCAGGCTCAGACCGTTGCACCGAGACGGGTCTGCGATCTCGTCGCCCGTGCGACGGTGAACGGGACGCCGTTTAGCGCTCTGCTGCAGGGTGACGGGAACTGGGCGATGCGAGGCGGCGGCGTTCGTAGTGATACCGAGTTGAGGGGTCTCGTAACGGTCACTCAGCCGATCACCTTCACCTGTGTGCCGCCCGGAACGGGCCGACGCATCGCACTGGATCAGGCATGACTACTTACGCGTTAATCAAATGGGCCCACGTTCTCGTGATGGGCTATTGGCTCGGAAGCGAGCTCGTCATCAATGCGCTGACGCATTACGTCGCTCGCACCACGACGCTCTCCGGCGCCGAGCGCATGCGCCTCTGGGACTTCCTGCTCGACGTCGACCAGCATGTCCGCAACGCCATGATCATGTCGGTCCCGCTCGGCTTCACGCTCGCCTCGATGCTCGGTCTCGTACCGATCTCGGGCGGCTGGATGATCATGCTCTGGATCGTCTCGGGGGTCTGGTTCTGGTTCATGTGGATGGTCCACTGGCGTCGTAAATCACCGGGGGGTCCGGCGCTCGCACGCTGGGATTGGCGCATCCGTTACCCGTTGATCGCTTTTTTCGCGGGGACCGGTTTATGGTCGTTGGTCACGGGTTGGCCCTATCCGACGCATTGGCTCGCGCTCAAGGTGTTGCTGTTCGCCGGAGGCATGGTCTGCGGTATTTTCGTGCGCTATTACATTCGGGAGGCTTATCGCTCGGCGTTGCCCGCCATCGCGGCGGATCGCGCGACCGACGCCGTCAATGCCGAGTTTCAGGGGCTGATGCGCAAGGCCACTTGGGCACTCGTCGTGCTCTGGGTGCTGCTTTTTACGATCGGTGCGCTCGGGGCGTTCAAGCCGCAGTTCGGATAGAATCTCGCAGATGTCACCCCGCGCCTTGCTCAGCCGCCTCTTGAGGCCGGCACTCGCCCTGACCCTTCTGCTCGCGCTGTCGAGTTGTCTCTCCAGTGCGGGGCCCGAAGCGCCGACGATTACCGACCAGCCCAAAGATCGCATCGCCTTCGTCGGTCAGCAGGCCAAGTTCGACTTTGGTGTGTCGGGAAAGCCGCCACTAACCTTTCAGTGGCTGCGCAATGGCGCGGCGATTGCCGGTGCCACGAACTCAGCCTACATCACCGATCCCGTGACGGCTGCCGACGATGGCGCCAAATTTTCGGTCAGGGTGTCGAACGCTCAAGGTTCGGTCACGAGCAGCGAGGCGACGCTCACGGTCAAAGCCGGTCCAACCATCACGGCACAACCAGCTTCCGTCACGGTCAATGTCGGGGCCTCGGCCACGTTCACGGTCACGGCGACAGGCGAGCAGCTGCAATACCAGTGGCTGCGCGACGATCAACCTATTCCCGGCGCCAATACGGCGACGTACACCCTCTCGAGCACGGTCGCTGGCGATGACGGCGCGCTCATCACTGCTCTCGTCGTCAACCCGGGCGGCGTCGTGGCGAGTCAGTCGGTCACGCTTACGGTGCTCGGAAATCCCGCGTTGACGATTCAGCCCGTGTCGCAGACGGTGATTGAGGGTGATCCCGTCACGTTCGGCGTCAGTGCCAGCGGCGGAAATCTCCAGTACCAATGGCGTCGTAACGGCGTCGAGATCGCAGGCGCGACGAGTCGCCTACTTCGTTTGAACGCCGCTGCGGCCAGTGACGACAGTACCGAGTACGCCGTCGTCGTTCGCAATTCGTTGGGCTCGATCACGAGCGGTATCGCCACGCTGCGTGTCGTAGCGGGCAATGTCGCTGCCGTGCCCTCGACCGCGGCTCAGGTTGCTCTCAGCAAGTCGGGCTCGGCCAGCACCTCCTTCACGCTTGTGCGTCGAGGCAACGGCACGATCGCCAGTTGGGGCTACAACACGGATGGGCAGCGCGGTGACGGCACGGTCGGTCCGACGAGCGACACGATCGGCACCGTCACGCTACCGGCAGGCCGTACGGCTCGGCAGATCGCAGCCGGCGGTTCGCATGCGCTCGTGCTGCTGGATAACGGCGAGGTCTACGCGTGGGGCGGAAACGAATCTGGGCAGCTCGGCCTCGGTGATTTGCTCTTCAGGGCGGCGCCGGTGAAGGTCGCCCTGCCGGGGCCTGCGACGTCGGTAGCCGCCGGTCGGTTTCATTCGGCCGTGTTGCTGACGGACGGACGGGTGTTTTCCTGGGGAGCCAACAACTTCGGTCAGTTGGGGAACGGAGGTCGAGATCCGGCATCCCTGCCTGTTTTCACTCCGCTCGTCGACGTCGTCCAGATCGCTGCGGGTAACAATCATGTTCTCGCGCTGCGCCAAGACGGCAGCGTTTGGGCGTGGGGTTCCAATGCTTCAGGGCAGATCGGTGATGGCACCTTCAAGCCGGCGAGGGTACCGACCCCGACCGGACTCACTCAGATCCAGCGAATTCGTGCGGGCGGCGATGTCTCTGCGGCCATCAGTCAACGCAGGGGTCTTTACGTCTGGGGCGAAAATGTCGACGGTCAGCTCGGCTTCGGAACCGGGGCGCCTGCAGATATCGGGATCCCCTCGGCCATTCGCCGCAACGTGATCGATGCCGCGGCCGGCGATCGCGGCACGATCGTGCTCGGCGCCGACGGCTTGCTCGTCGCGGCGGGCGCCAATGACGCCGGTTCGCTCGGCGATGGTGGGACGACCGCGCGCAACACATTCGGCCCGGTGAGCGTGGTGAGCGGCGCGATTGCGGTGGACATCGGAGGGCTGTCGTTCGCGGCGGCTATCGGGTCCGAGGGAACCACCTGGACCTGGGGTGACAACTCCGCCAAGCAGCTCGGCAACAGCACTCTCGCGCCGGCCGGTACCTCGACGCCGACGGTGGTGCCGTCCTTCGACGCCATCCCCTGACTTGGGGCCCTTAATCGGGCTTATAGGGCGCCCAGCCGCCCGATTGATCTCGGATTACCCAACCCGCGGGGCGACCGGCCACCTCGAGTAGCGCGGCCGTCTCGGCGTCGGGTTGGCCGTCGAACTTGGCGGGTCGGTATTTCATCTGGAAGTTGGCGATCACCCGTCGGGTCGCGTCATCGAACTCCCCATGACGCGGGATTTCGAAGCCGACGGCATCGAGTTGTTGCTGGAACCAGCTGACCGGCGGCAGGGAGGCTTGATGGGCGGGCAGGGCTGCGGCGACCGCCGCCGGGTCGGGCCACGGAACGAGCCCCTCCTCCGCCAAGCGGCGCCATGGAAACTTCGGGCCGGGGTCCGTCTTGCGCTGAGGGGCGATATCGCTGTGGCCAAGCACCCGATGAGGCGCGATCCGGTGTCGGGTGACGATGTCACGAACGAGGGACACCACGGCGTCGATCTGGGCGGGCGGAAAATCGGCGAAATTGACCCCGGGTGCGCCGTCGTCGCCCATATTCACGATCTCGATACCGATGGAACTGGCATTGAGCTGGGTGTCGCCTCGCCAAAAGCTTTGGCCGGCGTGCCAGGCGCGGCGATCTTCGTCGACCAAGCGGAAGATGGCGGGCGGCTCGAGCCCGATGAGGTAATGGCTGCTGACCCGGCGAGGACCCTCCGCCCGGGTGAGAGCCTGGACCGAGCGGTCGAAATCGAGCTGAGTGAAGTGCAAAATCAAATAACGCACCCGGCTATCGTGATTAGTGCTTTGATAGCGGGTATCGATAAGTCGGCCGTCCAGAGTCATCGTCGAGCAAGCTCCTAGCCCGAGCAGCGAGATGAGTAGGATGGTACGCCAGGAGGTTGTC
This sequence comes from Steroidobacteraceae bacterium, assembly GCA_044375575.1. Taxonomy (GTDB): domain Bacteria; phylum Pseudomonadota; class Gammaproteobacteria; order Steroidobacterales; family Steroidobacteraceae; genus UBA964. The sequence goes on along the minus strand of JBILMJ010000001.1, from coordinate 459,086 downwards.
ATATGGATCGCTCCTTCTTTCCGCTGCTCGCCACCGTCATGGTACTCATCGTGAACGCGGCAGCCAACATCGTCCCGATCAACGGCCTCAACACGGGTGAGCTCTCTCGGCTTTATCCGACCGGCTTCACGCCGCCGGGATATGTGTTCTCGATTTGGTCGGTCATCTACCTCGGTCTTCTGGCATTCGGAATCGCCGCGTGGCGCGGCTCGCCGCGAATTCGCTCGCGCATCGGGACGATCACCAACCCGTATCTGCTCAATGCGCTTGGCAATGCCGCCTGGATTTTCGCCTGGCACTACCGTCAGGTGTTGTTGAGTGTCGTGATCATGCTGTTCATCCTCGCCACGCTCATCGTGATCTTCACGCGCTTGCGTCGACTTGCGCCGCCTTCAACGGGTGAGTTCCTGTGTGTCGATGGCGTGTTCGCGATCTACTTCGGTTGGATCACGACGGCCACCCTCGTCAATCTCGCGACGCTTTTCTTCGACATGGGCTGGTATCCGTTCGGGCTCTCGATGGACGCGTGGGCCCTCGCCACGGTGTCTGGCGCGACGGCGGTCTACGTCTGGATGGTTGCGGTGACCCGCAATGCGGCTTACGGCGCAGTATTCGTCTGGGCGGCAGTCGGCGTGTTTCTCGGTGAAGCGAGTATCACTGAGGGGGTGCGCACGGCAGCTATTTCAGGTGCGGTTGCCGTGTCTGCCGCGATCATCTGGGCGTTGCTCATGCCACGCCAGCGAGCGCTGTTTCGAGGGCGCTAAGCGCGAGGGCGCGATCGGGTTCATTGAAGATCTCGTGATACATCGCGGGAAAGCACTGCGCTTTGACGATGTTCGATGGCGCAGCTGCGGCAAATGCGCGGCTACCTGAAGGGTCGACTGCACGATCGTCTCCAGCATAAAGCACACAGGTGGGCGTTGCCCAACGACTCGCTGATGCGAGCACGTTTTCGCCTTCCAGCGCCACGAAAGCACCGAGCCGCGCGCAGATGCGGTCGTGAACTTGCGGATCTGCAAGGTAATCCGCGACGACCTGCGGGTCATGCGAGAGTTTGCTCGGATCGAGGCCGTTACCGAGGGTGAGCGCGGGTGCGAGACGCGGTAATACTTTGACCGCGGCGCGTTGCCATGACGCCATACGCACGGCGAGTGCAGGCGAGGAGAGCACGGCCAGTTTAGGAGCGACGAGACCGCGCCGAATTGCCGAGGCGACGATGAGCCCGCCCAGACTGTGACCGATCAGCGCGAGCGGCCGGCCCGCGAACGAGGGTTCGGTCATCGTCGCCGCAGCCAAGTCGCCTAGATGCTCGGGGAGTTGACCCTCTCGCAACAGGCCGCCGCGCGGTCCTTCGGAATGCCCATGCCCGAATTGATCGTACGCGCGCACCGCGACGCCCTTCAAGTTGAGCCATCGGGCGAGCAGTTCGTAGCGACCGGCATGTTCGCCTAGACCATGAACGATTAGCGTCGTGAGGGTCGCCCCCTCGACCGGCCAGTCGTAAATGGCGAGCGGTGTTCCGTCGTGGGTACGGAACGTTGCGCGACTGATCAAGGTTTGGACTCGTTCAAGGGGTGTCGAGCGTCGAGGCCGTCGAGGTGGCAGCCGGTGCAGACCCTGCCGCGCCGGCGCCGATGTGCTTGTCGAGGAAAGCCACGACTTTTTCACCAAACTCGACTTGGTTGTCGAACTTGGCGTAACCGTGCCCTTCGTCTTTTTTGACGATGAGCTCGTAGGGGACAGAGTTTTTCTTGAGCTCGCGTTCCATCATTCGTGCATGTTCGAGCACGACGCGCGGATCGCGGGCACCGTAAGCCATGAGCACCGGCGCCTTGATGCGATCGGCAAAACGCGTGGGCGAGCGTGCTTCGAGCTCTGCGAGATCGCTTTTGCCCTCACCAATCTGCAGCTTGATGTCTTCGCGCAGGGGTTCCCATGCGCGAGGGATCGTGCGCAACAGCAAGGGCAGATCGGTGACTCCGACGTAGTTGATGCCGCACTTGAAGAGCTCGGGGTTTTGAACGAGCCCCATCATGGTCGCGTAGCCGCCGTAGCTTGCACCGAAGATGCAGATACGTTGTGGATCGGCGATGCCCTCGGCGATGGTCCACTTAAGCGCATCGATGAGGTCTTGCTGCATTGCGCCGCCCCACTCGCGCCATCCCGCTTTATCGAACGCGAGACCGTAGCCGACCGAGCCGCGGAAGTTGACCTGCAGCACTGCGTAACCGCGGTTGGCCATGATCTGAACCAAGGGATCGAAGCCATAGAAATCGCGGGCTCGCGGTCCGCCGTGAGGCATGAGCACCAGCGGGAGATTCTTGCCGCTCGATTGCCGCGGAATCGTGAGATAAGACGGCAGCATCAGCCCATCGCGTGCGGCGATCTTGAGCGGCTTCATGGGTGAGAGTTGCGGTTCCTTGAGCCACGGCAGAACCGAGGCGAGCTCTTCGAAGGCATTCTTGCCGCGATCGAAGAGGAAGAATCGTCCGGGATTCGTGCTGGATGTAACGGCAAAAATCATCTTCTGTTCGTCGCGTGAGGCGCTCGACAGGAACACCTGCTGATCCGGGAAACGAGCCTTGAGTGTGCTCTGCAGCGCCTTGATCGTCGGGTCAAAGATGACTTGCTGGGGTTTGTCTGCCGAATACGACACGCCGATCATGTCGTCGGCGACACGCGAACCCAGTACACCGCCCACGTCGACATCCGGATGTTCGTAGACGAGCTCCCCGATCTTTCGGGTCTTGGGATCGAAACGGAAGATGGCTGCTTTGTCGCGAGCATTGCCCGCAGCATCGAGACGCGAGGAGACGTACCACTTCTCGCGATTCTGACTGATGTACGAAGGCGACCAGCTCGGCTGGCCGGTTCGCGAGCGCGACCACTCCTCGAATTCTTTGGACTCGCCGTCTCGGAAGAGGAAGGAGGTCTCGACGCCGTCGACGCGCACGGCACCGATGACCTCGCCATTGCGATCGGCGATCCAGCTCGTGATCTTTCCGGGGTTCTTGATCTTGCGAAGGCGCTTGCCGGTGTAGATGTTGAGCGTCTCGATGTCCTGAACGATGCCTTCCTCTTGGACGCGTGACACCGAGATCAGCACCCGCTCCGGATCGTTTTCCATGAGCGAGACGATGTCGGCGCCGAGTACCTCGAAACGTCCCGCACGCATCTGCGACTCGGGCGGCTCGATGAGCATCTTCGGGTTCTTGCCATCACGGTCCACTGCAAAAATACCGCGCGACTCGTTGCCCTCGTTGTCCAGGAAAAAGAGCAGACGATCGTCGCTCGCCCATACGAAGCCGCCGATGTCCTGCTTGGTGATGGAGGTGACGGGCCAAGCCTTTCGCGTCTCGAGATCGATGACGGCGACGTTGCGACGCTGGCCAATCGGTACGACAGCGGCGAGGTATTTTCCGTTGGGCGAAAGTTGGAAACCCGTCATCGGCGGCCGTTTGTAGAAGTCGGAAACCGGGATGGGGTTCGCCCACGCGAGCACGGGCAGGGTGAGAAAAAGTGTCGCGACAAAGCGCGAGAGGATGCGAAGAGGGTTCATGCCCTTACATTTAGCATTTTCCCGGATCCAAAAAAAGAGAACCCGGCCGAAGCCGGGTTCCCCTCAACGCGAGTCAAGCGAATATCAGAACTTGTAACTGATGTTCGCGTTGTAACGACGGCCGAGCGGATCGGCGCCGAGGTAGTACTCGAAGAACGGATAGCCGGTGAAGCTGGCGTCTTCGCGGTACTGGTTGTTGAAGAGGTTCACGACCGTGACCGATGCGCGCAGGTTGTCGCTGATGCGCTTGCCGACCTGGAAGTTGTACAGCATGTACGGCTGCAGACGCGCACCGTAGGCGGTGCCCACGGCGTTCGTGCCCGCGGCGTTCACGGAGTTACCGTTGCTGCCATAACGGGTCGCGAACAGCGTGGCATTCCAGTCACGCAAGCCCCAGCCCAAGGTCGCGCGAACGCGACTGCGCTGGTTCAGGCTGCCGATGCTGTCGCGATAGTCGATCAGCTGGTCGGCCGCGAACTGCTTGTACTTGTCCGTCAGTACCACCGAGTAGGAGGTGTCGAAGCGGAAGGTACCCCACTTCTCCGTCGGGACGACCAAGCGCAGCGTGGTATCGACACCGCTCGTCTCGATGAGCGCGGTGTTGATGTACGCTGAGTTGATGCGCTGCACCGTTTGGTCAAGCTGGGTGCCCGGCGCGCTCTGACGCGTGATCAGTCCGATCACGTTTTGGCAGAAGGCCGAATCGATAGCCTGATCGAACGGACGTCCGTCCGGGAACAGCTGAAGTCGGCAGTTTGCCTCGTTAGTCAGCAAGAACCCCGAGGTCAGCTGCGATGAAGCATCTTCAAGCTTGATTTTGTAGTAGTCCGAGGTCATCGACAGGTTGTCGTTGATATCCCAGACAAAGCCGACGGTCAGTGATTCGCCTTCTTCTTCCTTCAGGAGCGAGTTACCGGCGATCGTCGTTTGCGTCGTGTAAATCGTCGGGTCACCCGATACGTTGCACTGCGCCGTCGTGCGTATACCGCGACCCGCCGCAGGGCCGACACCGGCACGGCACGAGTAAGCATCGAGGATCGAGGAGAACGATGCCGCACCTTCGGCGAAGATGAGCTGCATGTCCGGCGCGCGGAAGCTGGTGCTCATATTGCCGCGAACCAGGAAGTCTTCGACCGGACGCCACTCGAGGCCAATCTGGTAGGTGACCGCGTCATCGACCGCCGAGATGTCGTCGTACTTGTCCCAACGTCCGGCGAGGGTCGCCGTCACGGTCGAGAGCAGCGGTACGCGCATTTCGAGACCCGCGGCCACGCGGTCACGGGTACCGATCGTTCGGCCCGAGCTCACGAGGTTATAGACCGTCTGCTCGTCGATCGGACGAAGCGGATTGAGCCGCGGATCGCTACGCAGGTCAACCGACTGCGAGCCGGATTCGAGTACGGCCGCGAAACCCAAAGGGCCATTCGGCAAAGTGAATAGCTCGCCTGACACGGTGAAGTTAATCGTCTCAGAGCTTGTATCCGCTACGTTCTGAACGCGGGTCGAGACCGACTTGTACTGCTCCGGCGTGAACGGCGTGGTGTACGCTGAGCGCTGCAGGTTGTGGATCGGGAAGCCCGAGATGAAGCCGAGACGAGGCCCGAGGAACAAATCGTGCATCGCCTTCGCGAGCAGGCGCGGACGATCTTGCAGGTAGTCGTACTGCGAGCGCATATAGGTGAGTTCGTACTCGTAGTCGCTGAACAAAGTTCCTTTAATGCCAGCGGTAATGTCATACGTCTCTTCGTCGAACAACGTCGCAACAGCTTCCGAGCCTCCAAGCTCGAAGGGGTTGAAGACGCGCTGCAACTGAATCAGCGTACCGAACGAAGGATCGAAGTACGCAGAGGTAGTACTGCCGGTCGCAGTTTGGTTGAAACGATCGCCCGACGTTCCCCAAAACTCTGTTCCGCCTGAGGCCTTCGCATCCGACTTGTAGTAGGTGAAGCCGCCGAAGAGCTGAGTATTTTCGGTGAGATCGAAGGTGGCGTTCAGATACGCCGAATAGAACTTGTAATAGTTTGAGATCGAGCGCGACCCCGGTTGCGTGAAGGATCCGCAATAGTTGCCACGAACGGTCGGCACTCCCGGCGTCGGACGCGAGTAACCGTACGTGTTGCAGAGGTCATCCGAGAGCGGAAGGATATTCTGGTTCGTAGTCGGCCGACCGCTGTTGACGTCGAGCGCCACAAGCGACAAACCCGGATTGACGAAGGTTCCCAGTGGACCATTACGCAGGTCCGCAAACTGTTTGCGCTGCGTGCCGAACACCGGATCCGACTCGCTGTACTGCAGGGCGTACACGGCGCTCCAACGATCGCCCGTGCGACCGCCGGTGTATGTGAAATTGTAGTTGCCGCCGCCGCCTTCGTCGGTGGCACCGCCCGAGAGCGTGACCTGATTACCATCAAAACCCTTGCGCGTGATGATGTTCACCACACCCGCCACGGCGTCGGCACCGTAAATGGCCGAAGCGCCGCCGGTGAGAATTTCGATGCGCTCGATTGCCGAAGACGGAATCGCGCGAACGTTCACGACGTTGTTGTCGCGGTTGTACGGCTGCGGGTATTGCGCCGGACGACGACCGTTGATCAGCGTGAGGGTGTAGCCCGGACCGAGGTTGCGAAGGTTGACCACCTGCGCGTTCGGCGAGAAGCCCGTGACGGCGAGGTCGCCCGTGAACGAACTCGTCGTGTTCTGGCTGAGCGTCTGCAGCGCATCGGCCACAGTCTGGAAGCCTTCTTTCGCGATGTCTTCGTTGGTGAGAACGACGACCGGCGAAGCGCCGTCCGTCACAGCGCGCTTAATGCGCGAGCCGGTGACGACAACTTCCGCGAGACCTTCGTCTTGCGCCGTCGACGTGGTCGACGACGATTGCGGAGCGGCCAACGCCGCCGCGCTTGCGAGCAAGCCCGCGACGCAAGACGCGATCACGGTTGAACGACTGACAGTGTGCATGCAGTGCCCTTCCCTTTAACTCTTATTTACGAAACTGATTTACGAAACTGAACGGGGTTGCTGACGCAACCGCGAGTGCCTAAGTAAACACGAAAACCGCGCGGCGCTCAAATTCCGCTGTGGCGGAAGTGCAACGCAATTCCCCCGTATCCCCTCGGGATTTACCCGCGAAAAGAAAAGGGCGGTCGCGTTTCCACGACCGCCCTTTAGTTCCTGACGGAACCTGGCTAAGTCAGAACTGCTTGCGCAGCGTCACACCGTAGGTGCGGGGCTGGTTCGGATAGCCCGAGAAGCTGCCCGCCTGAGCGACCGCCGGGAAGACCTGAAGTAGGTACTCGTCGTCGTTCAGGTTACGGCCCCAAACGAGGACATCGAACCCAGCAGCTTTGAAGCCGACGCTGGCGTTGAGGGTATTGACCTCACGCGAAGCGATCGAAGCCGCCACGTTTTCGGCAATTGCGGCGTTGCTCTCGTAGAGATAGTCGGTGCGAACGAAACCGTCGACACCGCCCAAGGACCAGAGGTAGTTCAGGCCGAGCGAAAGGCTCTGCTCGTGAATACCGGCGGGCTTCTGACCAGAAAGATTGACCGGGCCGCTCGGGCCTTCGGCGCCCACGAAGGAGTCGTACTTCGGATCGAGGAACGTGCCCGCTAAGTCGATCTGCCAAGAGCGATTGAGCTTCCACTGGGTTTCGATTTCGACACCCTTCGTGGACTGCTTGCCAGCGTTGGCGAGGTTGAAGCCCGTGCCCGAGAACACGTTCGACTGGAAGTCTTTGATGTTCTGGTCGAACACTGCGAGGTTCAGCGCGAAGCTGTCCCAGCGAGCCTTCAGACCCAACTCGACAACCGTGGACTTCTCAGGCAGCGCCTTACGCGAGCCGAAGCGCGGGTAGTACGGATTGGCAAAGCCACCCAGGGGGGAACGACCGCCCGCGCCAACAAGCGGATCTTTACTGTCACGCGACAGGTTCCAAGACGTGGCTTTGTAACCCGTCGACACACCACCGTAGAGCGACACCGCATCGCTCGCTTCGTACGCGAGACGGACCGTGTAGGTCTCTTCGCTGTCTTCCGAGCGATCGGAGAACGGCACGATCGGGTGTAGGAACTGCAGGGCGTAGAAGCCGAGCAGCGAGTTGCACGCTGAGCCCGTCGTTGCGCTACACGGGGTTACGCTCAGCCGATCCGCTGTTTGAGCAGCCACCGCAAGAGCCGGATTGGCGAGATTAGCTGGCGTAGCCGGCAGTCCACCCGTCAGAGTGGAGAAGATGCTGCCAAAGCCGAGTTGCACGAGGTTCACCGACGAGAAAACTTCGTTCGTCGTCTGTCTGAAGTTGACGACTTTGTCCGTGCTCGTATGCGCGAGGCCGACCGTCGCCGTAAGGCGATCGGTCAGATCGAAATCGAGCTGACCGAAGAGCGTATTCGCTTCCGTGTCCTGCGTCGTGTTGATGAGGTTGCCCGTGCCGCTACGGAAGAACGAACCCGCTCCGAATGTGCAGCCAGTGCAGAGAGGCGAAATCGAGCCACCCAACGTTGGGCCAGCTGCCGCCAACTGACTCTCTACACCAGCGAGGAACAGCGGGGTCGGCGCGCCGGTTGCCGCTGAGGCAAGCAGCGATGCGTAGGAACGGAAGTGATCGCCGATCCGAATTTCGTTGGAGTACTCCAGATCTTCCTGCATCAGGTACGCGCCAAGGAGGCCGCGAACTTTGCCGCCGTTGTCGAAGGCGATGCGGAATTCCTGAGTGAAGGTTTCGATGTCACCGACGTTGCGATTCACCGTGCCGAGCAGGGCGCCCGTGAAGTCGAAGTCATAGTCGAAATCGGTCTTCTGGTCGCGCCAGGCCGTAATCGAGGTGAAATCGAACGCGTCGTTGATTTCCCATTCGACGTGCAGCGAACCACCGCTGTTTTCGACTCGGTTCAACGGCTTCTTGTTGATGTACGCCGCGCGGTCGAACGGCTTTCCTGCTCCGGCGGAACCCGGATAGATCACTCTGTTCTGCGGGAGGCCGGCCGCAATGGCAGCCAAAGCTCCGGTGGGACCGTTCACGAGGTTGGACACACCGCAGCACACTTCGTCGATGCGGCTCATGTCGGCGATGAAGCGCACTTCGACCGCGTCGCTGGCATTCCAGAGCAACTGTCCGCGGATATCCCAGCGGTCGCGATTGTTGAAGTCGGTGTTGTCGCGCTGGTTGAGGAAGTAACCGTCGCGCTGGTTGATGACCCCTGACAAGCTGTAGGCCAGCGAATCATTGAGCGGACCAGTGACCTTGCCCTTCAGGATTCGCTGATTGTAGTTACCGAGCGTCGCTTCGATGAGTCCGCTCGTTTCAAACTGCGGCTTCTGCGTCACGACGCTGATGACGCCTGCCGACGCGTTCTGACCGAACAACGTGCTCTGTGGGCCGCGCAACACCTCGACGCGCGAGACGTCGACGAGGTCACCGATGGCGCCCGCTGAACGCGAACGGTAAACGCCGTCGATGAACACACCGACCGAAGGTTCGATACCGGGGTTGTTCGCGCCGTTGCCGAATCCGCGAATGATGAAGTTGGTGTTGGTCGAAGTTTGCAGCGTCGTGACGCGCAGTGACGGGATGATCGACGCGAGGTCGCTCACGTCCTGGATCGACGCTTTGTTGATGGTCTCTACGGACGTGACCGACACAGCGACGGGAACATCCTGCAGAGTCTGTTCGCGCTTGGTGGCGGTGACGATGATCTCTTCAAGCCCTTCGCTGTCTTGCGCAACGGCGGTGCCGGTGAGCAACGTCAGCGAGACGGCGAGACCAACGATTGGGAATCTCTTCATTGACAGGCCCCTCTATTTGTACCCGCTCCGAACCTCGTGGTCCGACGGGCCGTTGTTTAGTTCGGACATCATTCTAACCCCAACCCGCGGGAAAAAGCCCAAGGGGGGCGAACCGAAATCACGGTTGTGGGTTATTCGCCACGAACCCGATCAGAGACGGCTCGCAGCGCGGCGACGAGTCGGGTGTTACCGTTGTCCGTCAGTTCAATGTATTTGCGGCGTCGGTCTTTGGGATCTTGGGTGCAGGACACGAGCCCCGCCTCCAGCAGTCGTTCGATGCGGCGGAGGGCAGTGGTCACCGGGCTTTTGGAGGCTAGGCAGAGGCTGGTAACGGAGACGCGACGCCGAGACAGTCGGGCGCGCATCAGTTCGGAGAGCATGCTCCAGCAGGCGTCGGGCTCGAGGATGCCGACGAGGGCGCCCGATCGGCACTCGTCGATGTCGTCGAGCAATTGCAGCAGTCCCAGCTCGCTCGACGGGTCCCGGATGGGTGCACGCCGCGCGGAAGGCACGAGGGACGCCCGCTCGATCAGACGTTCGATGTTAGACCCGGGTGCTTGATCGACTTCCCGCAAGCGCGAGTTGCGCAGGGAATGATGTCTTTTTTGGGCCTCAAGCACGGCTCGCAACAAAGTTCGGCGTGCCACCGGTTTGGGGAGGAAGTCGGCAATTTCGCCCCTCGCGGCCTGGGCGTATCGGCCGAGGATGACCGGTTCGGCGACGACGATGACTTGAATATCTTCGGCGAGGCCCGCTTCGCGAAGTTCGGTGAGATTGTCGCGACCCGGCACGGCGAGGGGGTCGATGACCACGACGCCGATGCTAGGCTGAGTTCGCAGCTGCATCGACGCTCCGTCGGAACCGGCGATACGGTCGGCAATCACCACCTGCATCTCGGACTGGGTTAAGGCGCGAGCCATGAATTCGGCCGAAGAGGGATCGGAGTCGACGATCAAGACCAGGGCTTCGCCGAGTGGATCCGATTTTCTTGGACCTTCTGTCAGGAACTGTTCTTCGCCGAGGTCTAACGCTGACATTCTGACCCCCTCAAAGGATGTGACCAAATATTTATGGGATATTTGTATCCCATGATGCTCCGATCAATCCGTCAAAGTCCAGATGGTTCCGGTGCGGGGTGAATCCGGAGCGAGTTTTCTTTGATGTTGCGAGAACGCGACATCGTCGGACCGTTGAGTCATTCGTGATTTTCCTGTCTACTTGCAGGGTTAGGTCTCTTCCCCTTCCTCCCTTAGGAGTTGTCCATGCGCAACAAGATGGTTGCACTTTTTGTGGCCGCTGCGATCTCGCAGGCCGCGTTTGCCCAGAACGCCTCGCAAGGCGGTGTCGACGAACTCGAACAAGTGGTCGTTACCGGTACGCGTGTGGCGAATCGTTCGGCGCTCGATACGGCGGTACCCGTCGACATCGTTCCGACCGATGCACTGACCAACATCGGTGTGGCCGAACTCAACCAAGCGCTGTCGGTCGCGCTGCCCTCATTCAACTTCCCGCGTCCGGGTTTGACGGACGGAACAGACACCGTGCGTCCGGCTACGCTTCGCGGTCTCGCTCCCGACCAGACGCTCGTGCTCGTCAACGGCAAGCGTCGTCACGCCGCTGCGCTCGTCAACGTAAACGGCACCGTCGGTCGTGGTTCGGCGGCAGTTGATCTCAACACCATTCCGAATGCCGCCGTTCGCGCGATCGAAGTGCTGCGCGACGGTGCGTCGGCGCAGTACGGCTCCGATGCGATCGCCGGCGTCATCAACTTGCGCATGCGCGAAGACCGCGATGGCGGCGAATTCACGCTGAGCTACGGCCAGCGCGATTCGCAGTATCAAAATTTGACCGGTGCCGCGCCCGCCGGCGCGACGTGGTCTGCGCCCAGCGTTTTGAAGCGTAGCGTCAGCGACGGCGAAACCCTCACGCTCAGCGGCTGGAAGGGCTTCGCTCTTGGCGATTCAGGCTTCCTCACGATCTCGGCCGAGTACAAAGATCAGGAGCGTACCGAGCGTGGTGGCTACGACATGCGTCGTCAGTATCCGCTCGTCAGCGGCGCGTTCGATCCGCGCGAACTCACGTTCAACCGTTTCAGCCAGTGGTATGGCGAACCCGAGATGAAGCAGACGACGCTCTTCGCGAATGCGGGCGTCGAGTTGAGTGAATCGAGCAGCCTCTATGGTTGGGCGAGCTATCAAGACCGTTCCGCTTTGTCGGCCGGTTTCCAGCGTCTGGCGGACGATCCGTCGGGACGTAACGTGCTCTCCATCCATCCGAATGGTTTCTTGCCGAAGATTCAGCCGGACGTCACCGACTACTCGCTCGGTTTCGGTTCGCGTTGGGAAATGGGTGAGTGGGACATGGACGCCTCGGTGGTCTATGGCTTCAACGAGATGATGTTCACCATCGTCGACACGCTGAACCGTTCGCTCGGTGCGGCGAGCAAAACGTCGTTCGATGCGGGTGGTTACGATCACGAGCAGATCGTCTTCAACGTGTCGGGTGTTCGCACGTTCGATGTGTCGGGACTCGCGTCACCGCTCAACTTGGCGCTCGGCGTCGAGGCTCGCCAAGAGTCCTACAGCATTACCGCCGGTGAGCCGGATTCCTGGCGCAACGGTGGCGTACGTTTGCCGCTCGGCACGCCGGGTTGCACGTCGCCGACTGCGGCCGATACGGCGGCGGGGGGTTGCCCGGCCCCGTCGGGTGCCCAGGTATTCCCGGGCTTCCGTCCGGCGAACGTCGTCGACGAGAGTCGTGACGCGGTCGGTGCCTACATCGACATCGAAGCCAATGTCACCGACAAATTGCTCGCCTCGATTGCGTTCCGTGCCGAGGACTACTCGGACTTCGGCAGCAACGTGTCGGGCAAGATCGCGGCGCGTTACGACTTCAGCGATACCGTGGCGGTACGTACGTCCTACTCGACGGGCTTCCGTGCGCCGTCGTTGCAGCAGCAGTACTTCGCCACGACGTCGACGAACTTCATCAACGGTGTGCCGTTCGATATCACCACGTTCCCGGCGACTGATCCGGTCGCTCGCGCGCTTGGTGCCAAGCCGCTCGACTCCGAAGACTCCACCAACGTGTCCGTGGGTGTGGTGGTCCAGCTCGGTGACGGCGCGAGCTTGACGCTCGATGCGTACAAGATCGAGCTCGAGAATCGCATCGTGTTGTCCGAGAACCTGACCTCGCCAGGTGTCCGTACGTTCCTGACGAACCAGGGCTTCATCGGCATCGGTGGTGGGCGATTCTTCATCAACGGTGTCGACACCACGACCGAAGGTTTGGATGTGGTCTTCAACTACCCCATCAAGCTCGAGTCGGGTGGCCGCTTCGACATCACGGCGACGGCGAACTTCAACGAGACGAAGGTGACGAAGATTCCGACCACCGCGCAGCTCGCGGCCCTGAGTCCGTCGCCGATCTTGTTTGATCGCAACAATCGTCTGACGTTCGAGAAGGGCACACCGAAAGACAAGTTTGCGCTCTCCATGTCTTGGACGCAGGGCGACTTCGGTGTGACGGCTCGTGCCACGCGCTACGGTGACGTGCTTTCGGCGCAAAACGCGCCGACGGTGACGGCTCCGGACTTCCTGCTCACCGCGAAGACACTGGTCGACCTCGAGGCCCGTTACACCGTCAGCGAGCGCATCAAGCTCGCCGTGGGTGCGGACAACGTGTTCGACGAGTATCCGGATCCGCATCCGCCGGGTCTCAACTCGACGGGCGCGACTTCGTTCTCGAACCTCTCGCCCTTCGGTCGATCGGGCCGCTTCGTCTACGGTCGCGTGACGTTCGGCTTCTGATCACTTGACGCTCATCAAGGTCGCACCCGAGGTCGTGCTGTTGCACGGCTTCGCGGTGCAGACCCGAGACTTGGACGCGGCGGTCGAGACCCTCTCGGCCGCCGCGCCGTTTCGGCACCTCAAAACTCCAGGCGGCCGCGCGATGTCGGCCGCCATGACCAGTTGCGGACGCTGCGGCTGGTACAGCGACTCACGGGGTTATCGTTACGAACGGCTCGACCCTGAAAGCGGCAAGGCTTGGCCCGCCATGCCGACGATTTTTTCGACGCTTGCTCATGACGCTTCGATGGCTGCAGGCTTCGGGCCCTTCGAACCGGACACTTGCCTCATCAATCGCTACGCATCGACCGCCCAGATGGGTGCCCACCGCGATGCCGACGAGCGTGATTTCTCTCAGCCCATCGTGTCGGTCACGCTCGGCACGCCCGCGACATTTCTTTGGTATGGCGTGGAGCGCCGCGGATCACCGTTGAAGGTGCGTCTGCTGCCAGGTGACGTGCTGGTTTGGGGTGGCGCGGCCCGTAAGGGCTATCACGCGGTTCAAAAACCCGAGGGTGGCGTGCGCATCAACCTGACATTCCGCAAGGCGCTCTGAGCGCCTGCGGTCAATTGCCCGTCGCTGGGAGTGTTCAGCGCTCTCCGCGCTAGACCAACACGCGTTCGATACCGCCTGCGTTGGCCTGCTCGACGTACTCGCGCATCCAGTTTTCGCCAAGGACGTGCTTGGCGATTTCGACGACGATGTAGTCGGCATCGAGTGCCGTTTCGTCTTCGTAGCGTTTGAGACCCTGCAGGCAGGATGGGCAGGAGGTGAGCACTTTGACCTCGCCGGTGAAGCCGTCGGAACGCGCCGCGCGCACGCCTTTCTGCATTTCTTCGGCCTTGCGGAAGCGAACCTGCGTGGAGACGTCGGGACGCGAGACCGCGAAGGTGCCCGACTCGCCGCAGCAGCGGCCGTTCTTGGCGACGCGGCCATTCGCATCGGAGTTGACGAGCTGGTTGACCACCTTGAGGGGCTCGTAGCTCTTCATCGGCGAGTGACAGGGGTCGTGGTAGAGGTAACGGACGCCTGTGACGCCCTCGATACGCACGCTTTTCTCCATGAGGTATTCATGGATGTCGACGATGCGACAACCGGGGAAGATCTTGTCGAATTCGTAGCCCTGCAACTGATCGAAACAGGTGCCGCAGCTCACGACCACGGTTTTGATATCGAGGTAGTTGAGCGTATTGGCAACGCGATGGAAGAGCACGCGATTGTCCGTGATCATCTTCTCGGCTTTGTCGAAGTCGCCCGAGCCGCGTTGCGGATAGCCGCAGCAGAGATATCCGGGTGGCAGCACGGTCTGCACGCCGACATGCCAGAGCATCGCCTGTGTGGCGAGGCCGACTTGCGAGAACAAACGCTCGGAGCCACAGCCCGGGAAATAAAAGACGGCCTCGGCGTCGCTCGAGGTCGTCTTCGGATTGCGGATGACCGGAACGTAGTTGCGGTCTTCGATATCGAGCAAGGCTCGCGCCGTTTTCTTTGGCACTCCGGCGGGCATGCGTCGATTGACGAAGTGCACAACCTGTTCGCGTATCGGCGCCTTGCCGGTGGTGGCGGGCGGCGCTTGAACCTGCGGCTTGGCGAAGGCTTTGAGCACTTGATGCCCGATGCGCTGCGCCTTGAAACCCCACTCGATCATGCCCTTGCGGACGAGCTTGATGGTCTCCGGGTTGGTCGCATTGAGGAACAACATCGACGCGGCGGTGCCCGCATTGAAGCGCTTCTTGCCCATGCGACGTAGCAGATCGCGCATGGCCATGGAGACATCGCCGAAGTCGATGTCGACGGGGCAGGGCGCTTCGCATTTGTGGCAGACCGTGCAGTGATCTGCGACATCGCCGAATTCGTCCCAATGACGAATCGAGACGCCTCGGCGCGTCTGCTCTTCGTAGAGGAACGCTTCGATGAGCAAGGAGGTCGCAAGGATCTTGTTGCGCGGGCTGTAGAGCAGATTCGCGCGCGGTACGTGGGTCGCGCACACCGGCTTGCACTTACCGCAACGCAGGCAGTCTTTGACTGCCGTCGAAATCGTGCCGATGTCCGACTGCTGCATGATGAGCGATTCGTGCCCGAGCAGGTTGAAGCTCGGTGTGTAGGCGCGACTGAGATCGCCACCGGGCAGCAGTTTGCCCTTGTTGAATCGACCCTCCGGGTCGATGCGGCGTTTGTAGTCGCGCAGACCCGCCGTCTCTTCTTGGGTGAGGAACTCGAGTTTCGTGATGCCGATACCGTGTTCGCCCGAGATCACCCCACCGAGATCACGGGCGATTTTCATGATGCGCGCGACGGCCGCGTTGGCTTCCTGCAGCATCTGATAATCGTCGGAGTTCACCGGAATATTGGTGTGCACGTTGCCGTCGCCGGCGTGCATGTGCAGCGCTACCCATACGCGACCCTTGAGCACGCGTTGGTGAATGGCCTGCAGTTCGGCGCGGATGGGCGCGAAGGCGTCACCAGCAAAGATTTCGGAAAGAGGCTCGCGCAGTTCTCGCTTCCAGGATACTCGCAGGCTACGGTCTTGAAGCGCGGCAAACACGGTTCTTTCGTCGAGGGGCGCGTCGAGATCGTTCAGCAGTTGTTTCCAGCGGTCGCGGACCTCAATAACGAGCTCGCGTGCACGCAACGGCCGGTCGGCGAGGATCTCGGCGCGAGAGAGCGCATCGAACTCGGTATCGCCAGTCTTGCCCGGACGCAGTTCGGTGCGCAGATATTCTTCGAGCGCGTCGGCAAGGCGAAGCTTGTTGGCGATGGAGAGCTCGATGTTGATCCGCTCGATGGCATCGGTGTAATCGCCGAGTCGCGGCAACGGAATGACCACGTCTTCGTTGATCTTGAAGGCGTTGGTGTGGCGGGCGATCGCAGCGGTGCGCGCGCGATCGAGCCAGAATTTTTTGCGGGCATCGGCGCCGACGGCGATGAACCCCTCGCCGTTTCGTCCGTTGGCGATGCGAACGACCTCCGAGGTGGTGCGCGCGACGGCAGCTTCGTCTTCGCCGACGAGATCGCCGATCAGCACCATCTTGGGTAGCTGAGCGCGCTTGCTCTTGGTGACGTAGCCGACGGCCTTGAGGTAACGCTCATCGAGGTGCTCGAGCCCGGCGAGTTTGACGCCGTGTGCACGATCCGCGCCCGCGAGATGATCGATGATCTCGACGATGGACGGGATGGCTTCGCGCGCCTGCCCAAAATATTCGAGGCAGACGGTGCGGTTGTGGCGCGGCATGCGGTGGACGATCCACCGAGCTGCGGTGATCAGACCGTCACAACCTTCTTTTTGAACACCCGGAAGACCGCCCAGGAATTTGTCGGTGACGTCTTTGCCGAGACCGGCCTTGCGGAACAGCGAGCCCGGCATGCGCAGGGTTTCGGAGCGCAAAATTTCGGCGGAGGCAGCGGCGTCGCGGCCGTCCTTCCAAGTGAGACGCCACTCGACTTCGGGTGCGTCGTGGATTTTTCCGAGGTTGTGTCCGATGCGCTCGACCTCGAGCCAATTGCCGTCAGGGTCGACCATCCGCCACCAGGCGAGGTTGTCGACCGCCGTACCCCACAGCACGGCTTTTTTGCCGCCTGCGTTCATGGCGATGTTGCCGCCGATGCAGGAGGCGTCGATGGAGGTGGGGTCGACGGCGAAGACGAAGCCTGCGCGTTCCGCGGCATCGGCGACGCGCTTGGTCACGACGCCGGCTTCCGAAAACACCGTGGGGATACGCCGCTCTTCGCCGGGGTCGCCGAGGCCGGGCAGTACCACGTGTTCGACTTCGGAGACACGTTCGAGTTTTTCGGTGTTGATGACGGCCGAGAGCGGCGTGAGCGGGACGACGCCACCGGTGTATCCGGTTCCGCCGCCACGCGGGATCACGCTGAGGCCGAGTTCGATGCAGGCTTTCACAAGCCCCGGGATTTCGTCTTCGGCGTCCGGACAGATGACTACGAAGGGATACTCGACGCGCCAATCGGTCGCATCGGTGACGTGTGAGACGCGCGCGAAAGCATCGAAACGAATGGCATCTGCGCGAGTGTGTCTGCCGAGCAATCGCCGGGCTCGAGCACGAAGTTTGCCGGTGACTGTGAATGACTCCGCGAAGGCGTCGACGGCACGCTCTGCCGCTTCGAGCAGCAGCCCAACCTTTCGGTCACGCTCGCGATCGAGCGTTGTACCGCCAGACTCGCGACGTCGGTCGATTTCGCCGAGTCGGTGCTCGAGCGCATCGATCAGCATTCGCCGACGACGTGGGTTATCGAGCAGATCGTCTTCGAGATAAGGATTGCGCTGCACGGCCCAGATGTCGCCGAGTACTTCGTACAACATGCGTGCCGAGCGGCCGGTGCGACGTTCGCCGCGCAGTTCGTCGAGCAGGTCCCAGCACTGCGCGCCGAGCAAACGGATCACGATCTCGCGATCGGAAAACGACGTGTAGTTGTACGGGATCTCGCGGATGCGCGGAGCCACGCTCTCAGGTTGAGCGAACAGAGGCAGTTCGGCGACGACGGCGTTCATGGTGATATTCCGACCATCCTTTGTCGGGGCACTCATTCTCCCATTGTTGGCCTATCATTTGGGGGTTTATGACGAACTCATCCCAACAAAATCCCCAAGCGGCCCAAATGGCCGACGAGTCCATGCTCCGAACGCTGCGGTATCAGATCGAAGCCTTGTGGCCGCAGGAGTCGAAGCTCTTTTCGCGGTATGCACTACCGCGGGGCGCTCGAATCCTCGACCTCGGTTGCGGAACGGGCGAGGCAACTTTGCGTTTGGCTGCAATGTTCCCCGGGGCCGAGGCGGTGATCGGGGTGGACCTGATGCCCGAATTGCTCAGTGTGGCGCGCGAACGCGTGCAAGAGGGTGGAGGGATCGTGACGTTCGAGCAGGGTGACGGATTCGCCCTTCGCTTTCCGGACGAGCATTTCGATCTCGTGGTGTGCCGCCACGTCACACAGATGGTGCCGCAGCCCGAACGCATGCTGCAGGAGATCCATCGCGTGTTGCGGCGTGGGGCCTGGGCACACGTGCTGAGTGAAGATTACGGAATGTTGCATTTCCCCGAGCGCGATGGTGTCGATCCCGATCGCCTGTGGCATCGGGCGGTGGTTCCGTTTACCAAGGCGACCGGTACCGACTCGCGTATCGGGCGGCGCACCCTGCCGATGATGCGTGCAATGGGATTCACTCATCTCGGAATCCAATATTTGACCCTCGACACCGAGCGCGTCCCGCGGGAGGCATTCGCCGGCATCCTGATCGCGTGGCGCGACGGATATACGGCGCCGCTCGCCGAACACTCGGGTATGTCATTGGAGGAAGTGCGCGGCATGTTCGATGCGATCATCGCGACTCTTGAAGACCCCGACGGCTACGGCGTCTGGCAGGTGCCGGTGGTGGCGGGACGACGCGCGTGAGTGCAGAACGCGTAAGCGTCGAGCTCGTCGCGCACCCTGCGTGTGGCATTTTGGGGGCGGCGGGGGGCGTGACGGTCCATGCCACCGCGACGTCCGACGTTTTGAGCCTGACTTACGACCTGCGATCTCGTGTAGCCATGAAAGTCCCGGGTTTGCAGGGTGAGCGAGCCGGTAGGTTCAACGAGCTCTGGTTTCGTACGTGCTGCGAGCTGTTCCTCCGAGATCCGCTGCATCCGGGACCCTATCTGGAGTTCAATTTCTCACCCGCCGGCGATTGGGCATCCTATGCCTTCGACGGTACCCTTCGGGGTATGCGCTCACACCGGTGGCCGGGGACGATCCAAGCGCCAAAGATTACGCAGGCGGCGGATGATCGATCGGGGTATCGTCTCCTCGTCGAAGTGGCGATCCCAAGGGTTGCGATCGGAGCGTGTACGGAGTGGTACCCCACGGTGGTCCTCGAGACGATGGCAGGAATTTCGTTGTGGGCCATTTGGCATCCGGTAGACCGGCCGCACTTCCATCACCCGGATAATTTCTCGAAAGCAGCAAAGATCCCATGATGCGCTTCGGAATAGATCGACTCATCGACGAGCCCGCGTTGCGTGCGCCGCTCGAGGGGCGGCGCATCGGCGTGCTCGCTCACCCGGCCTCCATGACGGCCGATTTCCGGCATAGCCTCGATGCACTCGCGGCTTTGCCAAGACTGAACATCACCGCAGCGTTCGGCCCACAGCATGGCTTGCGGGGCGACAAGCAAGACAACATGATCGAGTCGTCGGATTTCATTGATCCGGCACTTGGCATTCCGGTGTTCAGTCTCTACGGCGAGGTTCGCCGACCCACCGATGCCATGCTCGATCACTGCGACGTAGTGTTGGTCGATTTGCAGGATCTCGGCTGCCGGATCTATACCTTCATCACGACGCTGCGTTATGTGCTCGAGGCGGCGGCTCGGCTCGGCAAGGCGGTCTGGGTGCTCGATCGCCCCAATCCCGCGGGGCGACCCATCGAGGGTCTCTCCTTGCGGCCCGGTTGGGAGAGCTTCGTCGGCGCGGGCGAGATGCCGATGCGTCACGGACTCACCCTCGGCGAGCTCGCGCGTTGGTTCGTCGAGTACGGCAATCTCAAGCTCGAGCTTCGAGTGGTTGGCATGGAAGGCTGGCGACCTCAGCAAGGGCCGGGCTGGGGCTGGCCAATCGGTGAGCGCAGTTGGATCAATCCGAGCCCCAATGCGCCCAATCTCTCGATGGCGAGGGCGTATGCCGGAACCGTAATGGTCGAGGGCACGACGTTGTCCGAAGGGCGCGGTACGACCCGGCCCCTCGAGGTGTTCGGAGCACCCGACATTGAGGCGGACAAACTGCTCGAGGCGATGCATCGAATCGCACCGCAGTGGCTCGTAGGTTGTCGGCTGCGACCGTGCTGGTTCGAACCGACTTTCCACAAACATGCGGGCAAGCTGTGCAACGGGCTGCAGGTTCACGTGGACGACCCCGCATACGACCATCATGCATTTCGTCCCTGGCGCCTGCAGGCCCTCGCATTCAAGGCGATTCGCACGCTTTGGCCCGAGTATCCGCTGTGGCGCGATTTTCCGTACGAGTACGAGTACGAGCGCCTGGCGATCGACGTGATAAACGGGGGTCCGCAGTTGCGCGAGTGGGTCGACGACCCGAACGCGCGACCGGCAGATCTCGAGGCGTTGGCGAGTGCCGACGAGCGAGCGTGGCGAGCCGTGCAGGAAATACTCGTTGGAGGCTGACATGATCGATGCAGGTACCGAATACATCGCCGAGGCCGTTCGCGCGGCGCGACAGAAACTCGATGACCTCGAGGAGCAAGCCCGTGACAAGGCTCACGATGCGGCGCGAGCGACGGAATATTTTGTCCGGAAGCATCCCTGGCAATCAGTGGGGCTCGCCGCCGGAATAGGTCTCATCGTCGGTGTGCTGATCAGTCGACGCTGAGGGACAGAATCCGGGGAGGCAGGGATATGTTCGACTCGTTTCGACGTCTTCTTTCACAGCTGCTCACGCTGATCCAGATTCGACTCGAGCTCTTGTCGGCAGAGGTTTCAGCCGAGATTCGGAGAGTTTTTCGCGGGCTGTTATGGGCGCTCCTTGCCCTGCTTTTTGCCGCACTCGGATTGCTGATGGCAGCGCTCACCTTGGTCA
This sequence comes from Steroidobacteraceae bacterium, assembly GCA_044375575.1. Lineage (GTDB taxonomy): Bacteria > Pseudomonadota > Gammaproteobacteria > Steroidobacterales > Steroidobacteraceae > UBA964. The sequence goes on along the minus strand of JBILMJ010000001.1, from coordinate 438,313 downwards.
TTGCCTTGTGGGAGAACGATCGGCTCTTGGCGAGTCTGTGGGTGATGGGAGGCTTTCTGACGGTTGCGGCCCTCTCCGCCTTCATGGTGTGGCGGACGCTCACCAAGGAGCCGCGGCTATTCTCTCGGACGATCGACGAATTGCGTCGCGACCGTGATGCGATTGCCCGGCGACGTCCCTCGAATCACGACTGAGAAATCGTTGGCGCCAAAAACCGAAAGGGCCCTTCACTCGTCGTGAGGACCCTCTCGGTGTTCAAGTGTCTTGCGACGGGCTTTTAGCCGCGGCGCTTGGAAACCTTGAGACGGCGACCGCGGTTGCTGCTCGGCAGACGCAGCGACAATCTCATTGCGAACGCCTTGAAGGTGATGGCAGCCACGGAGCGGCCCAAAAGTTTGGCCAGCTTCGAGGTCGGCATTTTGCCGGCGAACTTGCGCAGCTTGGCCTCGTCTGCAGCGGTCCAGGGGGCGACGTTGCGACGGGCTTTCTTTTTGGCAGGACGAGCGGTTTTTTTGGCCATAAAAAATTTCTACAAGTGATCAAAGAAGGCGCGCATTCTAAGGCCAAGACCTTCGTCTGCCTACAGAATTTCGGTGCGATTCCGCCTCAAAAGGGTGCACATTACGAAGATTTCATTGAGCCGACGACCCAGAAGCGGGGGCGGATACAAAACCGCGCTTGCGCATCAGGGCTTCGATCTGCGGATCGCGGCCGCGGAACGCTCGATATCCATCTGCTGGATCAATCGTGTTGCCGACCGAGAACACGTGGTCTCGGAGGCGCTTGGCGATATCGCGATCCCAGGCGCCTTTACCCTCGGTGAATGCTTCCCATGCGTCGGCGGTGAGCGTGTCGGACCAAAGATAGCTGTAGTATCCGGCCGAATAGCCATCTCCCGAAAATATGTGACCGAACTGCGGAGTTCGGTGACGCATGACGATCTCCTTGGGCATGCCCAATCGGGCCAGCGTGTCGCGCTCGAAGGCATCGGGATCGATACGCGAATCGGGCTTCGCGGCCAGATGCAGCTTCATGTCGACGAGCGCTGCAGCGAGATACTCGATCGTGGCAAATCCTTGATTGAAGGTCTTTGCGCGCTCGACCTTGGCGACGAGCTCTGCCGGGATCGGTTTGCCGGTCTGATAGTGGACGGCGAATCGATCGAGAATCTCTTTGACGGGTAGCCAGTGTTCGAGGAGCTGCGACGGGAACTCGACATAGTCACGAGCGACGTTGGTTCCCGAGACGCTCGGGTAGTTCACGTTGCTCGACAGGCCATGCAGCGCGTGTCCGAACTCGTGGAAGAGGGTGACTGCGTCATCCCAGCTGATGAGTACCGGTTCGCCAGGCTTGCCCTTCACGAAGTTCGAGTTGTTCGACACGATGGTTTTGACCTCGCCATCGAATCGTTCCTGGTTTCGGTAGGCGTTCATCCACGCCCCCGATTGTTTGCCGACTCGCGCGTAGGGGTCGAAGTACCACAGGCCGATGAGCTTGCCGGCCTTGTCATCGACGCGCCAAACGCGAACATCGGGGTGATAGACCGGGACGCTGCCCTCGGGCAGGGCGGTGAAGCTCATGCCGAAGAGTTCGCCCGCAACGTAGAACATGCCTTCTCGAAGCTTGTCGAGTTGCAGGTAAGGCTTGAGTTCGTTGGTGTCGAGGTCGTACTTGGCCTTGCGAACTTTCTCGGCGTAATGACGGTAGTCCCAGGGCTCGATCTTGATTCGAGCGCCCTCTGCATCGGCGATTTTCTGCATGTCTACGACTTCTTCGCGAACGCGCGCGACGGCGGGAGTCCAGACCGCTTCCATGAGTTGCATCGCACGCTCAGGGGTGCGAGCCATCGAGTTCTCGAGACGCCAGTGCGCATGGGTTTCGAATCCGAGGAGTCGCGCACGCTCGGCGCGCAGCTGCAGGATCTGACCGATGATCGCGTTGTTGTCGCGTGCGTCGCCGTTGTCACCCCGGTTGACGAAGACTTGCCAGACTTTTTCGCGCAGATCTCGTCGGGTCGAATAAGTGAGGAACGGCTCTACCGAAGAGCGTGTATTGGCGACGACCCATTTACCGCTTTTGCCTCGGCGTTCCGCATCGGCGGCGAAGCCGGCGCGTAAAGAGGCTGGCAGGCCTGCGAGATCTGCCTCGCTCTCCAGGACGGTGTAGCGCTCGCTCTCGTCGGCCAGCAGGTTTTGGCTGAATTGCGTGAAGAGTCCTGCGAGCGACTGATTGATCTCGCCGAGTCGTTTCTTTGACATGGCATCGAGTTTGGCCCCCGCTCGCACGAAATTGGTGTACGTGAGCCAAGTCAGTCGCTGCTCTTCGGCAGTCAGGCCGGAAGTCGTGCGGGTGTCATACACCGCTGCAATTCTTCGGAACAGTTTTTCATTCTGGGTGATGGAGTCGCGGAAGGCAGCCATCTTGGGTTCGATGTCGCGTTCGACTTGCTGAACGGCGTCATCGCTCAGGGTCGAGCCGAAGATGTAATAGACCGTGGCGGCGCGATCGAGCGCGCGACCCGAACGTTCCATGGCAGCGATGGTGTTGGCAAAGGTCGCTGACGCAGGATTGTTGGCAATGCGCTCGAGTTCGACGAGATGCTCGGCCATGCCGGCTTCGAGAGCCGGTGCAAGCAGCGCCGGCGAGGCTCGATCGAAGGGCGGCACGCCGCCGTAGGGGCCGGACCAGGGTTCGAGCAGGGCGTTTGGGGCAGCGGCTGCAGCCGAGACGAGGACAGTGCTCATAAGCAGAGGAAGCAGTTTGCGCATGGGTGGGGCCTGATCATGTTGGACGTGATGGTGGACTCGAAAACTCAGACTGCCGGAGCGCGCAGCGGTTCCGGGTCGTGGTAACCGGTTTGCCGATCCAGACTGGAGTGCAAGGAAAACATTCGTTCTTCGAGAAGTCGACGAATCGATTCGTAGCCGTCTTCATCGAGCTTCGAGGGGACTTCGATCGGTTCACCGATACGTACCGTGACGGTGGCGCCGGGTTTGGGGATGAGCGTGCGATCCCAGGCCGCGCTCCAGCGCCAGCACGGCGAGGCCGAGGCGGCCACGGGCAGGAGGAGACTCCCGGTTTTCTGAGCGAGTGTGATGGTGCCGAGTTGAGCGATGCCTCGGGGACCGCGCGACCCGTCGATGGCGAGACAGGAGTTGAGTCCGCGATCCTCGCGTTGTGCTTTGATCATTTCGACAAGAGCCCGCGCTCCGCCCTTGCCGGAAGAGCCTCGGGCGACGCGAAAGCCGAGACCTTCTTCGATGCGCGCCATGGCTTCGCCGTCGCGACTCTGCGAGCACATGAGGATCCAGCGGCCCTGGGCTGGCAGACTGAAGTAATGCAGCAGCGCGAACGTGCGCGAGTGGTAGAACGCGCCGACGACGGGCTGCCGCGCGGCGACGAGATCGTGAAGGATCGATACATCGTGTTCGGCGTAGGTCCAGGATCGACCGAGTGCCCGGTACATTCGCCAGCCGAAGGGGGGCATCACCTTGTGGAGAAAGAAACGGCGTAGCGGTTTCCGCGATCGTGCCGGCGCACTCCCTGCACTCAAAGATTTGGGTGTCGGTTCGGTCAAGGTATTCAGGAGTCGCCGGTTCCGCGGCCCTTGCGACCGCCCGATGCATGGGCATTGGCGAATGCGCCGCTCGCCATCGCTCCGATGAGAGACAGTTCGCCCGCGAGTGCGACCACTGCGCAGATCTCGGCGAACTTCGCAGCCGTGCCGGCGCCCGTGCAGCCGAGCATGGCGAGACATTCGCGAGCCGTGGGCAGGAAGGTTCCGCCTCCTACAGTGCCGACGATGAGGTTCGGCAGAGTGACGGAGGCATAGAGGTCACCGGCTGCGGTGACTTCGAAACGCGTAATGGAGGTGGTTGCCTCGGAAACGCAGGCGACATCTTGTCCGCAGGCGATGAAGAGCGCCGCGAGGCCATTGGCGACGTTTCCCTGCAGACCGACCGCACCCGTTTGAGCCGCGCCCGCAACGGCCTGATCCCAGCAGCGGGCCATCGCGGCAGGGTCGGCCCGCCAGTAACGATTGACGGTGCGCGCCGGAATGGTGATCTCGGCCGAGGCGTTGCGTCCGCGCGCACCGAGAAAGGCTTGAGCCGAGGAGCGCTTGTCGCCCGAGAGCGCGGATTCGAGCAGCCAGCTCGAAGGCTGGGCGGGCATGCTCGGCAGCAATTGCTGACAGACCGCCTGGGTGGCGAGCGTCACCATGTTTTGACCCGCTGCATCACCGGTCGAGTATTCGAGCATCAAGTAAACGGTGTTGCCGAGTACCGAAATTTTTTGACCCTGCAGTCGGCAGAAGCGCGAGGTCGAGGCCGCTGCCTGCTGCATCGAGGCGAACCGCGCGGGCAGCCAATCGGCGACACGCATGGCGGTCGGGAGATCGGCGAATTCGAAGCAGGGTGCACGACCCACGAGTTGTCGGCTGCAGGCCGCATTGGCGCCCCCGCATCGATTGATGACGTTGAAGGCGTGCTGAAAGGACGCGATGAGCGTGCCCTCGGTGGTGGCGAGCGGCACCATGAAATCGCCCGAGGCATGAATGCCCTTGATCGCGATCGGGCCAGCAACACCGAGCGGTATTTGAGCGTAACCGATGAAACCCTCGATGCTGCCAGCGAGTTTTTCAGGTTCGAGTTCGGGAGCGGTACCGCAGAGAGCGTCGATGTCGAGACCCTGTTCGCGAAGGCGGATGCGTCGCTCGTCTCGCGCTTCGCGAGAGGCGTCCGTCGTGGCGGGAAGTCGGCGTGGGCCGCTGCGGGTTTCCTCGGTCATCTCGACATTTTGAGCGCCAGTGCACGTGGCAGCAAGCAGGATCGTCTGCGAGCCGGCCCGTCCTGCGGGATAATGGCGCCTCGTCATTTTCGATCATCGAACTGGAGGTCTCATGCACCCGTTCCCGCACGTTTATACGGTCAACGCCTCGGTGGGCGTCTCAGGTGCCGTGAGTCTCGACTCGTCGGGCCTACCGACGATCCCGAGCGAGCCGCCCGTCGAGTTCGGCGGTCCCGGGGACAAATGGTCTCCCGAGACCTTGCTGACGGCGGCACTCGTCGATTGTTTGGTGCTCAGCTTTCGGGCCGTGGCCGCGGCGTCACGCTTCGAGTGGCAGCGCCTCGAGTGCAAGGTCGAAGGCAAGCTCGATCGCGTGGATCGGGTCAGCCAATTCACGGAATTCACGGTTCACGCAACGCTCACCGTACCGGCCGGAGCCGATCATGACCGCGCACGGACCTTGCTCGCCAAGGCCGAGCAGGTTTGCCTGATCTCGAGCTCCCTCAAGGCGAGCAAGCACCTCGAGGTCACGATCGTCAGCGGATGAGGCGTTCTTCGCCTCGCATAAGGGCGCGGATGCGCTCCGGTGCGACGAGATGGCAGTAGTGATTGCCGCGGAAACTCTTCGGCATGATCTTCCATCGCCAGTCTTCCCACTCGGCGAAGAGGGCCGAGGCGCGCAGATGCAGTTTTCCGTCGCCACCGAGATACGCCTCGGCGGGCGAGCCGATCCAGCCCGAACCCGTGTAGCTTGAGGTATCGGCGTCCAGGATGACTTGGTGCGGGGCGAACGCCGAGGACGCGCGCGCGTCGTTGTCGAAGGTGGCCCAAAGCTGGATCACCATGTCTCGATGGACATCTCGACAGCTGCGGGGTGGTAAGGCGGGGTTCCGCGAGGCGGAGACGCCGTGCTCGGCCCTGAGATGATCGGCGCTCTTGGTCTTGCACGAGATGCCGAGTAACCGACCATCGGGGGCGCGCTCCGAAAATTGCTGAGTCTCGGTGGGCTTCGCGCTGGCCTTCGACTCGGTGAACGCGTCTTTGGAGGGGTGGATTTTATTGGTGAGCGGCAAGGGGGTATCGACCAACTTGCGTTGCACGACGGCGCAGAAGTCGCGATGACTTGTGACGAGCGATCCGGCCTCCGAGGTTGATGAGGCCCAAAGATTAGTCCCCATCGTCGACGCGCCGAGCGCGGTCACGACAATCGAGGCCAAGTACGCCGAGCGGATCCTGCCTTTCATGAAGGCCCCCTGCTGCCTGAGACTTCCGCGGAAGTCTATCATCGGTTCATGCGGAAGCCTTTGTTGTCCCAAGTGATGTCTCTCGATGCGGCGACGATCGACGAACTGTACGGGCTCGAGCCGGTGTTCGAGCCCGGGAATCATGAGGCGGCCACGGCGGAGCTCGGGGTTTTCGTCGAGTTGCAGTGCCCGTGGTGTGGCGAGCCCTGCGGCTCGATGCTGGACCTTACCGACGCCTCCCGAAGTTATATCGAGGATTGTCAGATTTGCTGCAGACCGATCGAAGTGCGACTCGACGTCAGCGAGCGCGGCGAGCTCGAGCAGGTGTCGACGAGTCGGGTCGATTGAGCGGGGCCGTCGAAGCAAGGCCAGATGACACTGCGCCGATTCGCTCGCGCTCGGAGCTTTCGTCGTCTTTGACAATATCGCCTGATGAGAAGAGCTCGGTCCGCGCCGCTTCGGTGATGATGGCCACGGCCGGATGCTTGATCCGCCGCTCTGTCGAGATGGCGTAGAAACGCGCTTTCGGCTCGTCGATACGGCCGAAACTCACCACGCCATACTGCCTGAGAATTTCACCCTCGATCGCGAGCGGTGCAGCGAAAGCGCCGACGCCATGTTGTGCAAAAGTTTTGACGAGTGCGCTGTCATCGAGCTCTCCGACGATGCGCGGAGTGATGCTCTGACGCTCGAACCAGGCCTCGAGCACCCGCCGATTGGCGCTGCGATCGGTGGGCAAGAGCAGGGGCGCATCGTTCAGGCTGCGCGGAAAATCGGGTTTCAATTTCGCGGCGAGGGACTTGGCAGCAAAGAAACCAATTTCCGACTCGCCGAGTAAATGACTGAAGGCCTTGATCGGCGTGTCGGTCGGTGCGGCACTGGTCGCAAGTACCAAGTCGAGTCTGTGCGCCGCAAGGTCGGCCATCAGCGCCGGAAGCGGAGCTTCGTGACAGGTCACGTGAAATCTTCCATCGCCCTTCAGTAGCGGCTCGAGCACGCGGAATGTGACGAGTTTGGGGACTGCGTCGGCGACGCCGATGGCGACGGCTCGACTGCCTTGGGTCCGTGCACCGCGCAGGACGCTGGCCAGTTCGAGGCCCTTCGGGAAGATTTCCTCGGCATAGGCGTAGGTGATGCGCCCAAGTTCCGTCGGGATGAGGCGACGCCCTTGTCGTTCGAGCAAGGCCCCCTGAAGTTGGTCTTCGAGGAGTTTGATCTGGCCGCTGACGGTTTGGGGCGTGAGGTGAAGCGCCGCCGCTGCCGGTGCGACGCCGCCCTCGCGGACGACCGTCCAGAAATAGAGCAGGTGGGTATAGTTGAGGTGACGCATGGGTCGGGCAATATATTCGGAATAAACGAATTATCTGTAAAGAATAATCGATTTTCCCGAAATGAGGGTGCGGGTTTAGCCTCGGCGCATGAGTTCTCCCGCGCCTTGGAACACCATCGGACGACATGAGCTGCTGCCCACTGCGAAGCACGACGATATGGCGCGTTTCGATATCGTGGCCCATCTCAATGCGGAGATCGCTCAAACCCTGTCGCCTAAAGTAAAGGCGGCCTATGAATCGCGCGCTCGACAGTCGTTCCGGTTGCGACACGGCCGGGACCCGCTAGACCGTCACGAAGTTGCGGAGGCGATGCAGCGGGAGCCGGCTTATCGGGTCTTCAGCCTCGTGCGTCGCAATACCATGGAAATTCGCCAACACGCCGGCCGGCAATTGGTCGCGCGTGAAGCCGAGAGGCTGCGCGATCGTGCGAAGTCGTTCAACGATGGCGCCTCGACCTTGCGACTCGATCCGACGCTCGAGCCGCCGCGTTATGTATCGGCCGTCGACACGCATCTCATGCGGGGCGGTTATGCGGCCGAGCGCATGTCCGACGATGTGACGAATCCTGCGAACTACGACGCCGGCATGTACGCCACGACTGGCGGTGCGGCGGGACCTTGGAACGATGCTGCTGGCAGGGCGCTGGTCGATTGGCTGAAGCGCGAGCACCCCGAGTTCAATCCGCGACGTATCGTCGATCTCGGTTGCGGCCTCGGGCACAACACCTTGCCGTTGAGAGCGGCTTTCCCGGACGCCGAAATCATTGCGATCGATGTGGCGGCGCCCATGCTGCGCTACGGCCACGCGCGTGCCCGATCGCTCGGTGTCTCGGACGTGACCTTCATGCAAGCCGACGCGACGAATACGCCTATGGAGGAGAGCTCCTGCGATCTCGTCTTCACAACGATGGTCTTGCACGAAACCTCTCGTCAGGCGTTACCGCGGTTTTTTTCGGAGGCCCATCGGCTGTTACGCGCCGGCGGGCTCACGGTGCATCTCGAGCAGCCGCCGTATCGCGGCCTCGATCCCTTCGAGCAATTCATGCGCGATTGGGATGGTCGATTCAACAACGAGCCGTTCTGGAGTGCGTTGCATGAGTCGGATTTGCCGGCTCTGCTCGTGAAGTCAGGGTTCGGTGCCGGCAACGTTTTCGAGTCGCGATGCTCGGCGCTGCCCCCATCGCAGACGGCGATCAAACACGAAGATTTCGGACGAGCGCCCTCGTGGTATGTGGTGGGTGCGTGGCAAGCGGCGAAGGGAATCGCCGTCGTTGGATAGCACGGATATGGATCACTCTCTCCCGCAGATCGCTGACCCCATCCAGCGCGTCACCCCCGCAGAAACAGGGCGCCGTCCGGAAGCTCCGCAGTTCACCGACGACCCGATGCTCGATCGGCTCTACGGTGTGACGCTCGCCCTCGTGGCTGAACTCTCCGTCACACGCTCGCGCCTCGATGCCCTCGAGCGCGTGCTCGCCCGACGCACACTCGTCGGCGAGAGTGAAGTGGATGAGTTCGTACCCGAGTCCGCCGAAGCGGCGGCACGCAGCCGTCTGCAAGCGGAATACCTGGAGCGCGTGTTGCGCGCTCTGCGCGATTAGCTTTCCCGAAGAAAAAATCGGCCCCAAATAAAAAGGCCACGACCCGAAGGTCGTGGCCTTTGTCACATCACGTGACTGGTTTGCGTCAGAACTTCTGCGTGTACTTGACGTAGCCGAAGCGGCCGATGTCGAAGCCACCGTAGTACGACACGTTTGCACTCGGCTGCGAGTACATCACCGGGCCAACGCGGTCGAACACGTTGTTGGCGCCGACGGCGAGCGTGCCGTTCCACGGCGTGTTCCAGCGGACCTGCACGTCGTTGAACGTGTTGCCGCCCACATAGTTGCGGCGGGTCAGCTGGCTCGTCGTGCCCGTCACGAGACCGGTCGGACGATCCTGGATGTTGTTGCACTCCAGGTTCGGCGTGGTCGAGCCGGGGATGAAGTACGTGCAGGCCTCGAACATCTCGGAGTAGTAGCGGGCATTCCAGCTGACGCCGAAATCACCGTACTGCCAGTTGAGGCTGAGGTTCGAACGGACCTTGAAGATGCCCGGAACGCCCACCGCCGAGATCGGCACGCGCGGGTCGTTGGTCGAGACCGTCACGTCCTTGTCGGTGTAGGTGGTGGTCGAGCTGATCGAGAAGTTCCCGAAGCGCTCGGTCGTGAATCGGTAACCGAGTTCGAGGTCGTAGCCCTCGACTTCACGGAAACCGGCGTTGCGACCGCCGAACGACAGGAAGTTCACGTAACCGAGAGCCGGGTCACGGGTGAAGAGCGCCGACGAGCAACGGCTCGCGATCGAAGCGACGTAGCAGTCCGCGAGGATCTGCGACGGCGAGTCGGCCACGATCGTGTTGTCGATGCGGATCGTCCACCAATCGAGTGCGACGTTGAGGCCCGCCACGAAGCTCGGGCTCCACACGATGCCTGCCGTCTTCGACTCCGAGGTCTCCGGCTGCAGGGTCGGGTTGGAGCCTGAGGTGAAGGCCACCGGGGTCTGCGCGTTCGGCGCGGTTGCCGGGTTGAAGCCCTGAGCCAGCTGACGGTAGCTGTTTGCGAGCGCACCCATCGCCGTGACGCAATTCGCACGGGTCGTCGGGTTCGTCGCCGAGCTACCGAAGTTGGTATCGCAGGGATCGGTGAAGAACGAGAAGGTCTGCGAGCCGCCGCCGAAGAGATCGGCGATCGTCGGCGCGCGGAAGCCTTCTGCCCAAGTGCCGCGAACGAGCAGTCCGTCCATCGGACGCCACTCGAGTCCCGCCTTGCTGTTGGTTGTTTCGCCGAACGTATCGTAGTCCGACATACGCGAGGCGAGGCTGACGTTGAGTTCCTTGATGAGCGGCAAGTCGGCAAGAACCGGGATGCTCAACTCACCGTAGAACTCGTCAACCGTGTACTGACCCTTGGTCGGACCTGCGGCGAGGTTGGTCGACGCCGCCGTGACCGCGAGCGGATCCGGCGTGAACGCACCGGCTTCCTTGCGGCTTTCCACGCCGATCGCGAAGCCGAGCGGGCCGGCAGGCAACTCGAACAGATTGCCCGTCAGGTTGGCCGAGAACACGGTCGTCGTGGTCTGACCCGTCGCATGCTCCTCTTGGAAGAGGAAGTCCTGAACGGCCTTGCTGGCAAGGCTGCCCTGACCCGACTGCCCGAACGGCAGGAACGGATTCATCGGAACGCACGACGCCAAAGAAATCGGCGCAGCGGGCGTACCGCACTGCACGACGCCCTGGGCGTTGAGGAACGACGGTCCTACCGCCTGCGCGGTGCGGGGAACGTTCCAGTTGCCATAGGTGGCCTGCAATGAATCGTTGTTCGCGTGCAGATAGCTGACATCCCAGCTGAAGTCGCGGTTGGCGAATTCGAAGTCACCGAGCAGCGTTCCGACGAACTGGAACGTGGTCAGGTCACTGCCGGAAACGCGAGGGACTTCCCAGCTGCGACGCCACCAGTTGCTGATGGTCGCGCCAACCGGGTTGAAGTAGCTGTTGGCGGCCATCGGTGTGGCGAATGAAGCCGCCTGCATCGGATAACCCGCGACCTGACGCTCCGACTCACGCACGCTATAGAGTGCGTTGATACGCAGCGCGACGGCGTCGTTGATGTCGTAGAGACCATCGATGTTGACCGAGCGACGCTTCAACGGCGTACGAAGATCCGTCTGCAGGTTGGTGTTGCTCTTGTCGGCGACGGAGCCCGGCGTACAGCCGGCTGCTTCCGTGGCGCCCGTGCAAGTACCGCTGTTGAGATTTTGCGCGCGGTAGCTTGAGGGCAAACGCGGATCGGCGCCCGGAATGAGGACGACGCGAGTACCGGTCGCCACGCCCGGGATGGGGGTCGTCGCGGTGGTCTGGAAGCCACCGAACTGACCGACTACCGTCCAACCGTCGGTCGGGTGCAACGAACTGCGCGGGGTCGACGAGTACGGACGATCGGCGGCGCTGACGCGCTGCTCTTCCGACCACTCGGCCGCGACGGCGATCGAGCCCTTCTCGCCGGAAATTCCGGTGATGAAATCGACGCGCTTGGTGAGACCATCGCCTTCGCCGTATTCGCCGAAATAAACGTTGGCAGTGGTGCCGGTGAACTTGCTGCGGGTGATCAGGTTGATCACGCCACCGATGGCGTCGGAACCGTAGATCGACGAGGCGCCATCCTTGAGGATGTCGAGGCGCTCGACGGCGACCGAGGGAAGCAGCGACACGTCGGCGAGACCGCTCGTCGAGATCGGCATGCGACGACCGTTGACGAGGACCAGCGTGCGCGACGCGCCGAGGTTGCGAAGGCTGATGTAGTTGCCACCTGCGTTTTCACCCGCCGAAAGCGGCGAGGCGCGGCTGATCGGCGGGGCGCCGGTCACGGTGGTGTTTTGCAGAATGTCTGCAACGGACGTGAAGCCCTGGTTCTCGATGTCTTCGCGACTGATGACGGCGACGGGTTGCGCAGTCTCCGCTTCGGCACGACGAATGCGCGAACCGGTGACGATCACGGTTTCGAGATCGTCGACGCTGGCGCCGCTCGTCTGGGCAAAGCCAGGCGAAGCCGTGACGACGGCCGCACTTGCCAAAACGGCAAGCCGAACCGCCCAAGGGACGCTGTTTCGGGTTGAGGTCATCGGATTTAGTCCTTCTGATGAGTGGGAAACACTGGAAAGCGGACGTGAAAACGCCTCACTTTGTCTTATCACCACATGTTAATCAAAGAATCGGGAAAACCAAGACCGATACCGTTGTTTTTTTACAACGAGAGGCGTCTGTGAGCGCAGCTTCGAGGCCCGACGGACCGGGCTCGGGTTACTTTTGACCGATCAGACGATCGCCGGGCCGGATCCCGCGTTTAGTGCTTTCGCCGCCTCGCAATTCGAGTATCCATTTGACCGGCTCCGCGGGACCGATCGGGTCCAAAGATTGCGGGGTCGTGTTCTCGAACACGGCGACCAGTCGTCCGCTGGCGTCGAAGAAAAGGATATCCAGCGGAATGAAGGTGTTTTTCATCCAGAACGACGCGACGCGCGGGGCTTCGTTGACGAACAGCATGCCTTGCGAGGCAGGGAGATCGCGCACGAACATCAGACCTTGTCGCTGACGCGCGGCGGTGTCGGCGATCCAGACGTCGAATTGCTGCGGGCCACTCGCCGTTCGAACGGTGATTTTGCTCGTCGGATAAGTCGAGAGGTCTTGCAGCGCGGGCTCGGTGGCGCCGAGCAGCGCGCTGAAGATCACGATCAAAAAGCCGGTGATGAACTTGTTCATATCGTGCGGAGCATACGCGCGAGGGGCTATTCGAGGCAGGCGTCGACCAGGGCTCTCGTCACTTTCCAACGGGCCGACCACTCGGTCAGCGCATCGCGCCCAAGGTCCGTAATGCGGTAATAGCGGCGCGGCGGGCCGGCGTAGGACGGCACGATTCGGCTCGTCAACAACCCCGCGGCCGAAAGACTCCGAAGGACGGGATAGATGCTTCCGTCCGCGAACGGGTTTTCACCATCGGCCGCAATACTGCGTAGCCGACGGGAGAGGTCATACCCATAGAGGTCCTCGTCGCTGCTCGCCAGAGTGGCGAGCAGCACGAGCGCCAAAGTGCCGGCGTTGAGATCCTTCTGGAATTTACTGTGGGTACTAGCACTCACTAAACGATAGTATCTGGTAATTACTATTGAATACCAAGTAATAGTCAGCTTCCTGCTTTCCAGGTACCGCCCTGAAAGCCGCAACCGACCTCGATGCTGCTGGCATCCCCGTCGTAGTAATGCACCGAGGAATCGGGCTTGGCGCAGGTTCCCACCCGACCCGAGGCCGGGCAAGCGCCGGGCGCAAACGTCGCGCCGCTGTTCTGATCGCGCTTGCCGGTTTCTTCGCATTGAGCGGCCGTCGCCGGATCGATGCAGGCCTTGTAGGGACCGGCCCACTGGTTCTGAAGGTTGAAGCTGCAATGACCGCCTGCGTCGCTGGAGGCAGGGGGCTGCTGCGCCGCGAGCGTTGCGCCACCTAGGGCGACGAGCAGGCAGAGCGCGGTGGGCGCCAAGGCGTGATGTACGTGATCGAACATGAGGAACTCCGAGGGGTTGTGATGTGTCTGTTCGAGCCTACTGCCGCCTTGGGCTAGCGAGTAGACTTGGAGTGTTCTTGGTCCACGTTGCGGGAATCCTGTCCGTGATTCGCAAGCGACTTGCCCTACTTGTACTGATTGCGCTGCTGCCAGCTTGCGCTGTGTTCGGGCCGCGGCTCGAAGCGCCCAAGCTCGCCGTGGCGAATGTCGAGCTCGTCAAAGGCGATTTCTTTGAGCAGCGTCTGCGTGCACGCATGCGCGTGCAAAACCCCAACGATCGCGAGCTTCGAGTTCGTGGGGTCACCTACACCATCGAGTTGGGTGGCGAGGAGCTCGGTCGAGGACTCTCCGGCAGCAGCTTCGTGGTGCCGGCGCGGGGTGAGGCGGAGTTCGACATGCTCGTGACGGCCAATCTCGCCGGCACGCTGCTCAAGCTCCTCGAACGTGCGCGTCAGGACGGGCGAGCGCCTAGCGAAATCTCGTACGTGTTGCGCGGCGAAGTGAAGCTCGATAGCGGTCTCGTCCGAACCGTCCCCTTCAACGAGAAGGGTCAATTGTCGTTGCGTTAGGAGTTCGCCAGATGACGTTCGGGCGAATCATGTTGGTGATTATCGTAACGGCGCTTATCGTCGCGTCGGTCGCCGTCGGCTGGTACGCAGCAACTTGGCCTACGCGCTGAGCTCGGGCGCTTACGCGCCGAAAATTTTTTGGTCCAAAAGAAGACGTCAACAACAAACGGAGAAATTCATCATGGCAACGGCACTCTGGATTCTGCTGGCAGCGATGCTCGTGCCCATCATTTGCGGGGGTATTTCGAAATTCAGTCGTGGGAGCGACCGGTACGACAATGCCAGTCCGCGCGAATGGCTCGCCCGCCGCACGGGTTACCAGGCGCGTGCGAATGCCGCGCAGGCCAACTCCTGGGAGGCGCTTGCAACGTACATTGCAGGGTTGTCTGCCGCGTTCATCGGTGGCGTCGATCCGGCCTCGGTCGGCTTGATCGCCTCGATCTTCCTGGCGTCCCGCATCGCCTATGTGGCCTGTTATCTCGCTGATCTTGCAACTTTGAGATCGATCACCTGGCTTGTCGGCTTCGGCAGCTGCGTGTGTCTCGTCGTGATGGGCGCACAACGCGTGGTGTGATGGCGCTATCGCCCTACAAGCAGCTCGAACTCGAATGGAAACGTTTGCACGCACTGCGTGGAGCCGTTTCATTGTTGCGTTGGGACGCCGCGGTGATGATGCCGAGGGCGAGCGCGACGGGGCGCGGCGAGCAACTCGCTGCGCTTGAGACCGAGTGCCATGCCGTGCTGACCTCTCCCAAGGTCAGCCGGCTCATCGAGCGAGCCGTGGCAGGGCAAGCGTCGCTCGAAGAGTGGGAGATCGCCAATCTTCGTGAGATGCGCCGGCAACGCGATCATGCCATCGCGATGCCGATCTCGTTGCTGAACAAGCTCGTTCGGGCGACGGCAGCCGCCGAGGCGGCGTGGACCGAAGCGCGACAGCAGAACAGATTCGAATTCTTTGTACCGTACCTCGAGGAGGTCGTCCGGCTCGTGCGCGACAAGGCGGCGCTGCTCGGACAAGCTCGATCGCTCGATCCGTATGACGCTCTCGTCGACGAATTCAGTCCAGGGGTCAACTCCGACATCATCGACTCATTGCTCAAGACCTATGCGCGGCGTTTGCCGGGACTGGTCCGACAAGTGATCGAGCGGCAACTCGTGACGCCTGCCGTATCTTTGAGCGGCACCTTCAAGGCGCGCCAGCAGCGTTCGCTCATCAACGAGGTGCTGCGTGCCGTCGGGTTTCCATTCGATCGGGGACGCGTCGACGAGGCGTCGCATGCGTTCACGGAGGGAATCCCTGGCGATATCCGCATCACTTACTGCGTGTCGCGACAGGATCCGTTCGTGGCTTTGCTTGGAGCGTTGCACGAGGCAGGGCACGCGCTCTATGACGAGGGGCTCCCGCAAGGCTGGCTCGATCAGCCGGTGGGGCAGGCTCGAGGGATGGCGCTCGAAGAAAGCCAGTCTTTGCTGCTTGAGATGATCCTCGGGCGGTCGCGCGCATTCGTTCGATATCTTCGACCTCTCCTCGAGAAAAATCTTGGCGTGACCGGCCCCGAGTGGTCCGAAGAAAATCTTTACCGGCTTCTCAATCGCGTGAGACGCAGTGCGATCCGGGTCGATGCCGATGAGCTGACCTATCCCCTGCATGTGATGCTCAGATTCGATCTCGAGCGTCGCATGCTGGACGGATCGCTGCCGGTTCGCGACTTGCGAGACGCTTGGAACGAGGGGATGCGGCAACGCCTCGAACTCGTACCCTCGAGCGACGCCGAGGGTGTGCTGCAGGATGCGCATTGGGCGAGCGGGTCTTTCGGTTACTTTCCGCTTTATGTCGTGGGCGCCGCGATCGCAGCACAACTTGCCGAGCAGATGCGACGAGATGTGCCGACGATCGACGAGCAGATCACGGTCGGAGACTTCTCGGGACTGCGCCGCTGGCTGCGCGAATCCATCCATTCGCAGGGCGCCAGACTGCCCTTGGGGGGGCTGATGGAAACCACCACGGGAAAGCCTCTGGGAGCGACCGCAGCCTTGCGCTACCTTGAACGAAAATATCTGGAGACTGCAGCCTGATGGACATGCCCGTGCGTCAATCGTCGAACACCTCGCGCAAATTGCAGGCCCACATCAGGAGCCTCGTCGGAAAGGCGATCGAGGATTATTCGATGATCGAGGAAGGCGACAAGGTGATGGTCTGCCTCTCCGGCGGGAAGGACTCCTACACGCTGCTCGAGATCTTGATGTCGTTGCAGCGCAGCGCGCCGATCAAGTTTGAACTCGTCGCCGTCAACCTCGATCAAAAGCAACCAGGATTTCCGGAGCATGTGCTACCCGAATACTTGACCGCCCTCGGAGTGCCGTTTCAGGTGATCGAGCAAGACACGTACTCCGTCGTCAAGCGTGTGATCCCCGAGGGCAAGACGATGTGCGGGCTCTGCTCGCGACTTCGACGCGGAGCGCTCTATCGTTGGGCCTCTGAGAACGGCGTGACCAAGGTGGCGCTCGGCCACCACCGCGACGACATCGTCGAGACGCTTTTCCTCAACCTGTTCTTCGGCGGTCGTCTCAAGGCGATGCCCCCCAAACTTCGCTCGGAGGATGGCCGACACATCGTCATCCGTCCGCTCGCTTACGTGTCCGAGCGAGATATCGAGAGGTACGCTCGCGCGCGGCAGTTTCCGATCATTCCCTGCAAACTTTGCGGATCGCAGGAGAACGCGCAGCGGCGCACGATCAAACACATGTTGCAGGAATGGGAGCGCGCACATCCCGGTCGTACTGAGTCCATTTTTTCGGCGATCTGCAAGGTCGAAGCAGGACATCTCGCCGATCCGGCGCTGTTCGATTTTTCGAATCTTCGCGCCACGCCCATGGACGCTGTGATGGGCGATGTGATGGACGATGTTCGGGCTTCGAGCGAGGAGTCTGGCGAGTGACACCCGATGCGGGCGTTCCGGAGTTCGATGCCGAGGCGCTCGCCACGGTGGCGCGGTTGCGCAGTCGTTTTCGGGGGGCGTTACTCGGGCTCGCGCTTGGCGAGGCGCTCGCTGCGCCCGTGCAATGGGCTCGGCCGGGCAGCTTTTCGCCTGTGCGCGATCTCATCGGCGGTGGGCCCTTCGATCTCGCTCCCGGTTCGTGGACCGATGATGCGGCGATGGCGCTGTTGCTCGGCCGCAGCGTGTTGGAGTGTCGTGGCTGTGACCCGGTCGATCAGCTGAATCGATTCCGGCGTTGGCAACGCGAGGGTGAGGGCTCGCTCTCCGGCGAGTGTCTCGGCATCACGGCGAGTGTGAGCCGCGCCCTCGTCGACGGGTTGGGGTCGAGCGAGATACGTGACGGCGCCGATGCACTCGTCCGAATCGCGCCTCTTGCGCTTTGGCATTACGTCGATGAGCAGGCGTTGATGGCGGATCTCGAGCCGATGATGCGCGTGACCTGTCGCGAGCCCTCCACGCTCCATGCCCTGCGCGAGTTCGCATCGATGATGCATGGCGCGCTGCGCGGCAAGCCGCTCAATGATTTCTCGAGCTCGGGATCAGCGGGCTCGGTCGGTGCTCGTATCGACTCGCAATCCGCTCGTGCGCTCGCGGTCGTCAAGGAGTCCATGCACGGCGCAAAGAATTGGAAGGATGCCGTCTTGCGTGCGGTCAATCAGGGTGGCGATGCCGATGTGTACGGTGCGACGACGGGACAGCTCGCAGGTGCGGTGTTCGGCGTGGAGTCCATTCCGGTCGGATGGCTCGCCACACTCGCCGGACGACCCATTATCGAAGAGCTGGCCGAGGTGCTGCTCGCCGAAGTACTCGTCCGTCTGGATACTGAAGTCTGAGTCGTGCGACGGAAGTCACCCTACTGGGCCCGTTACTCCGATGCGCAACTCCTGCGCCTTCGATTTCGTGACTTGCGACTCGGCGCGCCGCGCCGTGCTGTGTTGCAGCGTGCCATTCGTCGTCTGCGCAGCGAGCTCGCGGCGCGCGACATCCAGCTGGATCCGCATTTCTGGTTCTCGGACGAGTGGTTTTCGCCCGACGGCGTGCCGGGTATCGCGATACCGTTTTATCTTGCGCATCCTCGTCTCGAGCGTCTCGAGCGACGCATGTCGAGCGCAGTAGAGGGCGGCAATGCCGAGGGTTTGATGCGGATCTTGCGTCACGAGGCCGGGCATGTCGTCGACACAGCGTTCCGACTCCGACGGCGAAAACTTTGGCGCGAGACCTTCGGATCCGCTGCACTGCCGTATCCGACGCGTTATGTCGCAGATCCCTCGAGTGGCGAGTTCGTCACCCACCTCGACGGCTGGTATGCCCAAGCACACCCGGCAGAAGATTTTGCCGAGACCTTCGCGGTCTGGTTGGCTCCGCGCTCGAACTGGCGGCAACGTTATGCCGATACGCCTGCGTTATTTAAGCTCAAGGCGATGGATGAATTGATGAAGAGCGTCCGCGGACGCCGCCCGGTCGTTCGCACGGCGAGCCGTATCGATCCGGTTGCCGCAAACGATCTTGCGTTGCGTGAGTACTATCGACGGCATTTGCAGCGCCGTGTCGACTGCGACTTTTCGATGATCGATCGAACGCTCGATCGTGGACTGTCCAAAGTCAGGCCTCGCGGTCCACATCATCGTCATCGCCGTGCCGACAGTTGCCTTCGCGCCATGCGGTCTGATTTGATCCGCCATGCGATGGCGAAGAGCGCCATCGGCCGTTATGGTGCCGAACAGCTCGTGCAGTTCGCCATAGATCGCGCACTGGAGCGTCGGTTGTGGCTGCGAGGTTCTGCGAGAGAGCGTCGCGCTGCGGCCGAGCTGACGATTCGCAGGTTGGCGAAAGCCGCCCTGAGTGGGGAGACGATGCGGTTCACGTTATGAAGCAGCTCAAAGTTCTGGTAGTGGTGCACGAGACGTTGGTTCCGCCCGAGGACGTGTCGGGCCTGACCGAAGATCAGATGTCGGAGTGGCGGACGGAGTACGACGTCATCCGGGCGCTCCGTCATGCAGGGCACGAAGTACGAGTGTTGGGGGTGCTCGACAGCCTGACCGAGTTGCGTGCCGCGATCTCCGATTGGAAGCCCGACATCGTTTTCAACTTGCTCGAAGAATTCAATGGCATCGTCACTTACGACCAACATGTCGTCGCGTTTCTCGAGTTGATGCGGCAGCCTTACACGGGCTGCAATCCTCGCGGCTTGCTGCTCTCGCGGGATAAACCGCTCGCGAAACAGCTGTTGTCGTATCACCGCATTCCGACCCCGCAGTTCGCGTTGCTGCGCAAGGGCATCAAATTCAGGCCGCCCAACAAGATGCGCTATCCGCTCTTCGTCAAATCGGCAACGGAAGATGCGTCTGTCGGGATCGCACAGGCCTCGGTCGTCGAAGATGCCGCACACCTTAAGGAGCGCGTCGCGTTCATCCACGACCAGGTGGGTACCGATGCGCTGGTCGAGGAGTACATCGCTGGACGTGAGGTCTACGTGGGGGTGCTCGGCAACGAACGCCTGACGCGACTACCCGTACGCGAACTGCATTTCGGATCGTTGCCCGGGAACCATGCGACCATCGCGACGCGCAAGGTGAAGTGGGATCGCAAGTACCAGGAGAAGTACGGCATCGATTGGCGTTCCGCCAGCGATCTGCCTCCGGCCGTCGAGGCGACGCTCGATCGTCTGTCGCGGCGCATCTATCGAGCGCTTGGGCTCTCCGGTTACGCGCGCATGGATTTCCGTGTTCGCGACAATGGCGAGGTGTTCGTACTCGAGGCGAACGCCAATCCGAACATCGGTGAAGCCGAGGACTTTGCGCAGTCGGCGCTAACCGCCGGTATCGGCTATCAGGACCTGCTCAATCGCCTCATCACGCTCGGCATCGCCTACAAGGCCGAGTGGCGGGCGGGGTACGGTTGAATTCCGCTTCCCCGCCCGCGCAGCAGCGAGTGTCGATCGTTATTTCTTGAGATGACGATCGAGCCAGCCGAGCACTTCGTCGTGCCACTGGATATTGTTGGCGGGCTTCAAGATCCAATGGTTTTCGTCTGGGAAGAACACGAGTCGGCTCTCGATGCCCTGACGCTGCAGGGCGGTGAAGGTCGCAAGGCCCTGCGAGTAGGGCACGCGGTAGTCGAGGGCGCCGTGGGTCACGAGCATCGGCGTCTTCCATTTCGTGACGTAATCGGCCGGGTTGAACTTCTCGTGGATCTTGGGCGTCACGTAGTACGGACCGCCGTTTTCCCACTCGGTGAACCAGAGTTCCTCGGTGGTGTAGTACATGGTCCGCTGGTCAAAGATTCCGGCGTGATTGACGATGCACTTGAAGCGGTCTGACCAGTTTCCGGCGATCCAGTTCTGCATGAAGCCGCCATACGACGCGCCTAGCGAGCACGCGCGCGAGCCGTCGAGCCAGTCGTAGCGGGCGAGGGCGGCATCAAGACCCTTTTGCAGATCGACGAGCGGCTTGCCACCCCAGTCTTCGCTGATCGAGTCCGTGAAGGCCTGGCCGTACCCGGGCGAACCATGGAAGTCGATGAATACGACACCGTAGCCTGCGCCGGCATACACCTGGGCGTTCCAGCGCCAGGACCACTGGTTAGCGAAGCTCACCTGCGGTCCGCCGTGCACGATGAAGGCGATTGGATATTTTTGACCTGACTGCCAGCCCTGCGGCTTCATGACGTAGCCGTAGACTTTCTGGTCGTTCGCTCCGGCGAACGAGAACTGCTCGAAAGCGGCGAATTCTTTATCGGCAAGCGCCGCGGCATTGACCGCGGTCACGCGCTGCAGAGCCCCGCGCGGACGTACCCAATGCAGATCAGGCGGCGAGTCGAGCGCGGCCCATGCGATGACGGGGCCGTTCGGGCCTGCGGACACGCCTTGCACCTGCCCCGAGGTCACCAGTGATGTGCGACGACCTGTTGCAGGGTCGATCTGGAAGAGCGCCGTCTGACCGATGTCGTCGGCGATGGCGAGCACGGCGGTTCGATCGTGGTTGGCGATCAGGGTGCCGACCGAACGATCCCAGTCTTGCGTGAGGGCGCGCACGCGTCCGTCCTTGGCGCTGCGGAGTTTGATGACGAAGCGGTCGGCCTCGAAACCGGGGCGCGCCATCGCGATCCACGCGAGATCGCCGTTGGCGAGGAACACCGGTTGGGCATCCCAGGCCGGATTGTCGGCCGTGAGGTTGCGAGGATCGGCGGAGCCGTCGGCCGGCACGTCATAGAGATCGAAGTTAGTCGACCAGGACTCGGTTCGATCAGCGAGTCTCGCGCTGAAAACGATGCGCGAGCCGTCGGGGCTGAAGGCGTAGTCTTCATCGCCGCCGAAGGGCTTGGAGGGAACATCGCCCTGTACTTTGCCCGAGACGTTGATGGGATCGGTCGCCTTCAGGTCGGTTCCGAGCGTCAGTGTGAAAAGAGCCGATCGCGTGCCGTCTTTCCAGGTGTCCCAATGTCGCACGAACAACTGGTCGTAGACGCGAGCGCTGGCCTTTTTCTTTGACTGAGCGGCCTGACGATCGGTGGTGCATTTGAGATCGGCGCAGTCGGGATAAACCTCCATCGAGACCGCGAGGCGATCGCCTTTGGGCGAGACTTCGAAGGAGCCGACGTCGAGCGGCAGGCTCGTCACTTGCTGTGCTTCGCCGCCCGCGAGGCTGATGTGCCAAACCTGAGACGAGCCGCTACGGCTCGAGAGGAAAAAGAGACCCGAGCCGTCCGGGGCCCAGCGAGCGCTGCTGTCCGAGGCAGGATGTTGGGTGAGTCGACGTGTCTTCGCGAGACCGGTGTTCGAGAGCTCTGCGAGCCAGAGATCGGTACGACCGCGATTCGCCTCGAGATCCGCTTCGCGCAGGGTGTAGGCCACGTGCCGCCCATTCGGGGACACTTGGGGGTCGGAGACGCGGGCGAGGGTGTTGAGATCCTGGGCCGTGAACGGCGCGGCGAGACTGCGGTCTGCGCCGATAGCCAGAGCCAGAGTGAGGGCGACGATCGAGGCGAGGTTCGGGGACGTCATGGTTGTGCTCCGCATCAGGGGCCTGTAAAAAGCGATGCCCCATTGTAGACGAGCGGCAACGCCGACTCTGAATGTCCGATCTTCCCCTCGCCATCTGCTTCGACCTCGACGATACCTTTTGGGCGGTGCAGCCCGTGCTCGTTCGTGCCGAGGCTCGTATGCGGGCGTTTCTCGAAGCCGAGCACCCGGCGCTCGCTGCCCGAATCGCTCCGGATGACCTACTCGATACGCGCCGCGCCTTGGCGGCCGATCAGCCCGATCGCGCCCATGACATGACTTGGCTGCGTACCGAAGCGCTCCGCCGACTAGCGGTGCGCCATGGGCACGATGCCGCGATCGGCGACCGCGCATTCGAGGTGTTCATCGAGGCGCGTCACGAAGTAGAGCTCTTTTCAGACGTGCCATCTGCCCTCGAGCGACTCGGCGCGCAGTTTCGACTCGCGACCTTTTCGAATGGCAACGCCTGCGTGCGCCGCATCGGGATCGGCGATCACTTCGAGTTGAGTCTCAACGCCGAGTCCGTCGGCTGCGCGAAACCGCATCCCGTCGTATTCGAAACGCTCGCCCGACGACTCGGCGTGCAGCCCTCGCAACTGCTGCACGTGGGAGATCATCCTGAGAACGACATCGCGGGAGCCGCGGCGGTCGGTTGCCGCACCGCGTGGGTGAATCGACGAGGGATCAGCTGGTCGCCGGAGTTTGGTGCGCCGCCTGATCTCGAGGTGCCTGATCTCGAGGCGCTTGCGCGCCAGCTTTGCGGATGAGAAACCACACCGCGAGGATTGTGCCGCCTTTGATGAACACCTCGCCGAGGTTGTCGAGTCGGTGACGGTTGAGTGCAGGTACGGCCGCGGTGAGCAGCATTACGGTGCCGCCGACGGCCATCCAGGGAATTCCTTTGCGGATCCACAGCGCGATTCCGGTGCCGATGACGATGAAGCAGGTGATGACCGGAGCGAGCGGAAACTCGCCTTTGACGAGCGCTTGGTCGGGTGAGCAGCGGTTGGCTTCGGTGACCGACCCGCTGTAGCGGATGAGATCGTACTCGCAGACCGGATAGATTTCTTTGGTCCAGAAGAGCGGCAGGTCGTGCAGCATGAGCGCCGCCGCCACGGCGCAGAAGGCGCCCATGGCGATACGCGTTTGGGCGAACTCGAAACCTGCGAGTCTCAAGATGGAGCCGCTGGCGATGATGAGCCAGCAACCGGTGAGCCAGTGCGCCCAGAAGGCGGGCCAAGTGAGCCAGTAGAGAGGCTCGCCGAAACCGATGACGATGCCGGAGGCGACGCGCAGGTTGTCCCAGATCAGGAAAAACTGGGGAACCAGGATGACAGCGAGGGGTTTGGCACGCGTCTCGCGCCAGAGCCTGACCGCCCAGACGAACAATGCCGTCTGTGCGATCGCGAAGAACAAGAACATCAGGCTGTACATGCCACCACGATCTTGCCCACGGCCTCGCGCCGCAACAATTTTTTGATGGCCTCTCCACCCTGCGGCAACTCGAAGCGATCGGAAATTTTTGGTCGTAGCCGGCCGGCGAGGTACAGCGCGATCAGTTCGCGGACGTTGTCGGCGTCACGCGCGGGCTCTTGTTCGCGGAACGCGCCCCAGAAGACGCCGCGGATGTCGCAACCTTTGAGCAGCGGCAAGTTGAGCGGAATCTTCGGGATACCGGCCGGAAAGCCGATGACGAGGTAGCGGCCTTTCCAGGCGGCGGTGCGCAGTGCGGGCTCGGCATAGTCGCCACCCACCGGGTCGTAGATGACATCCGCGCCTTTCGGGCCGCAAGCTTCTTTGAACTGTGCGGCAAGTGCCTTGGGGTCGATGCCATCGCGTGGATAGATCACCACCTGATCGGCGCCATGTTCGCGAGCGACGGCCGCTTTGTTCTCGCTCGAGACCGCGGCGATGACGCGTGCGCCCATCGCCTTGCCGAGTTCGACGGCGGCGAGGCCAACGCCCCCGGCGGCGCCGAGCACGAGTAAGGTCTCACCGGTGCGCAGCTCGCCCCGATCTTTGAGCGCGTGGTAAGACGTACCGTAGGTGAAGATCAGACCTGCTGCGACGTCGAAGGGCATTCCTTCGGGAATTGGGATGCAGGCGCGCGCATCGGTGACCGCTTTTTCGGCGAGGCCTCCGCCGAGGGCCGCGGCGATCACGGCATCTCCCGGCTTAAGCGTCGTGACACCTTCGCCGACGGCATCGACGACACCCGAAATCTCGAAGCCGGGCGCGAAGGGGCGGGGCGGACGTATTTGGTATTTATCTTCGATGACGAGGGCATCGGGGTAATTGATGCCGCAGAAGCGCACGACGATGCGCACTTGACCGCGGCCGGGCGAAGGCTCGGGCACCTCGCGCAGAACGAGCGTATCGGGACCGCCGGGGAGTTCACTGAGTAAGGCTTTCATGATTGTTTCTCCAATTCGTGTCGCGCCCGCAGCAGACCGATGACGGTTTTGGAGTCGTCGATCTCGCCTTCGAGGGCGCGTCGGACGGCCTCGTCGAGCGGGACCCAGTGTACGTCGAAGACCTCGGCGGCCTCACGGGCATCGGGGACGGGAGTGAGGTCGGTGGCAAGGAAAAGGTGGATGCGCTCGGTGAATATGCCCGGAGAGCTCAGCGACTCGCCGAGCGGCACGACCTGCGCGGCGTGGAGGCCGGCCTCTTCGGCGAGTTCGCGCCGGATGGTGTCGATGGGAGGTTCGCCAGGTTCGAGTCGCCCGGCGGGTAGCTCCCACACGTGGCCTCCCGCTGCGTGCCGAAATTGATGCAGCAGGCAGACACGGCCTTCGCGGTCGATCGCAACGGCTGCAGCGCCTCCAGGGTGGTGGAGGATTTCGAGCTCTGCCGTATGTCCATTCGGCAGGGTGACGGTGTCCACGGTGAGTCGGGCGATCCATCCGCGGAACACCTCGCGAGAAGAGAGCAGCATCGATGATTCCTCTGGCCGAGTTCGGCTTCAGCGCGAGCGCGCGAGATATTCTTCGTTCGGCATCATGTCGGTGGCGGCCGCGACTCGATTCGTCATGTTGAAAAAACCGGTGACGGCGATGATGTCCCAGATTTCCCGGTCTTTGAATCCGGCGCGTCGCAACGCTGCACGCTCGGCGGCACCCGTCTCGGCGGGTGACACCGTGAGCTGGTGCGCGAAGTCGAGCATCGCGCGCTGCTTTTTGGTGATTTTTGCGACGCGGTAGTTCATGACGAGCGCCTCGCCTAGCGAGGGATCGCCAGACATTTCACGCAGCGCTTGTCCATGTGCGGTGAGGCAGTAGTAGCAACGATTCGCCGAAGAGACGACCACGGCGATCATCTCGCGCTCGAGCATGCTGAGTTTCGAGTCGCCGAGCATCAGGTCGTTGTACATCGCGATGAACGCACGCAGCTTCGTTTCGTCGAAGCTGTAGACCTCGAGCACATTCGGCAAGAAACCGATTTTCTCGTCGCAAATCGAAAAGTATTTTCGAAGATCGAGCGATAGCGTGCTGCGCGGCGGAATGGGCAGCCGCAGTGCTATTTTTTGACGGGGTTGGGCGCGATAACGTCGGGCCATGAGGTGTTCCGGACGTCGAGCGCCCGCCGTTGGTGGATCAGCGGCGGAAGCCGCCGCCGCCACCGCCCGGACGCGGCGCACGCTCCTGCGCTTCGTTGATGCGCAGTGCGCGGCCGTTCATGTCATATTCGTTGAGCCCTGCGATGGCAGCCTGGGCCTCGGAGGCGGGCATGTCCACGAAGCCGAAGCCTCGCGGACGACCCGTCTCGCGATCGTTGATGAGTTTCACCGAGTCGACCTTGCCGTAACGCTCAAAGAGCACTCGCACGTCAGCCTCGTTCGCCGAAAAGGGTAGATTGCCCACGTAAATCGTTGTCATTCGACCGTCTCTCTATCTTTGACCGGTTGACCGATGGGCCGATGGGCCGATGGGCCGATGCTACTACCGGACTCGGCGTCAAGACAACGGGGCCAAAGTGTCTACTTCCTGACGGGTGTCGTCGGCTCAACCTTTTTCTTGAAGTAGGTCCAGCTGGTCTCGTTTTCCCGAGTGTCGGAACCTTCCGGGGGCGTCCGATACTCCGGGTAGTCCGATTCGATGGTCTTCTTCATGAGGTCGGGTAGCTGATCGTAGCTTTCGAGCTTGCGTCCGGCGGCATGCATGTAAATGAGCCCGGCTCGCCCGCTCATCTCCATCCACGGCAACCAGTCGGCCATACGTACCCAGCCCACCTCGATCGGCGGGTTGGGGATTTTCGGATCGGTGAGGGAGTCGACCTTGCCGAAGAAATTGAACATCTCGGTGGCATGGTAATAGCCGCCGACATTCTTCTGATAACCGCCGCCGAGCGGGTTGACGTAGAAAAGCGGGACGGTGATCGTGTTCCACCACGTGTTTCCGCTGATGGTCGCCGGCCAGGAGTTGGGTTTGCCATCGGCGCCGATCGGGAAGACCGGTCGCTGGTTCACGGGATCGTTCGCCGTCTGCAAAACCTTGACCGACTGCCCGGTCCAGGGGTTCTTCCATTCTTTGAGAAGCTCGCCCGTCGCGGGGTCGACGTAAAGCAGCAGTTCACGCGAGACCAAGCGCCAACCCGTACCGCGAGTCGGATCGGTGACGGTCACGCACTGACGCACGTTGTAACCCTCGACGTCGAAGAGCTTGCGATCGCGCTCTCCCGGGACCCTTGCGAAGGCCTCACCGTGAAAAGAGTAGATGGTCGGGGTGTTGTCGATCGATCCGCATTGGATGCGGCGCTGCGCGAGTGTGGCGCCCTCTGCGGTGTTGAGATCGATACGTTTTCCCTTGGAGGCCGCTTGCGCCGTCACCAATGTGAAACAGCATGCTGCGATGGCGGCGATCGTCAGGGAGATCAGGGGTTTCGACATCGATGTTCTCCTTTTCAAAGATTCTTTCCGAAAGTCATTCGAGATAGGCGTAGCCGTTGAGCTCGCCTTCGTAAAAGCGCTTGAGTGCCTGGCTTTCGCTCACCGTCATGCGGCCTTCACGGATGGCGCGTTCGCAATCGCGGGCGAGCGCAGGGTAGAGCTCGGCGACGTCGTACTCCATGTATTCCAGCACGCGGTTGGCGGTATCGCCTTTGACGACCTCGTCGATCCACCACTTCCCGTCATCTTCGAGACGGATGTGTACCACGTGGGTATCACCGAAGAGATTGTGCAGATCGCCCAAGGTTTCTTGATAAGCGCCGACCAGAAAAGCAGCGAGATAGTACTCGTCGCCGTCGGCGATATCGTGGAGCTCGAGCGTTTTCTTGATCTCACGATGGCTCACGAAGTGATCGATCTTGCCGTCGGAGTCGCAGGTGATATCGGCGAGCACCGCGCGACGGGTCGGACATTCGTCGAGCCTGTGGATCGGCATGATCGGGAACAGATGATCGATGGCCCAGCTATCGGGCAACGATTGAAACACCGACATGTTGCAGAAGTAGATGTCGGAGAGGATGGTCTCGAGATCTTCGAGCTCTTCCGGCACTTCTTCGAGCTTGCGAGCGTGATCACGGATCTTCGAGCAGGTAGCCCAATAAAGTCGCTCGGCCAGCGCACGAAACTCGAGTGAGAGCAGACCGAGATTGAACATCTGCAAGCACTGTTCTCGCGCCGTGAGTGCATCGTGCCAGCATTCGACGAGGCGTCGCTCGCTCACTTCTCGGTAGGCGCCGAGCAGATCCTGCACCGGCTGCGGCAGCGTGCGATCGGCGTATTGCTCGTCTTCGCGACCGGTGACGTTGAACTTGTCGAGCGCCGAGGAGCCGAGCGTGTTGAAGATGAGCACGCTGTGGTGGGCGGCGATGGCCCGCCCGGATTCGCTCACGATCATCGGATGCGCAATGCCGCGGGCGTTGCACACGCTTGCGATGCGGTAGACGACGTCGTTCGCGTACTCCTCGATGTTGTAGTTCATCGAGGAGGAATAGTTGGTGCCCGAACCATCGTAATCGACACCGAGACCACCGCCGACGTCGATGTATTCGAGTCCGGCGCCGAGCAGTTTGAGCTCGGCATAAACGTGCGCGAGTTCGTTGATGGCGTCTTTGACGCGTCGGATATCCTGCAACTGGCTGCCCGGATGGCAATGCACGAGTTTCAGGCAATCGAGCATGTCGTGTTCGCGCAGCACCGAAACCGCTTCGAGGATCTCGGTGATGAAGAGCCCGAATTTCGACTTCTCACCCGCCGAATCGCGCCAGCGGCCGGAGCCTTCGCTTGCGAGCTTGACGCGCACGCCGATCTGCGGACGTACACCTAGTCTTTTTGCGTGTTTGATGATGAGACTGAGCTCGACGAAATTCTCGACCACCGGAACGATGCTGCGACCGAGCTTGGTCGCGAGCATCGCGGTCTCGATATAGCTGTCGTCTTTGAATCCGTTGCAGATGATGAGACGGTCGGGTGAGTTCTCGCTCATCGCCATGACGGCCAGAAGCTCGGGTTTGCTGCCGGCTTCGAGCCCAAAACCGAACTCGGCCCCGTATCTATAGACCTCTTCGACGACGAGTCGCTGCTGATTCACCTTGATCGGATACACGGCTGCGTATCGATTTCGGTAATCGTTTTCGACGATTGCACGAGCGAACGCATCATTCAGTTGACGCAAGCGATGGGCCAGGATGCCGGAGAAGCGAACGACCACCGGCGTCGTGAGTTCGCGTTCCTTGAGTCCTTGAACCACTTCGAAAAGATCGATCTCGCGACCCGGTACTTGCTCGGGACGTACGACGACGTGACCGGCCTCGTTGATCCCGAAGTAGCCCTGACCCCAGGCCTGGACGTGATAGAGATCCCGGGAGTCCGAGACGCTCCAGGGCCGGCCGCGACGAGTAGTCGACGACGAAGCGCCTCCCGTCTGTGTGTCGTTCGTCATCAAAGAATTCGGCGTTGCATTCATCGTCAGTCAGTTTCCCCGCGCTACAGGTCGTGCCGCATCGCGCACCCACTCGCTCCAAGAGCCTGGATAGAGTCGCGCACCCTTGAGGCCCGCGTGCTCGAGCGCCAACAGGTTGACACAAGCGCTGACTCCCGAGCCGCACATCATCGTGATGTTACATGGGTCTGCACCGGCGAGTGCGTTCTGCCACAGACTCGGGAGCGTGGCGACATCGTGCAAGCGGCCATCCGCCCGGTAGTTGCGGGCGTAGTGAACATTGGTGGCGCCCGGTACGTGGCCGCCGACCGGATCGATCGTTTCGTTTTCGCCGGCGTAGCGGTCGGCACCGCGCGCGTCGATCAGACGCCGCAGGCCTGATGCATAGGCTCCCGCGCGCGCCGACTGCAGGACCTGATCGGTATCGACGACGAATTCATTGTTCGGACGCGCGATGAAGTGCTGCGCCGTCACCTCGGGAGCACTCGAGTCGATGGGGCGATTTGCTTGCTGCCATGCCGAGAGGCCGCCGTCGAGCACCGCAACGGCCTCGTGGCCCAGCCAGCGAAACACCCACCACGCCCGAGCGGCGAAGAAACTGTTTCCCTGGTCGTAGACCACGATTTGAGAACCGGCACCGATCCCCCAGGCGCTCGCCTTCGCGGCGAAGAGCGCCGGGTCGGGCAGGGGGTGCCGACCGGTAGTCGAAGCGACGGGGGCGGCAAGGTCGCGATCGAGGTGAGCGTACCGGGCGCCCGGGATATGCCCGGCCACATAGGTGGCTTCGCCGGCAGAGGGTTTGCCGAGCTCGAATCGGCAGTCGAGTACGACCCAGTCTGGCGCGCGCAGATTTGCGGCGAGCGAGTCGACATCGATGAGGGTGGTGAAACGCATGAAAACGATCCTCGAGGAGGGGGCGTTCGTGACCGGGTGGGGTTACCGGCTGGGTTGGGATCGAATTCTCCGGCGGAGAGGTTGCCGTTACAATCCCGGCCCATGTCCATCGACCTCTGGTGGGCCAGCGGCAGCGCCTACTCCTGGCGGGTATTGCTGGCGCTGGAGCACAAGCGCCTCGCCTACAACAGCCATCTTCTCCAGTTGGCGTTTCAGGAACACAAATCGCCGCAGATGTTGGCGATGAACCCCCGTGGTCGACTTCCCGTGCTCAAGCACGACGATTACGTGGTCTTCGAATCAGTCGCCATTCTCTATTACCTTGATCGCAAGTATCCCGACCCGCCGATTTTCGGACGTACGCCTGAAGAGGCGGCGGTGATCGTGCGGGTGATCGAAGAATTCCAGGCGTATACCGAGCCTCACATCATGGGCATCTGCCGCAGCTTGCTCGGCGGCGCATCGAATCCGGTCGACGAGCCGCCCCTAGGCGAAGACGCGTTGACGGATGCGATGCATGCGGTGGCGCGAGAGGCGCGTACGATCGAGATGCGCGTGTCGCGATTCGACTGGATCGTCGGTGAGGATTACAGCGCCATCGACATGGTGATTTTCCCGTCCATTCAGTTGTTGCGTCGTGCGCTCGCGCGTCCGGGTGCCGAGGATCTCGCTCGGCGCTTCCTGCCGATCGAGGTGAATTACCCGGCGCTCGGCCGTTGGTTGGCGCGCATCGAGGCGTTGCCGGGTTACGATCGCACTTTTCCGCCGCACTGGCGTGCGGCTTAACACCACGGAGTCAACATAGAAAACATCATGAGCGAGCACAAGGTTCACGTGAATTTCCCGGGGCGGATCGTGTTTGTCGGTTTCGGCAGCATCGGACAGGGCGTACTGCCCTTGATCTTGCGCCATGTCGGCACGAGCGCCGATCGAATCACCATCGTGTCGGCCGATGAGCGCGGCGCGGAGGTCGCCGTGCATTACGGCGTGAAGTTCATCGTCAATCCGATCTTGCCTTCCAATCTCGAGAGCGCCCTCGGGCCGCTCGTGGCAAAAGGCGATTTCCTGGTCAATGTCTCGGTCGATGTGTCCTCCTTGGCGCTGATCGAGTTTTGCCAGGCTCGCGGCGCGCTGTACATCGACACGTGCATCGAGCCTTGGGCCGGTGGCTACACCGATAAAAATACGCCCGTTCGCGACCGCACCAATTACGTGCTGCGCGAGAAGGCTCTTGCCTTGCGCGCAGGCCGCGAGCAGGGGCCGACTGCCGTAATCACCCACGGCGCCAATCCGGGCATGGTGTCGCACTTCGTCAAGCAGGCGATGCTCAACATCGCTGCCGATACCGGTGTGGCGGCGGGCGATCCGCAGACCCGCGAGCAGTGGGCGAAGCTTGCGCACATTCTCGGCATCAAGGTCATCCACATCTCCGAGCGCGATACGCAAGTGAGTCCGGTGCGCAAGCGACCCGGCGAGTTCGTCAACACGTGGTCATGTGACGGGTTCGTGAGCGAAGGATGTCAGCCCTGCGAGCTCGGCTGGGGCTCTCACGAGAAGCATTTCCCGAAAGACGGACAGCGTCACGAGGTCGGGAGCGGAGCGGCGATTTTCTTGACGCAGCCGGGCGCCGCGACGCGCGTGCGCACCTGGACGCCCAAAGCAGGACACTTCCACGGCTTTGCGATCACCCACGGCGAATCGATATCGATCGCCGATTACCTCACGGTGAAAGACGGAGACAAGGTTCTCCATCGACCGACGGTTCATTACTCCTATCACCCATGTGACGATGCCGTACTCTCGGTGCACGAACTCGCCGGCCGAAACTATGTGATGCAGTCGCAGCAGCGCATCATGCTGAACGAGATTTCCTCCGGTGGCATCGATGAGCTCGGCGTGCTGTTGGCCGGCCACTCGCGCAATGCCTATTGGTACGGATCGCAGTTGTCCATCGACGAGGCGCGGGAGCTTTGTCCGCATAACAGCGCGACGAGTTTGCAGGTGACGGTCGCGTTGCTCTCGGGCGTGATCTGGGCCATGGAGAATCCGAACCGCGGCATCACCGAGCCCGACGAAATGGATTTCCGCCGTAACCTCGAAATTTGCAAACCGTATCTCGGTCCGGTGGTGGGCGAGTACACCGGCTGGAATCCGCTCGCGGGTCGCGAGAGTTTGTTCGAGGAAGACATCGATCGCGACGATCCCTGGCAGTTCAAGAACGTCAGGGTTTGAGGCGTCGAGGACTCGGCGGTCAGGTGTAGCGGATCTCGGTGATGAACCAGATCCGCTCGCCGGCCGGGGTCGAAACCTTCACTTCGTCATCGAGCCGCTTCCCGAGTAACGCTCGGGCAAGGGGCGCGTCCATGCTGATGTAGCCCGGGGCGAGATCGAACTCGTCCGGGCCGACGATGCGGTGCCGGACGATTTCGCCCGAGTCGTCCTCGAGCGTCACCCACGCACCAAAGAATACCCGGCGCAGGTCATCTGGCGGTCGTTCGACGACCACCATGCCGTCGAGGCGCTTTCTCAAGAACCTGACGCGCCGATCGATCTCTCGCAACCGACGCTTGCCGTAGGTGTAGTCGGCGTTCTCGGAGCGGTCGCCCTGGGCGGCCGCTTCGCTCACCGCTTGGGTGACTTGCGGCCGCTCGACCCGCCATAGCTGGTCGAGTTCGGTGCTCAGGCGGGCATGACCCTCCTTCGTGATGAATCTGGAGCCTGGAGTCGTTGGGGGTCGGTAACGGGACATAATTCGGCGCAAGGATAATGGTGCGCGGTGCCCGCGGCGAGGCGGGACGCGGTAATCTTGCACTCCAGTTTGGATCACCTCAGTTCAGGAAATCGAGCATGAACATTCGTCTGTATGTTTTTTCGATGATCGCCACGGCGAGCATCAGCTTTGCTTCCGATGCGTTCGCGGCCGACTCGGCCGCCGCCGCAGTGCCGGCTCCGGCGGGCGCTTCTTCACTGCGTTCCGGACTCGATCTCGAGGGGTTCGATCGCAGCGTTCGTCCGCAAGACGACTTGTATCGTTTCGCGGGCGGCACCTGGCTCGCGCGTACCGAGATTCCGGCGGACCGTTCGAACTACGGGACGTTCAGCAAGCTCGAGGACGATGCGCTTGCGACCCTGCGCGAACTCGTCGAATCCGCGGCTGCCGATCCGAAGCGTGCTCCCGGTTCCGATGCTCAGAAGCTCGGTGATTTTTACAGCGCCTTCATGGACACGAAGGCCATCGAGGCGCGAGGCGTCGCGCCGCTCGAATCGGAGCTCAAGCGTATTGCTTCGCTCACGTCCTACGACGACGTGTTCACGTTCTTCGGGCGAGCGCAGCGGCTTGGCATCGGCGCACCGATCGGCGCGTATGTCGGTCAGGATCGTCGGCAGTCCACCCGCTACATTCCCGGCTTGTCGCAAAGCGGCCTGACCATGCCCGATCGCGAGTATTACCTTGCCGATGATGAGCGCAACGCCAAAGCACGCGCGGACCTCGCCGTGTATGCGGAGAAGCTCTTGTCGCTGTCGGGCACGCCCGAGTCGGGTGCTGCGGCGGCGCGTATCGTGGCGCTCGAGACCGCGATCGCCCGCTTGCATTGGACACGTGTCGAGAATCGCGATCCTGTGAAGACCTATAACCGGACCACGATCGCCGATGCGACGGTCGCGATGCCGGCTTTCGGTTGGAAGTCGTTCGTCGATGGAATGGGGCCCGAGGCGAGTGCGATCACGGAGTTCGACATCCGTCAGCCGACGTACGTGAAGCAGCTCGGCGAGCTTGTGCGTGCAACCCCGGTCGCGACGTGGAGCGAGTACTTCAAATTCCGCTTGCTCGATGCCAACGCGTCTTTCCTGCCCGAAGCCTATGACACGGCGCGCTTCGATTTCCGCGAGCGCGCACTGCGTGGCGTACAGGCTCAGCAGCCGCGCTGGCGGCGATCATTGACGCTCATCGACCGATCGATCGGTGAAATCGCGGGTCGACTCTATGTGGAGCGTACTTTCCCTCCCGAGGCTCGCATCCGAATCCGTGAGCTCGTTGCGAACCTGCGTGTGGCATTCGAGCAGTCGATCGACTCGCTCGAGTGGATGGGCCCGCAAACCAAGGAGGAGGCCAAGCGCAAGCTTGCTGCGTTCTCGGTGAAGGTGGGTTACCCCGACAAGTGGCGCGACTACGGTCGGCTGGAGGTGCGGTCGGACGATCTGATCGGCAACCTCCGCCGCGTCAATGAATTCGAATTTCTCCGGCAGATGGGTCGTCTCGGCAAGCCGGTCGATCGCACCGAGTGGGGGATGACGCCGCAGACCGTCAATGCCTACTACAGCCCGCCGATGAACGAGATCGTCTTCCCGGCGGCGATCCTGCGACCGCCTTTCTTTGATCCGAACGTCGACGATGCCGTGAACTACGGTGGTATCGGCGGCGTCATCGGCCACGAGATCAGTCACGGGTTCGACGACTCGGGACGGCGCTACGACGGCGAGGGGAACTTGCGCGATTGGTGGACCTTCGACGACAACGTCCGTTTCCGCGAGCGTGCGGGGAAGCTCTCGACGCAGTACAGCGCGTTCAAGCCGATCGATAATCGTTCGATCAACGGCGATCTCACCCTCGGCGAGAACATCGGCGACCTGTCGGGGCTCGCAGTGGCCTACCGCGCCTACACGCTCTCGCTCGGCGGCAAACCCGCGCCGGTGATCGACGGCTTCACGGGTCCTCAGCGTTTCTTCCTCGGCTGGGCGCAGATCTGGCGTCGCAAATATCGCGACGATGAGCTGCGTGTGCGTCTGGTGACCGACTCGCACAGTCCGAGCGAGTATCGCTGTAACGGTGTTGTCGCCAACATGACGGAATTTTACGAAGCGTTCGGGGTCAAACCCGGTGATCGGCTGTACCGCGAGTCGACCGAGCGCGTGAAAATTTGGTAATCCATGGACGTTTCGGTGATGTCTCGATTGGAGATGCTCTCATGAAAAAAATGCTTGTCGTACTGATGCTGCTGACGACGCTCGGTCTGTCGGGATGCGGCTACAACACCATCCAGACTCAGGACGAAGCCATCAAGGCGTCGTGGTCCGAGGTGGTCAACCAGTATCAGCGGCGTGCCGATCTCATTCCGAACCTCGTCAATACCGTCAAAGGTTTTGCGGCACAGGAGGAAAAGGTGCTCGTCGGCGTCACCGAAGCGCGTGCTCGGGCGACCTCGATCCAGGTGACCCCTGAGCTCGTGAACGATCCGGCGGCATTGCAAAAATATCAGGCGGCGCAGGGCGAGCTGACGCAGGCGCTCAAGAGCTTGCTGATGGTCACCGAGAACTATCCTCAACTGAAGTCGGATCAAAACTTCCGCGATCTGCAGGCTCAGCTCGAGGGTACCGAGAACCGCATCGCCGTGGCTCGCAACCGCTATATCGCGGCCGTGCAGGACTACAACGGGACGATCCGGAAATTCCCGTCCAACCTCACGGCGATGGTCTTCGGTTACGACGTGAAGCCGAACTTCACCGTCGAGAACGAGGCCGCGATCTCGGCGGCACCCACCGTCGATTTCGGTAATCCGACGCCCTGACTCCGACGCTTCTCGACATGCGTCGCGTAGGTCTGCTTCTGGTCTTACTCGTCGCGGCGATCCCCTGGGTCGCCGCGGCGCAGGGATTGCAGCCCATCCCTTCGCTCGAGCGAAGGGTGACGGATGCGGCGGAGATTCTCCCGGCAGATCAGGAAGCGGCACTCGAAGAAAAGCTGGCGAGCTTCGAAGCACGAAAGGGTGCGCAGATCGCCGTGCTCACCGTGGCCAGCACGACGCCTGAAGAGATCGAGCAGTATTCGATTCGTGTCGTCGACGCTTGGAAGCTGGGTCGCAAGGGCGTCGATGATGGCGCGTTGCTCATCATCGCCGTCGAGGATCGAGCGCTGCGCATCGAAGTCGGTCGGGGCCTCGAGGGTGTGCTCACCGATCTCGCGTCAAATCGCATCATCGATGAAACGATCACGCCGCTTTTTCGTGCCGGTGATTACGCCGCCGGCATCAATGCCGGGGTCGATCGCATGATCGGAGTCGTCGATGGCGAGCCCTTGCCCGAGCCGGAGCAGCAATGGCGGGACAGCGAGGGCGGCGGTTTCGAGGACATCATCGGTCTCGTGTTCGTGTTGGCCATCGTGCTCTCGGCCATCCTCCGGAAAATTTTTGGTCGTATTCTCGGCGCGGCCACGACCGGAGGCGTGCTCGGTGTACTGGGTCTGCTGGTGACCGGTGCGATCGGTCTCGCCTTACTCGCCGGCGTCGTCGGTTTCGTCATTGCGCTCGCCGGCGGCGTGCCGACCGGTCGATTTGCGAGTCACGGTCGCCGCGGACGTTGGGACGGTGGCGGATTCGGTCGCGGAGGTTTCGGCGGCGGTGGCCTCGGAGGAGGCGGCTTCGGTGGACTCGGCGGCGGATTCGGGGGCGGTGGCGCCTCGGGGCGTTGGTAACAGGACTATCGCAGTATGGATTCATTCGATCGCTGGAGCCGAAATTTGTTCGCGACACCGCTCGGTACGCGACGACGCTTCCCGACCCATGCGCTGCGAACGATCGAGAAGGCCATCACGACCGTCGAGGCCAAGCACGCCGGCGAGATCCGCTTCGTGATCGAGACGTCTCTCGACCTGGGTGATTTGTGGGCGGGCCGGACACCGCGACAACGAGCCGTCGAACTTTTCGGCCGACTCGGGATTTGGGATACCGAGCGCAACAACGGCGTTCTGATCTATCTTTTGATGTCCGAGCACGACGTGGAAATCATCGCGGACCGCGGCATCGCCTCGCGCGTATCGTCTGACGAATGGGAGGCGGTCTGTCGCACGATGGAACAGTATTTTCGAGAGAGCCGATTCCCGGAGGGTGCGGTGGCCGGCATCGAAGGCGTCGGCGCCTTGCTCGCGCGGCATTTTCCGAACGAGGGCGGTGATCGCAACGAGCAGCCGAACCGGCCCGTCCTGCTGTAATCTTTGCGCCCATGAGGACGCTCTGCCTCGCTATCGGTCGGCTCGCCGTACTCGGCGGTCTGGGCCTGCTTGCTTCGTGCGGCTCCGTGCCCGAGCGCGGATCGACGACGCCGGTGGTCGTGCCGCCTATCGCGGGCATCGACGAACCGTATTCTTTGAGTACGCATCGCTTCGAACTGACGGACTCGTCCTCTGACCTGATCGGTGAGCTTCGGGTCACCCGCGCGAGGGACGAGGACACGTTCACCGATCTCGCCCGCCGCTTCAACGTAGGGTACGAAGAACTCGTCAGAGCCAACCCGGGCGTGGATCCGTGGTTGCCGGGAGAGGGCCGCGAAATCGTCTTGCCGACCCAGCATCTGCTGCCCAACGCGCCGCGCGAGGGTATCGTGATCAATCTTGCTGCGATGCGGCTCTATTATTTTCCTCGAGCCGGTCGCGGCGAGCCGCATGTGGTCTACACCTTTCCGATCGGTATCGGTCGGGTAGGTTGGGCGACACCGGTGGGATCGACCACCGTGACACGCATGACGCGAAATCCGTCCTGGCGTCCCGGTCCCGGCGTGCGCGCCGAACACGCCAAGGACGGTGAGATCCTTCCGGCCGTGGTACCGCCGGGGCCCGACAATCCACTCGGTACGCGAGCGCTGTATCTCGGTTGGCCGAGCTATCTCATTCACGGCACCAACAAGCCCGCCGGGGTGGGCCTGCGTTCGAGTCACGGCTGCATTCGGCTCTTTCCCGAGGATGTCGAGTTTCTCTACGACATCGTTCGGCCGGGAATCAAGGTCACGGTCGTCAACCAGCCTTTCGTCTTCGGATGGCATGGGGGTCAGTTGCACATGCAGGCCTTCGACGTCCTCGAGGACGACCCTCGCGACTGGAAGAAGGCCCAACAAAAATTGTTGTCTCGCAGCCTGGCTACAAAGATTCAGGGCGAGCTCAAGGCACGCGGCACCCAAATCGATTGGGAGGCCGTGTCGCGATTCAGTCATGCCCCACGCGGGTTACCGGTGGCGGTCTCGCGGGCGGATGCGAGTTACGACAGCCTGATCGCCGAGGCGGCCCGCGTGCGCAATGCGGTGCCGATCGGCGCGACTTGGGCGGGCTCCCTCGGATCTCCGGAACAGGAGCCCTGAGCGGTCCCCGAGAGCCCACCATCCGCGGTCCGGCGGGTTGCAGGTACACTTGACCCCGTGGGGGCTAAAACGGTCGTTTTTTCCCATGGCAAGGATTCCGAGCCATGGGGTACCAAAATCGTGGCGCTGGCGCAGGTCGCCCGGGCGTTCGGTTGGCGTGTCGAGTCTGTCGACTATCGAGGAATCGACACGGTAGAGGGGCGTCTCGCCAAGTTGCTCGACACCTGTCGCGACCTGCCTCCGCATCCGGTACTCGTCGGCTCGAGTCTCGGCGGCTACCTCGCCGCCGCCGCCTCCCGGCCCGTGGGCGCCGCGGGGCTTTTTTTGATGGCGCCCGCCTTCGACCTTCCCGGCTTGCCGCCCACGCCCGTGGCCGAGCCTTGTCCGACCGTGGTGATCCACGGTTGGCGTGACGAGGTCGTTCCGGTGGCCAAAGGACTCGCCTTTGCCGAGGCCCAGCGTGCGCTCACTTACCTGGTCAATGACGACCATCGACTGCACGCGTCGTTGCCGCGCATGGTCGAGTGGTTGCGCGAGTTCCTCGGAGGCTTCGATGCCTGAGGTGCGAGCGCTGAGCGCTGCGCTGCGACGTGGCCTCGACCTCTGGGTGCGGCCCGAGGTTCGACCGGAGTCGGCGACGAACTCCATCGGTGCCGTCCAAGCCTCGCCCGTGTGCTACGTGCTCGAGCGTCGCAGCGCCGTCGATCTCGCCGCACTCGAAAATCTTTGCATACGCGAGGGATTGCCGCGTCCGTCGGGGCGGATCCTGGGTCGCAGACAGAGTGCCGTCCATGCCGCGATACCGTTATTGAGAGCGCGCGGAATCTTTGATCCGCGCATCGATCGACGACCGCCCGCCGAACTCGTTCGGATGATCGAGGTGCTCGAGCGTGACCCGACCATCGACGTACGACTCGTGCCGATCGCCGTCTACTGGGGGCGCGCCCCGCAGAAAGAGGGCTCATGGTGGCGCTTGCTCTTCACCGAAAACTGGGCGCTCGCCAGCGGGTTCCGAAAGCTGATGCAAGTGTTGATCAACGGCCGCTTCACCATGATCGAGGTGGGTGAGCCGGTGAGCCTGCGCAGTTTGCTTGTGGAGAACGGCCATCCTGCTTCGCAGGCCGCCCGCATCGCCCGCGCCCAACGCGCGGCATTCCGCAGGCAACGCGCCGCTCGCATCGGACCCGATTTGTCGCATCGGCGCACCATTTTGCATCGCGTCTTGTCGGCTCGCGCGGTGCGTGCAGCGATGGCTGCGGAAATGCGCGACAAGAAACTGCCGAGGCGTCGCGCGCTCATGGTGGCGAAGGGTT
Source organism: Steroidobacteraceae bacterium (assembly GCA_044375575.1). GTDB lineage: Bacteria > Pseudomonadota > Gammaproteobacteria > Steroidobacterales > Steroidobacteraceae > UBA964. Next base: position 399,074 of record JBILMJ010000001.1, on the reverse strand, counting down.
ACCTCGAGGAGATCGCGGCGAATTACTCGCACGTCTTCATCACCTTCATGGAAGGTTTTCTCGGGCGGTTGTGGAACCGACTGTACGACGGCGTGACCTTCAATCACGCCGAGACCTTGCGCGATGTCGCACAGGATCGAGAGGTCGTCTTCGTGCCTTGTCATCGCAGCCACATGGATTACCTGCTGCTGTCCTACGTGATCTACAAGCAGGGGTATGCCGTGCCCCACATCGCAGCCGGTATCAATCTCGATATTCCGGTCGTCGGCCGGTTCTTGCGCAAGGGCGGGGCGTTTTTCATCCGGCGGAGTTTTGCGGGCAATGCGCTCTATACCGCAGTATTCATGAAGTACCTTGCGGCCATCATGGCTCGGGGCCATTCGATCGAATATTTCGTCGAGGGCGGGCGTTCGAGGACGGGGCGTTTGCTGCAGCCGAAAACGGGCATGATTTCGATGACCGTGCGCAGTCACCTGCGCGACCCACGCAGGCCCGTCGTGTTCGTGCCGGTGTACTTCGGTTACGAACGCATCGTCGAGGCCGGCACTTACGTCGGCGAGTTGTCGGGTCAGCCCAAGCGCAAGGAAAGCATCGGTGATCTCGTGCGCGCGTTGCGCGTATTGCGCGAGAAGTTCGGCCGAGTACATGTGAATGTGGGCGAGCCGATTCTGCTCGACGAGGTTCTGCGGCAGCAGGTGGGTGACGGGCGCCGTGCCGAGCTCGACGAGGAGGGTCGTGCGCCGTGGGTGTCGGCCGTCGTCGATGATCTCGCGCAACGCATCATGCGGAACATCAACTCCGCCGCCGCGGTCACGCCGATCAATCTGCTCGCCGTGACCTTGCTAGCCATGCCGCGTCAGTCCATGGCCGAAAGCGACCTCGCGAGACAGTGCGAGCTTTATCTCAAGTTGCTGCGCTTGGCGCCGTACGATGCCCGAGTTACCGTCACCGATCTCGACGGCGCAGCGGTGATCGCCTATGGCGAGTCGATGAAAGTGCTGCAGCGCCAGACGCATAAACTCGGCGACCTCGTGCGCGTCAGCGACGAAATGGCCGTGCTGCTGACGTACTACCGCAATAACGTGCTGCATCTCTTCACGCTGCCGTCGCTCATCGCCTGCGCATTCATCTCCAACTCGGTGGTCCGTACGGAGGACATCCAGCGTCTGGCATGGCGCGTCTATCCGTATGTCGCCTCCGAGCTGTTCCTGAAATGGACCGAGCAGGAGCTTCCGGGCGTCATGCGCCGACTGCTCGATGCGCTGGCCGAACTCGGCATTCTCGAGCGCCTCGAGGAGCAGGACGCCTGGCGTCGCCCCGCGCCGAGCTCGCCGCAATCGCTGCAGTTGTCGTTGCTGGCACAGGCGTCGGTCCAGACGATCGAACGGTATTACCTCGCCATCGCGACGCTCATGCAGGCGGGCTCGGGCTCGCTCACGGCCCGCGAGCTTGCAGAGCGCTGCCAGCTCACGGCGCAGCGCATCAACATGATCTACGGCTTCAATTCACCGGAGTTTTCGGACCGCGCGATGTTCGACAACTTCATCTCGCTGCTGCTCCGTCGTCGCGTGATTCGTAATGATGAAGCGGGTCGTCTCGTCTTCGACGAGGTCTTCCTGCGGGTGGCGGCCGATGCCGAGTTCGTGCTCTCCGAGCAGATCCGTCACAGCATCCTGCAGGTGACGCAAGTCGAGTCGATCGCTCAGTCCTGATCGCGCACGCGACCGCGCTGACGCTTCACCGACGACCGACGAGTCTTGCCCTCCAGGCGGCGTAGACCCGAGGCTCGTGTTGGTTTTGTCTTTCGCCGAACTTTGGGCTCGACCAGCGCCGCGCGGACGAGATCCGCCAATCTTTGTTCGGCCTCGCGACGATTTTGCTCCTGGCTGCGATGCTCTCGCGCCACGATCAGTAGCGAACCCTCGTCCGTCAGGCGTCGCCCCGCCAGACGTCGCAGACGTTGTTTGACGATGTCGCTGAGGGCGGCCGAGCCCGCCAGGTCGAAACGCAGCTGGACGGCGCTCGCAACCTTGTTGACGTTCTGACCCCCGGGACCTCCGGCACGAATGAACGATACCGACAGGTCGGAGTCGGGGATCAGCACCTTACCCACGAGGATCGGCATCGTAAGGCAGCCGCGAACGCGTCGGTGCGACCCCAGGTTCGAGCACGCGCACTTCCTGCTGTGCCACCGGGATCTTGATGCCGTGTTCTTTGAAGAGTTTCCAGATCCGACGGTTCACGTCCGAGCGTACGTTGTTCACGCCGTTCATCGGATCGCGGATCCAGAAGCGAGCCTCGAGCTTCATGCCGTAATCCTCGAACGATAGCAGCCGCGAGACCGGAGCCGGATCGACGAGGATGCGTGGATGGTTGCTCGTGGCCTCGATCAGCAAGTCGAGCGCGAGCTCGGGGTCGTCGTCGTAGCTGATCATTACGGGCAGACGAAGCCGTACGCGCTGGTCGGAGTAGCTCCAGTTGATCACCGAGTTGGTGATGAGATTCTGGTTGGGGACCAGCGACTCGACGCCATCACGATCGCGTACGACGACATAACGTCCTCGCAGTTCCTGAACCCAGCCGAAATTGTCGGAGGTCGTTCCGGTGTGCTGATGGAAACTGATGACGTCTCCCGGCTTGATCGATTTGTCCATGAGGAGCACGAAGCCGCTGACGAAGTTGCTGGTGATATCGCGGATGCCGAAACCGAGGGCGAATACCACGGCACCTGTCAGCACTGTGAGAGAAGTGAGGTCGACACCGGCGGAATTGACGCCCAGCAACAAGCCGATCGAGATGAGCAGGAAATAGCTGCCTTTGACGATACCCACCCGGGTCGACGGCGCGATGTCCTCGAGCGACATCACGCGACGCTCGATGGCCTTGGCCGCGAGGCTCGTGATCACCACGAATCCGCCCACGATCACGATGCCGCGCAATAGCGCCCAAAGGCTGAACACGGCTTTTCCGGGTAACAGATCGACGGTGTCGAGCGTTTGCTCCAGCCAGTCGAAGGCGCCGAGCAACTGCAGGCCGAGGCTCGCCCAAACGATCAACGTCAATCGAACTTCCCAGCGAGCGGCCCAGCTTTCCTCGCCGAGCAGTAGCCGCAGGAGGAACACGCTGAAACGTACCGCCCCGAGCACGACGATGAGTTGGAGAGCGAGTACGAGAATGGCATCGGGAGCGCCCGCCTGACGCATCAGTCCGATGGCCATGGCGACTAGTACTGCAGCGACCAGAAACGGCGCGATGAGTAGGGCACCTTCGGCGAGCGTGCTGCGTCCGCGCCGTTCGCGCAGGCGCTTGAGAGAGCCGCGCATCAGTCCGTTGACGAGCATCGAGACCACGACCGCAAGAAGGATCGCGACCAATTCATTGATGCCGTCGTTGCTGATCAGCTCCCGTAGCATGACGTCGGCGGGACTGGAGGTGGTATTCATCGGCGCAATCTCGGGTTGGAAGTCAGGCGTTGAGGTCGGGGATGAGTTCACTGCTGTAGCGCTCGATTTGATCTTTGATGATCAGTTTGCGTTTTTTGAGTCGCTTGAGTTGGATCTCGTCGACATGGATATCCATCGAGAGGCGCGAGATGATCTCGTCGAGATCTCGGTGTTCGATGCGCAACTGACGCAATTTCTCGATGTTGCGAAACAGTTCGCGGTCGACTTTGTCTTTGTCGTCGTTCCCGGTCATCCGAGCCGCGCCGCCAGGGGTTCGAGGTCGGTCGGTAGCTTAGCGAAGCGACCCGGAGGATTCCACGGCACCGATGGATCATGGAAATCCGAGCCCGTGGAGGCTGCAAACCCGAGATTTCGGGCCAGCGTGGCGAGCCGATCGAGATCAGAGGGCCCGATGCCTGCGACCGAAACCTCGATGGCCTCACCACCGGCTTCGCGAAACTCTCCAAGCAGTCGTCTCAGTGCGCCACCCGAGAGCCGATATCGATGCGGATGGGCGAGCACCACTCGAGCGCCGGCCGCTCGCAAGGCCGCCACGGTGTCGGCCAAGGCGGGCCATTCTTCGGGGACGTGACCGGGAGTGCCTCGAGACAGCCACAGGTCGAAGGCGTCCGCGACGTCACGAGCGTGCCCCGCGACGATGAGCGAGCGGGCGAGGTGCATACGTGTCGGCACATCCGTTTCGCCCAAAATTGCCTCGACCAGGGACCGCGCGGCGATTCGCGTCTTGCGCTCGAGTCGCTCGCCGATCTCGGTGAGCCGAGCACTGCGTCGCGCCCGGATGCTCGACAGGTGCGTCGCGAGCGCCTCATGCGCGGGGTCGAAGTCGAGACCGATCACGTGCAGGGTTTGTCCGCTCCAACCGCAGGACACCTCGACACCTGTCACATGCTGCAGGCCATGTCGGTGGCAGGCGAGGCGAGCGGCCTCGCAGCCCGCGACGGTATCGTGGTCGGTGAGCGCGGCCAGCGTGACGCCCCGGGATGCACAAAGTTCGATGAGCGCATCGGGAGACAGCAGGCCATCAGAGTGATGGCTGTGCAAATGCAGATCGGCGAGGGGAGGAGGGCTCATCGTCGGTATGATAGTCGCATGACCTTGCTCCCCGAACACGCGCCCCGCTGGGACGATATCGATACGGTGCTGCTCGACCTCGACGGCACGCTGCTCGATCTCGCCTTCGACAATTACATCTGGCTCGCTCGGGTCGCCGAGATCTATGCCGAGAACAACGGTTTGTCGCTCGCCGAAACCCATGCGGAACTCGCGCCTCGTTTCAAACGGGTACAGGGTACGCTCGATTGGTACTCGATCGACTACTGGAGCGCACAACTCCGCATCGACATCGAGCGCGTCCACCGTGAGGAGGCGCACCGCGTCGCGTGGTTGCCCGGCGCTCGGGGGTTTCTCGAGCAGGTTCGCGAGCGCGGCAAGCGTCTCGTGCTCATGACCAATTCGCACCCCAAGATTCTCGCCATAAAAGACGAGCGGACGCGGGTGCTTGGTTACCTCGACGCCGCCTACACCTCGCATGGCTTCGGTGCGCCGAAGGAAGATCAAAGATTTTGGATCGCTGCGAGGAGTGCGGAGCCTTTCGACCTGGCGCGCACGATGTTCGTCGATGACAGCAAAGCCGTTTTACATGCGGCCATCGAGGCGGGAGTGCGCTGGGTCTACGGCGTGAAGCGTCCCGACACGTCGCGCGAGCCGTACAACCACGAAGAATTTGCGGCGATCGACGGCGTGCTCGATCTGCTCTGAGATCAGCGCCTAGCCCGGGCCGCGACGTCCACGGGGCCGGCCGCCACCCCCTGGTCTCGGGCCGCCACCCGGCCGACTTCCGCCGGGCCTTCCACCACCCGGTCTGCCCCCTCCGCCAGGTCGTCCTCCGCGCTCCGAGAAGCTGCGGCGCGGCGGCCAGTTGATCTCCGGGAGCATGTCCGGCGTGATGGGCTCGTAGGGCAGTTTGCGTCCGATGAATTTTTCGATGTCGGGCAGGCCGACCGCGTATTCCTCGCAGGCGAAGCTGATGGCGTCACCCTCGGCGCCCGCCCGCGCGGTGCGGCCGATGCGGTGCACGTAGTCGGCCGAGTCTTGAGGTAAGTCGAAGTTGAAGACGTGACTCACGTCCGGAATATGCAAACCGCGCGAGGCCACATCGGTTGCGATGAGCACGGCGAGCTTGCCAGCGTGGAAATCTTCGAGGAAGCGCAGCCGTTTCTTTTGAGGAACGTCACCCGACAGCGCCTGAGCATTGATGTCGTTGGCACGCAGTACGTCTTCGAGACGCTCCGCCATGCGCTTGGTGTTGACGAACACCATGCTGCGGAAAGGGTCCATCTTGCGCAGCAAACCGACAAGCAGCGGGATTTTTTCTTCCATCGCCGGGTAGTACATGACCTGCCGAACGCGGTCAGCCGTGATTTTTTCCGGCTCGATGCGTACGAGCTCAGGATCGTTCATGTGCTCGTAGGCCAGTTCGAGGACACGCTGCGACAACGTGGCCGAGAAGAGCATGGATTGCCGCTGATCGGGTGGCGGCAGGCGGCGCATGATGTAGCGAATGTCGGCGATGAAACCGAGGTCGAACATGCGATCGGCTTCATCGAGCACGATGGCTTGTGTCTCGCGAAGTTCGAAGACGTGCTGCTTGAAGTAGTCGATCAGGCGCCCCGGTGTGCCGATGAGCACATCGACACCGCCTTCGAGATCGCGCCGTTGCTTCTCGTAGTCGACGCCGCCATAAACCACGGCGATGCGTAGGCCCGTGTGACGGCCGAGTACGATCGCATCGTTGTAGATCTGGACGGCGAGCTCGCGGGTCGGTGCGATCGCGAGCGCCCGAATCGAGGTGGCGCCCCGCGTCGGTGGCGAGGGGTGGGTGAGCAGGTTTTGGAAGAGCGCCACCAGGAAGGCCGCTGTCTTGCCGGTGCCCGTCTGGGCTTGTCCTGCGATGTCGCGCCCGGAGAGCGCGTGGGGCAGGGTCTGGGCCTGGATCGGCGTGCAGCGCGTAAAGCCTGCCTCGTTGATGCCCCGCATGAGGGGCTCGGCCAGATTGAGAGCGGAGAAGGTTAGATCGGAGAGATGGGTATCAGACATTACGAACCGTGGTGATCGATGAACTGGACAGCGCTTGCAAACGTCCGGGGAATTGGCTAAAAATTACGCCCAGTAGGGCGTTCTGCCCCCAGAAATTCGGCTTCGCCACTCCGCACAACCCAAGCAAACCTGGTCAGTCCAGAGGCAAAACCCACATCACAAGCTCGGTCTAGTGTAACCGTTTGACGGCTTCCCGACACGGCGTTCAGCCCCGGGCCCGCAAATTCCCCGCTCAATTCGTATCGTTTCAATCCCATCAAAACCACTCCAACCGGAGGTTTACCCGCGTGAGCAGCCCTCACATCATCAACACCACCGACTCCACTTTCGCCGACGACGTACTCAAGTCAGACAAGCCCGTCTTGCTCGACTTCTGGGCGGAGTGGTGTGGCCCATGCAAGATGATCGCCCCCATCCTCGATGAGCTCGCCCCGGCGTACGCCGATCGCGTTCGTATCGCCAAACTCAACATCGACGAAAACCCGCAGACGCCGCCGAAGTTCGGCATCCGTGGCATTCCGACGCTGATCCTGTTCAAGAACGGGACCGTCGAGGCGCAGAAGGTGGGTGCGGTATCGCGCTCCCAGCTTGCCGCGTTCCTGGACAGTCACCTGTGAGGGGCGGATATCTAGGCGGCCAAGGCGGGTCGCGACGTCAGGGGAAAGGACCCCGTCACGGAGGCCATCGCGATCCGAATCGCGGTGGCGGTATGCGAAACGGCAACGTCGGCGGTCCGATCCACGACGATGCACCGATGGATCACGCGCCCTTCATCGAGTCGGGCGAAGACGCTGAAATCATCAGCCGCGCGGAGCTCGCTGCCTCGCGCAACTCGATGAACCTGACCACGCTCAAGGCGATGCCCATCGCCAAGCTGGTCGAGATGGCGAGTGCCCTCGGTGTCGAAGGCATGGCCCGCTCGCGCAAGCAGGACATCATTTTCAGTCTGCTCAAGGCGCACGCTCGTAAGGGTGAAGACATTTACGGTGACGGCGTGCTCGAGATTTTGCAGGACGGCTTCGGCTTCCTGCGCTCGGCCGACGGCTCGTATCTCGCCGGACCCGACGACATCTACATCAGCCCCGCCCAGATCCGTCGATTCAACCTTCGAACGGGTGACACGATCTCGGGTCTGATTCGTCCGCCGAAAGATGGCGAGCGTTACTTCGCCCTGCTGAAGGTGGGCGAGATCAACTTCGACTCGCCCGAGAATGCACGGAACAAGGTGCTCTTCGAGAACCTGACGCCGCTGCATCCGACGAAGCGCTTGAAGCTCGAGCGCGGCAATGGCTCGACCGAAGATCTCACCGCTCGCGCCATCGATCTGTGTGCGCCGATCGGCAAGGGTCAGCGCGGTCTCATCGTGTCGCCGCCGAAGGCCGGCAAGACGATGCTGCTGCAGAACATTGCGACCGCGATCACGGCCAATCATCCCGAGGTGTATCTCATCGTGCTGCTCATCGACGAGCGCCCGGAAGAGGTCACCGAGATGCAGCGGACGGTGAAGGGCGAGGTGGTTTCCTCAACCTTCGACGAGCCGGCTGCCCGTCACGTTCAGGTGGCCGAGATGGTCATCGAGAAGGCGAAGCGTCTTGTCGAGCACAAGAAAGACGTGGTGATCCTGCTCGACTCCATCACTCGTCTCGCACGTGCCTACAACACCGTGGTGCCGAGCTCGGGCAAGGTGCTCACGGGTGGTGTGGATGCCAATGCGCTGCAGCGTCCGAAGCGATTCTTCGGTGCCGCTCGCAACATCGAAGAGGGTGGCTCGCTCACGATTTTGGCGACGGCCCTCATCGATACGGGTTCGAAGATGGACGATGTCATCTACGAAGAGTTCAAGGGTACGGGCAACAGCGAAATCCACCTCGATCGTCGCATCGCCGAGAAGCGAGTGTTTCCGGCGATCAACATCAATCGATCGGGCACCCGCAAGGAAGACCTCATCACCGATGCGGGCGAACTTGCGAAGATCTGGATCCTGCGCAAGCTCCTGCATCCGATGGATGAGCTCGCAGCGATCGAGTTCCTGCTCGACAAGATGAAGGATACGAAGACGAACTCGGACTTCTTCGAAGCGATGAAGCGCTGAAGTCTCTTCAGCGACCGGCCTCGCGCGTGATGGCGCGATGGCCGATGTCTCGCCGGTACTGCATGCCCTCGAAGTGGACCTTCGCTGCGAGGGTATATGCCGCACGCTGAGCGTCGCCCACTGTATCCCCGAGGCCGACGGCGCAGAGTACGCGTCCGCCGCTCGTGACGACGTTTCCATCTTGCATGGCCGTGCCGGCGTGGAAGACCTTGCCCGGCAGCGTTGCGGCGTCTTCGAGTCCGAGTATCGGATCGCCTTTGCGGATCGCATCGGGATAGCCCCCGGCTGCGAGCACGACCCCGAGCGCCGCGCGAGGGTCCCAGTCCATGCTGACCTGATCGAGTCGTCGATCGAGCGCCGCCTCGCAGAGCAGGGTGAGATCGGATCGCAGCCGCGACATGATGGGCTGGGTCTCGGGATCACCAAAGCGGCAATTGAACTCGAGTACGTTCGGCGTGCCATCCGGGGCAATCATGATGCCGGCGTAAAGAAAGCCGGTATAAGGCATGCCGTCGGCTGCGAGTCCGCGGATAGTCGGATGAATGACCTCACGCATGATGCGCTCGTGCATCGCTGGCGTCACGACGGGCGCCGGAGAATAGGCGCCCATGCCACCCGTGTTGGGACCGGTGTCTCCATCGCTTACGCGCTTGTGATCTTGTGATGTCGCGAACGGCAGCACGTGTTCGCCATCGGCCATCACGATGAAGCTCGCTTCTTCGCCCGGCAGGAATTCTTCGATGACGACTTCGGCGCCCGCGCCGCCGAACTGACCGTCGAACATCGCACGGGCGGTGGCGATGGCCTCCTCGGCGCTATCGACGATGACCACGCCCTTGCCCGCAGCGAGCCCGCTTGCCTTGACGACGACCGGCGTGCGTTGCTTTCGAACCCACTCGGGATCGAAGGTTTCACGGGTGAAGGTGGCGTACGCTGCAGTCGGAATGCCGTGACGGCGCAAAAATTCTTTGGTGAAGGCTTTGGATCCTTCGAGCTGGGAGGGCGCCTTGCGCGGACCGAAACAGCGCAGGCCCGCCGCCTCGAACGCATCGACGACGCCGAGCACGAGCGGTGCTTCGGGTCCGATGATGGTGAGATCGATTTTTTCTCTCTGGGCGAGGGCGACGAGTCCGGCGATATCTTCGGCGCTGACTGCCACATTACGGACCTTGGGCTCGGTGGCCGTGCCGGCGTTGCCTGGCGCGACGATCACCTCGGCGACCCGGCTCGACTGCGCGCATTTCCAGGCGAGCGCGTGTTCGCGTCCGCCGCTGCCTACGATGAGAACTTTGATCATGGGTGTTCTTGATCAGTGTCGGAAATGGCGCATGCCCGTGAAGACCATCGCCATGCCGTGTTCGTCCGCGGCAGCGATGACTTCGGCATCACGCATGCTGCCACCCGGTTGGATCACGGCGGCGATTCCGTAGGCGGCTGCCACGTCGAGCCCGTCGCGGAAGGGGAAGAAGGCGTCGGAAGCCATGACGGATCCACGTACTTCGAGTTTCTCGTCGGCCGCTTTCATCGCGGCGACGCGACTCGAATACACGCGACTCATTTGTCCGGCACCGATACCGACCGTCGAGCGATCGCGCGCGTAGACGATGGCGTTCGATTTCACGAACTTGCAGACCTGCCACGCAAAGAGCAGATCGTCGAGTTCGGAATCGCTCGGCACGCGCTTGCTGACGACGCGCAGCTGATCGCGCGTCACCATGCCGAGGTCGCGGGTCTGCACGAGCAAGCCGCCGGAGACGCTGCGATAGTCGAGTTCGGCGCCGTGATCGGAAGGCAAGTCACCGAGTTCGAGTACGCGAACGTTCGGTTTCGTGGAGAGCACCGTCTGCGCCTCGGGTAGGACGCGCGGTGCCGCGAGCACCTCGACAAATTGTCGATCGAGGATGGCTTTGGCGGTCTTCGCGTCAACGGGGCGGTTGAAGGCGATGATGCCGCCGAAGGCCGAGGTCGGATCGGTGCGATAGGCGAGTTCGTACGAGGCGAGTGCATCGGCGGCGGTCGCGACACCGCATGGGTTCGCGTGCTTGACGATGACGCAAGCTGGCGTCGCGAATTGACGGACGCATTCGATGGCCGTGTCGGCGTCGGCGATGTTGTTGAACGAGAGTTCCTTGCCCTGCAGCATGCGAGCGCTCGAAACGGATGAGCCCCGCGGCGTGACGTCGCGATAAAACGCCGCCTGTTGATGCGGGTTTTCGCCGTAACGCAGATCCTGGACTTTTTCGTAGACGAGCGGCAGCGATTGCGGAAACTCCGCGCCCGGCGCGGGATTTCTCGTCTGCAGGTAATTGGCGACCATGGTGTCGTAGCGGGCTGTGTGCGCAAAAGCCTTGGCGGCGAGCCAAGCGCGCAAGGCCGGCGACGTCGCACCCTCGTGCGTGTCGAGTTCGGTGAGCACGGTGGCGTAGTCCGCCGGATCGACGATCACCGTGACGGCATCGTGATTCTTGGAGGCTGCCCGCACCATCGCCGGTCCGCCGATGTCGATGTTTTCGATGGCCTCTGAATAGGTGCAGGCCGGTCGCGCGACGGTTTCGGCAAAAGGATAAAGATTGACCACGAGCAGATCGATGCGCTCGATGTTGTGAAGCGACATCACGCTTTCGTCGACGCCTCGTCGGCCGAGCAGGCCGCCGTGAATGCGCGGATGCAGCGTCTTGACGCGGCCATCCATGATTTCCGGAAAGCCTGTGTGCTGCGAGACTTCTTTGACGGTGATGCCTTGCTCGGCGAGCAGGCGTGCCGTGCCGCCCGTCGAGAGAATCTCGATGTCGCGTGCGGCGAGTGCCTTGGCAAGTTCGATGACGCCGGTTTTATCGGAAACCGAGATCAGGGCGCGGCGCAGGACGACGGGCATGGGTTCACTCCGGGTTGATGCCGAGCTCGCGCAGTTTGCGGCGCAAGGTGGCGCGATTGATGCCGAGGATTTCGGCGGCACGAGATTGGTTGCCGTCGGCGTGTTTCAGCACGACGCGAAGCAGGGGTTCTTCGACTTCGCGGATGACGAAGTTGTAGAGGTCGGCGGGTGCGTGACCGTTCAGGTGACGAAGGTAGTCCTCGAGCGCGCGCTCGGCGTGGCCTCGCAGCGGCAGCTCACGCTTGGTCCCGTCATTGCCATCACCCGACATCGCACGCCCCTCACCGTCAATGTTCTTGCGCCCAAGCGCCGAACAACTCGTTCGCACACGCGAACTGCGACGACGTGGACGCCTCCGCCATGAGACGGGCCCGTGCATCGGGCGCCGACTCGAGCAGTCTTGCGTACCAGCCGAGATGTTTGCGTGCGATTCGCAGGCCGGACTCTTCGCCGTGGAAGGCGTAGATGGCCTGTAAATGCGCTAAAACTATATCACGCCGCTCCGCTCGGGAGAGCGGCGTGGGCAAGGCGCCTTGCGTCAACAAGCCGTTGATATCGCGGAAGATCCAGGGCGTTCCGTGGGAGGCACGACCTACCATCACGCCTGCGGTTCCGGTGTAGTGCAGCACCTCGCGCGCCTTGTCGGGGCTCGTGATGTCGCCATTGGCCAACACCGGGATGCGAACCGTGGCTCGAATCGCACGGATGGTGTCGTACTCGGCGTCGCCCTCATAAAAATCGGCGCGTGTTCGACCGTGAATCGCGAGCGCAGCGATTCCGCTCGCCTCGGCGATTTGTGCCACTCGCACGCCGTTGCGATGTTCTCGATCCCAGCCGGTGCGGGTCTTGAGGGTCACCGGCACGCCGCGGCCGGTGGCGTGCACCGCCGACACTACGGATTCGAGGATTCGACCGACGAGCGACTCGTCTTGAAGTAGCGCCGAACCACAGAGACGATTGCAGACTTTCTTTGCTGGGCAGCCCATGTTGATGTCGATGATCTGCGCACCGAGGTCGACGTTTCGACGCGCCGCTTCGGCGAGCGCCTCGGGATCGGCACCGGCGAGCTGCACCACGCGAGGTTCAGGTTCGCCCTCGTGATTCATGCGCTGTCGCGACTTGCGCGAATTCCAGAGACGAGTATCGGAGGTGATCATCTCCGATGCGGCGAGCCCCGCGCCGAGTTGCCTCGCGAGGATACGGAACGGCCGATCGGTGACGCCCGCCATGGGCGCAAGCACGGCGGGTGCCGGGATGCGCCAAGGTCCGATGCGAAATGCTTCGTTCATGCCAAACGCCCTGAGAGACAGGTCCAGCCATCGAGCGTGCGCCAACGCGTCAATGAAATCGCGGGGTCGTACGCGGCGATGACGTCGTCGGCCTGCTCATCGAGCAACCCTGCCAAAACGATTTCGCCGCCCGGTGCGAGCAATGCGGTCAGTTGCGGTGCGAGCTCGCAAAGCGGCCCCGAGAGAATGTTGGCGAGCACGAGCTCAGCCCCGCCGGGCTGCGCCATAGTTTCGGTCGCTATGTGGCGTTCGCGTTGTACAAGGCGTTTCGTCAGTTCGGCCGCTTCGACGAATGACTCGACGCGCAGATCGACGTCGTTCGCTCGCGCATTGTCGGCGGTCGCGATGAGTGCCTGAGGATCGATGTCATGCACGAACGCGCGGGCCGTCGGCTGCAGTCGAAGGGCGGCGATGGCGAGCACGCCCGAGCCACAACCGAAATCGACGATACGGTCGGGCTCGTGACTCCGACTCGCCGCTCGCGCATCGAGATATTCGAGGCAGAGACGCGTGGTCGGATGAGTGCCCGTGCCGAATGCGAGGCCAGGGTCGAGTCGAACCACCGTCGCATCGGGGTCCTCCACTTCGGCATGCGAGGGGCAGATCCAAAGCCGGTTGCCGAAGCGCATGGGCTTGAAATCTTTGAGCCATTCGCGCTCCCAGACGCGCTCTTCGACGTCCTCCACGGAGAGACGAGAACGCTCGCAACCAAGAAGTTCGGCGAGCATGTCGATTTTTTCGATGCTGGCGGATTCGTCGGGGAAGATCGCTTGCAGACGAGTAGCCGGCCAGAGTCGGATCTCACCGGGCTTCGGCTCGAAGATGGCGTCATCGCGCTGATCGGTGAGCACGACGGAGTAGGCGCCCGCTTCGAAGCAGGCCGCTTCGACCGCCTCGGCGTCGAGTCCGTCCAGATCGAGCGTTACCGCGCGCATGCCGGCGCGGGTCACTTGAGGCCGAGCCGACGCTCGAGATAGTGGATGTCGAGTCCGCCTTGATGGAACGCGGCATGCGCCAAAATCTCTTGGTGCAAGGCCGCATTGGTCTTGATGCCCTCGACCACCATCTCGGCGAGCGCATTTCGCATGCGTACGATGGCGGTGTCACGATCTTCGCCGTACGAGATCAGTTTGGCGATGAGCGAGTCGTAGTGGGGCGGCACGGCATAACCCGAGTACATGTGACTGTCGACGCGTACGCCTGGGCCGCCGGGTGCGTGCCACAACCGAACCGGCCCTGGTGAAGGCATGAAGGTCTTCGCATCCTCGGCGTTGATGCGGCATTCGAGCGCGTGGCCGCGCAGCACGATGTCCGATTGCGTCCAAGGCAGTGTTTCGCCCGACGCAATGCGTAGCTGGGCTTTCACGAGATCGATGCCGGTGATGAGCTCGGTGACGGGATGCTCGACCTGGATGCGCGTGTTCATCTCGATGAAATAGAACTCGCCATCCTGATAGAGGAACTCGAGAGTGCCCGCACTTCGATAACCGACCGCCCTACAGGCCTCGACCACACGCTCGCCCATTTTGTGACGTTGGGCGTTGGTGATGCCGGGCGCAGGCGCTTCTTCGATGACTTTTTGATGACGACGCTGCATCGAGCAGTCGCGCTCACCGAGGTGGATCACGTTGCCGTGATGGTCGGCCAGAATCTGAAACTCGATATGCCGCGGCTTCTCGAGAAACTTCTCCATGTAGACCTGATCGTTGCCGAATGCGGCGAGCGCCTCGGACCGCGTCACGTTGATGGAGTGGATGAGCGCCGCAGGGTTGTGCACGACTCGCATGCCGCGTCCGCCACCGCCACCCGAGGCTTTGATGATCACGGGATAGTCGATATCTTTGGCGATCCTGAGGTTCTCATCGTTGTCGAGCCCCAGTGGCTCTCCCGAGCCTGGCACGCAAGGCACGCCGTGCTCTTTCATGACTTTGATGGCCGAGACTTTGTCGCCCATCATGCGAATCGTTTCGGCTTTGGGGCCGATGAAGGTGAATCCGCTTTGCTCCACGCGCTCCGCAAAGTCGGCGTTCTCCGAGAGGAATCCGTAGCCCGGATGAATCGCTGCGGCATCCGTGAGTTCGGCCGCGGCGATGATCGAGGGCATGTTGAGATAGCTTTTGGCCGACGCCGGCGGACCGATGCAGACCGATTCATCGGCGAGCAGCACGTGCTTCAGGTTGGCATCGGCCGTGGAGTGCACCGCGACCGTTTTGATGCCGAGCTCGCGACAGGCGCGCAGCACGCGCAGCGCGATTTCACCTCGGTTTGCGATGACGATCTTGTCGATCACGGGAGGTGGACGATTTATTGAATCGAGAACAGCGCCTGGCCGAACTCGACCGGATCGCCGTTCTGGACGAGTACGGAAGTGATCTTGCCGGCGCGATCGGATTCGATCTGATTCATCATCTTCATGGCCTCGATGATGCAGAGCACCTGACCGACTTTGACGTCATCGCCGATCTGCACGAACGGTTTCGCGCCGGGAGCCGGCGCCGAATAGTAGGTGCCGACCATGGGCGCTTGCACGACATGGTCCGCCGACGCCGCTGCAGGCGCCGAGGACGCCACAGGCGCTGCGGCCACCGCTGCCGCGACGGGCGCAGGCATCGGGGGCGGGGCGAACATCGCTGGCTGCGCGACGACCGCGCCAGTCGGCATGCGACTGATGCGAACCGACTCTTCGCCTTCCTTGATTTCGATTTCGGCGATACCCGATTCTTCGAGCAGCTCGATGAGTTTTTTGACCTTGCGAATGTCCATGGGACCTCCGTGGGGGCGGAAAATGTACCCTATTTGCCGTCAGCTTGGAGATTTCTCCGTCCGCAGGGCATCGAGTCGTTTGATTTCGTCTCGGATCATGACACGGGCTTGCTCGACCGGAAGCTTGCCCGCATTGACGAGTTCAACCTGGTCGAGGATGAAGTTCGCTTCGTCGCCGTGCAGTTCTCCGATCTTCACGGCAACGATGCGACGCTGGCCATCGGCGAAAATCGTGAACGGAAAAGCGGTGCTGACTCCGAAGAGATCTGCCGCAGCGACTCCGTCTTCTTCGCCGATCAGCAGCGGGTAATCGAGGCCGATATCTTTGGCGTACTTGATGACGTCCTCGCGAAAATCGACGGCGACGCCGACGACTTCGACGCCGCGATCCGCGCGTTCGGTGCGCAGCTGCCGCAGCAAAGGAATTTCGCGACGACACGGAGCGCACCAGGTCGCCCAGAAATTAACGATGAGCGACGGTTGCTGGAAGCTCGACAGCGCACGAGGGGGTCCTTCGAGAGTCGCGAGCGAAAAGTCGGGAAGCACTTCGGGGATCGTGCGGGCCACCGAAGCCGGTGCATTTTCGGCGGTCGACGCCGCACCCGGCATAGGAGCGATTTCCGTTGCATCCGCCGCCGGCGTTTTGGGTCCGAGAAAACTGCGTATCGCGACGAAGGCGATGACGCCCGAAATGACGGCGACGAGAATGACGAGAGTCGTTGATTTTTTCATGAGTCGAGAGATCTGCTTGAATTATTTGATCGCATCGGTTCCGCCGGTCGCTTCGGCGGCGACACGCGCGAACTCATCGGCCTTCATGAAGCCGACAACCCGATAGTTTTTCCGCTCGACGCCATCAGGTCCCCAGAACGCGATGGTCGGCGGTCCAAAGATTTCAAAGCGACGCAGCAATGCCTGATCGGCTTCGTCGTTCGCCGTGACGTCTGCCTTGAGCAGCACGGCGTTCGCGAGTGCGGCTTGCACGGCGGCATTCGTGAAGGTGTAGCGTTCCATTTCTTTGCACGACACGCACCAGTCCGCGTAGAAATCGAGCATAGCGGGTCGACCCTCGGCCGCTGCCGCGGCGATCGCACGATCGAGATCATCGACGGTTTTGATACGTGTGAACTCAAGGGTTTTTTGCGGCGTTGCAAGCTGCGGAATGGGCGCGAGCGGATCGCGTCCACCTAGGAAAACGCCGGCGATCAAGGCGAGGGCATAAAGTCCGAGAAGGGCGCCGAGGCCACGCATGATCCAACCCGTGACCGAGTGCGTCTTGACCTCGCTGAAGAGCAGCCAAGCGCCGATGCCGGCGGGGATCGCCCACAGCAACAACGACCAGCGATCTTCGACGAGGCGACTCAACATCCACGCCGCCACGGCGAGCATCAATACTCCGAAGAATTTCTTGACGGTGTCCATCCAGCCGCCTGCCTTGGGCAGCAAACGACCTGCGGAGGTGCCTATCACGAGGAGCGGCACGCCCATGCCGAGCGACATGACGAAGAGCGCGCTGCCGCCGCGCATCATGTCGCCGGTTTGCGCGATCACCGCAAGCGCGGCGAAAAGAGGCGGAGCGACGCACGCCGAAACGATCAAGGCCGACAAGGCGCCCATCACGGCGACACCGCCGAAGGTGCCGGCGCGCTGACGGTTGCTCGCTTCGCTCAATCGTGTTTGCAGCGAGGCGGGAAGCTGGATCGTGAAGAGCCCGAACATCGACAATGCGAGCGCCACGAAGAGCAGCGAGAAGAGAACGATGATCCAGGGTTGCTGGAACAGCGCCTGGATTTGTTGGCCCGCGGCGGCTGCGGCAACGCCCGCGAGGGTGTTCATCACCGCCATGCCGAGCACGTAGGAGAGCGAGAGTGCAAACGCTCGGCCCGTGGTCACGCCGCTTCCTTGCCCGGCGACGATGCCGGAGAGGATCGGCACCATCGGCAGCACGCAGGGCGTGAAGGCAAGCAGCAACCCGAGTCCGAAGAAGGTCGCGAGTACGAGCGACAGATTTCCGGTACGGATGAGCTCGGCGAGACGGTCTTGCTCGGAGACGAACCCCGACGCTCCGCCAGCGAACGCTCCGCCGGTCGAGGACGACGATCGTGCTTCCGAGCGATCGACGAGATCAGCATTCAGAGGGGCGTCCGTCGCCGGCAGCGATACTTTGAAACGACGTTTTTCGGGCGGGTAGCAAAGGCCTTTCTTGGCGCACCCCTGCAGGCCGACGAGGATCGGGAGTTCGAGGGGTCCACCGGGCGCGCGCGACACCGGGATCAAGACGCTGACGCCTTCGTAGAACACTTGCTGTCGTCCGAAGAACTCGTCTTCCGTCCACTCCCCCTGCGGAATGTCGGGCGAGCCGAGCGTGGCGCTCGGGGTGCCCGCGGCGGTGTCGAGCGTGACGCTCGTTCGATGTCGATACAGGTAATAGCCCGGGGTCACTAGAAAGTCGACCCGGATCATGTCGGCCCCTTGGGCGGCGACTTCGACTCGGAAGGCCTGGTCCGGAGGCAAAAACTCCGATTCGCCGAATTGGGCCGAGGTGGTTCCAGCGAAAACACTGGAGATAATCGCGAGTCCAGAAAGGAATAAATTCTTTAAAGTCATTGGGTTAGAGATGAATTGGGATCCGGAAATCGGTCTTTGAGTCGAAAAACAGGATAGCCGGGTCCGCCCTTGAAATGAAACTTTCCGTCGCTATCATTAGCAGCCACGTGGGGGGAGTGCTAACACCTCCCTCAGGTCCCAATCAGTCAACTGTTGTTTTCAGGAGCGAAACATGAAAATTCGTCCGCTTCATGACCGTGTGATCGTGAAGCGCCTGGAGGAGGAACGCACCTCCCCGGGCGGTATCGTCATCCCCGACTCGGCCGCCGAGAAGCCCTCGCAGGGCAAGGTCATCGCCATCGGTAAGGGCAAAATCCTCGAAGACGGCTCGGTCCGTGCGCTCGACGTCAAGGTCGGCGACAAGATCCTCTTCGGCAAGTACAGCGGTACCGAAGTGAAGGTCGATGGCGAAGATCTCCTCGTCATGCGCGAGGAAGACATCATGGCCATCATCGAAGGCAAGTAAGCCTAACTATTTCACCTAAGGAACAATCAAATGGCTGCTAAAGAAGTTCGTTTCAGTGATGACGCTCGCACGCGCATGGTTCGCGGCGTAAACGTCCTCGCCAACGCCGTGAAGGCCACGCTCGGTCCGAAGGGCCGCAACGCCGTGCTCGAGAAGAGCTTCGGTGCCCCGACCGTCACGAAGGACGGTGTCTCGGTCGCCAAAGAAATCGAGCTGAAGGACAAGTTCGAGAACATGGGCGCCCAGATGGTCAAGGAAGTCGCCTCGAACACCTCCGACGAGGCGGGCGACGGCACGACCACGGCCACAGTGCTCGCTCAGGCGATCATCCGTGAGGGTCTGAAGGCGGTGGCCTCAGGCCGCAACCCGATGGACATCAAGCGCGGCATCGACAAAGCCGTCATCGTCGCGACCGAAGAAATCAAGAAGCTCGCCAAGCCCTGCAAGGACAACAAGGCGATCGCGCAGGTCGGCACGATCAGCGCCAACAGCGACGAGTCGATCGGTAAGACCATCGCCCAGGCGATGGAAAAGGTCGGCAAGGAAGGCGTGATCACGGTTGAAGAGGGCTCGGGCCTGCAGAACGAACTCGACGTCGTCGAGGGCATGCAGTTCGACCGCGGCTATCTCTCGCCGTACTTCATCAACCAGCAGGCCAGCCAGACGGTTGAGCTCGAGAAGCCGTTCATCCTGCTCGTCGACAAGAAGATCTCGAACATCCGCGAAATGCTGCCGGTGCTCGAAGGCGTTGCGAAGTCGGGCCGTCCGCTGCTCGTGATCGCCGAAGACGTCGAGGGTGAAGCGCTCGCGACGCTCGTCGTCAACAACATCCGCGGCATCCTCAAGGTCGCCGCCGTCAAGGCGCCGGGCTTCGGTGATCGTCGCAAGGCCATGTTGCAGGACATCGCGGTCCTCACGGGTGGCACGGTCATCTCCGACGAAGTCGGTCTGCAGCTCGAGAAGGCGACGCTGAATGATCTCGGTGAGGCCAAGAAGGTCGTCATCGAGAAAGAAAACAGCACGATCATCGACGGCGCCGGCAAGGCGGGCGACATCAAGGCTCGCATCGAGTCGATCCGTCAGCAGGTCGAAGAAGCGACGAGCGACTACGACAAAGAAAAGCTGCAGGAGCGCGTTGCCAAGCTCTCCGGCGGTGTGGCCGTGATCAAGGTCGGTGCGGCCACCGAGATCGAGATGAAAGAGAAGAAGGCGCGCGTCGAAGACGCTCTGCACGCCACGCGTGCGGCCGTCGAAGAAGGCGTGGTGCCGGGCGGCGGTGTGGCGCTCATCCGCGCCACCAAGGCCCTCGAGAAGCTCGAAGGTGCGAACGAAGACCAGACGGTCGGTGTGCGCATCCTCGCTCGCTCGATCGAAGAGCCGCTGCGTCAGATCGTCGAGAACGCGGGTGAGGACGCTGCGGTGATCCTCAACCAGGTCAAGGCGGGCAAGGGTGCCTACGGCTACAACGCCGCCACGGGCGAGTATGGCGACATGCTCGACTTCGGCATCCTCGATCCGGCCAAGGTCACGCGTCTCGCGCTGCAGAACGCGGCGTCGGTCTCGGGCTTGCTGCTCACCACGGAAGTGATGATCGCCGAGGCTCCGAAAGACGACCACGACCACATGCACCCGGCTCCGGGCGGCATGGGCGGCATGGGCGACATGGGCATGTAAGACCGGCGGGCCGGCGGCGCGCGCGTCACCGGCCTGTTCGTTCGTCGAACGAGAAGCCCCGTCGGGAAACCGGCGGGGCTTTTTCTTTATGGGCGCGTGGACGAATTCGCGTCATCGGGTATCGTGCTGCGGTATGACAGGGGCGGAGTTTGTGAAATCGCGTCGCGCCTCGCTCACGGCCGCCATTTTTTTGATGGCGACCTCGGCGATCGGTCCGGGCTTCATCACCCAGACGGCGACCTTCACGAGCATGCTGGGGGCGGCGTTCGCCTTCGCCATCCTCGTGTCGATCCTCATCGACTTCGTCGTGCAGGTGAACATCTGGCGCATCGTGACGCTGTCGCGGATGCGAGCATCGGAGCTCGCCAACGCCGCGATCCCGGGCGCCGGCTACGTGCTCACGGCACTCGTCGTGATCGGCGGATTGTTTTTCAACATCGGCAATATCGGCGGTACGGGTCTCGGCCTGAATGCGCTTGTCGGGCTCGACGCCAAATGGGGTGGGGCGTTGAGCGCGCTGCTCGCCATCGGCATCTTTCTCTCTCATCGTGCGGGAATGGCCTTTGATCGGGTGATCATCGTCGCGGGCGTCGCGATGATCGCGCTGACGATCTATGTGTCCGTCATGTCTTCGCCGCCCATCGGGGAGGCCCTTCGGCAAACTGTGTTTCCCGATCAGATCGATCTCGCCACCATCACCACCATCGTCGGTGGCACCGTCGGCGGCTATATCACCTATGCCGGCGCGCACCGATTGCTCGACAAAGGAATGACCGGGCCCGAGAACATCAAGGCCGTCACTCGTGCGGCGCTGACGGGGATCGCCGTGACGGGCGTCATGCGTTTCTTGTTGTTTCTGGCGGTGCTCGGGGTGGTATCCGCTGGCACGGCGATCAATCTGTCGGGTGGCAGCGCCAATCCTGCGGCGCAAGCGTTCGAGGCGGCAGCGGGTGAAGTGGGGCTGCGTATATTCGGCGCCATTCTTTGGGCGGCCGCCATCACGAGCGTGATTGGCGCGGCGTACACGTCCGTGTCGTTCCTCACGGTTTTCAAAGCGGACCTGAGCGAGCGTACCCGCAGCCTCATCACTGTCGGTTTCATCGGGTTGTCGCTTGCGTTTTATCTGCTGATCAATACGCCTCCTGCCAAAATGTTGGTGTTCGTCGGCGGACTGAATGGACTGATTCTTCCCATCGGGCTGTCGATCTTTCTGTATGCCGTCTGGGCACGATCCGACTTGATGAATGGCCATCGCTATCCGCGAGGGCTGCTCGGTCTTGGCGTGCTCGTCTGCCTGCTCACGTGGTACATGGGAGTCAATTCGATCGGCCCGATCTTCGCGCTGCTCGATCCATAAGGGTGAGATCAAAGAATGACAACGATCGATCTCAACAGTGATCTCGGCGAGAGCTATGGCGCGTGGTCCCTGGGCGACGATGCGGCCATGCTCGACGTCGTCTCGAGCGCGAACGTCGCGTGCGGCTTCCACGCCGGTGACCCCGCCGGAATCCTTCGCACGCTCGAAGCCGCGGCTCAGCGTGGCGTCGCCATTGGTGCGCACGTGTCGTATCCCGATATTGTTGGGTTCGGTCGGCGAGACATGGACATCGCACCCGCTGACCTCATTGCGGATGTGGTGTATCAGATCGGTGCGTTGAGGGGCCTCGCGAGAGCCGCGGGCACCACAGTGGGTTATGTGAAGCCGCACGGCGCGCTGTACAACCGTATCGCCGTGGACCCCTTGCAGGGCGCTGCAGTAATCGAGGCGATCAAGTCGATCGATTCGTCGCTCGTACTGGTGGGTCTTGCCAATGCGCCGATCATCGCTCAGGCGCGCGCTGCGGGGTTGCAGACGATCGCCGAGGCCTATGCCGATCGCGCCTACACGAAAGAAGGGCGTCTCGTATCGAGGCGTGAGCCGGGCGCCGTGCTGCACGATCCATCTCAGATTGCAGAACGCATGGTTCGACTCGCCGTGCACGGAACGATCGAAGCCATCGACGGTAGCGTCATTCATATTGAGGCGCAGTCGCTCTGCGTTCACGGCGATAGCCCGGGTGCTGTTGCGATCGCGCGGGAGGTGCGACGCCGACTCGAGGCGGAGGGCGTCGGCATATCGTCTTTCCTGGCGCCGCACGGCGCTTCGCGAAGCGCCTGAGGATGGGGCATCGCGCCTGACGATGCGTGTGTTACCCGTCAATCGTTCGGCGGTTCTCATCGAGCTCGCCAGTCTCGATGACGTAGTCGCGCTCCATGCGAGCCTCGTGAGTGCGCCGGTCGATGGCATTCTGGAAATTCTTCCGGCTGCGCAGACGCTCATGCTGCGGTTCGATCCGGCGCATTGGACTCGGCAGATGCTCATCGAGGCGCTTTCGCAGCGCGATCTGGCGGCCACGAGTCGAACGCGAGGCGCTCTCGTCGAGATCCCGATGCGCTACGACGGCGAGGATCTCGCCGAAGTCGCGCGACTCTGCGGGCTCAGCCTCGAGGAGGTGATCCGTCGACACGGAGCACGCGAATATACGGTCGCCTTCTGCGGATTTTCGCCAGGGTTTGGATATCTCATTGGCGGTGACCCGATGTTGCAGGTTCCGCGAAGATCGACGCCGCGCACTCGAGTGCCGGCGGGTTCGGTCGCGATCGCGGGTGGCTACTGCGGCGTGTATCCGCAGGCGAGTCCGGGTGGTTGGCAAATCATCGGTACGACATCGATGCGGATGTGGGATTCGGCGCGCGCAGCGCCTGCGATCCTGAGTCCGGGTACGCGGGTGAGGTTTATCGATATCGGCGCGAGCGCTCTCTCTAATTACGCATCGGTGCCGTTCGATCGGACCGGAGACCCATCAGCCAAAGAAAAAGACGTGGGTCGTCCTTACCTCGAAGTGATTGCCAGCGCGCTACCCGCGCTCGTGCAAGACCTCGGTCGGCCGGGTCACACGGCGATCGGCGTCACCGCTTCGGGTGCGCTCGATCGTGAGTCCTTCAAGCGGGCGAATGCGGTGGCGGGAAATCCGCCGGATCTTGCCGCGCTCGAAATCGCATTCGGTCACTTCGCCTTCAAATGCTCAGACGACACCGTGATCGCTTTCGGGGGCGCTCCAGCACATATCACGATAACCCGCGCCTCAGGTGAAATCGTTGACGCGGCGATGAATGAGGCGATCAGCCTCAAGTCGGGTGATCGCGTGAAACTCGGCTATCCCGCGCTGGGTGTGCGTACCTATCTTGCGGTGCGTGGCGGTCTTGCCGTATCGAAAACGCTCGGCAGTGCATCGAGGGACGTGCTCGCGGGGCTCGGGCCGGAACCCATCGTGAAAGGCGCGATCCTCGCGGTCGGTCGCGAGTCGTCGACGGAGGTCCATCGCAAGATCGACGAAATTTCGGTGCCGGTACTCCCGGCGTCGGGTGAAGAGGTCGTACTCGATATCTTCGAGGGGCCTCGCGCCGACTGGTTCACCGAAGACGCATTCCAACGGCTGTGCAATCAGCCTTGGCGCGTGACACCGCAATCGAATCGAGTGGGCCTCCGGCTTCAAGGTGAAAAAACGCTGACGCGACGGTTTGAGCGGGAACTTCCGAGCGAGGGCATGGTGAGCGGTGCCATCCAGGTTCCACATGACGGTCAGCCGGTGCTACTGCTCGGCGATCATCCCGTGACGGGGGGCTACCCCGTCATCGCGGTGGTGGCGGAACATCATCTCGATCTCGCCGGGCAAATTCCGCCGGGTGCCACGATCCGTTTCCGCGTCCTTCCCCGTTCCGAACCTCGAGCCCTGAGCTCCGGTTACACTGCGCTCGCATGAGTTCCGAATACGACTACATCATCGTCGGAGCAGGGTCTGCCGGCTGCGTGCTGGCGAATCGGTTGACGGAAGACCCGCAGGTATCGGTGCTGCTCCTCGAGGCGGGCGGACGTGATTGGCATCCACTCATCCATATGCCTGCAGGGCTCGCACGCCTCGTCAGCAATCGGCAGATCAATTGGAGTTACGACACCGAACCCGAGCGTCA
Source organism: Steroidobacteraceae bacterium (assembly GCA_044375575.1). Taxonomy (GTDB): domain Bacteria; phylum Pseudomonadota; class Gammaproteobacteria; order Steroidobacterales; family Steroidobacteraceae; genus UBA964. Next base: position 374,737 of record JBILMJ010000001.1, on the reverse strand, counting down.
GTTGCTCGGTCGGCGCCTTTATTGGCCGCGCGGTCGAGTGCTCGGTGGAAGCAGTTCGATCAACGCCATGTGTTATGTGCGCGGCGATGCAGCGGACTACGACGAGTGGGCTGCGCTCGGTGCGAAGGGCTGGAACTACGATGCGGTGCTGCCGTACTTCAAGAAAGCGGAGCACCGACCGGGGGGTGATCCCGACTTTCACGGAACCGGCGGACCTCTGCACGTCGAAGATCTGCGCCACCGCAATACACTCTGCGATCGTTTTTTGAAGGCCGCTCGCGAGCGCAATTATTCTTTGAATGACGATTTCAACGGCGCCTCGCAAGAGGGGTTCGGTCCCTATCAGGCGACCTTGAGGGAGGCGAGACGTTGCAGTACGGCAGTCGCCTATCTTCGACCTGCGATGACGCGACCGAATCTCACAGTACTTACCGGCGCATCCGCCGAACGGATCGTATTGGAGGGTGATCGTGCCGTAGGCGTCGAGTTTTCGCGGCGTTCTCGACTCGACCGAGTGCGGGCTCGTCGCGAGGTCCTGCTCTGCGGCGGGGCGATCAACTCGCCTCAGCTGCTCATGTGCTCGGGCATCGGGCCTGCCAAGGAGCTCGAGTCGGTGGGCGTCACGGTAGTGGTGTCGCACCCGGAAGTTGGTCGCAACCTGCAGGATCATCTCGATTACTGCACGTTGTACAAAAGCAGGCAATCCATCAGCTACGACATGAACCTGCTCGAAGAGGGGCTCGTGGGCGTACGCTATTTTTTGACGCGCTCGGGTCCCGGCGCATCGAACATCGCCGAGGTCGGAGGATTTTTCCGCTCCCGGTTGGCGACGGACTCGAGAGCGGACATCCAGTTCCATTTCGTTCCTGCTCAACTCGACGATCACGGTCGTCATCGACTGCCCGGGCATGGCTACACGCTGCACGCGTGCTTTTTACGCCCCGGGAGTCGCGGTCATATCGGTCTGCGGTCGGGCGCGATGCGTGATGCGCCGCGGATCCATGCCAATTATCTGAGCGCCGAGGGTGATCTCGAGCGTCTCATCGAGGGCGTGAAGGTGTCGCGTGATCTTCTGGCATCGCGGGCATTCGATGACGTGAGGGGCGAGGAGATTTTCCCCGGTGCCCAAGTTCAGAGCGATGCGCAAATCGCCCAAGCAATTCGCGAGAAAGCCGAGTCCATTTACCACCCGGTGGGTACTTGTCGTATGGGCGACGATGAGCGGTCAGTGGTCGATCCCGCTTTGCGTGTGCGGGGTGTCCGAGGTCTACGCGTGATCGATGCTTCTGTAATGCCGCGGCTCATCGGGGGTAATACGAATGCCCCGACCATCATGATCGCCGAGCGCGCCGCCGATCTCCTCAAAGATGCGGCGGCCTGAGTGACCGCCGATAGCCGGCCCTTCGAAGATCTGACGCCGGATGCCGTGCTTGCGGCCGCCGAATCGCTCGGTATCGAATGCGACGCCCGACTGTTCGCGCTCAACTCCTATGAGAACCGCGTTTATCAGGTCGGTTCGACTTCGCACGGCACGCTTGTGCTCAAGTTCTATCGGCCCATGCGCTGGAGTGATGCGCAGATACTCGAAGAACACGAATTCGCTGCGGAGCTCGTCGCCGGCGACCTGCCTGTCGCAGCACCGATGATGTTCGATGACGGCACGCTGCATCGACACCTCGGTCTGCGGTTTGCGGTATTCCCGCGTATTGCGGCGCGAGCCGCCGAAATCGACGCGCGCGGTTCCGCAGATCTCATCGGACGAACGCTCGGAAGGATGCACGCGATCGGCGCAACTCGACCTTTTGATTATCGGCCGGCGTTGACGATCGAGCGGCTGGGCTGGCAAGCGCGCGAGGCCTTACTCGATTCCGTATTCCTGTCGCGGATGATCGACGAGGGTTCGCTCGATGAGGGGCTGATCGAAAAATACGCGGACGTCTCCGAAGAATTGCTCGAGCGGGTGGACGACGCATTTTCGGCGTACGGTCCGGTCGGGACGATCCGGTTACATGGCGATTGTCATCTTGGCAACGTGCTCTGGAACGATCGGGGTCCCGTCTTCGTCGACCTCGACGACTGCATGAGTGGTCCGCGCATGCAGGATTTGTGGATGTTTCTCTCGGGTTCGCTCGACGAGCGTCGCGGACAGTGGAAGGAGCTCATGACGGGCTATCGTGAGTTCCACCATATCGATTCGGCAGAGCTCGCGCTTGTCGAGCCGCTGCGCGCCTTGCGTATGGTGCATCACTCGGCGTGGATCGCGGCGCGCTGGGAGGACCCGGCATTTCCGCGCGCCTTCCCCTGGTTCTCCAGTCCGCGCTTTTGGCAGGAGCACGTGAGCGACTTGTGGCAGCAACTCGACGCGATGGGCGCCGCCGAATGGATGGCCCTCGAGAAAGGCTTGTGACGAGGCGAATCCTGTTCGTTTGCATGGGGAACATCTGTCGCTCACCGACGGCAGAGGTCGTCTTTCGCGACATTGCGAACCGCGAGTTTCCGCAACTCAAATTCGAGGTGGACTCGGCCGGTACGCATGCGTATCACGTCGGCGAACCGCCCGATCCGCGCTCGATCGATGCGGCGAGACGGCGCGGGTACGACCTGACACCGCTGCGAGCTCGCAAAGTGAGCCGCGAAGATTTCGATCGATTCGATCTGTTGTTCGCCATGGATACAGACAACCACGCGAGGCTGATCGAGATGGCCCCGGTCGCAAGAACTTCTCGGGCGGTTCGATTCCTCGAATTTGCATCGCATCCCGACCGACTCGACGTGCCGGATCCTTACTATGAGGATCGCGATGCGTTCGAGCTGGTGCTCGATCTTTTGGAGCAGGCGTCGCGCGCCGCGCTCGCGAAACTGGACGGTGCTGCTCAGCCTCGAGTTTGAATCTGCAGTTCGCGACGACGGTAGTCGAGGATGAACGTGTCGAGAACGCCGATCACATCCATGCCGATGAGCATGGCGGGCTCGTCGTTGAGCCGCCAGTGTTCGAAGATGTGCAGGTCAAGGAAATTGATCCTGGCGTGATTGACTCGCACACCACCGAGACGAATGGTCGGCACGCGAAGGCTGATGCCATCCTGCACATCGCCCGTTACGCCGATCACCTCTTCGGGGTATCCCTCGACACCCCGGCGGCGCGCTTCGATGAGCGCCATACGCAGCGCCACGTTTCCGAGCGTCTGCTGCGCACCCGTATCGATCACGGCCTTGACCTTCACTGGACCGACCCAAGCCTCGACCCAAGGCACGCGCTTCGGTGCGAACTGAACGGGGATGGTTGAGAAGCCCGGCGGGGCAGGCTGACCGTGCGATCGGGTGATCTCGATACGGTCCTTGCGAAACTCGGCGACGATGCGCCGCTCGGCGAGGGCACCGGTCGCCAGTACACCGTCCGCACCGCCGAAGGCATCGTCGACTAGGACGAGCCGTTGATTTTCGGCGAGGAAATCGCCGATCTCGACTCGTTTTGCCCTCACGACGGTCGCCGGCGCGGCGCCCGTCGTGCCGCGCAGGATGACTTTACGCGAGCGGTCGGGAGACAAGGCGAGCAGATTCGCGGCCTCGTGGGTCAGTGCCGAAGTGGTGGCACCCGTGTCGAGGACGAGACGCAGCGGCCCTTGTCCGTCGATGTAGACGGGTGCCCAGATTCGCCCGATTCGATCGCGCAGGGTCGGCGCGACATAACGAGGCTCCGGCGCCGTGACCAGAACCTCCGCCATCTGCGGATCGCGCGCAAAGGCCTTCAGCGAGAGCACCGACCCAAAAAAGATGGCGAAGCTCAGGGCGATGACCATCGAAGTCCTCAAGGCTTGCCGAGGCGGGCGTGGCTGATCATGCTTGGCGTCGTTGAAGCGGGGCATGTCGCTCGTCATCGATGAGGATCAGACCGGTGAGCTATCGTAACTCGACTTTCGGAATTTGGATCATGTCGTTGGCGTGGTGCAGCGCAGTCGCGATCTCGGCAACGCCTGCGACTTCACCCTCGTGGGTTGCGCCGCCGCCGACCTTCACAGACCCGGATCGTCGCGAAAGACTCGCGACGGCCTTTCCGGAAATCGACGCGCGGGTTCGAGCCTTTCTCGCACGCGAAAAAGTGCCGGGTGCTGCCTGGGGTATCGTGATCGACGGCACCCTCGTGCATGTCGGAGTCGATGGTCTGCGCGATGTAGCCGCGCAGTCTCCGGTGAGGCCGGATACGGTGTTTCGAATCGCTTCGATGACCAAAAGTTTTACGGCGATGGCGATCCTGCAGTTGCGCGATGCCGGGAAGCTTTCGCTCGATGATCCCGTCGAGAAACACCTGCCCGAGTTGCGATCGCTCGTCTATCCGACGAAGGATGCTCCGCGTATCACGCTGCGACATCTGCTCACGATGTCGGCCGGGTTTCCCGAGGACAACCCTTGGGGTGATCAGCAGTTGGCGATTTCCGAGACACGCTTCAATGAATTGCTGCGTGAGGGCATTGCGTTCTCGAATTCGCCCGGCGTCGCCTACGAGTATTCGAACTACGGATACGCAATTCTCGGGCGAGTGGTCGCCAGAGTGTCCGGCATGGGTTATCGCGAGTATGTCCGCAAACGGATACTCGATCCGCTCGGCATGCGCTCGACGACGCTCGAGCCGTCCGAGGTTCCCGCCGATCAATTGGCGCTCGGCTACCGGCGCGAGGACGATCTCTGGAAGCTCGAGCCGCAACTTGCCGATGGAGCGTTCGGTCCGATGGGCGGGATGCTCACCTCGCTCGAAGACCTATCGCGCTATGTCGGCGTCTTCCTCGATGCCTGGCCGGCGCGCGACGAGTCGACGCGAGCGCCCTTGTCGCGAGCATCGCTGCGCGAGATGCAGCAGCTCTCTCGGGCGCGCCCGACCACCGTGACCCGCGACGCCACAGGCACGCTCCAACTGACCTCGGGAGGTTACGGTTACGGACTGCGTATCTCCCAGACTTGCGACTTTGCGCATGTGGTCGCGCACAGCGGCGGATTGCCGGGCTTCGGTTCCCAGATGCGCTGGCTGCCCGAGTACGGTATCGGGCTCATCGCATTCGGTAATCGAACCTACACGGGTTGGGGCGCCGTGTTCGACGAGGCACTGATGAGCCTGCGTCGCACCGGTGCGCTCGCGCCGCGTCAGGTGCAACCTGCGCCGGCACTGGTCGAAGCGCGAGACGGGATCACTGCGTTGTTGCGAGGTTGGGACGATGGCCTCATCGATCGACTCGCCGCCATGAATCTGTTTCTCGATCGCTCAAAGGATCGGCGACGCACCGAATTTGCGGCCTTGCGCGATCAGGTGGGCGCTTGTCGCGAGCGACCGGGTTATCTCTACAGTGAGAATTCGCTGCGCGGCGATTGGCTGCTCGAGTGCGAGCGAGGAATCGTCCAGGTTTCGGTGACACTGGCGCCGACGGCGCGTCCGGGCATACAGCATCTCGAACTTCGAACCTTGCCGCTGAATGCGGACGTCACCGCGATCACGGGCCTGCCTCCGCAGGCGTGTCCACGCTGAGCGCTACAGCGACAAGCTGCGATCAGCCGCCGCTCGAGGAGAGCATTCGCGGCGAAAGTCCCGACTTGCGCAAAGCGGCGATCAAGGTTTCGGTATGTTTGGCATCCCGCGTCTCGATGGTGAAGTCGAGATCCGCCGCTTTTGCGGGGACGTCGAGAAACAATCGGTGATGGGTGACATCGATGATGTTTCCGCCGGCGTCGCCGATGATCGAGGCGATACGGGCGAGGGTGCCGGGTTGGTCGGCACTCTCGAAGCGAAGGGTTACGAGCCGATGTTCGCGCACGAGCTGTCGCTGCAACACGATGCCGAGCAGGCGCGTATCGATATTGCCACCGCATAGAACGAGCCCGACCTTTCGGCCCTTGAATCGATCCGGATGTGCGAGCACGGCGGCAAGGCCTGCTGCACCCGCGCCCTCGGCGACGGTTTTTTCGATGGAGATGAGCAGACTGATGGCTCGTTCGATATCGGCTTCATCGACGAGCAGAATCTCCTCGACGAGCTCGGCGATGATTTCACGGGTGATCTTGCCCACATTTTTGACCGCGATGCCTTCGGCGATCGTCTGCGAACCGAATTCGCGCTGCTCGCCTTTGACGGCATTGACCATGCCCGGAAAGGCCGCCGCCTGTACGCCGACGAGTTCGATCTCGGGCTTGAGGCCTCTGGCGGCAACGGCCATTCCCGACATCAATCCGCCGCCACCGATCGGTACACAAAGAATTTCGATCTCGGGATGCTCTTCGAGCATCTCGAGAGCGATCGTCCCCTGACCGGCGATGACGTCTTCATCGTCGTAAGGGTGGACGAAGACGAGATTCTCTCGAGCGGCGAGTTCGTGTGCGTAGGCTTCGGCTTCGGCCAACTGGTCGCCGTGCAGCACGACCTTGGCGCCGAGCAACTGGGTTTGCTGAACCTTGTTGAATGGCGTGTTGGATGGCATGACGATGGTCGCCGGAATGCCCATCTTCGTCGCGTGATGGGCGACACCTTGGGCGTGGTTTCCTGCCGACATCGCCACGACACCACGTCGACGTTGATCGGCATCCAGCTTCAGAAGACGTATCAGAGCGCCTCGTTCCTTGAAGGCTGCAGTGAACTGCTGATTCTCGAACTTGAGGTAGATCTCGGCGCCCGTGATGGCCGACAACGTCAAGGAGTGTCGGCAGGGCGTGCGGACGAGGCGACCTTTCAAGAGTGCGGCGGCCTCGCGAACAGAGTCGAGGGTGACAGTCATGTGAATATGATACCTGTCAGGCTGTACACTTCGCTGCGCAACGCCGAATCCAATAATGATCGAGTCATCGAAGTCCCGTTTCCAGCTCTGGCGCGTATCGACCCTCGCGCCATTCCGATATCGCATTTTCGCGACACTTTGGTGGGCTTCGCTCGCCTCGTCGTTCGGCGGTCTCATCCAGACGGTGGGTGCCTCGTGGCAGATGGCGCTCATCGCCCCGGCGCCCGATCAGGTGGCGCTCGTTCAGGCCGTCGGCGCCTTGCCTTTCTTTTTCTTGTCCCTCATCGCAGGCGCACTCGCCGATAACTACGATCGGCGTTGGATCATGCTCATTTCGCAGCTCTTGGCGCTGTCGGCATCGGTCGCCCTCGCGGGGCTCGCTTTTTTCGACATGATCACTCCGGCGTCGTTGCTCTGGCTGACCTTTTTGATCGGCTGCGGTGCTGCAGCCTTCGCCCCGGCATGGCAGGCGAGCATCGCAGAGCAGGTGCCGCGCGAGGTGATCCCCGCCGCCGTCATGGCCAACGCCATGGGATTCAATTTGGCGCGCAGCATCGGTCCCGCGATCGGTGGCGTGATCGTCGCAGCCGCCGGAGCCGTGGCTGCGTTCATGATCAATGCAGTGTCCTACATCGGTCTGATCTTTGTTCTGAAGCGCTGGAAATTGCCGAGACCCGAGCGCTCGCTGCCACCCGAACCGCTCGGCACGGCGATTTCCGCGGGCATCCGTTACGTACGTCTATCGCCGAACTTGATCGCGATCATGGTTCGCGCGGTGCTCTTCACCGTGCCGATCACGGCGGTGCCTGCGTTGATGCCCGTCGTCGCTCGCGATCTGCTCGGCGGCGGCGCGCCGACCTATGGTGTGTTGCTCGGTGGATTCGGTGTCGGTGCTATGTTGGGCGCGCTTTCGAGCGCCGCCTTCCGCGCTCGATTTTCGACTGATTCGCTGTTACGTGGGTTATGCGTCGTGGCGACGATCGCGATGCTCGGTATCTCGCAGAGCCCTTGGGCGGCGACTACTTTGCTGGCGCATGTGGTGGCGGGATTCGTTTGGACCTTGACTCTTGCGACGTTCAACATCGCCGTGCAGTTGTCCTCGCCACGCTGGGTGACGGGACGGACGCTCGCGACCTATCAAACCTTCGCCTTTGCGGGCATGGCCGTGGGCGCCTGGTTCTGGGGGCTGCTCGCCTCCGAGATCGGCTTGCGTACTTCGCTGGCGATCGCGGGTGTCTCGGTATTGATCACGCTCGCGGTCGCACGCTGGCTTCCGGTCGAGGTGGCGCGATCGGGGTCACTCGACCCGCATGTGGCCGCCTCGTTCGAGCCGCCGCGGGTGACGCCTCACGAGTCGGCGGGGCCCATCGTCGTTACGCTCGAGTATCAGGTTCCTGTGGCAAACGCCGTCGAGTTCGTAGGCGTCATCAATGAATTGGGGCGGATTCGCCGACGTGACGGTGCGAGACGCTGGTCGGTGTGTCAGGATCTCGACGATCCGACGATTTGGATCGAGCGATTCGAAAGCCCGACCTGGATCGATTACCTGCGTCGTCAAACTCGTCCGACGCTCGCAGATCAGGAGATCCGACACCGACTGTCGCAACTCATCGAGGGCGAGCGGGGCAAGATGCGACGTTACATCGAGAGACCGACGGGGTCTGCGCCTGTGGGCACCGATACATCGCGGCTCGAGCCGCTCGATGACACGGTCAGTCACGGTTGATTCAGTAATCTTTGAGGGGTGATTCATGAAAGATCTTTCCGGTCAGACCTTCGTCGCGGATCCGATGGCCCGAGTGGCACGCTCGCGGCACGAGTTCGGCGAGCACGGCGGAGTGAATCTCTCCATCGAGACGAGCGCGACCTTCACCGTCATGGAGGCCGGCAAAATGCCGGCGCTTTTCGAGGGACGTGAAGGCCCCAAGGGTGGATGCTTTCTGTACGGACGGCATTTCAATCCGACGGTGATGGTGTTGGCGCGACATCTCGCCGCCCTCGAGGCCACGCCCCACGCCTATTGCACGGCGAGCGGCATGGCGGCGATTTCCGGCGCGCTGCTGCATGCCTGCGATGCAGGGGATCATGTCGTGGCCGGTCAGGCGCTCTACGGCGGAACTTGGGCGTTGCTACACGATTTTCTGCCGCGCAAGGCGAACATCCAGACGAGCTTCGTCGATCTATCGGATCTCGATGCGGTCCGAGCAGCGTTCAAAAAAGAGACCCGGGTGCTCTACTGCGAGACGGTCTCGAATCCCACCTTGCGAGTTGCAGATTTACCCGCGCTGGCCGCGATCGCCCATGAGCACGGGGCAAGATTGATCGTCGACAACACATTCTCGCCCCTGACGGTCACTCCAGCCTTGCACGGGGCCGACGTCGTCATCCACAGCCTGACCAAATTCATCAACGGGGCCTCGGATATCGTCGCCGGGTGCGTGTGTGCCGATGGCGATTTCATTGACGGCATGTACGACCTGCACACCGGGAGCTTGATGCTACTCGGGCCGGCGATGGATCCGCGAGCCGCCTACGAAGTGGCGACGCGACTGCCGAATCTCGGACTGCGCATGAGGGCGCACGCCGAGCGAGCCTTGGCTTATGCGCAGCGCTTGGAGGCGCTCGGCGCGAAGGTCGTCTACCCGGGGCTGAAGTCCCATCCCGATCACGCGCTCTTCGAAAAACTGGCGAATCCTGGCTACGGTGCAGGCGGTCTGCTGAGCGTCGATTTTGGCAGCGCCGCGCGGGCGAGTCGTTTCATGGAGCACCTGCAGAATACGGAGGATTTCGGTTACATGGCCGTGAGTCTCGGTTTCAGCGACACGCTCATGAGCGCGAGTGCCTCGAGCACCTCGAGTGAGCTCGACGAGGGTGCGCTGAGGGCTGCCGGAATCAGTCCGGGCTGGGTACGCCTGTCGGCCGGGTACACCGGGCGTCTCGAAGATCGAATCGCGCAACTCGAGCGCGGCTATCGCAAGGCCCTTGAGGTAAGCTGAAGTTCGGGAGCAGCCCTCAGGAGCATCCAAGATATGAGCACTCAGGAGATATCTTCGACCGTGCGACCCGTGGATCGATGGTTCACGGCCTACTCGCAAGATCACCAACATCCGCTCAATCAGCGCTTGCACGTGTTCTGCGTACCCGCGATCGTCTGGTCGCTGATGGCTGTTCTCTACGTGGTGCCGACGCCGGAGATGTTCGCTCCGGCTCTTCCGCCCTTCGGGGTGGTGGCGGGCTTGCTGGCGGCGCTGTCGGTGATGTTCTGGCTCTGGCTGTCCTTGCCACTCGGCATGGGCATCACGTTGCTCACGGTCGTCGGTCTTTGGATCAACTCGCTCATCCTCGAGTCGATGGGTCCGACGGCCCTTCTCGCGATCGGTGCCGTGGTCTTCATCGTCGCCTGGATCGGTCAGTTCATCGGTCACCACATCGAGGGACGACGACCGAGTTTTTTCACCGACCTCGTTTATTTGATGATCGGGCCGCCTTGGGTGCTCGCCAAGGGTTATCGCAGCCTCGGTCTCCGCTGGTAATCGTTCGATCGGAGTTCCCCCAATGACTCGACCTTCCCGATATTCAGCGCACCTCGGTGCGTTGATCGCGATGTTTTCTTTGGTTGTCGCTCCTGTGGTGGCGAAGGCAGACGAGTCGCTGCTGAAGCTCGTCGAGGCGCGTCGCGCGAACGATCGCGCCGTGGCCCTGCAACTCTGGAACTGGGCCGAGGTCGGCTACCAGGAAGAGCAGAGCAGCGCGCGTCTCCAAAAGGAGTTGCGCGATGCCGGATTTTCCGTGAAGGCAGGCGTTGCGGGCATGCCGACGGCCTTCGTCGCAGAGTACGGCAGCGGCAAGCCCGTCATCGCCATCCTCGCCGAAATGGATGCCTTGCCTGGTGTATCGCAAGCCGCGACACCCGAGCGTTCGCCTTTGAAGGGGCGCATTTCCGGTCATGCTTGCGGGCATCACCTCTTCGGAGCCGGTTCGACATCTGCGGGGATCGCCATCAAAAATTGGCTGGCGACCCATCGGCGTAGCGGAACGATCCGCGTGTATGGCACGCCGGCGGAAGAGGGCGGCGCAGGTAAGTCCTACATGGTTCGGGAAGGCTTGTTCAGCGACGTCGACATCGCGCTGCACTGGCACGCCGGCGATCGCAATGCCGTGACCAACGAGCCGACGCTCGCCAACAAGAGCGCGAAGTTCCGTTTCAACGGGATCGCCGCCCATGCGGCAGCCGCGCCCGAGCGCGGACGCTCCGCACTCGATGGCGTCGAGGCGATGAACTTCATGGCGAATTTGATGCGTGAGCACATTCCCGAGGATTCCCGCTTGCACTACATCGTCACGCGTGGGGGCGATGCGCCCAACGTCGTGCCCGAGTTCGCCGAGGTGTTTTATTACGTCCGGCACCGTAATCCGATGGTGATGGCCGAAATCTTTGATCGGCTGGTTGCGGTGTCGGAGGCTGCGGCGCTCGGTACGGGCACGACGGTGAAGCACGAAGTGATTCACGGTGCGTATAGTTTGCTGCCCAACGACGTGCTGGCGACCGCGGTGGACGTCAATCTGCGGCGGGTGGGTGGCGTGACTTACGACGCATCGGAGCAAGCGTTCGCCGAAAAGCTATTCACGACCCTCGGCAAAACCGACCTCGCGCTCGGATCGGAGAGTGAGATCCAGCCGATCGGTCGACGTCTCGGTATGGGATCGACCGATGTGGGCGATGTCAGTTGGGTCGTGCCGACCATCGGATTTCGGACCGCGACTTGGGTGCCGGGCACGCCCTCACACTCGTGGCAGGCGGTCGCGGCGGGTGGCATGACGATCGGTCTCAAGGGTATGGAAAACGCGAGCAAGATTCTGGCGCTCACGGCCGCGGATTTATTCAGTCAGCCCGAACTCATCGCGCGTGCACGTGCGGAGTTCGAACAGCGCCGCGGTGCCGAATTCGAATATCGTAGCGCCGTGGGGGATCGCGCCCCGCCACTCGACTACCGTCGCTGACCTCAGATTGACGAGAACTGCAGCCGGTCCGCGGTCAGCTCCGTGTGCTCGCGGTCAGCTCAGGCTTTCGGTCAGCGCGCCGTCAGCTTGCCGTCATCGACGCGGTGTACGTCGTTCGGTGCTCTTTTTCTTTTCTTCGGCGCCAACCGGAGTGAAGGAATATTTTTGACCAGCGAGGGCCGCCTCGTACATGAGGCCGCCCTTGGTGATAGTGAACACCGCAAAGCCTCGGTAGAACTCGCCCTTGGTAGTGGCGTCTCGTTTTCCACCGCTCACGCCGGCGCTGCTCCCGGTCGTGCCGGCGGTCGCGCTTGCGGCCGCCGTGATGGCGACAGCACTGACGCCCGCACCGAAGGTGAACTCGCCGCCCGTGAATTCGTCGAGCGCGCGTTTGTCTTGCAGGAAGATGATCTGGCTATACGCTTGACCACCCGCCTGGAAGCCGATGCTCAGTTGGGTGAGCTGCATGTCGCCGATATAACGACCTTGCTCGTAGACACGGCCACTACCGCTGGCACCGCCGAGACCCAAGCCGCCTTTGCCGATCGTCGGGAAAATCGCGTACCCGTAACTGCGGTCGAAGAACGATGCGCTCTGTCCGGCATTGCGGAAGAGTTCTTTGGTGTCGTTGTATTCGTCGGCGACGGCGTGGCCCGTGAGGGTGAGTGCCGCGAGGCCCGCGATCAGAAGGCTGCGTAGCGAACGTGTCATTCGTGGTGTCTCCTTGAACCTGCGCCCGATCTCGGGCGATCCATGCTGCGAATGCTAGCGCGTTTGCCGAGCGGTTACACTCTGCCGATGAGTACCGAGTTCGGGATCGTGATGGAGGCATCGCCGGGATACACCGCGCAACTCGCCCGAGAAATCGAAGCGATGGACTACGAGGTTTTATTGTGTCCCGACACACAAAACCTGAGTCCTGATCCGTTTTCGCAGTTGGCGCTTGCGACGCAGACTACCCGAACCTTGCGCCTTGGCACCGGTGTCACGAACCCGGTCACTCGTGATGTGGCCGTGACGGCCTGCGCGTTCTCCACGCTGCAGGCCGAGTCCGGCGGTCGGATGATCTGCGGGATCGGTCGTGGGGATTCCTCGGCGGCCCATATCGGCGTCCGAAATGGAACTACCGCACAGTTGAAGACTTTCGTCGAACGGCTGCGTGCCTATACCCGCGGGGAGACCTTGGATCGTGACGGTACGCCATCGCGCATCCGTTGGTACGACTCGTTGCCGGTTGCTCCGCTCGTGATCGACATCGCCTGCACGGGGCCGCAGACCATTCGCATGGCGGTCGACGTCGGCGATCGCATCAGTTTTGCCGTGGGTAGCGCGCCCGAGCGCATCCGGTGGGCGATGGACGTGGCACTCGCACGGCTGGCAGAAACCGGGCGTCCGCGTGAATCCATTCGTATCGGCGCCTACGTCAATCTGGTCTGTGATCCCGACGAACGTCGGGCGATCGCGCTCGGCCGCATGATTTCCGGCATGGTCGCGCATTTCGCGGGCATGAAAGACGCCCCCCTCGATCATCTTCCGGCGCAACTCAAAGATCTCGCCGCCAAGATGCAGACCGGCTACGACATGACGCACCATGCTCAGGAGGCCGGGAGCCATCTGGCCGAAGTGCCGGATAGCTTCGTCGACTGGTTCTCGATTTGCGGGCCGCCGTCCAAGTGTCGCGATCGATTGGGTGAATTGCTCGCCATGGGGCTCGATCACGTTTATCAGCTCAGCGGATCGCCGGTCGCACACCCGCATGGTGCGCGTCAGGAAGCCATGGTTCGGCAGGCGGCGCTGTACGCGAGCGACGTCATGCCGCACTTTCGTTGAGTATTTTTTGAGCGAGGCGATGACCCGAATGGACTCCGCGAGCCACCTGTCTGCGGCCACTGTACTCGAGCTGGCACGACTGAACGGGCTACCCGTCGACGACGAGGCGATGGCCTCGCGCATCGCGGTGGGCGGCGCGGCGGCGATGGCCGCGGTGAACGCCGTCAATCGGCAGCTTGGCAAAGACGTTCTCAGTGACATCGAGCCTGCCGATTATTTGCCTAAGCTCGAGTCGCTCGTCAGGCCCATTCCCGACTGGTCACCCGGGCGCGTCGTCTTGCCTAAAAGAAAAGAGGGCCTCGATAACGATCTGGTGGCCGTCGCGGAGCAACTCGTTTCGGGAGAGCTACGCAGCGTGGCACTCGTACGATCCACGCTCGAGCGGGCCGAGCGGGCCGAGGCGAGGACGCATTGTTTTCTCAGCCTGCAAGAGGACGGAGCCTTGCGTGCCGCCGAGTGGGCCGATGCCGTGCTCGATGAGGCGAGACGACAGGGCCGAAAGCCCCTGGCTCCGCTGCTCGGCATACCGCTCGCGCACAAGGACATGTTCGATCGCCAAGGGCATGCGGCAAGCTTCGGCTCGAAGGCGCTGGAGCCGCGCATCGCACTGCGCACCGCCACGGTATTGCAGCGTCTGGACGAGGCGGGTTCGATCAATCTCGGCGCACTCAACATGGCCGAGTTCGCCATCGGCGCCACGGGTCACAACGCGGCCTGGGGTGACTGCCGAAACGCCTGGAATCCGGACTACATTTCCGGCGGATCATCGAGCGGTTCGGGTGCAGCGGTGGTTTGCGGCGCAGCATTTGCGAGTCTCGGCTCCGATACCGGGGGATCGGTTCGGATCCCCGCCTCCGTGCAAGGTGTATTCGGTTTGAAGCCCACCTACGGACTCTTGCCGCGCAGCGGGAGCATGAAACTTTCGCCCTCGATCGACGTGCTCGGACCCATCACGCGCTCGGTGCGTGATCTTGCGCTAATCCTCGGGATCGTGGCGGGCAGCGACGGCAAAGACGCCCAGTGTTCGCTGCGTTCGGTACCGGACTATTCGTCGGCACTCGGTCGAGGAGTCGAAGGTCTGCGCATCGGAATTCCGAAAAACCATTTCTTCGAGCGACTCGATCCGCAAGTGCGCTCGGCCTGCGAGCGCTCGCTCTCGATTTTCCAAGGGGCTGGGGCGCAACTCGTCGAAGTCGACGTTCCGTTTGCGGCCCATCTGTCCGAACTCAGTCGCGCAATCGTGTACTCCGAAGCGACGGCCGTACACGGTGAGACCTTGCGTACACGCGGATCAAAATATTCGCCTCAGGTACGGGTTCGAGCGAGTACCGGACTTGCCATTTCCGGCACGCATTATCTGGAGGCCTTGCAGGCGCGTATTCCGATACTGGAGCGTTTCGTCGACGACGTATTCACTCGTTGCGAGATTCTGCTTACGCCGACCCTTCCCATATGTGTGCCGCGTCGAGACGAAACGGATGTCGGTGCCGGCGCGCGCTTGTGGGAAGTACTCGGTGATCTCGTGCGCTGCACGGCACCGTTCAATTATTTGGGATTACCGGCGATCAGCGTGCCTGCCGGTCTCGATGATCGAGGTTTGCCGATTGGGGTTCAGCTCGTCGGCGCACCGTTCGGCGAGCCTGCGCTGCTCGCTGCGGCGGCCGTTCACGAACTCGCTTTGCCGCCCCCGAGACTCGCGAACTGACCCCTGAAGTACGCGAGAGGTGAGCCCTCGCGCGCATCGACGGAGACGACTTCGCCAAAAAAGATGCGGTGAGTGCCGACGTCCGTCTGAGTGGCGACCCGACATTCGAGGTAGGCGAGAGTGCCATCGACGATCGGATTGCCAAGAGGGCTGTCGTGCGTGGATCCGAGACCGAGTTCGACGAGATTCGCGAATTTGTCCGGTATGCGTGAAGCGAAATGCCTCGCGAGCTCCAGTTGATCGTCCGCGAGAATATGGACGCAAAACCGACCAGCGCCGCTGACGGCATGGCACGTGGCGGACTCGCGGTTGAGGCAAATGAGCAGGGTGGGAGGCTCCAGGGTGACCGACGCCACGGCGCTCGCCGTGATGCCCTGTGCGAGCCCCTCATGCCGCGTGGTAACGAGTGTGACCCCGGTCAAGAATCGGCTGATCGCTGCGCGGTAATCGGTAATCGAGACGTTCATGTCGGCCACGGTAGGTACTACTCCGTACATACTGCCAAGGGTTTGGGCATTAGTCTCCTATTCGTGCCCTGATCATTTTCCCCCTCCGATCAGGTCACGCAGAGATAGCCCCGCCTCGTGCGGGGCTTTTTTTGTATCCTGACGACTCTCATGTCCGAATCCATCGTTGACGTTTTTCCGCTCGAATGGCGTGACGACGCTGCACAGGTCTTGGCGTGCAGCGACTTCGTCGCCGAGAGCGTAGCGCGAGATTCCGAGTTATTCGGGGACCTGCTTCGAGCCGACGCCTTGCGGCGGCTGCGTCTTGCAGGAGGGTCGCTGTGCTGGCCCCGCGGGGAGGAACCACCGACGCTCGACTCCCCCGAACCGCAGTGGCAGGCATGGCTGCGTCGATGGCGTCGCCGTGAGATGGTGCGCATCGCCTGGCGAGACCTCACTGGACGCGCAAGCCTCGAAGAGACGCTGGAGGATTTATCCGCCTTCGCGGACGATGCGGTGAATCGTGCAATGGCGGTCGCTTGGCACAGCACCTGTGAGCGCTACGGTACGCCGCAATATGCCGAAGGCGGTGCGATGCCGCTCGTCGTCGTCGGAATGGGGAAACTCGGCGGCCGCGAGCTCAACTTCTCGTCAGACATCGATCTCGTTTTTCTCTTTCCGGGGTATGGCGAGACGATCCACGCGGCCCCGGTGAGCCACGAAGAATTCTTTGTTCGCCTCGGCCAAGCGCTGCTGCGTCTGCTGTCATCCGTGACGGTCGACGGCTTCGTGTTCAGGGTGGATATGCGTCTTCGTCCGTTCGGCGACTCGGGGCCGCTCGCCTGCGGCTTCTCTGCGTTCGAGGATTATCTGCTGCAGCACGGCCGCGACTGGGAACGTTATGCGTGGATCAAGGCGCGACCGATCACGGCGCCCGAGGCCTACGCCGAGCTCTACGACTCGGCGGTGAGGCCTTTCGTGTATCGCCGTTACCTCGATTTCGGCGTCTTCGAATCACTGCGCGAAATGAAGCAGTTGATCGAAAAGCAGGTGGCTCGCAAGGAGTTGACCGATCACGTCAAGCTCGGTTCGGGTGGCATTCGCGAGATCGAATTCATCGTGCAGTCCATGCAGTTGATCCGCGGTGGCCAGGATCGTCGTCTGCAAGGCTCGAGGCTCTTCGAGATTTTGCCTCAGATCGTGCGTAGTCGCCTGTTGCGCCCGCAAGCAGTGACCGAACTCGATGCGGCCTATCGCTTTTTGCGAGTGCTCGAGAACCGGCTGCAGATGATCGGGGATGCCCAGACACATTCGCTGCCGCAAGACCCTTCGACACAGCAAAAATTGGCGCGAGCGATGGGCAAGGAGAGTTGGCAGGCCTTGCGGCACGACTACGAGCGACACACGGCTCATGTTCATCGCGAATTCAACGCGCTCGTTTTCGCCCCGAGAGGCGCCGACGGCGCGAGTGACGGCTCTGCTCGTGCCCCGCTAGAGGGGGCTGGGCTTTCTCTCATCTGGGACGATACGGCGGACGTCGCGGCACTCATCGAGATGCTGTCGTCCCGGGAGATGACGAACCCGGCTGAGCTTGCGCAACTGCTGATCGATTTTCGCGGTAGTTCGCAGGTTCGGCGACTCGATGCCACGGGTCTGCGTCGTCTCGAGTTGCTGGTTCCACAATTGCTGGGCTCGCTCGAAACCGACGACGACCATCTCGTCATGGCCCGCCGACTTCTTCGGGTGCTCGAGGCAATCGGCGGACGCTCGGCCTATTTCGCACTCCTCAACGAAAACCCTGCTGCGCGGCAACGTTTTGTCCGCGTGTGTCGGGGTGGCGATTTCTTGGTCCAGCAGCTTGCGGCGCATCCGCTGTTGCTCGATGAGCTGCTCGATGAGCGAGCATTGACCGTTCCGCCGGCACGTGCGGAGTTGCTCGCGGATCTCGATGATCGCCTCGCGCGAGTCGATGCAGATGATCCCGAGCGTCTCGTCGAGGCGCTCGCGCAGTTCAAGCGGGCCGCAGTCTTTCGCGTCGCCATCGCCGATCTCTCGGGGAGTCTGCCGCTGATGCAGGTGTCGGATCGATTGACCGATATCGCCGAGCTCGTGCTCGAAAAAGCACTGCATCAAGCCTGGGCGCAGATGACGAGCCAGTATGGTGTGCCGACGTGCCGCGCCACGGACGATTCCGTGCCTCGAGAGGTCGAGGTCTGTGCCGTCGGCTACGGGAAGTTGGGTGGCATCGAACTCGGTTACGGGTCCGATCTCGACCTCGTGTTCCTGCACGATTCGATCGGTACGGTGCAGGAGACCTCCGGTGAGCGTCCGATCGAGAATCAACTTTTCTTCGTGAGGCTCGCCCAGCGCATCGTGCATATCCTCACCGTGCACTCGGCCGCGGGCCGCCTGTACGACGTCGACGTCCGTCTACGACCGGGTGGCAAGGGTGGCATGCTGATCACGCAGCTCGAAGCCTTCGTCGATTATCAGCATTCCTCGGCTTGGACCTGGGAACATCAGGCCCTACTGCATGCGCGAGCGGTGGCTGGTTCACCCGTACTGCGCGAGAGATTCGAGCGCGAGCGAGTCCGCATCCTCGGTGAATTCGTGCGACGTGATTCGCTGCGCGAGGAAGTGGCGTCGATGCGCGAGCGCATGCGACGTGAACTCGCCAAGTCGAAGTCCGGCGAGTTCGACCTCAAGCAAGACCGCGGCGGTATCGCCGATATCGAATTTCTGGCCCAGTACTGGGCGCTGCGCGAGGGGGCGCGGCATCCGGCGGTGCTGATGTTCAGCGACACCATCCGACAGCTCGAGACGCTTGCTTCCGGGGATCTTGTCCCTCAGGCAACGGTGGACGTGTTGACCGCCGCGTATCGCGCGTATCGGATGCGCAATCATCATCGGTCTCTGCGGGAGGAGCGCGGCGTCATCGATGCCAGTGAATTCGTCGCCGAGCGTGCAGCCGTCACGCGTATTTGGGAAGACACCTTTGCCGGTGTGGTATCGCCGGTATAATCGCCGCATGTCGACGACACCCCTCATCCAGCCGAACGCGCAGAACAAGTACGACGTCACGCCCGAAGACTTGCCGCTCTCTTGTCCGATGCCGCAGATGCAACTTTGGAACTCGCATCCGCGAGTTTATTTGCCCATCGAGAAAACGGGCTGGGCCAAGTGCCCCTACTGCGGAGCCGAGTACACGCTGCAGCGCTGAGCGCCGATCAGGCCGGACGATACGGCTTGTAGGATTTTTCTTCGACGATGCGCGAGCCGAGCGCCACATTGATGCGCTTCTTCACGGCCGCACGCTCGTCGTTCGTCACGTACACGGCCCGCGCGAGCTCGATGAACTCGGCATCGAATGCCTGCGCGAGTTCTTTGTCGCGGATCTTGTCCTCGATATCCCACAGCGCCTCGTTCACCCGCTGCAGTTCGGCTTCGTCCGCCGCGACTTCCGGAATGGCGGCGCCACTATCGCGCCAGGTTTTTTCGAGCAGGTCGAGTTCGAGACGCACGTTACGGACCTTGGTCGCGTCGGTCATGCGCGCGGCCTTGATGCGCAGGATGGTGATTTTGTCGAGCAGTTCGCCCGGCGAGATGGGCACGAGGATGTCTTTCATGGACGAGATGCTAGCAGGGCGTCGAGGCGCTTGCAGACCTCGGCGACCTCGATCAGCTCCATGACGCCGGGCTCTTCGATTTTGGTGGCCCAGGGCAGGGCATCCGGAGTGCTTTGCCTGAACTTTTGAGCGGCTCGCGGGAAGGCGTCGATGCACCACTCTCGCGAGAGATAGGGCCCGCTGCGCGCCGGATTGGTGGCGGCATAGAGTCCGATGACGGGCGTGCCGACCACGGTCGCCATATGGGCGGGGCCCGTGTCGGGCGCGAGTAGCACCGTCGCGCGACCGAGCAGCGCCAGCAGTTGCGGCAGGGTATCTTTGCCGACCTGGTCGATCACCTCTGGGCACTCGGCGGCGATCGCATGCGCCATCGACTTTTCGATTTCGCTGGGGCCGCCCGCCAGGATCACCCGCATGCCGTGGACCTCGATGGCATGGCGCGCGACCGCGGCATAGCGCTCGGCGAGCCAATTTCTTCGGGCGTGGCTCGAGCACGCGCTGATCACCAGCGTGCGCGGTGCGTCGTCGGGTATGAGGCGACGGGCGTACTCGGTCGCCTCGTCGGGTAGAGGCAGATTCCAGTCGAGCGCGCATTGACGAACGCCGACGGCTTCGGCGAAGCCCATGAAACTGTCGAGGACGTGTTCACGCTGACGCGGCGCGATACGCGCATTCGTGAAGAGCCATTGCAGTTCGCGGGCGCGTTCCCGGTCGAACCCGAGTTTGACGCGCGCGGGAACGAGCGCCGCGACGACGCTCGCTCTGAACGAAAGCTGAAGATGGAGCAGCAGATCGAACCGCCGACCCTGCAGCGTCGCACGCAGGGCTTTGAGACCCGCGAAACCGGCGCGTTTGTCCACGGTGATAAACTCGACGCCCGGCAACAAGGTCATGAGTCGCGCTTCGGCACGGCCGATGATCCAGGTGAAGCGTGTGTCGGGCCATGCGCGCTGCAAAGTGCGCAGCAGGGGCACCACGTGGCAGGTGTCGCCGATGGCCGAGAGTCTCAACAGGCAAACGGAGTCGGGCGGCGTGATGAGCGGCAGCATGGCTTCAGGCGGTGAGGACGGAATGAACGAGGGTCGCGCACACGAACCGCTGGAGGACAGGATCCAGGCCGGCCGCCGCGTGATGCTATATGACCCCTCTCTCGTCGGCAATTTTGATCCGCGCTGGTTCGAGCCTGGTCACTGGAGCGGAATCGGCGCCCTGCGCGGCGAGGCGCCGGGACGGGGCAGCACGGTTTTCTTCGAGACCGAGGGCGCCGCCTATGCGTTGCGCCATTATCGTCGTGGGGGCTTCGTGGCGGCGATGCTCGGTGATCGCTATCTCGATGCAGGCGAATCGCGCTCAAGACCTTTCCGCGAGTTTCGTGTGACCCAGCGGCTGCAGCGTCTCGGTCTGCCGGTTGCGCCCGTGGTGGCGGCGCTGCACGACCCGCAGGGGCTTTGGTGTCGCGGTGATCTCATCACCCGCCGCCTCGTCGGTGTCAGCACGCTCGCCGATCGTCTCGCGCGAATGCCGGGGTCGATCGATTGGTCGGACGTGGGCGCGACCGTCGCGCGTTTTCATCGGGTCGGGTTGCATCATGCCGATCTCAATGCCCACAACCTGCTCGTCGACGAAGTCGGGCGGTGGTCTCTAATCGATTTCGATCGAGCGAGTTTTCGCGAGCCGGGCTTGTGGTGCGATGCCAACCTCGTGCGTTTGCGTCGCTCGATCCTCAAGATTCTGGATTCTTTGAACGCGTCGCTCGACGAAGGTTCGTGGGCGACATTGCTGCAGGGCTACCGCGAAGCCTCGTCCCGCGGCGGATCCCCATGAGTCGTCTTCTCTACCGTGCGCTCGTGGTGGCTGCGCTGCCCGTCGCCTTAGCCCTTTTCGTCGTGCGAGGCCTGCGTGGTCATCCGGGTGAGCGACAAGGGCTTTCTCAGCGCCTCGGCTTCGGGGCTCGACACGCGACGAGAGCGATCTGGATCCACGCGGTCTCGGTCGGCGAGGTTCAGGCCGCGGCAGCGCTCGTTCGCGCCTTGCGAAGTCGCTATCCTGATGTGCCGCTCACGCTGACGACGACGACCGGCACGGGCGCCGCACGCGCCCGAGAGACGTTCGGTGATGCCGTGGACGTGCGCTTCCTGCCATTCGATTCTTTGGGCTGTGTCCGTCGTTTCCTCGATCGTGTTCGGCCGCATCTGGCGATCATCATCGAAAAAGAGTTGTGGCCGAATCTCTTCGGCGAGTGTGCGGCGCGCGGAGTCCCCATCGTGCTCGCGAGCGCAACCGTATCGGCGCGTACCGTGCGTCGGTGGCCTCTCGTTGCGCCTTTGTTTCGAGAGGCTTTCGAGCGCAGTGTTTTCGTCGCCGCGCAATCGGAGGTCGATGCGGGACGTTTTCGGCAGATCGGCGTCGAGTCGTCTCGAGTGCAGATCGTGGGTAACCTCAAGTTCGACCTGTCCTTGTCGCCGCAACTCGCCGGTGAGGGTACGAAGTTGCGGGCTGCTTGCGGATGGAAGGATCGGCTATTGCTCGTCGGCGGCAGTACCTACGAGCCCGAGGAGAACGCATTGCTCGAGGTACAAGGTCGACTGCGTTCCGAAGGCGTCGACGTCGCGCTCGTGCTCGCACCGCGTCATCCCTCGCGCTTCGAGGCCGTGGCGTCGCGACTGCAGAGCGCGGGCGTGGCGTTCTCGCGTCGAAGCCGGCTCACCTCCAACTCAGTAATGTTTGGGAAATCCGATAAGTCGAACCCGGCGAGCGCATCGCCCGACGTGTTGCTGCTCGATACGCTCGGTGAGTTGATGAGTGCATATGCTGCCGCCGACCTCGCGTTCGTCGGGGGCAGTCTCGTCGACGACGTCGGTGGACACAATTTGATCGAGCCCGCTGCGCTCGCCGTGGCGACGCTCACGGGGCCGCGGGGTTATAACGCGCCCGACATCGCGGCGGCCCTTCAGGCCGCCGGAGCGCTTACGATCGTGCGAGATAAAGAGAGTTTGTTGGCGGAAGTGCGGACGCTCGCGACGAGCGCCGAAGAGCGCTCTCGACGCGGCGCGTTAGGCCGAGCGTTCGTCGAGGAGAATCGAGGCACGCTCGAGCGACTGCTCGCGCGCCTCGAACCGCTCATGGCTGATTCGTCGGAGCGCCCGTCGTCAGCCAACCGTTGACTTCCTCGAGCGTGGCGCGATCGAGCGTGCCCGAGGCGAGGCGCAGACGCATCACGTTCAAAATATAGTCGTAGCGACTGCGCGAATAATTGGTTTGCGCCACGGCGAGACTGCGACGTCCCTCGAGCACATCGACGGCCGTGCGAGTCCCCACTTCGTAACCCGCTTCGGTGGCCTTGAGTGCGGTCTGACTCGATTCGAGAGCTTGGCGTAACGCAGTGACGCGAGAGATTTCACTGAGCACGCCGAGGTAGGCGTCTCGCGCCTGGCGTTCGGTCTGGCGCGACACTCGCGTCAGGCGCTCACGCGCGGCACGCCACTGGAATTCGCTTTGGCGGACCCGCGACTGCGTCGCACCACCGCTGAAGATCGGCATCGTGACCTGCAGCGAGTAACTTTCGTCCTCGGTGTCGGAGAGTCGGGTGCCGACGTTGCCGCTGACGAAATTGATCGGACTCGTGGTTTCGACCTTGCTCTTGCTTGCGACGAGATCGAGTTCGGGCAGGTGACCCCCAAACGCCGCGCGTACGTTGTCGCGGGCGATCTCCGCGGCGAGACGGCTCGACACGAGAGCGAGATTTTGTTCCATGGATCGCTCGACCCACTGCGCTTCCTCGGCGGGTTCGGGCGACTTGAGCGGCATCGCATCGCCCGGCTTGGCGAGCGTCGTGTATTTCTCGGCGGTGATTTCGCGCAGAAACTCTTCGGCAGAGGCCAACTGGCGCTTTGCCGCGATGACCGCCGCGGCGGCACTGTCGCGAGCCGCCTTGGCTTCCTGCACGTCGGTGATGGCGATGAGGCCCACCTCGAAACGCTTCTCGGCTTGTTCGAGCTGACGCGAGATGGCTTCGAGGGAGGAGGCCTGCGCTTCGACGGCATCTTGCGCGGCGAGCACGTTGAAGTAGGCCTCGGAGACGCGAAGGATCAGCTGCTGCTCGGCTGCCTGGAAGTCGGCCTCGGCTTGGGCGACCTGACGGCTCGCGCGCTTGATCGCGACCCAGTTGTCCCAGGAGATGAGGCTCTGTCGCAGGTCGAGGCTCCAGCGATCGGTCTCGGGCTCGGAGACGCTGGCGGAGAGGAAGTTGAGGACGACGGTCTGACCATCCGGGAGCCGCTGCTCCTGCGGAAATTGTCCGGTGCTCGAGTTGTCGGACTTGGTCTTGCTCGCCGAGCCCGAGATTTGCGGCAGGATCGCCGCCCAGGCCTGAGGCCTCGATTCGCGCGCTGCGCGGCGCAGGGCGTCGGCCTCACGAATCTGAGGGTCGTTGGCGAGGGCGCGTTCGTACACGGCCTTGAGGTCTTCTGCGGGCGCTGCAGTGGCCGCCAGGAGCATGCCGAAGGCGAGTACGAGTAGGCGCGACATCATTCAAACCTCAATTAGTGTTATATATCACTATAACAGATGGAAACCCGCCCCGACAACGGGGGCGGACGAGTCAGTATGGACGCAACGAGGGGTCGATGCGTTCACCCCAGGCGAGAATTCCGCCCGTCAGGTTGGCTACCGAACCAAAACCCCGAGCCTCCAGAGCCCGAGCAACCTGCAGACTGCGTCCACCCGAGCGGCACATGATGATCAGGGGCTTGGCCGGATCGAGTTCGCCGATTCGCTCGATGATTTGCCCCATGGGAATGTGGCGTGCGAACGGCAGGCTCGAGATCTCGAGTTCCCAGCCTTCTCGTACGTCGATGACGAGCGGTTGTTCGCCGGCATCCACGCTCGCCTTCAACTCTTCAACGGTCATTTCCCTGATCATCGGCGCATCCTGCGTGGGGGCGATCAAAAATTGAAGCGTTCGGGCTGCCGGGCGCCAACCAGTGGCTTCAGAGCGGTTTCGAAGAGTCCGGTGGATCTGAAGGACTCGGCACCGGTGCGCTCGATCAGGCGAGCTTCCATGATGAGGCCGGAGCCGATCACGGCGAACATTCTGCCGCCGATGGCGAGTTGTCGCGCAAAACGCTCATCAGGTACGGGCAGCGAGCCCGTGAGCACGATCACGTCGTACGCGCCGCTACCGAGCGCTTCGGGCTCGAAAGCATTGCGACATTCGACGGTGACATTGCGGACGCCCGCATTGGCGAGATGATGTGTCGCCGCAGTCGCGAGATCTTCGCGCAACTCGAGTGCGCGCACGCTGCAGGCGCGGGCGCCGAGGCACGCGGCGAGATAGCCGCTGCCGACTCCGACGAGCAATACGCGATCGGTGGGCAGCGGAGCCACGGCTTGCACGATCCGGCCCGCGACTTTGGGCGCGAGCATCCGATCGCCGCCGCCGAGAGGAATCTCGATGTCGGCGAAGGCGAGTTCGGCGTAGGCGGGCGGCACGAACTTCTCGCGCGGCACGCGCGCGAACGCCTCGAGTACGCCAGGGTCGAGCACCTCCCAAGCGCGCAGCTGCTGATGAATCATCTGCTCGCGTGCAGCCTCGGTGGCGGCGGGGGTCATCGGCATCGGTCGATATCCGTCTGGTTCAAGCGAAGGGCGGGGAAAATACGGGTTTTCCCGTTCACTGCCAAGACAGTAGAACTACGGAGCAGCGGGGGAGGGTCGCCGGCCCGGCTTTTTCCGAGCCGGCGACCTGATTTGAGAGCCCCTCAGAGCGCGATCACTTGGCTGTCGACTTTGCGAAGTCGCCGGCTTCGACGATGCTCAGTGTGTCGGGCTTGATCCAGCGCTTCATGGCTGCGTTGACGTCGGCCACGGTGAGCGCCGCCACCCGCTTCTCGAAGTCGGCATCCCACTCGAGGGTGCGATCGAGGAACAGGTAGCTCGAGAGTCGTCCGACCAGCTCGCGATCCTGCGAGCGACTGACGTTGCGGCTCTGCAGCCAGCCGTTCTTGGCGTCCTTGAGCTCGGCCTCGGCAAAGCCTTCGGTCAGGATTTTCGCGAGCTCTTCCCGATACGCAGCGATGAGCCGTGCGGAGTTCTCGGGGTTGTAGATCGCGAAGGTGCCGAAGTTGCCGTCTTTGTCGAGCGGGTCGGCCGTGAGGAAGGACGACACGCCGTAGCTGATGCCTTCTTTCTGACGGATGCGTACCGCAAGACGCGAGTTGAGGAAGCCGCCACCTAGCATGTAGTTGGCCATGACGAGCGCCGGGTAGTCCGGATGGTCATCGCGCATCTCGAGGTTGGCGCCCGCGATCATCACGGCATTCGCCTTGTCGGGCGTGTTGATCTTGCGGATCACCGAGGGCACGTCGAAGTACGGCGAAACCGCACGCTCATACGGCATCTTGGATGTCCATCCGGCGAGGATGGCGCCGAGCGCCGCGCGCACCATGCTTTCGTCGAAGTCGCCGACGACGGCCGCCGTGGCGCGGCCCGCGCCGTAGAACTCGTCGTGGAACTTGCGCAGGTCGTCCGCAGTCACGGCTCGGACCGCCGCCGCCTGCTCATCGAAGCTGAGCGTGCGACGGAAATCTTTGGCCGGGTAGGGCGAGGTGATGCGGTTGATCTCCTGCGCTGCGATAGCTTGCGGCTCGCTGCGCTGCTGCTCAATGGCCGCCAGCACTTCGTCGCGAAGCTTGGTGAGCTCGGCGTCCGGGAACACCGGATTGCGCAGGATGTCGCCCACGATCTCGAGCGTCGGGACGAGGTTCTCGCGGGTCGAGGTGATGCTCACCGACACGTTCTGACCGCCACCGCCGATGCCGACCGACGACTTCAACTTGTCGAGTTCGTCGTTGATCTGCTGCAGCGTGCGGTTCTTCGTGCCGCGACGCAGCATGGCCGCAGTCAGTTCCGCAACGGTCGCTTTACCTTCGAGCGAGGCGAGGCTGCCGACGCGCAGTGTCATCGTGAGGTTGACCGAGCTGCCACGCGTCGACTTGCTGAGGAAGCTGTATTCGGCGCCGCCCGGGAAAGTCTCGGAGCGAGTGCGCGAGACGATATTGGCGGGCGAGGGATCGAACACCTCCGCCTGCTTGAGCGCCTGCTTGCCTTGGTAATCTTTGAGCGTGACCGCCGGATCGGGTGCCTGCGGGATCGCAGCGCGATCGGGAGTCGCCTCGGGGACGAACAAGCCTGTCGTGCGGTTGGCGGGCTTCAGGTACGCGGCTGCGACCCGATTGACGTCCGCCGCCGTGACCTTTTCCATCTGGTCACGCGAGAGGAACCACAACCGCCAGTCGCCCTTGGCGATGTACTCCGAGAGACCAAGGCCCACACGGTCGCTGTTGTTGTAGGTTTGTTCGAAGAAGCGCAGGAACTTGTTTCGCGCACGCGCGACTTCTTCTTCGGTGACGGGCTGGGATTTCATGCCATCGAGCACGGCGAGCATGGTCTGCGTCGCATCGGCGACGGGTTTGTCCTTGAGGACCTCCGCCGCGAAATACATGTAGCCCGGGTCCTTGAGGCTGAACGCAAATCCGCCGACACCACTCGCCTTGCCGGTTTCGACGAGTGCCTTGTAGAGACGCCCGGAAGGTTCGTTCGTCAGCACGTCGGCAAGCACTTGCACGGCTGCGAAGTCCGGATGACCGCCGGGCGGGATGTGATAACCGGCTGAGGTGACTTGCACGTCACCGACGCGACGGAGCACGACATGGCGCTCGCCATCCTGCACGGGTTCGACCGTGTAAGTCGGCTGCAACACGCGGGTCGGCCGCGGAATCTTGCCGAAGAATTCGTTGACCCAGCCGATCGTCTTCGCTTCGTCGATTTTTCCGGCGACGATGAGCACGGCGTTGTCCGGCTGATAGAACTTCTTGTAGAACGCCCGCAGGTTCTCGATGGGCACCCGCTCGATGTCTTCGCGCGAGCCGATGGTCGATTTGCCGTAGTTATGCCAGAGGTACGCCGTCGACATCACGCGCTCGAGCAATACGCCGCTCGGGTCGTTCTCGCCGGATTCGAACTCGTTGCGCACGACCGAAAATTCGCTGCGCAGATCTTCTTCCTTGATGAACGAATTGATCATGCGGTCGCTCTCGAGGTCGAGCGCCCAGCGCAGGTTGTCGTCCGTCGCCGCAAACGTTTCGAAGTAATTGGTGCGGTCGTACCACGTGGTGCCGTTCGGGCGCGCACCGCGCTTGGTCAGTTCTTGCGGGATGTTCGGGAAGCGGGGCGTGCCCTTGAACACCAGGTGCTCGAGCAGGTGCGCCATGCCGCTTTCGCCGTAGCCTTCGTGACGCGAACCTACGAGATAGGTTACGTTGACCGTGATGGTGGACTTGGAGGGATCCGGGAAGAGCAGGACCTTCATCCCGTTGGCGAGGCGATATTCGGTGATGCCTTCGACGGAGGTGATCTTCTCCTGCGGTGCAAGTCGGGTTGACTGGGTCGCCTTCGAGGCGGCCGGCTTGTCGGCAGCAACGCCGACGGGCAGGGCGAGAACCAGAGCGAACGCGACGAACGCCGTGGTCAGGCGGGAGACGAGATTGCGCACAGGAGACACTCCAAGCTTTCAGACAGAGGCGGCCAATGTATCCGTCCGCACGGTCTTTGCAAGGTCTTGCGTGATCGCCCTCGTTCTGTGCATGCCCCGAGCCATGGCCGAGCCGTCGGTCGCGAGCCCGGGGGTCGCAAGCCCGGGGGTCGCAAGTTCGGCGGCTGCCCAAACGGCAGCAACCGATCCGGCATCCGCGCGCAAGCCCCTCGACCTTGCCATCGGCCGGCTCAACGGGTTCATGGCTCCCAAGGAATGGTTTTCGCCTTTGCCTCCAGAGCTCGACGAGGTCATCGTCCGTGGCCGCAGGCAACCTGGCGAACTTCCCGATCGCAAAGCCGTCCCTCAAGGGCTCGGCGGTTTGCTCTGGGGTTTGCGTAATCCCGCCGAAAGCTGGCGTCTTCTGCTGCCCGATCCAAACGTCATCGTGCCGACGCGCGATGGCGATGAACCGCGTGAACCGCCCGGCGCGCATCGGGTGCGCATCGGCGAGCCCGGGAAAATTTACTGATCGCCCGCCGCATTTACGCCGGTAACGCGCGCACGGGCTTCAGTGCAGTACGCGGGTACACGGCCAAAGAAAAAGCCCCGTCTTTCGACGGGGCTTTCTGAGGAATCGACACTCTGTCGGAGCGCTCTCAGAGCAGCGGCACCAACAGCAGCGCGACGATGTTGATGATCTTGATCAACGGGTTGATGGCCGGCCCCGCGGTGTCCTTGTACGGATCGCCGACAGTGTCACCGGTGACCGCAGCCTTGTGGGCTTCCGAGCCCTTGCCACCGTAGTTGCCTTCTTCGATGTACTTCTTGGCGTTGTCCCAGGCACCACCACCGGTGCACATGGAAATCGCGACGAAGAGACCGGTGACGATGGTGCCGATGAGCAGACCACCCAAGGCCTTGATGCCTTCGCCCGGACCCATCAGCGCGTTGATGCCGAAGGCCACCACGACCGGCACGAGGATCGGCAACAGCGACGGCACGACCATTTCTTTGATCGCCGCCTTCGTCAGAAGGTCGACGGCCTTGGAGTAGTCGGGCTTTGCGGTGCCCTCCATGATGCCCTTGATTTCGCGGAACTGACGACGGACTTCGGTGACGACCGAGCCCGCGGCACGACCGACCGCTTCCATCGCCATCGCGGCGAAGAGATAGGGCACGAGACCGCCGATGAAGAGACCGATGATCACCGCCGGATCGGAGAGCGAGAAGTCGACGAGCTTGCCGGCTTCTTCGAGCTTGTGGGTGTAATCGGCGAAGAGCACGAGGGCGGCGAGACCGGCTGAGCCGATCGCGTAACCCTTGGTGACGGCCTTCGTCGTGTTGCCCACGGCATCGAGCGGATCGGTGATGTTGCGGACCTTCTTGTCGAGGCCCGACATCTCGGCGATGCCACCGGCGTTGTCCGTGATCGGACCGTACGCATCGAGCGCGACGATCATGCCCGTGAGCGAGAGCATGGCGGTCGCGGCGATCGCGATGCCGTAGAGACCCTCGAGCGTGTAGGCACCCCAGATGGCAGCGCAAACTGCGATGACCGGCAGCGCGGTCGATTTCATCGACACGCCGAGACCCGCGATCATGTTGGTCGCGTGACCCGTCTGCGAAGCCTCGGCGACTTTACGAACCGGGCTGTACTCGGTCGCCGTGTAGTACTCGGTGATCACGATCATCGCCGCGGTGAGCGCGAGACCGATCAGCGTGCAGCCGAACATGCCGACGAGGTTGTCGGGCATGATCATGTCGGTGATGAACCAGAACATCACGGCCGAGATCACTCCCGAGACGATGACGCCCTTGTAGAGCGCATTCATGATCTTGCCGCCTTCGCTCGCCTTCACGAAGAAGGTACCGACGATCGACGAGACGATGGAGGCCGCACCGAGCGCGAGCGGATACATCACCGCAGCGCCATCGGAGCTCGCGAGCATCAGACCACCCAGCAGCATCGTGGCGACAAGCGTCACGGCGTAGGTCTCGAAGAGGTCTGCGGCCATGCCGGCGCAGTCGCCGACGTTGTCACCGACGTTGTCGGCGATGACGGCCGGGTTGCGCGGGTCATCTTCGGGGATACCGGCTTCGACTTTACCGACGAGGTCGGCGCCCACGTCTGCACCCTTCGTGAAGATGCCGCCACCGAGTCGCGCGAAGATGGAGATCAGCGAGCCACCGAAAGCGAGGCCGACGAGCGAGCGCAACGCGTGATCGTCACCGACCACGCCGCGCATGGCGAGGTAGTAGCCCGCCACGCCGAGGAGGCCCAAGCCGACGACGAGCATGCCGGTGATCGCGCCGCCCTTGAACGCCACGCCGAGCGCGGCGTTGAGACCGTGGTTGGCCGCCTCAGCCGTGCGCACGTTCGCGCGTACCGAGACGTTCATGCCGATGTAGCCCGCGACACCCGAGAGGATCGCGCCGACCGCAAATCCGCCCGCGGTCGCCCAATCGAGCGCGAGGCCGAGCACGAGGCAGAGCACCACGCCGACGACGCCGATCGTCGAGTACTGACGGTTGAGATACGCCTGCGCACCGGCCTGAATGGCCGCTGCGATTTCCTGCATCCGGGCATTGCCGGCAGGCAGGGCGTTGATTTGGGCTGCGGCGATCGCACCGTACACGACGGCGAGAGCCCCGGCGCCGATGGCGATCCAGAGCCAGAGATTGGCATCCATGTTCTTGAGTCCCCCTGAAAAAGCCTAGGAATACGTATGTAAACGGCGGCGAAATATAGCACAGCACCCCCGAGCCACCGATCGGGGGTGCTGCGGCATCGAGTTCTAGACCTTGAACGGCCGCAATTTCTTTTTGACGGCGACGCCCTTGAGTTTGACGTACACGGGCAGGCCATCCTTGTAGGGCGGCGGATCGCCGCCGCCGATGAGGGGCAATAGATACCGACGGCATTTCTCGGTGATGCCGAAGCCGTCGGGCGTGATGAAATCGCGCGGGACTTTCTTCTCGACGTTGGCGACCCTCGCGAGCGGCACATGGCCCACCGTCCAGCGATAGGGGTTGGACGATTTGCGCACGACGATGGGCATCACGGCGTTGTGGCCCTTCACGGCGAGCTCGACCGCAGCCTGACCCATGGCGTAGGCCTGCTCGACGTCGACCTTCGAGGCGATGTGCCTCGCCGCGCGCTGCAGGTAGTCGGCGACGGCCCAGTGGTATTTGTAACCATGCGCTTCGCGCACCATGTTGGCGACGACCGGACCGACGCCACCGAGTTGCGTGTGGCCGAACGCATCTTTGGTGCCGGCATCGGCCAGGAAGCGGCCGTCGGCATACGCCGTACCCTCGGAGACCACGATCACGCAGTAACCGACGCGTTCGACGGTTTCTTTGACGCGCTTCAGGAAGGCCTTTCGATCGAAGGCGATTTCCGGAAACAGGATGATATGGGGCGCCGCGTCGCGACCCTTGCCCGCGAGACCGCCCGCTGCGGCGATCCAGCCGGCGTGCCGACCCATGACCTCCATCACGAATACTTTGGTCGAGGTACGTGCCATCGAGGCCACATCGAGGGAGGCCTCGAGCGTCGAGATCGCGACGTATTTGGCGACCGAGCCGAAACCCGGACAGGCATCGGTGAAGGGCAGGTCGTTGTCGACGGTCTTCGGCACGCCAATGCAGGTGATCGGATAACCGAGCTGCTCGCCCATCTGCGCCACCTTGTGCGCCGTATCCATCGAGTCGTTGCCGCCGTTGTAGAAAAAGTATCCGATGTCGTGGGCTTTGAAGATCTCGATCAGGCGTTCGTATTCACGCCGGTTTTGCTCGAGACCCTTGAGCTTGAAGCGGGCCGAACCGAAGGCGCCCGATGGGGTGTGGCGCAAGCCGGCGATCGTGGCCTTGCTCTCCTTGGAGCAGTCGATCAGATCCTCCTCGAGGGCGCCGATGATGCCATGCCGGCCGGCGAGGACTTTGCCGATGACCTTCGGATAACGGGCGGCGGTCTCGATGACGCCAGCGGCCGAGGCATTGATGACGGCGGTCACTCCGCCGGACTGGGCGTAGAACGCGTTGCGAGGCTTGAGCTTTTTCATGGGCGGCGAGCATAACGCAGGGTTTGACCTGTCGGAATCGCCCGGGTACTGTGCCGGCTCCGCGAGTCAAAAAAGAATCTTCGATTTCAATGAGAATCGTCTTTCTCGGGGCCCCCGGGTCCGGCAAGGGCACCCAAGCCCAGCGCCTCATCGAACGACACGGGATCCCCCAGATCTCGACCGGCGACCTGTTACGTGCCCACGTGCGTGAGGGCACCGAGCTCGGCCGTCGCGCGAAAGCGGTCATGGATGCCGGCCAGCTGGTCGATGATGCCACCATTCTCGGCATGGTTCGCGAACGACTCGCCGATCCCGATGCGCAGCGCGGATTCATCCTCGACGGATTCCCCCGCACCATCCCGCAGGCCGAGGGCCTCTCGACGATGCTCGCCGAACTCGGCAAGCCGATCGATGCGGCGATCCTGTTCGACGTCGACCCTGCATTGCTCATCAAGCGCATCTCGGGTCGTCGCAGTTGTCAGGATTGCGGCCGCGTGTTCAATGTTCACACCGCTCCGGTACCTGTGCCGCCGCCCTGCAACGGGCAGTGCACCACGCCGCGTCTCGTTCAGCGCCCCGATGACGTCGAGGAGACCGTGACCAAGCGAATCGGCGTGTACGAAGCCCAGACGGCGCCGCTCGTCGGGTTTTACCGCGATCGAGGACTCCTCAAGACGGTCGATGCCGATGCGCCGCTCGCCGACGTGACGGCGCGAGTCGAAGCGGCGTTACAGCACGGCGCGTAAGCGTTCGAGGAGCAGTTCGGCACGCCAGCCGCAAAGCGTTTTGGCGGCATCTTCCCCGCGAGCGATGTCTTCGAGGTCTTTGCGGGTCGCCAGAACCTCGGGAGCGATCGAGAGTTCCTGCCCGAACGCCTGTACTACCTGAGAGAGTCGTTTCGTTCGCGCGAGCAGCGCCGGGTCGGGCCGCTCGCGTCGCGGCAGGGGCGGTGGCGGTTGCTCGATGCGCGCGGCTTCGATGAGCCCGAGGAGATCGTCTCCCGAATGTTTGACGACACCCTCCGGGATCTCGGGAATTTGCGCGAGCGCGTCGCGATCTCTCGGCACGCGCTGCACGATCTCGCGCAATACCGAGTCATCGAGGATCCACCCTCGCGGTCTATTCTTTGAGATGGCGCGGCGCTCTCGCCAGGCGGCGAGCTCGCGCAGCAGCGTCATCCGCCCTTCGTCCCATCCCTGCGTTCCCTTGAATCGTTGCCAGGCCTTGTCGGGATCGGCGATGAGCACCTTCGGATCGTGGAGCGCCTCGAGGTCTTCCTTGAGCCAGGCCTCGCGCCCGAGGCGAGCGAGTTCGTCGAGCAGGCGATCGCGCAGGGCGTGCAGGTAACGCACGTCGTCGAGTGCGTACTCGATTTGCTCAGGTGTCAGCGGTCGTCGTGACCAGTCGGTTCGCGTTTGGCCTTTGGGCAGCTCGCGATCGAGTAGTCGACGCACGAGCTCGGCGTAACCCACCTGAGCGGGGAAGCCGGACAGCGCCGCAGCGATTTGCGTATCGAAGAGGGGCGCGACCGATCCGACCACCGGTGCGAGAACTTCGAGATCTTGTCGGCCGGCATGAAGGATTTTGACGGGGCCGGCGGCGCCGAGCACGGCGCGCAAGGGGCCGAGATCCTCGAGTGCGAGCGGATCCACGCAGACCGCCTCGCGGGATGAGGCAAGCTGCAGCAAGCAGAGTTCGGCTCGATAGGTGCGCTCGCGGAGGAATTCGGTGTCGAGTGCGAGCGCCTCGCCGTCGAGTCGACCGGCGAGGTCCTCGAGGGCCGCGGGGCTCTCGATGAGGGCGGTGGACGACGACATGACCCGACTATGCAAGAATTCGGACCCGAGGGGAACGGACGCTCATGAATTCGATGATCAAAACCTTTCTGGACATCCTCGCGCTGCGTGCGGGCCCTGAAGATCTGCCCACCTCGCCGAAGCTGCTCGTCGGTACCTTCGTCGTGCTCGTCGCCTTGCAGACGGGCCTCGGTGCCTGGCTCATGCCGAACGAGGGCGCCCTGCTGCCTCAGGCGCTGCTGTCGGGTTTGGTGTCCCTCGGATGGCTGGCGCTCGTGCTGCGGCTCTTCGGCAAGCCTGAGCGGTTCGTGCAAACCGGCACGGCGATGCTCGGTATCGCCTGCGTCTTCGCGCCCATCGCCATCCCGGTGCTGGCCACGGTCCAGCCCGAGCCGGGTCGACCCGTCGCCGTCTCGCCGTTGGCGTTGCTCGCCTTTCTCATAAGTCTGTATCTCATCTACATCAACGGTCGCATCTTGCGTTCGGCCATCGAGCGTCCGTTGTTCCAATGCATCGTGCTCTTTCTGCTCGGCGAGTTCTTCGTGTTCACACTCACGCTAGCACTCGGAATCGGCAGTCCCGAAGCCTGAGCATGCACGTCCACATCCTCGGCATCTGCGGCACCTTCATGGGTGGCATCGCGGCGATCGCGAAAGCTGCGGGGCATCGCGTCACGGGCTCGGACCGCAACGTCTATCCGCCGATGAGCACTCAGCTCGCGGCGCTTGGCATCGAGGTGGTCGAAGGTTTCGATGCGAGCCAGCTCGACCCCGCGCCCGATGTCGTGGTGGTGGGCAACGTCATGACCCGCGGGACGCCGGTGATCGAGGCGCTGCTCGAGCGGCAGATCCCCTTCGAATCGGGCCCGGAATGGCTCGCTCGCGAAGTGCTGCGTGATCGCTGGGTGTTGGCCGTGGCCGGCACGCATGGCAAGACCTCGACGACGAGCATGCTCGCGTGGATTCTCGAGTGCGCCGGGCTTTCTCCGGGGTTTCTGATCGGGGGTGTGCCTCACGACCTCGGTATCAGTGCACGACTCGGCGAGAGTCCTTTCTTTGTCATCGAGGCCGACGAGTACGACACCGCTTTCTTCGACAAGCGCGCAAAGTTCATCCATTACCGCCCGCGCACGGTCATCCTCAACAACCTCGAGTTCGACCATGCGGACATCTATCCGGACGTCGAAGCGATCGAGCGGCAGTTTCATCATCTCGTGCGAACGATCCCGGGCTCGGGGTTGATCGTTCATCACGCGACGGATCCGCATCTTGCTCGGGCACTCGAGAGAGGGTGCTGGACACCGCGCGAATCTTTTGGACGCGACAGCGCCCCAGAGGCGCGATGGAGCGCGCGTCTCGGTACGCCGGTCGATGGTTCGCAATTCGACGTCCTGCTCGATGGTGTCGAGATCGGCCACGTGAGCTGGTCGCAGATCGGCGGTCACAACGTCGACAACGCGTTGGCGGCGATCGCCGCGGCCCGGCATGCCGGTGTGCCGCCCGAAGTCGCCTGCGCGGCGCTCAGTGAATTCCGCGGCATCAAGCGACGTATGGAGCTGCGGGGAACGGTGCGTCGCATCCATGTCTATGACGACTTCGCGCATCACCCCACGGCGATCGCCACCACGCTCGAAGGCTTGCGCCGCCGTGTCGGAGGCGAGCGCATCATCGCCGTGCTCGAGCCGCGCTCGGCCACCATGAAGCGTGGCGTTCACAAGGACACGCTCGCTGCATCGCTCGCGCTTGCGGACGAGGTCTGGTTCCACGTGCCACCCGACCTTGGCTGGGATGCGGCGTCGGTCGTTCGATCGCTGGGCAGTCGGGGGCATCTATCAGGGGAGATCGACGCGCTGGCCGAGGAGCTCGCCCGGCGCTTGCGCCCCGGAGACCACGCGCTGATCATGTCGAACGGCGGATTCGGCGGACTGCACGGAAAATTATTGGCGGCGCTCGAACGTGGCGCGGTCTGAGGGAGGTCGCATGGCTCGCAAAGATGATCGCACCGTATCGGTGGGCCTGACGGGCGCCTCGGGCGCGCAATATGGGCTGCGGCTCATCGAGTGCCTCGTCAAAGCGGACTACACGGTCTACGTGATGTTCACCAAGGCGGCGCAGATCGTGGTGGGTTCGGAGACGGACTGTCGACTACCGGGGCGCACCGCTGAACAAACCCGCTATCTCTCCACGCTCTTTGGGGCGCGCGACGGGCAGCTGCGCGTCTTCGGTGACGAGGAATGGACGTCGCCTGTCGCGAGCGGTTCGGGTGCGCCGCTGCGCATGGCGGTCTGTCCCGCGAGCATGGCGACCGTCTCGGCGATCGCCAACGGCGCGAGCGAGAATCTGCTAGAGCGTGCGGCCGATGTCGTGCTCAAGGAGCGGGGCAATCTCGTCATCGTCCCGCGCGAGACGCCGTTCTCGACGATCCATCTCGAGAATATGTTGAGGCTCTCACGTGCCGGCGTCAGCATCCTGCCGGCCAACCCCGGGTTCTACAATCGTCCGGCGCATGTCGAAGAATTGGTGGATTTCATCGTCGCCCGCGTACTCGATCAGTTCGGCATCGAGCACGAACTCATGAAGCGTTGGGGATGACCGACTCGACCGAGATTCCGCTCTTTCCGCTCAACACCGTGCTTTTCCCGCGCGGTCCGCTGCCGCTGCGCATCTTCGAAACCCGTTACGTCGACATGGTCAAGCGCTGCATGCGCGAGGAGGCCTGCTTCGGTGTGGTGCTCGTGAGCGGGGGCTCCGAGGTCGGCCAGCCCGCAGGTTATGCGGATGTCGGAACGACGGCGCGCATCGTCGATTTCAATTTATTGCCCGATGGCTTGCTTGGCATCACCTGTCGGGGCGAGCGAAGGTTTCGCATACTCGAACGTCGGCGCGAGGCCGACGGGCTCAACGTAGGATCGATCGAGTGGATCGATGCGGCAACGCCCGAGGTCGTCCGGGTTCCTTCGGAGTTCCGGCATCTCTCCGACCTTCTGCGTCGCGTGTTGCCCGAGCTCGGCGATGTCTATGCCGGCCTCGAACCGCGCCATGACGATGCCGAGTGGGTGGGAGCGCGACTCATCGAGATTTTGCCGCTTGCGCTCGAGGACAAGCAAAGCTGTCTGGAGTTGATGGATCCGCTCGAGCGACTCGCGCTCATTGCGCCCTTGATCAAGCGGGCGGATGAGGAGGCGGACTGAGCGGGTCCGAAGGCCTGAGCGAGCTCTGCGGCCTGCGCCTCGCGTAGAACCGCCACAGCACGGCGCCGATCACGAGCGTCCAGCCGAGCACCAGCCAACCTACGACGCCGTCGAACTCCGACAAAAGAAATCGAAGCGGATTCGCCTCGTCGGGGCGCGAGGTCTCGCGCAGGAAACTGATCACCCACACCCAACCCGCATGCAGGCCGATGCAGGCGGCGATGTTGCCGGTGAGCATGCGCACCATGCCGAGCAGGACACCTACGGCGAACAATGCGAGCCACGCGTCGGCGATGTCGAGAGGCGTCGCGAAATCGGCGAGCGTACCGAGCACATGCCGAAGGCCGCTGTCGGGTCCGAGTTCTTCGACGGGAATGCGATAACGGCCGACGAAATGCAACGACGAGTAGAGCGCCGCCGTCAGCAAGATGGCGACCCGCGCGCCCGACTCGCGCGCGATACCCGTGTGCATCGCGCCACGAATGAACGTTTCTTCGATGAGGGCGACGGTGAGGCCGGTGGCAAGACCACCGGCAGCCAACTCGAGCCAGGGCACGTTCGCCGGATCGAGACCTTCGCGTAGTACGCGCAGATCGAGGCCCAGCATGATGACGGCGATCGGCAGCATCGTGGCGACGCCGATCAGCAGGCCGAGCGCGCTCTCGCGCAGGAACTCGCGACGGGGCAGGCCGTAGCCGAGACTCTTGCGATCGGCGAGCGCAAGCCGACGCGCCACGAGCACGAACGAGATCAGCAACACGAGCATGCCGACTCGATTGGCCACCCGGTGAAATTTGAAATCGAAGGTGGGTGTCAGCCAGTCGTAGAGCGGCCAAGCGAGCAGCGCCATCATGGCGAAGCCGAATACGAAGAGGCCCATGAACCAAGCAAAGGCTTTCATGGCTTCGCTCGCACCGCCGGCGGCGAGTAGCGCTTGACCTTGAGACCCTCTTTCTTGAGTAGTGCGATGAGCCCGCGATCGCCCACGAGATGCAGGGCGCCGACCACCACCAAGGTATCGCCCCGTGCTTTCGAGAGCGAGACGATCTGCGGGACCCAGCGTCGATTTCTTTGGTCGACGAGATCGTCATAGAGCTTCGGCATGGCTTCATAGCCCTCGAGCAGGAACGCTTCGAGACGCTGCGTATCGCCCCTGCGCCAAGCAAGGTAGAGATCCTCGGCCATCGCCGGCAGCAGGGCGATGTCGGTGAGCGTCATGTCGAGCAGCTGCAACTGCTCGTCCATGGGCAACGAATCGAAGAGGCCGATCTGAAACTCCGGAGTCTCGAGTCCCGAGATGGCTTTTGCATCCGCCGCAGCCAGTTTTTGCAGTTGTTTTTCGACGCCGACCTCGGCGTCGAAACCGAGACGCGCGTATTCGAGCGTGGTGAGCAGGATCGCGAGCCCCCAAGGCTCGAGCGTGGCCGCGAAGGGCTCGGGAAATTGCAGCGTCGCAAGCACGGGCTGTAGCGCCGTCCAGCGTGCCTCGCCGGCCACCGCAGGCAGCGTGCGTCCATCAGGGAACGACGCGGCACCGAGCATCTGGTTCGCCATGGCCTGCTCGTCGATGTCGTCGACGTCGAGTTCCATGACGAGCGACTCGGACTCGCGGTAGGCCGCGATGATGCCCTCGGGCAGGGCGGGGCGGTCACGACGCAACAGATGCATGGAGCCGGCGATGTAGACCTTGCCGCGCGGCCCCTGCACGACCCAGACGAGCCCGCCGTTTTCTTTGGTTGCGGATGGGGTCGATGAGTCTTTCGAGTGTGTCGGTTGCCCGACGACGAGCAGTAGGCTCGCAACAAGACCGATCAGGAACTTCGTCACGTGAGACGCGCCGTTCATTCGAGCCATCCTACCGCCGTTTCGATGTGTCCGCCCTCATGGAGCGTCAGGCGACGGTATCCGGGCGGACGCTCGTCGATGTCGAAGTTCGGAACCTTCGGACGAAACTGCACGCAGGTCGAGGGCGTGGCCATGAGCGGTACGGAACCGTGTCGTCCCTGTCGCGCGTCATCGAGTGCCTGGTGCGCATGACCCCACACCACGCCCCGCACTTGGGCGTGTCGATCGAGGACGGCGAAGAAATCGTCGGCATTCTCGAGGCCGATGGCATCGAGCCACGTGCTCCCCATGGCGATGGGCGGATGATGCAAGACGACGAGGGCGTGTTGCCGGGGTGCGTTCCGTAGCGCCTCGTCGAGGCGTTGCAGCTCGGCGTTCGTGAGCCTGCCGCCCACTTGTCCGGGTTGCTGCGAATCGAGCATGACGAGCCGCCATGCCCCGAGGTCGTGATGCCCGCCGATCCGGAACGGCGCGACACCTAGGGTGTCCCGCATGGCTTGCGGGACGTCGTGGTTGCCGGGAACGCAGAGCACCGGAATGTCGGCGTCAAACACTTCGCGGAGCACGGAGTAGCCCCGCGGATCGTCGTGGACGATGTCGCCTGTCAACAGAATGAGGTCGGTGGGTTCACGCAGGGCTTGGGACAGCACCGCTCGCAGCGAGTCGAGTACGACAAGGTCGCGTTGACGACCCGCGGGGTCGCCCACGAGATGGGTATCGGTGATTTGGAGGACGCGGACGGCGGTCATGGCGTGGATGCTAACGCCATGACCGCCCCGGTGTCAGAGGCCGCAGAACGCGGCGATCGATTTAGTAACGGTAGGTCTCAGGCTTGTACGGACCCTGCTTGGCGACGCCGATGTAGCGAGCCTGCTGATCCGTGAGCTCGGTGAGCTCTGCGCCGAGCTTCTTGAGCTGAAGGCGAGCGACCTTCTCGTCGAGGTGCTTCGGCAGCACATAGACGCCGACCGGGTACTTCTCGTGGTTCGCCCACAGTTCGATCTGCGCGATCGTCTGGTTGGCGAACGACGAGGACATCACGTACGAGGGGTGACCCGTGCCGCAACCCAAGTTCACGAGACGACCCTCGGCGAGCAGCGTGATGCGCTTGCCGTCCGGGAAGATCACGTGGTCGACCTGAGGCTTGATGTTCTCCCAAGTGCACTGCTTCAGCGAGGCGCAATCGATTTCGTTGTCGAAGTGCCCGATGTTGCAGACGATGGCCTGATCCTTCATGCGCTTCATGTGATCGTAGGTGATCACGTGGAAGTTGCCGGTCGCGGTGACGAAGATGTCCGCCTTGTCGGCGGCGTATTCCATCGTGACGACACGATAGCCTTCCATGGCGGCCTGCAGCGCGCAGATCGGGTCAACTTCCGTCACCCACACCTGAGCGGAGAGGGCGCGCAGGGCCTGCGCCGAACCCTTGCCGACGTCACCGTAACCGGCGACCACGGCAACTTTGCCCGCGATCATCACGTCGGTGGCGCGCTTGATGGCATCGACCAGCGATTCGCGGCAACCGTAGAGGTTGTCGAACTTCGACTTGGTGACCGCATCGTTGACGTTGATGGCCGGGAACGCGAGATCGCCGTCCTTGGCCATTTGGTAGAGGCGCTTCACGCCCGTGGTCGTCTCTTCGGTGACGCCGCGGATCTTGCTGATGCGCGTGGAGTACCACTTCGGATCGCGCTTGAGCGTTTCTTTGATGGAGGCGAAGAGAACTTCTTCTTCCTCGCTGCCCGGATTCGTGAGCACGGAGAGATCCGTCTCGGCCTTGGTGCCAAGATGCAGCAACAGCGTGGCATCGCCACCGTCGTCGAGGATCATGTTGGAGTAGCCACCGTCCTGCCACTCGAAGATGCGGTGGGTGAAATCCCAGTATTCCTTGAGCGACTCACCCTTGTAGGCGAACACCGGCGTGCCGTTGACGGCGATCGCCGCTGCGGCGTGATCCTGGGTCGAAAAGATGTTGCACGACGCCCAGCGCACCTGCGCACCGAGGGCCTGGAGCGTCTCGATGAGTACGGCGGTCTGGATGGTCATGTGCAGCGAGCCCGTGATGCGGGCGCCGCGCAGCGGCTGGGTGGGGGCGAACTCCTCTCGGATCGCCATCAGTCCCGGCATTTCGGTTTCGGCGATACGGATTTCCTTGCGGCCCCACTCGGCGAGCGAGAGATCGGCAACGTGGAAATCGCCCTTTCCCTGGGCGGGTTTGATCACAGCGTTCATGTCAGGTCTCCGTTAATCTTTGGTTGAAGATTGACGGGCGCCGTTGACGATGTACGCCGTTCCGCGAGCCTGGCACCGGCCAACCTGGTGCTGCAGCGCCCCTCGCGGAAGCGGTTTTTTCAATTATGCCCGGCGACGCCCCTTCTTGCCGAGACCGGCATCCGCCGCGAGTGCGGCCGCACGGTCGGTGCGTTCCCAGGTGAACTCGCGGTCTTCGCGGCCGAAGTGCCCGTAGGCGGCCGTCTTGCGGTAGATCGGGCGGGCGAGCCGCAGCATTTCACGCAGGCCGTACGGCGTCAGATCGAAGTGCCGGTCGACGAGTTGGGTGAGTTTTTCGCGCGAAACTTTGCCGGTGCCGAAGGTTTCGACCATGACCGAGGTCGGCTTGGCGACGCCAATGGCGTAGGACACCTGCACTTCACAGCGATCGGCGAGTCCCGCCGCGACGATATTTTTGGCGACATAGCGCGCCGCGTAGGCGGCCGAGCGGTCGACCTTGGACGGGTCCTTTCCGGAGAACGCGCCACCACCGTGACGGGCAAAGCCGCCGTAGGTGTCGACGATGATCTTGCGGCCCGTCAGGCCGCAATCGCCGACCGGACCGCCGATGACGAATCGGCCCGTAGGGTTGATGTGGAACTTGGTGCCGCGATGCAACCACTTCTTCGGCAGCACCGGCTTGATCACCTCTTCCATGACGGCTTCACGAAGCTTGTTCGTGGACACTTCGTCGCTGTGCTGAGTCGAGAGCACGACCGCGTCGATCGCGACCGGACGGTCGTTCTCGTAACGCAGCGTGACCTGGCTCTTCGCATCCGGGCGCAGCCAATCGAGTTTGCCCTGCTTGCGCACCTTGGCTTGGCGCTCGACGAGTCGATGCGACAACGTGATCGCGGCGGGCATGAGCACGTCGGTTTCATTCGTGGCGAAGCCGAACATTAGGCCCTGGTCGCCTGCACCTTGCAAACGCGGATCTTTACGATCGACGCCCTGGGCGATATCCGGCGACTGCTTGCCGATGACGTTGAGGACGCCGCAGCTCGCGCCGTCGAAGCCCATCTCGGAGGAGTTGTATCCGATTTCGAGCACCGTCTTGCGCACGATGGACTCGATGTCGACCCAAGCGTGGGTGGTGACTTCGCCGGCGACGATGGCGACGCCAGTCTTGACGAGCGTCTCGACGGCGACGCGACAGCCCTTGTCCTTCTCGAGGATGGCATCGAGGATGGCATCGGAGATCTGGTCGGCCACTTTGTCCGGGTGACCTTCGGAAACCGACTCAGACGTGAAGAGGTAGCTGTTGGACATGGCGCACTCTGAAATTTCTTGAAGAGGAAAACGGGCGCGAATTATAGCGGCTAAGTACGAATCATCAGCGGTAGGGAGAACCTTTTTCGTTGAAAAACCGTGCTCCGGTAATGGACAATTGCGGTTTCCTGTAAACAACCCGGGTTTTCCCATGTCCCAACGCCGCCTCCTCGCGAACGCCGTTCGCGCCCTGTCCATGGATGCGGTGCAGCGCGCCGCCTCGGGTCATCCGGGTGCGCCGATGGGCATGGCCGATATCGCCGAGGTGCTCTGGCGCGAAATCATGGACTACAACCCGGCCAATCCGCGCTGGGTCGACCGCGACCGATTCGTGCTCTCGAACGGTCATGCCTCGATGCTGTTGTATTCCGTGCTTCACCTCACGGGTCATCCGCTTTCGATCGGCGACATCAAAGATTTTCGTCAGCTTGGTTCGCGCACGGCGGGTCACCCCGAGCACGATCCGGCGATCGGCATCGAGACGACCACCGGCCCGCTCGGGCAGGGCGTTGCCACGGCCGTCGGCATGGCGCTTGCGGAGCGACTGCTCGCCGCCGAGTTCAATCGGCCGGGACACGATATCGTCGATCACCACACCTACGTGTTCCTTGGTGACGGCTGCATCATGGAGGGGATCTCGCACGAGGCAGCGTCGCTTGCCGGCACGCTCGGTCTCGGCAAGCTCATCTGTATTTACGACGACAATGGCATCTCGATCGACGGCAAGGTCAAAGATTGGATGGGCGACGATACCGCGAAGCGCTTCGCCGCCTACGGCTGGCAGGTCATCAAAGATATCGACGGACACGACGGCGAGGCGGTCGCAAAGGCCCTGAAGCGCGCCAAGGCCAACCGGAAACAACCGACGCTGATCTGTGCGCGTACCGTCATCGGGTTTGGTGCGCCCAACAAGCAGGGCAGCAAGTCGACCCACGGCGAGCCGCTTGGAGCCGATGAAATCGCCGCCACTCGTGCGGCGATCGGCTGGAACCACGAACCGTTCGTCATTCCCTCGGAGGTTCGCGAGGCCTGGGATCAGCGCGAGCGGGGTGCGCGCGCCGAAAAAGCCTGGCGTCGACGCTTCAATCGTTACAAGCGCGAGTTCCCTGAGCTCGCAGCGCAGTTCGAGCGCCGCATGCGCGGCGAGCTGCCTGCGAACTGGGCACAGTTGCGCGAGGCGGCGATGGCTGCCGCAGCCGGCGTCGGTGCCGCACAAGCGACTCG
Source organism: Steroidobacteraceae bacterium (assembly GCA_044375575.1). Taxonomy (GTDB): domain Bacteria; phylum Pseudomonadota; class Gammaproteobacteria; order Steroidobacterales; family Steroidobacteraceae; genus UBA964. Next base: position 331,182 of record JBILMJ010000001.1, on the reverse strand, counting down.
CGCCTCGTCGCAGGTGGTGCTCAATGCCATCGGACCCGGCATGGGCGAGTTGCTCGGCGGTTCGGCGGACCTCACGGGCTCGGTGAACACGCTGCGCAAAGATTCCAAGCCCGTCACGCCTTCGGACGTGTCGGGCAATTACGTTTATTACGGCGTACGCGAGTTCGCGATGACGGCCATGATGAACGGCCTCGCGCTGCACGGTGGTTTCGTGCCGTACGCCGGGACCTTCCTCGTGTTCTCCGACTACGCGCGCAATGCGATTCGCCTAGCGGCGCTCATGCATCAGCGCGTGCTTCTCGTATACACGCACGACTCGATCGGTTTGGGCGAGGATGGTCCGACGCATCAGCCCATCGAGCACCTTGCGAGTTTGCGTGCGATGCCGAACCTCGGGCTCTGGCGCCCGTGCGATGCCACCGAAACTGCGGTGTCCTGGGTCGCGGCCATCGAGCGCGGCAACGGACCGAGTTGCCTCGTGCTCACGCGTCAGGCCTTGCCGCAGCAAGCCCGCAGCGCCGAGCAAGTCGAACACATTCGCCGCGGCGGTTACGTACTGATCGAACCCGAACTCGCAGTCGGCGCGCTGCCCGAGGCGATCGTCATCGCGACCGGTAGCGAAGTCGCGCCGGCCGCCGAGGCGGTGCGTGCGGCCAACTCGGCGGGCCGTCGTGTTCGTCTCGTCTCGATGCCCTCGACCGACGTCTTCGATGCGCAGGATGCCGCGTGGCGCGAGCAGGTTTTGCCCAAGACGGTGACGCGGCGACTCGCCATCGAGGCTGCAGCTTCGCAAAGCTGGTGGAAATACGTGGGCAGCGGCGGCTGCGTGATCGGCATCGACCGCTTTGGAGCTTCAGGCAAGGCCGCTGCGCTTTTCGAATATTACGGACTCACGGCCGCCCATGTCGGCCGTGCGCTCGATAACCTGCTGGCTGGCTGAAATCAAAGAAAATCCAGGGAATCTCAAGGAGAGGACAACGCATCATGACAATCAAGGTAGGCATCAACGGTTACGGCCGCATCGGACGCAACGTGCTGCGCGCGCTCTACGAGGGCGCTCGTCGGAAGGACATCCAGATCGTCGCCATCAACGATTTGGGCGACGCCAACACCAATGCCCACCTGACCCGTTACGACACGGCCCACGGGAAGTTCCCCGGTGAGGTCAGCGTCGACGGCGATTACATGGTCGTCAACGGCGATCGTATCCGCGTGGTTGCTCAGCGTGACCCGTCCAAGCTGCCTTGGGGTGAGCTCGGCGTGGATGTCGTGCTCGAGTGCACGGGGCTTTTCACCAGCAAGGCGAAGGCTTCCGCGCACATCGCGGCGGGCGCGAAGAAAGTGGTGATCTCGGCTCCGGGCGGCGACGACGTCGACGCGACGGTGGTCTACGGGGTCAACCACGACGTGCTCAAATCTTCGATGACCGTCATCTCCAACGCCTCGTGTACGACCAACTGTCTCGCGCCGATGGCCAAAGTGCTGCAGGAACACATCGGGATCGAAAGCGGTTTGATGACGACCATTCATGCCTACACCAACGATCAAGTGCTGACCGACGTCTATCACTCCGATCTGCGCCGCGCGCGGTCGGCGACGATGTCGATGATCCCGACGAAGACCGGTGCCGCGGCGGCCGTCGGCCTCGTGCTGCCGGAGCTCAAGGGCAAGTTCGACGGTTTCGCGGTCCGCGTGCCGACGATCAATGTCTCGTTGGTCGATCTCACGTTCACGCCGAAGCGTGCGACCACGGTAGCCGAGATCAATTCTTTGATGAAGGCTGCGGCCGAGGGTCCGCTCAAGGGTGTGCTGGCGTACACCGAGGCGCCGCTCGTCTCCATCGACTACAACCACGACGCCCACTCGTCCAACTACGACGCCACGATGACCAAGGTCATCGGCGGCAATCTCGTCAAAGTCTGCTCTTGGTACGACAACGAGTGGGGCTTCTCCAACCGCATGCTCGACACTACGCTCGCTTGGTCGAAGACTGGCTGAGGAGCGCGCAACGATGAACGTTTTGCGGATGGCCGATCTCGATCTTGCGGGCAAGCGAGTCTTGATTCGCGAGGATTTGAACGTGCCGGTCGAGGGTGGGTCCATCACGAGCGATGCGCGCATTCGGGCGTCGCTCCCGACCATTCGTCTGGCCATCGAGAAGCGTGCGCGCGTCATCCTGCTCTCGCATCTCGGACGCCCGAAGGAAGGCGAGTTCTCTGCCGAGAATTCGCTCGCTTCGGTCGCCGCTCGCCTCGCCGAACTTTTGAATCAACCGGTGAGACTCGTCGCCGATTGGCTCGACGGCGTCGCCTGCGAGCCCGGCGAGGTGGTGCTGTGCGAAAACGTCCGTTTCAACAAGGGCGAGAAAAAAGACGACGAGAGCCTGTCGCGCCGCATGGCGGCGCTCTGTGACGTGTATGTGATGGATGCCTTCGGCACCGCGCATCGGGCCGAGGCGAGCACACATGGTGTCGCACGTTTTGCGCCCATCGCCTGCGCCGGGCCTTTGCTCGTGGGCGAGCTCGAAGCGCTCGAACGCGCGCTCGCCAAACCGGCTCGTCCGCTCGTCGCGATCGTCGCCGGGTCGAAGGTGTCTACCAAGCTCACGGTGCTCGAGTCCCTGCTGGCGAAAGTCGACAAACTGATCGTCGGCGGCGGTATCGCGAATACTTTTCTCGCGGCCACTGGCGTGAACGTGGGTAAGTCGTTGCACGAGCCGGACATGCTGGACACCGCCCGTCGTCTGCTCGAGCAGGCCCGTGCCCGCGGTGCCGAGATCCCGTTGCCGACCGACGTCGTCGTTGCATCGGAGTTTTCGCCGACGGCGGCGGCGACGGTGCGCGAGGCGGGCGCCGTCGGTGCGGCCGAGCTCATTCTCGACATCGGCCCGCGCACGGCAGCACAACTGTCCGAGATCCTGCAGTCGGCGGGCACCATCCTCTGGAATGGTCCGGTCGGTGTATTCGAGTTCGACCAGTTTGGTGCAGGCACTCGTGCGATCGCCGAGGCCATCGCTCGTAGCAAGGCGTTCTCGCTCGCCGGCGGTGGTGATACGTTGGCTGCGATCGAGAAGTATGATGTCGAGCGCGGGATCTCCTACATCTCGACGGGCGGCGGGGCGTTCCTCGAGTTCGTTGAGGGTAAAACCTTGCCCGCCGTTGCTGCGCTCGAGGCGAGGGCTGCACACTGACGTTTGTCGCGCCTCACGCTTCACGGAGATTACGCAGCTCATGACGACTCCCCGCAGGACCAAGATTGTGGCGACGCTCGGACCGGCGACGGACGACGTCGACGTCTTGCTCGAGATGTGTCATGCCGGCCTCGATGTGGCTCGCATCAATTTTTCCCACGGCAACCACGTCGACCACCTGCGTCGCATCGAGTTACTGCGTGAAGCGTCGGTGAGAGCGGGGCGCTACGTCGCCATTCTGGGAGATCTGGCAGGCCCCAAGATCCGTATCGAAAGTTTCGTTGACGGCGCCGTCCAGCTTGTCGAGGGGCAGCCCTTCGCCCTCGATACCTCGCTTGACAAGAAGGCGGGCAACGTCCGTGAAGTGGGCGTGGCCTACAAGGAGCTCGTCGTCGATGTGACGGCGGGCGACACCTTGTTGCTCAACGACGGACTCATCGTGCTCGAGGTCCTGTCGGTCGAGGGCACGCGCATCGAGACCAAAGTCGTGGCCGGTGGCGAGCTCTCGAATCGCAAAGGCGTCAATCGCAAGGGCGGCGGAATTTCGGCGCCCGCACTCGCCGACAAAGATTTCGAGGACATCCGGTTCGCTGCGGCGAACGGATTCGACTATCTCGCCCTGTCGTTCGTGCGCGATGGTTCGGATATTCGTCAGGCCCGCGAGCTCTTGCATGCGGCCGGCGCGCCGTTCACGCGCATCGTCGCCAAGATCGAGCGACACGAGGCGGTGGCGCAACTCTCCGGCATCATCGATGCGACCGATGTCGTGATGGTCGCTCGAGGCGATCTCGGCGTGGAGATGGGGCAGGCCGCACTCACCGGTCTGCAAAAGACCATCATCCACGAGACGCGCAAGCGTAATAAGGTGGCGATCACGGCGACCCAGATGATGGAGTCGATGATCCAGAACCCCGTGCCGACTCGGGCCGAGGTGAGCGACGTCGCGAACGCCGTACTCGACGGAACCGATGCCGTGATGCTCTCCGCCGAGACGGCGACGGGCAAATATCCGGTCAAGGCCGTGGCGGCGATGTCCGAGGTCATCCTCGGCGCCGAAACCTATCACTTGACGATGACCGCGCCTCGCGAGCGTCCCGAACTCGAGTTCTCGCAAACCGAAGAGGCGATCGCACACGCGGTCATGTACACCGCCAACCACCTTCACGTTCGCGCGATCGTCGCACTGACGGAGAGTGGTTCGACGACGCTCTGGATGTCCCGTCTGCGTTCGGACATCCCCATCTATGCGTTCACCCGTCATGAGGGTACGCGACGCCGCGTGACGCTCTACCGCGGGGTTTACCCGGTGTCGTTCGACGTTCGACCGGATGAGCGAGCGTCGTTGCATCAGAAGATCTTCGATCTGCTCATCAGTTTGCGTCTCGTCGAGGAGGGTGATCGCATCATCCTGACCAAGGGCGAGCTGAGCGGAGTGCAGGGCGGGACCAACTCCTTGCAGATCCTCACGGTTCATCGCACTGCGCCCTAAGCGGACGCGTACCGCATGAAAAAGTGGCTCCTCGGCGGTTTGACGACGCTGCTCGTCGTCGCGACGGTGGCGGCGGGTGCGGCGTGGTGGGCGTTGCGCGGTTCGTTGCCGGTACTGGATGGTGAAGTGGTCTCGAGCGTTGGAGGTCCGCGGGCGGATGTCCGCCTCCAGCGTGACGCCGACGGCGTTGTCACGGCGGCCGGTGAGGACCCGTTCGACGTCGCCTACGCGATCGGCTATGCGCACGGTCAGGACCGCTATTTCCAGATGGATTTATCCCGGCGTCTCGCTGCTGGCGAACTTGCCGCGCTCCTCGGTGAGCCGCTCGTGGTTCAAGACCAGCGCGCCCGGATTTTCCGACTTCGAGAAGTGGCGCGTCGCGTGATCGCCGAGGCGACGCCGAGCGAGCGCGCCTGGATCGAGGCCTACACGCGGGGCGTGAACGCCGGTGTCTCGTCGCTCTCGGTTCGGCCATGGGAGTACGTGGTGTTGCGTGCGGCGCCCGAGGCCTGGCGCAGCGAAGATTCCATACTCGTCGTGCACTCCATGTGGTGGAGCCTGCAGTACGAGGCATTGGTGGACGAGCTGGCTCGTCGGGAAATTTCTTTGAGCATCGAGGATCGCGTGGCCGCCTCCGCTCGCGGCGAGGCGGATGTCCGACCGGCGAGCGAGGTGACCCGATTCCTCTTCCCGCGAGGCGATGAATGGGATACGCCTAATTTCCAGACGCTCGCAGAGCAGCTCGCCGCCAATGGTGGCGAGCCTTATCGAGCCCCCGTCGTGCCGCCTCCCGAACTGCTCGATCTGCGCGGCACACGCGCCGCGAGCACGGCGCGCGTCGAAGAACGGGCATTGCCCGGCAGCAATGCGTGGGCCGTCTCGGGTCGCCACGCTGCGGGTGGCGGTGCGCTGATCGCGGGCGACATGCATCTTGGTTTGCGGGTTCCGACCACTTGGTATCGCGCGCGTTTGCGGATCGCACGGGATACGAATGGATTTGCGCGCGAACTCAACGGCGTCACGCTGCCGGGTTTGCCTGCCGTCGTGGCGGGCAGTAACGGTGAGGTCGCTTGGTCATTCACCAATAGCTACGGTGACTGGAGCGACGTGAAGCCCGTGGCCTGTGACCCCGAGCGCAATCTCTATTTCACCGCCGAGGGGGAGCGCCGTTTCACGGTTCATCGCGAAACCCTCGGAGTGTCGGGCCGCGCGCCCGTCGTGCTCGAGGTCCGCGAGTCACCCCTCGGGGTGGTCATGCGCACGGATGCGCCGGAAGACGGCGCAAGTGGTGCGGCGCACACGTGTTGGCTTGCGCGCTGGCTCGTCACGGAGCCGGGCGCCACGACGCTCGCGTCGTTCGAGTTGCAGCAAGTGCGCGATGTGGCGTCGGCTCTGGCGCTCGCGCCACGTGTCGGCATTCCGCATCAGAATTTTACCGTCGGCGATCGCTCGGGTCGCATCGCCTGGACGATCATTGGCCGAATTCCCCAGGGAGATCTCGGCCCCGAATCGACGCGTCCCATCGCGTGGCGAGGTCCGGGCGAGACGCCCGTCATCCTCGATCCGGAGATCGGTCGACTGTGGAGCGCGAACGCACGACACGTCGAGGGTACGTTCGAAGAATTGCTCGGCAACGACGAAGCCGACAGCGGCATGCACTACGACAAAGGGGTTCGCCAGCGACAGATTCGTGATCGATTGCTCGCGATCGAGCGTCCGGCGATGCCCGCCGACATGCTTTCGATACAGCTCGATGATCGCGCTCTGCTGATCGATCGTTGGCAGCGCCTGCTGCTCGCGACGCTCGACGAAGATGCCGTTCGCAACGAACCCAAGCGAGCCGAGCTACGGCGACTCGTGGCCGATTGGAAAGGTCATGCGACGATCGATTCGGTGAGCTACCGGTTCGCGCGCGATTTCCGCGAACGAACCCGAGGGGCGGTGTGGTCGATGATCACTGGCGCGCTCGGTGCAGGGGAGGGCTCGCAGGCCTTTCCGCTCTTCGAGGGTTCATTGTGGCGCCTCGTGACCGAACAGCCGCCCCATATGTTGAGTGCAGACTACAAAGATTGGCGGGATTTGCTGCTACGCCAGGCCGACGCCGTCATCGAAGCTGCGGAAGTCTCCTGCGGCGCGCTCGTCGGGTGTACTTGGGGTCAGCGCAATACCGCGAGGATTCGGCATCCGCTCTCACCCTCCCTCGGCCCGCTCGGTCGATACCTCGACATGCCGGCTCGGCCACTGGCCGGTGACATGAATTCGCCTCGTGTCACGGGTCCGACGTTCGGCGCGTCGGAGCGGTTCGCCGTGTCCCCGGGACGCGAGGCCGAGGCCTACATGCAGTTGCCAGGCGGTGCGAGCGGACATCCGCTGTCTCCGTTCTACCGCGCGGGCTACGAAGACTGGGTCAGCGGTCGGATGCGGCCGTTGTTGCCCGGTCCCGCCGTCCACACCTTGACGCTGAAGGCCTCGACGCCCGACAGCGCTGCACCGAGGACCACTCCGTGACCGATCAAAGATTTTCCGGTACCGATCGCTACATTGCGACCGACGACCTTCGCATGGCCGTCAACGCTGCAGTCACGCTCGCACGACCGCTGCTCATCAAGGGCGAGCCGGGTACGGGCAAGACCCAACTCGCCCTCGAGGTGGCGCAGGCGCTCGGCCGGCCTCTGTTCGAATGGCACGTGAAATCGACCAGCAAGGCGCAGCAGGGCCTCTACGAGTACGACGCGGTGTCGAGGCTACGCGACTCCCAGCTCGGCGAGGCGCGCGTCGCCGATATCCGCAACTACATCGTCCGCGGCAAGCTCTGGGAAGCCTTCGAGTCCGAGGTGCAACCGGTGTTGTTGATCGACGAGATCGACAAGGCCGATATCGAATTCCCTAACGATTTGTTGCGCGAGCTCGATCGCATGGAGTTCTACGTCTACGAGACGCGCGAGCTCGTGCGAGCCCGGCACCGGCCGATCATCATCATCACGAGCAACAACGAGAAAGAACTGCCCGACGCCTTTTTGCGTCGCTGTTTCTTCCACTACATCCGATTCCCCGATGAGGAGACGATGACTCGCATCGTCGACGTGCACTATCCGAGCCTGAAGCGAGAGTTGCTCGCCGAGGCACTCGGTGCGTTCTATCGCGTGCGCGAAACTCCGGGTCTGAAGAAAAAGCCGTCCACCTCGGAGCTGCTCGATTGGATCAAATTGCTGCTCGCCGAGGACATCCCGCCCGAGGCGCTGCGCAGCGACGATCCGAAGAAGGCGATCCCGCCGCTTTACGGTGCGTTGCTCAAGAACGAGCAGGACGTGCACTTGTTCGAGCAGTTGGTGTTCCTGAGCCGACGCGTGCGCTGAGCGGAAGTCCCGCGTGCTCGTTCGATTCTTCCTCGAAGTGCGCGCTGCCGGCATACCGGCCTCGATCACGGAGTTCTTGTCTCTCCTGCAGGCGCTCGAGGCTCGCGTGGCATCGTGTTCGGCCGAAGAGTTTTATTGGCTCGCCCGTCTTTCTCTCGTCAAGGACGAGCGTCACTTCGACCGATTCGATCGCGTATTTGCCGAGCACTTCGCCGGCGCTGAACGAATCTTCGAACGGCTGCTCGCCGAGGTCCCGGCGGAATGGCTGCAAGCCATGGCGCAGCGACTATTCTCGGACGAGGAACGAGCCAAGGTCGAAGCGCTCGGTAGTTGGGACAAGTTGCTCGAGACGCTCAAACAGCGTCTCGCCGAACAAAAGGCGAGGCACGAGGGCGGCAACAAATGGATCGGTACCGGCGGTACGTCGCCGTTCGGTTCCGGCGGCTACAACCCCGAGGGCATCCGGATCGGCGATTCGGGTGCGCGACAGCGTCGAGCCGTCAAAGTTTGGGAGTCGCGGGAATACCGCAACTTCGACGATCGTCGCGAGCTCGGCACGCGTAACCTCAAGATGGCGCTGCGTCGCTTGCGCAAGTTTGCGCGTCAGGGTGCCGCCGACGAACTCGATCTCGACGGCACGATCGAAGCGACGGCGCGCAACGCCGGTTGGCTCGATCTCAAGCTCCGCCCTGAGCGTCGCAATGCCGTCAAAGTGTTGTTGCTACTCGATGTCGGCGGCTCCATGGAGGACCACGTACGAATCTGCGAGGAACTCTTCTCCGCTGCGCGATCGGAATTCCGGCAACTCGAACATTTCTATTTCCACAACTTCGTCTACGAGACGGTGTGGAAGGACAATCGAAGGCGACAGGCCGAGCGCATCAAGACGCTCGAGCTGCTGCGGACATTCAATGGCGATTATCGGGTGATTTTCGTCGGCGATGCGGCGATGAGTCCCTACGAAATCGTGCAGCCGGGCGGCAGCGTCGAGCATTTCAACGATGAAGCGGGCAGCGTGTGGATGCAGCGCGTGACGGCGCACTTTCCGCGTCTCGTCTGGCTCAACCCCGAGCCCGAAGAGCGTTGGGACTGGACGCCTTCGATCCGGCTGACTCAGGAACTCGTCGGCGGCCGAATGTTTCCTTTGACGCTCGGCGGACTCGATCGGGCGATGGCCACCTTGAGTCGCAAGCTCGTCAACGCAGGAAGTCGATGATCGCCCGACGTTGAGTGATGCCGTCGGCGTAGCCTTGGGCGATGAGTTCCCGGGTGTAGGGCGCCTCGAACATCAGATAACTTGCGAGCAGGCTGCCGGACTCTCCGCTCGCACCGATGACCGACAGCAAAGTGCGCAGGGCTTTCGGAAGTGCCGCAAGGTGCCGAGCGGCACTCGCTCGCGGGTCGGCGCCCGGTACGAGGCGCAGCGCGCTGATCTCTCTCAGTCCATCGAGGGATGAATCGGCCTCACGCACCATTCGATTGGTTCGCTCGAGCTGATCGATATCGGCATCGACCTGATCGCTGAACAGCGTATCGAGCAGGAAACCGAAAATTTCCCCCGACGACGGGGTATGGTGCACGCCGATCGTGCCGCCGAGACCTGCGGCATTCTGCGCACGCACGCCGATCACGAGCAGTCGATCGGCACCGAGGTGGATCGCCGGTGAGAGCGGCGCAAGCTGGCGCATGGCACCGTCGCCGTAGAACACCTCGCCGATCCGCACCGGAGGAAATAGGAAGGGGATCGCGGCGCTCGCCATCAGATGATCGAGATCGAGCGTCGAACGCGTACCCGCGCGTCGAACGCCGGCCCACTCTGTGACATGCGGTGCCGCTTCAAAGAAAACGCGATGATGGCCTCCCGCGTAAGTCGTGGCCGTCAAGGCGAGTGCGCGCAGCTGGCCTTGGGCGATGTGTTGGCGGATCGCCGTCCAGTCCACGCGTTCTCGAAGCAAGTTTCGCAGCGGCGAGTTGTCGAAGAGGGCGGGCGGTGCGGTGCCGAGACGCCCGCCGGTGAGCGCCGAACTCATCCAGCGCAGACCCGCCCCGACCATCGCGCCGAGATCGGCCCGAAAGACCTGTTCGACCGTGAAGTTCGCCCAGACGTGTTCGAGGCGCCGGATACCCTCGCGCCAGTCTGCGGCGTGAGTGGCGAGCACTGCGGAACACACGGCGCCCGCAGAGGTGCCGACGATCACGTCATAGGGAGAAGACTCCTCAGGCCAGATCTCGGCCAAGGCCTTGAGGACCCCGACCTGGTAAGCCGCACGAGCCCCGCCGCCCGAGAGGACGAGCGCCCGGCAGCCCGATCGAGTCGGGGCCTTGGTCACGGCGTGGTCATCGGTACTCTCTGTCACGGGCCCTATTGTGCCGCAGCGGCGCAGTCTGGAAGATACCCAGAGGCTTTTTCGACCCGGGAGTTCATACTTATGACGCCACGCAGACGATTCTTCACCGTGCTCGCCCTTGCGGCGATAACCCTTGGCATCGCGCCGGCGCCCGTGGCCTTCGCCGACTCGCCCAAAGCCGGCCAACCCGCCCCTGATTTCCGACTGCAAGACCAGACGGGCAAGTGGGTGACGCTCAACGAACATCGTGGCAAGTGGGTGGTGCTCTATTTCTACCCCAAGGACAACACCCCGGGGTGTACCACGCAGGCTTGCGAGTTCCGCGATGAGATCTTTGCGTTCCGCCGCGCCAATACGGTGATCCTCGGGGTGAGCGTGGACGACGTCGAGTCGAAGAAAGCGTTCGCGAAGGAACACAGCTTGCCGTTCCAGGTGCTCGCCGACCCGACCAAGGCCGTCACCAAGCAATACGGCGTCCTCACCAGCATGATGGGCCTCATGGAATTTTCCCGCCGCGACACCTTCATCATCGATCCGCAGGGCCGCATCGCCCGCCACTGGGAAAAAGTCGAGGCGAAAGGCCATTCCCAGCTCGTACTCAACGAACTCAAGAGGCTGCAGGCGCCGGGCGCCTGAGTCGTCGTGACACGATAAGAATCCGGAATTTCATCGGGGGTTATTTGCATGTCCAAAGAAAATGATCTGCTTCGTCCCGAACGTCGGGATTTCCTCACCACGGCCGGTGGCGTCGGCGGTGCACTCGCGATCGGCGCGTCGGGTATTGCGTCGATGACGCTCGGCGGACCGATGGCGATGGCCTCGGCTCTCACCACCTCGCGCTACGGCATGGGCCCGGGTCTGAAGGGGCCGTATCTCGATCTGTCGACCGGCAAGGGTAACCAGCTCGCCTACGCGCGCATCCAGGGCGATCTCGACTTCGGTAAGCCGAAGTATTTTTGGTTCAAGGGATATCTGATGGGCGTCGAGCCCCACAAGAAGATCGTCGACCTCATGGGCACCTCGGGGTTCGGCGTGATCCGCCTCTTGCCGGGGCCGGATGGTTCGATCCGGCGGTTGTGCCGAGAGATCATCGTGTACACCGATTTGCGCAGCGGCGAAGTGCTCGACGAGTGGAAGAACCCGATTACCAACGAGGTCGTCAAAGCCGTTCACGTCGACAACGACCCGTTCAACTACCTCATCGAAGAGTTCTTCCCGGCACCGCCAAAGTTCGGTGGCCTCAACCAGGGACCGCCGCCGCCGCGCGTGCCGTTCATCATGCCGTGGTACCAACATGGTGGTTGGGCGGACATGGAGATCCATATCCATCTCGCGTACCCCAACGCGCTGCAGCCCGACAAATGGCCGCGTGAGTCTTCGGGCCCCATCGTGCAGGTCTCCGAGATGTTTGCGCATCACGTCAAAGTGGAAGATCTGCAAAATCCGAAGCTGACCACGCTCGATTACACGGGCACCTGGAACCGCGTCACGCCTTGGCTGCCGTGGATGCTCATGGGTCAGCGTCCGGGCTTCTGTCAGTACGCATGCTTCATGGGCACGACGAAGAATCTCGACGAGGTGCTTTCGCGTCCTGTGCTCGACTACGCGCAGAAGAACTACGCCAAGTATTTCGATGCGCCGACCGAGTGGACGGAAGATCGCAGCCTCTCGAGCCTCGAGCACTACGCCCTGCGCCAGAAACCCGCGCCGGTAAAGTAAGGGCTCGTTGAATCAACACGAAGGTGCAGAGGGTCCTGCAACGCATCATCGCGGCACAGCGCACCTCCGACGGAGCGGGGGTGACGCTGTACCGCAGTCTCGGTCAGTCGCCGATCGCGCGACTCGATCCGTTCTTGATGCTCGACGAATTCGGGAGCGAGCGGCCCGAGGAGTACATCGCCGGTTTTCCGCCGCATCCGCATCGCGGCTTCCAGACCGTGACCTACATGCTCGAAGGTCACATGCTGCATGAAGATCATCTAGGCAATCGTGGGCATCTCAAAACTGGCGGGGTGCAGTGGATGACGGCCGGTCGCGGCATCATCCACTCCGAGATGCCGCAGCAGGAGCACGGCCTCATGCGGGGCTTCCAGCTGTGGATCAACCTGCCCGCACGCGAAAAGATGTGTGCGGCGACCTACGAGGACATCGAGGCGGAGCGCATCCCGACGGTATCGTCCGACGGTGCCACGATCAAACTCATCGCCGGTTCACTCGAGCGCAGAGGCGAAAGAATCAGCGGACCGGTGACGGGCGTCACGACCCAGCCGATTTTCTTTGATGTGACGCTCGCGGCCGGCGCGAAGTTTTCCGAGACCCTGCCGGCTGCGCACAGCGCATATCTGTATGTGTTCGAGGGCGAGCTCTCGATTGCCGTGCCGGGCGGAGGTTTCGCCGCTCTGCCGAAGCGGCATGGCGGGGTGCTCGGCGAGGGGGAGTCCCTCGTCGTCGAAGCGGGGGATGCCGGAGCGCGATTCTTGTTGCTCGCTGCGGCGCCGCTCGGCGAGCCGATCGTGCAGTACGGCCCCTTCGTGATGAACACCCGCGAGGAAATCGATCAGGCGATCCGCGACTATCAGACCGGGCGCCTGGTCGCCGCAGGATAAATCAGACCAGGAAAATCGCCCCGAGTCCGAGCAGCGTCGCGAAGCCGATGCAGTCGGTGAACGTGGTGAGGATGACGCCTGCAGAGAGCGCCGGGTCGATATCGAATCGACGCAACGCGAGCGGCACCAGCACACCCACAGCCGCAGCGGCCAGCAGATTGATGAGCATGGCGGCTGCGATGATGATGGCGATCTGCCAGGTGTCGAACCAGAAGATGGTGACGGCGCCGACGACGACGGCCCACAACAAGCCATTGAGCCCACCGACTGCGACTTCCTTGAATAGTAACCAGCGCGCGTTGGACCACTGAACCTGGCCGAGCGCCAAGCCGCGGATGATGAGCGTCACGGTTTGGGTCCCGGCGATGCCACCCATGGAGGCCACGATGGGCATGAGTGCGGCGAGGGCGGCCACCTTCTCGATGGTCCCCTCGAAATTTTTGACCACGGCGGCTGCCATGAACGCCGTCACGAGATTGATGCCGAGCCAGAGCAGACGACGTCGCGTGGACGTGACGATGCCCGCGAACAGATCTTCGTCGTCCTGAAGACCGGCCATCGAGAGCACCGAGTGCTCGGCTTCTTCGCGGATGACGTCGACCACGTCGTCGACGGTGATGCGCCCGAGCAGCTTGCCTTCGGTACCGACCACCGCAGCCGAGACGAGATCGCGGTCCTGGAAGAGCTGTGCGACCTCATGTGCTGCGGTTTCGGGCTCGATGCGCGGGGCTTCGGTGTCGAGGCTTTCGCCGACGGTATCCTCGGGGTCACCGGTGATGATGCGGGTGAGGGAGATCGTGCCGAGATAACGATCGTGACGATCGACGACGAACAGGCTGTCGGTGCGCGGCGGCAGTTCGCCGCGCATGCGCAGATAACGCAGCACCACCTCGAGCGTGACGTCGGCTCGCACGCTGACGGTGTCGGTGTTCATGAGGCCGCCCGCGCTGTCTTCCGGCCACGACAGCACCGTACGCAGTCGCTCGCGATCACGCTGGTCCATCGAGTGCAGGACCTGTCGGGTCACGGTCTCCGGCAGATCGCCTACGAGATCCGCGAGGTCGTCGAGTTCGAGACCCTCGGCCGCCGCCACGAGCTCTTCGGCCTCCATCTCTTCGATGAGTTCCTGCCGGACGTTTTCGTTGAGTTCGACGAGCACATCACCTTCGAGCTCGGGGTCCACCATGCTCCACACGATTTCGCGCTGACGCGGCGGGACCGACTCGAGCAGCAAGGCGATCTCTGCCGGGTGCAGGGCCGACACCATGCGCTGCGCAGGGCGCAGCGTGCCCGAGTCGAGCGCCTCGCGCAGCGCGGCGAGCCGCGCGTCTTTGCGAGAGGTCACGCTCATGGGAGACCGAGACTCGCGAGTGCGCTATGGCGTATGGCGAGAGTCGGCGACTTGCCGCGTAATCGTTCGGCCAGACGATCGACGAGATACACCGAGCGGTGCTGGCCGCCCGTGCACCCGATGCCGATGGTGAGGTAGCGACGTCGCGCGGCGCCGTGGTCTTGGATGCGCCTCGAAATGAACTGCTGCAATTCGTCGAGCATGGTGCCCACGGCGGGCTGCTCGTCGAGGTAGGCGATCACGGGAGCATCGCGCCCCGAGAGCGGCCGCAGTGCGATCGTCCAGTAGGGGTTGGGCAGCATGCGCACATCGAAGACGAAGTCACAGTCGCCCGGCACTCCGTGCTTGAAACCGAAGGAAACCAAGGTGACCGACAGTTCCATGCCCCGCCGTTGATCGATCCGTTGCACGATGGCGTCGCGCAGTTCATGCACGCCCATGTGTGTGGTGTCGACGACGAGATCGGCGGCTTGGATCACAGGGTCGAGCAGCGTTCGCTCGCGTGTCACGGCGTCTTGCAGACTCGATCCATCGCGGGACAACGGGTGTCGTCGCTTGGTTTCACCGAAGCGACGCAGCAACTCGGCATCGGAGGCGATGACGACCAGCAGCTCGCAGCGCAGACCGCTGCGCCGAAGTTGTTCGAGAGTCGACGGGATGCCCTCGAGACCGACGCTGGTATCGCGTGCATCGATGCCGACTGCCACGGTCTGCCCCGCCGAGGAGCCCTCGCGGAAGATGTGGGACACGAAGGACTCGAGCATCGAGGCGGGGAGATTATCGACGCAGCGATACCCGAGATCTTCGAGCGCGTTCAGCACGACGCTCTTGCCCGCTCCGGAGAGCCCGCTGACCAGGATGAGTCGCAGAGGGGCGGACAAGCGCGGAACAGGGCGGGGCCCGCGTCAATGACGCGCCCGTCGCCCCTCCTCGGCGTGATGGTCGGTAGTTTTTTCTTTGCGTTTTTTGACGAGGCGGTCGAGTTTGTCGGCGAGCGCATCGATGGCCGCGTACATGTCTTCGGCCTCGGCATCGGCGTGGATGTCACCGCCGCTGACTTTCAGGGTCGCTTCGGCTCGATGACGGAGTTTCTCGACGGACAACACGTAGTGAACGTCGATGAGGTGGTCGAAATGGCGAACGATGCGGTCCATCTTCTTGTGCACGTACGCGCGCATGGAGTCGGTGACGACGACATGATGACCCGTGATGGAAATTTGCATGACATCCTCCTGATGAGGTCAAGGTTAACGCGAATTGGCCTTCTTGCGCTCGGCCGAAGACTCGATTCCTAACCCCTCCCGATACTTCGCCACCGTGCGGCGGGCCACGGGGATGCCCTCTCCCGACAATATTTCGGCCAAACGGCTGTCCGACAACGGTTGGGCCGGGTCTTCTTCGCGGACCAACTTGCGGATCTTGGCGCGGATGGCGGTCGAGGAGGTCCCTTGGCCGTCCCCGCCTTCGACTTGGCTCGAGAAAAAATACCGCAGTTCGTAGACGCCGCGCGGCGTATGCATGTACTTGCCCGAGGTCACGCGCGAGATGGTGGACTCGTGCATGCTGATGGCGGTCGCGATGTCTTTGAGGATCATCGGCCGCATGTGTTCCTCACCCTGATTGAGGAAGTCGGCTTGGCGCTCGACGATCGCGCGGGTCACCTTGACGAGCGTGTCGTTACGGATCTCGAGGCTCTTCAGTAGCCATCGGGCCTCCTGCAACTGGGTGCGCAAGGTGGTGTGGGCGCCTCCCCGACCGAGCAGGCCCGCATATTCTTGGTTGACCCGGATTCGCGGCATGGTTCCCGCGTTGAGTTCGACCGCCCAACCCTTGCCTTTGCGGCGCACGAAGACATCCGGGACGACGTATTCGGGTTTCGAGGCACTGACGAGCGAACCCGGGCGAGGGTGACAGGATCGGACGAGCGCAACCGCTTCGGCGAGTTCGTCCTCGCTGGCCCCGGCCGCCTTGCGCAGCGGCGACAAGTCGCGTTGGGCGAGCAAGTCGAGGTGATGTTCGGCGATGCGACGGGCGAGCGCGAGCCCCGGCGTCGAGGGATCGAGTTGCGCCAATTGGATGCTTAGGCACTCGGCGAGATTGCGGGCGCCGACTCCGACGGGTTCGAGCGTCTGCACCAGCAGCAACACGCGTTCGACTTCTTCTTCGTCCCAGTCGATCTCCGGTCGCAAGGCCTCGGCGATGTCGGCCAAAGATTCCGAGAGATAGCCATCGTCGTTCAGCGCATCGACGAGCGCCGCCGCGACGGACAGGTCGTTGTTCGAGAGGCCGGCGATTTCGAGTTGGCCGAGCAGATGATCGCGCAGGGATTCCCCGCGCTCATCGGCGATGTCACGCTCGGGTTGCTCGTCGTCCTCGGCCCGCGATGAATCGCTGCCCGTACCGGGCCGATCGGCCCAAGGCTGTTCCACGACCTCGACTTCGACCGGTTCGGTCTGCGAGGTGTCGGGGGTTTGCTGAACCGCGGTGAAATGGGCCTCGAGCTCGACTTCGTCCTCGGGGTCCTCTTGCTCGAGCATGACATTGCTCTCGAGCACTTCTGCGAGGTGCGCCTGCAACTCGAGCGTCGGCATCTGCAGGAGGCGGATAGCCTGCTGCAACTGCGGGGTCATGGTCAGCGACTGACCAAGCTTGAGTTGCAGGGACTGCTTGAGCATCGGCGGGCCTGATTGAGCGAAGCGGAGCTGCCGGCTCCGCAAGAACGATCCTAGAGACTGAATGACTCTCCCAAGTACACCTCACGCACGCGGGGATTGGCAAGGATTTCCGCAGCCGATCCCGAAGCGATGACCGTCCCGTCGCCGATGATGTACGAGCGTGCGCACACGCCGAGCGTCTCGCGGACGTTGTGGTCGGTGATGAGGATGCCGATCCCGCGATCGGCGAGTTCTCGGATGATGCGCTGGATATCGGCCACCGACAGCGGATCGACACCGGCGAAGGGTTCGTCGAGTAGCAGGAACTTCGGGTTCGCGGCGAGTGCGCGAGCGATCTCGACTCGCCGACGCTCACCACCCGACAGCGACATGCCGAGGGAGCCTCGCACGTGATCGATCCTCAGGTCCGCGAGAATTTGTTCGCATCGCGCGTTGCGTTGCTCGGTATCGAGATCCGCACGAGTCTCGAGTATCGCGCGGACGTTTTCTTCGACCGACAGCCGGCGAAACACCGAGGCTTCCTGCGGCAAGTAGCCGATACCAGCTTTCGCCCGAAGGTGGATGGGCGCATGGGTGAGATCCCGATCGTCGAGCTCGATGCGTCCGGCGTCCGCCGGAACGAGGCCCACGATCATGTAGAACGCCGTCGTCTTGCCGGCGCCGTTCGGTCCGAGCAGCCCCACGATCTCTCCGGCAGCGACTTCGATCGTGAGATCGCGTACGACGCTACGTTTGCCGTAGGACTTGGCTAGGTGGCTCGCGCGAAGTCGATTCATGGCGAGGGCCGCGGACGAATGATGATGCGGACACGTTCGTCGCTGCCGGCGGGTTTGCCGGCTTGGACGCGTTGCTCGCGTACGTTGTAGACCAGTTGGTCGCCTCGCACTTCGCTGCGACCATCGTCGCTCAGCCAGGCGTCTTCGCGCAGGGTGACGGTCGAGGCCGCCATGTCGTAGAGGATGTTACCCGCACGACCGCGAGCACTGCCGCCGTCCTTCAATTTTTGAGCGAACTCCGCGGGCTTCCCGCGGATGCTGGCGCGAACGATGCGGTTCTTTTCGAACGTGACGGCAGCTTCTTCGGACGTCAGCGTGCCGCCATCCACATCGATGCGCACTGCGCCGTTCAGCGTCCAGGTCGAATCTTCGAAGTCGAGACCGGTCGACCGCGCGCGCTGCGCGACCACCCGCACTGAGCCCTGGGTGATGATGAGGTCACGAAAGAGCAGCGCGTTGGCACGATAGTCGACTTCCGACGAGGCGGCATCGAGGGTGATGTCGGTGTTCTGCGGCGGCGGGTCGACGGCGTATGCGGTCGGCGCGACGATCAAAAAAATCGCGAGACAAAAACGCGCGAGGTGCAAGGTGACGCGTTCTGGGTGGTAAGGGGCGAGAGTGCGGATCACGGCGGTCAGCGCGAGAAGCGCCCTTGGACGTCGGTCCGCAACTGCACCTGACGCGTGCGCAGATTGGCATCGAGACCGGTGGCCGAGAGCGCGTGCCCCTGCATCGTCAGACGTACCTCGCCATTCGTTCGGATACGAGCCGTATCGAGATCGTACTGCAGTGTCTTGGCGTCGAGCCGCAGCGGCTCGGCAGCACCTGCGGTGCCTCCCTCGAGCGCTACGCCACCCTCGAGATCGATGCGACGGGAGTCGCGCGACAGCGTGCCGCGGGGCGCCACGACCCGCCAAGTGGTCGTCTCACCCGTGCGGGTCTCGAGATCGAGATTTTCGATGCGGGTTTCGAGCGACAGCGGATTTTGTTCGATGCGTCCCGCGCGCAAGCGATAACGCGGCTCGCCGTCTGCGCCGGTCTGGATGATTTCCGCGCCGGTTGCGGAGTATCCGGGGTCACGCGTGTCGTCCGTGAGGCGACCCGCGCCGTCGCGATCCGAGCTGCACCCCACGAGAGAGGACGAGGCGAGTACTACGGCGCCGAGCACGATGAGCCTTGTCGGGTGCACGGCCGTTCGTCCGTTCACATCACGCCGCTGCGCAGCAGGTCGTGGACGTTGAGCGCACCGACGAGCACACCGGCGTCGTTCACGACCGGCAGCGAGGTGATGCGGTAGGTTTCCATGAGGTGCACGGCCTCGGCTGCGAGTTCGCGCTCGCCGATGCTTTTGCAGGGCGTCGTCATCACGTCGCGCATGCGGACGCCGTGGACGTCCACGCGCCGATCGAGCGAACGCCGCAGGTCGCCATCGGTGTAGACGCCGACGACATGACCCGCCTCGTCCACGACCACGGTCATACCCAAGCCCTTGCGGGACATTTCGAGTAATCCATCGGCCATGCTCGTATCCGGGCCGACACGGGGAACCGCTTCGCCGCTGCGCATGACGTCGTTCACGCGCAGCAACAGGCGTCGACCGAGCGAGCCGCCCGGGTGAGAGCGTGCAAAATCTTCGGCCGTGAAGCCTCTCGACTCGAGCATCGCGACCGCGAGCGCATCGCCCATGGCGAGCGTGGCAGTGGTGCTCGCGGTGGGCGCGAGATTGAGCGGGCAGGCTTCTTCGGCCACACCGACATCGAGATGGGCGCGCGCTTCGCGAGCGAGAGTGGAATCGGCATTGCCCGTGAGTGCGATGAGCGGCACGCCGAGCCTCGCGATCGGCGCGAGCAGGGCGAGGATCTCGGGCGTCTCACCAGAGTTCGATAGCGCGAGGACCACGTCGTCGCGCGTGATCATTCCGAGATCACCGTGGCTCGCCTCGGCCGGGTGCATGAAGAATGCGGGGGTGCCGGTGCTCGCGAGCGTCGCGGCGATCTTGCTCGCGATGTGACCGGACTTGCCCATGCCGGTCACCACGATCCTTCCAGCACAGTCGAGACAGAGCTGACAGGCGGCGGCGAAGGCCGGTCCGAGGCGGGCCTCGAGAGCGGCGACACCTCGCGCCTCGGTCGCGAGCGCTCGTCGCCCGGCGGCGATCAGGCGATCGGCTTCGCCGAGCGATGCGGTTCGTTTCGCAGGTTTATCCATGAGGTGGCATCATACCGCTCCATGCACCCGGAAAAAGTAGCTGAACTCATCCGCGCTGGTCTGCCCGGCGCCGAGGTCCTGGTCCGATCAGACGACCAGACCCACTTCGAGGCACGGGTGGTCTCGGCCGCCTTCGAGGGCCGCCGCAGTATCGCTCGCCACCAAATGATCTACCGCACGCTCGGCGAGCTCGTGGGCCGGGAAATCCATGCGCTGTCGATCGAGGCGCTGACGCCGACCGAGGCGGGCGCCGCTCCCCGCGACTGAACTCCACTCCCGGAACCCTTCACTCCCCATGGACAAACTTCAAATAGAGGGCGGCACGCCGCTCGAGGGCGAGGTCCGGATTTCCGGCGCCAAGAATGCAGCCTTGCCCATCCTTGCCGGGACGCTGCTCGCCTCCGAGCCGGTCGCAGTCGGCAATGTGCCGCACCTGCAGGACGTCACCACCATGATCGAGCTGCTCGGTCGGATGGGCGTCACGGTCACGGTCGATGAGCGCATGAACGTCGAAGTCGACGCGAGCTCCCTCGAAAAGCCGTTCGCGCCTTACGAACTCGTGAAGACCATGCGTGCCTCCATCCTGGTGCTCGGGCCGCTGCTCGCGCGCTTTGGGCAGGCCGACGTCTCGTTGCCCGGCGGATGCGCGATCGGCGCTCGACCCGTGAACATCCATGTCGCGGGCTTGCAGGCGATGGGCGCGGAGGTGTCGATCGAAAACGGCTACATCCGTGCGCGGGCCAAGCGACTGCGCGGCGCGAGACTGGTGCTCGACACCGTCACGGTGACGGGCACCGAAAACCTCATGATGGCCGCCGTGCTCGCCGACGGACAAACCGTCCTCGAGAACGCGGCGCGCGAGCCCGAGGTCGTCGATCTCGCCGACTTTCTCAACACGCTCGGTGCGCGCATCCGTGGTGCCGGCACCGACAAGATCATCATCGATGGCGTCGAGCGGCTGCACGGCGGCGAGTTCCGCGTCGTCGCCGATCGCATCGAGACGGGCACTTATCTCGTCGCCGGTGCGATCACGCGCGGCCGCGTGCACGTGAAGCACACGCGTCCCGAGCATCTCGATGCCGTGCTCGCAAAATTGCAGGAAGCGGGCGCTTCGATCGAAGTGGGCAGCGACTGGATCGACCTCGACATGCGTGACCGACGTCCGCGAGCCGTCGACCTGCGGACCGCGCCTTATCCGGCGTTTCCGACCGACATGCAGGCGCAGTTTGCCGCGCTCAACACGGTGGCCGAGGGCGTGGGCACCATCATCGAGACCATTTTCGAAAATCGTTTCATGCACATGCTCGAGATGCGACGCATGGGCGCGGAGATTCGGCTCGAAGGCAACACGGCCATCATCAAAGGTGTGCCGCGATTGCAGGCGGCGCCCGTCATGGCGACCGACCTGCGCGCCTCGGCCTCGCTCGTGCTCGCCGGCCTCGTCGCCGAGGGGCGCACGGAGATCGATCGGATCTATCACATCGATCGCGGTTACGAGGCGATCGAAGAAAAACTCGCCGCCCTCGGTGCGGCGATCAAGCGCGTCCCGGGCTGACGTTCAAAGAAATTCTCAGCGGGGTCGTACTTTCTGCGGCGCTTCGTCGACGCGCATCTTGATCTCGCCGCGTTGGTTGCCGCGCTGGACTTCGATCGAAATATTTTGACCTGGCGACGTGTCGGCGATGCGCAACTGCACTTCGCGCGAACTTCGCGGGGCTTTTCCATCGAGGCCGATGATGAGATCCCCGGGCAGCAAGCCGGCGCGCTGAGCGGGGCTGCCGCCAGCGATTCGCGTGATGCGAACCACGGGGCCGTCGAAACCCGCGCTCCGTGCTCGCGCTTCGTCGATCGTCTCGGTACCGACACCGATCCAGCCACGTAGCACCTTGCCGCGCGTGACGATTTCATTGACGACCCCGCGCACGAGGTTGACCGGAATGGCGAAGCCGATGCCCTCGACGCCGAGGCTCTTGGCGATGATCGCCGTGTTGATGCCGACCAATTCTCCGCGCGTGTTGACGAGTGCGCCGCCGGAGTTGCCGGGATTGATCGGCGCATCGGTCTGGATGAAATTTTCGAAGGTGGCGATCCCGAGTTGATCGCGTCCGGTCGCGCTGACGATGCCTTGCGTCACGGTCTGCGCGAGCCCGATCGGGTTGCCGATCGCGAGCACCACATCGCCCACGCTCAGGGCATCGGATCGACCGAGCCGTATGCTCGGCAGGTTCGGCAGATCGATCTTGAGCACGGCGAGATCGGTGTCCGGATCGCGCCCGACGATGTCGGCTTGGGCCGAGCGTCCGTCGGCCAACTGTACGCGGATCGCCGCGGCGTCGTCGATGACGTGGTGGTTCGTGACGATCTGGCCCGAAGGATCGAGGATGACGCCCGAGCCCAACGACTGTTCGACCCGGCGACGATAGCGGGGCGCGAACTCACCGAAAGGGTCATCGAGGAAGCTGCGAAGGACAGGTTCGGTGGCTACTCGAGTGACATACAAGTTGACGACCGCGGGCGCGGCGATACGAACGGCTGCCGCATAGCTGGCGGCGGCTTCCCGGCTCGCGGGCGCGACGACGGGCGCAGGCTCGACCGGAATTTCGTTGTCGATGGGCCCTGGATCGACTCCCACGTTCGCCGGGAGTTCGACGGGGACCGAGGATCGATCCCCGGAGAGCGCTGCAAGAAGTTCTGGTCGCCAGAGGTAGGCGCCGAGCAGGCCAAGGAAGGCGAGGGCGAGGCCGCCGATGACCGACCCACTGACGAAAATTGCTGCCTTTTGCCAACCGCTCATCGCGACTGCTCACCTCGGGCGGCGACGCCCCGACCGGCGCCTCGCGTGTATAATGCCGGGGTTCCTCGCATCACGGATAGCGGCCCGCCGCAGAGGTTGGGTTGGGAGAGTCTTGGCATGAGTGACGAGAAGGTGACTGCCGACGACATCGACGTCAATCGGCGCAAGTTCCTGACAGTGGCGACAGCGGCCACAGGCGCCGTTGGCGTCGCATTTACTTTGGTCCCGTTCATCTCCTCCTGGAAACCCTCCGAGCGCGCTCGCGCCCTGGGTGCCCCGCTCGAGATCGACATCACGAAGCTCGAGCCCGGGCAGATGATCACGCAGAGCTGGCGCAAGCAGCCGATCTACGTAGTCCGTCGCACGCCGGAGGCGGTCGCAAAGCTCGGCGGTGTGGCCGCCAGCCTCAAAGATCCGAACTCCGAGGCGTCCGATCAGCCGGAGTACGCCAAGAACGAGATGCGGTCGCTGAAGCCCGAGGTGCTCGTGCTGTACGCAGCGTGCACCCACCTCGGCTGTCTGCCGAAGCAATACTTCACCGTTGCCGACCCGGCGATGGGTGCCGACTGGCCGGGCGGGTTCTTCTGTCCCTGCCACGGTTCGCGCTTTGACCTCGCCGGCCGCGTGTTCAACGGCTCGCCGGCGTCGACCAATCTGCGCGTCCCGCCGCACAAGTTCGAATCCGATTCCCTGCTCGTCATCGGCGTCGATGCCGCACAAGGAGCTGCCTGATGGCCGCCTCGTCTGATAGCGCCGGCAAGACCGGCTTCCGCGCCTGGCTCAACAAGCGCCTTCCGGTCGATGAATTCATCGACTCCCAGCTCCTCGGCTACTTTGCGCCGAAGAACTTCAACATCTGGTACTTCTTCGGGTCGCTCGCGCTGCTCGTTTTCGTCCTCCAGATCTTGACCGGCATCTTCCTCACGATGCACTACAAGCCGAGCGAAGCGGCGGCGTTCGATTCGGTCGAATACATCATGCGCGAAGTCGAATGGGGCTGGCTCATTCGCTACATGCACTCGACCGGCGCGTCGTTTTTCTTCATCGTCGTTTATCTGCACATGTTCCGCGCCATGATCTATGGCTCGTACCGCGCACCGCGCGAACTGCTGTGGATCCTCGGCATGCTGCTCTACCTCGCCCTCATGGCCGAGGCCTTCATGGGCTACGTGCTGCCGTGGGGCAACATGTCCTACTGGGGGGCGCAGGTCATCGTGAACCTCTTCGGCACCATCCCGGTCATCGGTCCGGGACTCGTCGAGTGGATTCGCGGCGACTACGGCATTGCCGACTCCACGCTCAATCGCTTTTTCGCGCTGCACGTCATCGCGTTGCCGTTTGCCATCGCCTTCCTGGTGATGATGCACCTCGTCGCGCTGCGTCAAACGGGTTCGAACAACCCGGACGGCATCGAAATCAAGGAAAAGGTGGGCGCGAACGGCAAGCCGATCGACGGCATTCCGTTCCACCCGTACTACACGATCAAGGACATCGTCGGTGTGGGCGTGTTTCTGATCTTCTTCTGCGGCGTGATCTTCTTCGCGCCGACCTTCGGCGGGCTTTTCCTCGAGAAGCCGAACTTCGAACCGGCGAACGAGCTGTCGACGCCCGAGCACATCGCGCCCGTGTGGTACTTCACGGCGTTCTACGCCATGTTGCGCGCGGTGCCCGATCAGCAACTCGGTGCGCTGCTCATGTTGCTCGCCATCGTGGTGCTCTTCTTCCTGCCGTGGCTCGATCGCTCGCCGGTGAAGTCGATTCGCTACAAGGGCTGGCTCTCGAAGATCGCCCTCGCGCTGTTCGTGGTGTCCTTCGTGGTGCTCAGCTATCTCGGTCTGCAGCCCGCGAACGATCTCTACGTGATCCTCGCGCGCGTGTTCACCGCCGTTTACTTTGCATTCTTCCTTCTCATGCCTTGGTACACGCGCATCGAGAAGTGCAAACCTGCTCCTGAGAGGGTCACGTACCATGCGTAAGTCTTTCGTAGCCGTGGCGCTCGGCTTCACCCTCGCGTTCGCCGGTCCTGCCGTGTGGGCTGCGACGACTGGTCCGCATGCCGCCTGGATGGACTGGCAGCCTGGCAACGACGTCGGCAACATCGCGTCCTTGCAGCGCGGTGCCGCGAACTTCATGGGCTACTGCGCGGGCTGTCACTCGCTCAAGTACAAGCGCTATTCGCGCGTCGCCAAAGATCTCAACATCCCCGAAGAGCAGATGGAAAAGCTTCTGCTGTTGCCGGGAGCGAAGAAGGGTGACTACATCCTCTCGCCGATGTCGAAGGTCGACGGCGAGGCCTGGTTCGGCAAGGCGCCGCCCGACCTCTCGCTCACCACGCGCGCCAAAGGCTCGGACTACGTCTACCAGTTTTTGAAGACGTTCTACGTCGACCCGAAGTCGGCCAACGGCACCAACAACCTCGCGCTGCCCAACACGGCCATGCCGCATGTTTTGTCGGCGCTGCAGGGCGTCCAGGAGGCGAAGTTCAAGACCGTCGAGACGGTCGTGGACGGTCAGCCGGCCACCGAGTTGCACTGGGAGTCGTTCGAACTCTCCTCGCCCGGGCAGTTGTCTCCCGAAGAGTACGACGCCTTCGTGCGCGACACGGTCAATTTCCTCGAGTACGTGGGTGAGCCGGTCAAGGCCAAGCGTGAGTCGCTCGGCGTTTGGGTCATCCTCTTCCTGCTCGTCTTCACGACTTTCGCTTATCTGCTCAAGCAGGAATATTGGAAAGACGTGAAGTAAGGCGCGGATTCGGTCAGCGCAGGACACTTCTCGCGAAGCGCATTACGTGACCGGATCCCGAAAACCCCGTCGCCCGTATCTGCTGCGGGCGATGCATCAATGGATGACCGATAGCGGCCTCACGCCTCACGTCATGGTCGATGCCACGGCGCCTGGCGTCGAGGTGCCGGTCGCCCACGTGCGCGAGGGGCGGATCGTGCTCAACCTGAGCTACGACGCGACGCGGCATCTCGACATCGGCGATGAGTGGGTGAGCTTCGAAGCGCGATTCTCGGGCGTTCCGCGGCTGCTGCGATTCCCCGCCGCTGCCGTACAAGGCATCTACGCCCGCGAGACGGGGGAGGGCCTGATGTTTCCGCCGGGTGAGGATGACTCGCCTCCCGATTCTCCGCCCGCCTCGCCGATCGACCCCAATCCCTCGGGCCCTATACCCGATCGTGGTGCGCCGCCGGCGTCGCCAACGGGTGGCAAGCGGCCGACGCTCAAGGTCGTCAAGTAAGCCCTGCTATTCAGCGACTCGACTCGAACGCGTGCTTCATCCACTCGAGACGCCAAGTCTCTGAGGGGTCATCGGATGTGCGTTCGCGAGAGAGCGCGATCACGTCGAAGCGAACCGGGTAACGCGCGAGATCGCGGCGTTGCTGGAGCAATTGCTGGGCGGCGGCGGTGATTTTTCTTTGCTTGTGCCGATCGATGCTCGCGGCACCATCGCCATGACTGGCCGAGGATCGCAGTCGAACTTCGACGATGAGCAATACGCCCCGTTGCAGCGCGACGATGTCGAGTTCGCCGCGGCGCCGTCGGTAATTTCTGAGCAGGATGTCCGCGCCTGCCGCGCTCAGGTGCTGCGCCGCGCGTTCCTCGGCCTCGCGGCCGAGGAGGAGATGTTTCGGGAGTGTGGCTTCAGCCGCCGCCATCCTGAGGATCGAGCAGCTTGACCTGCCCGTCGTCGATGCGCGCGAAGCGCAGGCTGCGCTGCACGCGGCCGTCCTCGTCGACGAACAGCGAGCCGACGGCGCCTGAAAGAGGCGCGGCGGATGACGGCGATCGACCCGCGCGCACGGCGCTCTGCAGCAACCAGGCGTCGTGTCCGAGCGCAAACAAGCGACTGCGACGCGGGGTGTCGTCGAGCGCCTCGACGGCTGCGGCGCGCAGCGCTGCGACGACCGGTGCCTGCGGCGCGATCATCCAGTCGATGTCGGGGAAGATGAGGCCTTGCAGTTCATCGCCCGCTCGGCCGTCGAAGGCTTCGGACGTGGCATAAGCGGGAATGTCGCCGGCGCCTTGGAACCGAAGCTGAGGTCGCCATTGGCGAAGCGTTGCGGCGGTGCCGGGCATGAAAATGAAATCGACGTCGGCGCGGCGGCGCGGCTGGAAGGCGAGCGGCATGTCGAGCACCGACTGCAGGCGACGATGGCGCGCGGTGCTCGCATCGAGGCGTAACAAAGATTGGGCGGCATTGCCGAGGTCGCGACCCGCTAGCGTCTCGGTGCCGAGCAACGCGCCACCGCCTGCCTCGAGTTCTTCGCGGAAGGACTGCAACACCCGCGCACCCCAATCACCTGAGGGAACGAGCGCAATGGCGCGTCGATGGCCTTCTGCGAGGGCGCGTCGCGCCACGGCGCGCGCTTCGTCCTCGGGGGAGAGCGCGAACTGTCTGACGTTGGGTGGTGCCGACTGCCCGGTGGGCAAGGCATTGAGCGCGATCACCGCCGGTGCTTCGCTCGCACTCGCGCTCGTGGCGATCGCCACGACTTCGTCGCGGGCCAGCGGGCCGATGATGGCGAGGGCTCCGCCTTGCGTGGCTGCGGCGAAGGCTTCGGCGACGGATTGTCTGGCCGTGTCGTAGAAGCGCAGGGGTGCGCGTATCGACTGTGACTCCGAAAAATAGGCTGCCAAGAGCCCCTCGCGGACCTGCGCGCCGAGCGCGCCGTTGCGACCGCTGAGCGGGAGCAGCACGGCGACATGGGCCACGCGTGGTAAGGGTGTTCCGAGGGGCAGCAAGGACGACGTCGCCGTCAAAGTATTCGGTGCTGCTGAACTCGCGACCGTCGTCGAGGCCGGCGACTCGCCACCCGACGCCGCCACAGCCGGTGCTCGACCGAGCAAGGCGAGAGCGGCGGCAGCCGGATGCGCGGGATGTCGTTTGCGCCACGCCGCCGTGATCCCGGCGTTCGATTCTCGAGGAGCTCGTGCGGCTCGTGCGGCCAGCGGTGCCACTTCGATCCAACCTCGTGCCGACGCATCCCGGCCGGCCACACGCGGGTCGAGGGAGATACCGCGATCGACGGCTGCGATGAGTTCGTCCAGAAACTCGCGCCGCATGCGTTGTACGGCCGCCGCATCGGGCGCCGCAGTCTCTCGATCGGTTTGACTGCGTATGGCCTGCAGCGGGCGATTGGTGGCGAGGGCGAGTCGTTGTCGCAAAGCGTGGAACTCATCGATACGCGCAGCCCCGACGGGTGTGCCGACGGCGCCCAGGAGTTCCCAACCGCGTGCGGCCTCGCCGCGCACGAGTGCGGCCTCCGCGAGCAGCAGGGAGCGGGTGTCGGCCTGGCCCGCCTCGAGCGGTGCGACGAGACGTGTGAGCGCCGCTTCGGCAGCGGAGGCCTCGTTCGCACGTAGCCATTCTTTGGCCGCAGCGAGCCAGGTGGCGTTGACCGCATTACCGCGTCCCGAGATCGTCAGCGCTTCGTACTCGCGCGCGGCGGCGGCGTGATCGCCTCGCACCGACAGGGCGACCGCACGCTCGAGGCTCGCGGGCGTTCGGGTGTTCGTGCTGCAGCTGGCAACGGCCAGAGCGAGCACGATCAGCGCGAGGGTGGGTAGGGATCGAGTGGCCATCATTCGGAGTGCTCCAGCCGGTGCCACCTCGGCGGTGGGCCGGTGCGCGGTTCGGCCGGCGCCGATTGAATACCGGAGCGCAGCCGGGCACGATGCCCGCGCGCAGTGCGGCACGGAGCGGGATTATAGTGGCTGGCAAAGGATCGGCGAGCGGGCGTCTCGATGTGGTGGCAACGCCCATCGGCAATTTGGCCGACGTCTCGCCGAGGGCGCGGGAGGCTTTGGCGGACGCCGATGTCGTCGCGGCCGAGGACACCCGACGAAGCGGCCAACTGCTCTCGGCACTCGGCCTGCAGAAACCCCTGGTTTCGCTGCATTCCCATAACGAGCGCGAACGGGGAGAGGCCCTGCTCGCCCGTATGCTCGCCGGTGAGGTGGTCGCGCTGGTCAGTGATGCCGGCACGCCGCTGCTGTCCGACCCGGGATTCGATCTCGTACGGCGTGCGGCGGCGGCGGGCATCGAGGTTCGGGCGATCCCCGGACCCACGGCCATTGCGGCGGCACTGTCCGTGGCCGGCATCGCGACAGATCGTTTTTGCTTCGAGGGTTTTCTGCCGGCCAAAGCGGGGGAGCGGCGGGCGCGCTTGCAGGCCCTCGCGCTCGAGCCGCGCACGCTGGTGTTTTTCGAGGCGCCGCATCGCATCGAAGAAGTTTTGAGTGACTGCGCCGCGGCTTTCGGTGGCGGGCGCGAGGCGGCCGTCGCGCGTGAGCTCACCAAACTTCATGAAAGCGTCTATCGCGGCACGCTCGGCGAACTCGCCCGCCGAGCCACCGACGAAGCGGAGTTCAAGCTCGGCGAGATCACGCTCGTGGTCGCCGGCGCGACGGTGGCGAAAATTGGCGACGAGACGGACCCGGCTGCCGCGCTCGAGCGACGAGCGCTCATGGAGCGCACCTTGCGCGCGGCCTTGCCGCATCTTCAGGCCTCTAAAGCGGCGTCCATCGCGGCGGCCGTGAGTGGCGTGAGCCGCGACGACGCATATGCCCGGGCGATCGAACTTGCGGCCGAGCGTCGTTGACGGAGCGGGCCCTCGGGATCGCCTTTTGCGGGAATCGTGAGACAACGCGTTTGTGGTTGAGATCATCGGCGCGTATCGTGGACCCCGGAGTCGGCCAGGCGATCGCTGCATTTCTAACCAGATGTAGAGGAAAGTCCGGGCTCCTTCGGATACGGCGCCAGGTAACGCCTGGGGGGCGCGAGCCCACGGAAAGTGCAACAGAAAGATACCGCCGACGCGCGAACTCCCCTCGTGGGAGGGATCGCAGGTAAGGGTGAAATGGTGCGGTAAGAGCGCACCGCGCAGGTGGCAACACCTGTGGCACGGCAAACCCCGCCGGGAGCAAGGCCAAATAGGGAAGTCGCAGGGAAACCTGCAGCGCGGTGTCCGAGCGTGACTTCCGGGTAGGCTGCTTGAGGCATTCGGTGACGAATGTCCCAGAGGAATGATCGTCCACGACAGAACCCGGCTTATCGGCCGACTCCCCCTCTCTTGAGTGCCCGCGTAAGCATTCGCGGGCAACTCTCTGAAACCCCTAAAACTTTGTCTGAAATCGGCTGTTGCGCAATCGCTCAGCCGACTGTAAGTTATTGGCATATCGGAAAAAATTTCACGCTAAACCGTTGACACCCCCGATCGCCGATTTCTATAGTGGCGACAAGTGGAAAAAAGTGGGGCGAAGTGGGCGTTTTACGCCTGACGGGTCATGTTTCGCGGCGCAAGCAAAGTCACGTTGGACGACAAAGGTCGGATGGTTCTGCCCACCCGACAGCGGCAACGTGCGCTCGAACGCAGCGAGGGGCAGCTCGTCGTCACGATCGACCGCGACCCTTGCCTGCTCATTTATCCGCTGCCCGACTGGGAGCAGATCGAACGCAAGTTGATGGGCCTGCCCACGCTGCAAGAGCGCTCGCGCCGATTGCAGCGATTGATGGTGGGTCACGCGACGGAAATCGATCTCGATGCCCAAGGGCGTTTGCTGCTGCCGCCTGAGTTGCGCGAGTACGCGGGGCTCACTCGGCACGCCATGTTGATCGGTCAGGGGAACCGACTCGAGCTCTGGGATGAAACGCGCTGGAACGAGCGTCGTGACTACTGGGTGAAGAGCGAGGAAACCGCGACCGATCTGTCGACAGAACTCGATTCGCTGTCACTTTGAGGCGGATGGACAGGTGGATGAGCACGTCCCGGTCCTTGTCGAAGAGGTGCTGGAGGGGCTGGCCCCTCGTGCTGGCGGACTCTACGTCGACGGCACGTTCGGGCGCGGTGGTCACACAGCACGACTTCTCGAGGTCATCGGTCCGGAAGGCGCCGTGCTCGCACTCGATCGCGATCCTGCAGCGATCGACGCGGGCAAACGACGTTTCGCCGACGAGCCGCGACTCACGCTCATCCAGGCGGAATTTGCCGAACTCGCGCGCGTCGTCGATGAACACGCGAGAGGGCGGCCGGTCTTGGGTGTGCTGCTCGATCTCGGCGTTTCGTCGCCGCAGCTCGATCAGCCAGAACGGGGTTTCAGTTTCGCGAAGGACGGACCGCTCGACATGCGCATGGATCCGCGCCATGGCGAGTCGGCAGCCGAATGGCTTTCGCACGTCGATGAACGGGAGTTGGCGAGGGTGATTTACGAGCTCGGCGAAGAACGCTTTTCGCGCCGCATTGCAGCGACGATCGTCGCTGCACGCGCCGAAGCGCCGATCGAGCGAACCGCGCAATTGGCGGCCATCGTGCAGCGTGCGGTACGTACTCGCGATGGGAAGCATCCGGCGACGCGTACCTTCCAGGCGATTCGCATGTTCATCAATGACGAACTCGGTCAACTGCGAACGGCGCTCGAGGCGGCTCTCGCCGTGCTCGCGCCGGGCGGGCGACTCGCCGTGATCAGTTTCCACTCGCTCGAGGATCGGATGGTCAAACAATTCATCCGCGGGAAGAGCACGGTCGACCCGATTTTCGCAGGATTTCCGGTGATTCCGCCTGCCGCGCGCCCCGTCATGCGCGAGGTCGGCCGGAAGCGTCGAGCTACCGAGTCGGAGATCGCGCGCAATCCGCGTTCGCGCAGTGCGGTGCTGCGCGTGGCGGAGAAACTCGATCCGTTGGCCGGAGGTGTCGTATGAACTTGTCGAGTCGCCGCGCGATCGCCATGCTGATTCCGCTCTTGTGGCTGATCGTCCTCGCTTCGGCGGCCGGCGCGATCTTCGTCAAGCACCGCGCACGCGAACTCTTCGTCGAGCTCGAGAAGGTCAATCGCGAGCGTGATCGCCTCGAGATCGAATGGGGTCAGCTGCAGCTCGAGCAGAGCGCGTGGTCCACTCACGCCTTCGTCGAAAACGTCGCCGCCGCCAATCTCGGCATGCGTACGCCGCCACCGAAGCAGATCGAGGTGGTCGCACCGTGATCCGCTGGCCCTTCGGAAAATCGGAATCGCGTCGACCGTCTGCGGGACAACGCGGCGGCGCGCGATCCTCGCGCAGCGGGCTCTCCCGCAAACCCGAAACGCCGAATCCCTCGTTCACGTCGCGCGCCCTCGTGATCGTCGTCCTGGTCGCCTGCGGTGCCGGCGTACTCGTCTGGAAAGCGGCGACGCTGCAATTCGTGGAAAGCGCGTTCCTGCGCGGGCAGGGCGATGAGCGCTTCACGCGCGTGGCCTCGGTCGTGGCACATCGTGGCAGCGTCACCGATCGTGCCGGTGAGCCGCTCGCCGTCAGCACGCCGGTCGATTCGGTGTGGGTCAACCCGCGTGAGCTCACGCTCGCCAACGATCAGATTCCGAACCTCGCGCGTGCGCTCGGCCGCGACCCCGAGGAGTTGACGCGTTTCGTCACGACGAAGCTCGATCGAAAGTTTCTTTACGTCGCGCGTCATCTGCAGCCTGCCGATGCCGCCAAGGTTCGCTCGCTCGACATCCCTGGAGTTCATCTCACGCGCGAGTATCGTCGTTACTATCCGGCGGGCGAGGTGACGGGTCACGTCCTCGGGTTCACCTCGATCGACGATGCGGGTCAAGAAGGGTTGGAACTCGCCTACGACCACTGGCTCGCGGGCGAGCATGGCGCGAAGCGGGTGATTCAGGACAACCTCGGTCGCACCGTGCAGACGGTCGAGAGCATCCGCCCGATGCGCGCGGGTCGCAACATGCAGCTGTCAATCGACATGCGCATTCAATATCTCGCCTATCGCGAGTTGAAGGCCGCGATCCAGACGCATCGCGCCAAGGCAGGCTCGGTGGTGGTCATCGACGTGACCACGGGCGAAGTGCTCGCCATGGTCAATCAGCCGACGTTCAACCCGAATGATCGCGCGCAGCTGAAGCCTGCGGGATACAAAAACCGCGCCGTGACGGATCTCGTCGAGCCGGGTTCGACCATCAAGCCTTTCGTCGTCGCTGCCGCGCTGGCATCGGGCAAATACACCCCGACGAGCATCATCGACACCAACCCCGGCATGGTGAAGGTCGGCATCAAGATGATCGAGGACAAGAACAACCTCGGTGCCATCGATCTGTCGACGGCGTTGGCGAGGAGCTCGAACGTCGCGATGACGCGCATCGCACTCAATCTCGGACCGGAGGCGCTGCACGGGACGCTGAGTCGTCTCGGGTTCGGTCGCGTGACGACGAGCGGTTACCCGGGTGAGTCGGCGGGGTTGTTGAGCCAGTACGCGCACTGGCGTCCGATCACCACGGCGACGGTGTCCTATGGTTACGGACTCTCGGCGACACCGCTGCAGATCGCGCATGCCTACGCCACGCTCGGTGCCTACGGTTTGCAGCGACCCGTGTCGTTCACGCGGGTCGATCAGGCGGTGGACGGTGAGCGTGTCCTGCCGGAGCAGGTGAGCCGCGACGTCGTGCGCATGCTGCAAAGCGTGGTGTCCGACGTCGGCACCGGCAAGCGCGCTTCGATTCCGGGTTACACCGTGGCCGGCAAGACGGGCACGGCTTGGAAAGCGAGTGCGGGCGGCTACTCGACCAATCGTTATCTCGCCGTCTTTGCGGGGCTCGCTCCGGCGAGCAATCCGCGTCTCGCCACAGTCGTCGTGATCGACGAGCCCTCCGGCGGCCTCTATTACGGCGGTGATGTGGCGGCACCTGTGTTCTCGGGCGTCGTCGGTGGTGCATTGCGACTGCTCGCCGTGGCGCCGGATGCGCCGATCGACATGCCCGTCGACGAAATGCCCGAGGCGGCGCCCACGCCCGCCGATCTGCCACAGAACATCGCGACGGCCGATGCCTCGCGTCGCCCGGCAACCGGAGGTCTGCGCTGATGGGCGCCCGTGCGCGCCAACTCGCCGATCTCTGCAGCGGTATCGCGGATGTGTCGACCTCGATTCGGGTGACCGATCTCAGTCTCGACAGTCGAACGGTTTCAGAGGGCGGACTTTTCCTCGCCTGCGCCGGTCGACGCACGCACGGACTCGCGGCGCTGCCCGAGGCGATTTCGCGTGGGGCGCGAGCGGTGCTCTGGGAGCCGGCGCCGGGCGTATCTGAGCCCATCGTCCCCTCGGCCGTACACGCTCAGTCGGTCGAAAAACTTTCGACGGTCGCCAGTTCCATCGCAGGAAAATTCTTTGATCTGCCCTCCGAGACCTTGCGCGTCGCCGGAATCACCGGCACCAACGGCAAGACGACGACGGCTTGGTTGCTCGCGCAGGCGCTGACGCGCTGCGATTCGAAATCGGCCTACATGGGGACGCTCGGCGTGGGTATGGCGCCCGATGAGGTCGTAGCGGGTGAGTACACGACGGCGGATGCCGTGAGTGTGCAGCGTCAACTCGCAGCGATGCGCGAGGCCGGTGCCGAGTGCGTGGCGATGGAGGTCTCCTCGCACGCGCTCGATCAGCATCGGGTCGCCGGCGTGCGATTCCGCGTGGCGGCGTTCACGAATCTGACCCGCGACCATCTCGATTATCACGGCACGATGGAGGCCTACGGAGCGGCGAAGGCTCGCCTCTTCGATACCCCCAAGCTCGAGGCGGGTGTCATCAACGTCGACGATGCATTCGGTGCCGAACTCGCGCGACGTCATGCGAACACGCTGCCGCTCACACTGACCGCGCGTACCGCCGCGGGGATCGCCGCCATCGACGACATCCGTTCGCGCGCTCCGGGCGTTCGATCGCTACTCGCTGCCGAGATCAAGGCGTTACCCGAAGGGCTCTCGTTCACGATCGAGTGTCGCGAGGGATCGCTGGAGGCTGCGCGGCACGCGGTGACCCTGCCGCTGATCGGCGAATTCAACGTCGAGAATGCCTTGGTGACGCTCGGGTTGCTGCGCGCCTTGGGCGTTGCACTCGAAGCGGCCTTGCGCGCGCTCGCCGAATGTCGTGCGCCGGCCGGACGCATGGAGGCGCTGACCGCGACGGGCAGGGCGCTCGCGATCGTCGACTACGCGCATACGCCCGATGCGCTCGCCAAATCGCTGCGCGCCGCTCGGGCGCATTGCCGCGGCAAGCTGCATCTCGTCTTCGGCTGCGGCGGCGATCGTGATGCGGGCAAGCGGCCGTTGATGGCGGGCGTCGCAGCGGCGATGGCCGATGGCATCGTCATCACCGACGACAATCCGCGCAGCGAGTCTGCCGCGGGGATCGCCGCGGACATCATCGCAGGCTTGCCGCAAGGCATACGCGCCACGGTCATCCACGATCGTGGAGAGGCGATCCGTCACGCGTTGGCCGGCGCCCGCGAGGGCGATGTCGTGCTCGTGGCAGGCAAGGGTCACGAGAATTATCAGATCGTCGGCGCCGAGCGCCGCCCGTTCAGTGATCGCGAGATCATCCATTCGATCTACGGAACACCCGATGCGTCGGCTCGCTGACATCGCCAAAGATTGCGGGGGTCGCCTGATCGGCGTCGATCGTGCGTTCTCGTCGGTGAACACCGACACGCGCACGCTCGCATCGGGGCAGTTGTTCGTCGCCCTGCGCGGACCGCGGTTCGATGGCAACGAATATCTGTCGGAGGCCGCAGCGAAAGGCGCCGTGGGTGCGATCGCCGAACGCGAGGGCCCGGCGGACTTCTCTCTCGTGCTCGTCGATGATGCGCTCGTGGCGTTGCAGCGCGGGGCACAGCGCTGGCGGGAGCGGTTCACGATGCCGCTCGTCGGCGTCGCCGGCAGCAACGGCAAAACGACCACCAAGGAAATGATCGCTTCGATTCTTTCGTGCTGCGGCGCGACGCTCGCGACGGCAGGCAACCAAAATAACCATATCGGCGTGCCGCTCACGCTGCTGCGACTCGATTCCTCCCATCGGCATGCCGTCATCGAGATGGGTGCGAATCACCCCGGGGAGCTCGCGCAGCTGGCAGGTTTCGCCTCACCGGCGATCGGCATCGTGACGAATGCGGGCGCCGAGCATCTCGAAGGCTTCGGCAGTCTCGAAGGTGCTGCACGCGCCGAAGGTGAACTCTTCGCCGCGCTCGGTCAGGACGGCACGGCGATCCTCAACGTCGACGACGGCTTCGCGGGCCTTTGGCGCGATATGACGATCGCGCGCATCGTGACCTTTGGTCTCGGCTCAAAAGCCGATTTCAGTGCGCGCGACATCCAAACGGCGGTGGGTGCCGAAGGGTTTCTCACCCGCTTCACGCTCGTGTCGCCCGCGGGCGAGAAAGCCATCACGCTGCATCTGGCCGGCAAGCACAACGTGCTCAATGCGCTCGGTGCTGCGGCGGCGGCGAGTGCGGCGGGCGCGACGCTCGATCACATCGCCCTCGGTCTCTCGCGCATGCGCGCGGTCAAAGGCCGACTCCAGTTGCGCGGTGCTCGCCAAGACGCGTGGATCATCGACGACTCCTACAACTCGAACCCCAGTTCCCTGCAAGCGGCGATCGACGTGCTCGAGGCCCTAGGGGGTCGACGATTCCTCGTGCTCGGCGAGATGGGTGAGCTCGGCGACTTTTCGCGTGAGGCGCATCTCGAGGCCGGGCGCTATGCGCGCGCACACGGCGTCGAGCGGCTCTTCGCCGTCGGCGAGGCCACCAAGCTGTCGGTCGAGAGTTTCGGCGAGGGCGCGGTGT
Source organism: Steroidobacteraceae bacterium (assembly GCA_044375575.1). Lineage (GTDB taxonomy): Bacteria > Pseudomonadota > Gammaproteobacteria > Steroidobacterales > Steroidobacteraceae > UBA964. The sequence goes on along the minus strand of JBILMJ010000001.1, from coordinate 294,787 downwards.
GGCACGCGGACACTGCTTCCGTGGCCGAGGCCGTGTCGCAAGAGCTCGCCTCGGATGTCCGGGTGCTCGTCAAAGGGTCTCGTAGCAATCGTCTCGAGCGTGTCGTTGCCGCTCTCGAGTCCGAAAAGTCCTCAGTGGAGATGCACTAAATGCTGCTTTGGTTGTCACAGTGGCTGGCCGAGTCGATCTCGGCGTTCAATGTCGTCTCGTATCTCACCTTTCGGGCGATTCTCGCGGCGGTCACGGCGCTCGTGATTTCTTTGGCCGTCGGCCCCTGGATGATCGCCAAGCTCACGCGCGATCAGATCGGGCAGGTCGTTCGCGATTACATTCCGGCAGCTCACCAGAAGAAAGTCGGAACTCCGACCATGGGGGGGTTGCTCATCCTCGTGGCCATCGTGGTTTCCACGCTCCTCTGGGCGAATCTCGATAACCGTTTCGTCTGGATCGTTCTCGCGGTGACGCTGGTATTCGGACTCGTGGGGTTCTGGGACGACTACCTCAAGCTGGTCAAGCGGAACCCGAAGGGGTTGATCGCGCGCTACAAATACTTCTGGCAATCGGTGGGTGGACTCGCTGCGGCCATCGCGCTCTGGCAGACCTCGACATCGCCAGTCAACACCACGCTCTACCTGCCGATGCTCAAGGAATTCGCCCTGCCGCTCGGCGCCTTCGGATTCATCCTGCTGACGTACCTGATGATCGTCGGCATGAGCAATGCGGTGAACCTGACCGATGGTCTCGACGGTCTGGCGATCATGCCGGCGGTGATGGTCGCCGCAGCACTCGGAGTGTTCGCTTACGCAGCGGGCAACGCCGTGTTCGCCGGATATCTTGCCATCCCGGCCGTGCCGCAAGCCGGCGAACTGCTGATCTTCTGCGCCGCGCTCGTCGGTGCAGGACTCGGATTTCTTTGGTTCAACACCTATCCCGCCCAGGTGTTCATGGGTGACATTGGCGCGCTATCCATCGGCGCCGCACTCGGCACCATCGCGGTCATCGTCCGGCAAGAGGTGGTACTGCTCGTCATGGGCGGCATCTTCGTGCTCGAGACGGCATCAGTGATCCTGCAGGTCGCCTCGTTCAAGCTCACGGGCAAGCGTATTTTCAGGATGGCGCCGATCCACCACCACTTCGAGTTGAAAGGGTGGGCCGAACCCAAGGTGATCGTACGTTTCTGGATCATCACGTTCTTCCTCGTGCTCGCCGGACTCGCCACGCTCAAACTCAGATGACTCACGTCCTCGAACATCGCAAGGCGCTGATCGTCGGCCTCGGCAAGACCGGGGTGTCGGCGGCGCGTCACTTCGCCGAGCGCGGTTGGCGGATCGCGGTGACCGATACGCGCGCCGAGCCGCCGGGTCGCGAACAGCTCGCCGCGGTGGCACCCGAGGCCGAGTGTCGCTTCGGGCGGCTCGATGCCGCGCTGCTCGAGCGCGCACAGATCGTCGTGGCGTCACCGGGGATCGCTCTCGATGAGCCGCTGATCGCCGAAGCGCTCGCCCGAGGACTCGAGGTTGTCGGTGATGTCGAGCTCTTCGCGCGAGAGGTGAAAGCACCGGTCGTCGGTATCACCGGTACGAACGGCAAGAGCACGGTCACAACCTTGGTCGGTCGCATGGCTGCGCGCGCCGGTCGGAACGTGTCGGTCGGTGGCAATCTCGGTACGCCGGTGCTCGATCTGCTCGGCGCCTCCGTGCCTGAGCTGTACGTGCTCGAGCTGTCGAGTTTCCAGCTCGAGACGACTCACTCGTTGCAGTTGCGGGCGGCCACGGTGCTCAATCTTTCCGAGGACCACCTCGATCGTCACGGATCGATGCAAGCCTATGCGGCCGCCAAGGCGCGCATCTTCCGTCACTGCGAGACGGCCGTGGTCAACGTCGATGATGCGTGGGTCCGCGCGATGCCTCGCGATGCGGCGCGTCAGGTCGTCGGATTTTCGGTCGAGGGTGCCACCGGCGCCGACTATTCTTTGATCGAGGAGGGTGGCGATCGATGGCTCGCCGTGCGTGGCCGTCCCGTCCTTGCGCTGTCGGCGATGCGCCTCGCCGGCTTGCACAACGCCGCCAACGCACTCGCGGCCCTCGCGCTCGGCGAGGCCTGCGGTTTGCCCTTGCCTCCCATGCTCGATGAATTGCGCGAGTTCGCCGGACTTCCGCATCGCTCGCAGTGGGTCGGCGAGAAGCGCGGGGTGCGGTACATCAATGATTCCAAGGGCACGAACGTCGGCGCCACCGTGGCCACCGTATCGGGCATGCCGGGTACCTTGCTGCTCATCGCCGGAGGCGAGGGCAAGGGCCAGGACTTCGCTCCGCTCGCCTCGGCGCTCGCGGGTCGAGTGCGCGTGGTGTTGCTGATCGGGCGTGATGCACCGCGGCTCGCCGACGTGCTCAAGGATTCCTGCGAGATCGTGCGATGCGCTTCGCTCGAAGAGGCGGTGGATGAGGCTGCCCGACGCGCCGCATCGGGGGAGATCGTCCTGCTGTCGCCTGCCTGCGCGAGCCTCGACATGTTTCGTGATTACGCCGAGCGCGGCGAGCGATTCGCTGCGGCCGTCGGGAGGTTGCCCTCATGAGTACGTTTACCTTGCCTGCTCGCGGCGGCGCTCGCCCCACGACCATCCACCTCGATCTCGTGACGTTGTTGATCGTCTCGTCGATCGTGCTGCTCGGCCTCGTCATCGTCACCTCCGCCTCGATGTCGATCGCGAGCAAAGAGGCAGGCGATCCTTTCCTCTACCTCGAGCGGCAATTCGTGCTCGTGGTGGCCGGCGCCATCGCCGCGTCGTTCGCCTTCGCGATACGAACCGAGTGGCTGGAAAAATCGGCACTCTTGCTGCTCGCGCTCGCCGGGATCCTGCTCGTCGCCGTGCTCATCCCCGGCATCGGTCACTCGGTGAACGGTAGCCGTCGCTGGATCCGCCTCGCCGGGTTCAACTTCCAGGCCTCGGAAGCGGCTCGCGTGATGGTGCTCATCTTCATCGCCAGCTACGCCGTCCGTCGTGAGTCCGAATTGCGTAGTTCGTTGATGGGACTCATCAAGCCCCTGCTCGTAGTCGGGATATTCTTTGGTCTGCTTTTGATGGAGCCGGACTTCGGCGCTGCGGTGGTGCTCACCGCGACGGCCTTCGGCGTGCTCTTCGTGGCCGGCGCCCGCTGGCGGGATGTCATCGGTCTCGCGGTCATCGGTGCAGGCCTTCTTGCCGCGGTGGCGGTGTCCTCGCCGTACCGTCTGCGTCGTCTCACCTCGTTCCGAAATCCTTGGGAAGATCCCTTCGATAGTGGTTTCCAGCTCACGCAGAGCCTGATCGCCATCGGACGCGGAGGTTGGACCGGAGTAGGGCTTGGCGAGAGCGTGCAGAAGCTCTTCTATCTGCCGGAGGCGCACACCGACTTCCTGTTCGCGGTGCTGGCCGAGGAACTCGGTCTCTTCGGCGTGCTGCTCACGATCGGTCTTTTCGTTGCGCTCGCCTGGCGCGCGCTCTACATCGCGCGGCTTGCCAACGAGGCGGGTCTCAAATTCCAGTCCTACCTCGCCGCCGGTTTCGGTATCTGGGTCGCGATCCAGGCGTTCATCAACATGGGTGTGAACATGGGTGCACTGCCCACCAAAGGGTTGACCCTGCCGTTCATGAGCTATGGACGCTCGAGCTTGATCGTCACCCTTGCCTGGGTCGGCATCGTGCTGCGGGTGTACCACGAGGCGGCGCAAGCCTCGCGCGGAACGACCGCGGCTAGCCTGCGCGGTGATAGCGCGGTGCGCATGCGTGGCGGAGCAGGGGAGGCGGTCGAAGCGTGAGCAAGCCCTGCATCATGATCATGGCGGGTGGAACGGGCGGACACGTGTTTCCCGCGCTGTCGTTGGCGGGTCTGCTGCGCGCTCGGGATATCGAGATCGTTTGGCTCGGCACGCGTGCGGGCATCGAATCACGCCTCGTGCCCGCAGCGGGTATCGATGTCGAGTGGATCGATATCGGCGGACTGCGTGGCAAGGGTCTCTCGACGCTGCTCGGGGCGCCGATCCGTCTTGCTCGCGCGTTGTGGCAAGCCCTCGCCGCCGTGCGACGTCACCAGCCACGCGTGGTCGTCGGCTTGGGAGGCTACGTCACCGGGCCGGGCGGGCTTGCCGCATGGCTCGCCCGTCGTCCGCTCGTCATCCATGAGCAGAATGCCGTCGCCGGCTTCACCAACCGCATCCTCGCGCGGTTCGCCACGTGCGTGCTCGAGGCCTTCTCGGGAAGCTTCGGCGCAGGCGCACGCGCGACGACGGTCGGTAATCCGGTACGCACGGAATTCTTTGGGCTACCGTCGCCGGCCGTTCGTTACGGTTCGCGGCAGGGTCCGCTCCGCGTGCTCGTCGTTGGCGGCAGTCAGGGAGCGCAGCGCCTCAACGCGGTCGTGCCCGAGGCCGTCGCAGCCCTCGCGGGGAAGATCGAACTGCGCGTGCGTCACCAGAGCGGTGTGCGCACGCTCGAGAGCACTCGCGAGGCGTATGCCTCGCGCGGGATTTCCGCCGAGGTCAGCGCTTTCATCGACGACATCGCAGCCGCCTACGCCGAGGCGGATCTCGTGATCTGCCGCGCGGGTGCGCTCACGGTCTCGGAGCTCGCCGCCGCAGGGGTCGCGGCCATTCTCGTGCCCTTCCCGGCGGCCGTCGACGACCATCAAACCTGCAACGCACGTTTTCTCGTCGAACATGGCGCCGCCGTGCTTCTGCCCGAGCGCGAGCTCACGCCGCAGCGACTCGCCGCAGAACTCGAGCGTCTCGCGACCGATCGCGCGCAGCTCTGCCGCATGGCCGAGCGCGCCCGCGAGCTTGCGCGGCCGGATGCGACCGAGGCGCTCGCCAAGGCCTGTCTCATTGCCGGAGGTCTTGCAGCATGAACATGGAGCGCATGCGCCGCATCCACGGCATCCATTTCGTCGGCATCGGCGGCAGTGGCATGGGTGGCATCGCCGAGGTGTTGCTGAACCTCGGCTATCGGGTTCAGGGAAGTGACCTCAAGCCCAACGCGGTGACCGAGCGCCTCGCGGGACTCGGCGCAAAGATCACCTTCGGTCATGCCGCGGAGAATGTCTCCGGTGCCGACGTAGTCGTCGTGTCGACCGCGGTCTCCAAAGAAAACCCCGAGGTCGCGGAGGCACTCGCGCATCGAATTCCGGTCGTGCCGCGTGCGGAGATGCTCGGTGAGCTCATGCGCTTCCAATCGGCGATCGCCGTCGCCGGAACGCATGGCAAAACCACGACGACGAGTCTCGTCGCCTCCGTGCTCGCCGAGGGAGGCGAGGATCCGACTTTCGTGATCGGCGGCCGATTGAAGAGCGCCGGTACCAACGCCCGACTCGGTGCGGGACGCTACCTCGTCGCCGAAGCCGACGAGAGCGATGCGTCGTTCCTGCATCTGCAGCCGCTCATCGCCGTGGTGACGAACATCGACAACGATCACCTCGGTACGCACGAGGGCGATTTCAATCGCCTGCGTCAAAGTTTCGTCGATTTCCTGCACAACCTGCCGTTCTACGGCCTCGCGGTGCTGTGTGCCGACGATCCGGAAGTGCGCGGGATTCTCGCCCGGGTGGGTCGTCCCATCACGACTTACGGCATCGAAGAGGGCGCGGATGTTCGCGCGATCAACCTGGTTCGGCAGGGACCGCAAACGATGTTCGATGTGTCGCGACCGGGTCACGCCGCACCGCTGGCGATTCGTCTCAACCTGCCAGGTCGACACAACGTCCAGAATGCATTGGCCGCGATCGCCGTGGCGAGTGAACTCGGAGTCGAGGATGAGGCCATCCAGCGCGGCCTCGCGAAGTTCCAAGGCGTCGATCGTCGTCTGCAGCAAGTCGGCGAAGTGCGCATCGACTCGGGCAGCGCGGTCATCATCGACGACTACGGCCACCATCCGACGGAAATCCGGGCGACACTCGATGCCGTGCGCCAGGCGCATCCCGATCGTCGGATCGTGCTCGCCTTCCAGCCTCATCGCTACACGCGTACGAGGGATCTGCTCGATGACTTCGCCGGTGTGCTTTCTAGTGCCGACGTGCTGCTCGTCACCGAAGTGTACGCCGCAGGCGAAGCGCCGATCGCGGGTGCCGACGGTCGTGCGATCTGTCGGGCCGTGCGTTCGCGCGGCCAGATCGAGCCGGTGTTCGTGCCGCGCGTCGAAGAGCTTGCAGCGAGTCTGCAGGGTCTGCTGCGCGCCGGCGATGTGGTGCTCGCCATGGGTGCGGGCAACATCAGCGCCGTCGCTCACGGCCTGCAGAAGCAACTCGCCGAGGGCGTTCGATGAGCACGGCTCGAATCGACGCCACCTCGCGCATGGCCATGCAGGCGAAGTTCGCCGGTCGACTCGCGCTCGATGAGCCGATGTCACGACATACGTCTTGGCATGTCGGTGGCCCGGCCGAGATGTTCTTCGAGCCGCGCGATCGTGCCGATCTCGCCGATTTCCTGCGCGCGCTACCCCCCGATGCCCCGTTGTGGTGGGTGGGTCTCGGCAGCAATCTTCTCGTGCGCGACGGTGGCTTGCGCGGCGCCGTCATTTCTTTGCACGGCGCCTTGAACGAGCTCGAGCGCCGTGGTGACACCGAAGTATGGTGTGAAGCCGGTGTGCCGTGTGCGCGTATCGCGCGGCAGTGCGTCAAGTGGGGACTCGGACCCGCCGAATTCTTTGCCGGCATCCCGGGTACGCTCGGCGGTGCGCTCGCCATGAACGCGGGAGCCTTCGGAGGCGAGACCTGGCGCCATGTCCGCAGTGTCGAGGTCATCGATCGCAGCGGAACGATCCGTCTGCGCGATGCGTCCGAGTATCGTGTGTCATATCGACACGTCGAATCACCGCTCGAGGGCGAGGCTTTCCTCGGCGCCACGCTGCAGTTCGAACAGCGAGAGGGCGTGAGCAGCGAGACGATTCGCGATTTGCTCGTCGAGCGCAAGCAGAAGCAACCGATCGGCGAATGGAGTTGCGGCTCGGTATTCACCAATCCGCCGGGCGACCACGCCGCTCGACTCATCGAAGCGGCGGGGCTCAAGGGCACGCGTATCGGCGGGGCGCTCGTCTCGCCGAAGCATGCCAATTTCATCGTGAATGACGGCGAGGCGACCGCGGCCGATCTCGAGCAGTTGATCCATCTCGTACGCGACTCTGTGGTGCAGCGTTTCGGCATTCGTCTCGACACCGAGGTGCGCATCGTGGGGGAGGCTGCCTAATGCGTCTCGCTCATGATCCTTCCGCCCTGCATGCCGCGACCGATCCGCGCGAATTCGGCAAGGTGGCCGTGATGCTCGGCGGTCACTCGAGCGAGCGCGAGATTTCGCTGCTCACCGGTCAGGCCGTCCTTGCGGCGCTCATCAGGAAAGGTGTCGACGCCCACGCGGTGGATCCGCGCGATGTCGCCCTCTCCTCGCTGCTCGACCAAAGATTCGATCGTGTGTGGATTGCGCTGCACGGCCCCGGTGGTGAAGACGGCACCCTGCAGGGTGCACTCGAGTGCTTGGGATTGCCGTATACCGGAAGCGGTGTACTCGGTTCGGCCGTGTGCATGGACAAGGTACGAACGAAGCGCCTCGCCGCCGCGGTCGGTATCTCGACGGCCGAGTTCATGGTGCTGCGAGGACCCGCCGATTTCGACACCGCCCTGACGCGACTCGGGTTGCCGATGTTCGTGAAGCCGACGACCCAGGGTTCTTCGGTCGGCATCTCGAAGGTGGAGCGCGCGGCCGATCTTGCTGAGGCCTACGCCGCTGCCGCGGCCACCGACGATGTCGTGCTCGCCGAAGCATTCATTCCGGGTGCCGAGTACACCGTGGGCGTGCTGCATGGCAAAGCGCTGCCCTCGATCCGCATCGCGACGCCGAAAACCTTTTACGACTACGAAGCGAAGTACCTGCGCTCGGATACGGTCTACGAGTGCCCGTCGGGTCTGTCGGCCGAGACCGAAAGACATCTCGGTGCGCTCGCGCTCGGTGCCTTCGCCGCAGTCGGCGCCGAGGGTTGGGGTCGGGTCGATTTCATGATGGACGCGACCGGCAGACCGCTGTTGCTCGAGATCAACACGGTTCCCGGGATGACCGATCACAGTCTCGTCCCGATGGCTGCGCGCGCGAGCGGCATCGATTTCGAGACGCTCGTCTGGCGCGTGCTCGAGACGAGCTTTGCTCGCCAGCGCAAGGATTGAGGGCAGGAGAGTGGACATGAGCCTGTTTGCAAATCGGAAAGCCCGCAACCGACGTCGCGCGGAGAAGGCGTCGTGGGAGATGCCCGAGATCGATTGGCGCCGACTCGCGTATGGCGCGTCGGGCTTCGCCGCGGTCGCCGCATTTCTTTGGTTGATCGTGACGGCACTCGACCAGCCCATCGATCGCGTGGTGGTGCAGGGACGGTTTCAGCGTGTCTCCTCGATGGACGTCCAGCAGGCCGTCCGCGATCGCGTGCACGACGCGGGACTCGTCACCGTGGACCTCGACACGGTGCAGCGCGGGATCGAGTCCTTGCCCTGGGTCGATACCGTGAGCGTCGGCCGTTCATGGCCGCGTGGACTTCAGGTTCGGGTCGTCGAGCAAGTGGCAGCGGCCCGATGGGGCGCAAATGGTCTCCTGAACGATCGAGGAGAGCTCTTCCTCTCGGAGGCGCGTTTCATTCCTCCCGAGTTGCCGCGCCTCTCCGGCCCGAAGGGTACCGAGACGCTGGTCGCGAAGCGCTACCTCGCGATCCAGGGTCGTCTCGTCGAGGGCGGTGTACGCATCGCGGCGCTTCGGCTCGATGCCCGCGGCGCGTGGGAGATCGATCTCGACAATGGCGTTCGCATCCGGCTCGGGCGACGCCAGGTGGATGAGCGCTTCGAGCGCTTCGTGGCGGCTGCACTGCGCATCGTGGTGCAGCGCTCGGCCGAGATCAATTACGTGGACATGCGCTACACGAACGGATTTTCGGTCGGTTGGCGCGGTAGCACCAAGGTCGCGGCAGTCGACGAGTTCGACGACGCGTCGGAAGGTTGATGGACGGACTCTAAGGAACATGGCGAAGAAACCAGAAAGACAACTCATCGTCGGTCTCGATATCGGCACCTCCAAAGTGGTGGCGCTGGTCGGCGAAATCGCGCCCGACAACAGCATCGAGATCATCGGCATCGGCTCGCAGCCCTCGCGCGGACTCAAGCGTGGCGTGGTGGTGAACATCGAATCGACCGTGCAGTCGATCCAGCGAGCGGTCGAGGAAGCCGAGCTCATGGCCGGTTGCGAAATCCACTCCGTCTTCGCCGGCATCGCCGGCAGCCATGTCCGAAGTCTCAACTCGCACGGTGTCGTCGCGATTCGCGACAAGGAAGTCCAGCTCGCCGACGTCGACCACGTGATCGATGCCGCCAAGGCGGTCGCGATCCCCGCAGATCAAAAAATTCTGCATGTCCTTCCGCAGGAATTCATCATCGACGGGCAGGAAGGCATCCGCGATCCGGTCGGCATGTCCGGCGTGCGTCTCGAGGCCAAGGTGCATATCGTGACGGGTGCCGACAGCGCGGCGCAGAACATCGAGAAGTGCATCCAGCGTTGCGGTCTGGATGTCGATGACATCGTACTCGAGCAGCTGGCCTCGAGCTACGCCGTACTCACCGACGACGAAAAAGACCTTGGCGTTTGCCTCGTCGACATCGGTGGCGGCACGACCGACATCGCCGTGTTCTCGCACGGCGCGATCCGTCATACGGCCGTGATCCCGATCGCAGGTGATCAAGTGACCAACGACATCGCCGTGTCGATGCGCACGCCCACGCAGAACGCGGAGGAGATCAAGCTGCGCTACGCCTGTGCGCTCTCGCAGCTCGCGAATCCCGATGAAACCATCGAGGTTCCGAGTGTGGGCGACCGGCCCGCTCGACGCCTCGCGCGGCAAACGCTCGCCGAAATCGTCGAGCCGCGCTACGAAGAGCTCTTCGGCCTCATTCGAGAAGAGCTGCGGCGCAGCGGTTTCGAAGAGGTGATCGCGGCGGGTATCGTGCTCACGGGCGGCAGCGCCAAGATGGAAGGCGCGATCGAGCTCGCAGAAGAAGTGTTTCACGTGCCGGTACGCCTCGGCATGCCGGTCGGCGTACGCGGCCTCGCCGATGTGACGAGCAATCCGATTCATTCGACCGGTGTGGGTTTGCTGCTCTACGGCCGCGATCATCTCGTGCCGCGCGGTTCACGCACTCGAGCGATCGCGGGCAACGCGCGCAGCATGGTGGAGCGCATGCGGGATTGGTTCCAGGGCAATTTCTGATTTCGTTTTTTATTTTGACAACTTCGACTACAGGAGCGACGTGCAATGTTTGAACTCATGGACTCTTACAGCCAGAGCGCGGTAATCAAGGTGCTGGGCGTGGGCGGTGGCGGCGGCAACGCCGTGTCGCACATGGTGCAGACCGGCATAGAGGGTGTGGATTTCATGTGCATCAACACCGATGCGCAGGCCTTGAAGAATTCCAACGTGAAGACGTCGCTGCAGATCGGCGGAAACATCACGAAGGGTCTCGGCGCCGGCGCAAACCCCGATGTCGGGCGTCAGGCCGCGATGGAAGATCGTGATCGCATCATCGAGATGATCAGTGGTTGCGACATGCTATTCATCACCGCCGGCATGGGTGGCGGCACGGGCACGGGCGCCGCACCGGTGGTCGCGCAGATCGCCAAGGAACTCGGCATTCTCACCGTCGCGGTCGTCACGCGTCCGTTCACCATGGAAGGCAGCAAGCGCTCCCTCGTCGCCGACCAGGGCATGAACGAACTGGCCAAGCATGTCGATTCGCTCATCACCATCCCGAACCAAAAGTTGCTTACCGTGCTCGGCCCGAAGACGACACTGCTCGACGCGTTCAAGAGCGCGAACGGCGTGCTGCAGGGTGCTGTGCAAGGTATCGCCGAACTCATCACCCGTCCGGGTCTCATCAATGTCGACTTCGCCGACGTACGCACCGTCATGAGCGAAACCGGCATGGCGATGATGGGCTCGGGACATGCGACCGGCGAAGATCGGGCGCGCGTCGCCGCCGAGATGGCTGTGTCCTCGCCGCTCCTCGAGGACGTCAATCTCGCCGGTGCCCGCGGCATCCTCGTCAACGTCACGGCGGGACTCGATCTTGGCATCGGCGAGTTCGAGCAGGTGGGTAACATCGTCAAGGAGTTTGCTTCCGACGATGCCACGGTCGTCGTGGGTACGGTCATCGATCCTTCGCTCACCGACGAACTGCGTGTCACGGTGGTCGCGACAGGTCTTGCGCGCTCGCAGTCGCAGATGGCGGCAACGCGCGGCGCAGCGAGCGCGAGCAGCGTGCGAGCCGCGCCGGTTCGGGCCGCGTTCGATGCGCCCCGTGTCGGCCGTCGGCCGGTGGTTGTCTCCTCCGACTACAGCAAGCTCGACGTTCCGGCCTACGAGCGTCTGAAAGCCGCGGCGGGCGATGGTTTGCGCCATGAGCCCGAGGCAGCCGAGGACATCCTCGACATCCCGGCCTTCCTCCGTCGTCAGGCCGACTGACGGTCGGTTTGGGGTACACTCGCGTTCGATGACTCCCCCGGCATGCCGCCTTCAGGCGGCATGTTTTGGGGCAGTCGGGGGACACGATGGTCGGTCAACGCACTTTAAAAAACGTCATCCGCGCGAGCGGTGTGGGTCTGCACACCGGTAAGCGCATCCTCATGACCATCCGCCCGGCAGCGCCGGATACGGGCATCGTCTTTCGACGCACCGATCTCTCCGTTTCCGTCGACATCCCGGCTCGTGCCGGCAATGTCGGCGAAACCACTCTCGGCACCTCGCTCGTCAAGGGAGAAGTGCGCGTGTCGACGGTCGAGCATTTGCTGTCGGCCTTTGCCGGTCTCGGTATCGACAACGCGCTCGTCGAGATCAGTGGTCCCGAGGTTCCCATCATGGATGGCAGCGCGGGTCCCTTCGTGTTCTTGTTGCAGTCGGCGGGCCTCGAGCAGCAGCGCACGCCGAAGCGTTTCGTTCGCATCCGCAAGTCCGTGAAGGTCGAAGACGGCGACAAGTGGGCGCGGTTCGATCCGTTCGACGGCTTCAAGGTCAATTTCGAGATCGAGTTCAACCACCCGATCTTCAAGCGCCATGGCCAGCGGGCGAGCATGGACTTTTCCACGACGTCGTTTCTCAAAGAAATCAGTCGTGCGCGGACCTTCGGTTTCATGCGCGACCTCGAGACGATGCGCGCACGCAACCTCGCGCTCGGCGGCAACCTCGACAACGCCATCGTGCTCGACGACTCGAAGGTCCTGAACGAAGGTGGCCTCCGTTACGAGGACGAATTCGTCAAGCACAAGATCCTCGATGCCATCGGCGATCTCTACCTGCTCGGCCACAGCCTCATCGGCGAGTTCTCGGCTTTCAAGTCCGGTCACGGACTCAACAACCGATTGCTTCGTACTTTGCTGGCTGACGAGTCGGCTTGGGAGGCGATCGTGTTCGAACGTCCGGAAGACGCGCCGATTTCTTACGTGCGTGCGCCGGTGCTCGCCGCCACCGGCTGAACTCTCACCACGAATTTTTTGATGCCGGGACGAAACGCCTGGGCGTCTTCCAACAAGGCGGGCAGGGCGAAGCGAAGTCTCGCGGCCCACGAAGCCGAACTCGCCTGCACCGTGAGCGTGCCATCGCGCTCGACATAGTGGACGATGGCCTCCAGCAGCCCCGTTTCGAGTTTTTCCGCAAAAAAATCCCGCCAATCCCGTTGCTGCCCCTCAAATTTTTTGGCCGCCTGAGCGAGGCCTGATCGGGACAGCAAGTCTTTGATTTCCCGGGGCTTGCCGGGCCTCAAAGGCAGGGATCCCCGGCCTCGGGGTGATCCCGGATCGGGAGATTTTGGGTTGAGGCGAGGGGGTGGTTTGGGCATAGTCGCAGTCCGCCGATTATGGCACCGGGATTCCGGGTGGGGGGGCAGCCGTGAAATTCGTCGTACTGCGTCAGCGCGCCGCGCAAGTCCGCAGCCTCGATCTGCCCGGCTCTTGGGTACTCGGGATCGGCCTCTCGGTATTGGTTTTCCTGCTCGGTGCCTCGTTCTTCGCAGGCTTCAGTGTCGCCGATCGTTTGTCCGGCGAGACGTCGTCGATCGTTGCGCGCCTCAGCCCTTCCGACAACGGCGACCTCGACGACTTACGCGCGCGGCTCCAAGAGCGCATCGACGCCATGTCCGCACGCATGGGTCAACTCAACGCGCATGTCATCCGACTCGATGCGCTTGGCAAGCGACTCGCCGAGCTTGCCGACGTCGATTCGCGTGAATTCGATTTTTCGATGGCGCCCTCGGCGGGCGGTCCTGAATCGAGCGCCGGCGTCCGGGTGCAGGCGCCCGAGCTCTCCTCGATGATCGACGACTTCGAATCGCGACTCGAACAGCGCGACACGCAACTCAACGTGCTCGAGCAGATCATCCTTCAACGCGAGTTGCGCAAACAGATTCTCCCGGAAGGACGTCCCGTCGAGCGAGGCTTCCTCTCCTCGGGCTTCGGCAGCCGACATGATCCCGTATCGGGCGAGTTCGCCTTCCATCGCGGCGTCGATTTCGCCGGTAACTGGGGCGACTCCGTCATTGCGGTGGGCGCTGGCGTGGTCACCTTCGCGGGCTATCGCCCGGACTACGGTTATGTGGTCGATGTCACGCACGGGGACGGTTACGTGACGCGCTACGCCCACAATTCGCGGGTTCTCGTGCGTCAGGGCGAGACCGTATCTCGCGGCCAGCGTCTGGCCATCATGGGTTCGACCGGCCGTTCGACCGGTCCGCACGTCCACTTCGAAGTGCTGCGAAACGGGGCTCCTGTGAACCCGCTCTCCTATCTCGGGGGTTGAATTCGACCGACAGGACCCCAACCACGTAAAATGCCGCGCTTTTAGTCGGCTTCTGTCCAGGGGTCCCCCGGGTGCTCAATTTTCTTCAGCGTATTTTCGGTAGCCGCAACGAGCGGTTGGTCAAGGCCATGGCTCGCGAGGTGCGGGCCGCAAACGCCTTCGAGCCCGCTCTGCAGGCGCTCTCCGACGAGCAGCTGAGAGCCAAGACCGAAGAGTTCCGCGGGCGCCTGAAGAGCGGCGAGACCCTCGATGCGCTGCTGCCCGAGGCGTTTGCGGTGGTGCGCGAGGCCGCCCGTCGCGCGCTCGGTCTGCGCCACTTCGACGTGCAGTTTCTCGGCGGCATCGCCTTGCATCGCGGCCGCATCGCCGAAATGCGCACGGGTGAGGGCAAGACGCTCGTCGCAACGCTGCCAGCGTATCTCAACGCGCTCACGGGCGAGGGCGTGCACGTCGTCACGGTCAATGAATACCTCGCGCAGCGCGATGCCGACTGGATGGGGCCGGTCTACCGTTTCCTCGGCCTGACCGTCGGCGTGATCCGTAGTCAGCAGCCGTCGGTCGAAAAGCGCGAGGCCTATGCCTGCGACATCACGTACGGCACCAACAACGAATTCGGCTTCGACTATCTTCGCGACAATCTCGCGTTTCGTCTCGAAGATCGCGTCCAACGATCGCTCGCCTACGCCATCGTCGACGAAGTCGACTCCATCCTCATCGACGAAGCGCGCACGCCACTCATCATTTCGGGCCCGGCCGAAGAAAGCACCGACACTTATCTCGCCATCAACAAACTCGTGCCGCGCCTCGAGCGCGCCGAAGGCCCTCCGCCGCGCACCGGCAATATGCTGTCGGGCGAGTCCGAGCCCGAGCCGGCCGGCGATTACATGGTGGACGAGAAGCAGCGACAGGTTCATCTGACCGAGGCGGGTCACGAGAAGGTCGAGGCCCTCATGATCGAAGCCGGCATGCTTCGCGAGGGCGAGAGCCTCTACGATCCCGCGAACATCCGTCTCATGCACCATCTCAACGCGGCGCTACGTGCCCACGCGCTCTACAAGCGCGATGTCGAATACATCGTGCGGGGCGGCGAGGTGATCATCGTCGACGAATTCACCGGACGAACGATGCCCGGTCGTCGCTGGTCCGATGGTTTGCACCAAGCCGTCGAGGCGAAAGAGGGCGTGCGCGTCCGCGAAGAGAACCAGACCATCGCCTCGATCACGTTCCAGAATTACTTCCGTATCTATCGCAAGCTCTCGGGCATGACCGGTACCGCCGATACCGAGGCGCCCGAGTTCCTGCAGATCTACAACCTCGAGGTGAACGTCATCCCGACGCACCGGCCCATGGTCCGCAAGGACATGGCCGATCTCGTGCACCTGACTCAGGCCGACAAGTTCAAGGCCATCGTCGAGGACATTCGCGAGTGTGTGACGAAGCAGCAGCCTGTCCTCGTCGGCACGACATCGATCGAGGCATCCGAGTTGATTTCTGGCGTGCTCAAAAAAGAAGGCATCGCCCACGAGGTGTTGAACGCCAAGCAGCATGAGCGCGAGGCGCAGATCGTCGCGCAGGCGGGTCGTCCGGGCGCGGTCACGATCGCGACCAACATGGCTGGTCGCGGTACCGATATCGTGCTCGGCGGCAGTCTCGAGTCCGAGTTGCACGCCCTGCCCGCCGAGGCGACCGACGAGCAGCGTGACGCGGTGCGCGCGGCTTGGCAGCAACGTCACGACCAGGTCCTCGCGGCCGGCGGTCTGCACATCATCGGTACCGAACGTCACGAGTCGCGCCGCATCGACAACCAGTTGCGCGGCCGTTCGGGCCGACAGGGCGATCCCGGATCTTCACGCTTCTATCTGTCGATGGAAGACAACTTGATGCGCATCTTCGGTGACCCGAACTTCACCAAGCGCTTGCTCTCCGCGGCCGGCATGAAGGAAGGCGAGGTCATCGAGAGCCGCATGCTGAGCCGACGCATCGAGGTGGCGCAGCGCAAGGTCGAGTCGCACAACTTCGACATCCGTAAACAGTTGCTGCTGTTCGACGACGTCGCAAACGACCAGCGCAAGGTGATCTACCAGCAGCGTACCGAGATCATGGGCGCGACCGATCTGTCCTCGGCCATTCGTGGCATCCAGGCGGACGTGGTCGCACGGCTGCTCGATGAGTACTTGCCGCGCAACGTGCCGCACGAGGACTGGGATCTCGAGAGCCTGCGCGACGGTCTGCGCAAGGATTTCCACACCGACATCGATCCGCGGGCTTGGCTCGCGGCAGAGCCCGACATGGACGAGAGTGCGCTGCGCACGCGCGTGCTCGAGGCCGTCGCGGCGCACTACGCGGAGAAATCCCGGCGTTACGGTGCCGAGCTCATGCAGCATCTCGAGAAGGACGTCATGCTGCGCACGCTCGATCAGCACTGGCGCGAGCATCTGGCGGCCATGGACTATCTGCGGCAGGGCATTCATCTGCGCAGCTATGCCCAAAAAGACTATCGGTACGAGTACCGACGTGAGGCCTACGAGCTCTTCAGCAACATGCTCGATCGCGTCAAGTTCGATACGGCCTCGTTGCTCGCTCGCATCGAGGTTCGCAGCGAAGCCGATCTGCAGCGCGAAGAAGAAGAGCGTCAAAGAAAACTTCTCGCGGCGCTGCAGACGCAGCATGCCGAGGCTCAATCGATACTCGGCGGCACCGAGGGTGGGGCAGGCGAGCCCTCTGCGGGTGAGCGCGCCGGGACGGCGCCCGTGGTCCGCGTCGAGCGCAAGGTCGGTCGCAACGAGCCTTGCCCCTGCGGATCGGGTCGCAAATACAAACAGTGCCACGGCGCGCTCGAGTCCTGAGTTCCACCGTTCACAATTCGCGCATCCTCGTCGTGGCCGGTGCGCTGATCGACGAGCAGGGCCGGGTGCTCATCGCCGCTCGACCACCCGGCAAGCACATGGCGGGTCGATGGGAGTTTCCCGGGGGCAAGATCGGCGAGGGCGAGTCGCCCGAGGCGGCGCTGCATCGCGAACTTCGCGAGGAGCTCGGCATCGAGGTGCGGCAATGCCGCCTCGAAATGTCGCTCGTCCATGCGTATCCCGACCGGGAGGTCGAGCTGCTCTTCCACGTCGTCGAGGCGTGGAGCGGAACGCCCGCATCGCTCGATGGTCAAGCGTTACGTTGGGTTCCGCTCGAGCTGCTCGATCGCGAGGATATCCTCGAAGCGGACTTACCTTTCATCCATGCTTTGCAGCGACGACGCAGCAGCGCAAGATAGTCGCATGAGCCACGGAACCGAGCGCATCGAGGTGCGCAACCCCCGCAGCGGGCAGATCGATTTCGCATTCTCCGCACCGACGTCGGACGAGCTCGCCACTCGTCTCGCCGGCTTGCGCGCGGCGCAGCGACGTTGGCGGGCGCGCTCGCTTGATGAGCGCATCGCCATTCTTCGTCTCTGGCGTGCCGAATGGGCCGCTCGTCAGCCGGCGATCGTCGATGCACTGGCCAAAGATACGGGTCGCTATCTGATCGCGATCAGCGAAGTGTCGACCGTCACGGGGATGATCGATCGTTGGACGGCCCTTGCGCCGTCGCTCGCCGTCGAAGAGGAAGCTCGCTCGGCGAGCCTGCCGCAGATTTCCTATCGCTCGCAGTACGTGCCGTACGAGCTCGTCGGCATCATCAGTCCTTGGAATTTTCCTGCGACGCTGTGCTTCATCGATGCGATCCCCGCGTTGCTCGCGGGCTGCGCCGTCTTCATCAAGCCGAGCGAGGTCACGCCGCGCTTCGTCGGTCCGGCTCTGGAGTCGATCGCCGCCGTACCTGAGCTCGCCGAGGTGCTGCATTTGCAACCTGGCGGTCGACAGACCGGCGAACAGCTCGTCGAGAGTGTCGATGTCGTGTGCTTCACGGGCAGTGTCGCGACGGGGCGGCTCGTCGCGGCCAATGCGGCGCGGCATTTCATTCCGGCCTTTCTCGAACTCGGGGGCAACGATCCGCTCATTGTTACGGCGACCGCCGATCTCGAACGCGCCACCGATGTGGCGCTGCGCTCGAGCTGCCTCGCCACGGGGCAGGCCTGTCAGAGCATTGAGCGGGTGTACGTCGATCGAAAAATCTTCGAGCCGTTCGTCACCCGTCTCGTCGAGAAGGCGAAGACCATTGAACCCAATTGGCCTGACATCCATCAAGGCACGATCGGCCCGTTCATTTTCGGCAAGCAGGCGGATGTGGTCGCCGCGCAGATCGCCGACGCCGTCGCCAAGGGTGCGCGAGTGCTCTGCGGAGGTCAGATCGAAGACCACGGCGGCAAGTGGCTACGCCCCACGGTTCTCGTCGACGTCGATCATCGAATGAGCCTCATGACCGAAGAGACCTTCGGGCCCGTCATTCCCGTGATGGCGTTCGATGACATCGACCAAGCCATCGCGCTCGCCAACGAGGGTGTCTACGGACTCTCTGCGGGCGTCATCGCCGGCACGCTCGAAGAGGCCGAAGCCATCGGTCGACAGATCGACGCGGGCGGCATCAGTCTCAATGACGGCTCGTTGACGGCGCTTTGCCACGAAATGGAGAAGCATTCGTTCAAGTTGTCGGGCCTCGGCGGATCACGCATGGGACCCGCCGGCTACCTGCGCTTCTTCCGTCGCAAAGTGCTCATCCGACAGCACGGACAACCGGCTACCATCGCGAGCGTCGCCGAATCGAATCTCAGCAAAGGAAAGACTCCATGAGCAATCAGGACCTCGGGCTCCCCGAAATCAAAATCGACTCCGCCAGCCTCTACCGTGAGGACGTGTTCACCGACCGTCGCGCGGGAACGCTGCGCCGCATGATTCCGGTGCTCACCGACGGCTCACCGGATCCGTCGCGCCCCGTGCTCTGGCTGGGCCAGACCCAGCTCATGACCCCGGGTGGCGTGCTGCCCCTTGGTTTCGAGATCGAGGCCAAAGATTTGGCTGAGGCCGTCGAAAAGTTTCCGGATGCCGTCAAGAAAGCCCTCGAAGACGCCATCGAGGAAGCGCAGCAGATGCGCCGCGAGGCTGCCTCGCGCATCGTGGTGCCCGAGTCGGGTGCCGCGCTCGGCCAGACGCTCGGCGGCAAGATCAAGATGCCTTAGGCGTCGGCGACCTGCCGGTAAACCTCGGCGAACTCGGTCTGCGATTTCACGCAGACCGAGAGATCTTTCAGCAGTCCGTCGTGCAGATCGTAGATCCAACCATGGATCTCGAGGGGCTTGCCGCGATCCCAAGCGCTTTGCACGATCGTCGTTTGCCCGACGTTGAGCACCTGCTCGATCACATTGAGTTCGCACAGTCGACGCAGGCGGGCCGCTTCGTCCGGAAGTTCCGAGAGTCGTGCGTGATGTTTTTTCATGACGTCTTGCACGTGCCGCAGCCAGTTGTCGATGAGCCCCAGTCGGTCGTTGCGCATCGCGGCATGCACGCCGCCACAACCGTAGTGGCCGCAGACGATCACGTGTTCGACGTCGAGCACGTCCACGGCGTACTGCAGGACCGACAGGCAATTGAGATCGGTGTGGACGACGACGTTCGCCACGTTGCGATGCACGAAGAGTTCGCCGGGTAACAAGCCGACGATTTCATTGGCCGGTACTCGACTGTCGGCGCAGCCGATCCAGAGGTAATCGGGCGATTGCTGTCCCACCAGCTTTTCGAAGAAAGCCGGATCCCGGGCCGTGATGTCCGCGGACCACTCGCGATTGCGATCGAAAAGCGGTTTCAGGCTGCGCATGAGAAGGAGTTCTCCGAATCAGACGTATTCATTCCGCGGATTTATTCTGCGGCGATGGGTTCGCCCGCCGGGCCTTCGATCTTCGGTCGGTCGGGGCGCAGCGTACGGGCAAAGAATTGGGCGATCGTCTCGTAGGCGTGCGGCCCTGTCGACCCGAAGCGCAGCAAGGCATGTTTGCTGCCGGGGTAGGGCATGACCTCGAAGGGTTTTCGTAGGTCTTGCAGCCGCTTGAAGAGCGCCGTGCTGTGCGTGAACAGTACGTTGTCGTCCGCCATGCCGTGCATGATCAGTAGCGGCCCTGCGAGTTTGTCGGCATAGGTCATCACGTTGCCCTCGCGATAACCTTCCGAGTTGTCTTCGGGCGTGCTCATGTAGCGCTCGGTGTAGTGGGTATCGTACAGACGCCAGTCGGTGACGGGCGCACCCGAGACGCCTGCGGCGAAATGGCCCGGGGCTTTCACCATGCTCATGAGAGCCATGTAGCCTCCGTAACTCCAACCGAAGACCCCGATGCGTGTGCCGTCCACGAAAGGCAGCGTTCTGAGAAATTCGACGCCACGGACCTGGTCCTCGACTTCGACCGTGCCCATGCGCCGATATAGCGCCCCCTCGAACGCACGACCTCGGAATGCCGAGCCGCGGTTGTCCACCGTGAATACGACGTATCCCTGCTGAGCGAGATATTGTCTGAATAGACCGCCCCAGGCTTTGCGAACATTTTGTACGCCGGGGCCGCCATACACCTCGACGATGACGGGGTAGCGGCGTCCCTCCTGCATGCCGACGGGTCGAGTGAGCTGGTAGTGCAGCGTTTGCCCATCGCTCGCCTTGAGGGTGCCGAACTCGGTGGGCCGATGTAGCGGAAGGTACGGTGCGTACGGGTGCGTGTCATCCAGTTTATTGGCGACGAGTACGTCGACGAGGCTGCCGTCGGTACGGCGCAAGCTCAGCGAGGGTGGGGAGTCGGGCGTCGAGAAGGTGTTGAGCCAATATTTTCCGTCGGCCGACAGACTGTTCGCATGCCAACCGGACTCTCGGCTCAGTCTTTTGATGCCGCGTTCGATACCTGCCACATCCGAAGGTCCTTCGAGCGGAGCCACATAGAGATGTCGCTCGAGCGGCGTGTCGCGATTGGCCGTGAAGTAGACGAGGCCCCGCGTTTCGTCGACCGTCTCGAGGGCGCGCTCGCGACCGCTGCCCGCCACCATCCATGGGCCTGCCGTGATCGGTCTCAACAATCTGCCTTCGTAATCGAAGAGATAGAGATGGTCATAGCCGCTTCGCGCCGACGACCAAATAAAAGCGGGTCGCTGCTTCAAGAACGTCAGTTCATCGTGCAGATCGACCCAAGTGTCGCTGCGCTCCTCGATCAGCAGTCGACCCGCGCCCGAGCTCGCATCGACCCGCCAGAGCTGCAGTAATTTTTGATCGCGGGGTTGACGCTGGACAGCAAGCGCCGCCGAGTCGGGGAACCAATTGACCCGCGCGAGATAGCCGTCGCCCGCCGAGGCGGCGGGCAGTTCGTGATCGCTGGCGCGATCGAGATCGTGCACGAAAAGATCGACGCGGGCATTCGGGCGACCCGCGGCCGGATAGCGTTGTCGAATGACTTTGACCGTCTCGGCGTAGATTTCGAAACGCTCGACTTCGTCGACCGTCGATTCGTCCACGCGGGTGTAGGCGAGGCGTCGTTCGTCTGGTGACCACCAGTAGCCGGTGCTGCGATCCATTTCTTCCTGGGCGATGAACTCAGCCACGCCGAAGGACAGCAGGCCGCCCCCAGCTCGGGTGATCGCGCGTTCATTGCCCGTGTTCAGTTCGAGCACGAACAGGTTTTGATCGCGCACGTAACTGACGTAGCGACCGCGCGGCGAGAAGCGCGCGTCGGTTTCGGCAGCAGGCGTCGAGGTGAGGCGACGCACGGCAGCGGCCGCTGAGGCCGCGCGCAGATCGTAGAGATATAGGTCTCCCGAAAGCGGGATGAGCAGATAGCGTGAGTTCGGCGAGAACTCGTATTCGACGATGCCCGCAAGCGAGGACGTTCGGGCGCGCTCGCGGCGTGCCTCTTCTTCGGCGGAGAGTTTGCCTTCATCGGCGACGAGCGCGGCGGAGTCGACGAGGAGTCGTGTGCGACGGGTCGAAGTGTCGTAGGCCCAGATGTCGAGACGATCTTTGGCGTCGGGCTTGCCCTGCAGATAGGTGACGAGCTTGCCGTCGGGCGAGAACCGCGCGCCGCGCAAAGACGGACCGGAGAGGTCGGGTGCGGCGAAGAGCCGGTCGATGCTGAGGCGCTGGGGCGTCGCGGCCGAGGCGGCGGCCGACAAGGCGAGGGCGGTCGTCGCGATCACCCCGAGGGACAGTGATTTCAAAGTGCTGCACATCATGCGTAGGTGTCCAGTAACATGCGTCATCCAGATGAAACCCAGTGTAGAGAGGAATATGTCCCATCGCCACCCGCGACGCTTCGCGCTCGCCGCCGCTCTGCTCCTCACGCTCACCACCCAGACCGCCATGCCCGAAAACAAAGCTTCGTCTGCCTCGCTGTCCTATCCGAACGCGACGCGGGGTTCGGTCGTCGACGTCTACCACGGCAAGTCGGTCGCCGATCCTTACCGTTGGCTCGAGCAGCCCACTGCACCGGCCACGCGCGAGTTCGTCGCGGCACAAAATGCGCTCGCCAAGCCCTGGCTCGAGTCGCTGCCCCAGCGTGAGTGGATCCAGAAGCGACTGACCGAACTCTGGAACTACGAGCGAGTCGGCGTGCCGCGCAAGAAAGGCGGCAAGTATTTCTTTGTCCGCAACGACGGCCGACAGAACCAAAGCGTGCTGTACGTCGCAGACTCTCTGCAGGGCAAGCCGCGCGTGCTCTTCGATCCGAATGCCGCGAGCCGTGACG
The DNA here is from genome assembly GCA_044375575.1 of Steroidobacteraceae bacterium. Lineage (GTDB taxonomy): Bacteria > Pseudomonadota > Gammaproteobacteria > Steroidobacterales > Steroidobacteraceae > UBA964. Next base: position 272,315 of record JBILMJ010000001.1, on the reverse strand, counting down.
CCACCGTGGCGCTCGCGCGTTACGAGCCGTCCCCCGATGGCAAGCTCATCGCCTATTCGTTGTCCGATGGCGGCACCGACTGGGAGATCTGGAAATTCCGTCGTACCTCCGACGGGGTCGACCTGCCCGACGAACTTCGCTTCACCAAGTTCTGGGAACTCTCTTGGGCGCCCGGCGGATCGGGCGTGTACTACAGCCGTTATCCGCGCCGTGCCGACGATGCCTCGCGTGGGGACGATCAGGCTCAGCCGGTCGTCCTTTTCCATCGCCTCGGCGAGTCGCAAGACCGCGATACCGAGGTGTATCGTGTGAAGGACCACCCGCGACGCGCTCCGTCGGCCAGCGTCTCCGACGATGGCCGTTGGCTCTTCGTTTCGATGTTCGATGGTTATCGCACGAACGGCATCGACCTCATCGACCTGCGCGACCCGAAGGCGCCGGCCCGTACGCTCTTCGGCGCTTGGGATGCTCGCTATTCCATCATCGGCAGCGAGGGCGACACGATCTACGTCGTCACCACGAACAACGCGCCGCAGAGCCGGGTGATCGCCGTCGACGCGCGTGATCCCTCGCCTCAAAAGTGGCGCGAGCTCGTCCCTCAAGACACGCTTGCACTCGATGAGGCGAGCTTCGTCGGCGGGCGCATCATCGTTCGCTACGTTCGCGATGCGCACGGTGTCGCTCGAGTTTTTAATCGTGATGGACGTGCGCTCGGCGAAGTCGCCGTACCGGGTTTGGGCACCATCGCCGGGTTCGGAGGCAACGCCACCGATACCGAAACTTTCTTTGCGTATGCCGACTACCTGCGGCCGGGACAGGTGATGCGCCTCGATCTTGGCGATCTGTCGACGAGCGTCTGGCGGGCGCCGGCGTTCGGTGCCGACACTTCGCGCTATGTGACGCGGCAGGAGTTCTACACGAGCAAGGACGGCACACGCGTGCCGATGTTCATCACGCACCGTCGTGATCTCGTGAAGAACGGAGAGGCGCCGACGCTGCTTTATGGATACGGCGGCTTCAACGTATCGGTGACGCCGACCTTCCGGCCTACCGTCATCACCTGGCTCGAAATGGGCGGTATCTACGTCGAGGCCAATCTCAGAGGTGGTGGCGAATACGGTGAGCCTTGGCACGAAGCGGGTACCAAGACGCGCAAGCAAAACGTATTCGACGATTTCATCGCGGCCGCCGAATATCTCATTCGCGACGGGTACACTAATCCGCGTCGACTCGCCATTTCGGGGCGCAGCAACGGCGGCTTGCTCGTCGGTGCGACGCTGCTGCAGCGACCCGATCTTTTCGCCGCGGCGCTGCCGGGCGTGGGTGTGCTCGACATGCTTCGTTATCACACGGCGAGTGCCAATGCGCGTCAGTGGTCGTCGGACTACGGCCTCTCGGAGGATCCGAAGGAATTCGAGGCCTTGCTCGCGTACTCACCCGTGCACAACGTGAAACCGGGGGCGTGCTATCCGCCGACGCTCATCACGACGGCGGATCGCGACGATCGCGTCGTACCTTGGCACAGCTATAAATTCGCCGCCGCGCTGCAGCATGCTCAGGGTTGTGCCTCACCGATCCTGCTGCGTGTTGAGACGCGCGCGGGACACGGTGCAGGCAAGCCGACCTGGATGCAGATCGAAGACTTCGCGGATCAGTGGGCGTTCGCCGCAGCCATGCTCGGCATCAAAACGCCCTGAGGACTCAGGCCTTGGCGCTCGGTCGCGCGGCGATCGCCGCGTGCCAGCGTCCGAGGTTGACCTGATCCGGTTGCAGGCGAATGCCGGAGGGTTTGCCGAACTCGAGCGTCGTGAACGCGACGATGTCGGCCATGCTGAACGCTTCGCCCGCAACGTAAGGCCGTTCGGCGAGCAAGCCGTCGAGGCGTCGCCATTCACCCAGCACCTGCTCGCGAGCCAAGGCGCCGTAGTCTGCAATCTGTGTGACGCGCCCTTGCCAAAACTTGTGGGTATGACGAAACGCGTGAGTGGTCGGCACGTACACCCTGAACATCAGCTCGAGCGTCATCGCCTCGATGCGGGCGCGCTCGAGCGGCGTCGCGCCCAAGAGGCAGGGGTCAGGGTAGAGCGCCTCGAGATATCGACAGATCGCGAGGGACTCGCGGATGCGAGTCCCGTCGTCGAGTTCGAGCACGGGTACTTCGCCGAGCGGATTCACTTCGCGGAATGCGGCACCACCGGTCTCGTTGGCTGCGATGTCGACCGGTATTCGGGTGATCACCACGCCCCGGGCTTCGAGGCCTTTTTCGGCGATGAACATGCGCACTCGGCGCGGGCTCGGAGCGAAGTCGTTGTCGTAGAGTTTCATCAACTGCAGCAGATGAGATCGAAGGGAATGTCGTTTTCGACCTGACGGGCTCGCTCGTTGAGTCCTTGCCAGCTCACAAAGCGCACGCTCGCGCGATAGTGACTGCCGCTGATTTCGGGGAACACTCCGAGATCTGCGGGAACCGCCACGCGCAGCAATTGCACGGGCTGGCCTCGATCGAAGGTGATGTGGAAGACGCCGTTCGAGGCGACCTCGCTGCGCAGACGACCGCCTTGACGCGTCAGCCACAAGAGCTCCGCGATCGAATCACACAGTGGGCGCAACAGCGCGAGCCATTCGGCCAGAGCCTGTTCGCGCGACGTACTCGGTTGGGCCAACCAGAACGACAAGTCGGGCAGATCGAAGTCGCAAGTGCCGCCCGGTATGGTGCTGCGATGTCGAATCGCCGCGAGAAAGTTCGAGTCACGCAGCGGCTGCAGCCAGCTTGATCCCGCACCAAGCAACTCGGTGCGCAGTCGCGTGAGGTTGGCGACGAGTGCTTGCAGTCGATCGACGTCGATGTTGGGTCGTCGCTGGAACTCGGTGTACACCGCGATCTGTCGTTCGAGTTCTTTGAGGACGTCGGCGCGAATGTCGCTGCGGGTGATGATGGCGAGGATGTCGAGCAGACTCGAGATCGAGGCTCGACTACCCCACTGAGAACTCGAGTGCGCGTGGAAGAGACCTTGGTTGTAGAGGAAATCGATGCGCAAATAGGCCCTCATCCGCTCGTTCAGCGGTTGCTCGAAAACAAGAGGCCCCTCGTTGCCCGCAGGCGCCGTGGCTGCCCCCTCTGCGGCCACCTCGGTCATGGGACTATTCTGTTACAGCCCGCCGCCGACCGCCACCCGAGTTGTTCCGATCAGGAAGTCGACCCCGTCCGAGAGAGGTCGAGGTAACGCTCGTGTAGCGCTCCGACCGCCTTTTGGAGGCTCTCGAGATCGCCGTCGTTCACGATGACGTCATCGGCCAAGGCGAGCCGCGCCGCACGCGAGGCCTGCGCCGCCAGGACCGCTCGAGCGGCCGCCTCATCGATGCGGTCGCGGGCGATGACTCGGGCGATCTGCAAATCCTCCGGGCAATCGACCACCAGTACTCGATCGAAGTCGCGGCGCCCTCCGGTTTCGATGAGCAACGGAATTGCATTGATCAGATAGGGCCCCTCCGCCTGACGATTGAGCGCCCCCATCCGCGCGCGAATTCGCGGATGGGTGATGGCTTCGAGGTCGCCTCGAGCGCTCGGGTCAGCGAAGACGATCTCGCGCAACGCGCGCCGATCGAGTTGCCCATCTTCGGTCAATACCGACGGGCCGAATCGCTGCACGATGGCGAGGAGACCCTCGCTTCCGGGCGCCACGACCTCGCGAGCGATCGCATCGCTGTCGATGACGGTGACGCCGAGTGATTCAAAGATATCGGCGACGCGCGATTTGCCACTCGCGATTCCTCCGGTGAGTGCGACTTTGAACATCGATCAGAACCCCGTCCAATCTTTGATCAGCAGACTGCCGGGGACGCCTTCGCCGAGCAACATCACGAGCCAACCGGCGGCTGCGAGAAATGGCCCGAAGGCGAGCGGCTGCTCGCGTGATCGCGCGAAGAAGAACACGAGCGCGAGGCCAACCGCCGCACCGGCGATGGAGGCGAGGAGGATGATCGGCATGAGTGCCGCCGGTCCGAGCCAGGCTCCGAGCGCCGCGAATAATTTGAAGTCGCCGTAGCCCATGCCCTCCTTGCCGGTGACGAGCTTGAAGAGGTGATAGAACGCCCACAACGAGAGGTAGCCCACGATCGCACCGATCACCGCCGTGCGTACGTCGCCGGCGAGTGCGGCGGCGAGTCCGATCCAGAGCAGGGGCAGCGTGAGCTGATCGGGCAGATAGTGCGTGTCGAAGTCGATGACCGCTAGCACGATGAGACACGCCGTGACCAAGAGGGCCGCCCACCCTTCGAGTCCTCCGCCGAATTTCGACGCGACGATCGCGAAGGCGATCGCGGTGCCGATCTCGATGAGTGGATAGCGCAGCGAGATCGACGTTCCACAGGCTGCGCACCGACCGCGCAGCGCGAGCCAGCTCACGACGGGAACGAGATGCGGGGCGCGAAGCGGCGTCTGACAAGTCGGACAGTGCGATCGTGGGGCGATGAGATCGTAGCGAGGGGAGTCGAGCGCGCGGCCCTCGAGCTCGGCGCACTGCTCGCGCCACTCGCGCTCGAGCATGCGCGGAAGCCGGTGGATCACGGTGTTCAGAAAACTGCCGACGATGAGCCCGAGCGCGGCCGCCACGAGGGGAAATACCCCCGGGGTGGTCAGGGCGACGAGCCCCTGAAGCAAAGAGGAGAGCGCATCCGTCATCAGCGGTTCCCTAAACCTCGGGTTTCGACCAAAATGGGAGTTTAGTCCAGCTAGTCGGGGGTCTCGATGAATCTTCACGAATATCAGGCGAAGGAAGTCTTTTCGGCGTACGGAATACCGGTTCCGGCCGGCCGCGTCGCGGCGACGCCCGAGGAGGCCGTGGCCGCAGCGCAAGCGCTCGGCGGTCAGGTCTGGGTCGTGAAGGCGCAGGTACATGCCGGTGGTCGCGGCAAAGCGGGCGGCGTCAAGCTCGCGCGCGACATCGATTCGGTTCGCGATGCCGCGAAGGCGATGCTCGGCACGCGTCTTGCGACCAAGCAGACGGGACCCGAAGGATTGCCCGTCGATCGCGTGTATGTCGAGACGGGCTCGGCCATCGATCGGGAGATCTATCTCTCGCTCACGCTCAATCGCGAAAAGGGTTTCATTGCGATGGTGGGTTCCGCAGCGGGCGGCATGGACATCGAAGAAGTCGCCGAGCACTCACCCGAAAAAATCACTACGGTGAATATCCATCCGGCGGCGGGCCTGCAGCCCTATCAGTGCCGTCGCATGGCCTTTGCTCTGGGTTTCAAAGATGCGCAGATCGCGCAGTTCCAGAAAATTGCGATGGCGCTTTATCAGCTTTACCTCGACAAGGACGCGAGTCTCCTCGAGGTCAATCCGCTGATCGTCACCAAGACGGGCGAGCTCGTCGCGCTCGATGCCAAGATCAACATCGATGCCAATGCCACGTACCGGCAGAAGGCACTCGCGGCAATGCGCGATACCGCACAAGAAGATCCGATGGAGTTGCAGGCGAGCCAGCACGATCTCAACTACGTGTCGCTCGACGGTGACATCGCATGCATGGTCAACGGCGCAGGGCTCGCGATGGCCACGATGGACCTCATCAAGTTGCACGGCGGTTCGCCTGCGAACTTCCTCGACGTGGGTGGCGGCGCGACCGCCGAACGCGTCACGGTGGCGTTCAAGCTCATTCTCTCGAACCCCAAGGTGAAGGCGATCCTCGTCAACATCTTCGGCGGCATCGTGCGCTGCGACCTCATCGCCGAGGGCGTCATCACGGCCGTCAAGAACGTGGGCGTCAAGGTTCCGGTGGTCGTGCGCCTCGAGGGTACTAACGCCGAAAAGGCGCGCGAGATGTTGGCCTCCAGTGGGCTCAAGGTCATCGCCGCCAAAGATCTCACCGATGCGGCGCAAAAAGTCGTCGCGGCCGCGCGCTGACGCACTTCGTCGTTCGCGCTCGTACCACAAGCTGACAGGATTCGACTCATGAGCATTCTCGTCGACAAGAACACCAAAGTGATCTGCCAGGGTTTCACCGGCAAACAAGGCACCTTCCACTCCGAACAGTGCATCGCCTACGGCACTCAAGTCGTCGGCGGCGTCACGCCGGGACGGGGTGGCGACAAGCACCTCGACCGACCGGTCTTCGACACCGTGCACGATGCCGTCACGGCCACGGACGCCAACGCCTCGATGATCTACGTCCCGGCGGCGTATGCCGCCGATGCGATCCTCGAAGCGGCCGACGCAGGCATCGAACTCATCGTCTGCATCACCGAGGGCATCCCGGTGAACGACATGGTGCGCGTGAAGACCGCGCTCGCGGGATCAAAATCGCGACTCATCGGTCCGAACTGTCCCGGCATCATCACGCCGGGCGAGTGCAAGATCGGCATCATGCCGGGCTTCATCCACAAGCCGGGTTGTGTCGGCATCGTGTCGCGATCCGGCACGCTCACGTACGAGACGGTCTTCCAGACCACGAACAACGGCCTTGGTCAGAGCACCTGCGTGGGCATCGGTGGAGACCCAGTGCGCGGCATGAATTTCATCGACGTGCTCGCGCTCTTCCAGGACGACCCGAAGACCGAAGGCATCGTGATGGTCGGCGAGATCGGCGGCAGCGACGAAGAGGCGGGCGCGGAGTTCATCCGTCAGCACGTCACGAAGCCCGTGGTCGCCTACATTGCGGGTGTCACGGCTCCTCCGGGCAAGCGCATGGGTCATGCGGGCGCGGTCATCGCCGGTGGCAAGGGTACGGCCGCCGATAAATTCCGCGCCCTCGAGGCGGCAGGCGTGCGCACGGTTCGATCACCAGCCGAACTCGGCTCGGCGATCGAAGGGCAGTTGCGCAAGCGCCGGAAGGCTTGACGGGCGAGTCGCTGCGAATCGCCCTCGCGCAGGTCAACCTGCTCGTGGGCGATGTGGGCGGCAACGCCGCCCGCGTCTTGCAGTCGTCGGCCGACGACCGGGCGGCAGGGGCGGACCTCGTCGTCTTCCCTGAACTCACACTGGCGGGTTATCCGCCCGAAGATCTGCTTTTCCATCGCGGGTTTCGTCGGCAGGTCGACTCCGCGCTCACGCGCTGCATCGAGGCTACGGGTCTTCCTGCGATGTTGGTGGGCTTTCCGGAGTACACCGATCAGGGTATTTACAACTCGGTCGCCTGGATCGAGGGTGGTGCTGAGCGCGCGCGATATCGCAAAGCTTCTCTACCCAATTACGGCGTCTTCGACGAGCAACGCTATTTCGCACGCGGTGGCGCGCCCTGCGTTCTCGAACATCGTGGCATCAAGATTGGTGTACTGATCTGCGAAGACATCTGGCAGGAAGCGCCCGCCAAGGCTGCGCGCGCTGCGGGCGCCGAGCTGCTGATCGTCACCAACGCCTCGCCCTACGAACACGGCAAGCAGGTCGCGCGTGAGGCGCTCTTGCAGAAGCGGGCGATCGAAACGGGCGTGTCCTTGGTGTACGTCAACCTCGTCGGTGGTCAGGACGAGTTGGTGTTCGACGGTCAGAGTGTCGTCGTCGATGCGAGGGGCGAGGTGGTGCATCGCTCGCCAGCGTTCGTCGAATCTTTGGAGCACATCGAGTTCAGGCGGGCAAGCTCGGGCGCGGTCGAGCCTGTGCGCCAAGCTCGGATCGCCGCGCCGCTCGATGAAGTCGCAGAGGTCTACCAAGCACTGGTGCTCGGTGTTCGCGACTACGTCGGCAAACATCGCTTTCCGGGCGTCGTGCTCGGGCTCTCCGGCGGTATCGACTCCGCGCTCACGCTCGCCATCGCCGTCGACGCACTCGGTGCCGATCGGGTGCAGGCGGTGATGATGCCTTCGCGTTACACCTCTCAGCTCAGTCTCGATGAGGCGGCTGCGCAGGCACTGCGCCTCGGCGTCAAATATTCGGTGATCCCGATCGAGGGAATGTTCGACGCGACGCTCGCGGCGCTACGCGACGAGTTCGCAGGTCGCGAGCCTGATGCCACCGAGGAGAACATCCAGTCGCGATGCCGCATGCAGTTGCTCATGGGTATCTCCAACAAGACAGGCCGCATGTTGCTCACCACCGGCAACAAGAGCGAAATGGCGGTCGGCTACGCCACGCTTTACGGCGACATGGCAGGCGGCTTCGCGCCGATCAAAGATTGCAGCAAGCTTCTGGTCTACAAGCTCTCGGCGTATCGCAATGCGCTCGCCACCGCAGCAGGCGAGACGCCGGTCATTCCCGTCAAGGTGATCGAGCGACCGCCTTCGGCCGAATTGCGCCACGACCAGAAAGACGCCGATTCATTGCCACCGTACGAGGTGCTCGACCCGATCCTCGAGGCCTTCATCGAGCAAGACCTTTCGGTCGATGAGATCGTGGCGAGAGGCTTCGACCGATCGACGGTGGGCCGTGTGCTCGATCTCGTGAAGCGGAACGAATACAAGCGGCGTCAGGCGCCGCCTGGAGTGCGCGTGAGTCGCCGCGGCTTCGGACGCGATTGGCGCTATCCGATCACGAGTGGATATCGGCGCTGAAGTCAGCGCCCGGACATCAGCGCCCGGATATCAGCCCCAGATTCTCCACCAGGGTTTCTTGATGGGGACGACTTTCTCAGCCACGCCACCGTAATTGGCGGCGTAGATCTCGCGGGTCTGATCGGCGAGTTCTTTCATCTCGAGGCGGTCATAGCACTCGATGAGAATTTCGAGAGCGTCCCGAACAGCGGGCGCTCCATCGTATTGCTCGATGGTTTCTTTGGCGCGTCGCGAAGCGCCCACCCATGCGCCACGTTCCATGTAATGACGCGCAACGTAGATTTCGTAGTCGGCGAGGCGATTGCGCAGATAGATCATTCGTCGGCGCGCATCGTGCGCATACTCGCTGCGCGGATAGTCTTCGACGACTTTGCGGAACGAGTTGAAAGCGCGCTGCGCGGTCTGCGGCGGCCGCTCGTCGAGATCGACGTCGAACCAGCGCTCGATGAAGTTCGCCGAGCGCTCGAAGTCGACGAGACCTTTGACGTACCACGCGTAGTCGAGACGCGGATGCGTCGGGTTCTCGCGCATGAAGGTGTCGGCCTGGTCGAGTGCCGACTCCGTCTCGCGGCCCTTGTAGTACGCGTAGATGAGATCGAGCCGCGCCTGGCGGGCTTCTGGTCCGAACGGATAGCGCGCCACGAGCGCTTCGTATACGCGGATGGCGTTCTCGTAATCCTGGTTGTCTAGCGCCTTTCGCGCACGTTCGTAAACCAACCCGGCACCGCCACGCGCCGTGTCGAGGTCTTCCCGCCCTGAGGCGCAGGCGCCGATCGCGAGGAGGAGGCTGAGCACGAGTCCGGTGCGCATCAGGCGCTGCAGGGACGTCATCGCCGAAATTTTGCTTTGGGGCGCTCGCATCGGTTGGGTTGGATTCCGGGTGGCAGGGACGGGCATTATATCCGAGCGCATGTCCCCCCCGGAGATTCACGAACTCACGCTGCCCGATTCCCTTGCGGGCGAGCGTCTCGATGTCGCCCTGGCGCAATTGCTGCCGCAGTACTCGCGGGCGCGATTGCAACGCTGGATCGACGACGGCCGCGTGCTCATCGAGGGGGTCGCTCCGGCTCGGCGCGAGCCCGTGCGTGCGGGCGCTCAGGTGCGGGTCGAGGCGGAGTTCATCGCCGACGAGCGTGTGAGCGCGGGTGACCCGGCCGTCCCGTTTCGCGTGGTACATCGCGACGCCGCGATATTCGTCATCGACAAGCCGGCGGGGCTCGTCGTCCATCCGGGCGCCGGTATCTCAGAAGGCACGCTCCAGAACGCCTTGCTCCAACTCGATCCGAAACTCGCCCAGGTTCCTCGCGCAGGCATCGTGCACCGGCTCGACAAGGACACCTCGGGATTGCTCGTCGTCGCACGTACGCCCGAAGCTCAGGCAGTGCTCGTTCGTGCGCTCGCCGAGCGGGATATGGGTCGCGAGTATCTTGCGCTCTGCCAAGGCGTGATGACGGGAGGTGGCACCGTCAATGAGCCGATCGGTCGACATCGCACCCAACGCACGCGCATGGCCGTGCGCGGCGATGGTCGCGAGGCGATCACGCATTACCGCATCGAACGGCGATTCAGCGCGCATACGCTCGTGCGCGTGCAGCTCGAGACGGGGCGCACGCATCAGATCCGCGTGCATCTTGCCCACATCGGACATCCGGTCGTGGGCGACCCGGTCTACGCGGGACGGCGCCGCACTCCGGCGGGCGTGGCACCCGCCGTACGAGAGGCCATGTCGTCTTTCGGTCGACAAGCGCTGCATGCCTCGCGTCTCACGCTCACGCATCCGAAGCACGGGAGAGAGATGAGCTTCGAGTCGCCGTTGCCCAAAGATTTCGCGAAGCTGCTCAAAATATTGAGCGAAGGTGAAGGCGAGAGCGGTGTCGGCGAGGGCGGAAAATGACCGTTCCCGTTCTGGAGCCGCGCTGGGCGGCACCGGCTGGGGTTCGCGCCGCCTTCTCCTTGCGTAGTGGCGGCGCGAGTGAGCCGCCTTGGGACACTCTCAATCTCGGTGTGCACGTGGGCGACGACCCATCGGCCGTGTTCGAGAATCGACGTCGACTCGCCAATGCGCTGCGTTTGCCCTCCGAGCCCGTGTGGCTCGATCAGGTTCACGGAAAAGACGTCATCGAAGTCGATGAGCGTACTCGTCCCGAAGGCGGGTCGCGGCCTCGAGCGGATGCCATCGTGACGCGCACCCCGGGCATCGTGCTCGCCATCCAGGTGGCCGATTGTCTGCCGGTGCTTTTTTCGAGTCGCGACGGGCGTGTGCTTGGCGCCGCCCACGCCGGTTGGCGAGGTCTGGCCGCCGGCGTGCTCGAGGCGACGGTGGCGGCCATGACGAGGCCGCCCTCTGACCTCGTGGTCTGGCTCGGTCCCGCCATCGGGCCCGCGCACTTCGAGGTGGGCGAGGAGGTCCGCGAGGCCTTTCTGGCCGGTCCGCCAGGCCACTCTGGCGTGCCAGGGGCCGTCGAGGCGGCTTTCCAGCGAAACCCCAAGGGTCGCTGGCAATGCGATCTGCCGGCGCTCGCGCGGCAGCGGCTCGCGGCGCTCGGCGTCGGGCAGGTCGATGGCGGGGAATGGTGCACGGCCGCCGATCCGGTCCGATTCTTCTCGCACCGGCGGGACCAGCGGACCGGTCGGATGGCGGCCCTGATATGGTGTTAGAATATAACACTCCATGGACACCCTCCCGGCGATCCTCCTGTTCACCGCGCTCGGCGGGCTGCTCTCGGCCCTGATCGCCGGCGTGTTCCTGTTGCTCCCGGCGGCGAGTCGGGATCGGGTCATGCCCCACAGCGTGAGTTTTGCGACGGGCACGCTGCTCGCGACCGCCTTGCTTGCGCTCATTCCCCATGCCATGGCCGGAGCGGGGCCTTTTCGGGTGCACGGGGTCGGCGTCGCGCTGCTGTGCGGCATCGCGCTTTTCTTTGTCCTCGAAAAATTCTTGTTGTGGCGGCACTGTCATACCGAAGCGGTGGAGACGGCGCACACCCACGAACACCACCGTCGCGAAGCCTCCGGTTGGCTCACCATGGTCGGCGACGGCCTGCACAACTTCATCGACGGCGTGCTGATCGCTGCCGCGTTCCTGACCGATTTTCATCTCGGCGTCGTGACCGCGTTCGCCATCATGGCCCACGAAATTCCCCAGGAGGTCGGCAACTTCGCCGTTCTCCTCCACGGTGGATTCAGTCGGGCGAGGGCCTTCACCTGGAACCTGGTCTCGGGCTTCACGGCGGTCCTCGGCGGGCTCGTCGGCTGGTGGGCGCTGCGCGATGCGATGGCCTTGCTGCCGTACGCGCTGGCCGTCGCAGCCGCGAGCCTGTTGTACGTGGCCGTCGCGGATCTCATCCCCGGCCTGCATCGAAAGACCGACCTGCGTGCCAGTGCCTTCCAGGTCCTCTGGATCGGTGTGGGCGTTGGCGTGGTCATCCTCGCCGAGTCGCAATTGCACTGACGCCCCGCCGTCATTCGGGGGCAGAGCGGCCCGCCGCACCCTTGAAACCCCCTGCGATGCCCTAACTTAAGCGGGTAACTGAAGACGGCTCACGCGAGGGCAGCGCTCATGCGCCAGGACAAGCTGACCGAAAAATTCCGACAAGGCCTCGGCGAGGCTCAATCGCTCGCGCTCGGGCGCGACCATCAAATCATTGAACCGGCTCATGTCTTCCTCGCGCTAATCGACCAGCAAGGTGGCACCGTCCGACCGCTGCTCGCCAAGGCGGGCGGCAACCTGCAGCGGCTGCGCAGCGATCTGAGCGCGGCGCTCGACCGGTTACCAAAGGTCGAGGGCACGCCGGGCGACGTCCACATCTCCAACGATCTGCAGCGCTTGCTCAACGTCACGGACAAGTTGGCGCAGGGCAAAGGCGATCAATTCATCTCGAGCGAACTCTTCGTGCTCGCGGCCTTCGAGGATCGGGCGCTGCTTGCGCGTCTTTTGAAGGACGCCGGGTTCTCCAAGGCGGCCGTCGAGAAAGCGATCGACGAGATTCGTGGTGGGGAAAAAGTGCAAGACCCCAATGCCGAAGAAGGTCGACAGGCGCTCGAGAAGTTCACCATCGATCTGACCAAGCGCGCGAGCGACGGCAAGCTCGACCCCGTGATCGGACGAGACGACGAAATTCGTCGGACCATCCAGGTACTGCAGCGCCGGACCAAAAATAACCCGGTGTTGATCGGTGAGCCGGGCGTCGGCAAGACCGCCATCGTCGAAGGTCTCGCCCAGCGCATCATCAACGGTGAAGTACCCGAGAGTCTGCGCAACAAGCGCATCCTCGCGCTCGACATGGGCGCGCTCATTGCTGGCGCGAAATTCCGCGGCGAGTTCGAGGAGCGCCTGAAAGGCGTGCTCAACGATCTTTCCAAGCAGGAAGGTCAGGTCATTCTCTTCATCGATGAGCTGCACACCATGGTCGGCGCGGGCAAAGCCGAGGGTGCGATGGACGCCGGCAATATGCTGAAGCCCGCGCTCGCGCGCGGCGAGCTGCATTGCGTGGGTGCAACGACGCTCGATGAATACCGCAAATACATCGAGAAGGACGCCGCCCTCGAGCGACGCTTCCAGAAGGTGTTGGTCGACGAACCTTCCGTCGAAGACACCATCGCCATCCTGCGCGGTCTGCAGGAGCGATACGAAGTGCACCACGGCGTCGACATCACCGACCCGGCCATCGTCGCGGCCGCCACGCTTTCGCACCGCTACATCGCCGATCGTCAGTTGCCCGACAAGGCCATCGATCTCATCGACGAGGCGGCTGCGCGCATCCGCATGGAGATCGACTCCAAACCCGAGGCACTCGACAAACTCGAGCGACGCATCATCCAGCTGAAGATCGAGCAGGTCGCGCTCCAGAAAGAAAAGGACGAAGCCACGCGCAAGCGACTCGCCACACTCGAAGAAAACCTCGCGCAGCTCGAGCGCGAGTACGCCGATCTCGAGGAGATCTGGAAGGCCGAGAAGGCGACACTGCAAGGGGCTTCCGGCATCAAAGAAGAGCTCGAAAAGGTTCGCAACGAGCTCGACGCGGCGCGGCGACGGAGCGACCTCGCTCGCATGGCCGAGCTGCAATACGGGCGCATCCCCGAGCTCGAGAAGAAACTCGCTGCAGCCCAGGCTGCAGAGGGTCGCGCGACCCAGCTCGTACGAAACAAAGTCACCGACGAAGAAATCGCCGAGGTCGTCTCGAAGTGGACCGGCATTCCGGTGTCGAAGATGCTCGAGGGCGAGAAAGAAAAACTCCTGCGCATGGAAGAAGCGCTGTCGCGACGTGTCGTCGGGCAGGAGGAGGGCGTACGCATCGTCTCGAACGCCATCCGACGATCGCGCGCCGGCCTCTCCGATCCGCGAAGACCGAACGGGTCATTCCTGTTCCTCGGGCCCACGGGCGTCGGCAAGACCGAGCTCTGCAAGGCGCTCGCGGAATTTCTCTTCGACACCGAAGAGTCGATGGTGCGCATCGACATGTCGGAGTTCATGGAAAAGCACTCGGTCGCGCGACTCATCGGCGCGCCGCCGGGGTATGTCGGGTACGAAGAGGGCGGTTATCTCACCGAGGCCGTCCGTCGTCGGCCCTATGCGGTGATCTTGCTCGATGAGGTCGAGAAGGCGCACCCCGACGTCTTCAACATTTTGCTGCAGGTGCTCGATGACGGCCGCCTCACCGATGGCCAGGGCCGCACCGTCGATTTTCGCAATACGGTCGTGATCATGACCTCGAACCTCGGCTCGCAGGTCATCCAAGAACACGCGGGCGAGAAGAACTACGTTCGCATGAAGAGCGCTGTGCTCGAAATCGTGCAGCAGAATTTCCGACCCGAGTTCGTCAACCGCATCGACGACATCGTCGTGTTCCATCCGCTCGGCACCGAGCAGATCCGCGCGATCGTCGACATCCAGCTCGGGCAGCTTCGCAAGCGACTCGTCGAGCGAGGCCTCGATCTCGCCCTCGATGACCGGGCGCGGGACCTCCTCGGCGAAGCCGGCTTCGATCCGGTGTATGGCGCCCGCCCGCTCAAGCGCGCGATCCAACAGCAGATCGAGAATCCGCTCGCGCAGCAGTTGCTGCAGGGCCGGTACCTGCCCGGTGATCACATCCACGTTAGCGTGGGGGAGGACGGTCGACTCGCTTTCGGGAAAAACGCATGATCGAGCGCTCATTCACTGAGCCGCTATAATCCCGCGCCATGCCGTTTTACGAATACGAGTGCCGGGCCTGCGGAGCGCAGACCGAGGTCCTGCAAAAAATTTCCGACAAGCCGCTGCGCAAGTGCGAAGCCTGCGGGAAGAGCTCCCTCGTCAAACTGGTGTCTGCGCCGATCTTCCGACTGAAGGGCGGCGGTTGGTACGAAACCGATTTCAAGTCCGATCAAGACCGCAAACGCAATCTCGCCGGCGAAGGCGAGGAGAAGCCGAAGTCCGAATCGAAGGACGGCGAGGCCTCGAAATCTGACGCGGCAAAGACGGACGCTGCGAAGTCCGACGCCTCCAAGACTGAAGGATCCAAGACTGACGGATCCAAGAGCGAGAGCGCAAAGCCTGACGCCGACAAAGCGGCTGCCACCAAATCGACGCGCAGCAAACCCGCCGCGAAGCCCTCGCGCGCCAAACCTCGCAAGGCGAAGTGATGACGACCACGCTGACCCGCCTCCTCGAGAGTGAGCGGGCGGCGTTCGTGGTCAAGCGCCCGCGCTCGCGTGAACTCGCCGAGCGCTCGAGAGCGCATTGGCTCTCTGGCGTACCGATGCATTGGATGGCCGATTGGGGTACTCCCCATCCGCTCTTCGTCGCCCATGCCGAAGGTGTGACGCTGACCGACGTCGACGGCGAGTGCTACACCGACTTTTGTCTGGGCGATACGGGGTCGATGTTCGGCCATTCGCCGCCGGCCGTCGCTGCGGCCATCGCGCTGCAGTCGGGTCGCGGTCTCACCTGCATGCTGCCCGATGAGCGCGTTGCAGCCGTCGGCGAGCGGCTCGCTCAAAGATTCGGTTTGCCGTTCTGGCAGGTGATGCAGACGGCAACCGATGCCAATCGTGCGGCGCTGCGTTGGGCGCGTGCGCTTACGAATCGACCGAAAATCCTCGTTTTCCAGGGGTGTTACCACGGCGCCGTCGACGAGACCCTCGTCCGTCTCCGTCAGGGACGCACAGTGCCGCGCGAGGGCGCGATCGGCCCCGCGCTCGATCACTCGCAGGCGGCCGTGGCTGTCGAATTCAACGACGTTTCGGAGCTCGAACGCACCCTGCAGGTGGGCGACATCGCGGCCGTGATCGCCGAACCCGTGATGACGAACATCGGCATGGTGCTGCCGGCGCCGGGTTATCTCGCGACGCTGCAGTCGCTGTGCCGTCGTCATGGTGCGCTGCTCGTCATCGACGAAACCCATACCTTGTCGTCGGGTCCCGGCGGTTACGCCGGAACTCACGGTGTGCATGGCGACTTCTGGGTTTGTGGCAAGGCGATCGCCGGAGGACTGCCCTGTGCGGTGCTTGGGTTCACCGCGGAAGTCGAGGCGCGCATGCAGCGCGTTCTCGCCTCGCGCACGGGCGGTCATTCGGGGATGGGCACGACGCTCGCGGCCAATCCGCTCGTCTTCGCGGCGCTCGAAGCGGCGCTTGCGCACCTGCATACGGACTCGACGCATCTTGCGATGCAGGCGGCGGCGAGCCGTCTCGAGCAGGGCTTGCTCGAATTATTTGCCACTCGAAATCTGGATTGGCATGTCTCGCGCGTCGGGGCGCGGATCGAATTCGGTTTCGGGCCCGCGCCCGTCAACGGCAGCGCGGCTGAGACGGCCATGCGACCCGAGCTCGAGCACGCGCTACATCTTTGGCTGCTCAATCGCGGATTGCTGGTCACCCCATTTCACAACATGATGCTGACCGCGCCGATGCTGCGGCAACCGCACATCGATGCGCTGTACTCAGGGATCGCCGGTTTTCTGGACGCGGTCGATTGGGCGTCACTTCACGCGACAACTCAACCATGAGTACTGAACTCGAATGAGCGACGAACTCAAAGAATTTATGGCTCGAAACCCCGACATCGAGGCGGTACAGCTTTTCATCACCGACCCTTCGGGTGTCGCCCGGGGCAAAACGGCGAGCGTCGGCGAGCTCGAGCGACTCTATCTGCATGGACGTCCCGTCGCGGGGTCTATTCTCGGCCTCGACATCACCGGAACGGACGTCGATGCGACAGGACTCGTTTGGGATACGGGCGACGCCGATCTGATTTGCCGGCCTGTGGCAGGAACGTTGGCGCGTGCACCTTGGCTTTCGCGACCGACGGCGCAAGTCATGCTGTCGATGTACAGCTTACGCGGCGAGCCCGCACCCGCTGATCCGCGACATGTGCTCGCGCACGCCATTTCCCGGCTCCAAGGTCGCGGCATGCGTCCGGTGCTCGCCGTGGAGCTCGAGTTTTACGTGCTGCGCGAGGCCGATGCGTCGCCCGCGGGCTCCATCGCGCGCGACTCCGGTCGCATCGAGGCCTACAGCCTCGCACGCCTCGAGGAACTCGCGCCGGTGTTCGATGAGGTCTATGCCGCCGCCCGCGCCCAAGGCATCCCCGCCGAAACTTTGATGTCCGAGTACGCGCCCGGGCAGTTCGAAATCACGCTCACCCATCGCGACGATGCCCTCCGTGCCGTCGATGAGGCCGTGATGCTCAAGCGTCTGCTACGCGGCATCGCAGCTCGTCATGGATTGCTCGTGACGTTCATGGCGAAGCCGTTCGTCGATCTCGCCGGAAGCGGCATGCATCTGCATGTGAGTCTTGCGGACGGTTCTGGCCAGAATCTTTTCGCCTCCGACGATGCTGCCGGTACCCCGCTCCTGCGGCACGCCATCGGCGGTCTCAAGTCGACGATGGCCGAGAGCTTGCTCGTGTTCGCGCCCAACGGAAATTCCTACCGGCGTTTCCGTAGTCAAAGTTATGCCCCGGTCGCGGCGAACTGGGGCGTCAACAATCGCTCGGTGTCGCTGCGCATTCCGGTGGGGCCTCCCGCGTCGCGACATGTCGAGCATCGCATCGCAGGCGCCGATGCCAATCCGTATCTGGCGGCAGCCACGGTGCTTGCCGGGATCGAGCGGGGCATCGAGGAGAGGCTCGATCCGGGTCCGCCTATCATCGGCAACGGGTATCGCCAAAGTGACGGCCCGCAGAGTGCGGGGTCGCAAAGCGCGGGATCGCAGAGCGGGAGCCGTCGCGAATTGCCGCAAACCTGGCAGGAGGCCATCGATCGTGCTGCCGGGTCGGATTTCCTGAAAGTCGCGCTGGGGGAGGGGTTTATGAAGGTCTTCCTCGCGATCAAGCGCCAGGAGTGCGACCGGTTTTCGGCCGAGGTCACGGAGCTCGATCGCGCGTGGTACCTCAGATCGTAGTGGCGGCAGGGCGGCCGAGTTTGTAACATCCCCGCCCCTTATGCGCACACATTACTGCGGTCACGTCAACGAAACCCTCATCGGCAGCACGGTCACCGTCGCAGGCTGGGTCCACCGCCGCCGCGATCATGGTGGAGTGATCTTCGTCGACCTGCGCGACCGTGAAGGTCTCGTGCAGATCGTCTGCGATCCCGATGCGGCCGAGGTGTTCGCGGAAGCCGAAAAACTGCGCAACGAGTTCGTCGTCAGCATTACGGGTCTCGTGCGCGCCCGACCCGAGGGCACGACCAACGCCAACCTCGCTTCGGGCAAGATCGAAATGCTGGCCCGACGCATCGAGCTGCTCAACCGTTCCGAGCCGTTGCCTTTCCAGCTCGACGAAAACGTCTCCGAAGAAGTGCGTCTCAAATACCGTTATCTCGACCTGCGTCGCGACGAGATGAGCCAACGCTTGCGTCAACGCCATCAGATCACGCGTGCGATGCGCCAGTATCTCGACGATGCCGGCTTCTGCGACATCGAGACGCCGATGCTCACCAAGGCGACGCCTGAAGGCGCCCGCGACTATCTCGTACCTTCGCGCACGCATCCCGGGAAATTCTTTGCGCTGCCGCAGTCGCCGCAGATCTTCAAGCAGCTGCTGATGGTCTCCGGCTTCGATCGCTACTACCAGATCGTCCGTTGCTTCCGCGACGAAGACCTGCGCGCCGATCGGCAGCCCGACTTCACCCAGCTCGATATCGAGACGTCCTTCCTTGGGCAGGACGAGATCATGTCGATCATGGAGGGGCTGATCCGCCATATCTTCAAGACCGTGGCGAAGGTCGAGCTTCCGAATCCCTTCCCGCGCATGAGTTACGCCGAGGCGATGCGTCGCTACGCGAGCGACAAGCCCGATTTGCGCATCCCACTCGAACTCGTCGATGTCGCCGACCTGGTCTCGTCCTGCGACTTCAAAGTATTCGCCGGTCCTGCCGAAGATCCGAACGGACGAGTGGCGGCGCTGCGCGTATCGGGCGGCGGCAAACTCACCCGTAAGGAAATCGACGATTACACCGCCTTCGTCGCTCGTTACGGCGCCAAGGGTTTGGCATACATCAAAGTCAACGAGCGGGCCAAGGGGCGCGATGGTCTGCAGTCGCCCATCATCAAGTTTCTCGACGACGCGGCCGTCTCGGGAATTCTGGAGCGCACGGGCGCAGCAGATAACGACCTCATTTTCTTTGGTGCCGACTCCGCGAAGGTGGTCAACGACGCCCTCGGCGCGTTGCGCCTCAAGATCGGTCACGATCTCGGGCTCGTGCAGGGCGCGTGGGCGCCACTTTGGGTCGTCGATTTCCCGATGTTCGAATTCGATGCGGATGAAAAGCGTTGGAGCTCGATGCATCATCCGTTCACGTCGCCCAAGAATCTCGATCCCGAAGCGCTGCGGGCTGATCCCGGCAAGGCGCTCGCCAAGGCCTACGATATGGTGTTGAACGGATCCGAGATCGGCGGAGGATCAGTGCGTATCCATCGCCAGGATCTGCAGTCCACCGTGTTCGACCTGCTCGGTATCGACGCCGAGGAGGCTCGTCGCAAGTTCGGCTTCCTGCTCGACGCCCTCAGGTTCGGCGCCCCGCCGCATGGTGGTATCGCCTTCGGTCTCGACCGACTCGCCATGCTCATCTGCGGCGCCGACAGCATTCGCGACGTCATTGCGTTCCCGAAGACCCAAACCGCAGCGTGTCCGTTGACGGACGCACCGACCGAGGTTTCCGAGAAGCAGTTACGCGAGCTGCACATCCGTATCCGGCAGGCTCCGACTCCGTCAGTCTGATCGATCGGCTGCTTGATCGGGGCGAGTCCCGCGTACGGCGCGTTTGGAGAGCGGCCCGCGCTTCACTTCGCGGTCGGGCCACAGCCTGTCTCCCCCGTTCTCCATGATCGGATGAATGGGCTTTTCGGGAATTCGTCGTGGTTGCCGCTGCTGTTGCCTGCGCAGGGCCTCGTCAAAACTCCAGGGCATGCCCCCGGGGAGATCATTCGGATCGATCGAATAGGGGTCGAGACGCTCGGGTAGGTGGAGCAGCATCGTTTGCAACAGCCATTCCGCTGCGCTGACCGCTGGCGTATCAACCGGCGCAGCGAGCCGATGGGACCACGCGTGGGCCTGAGTTACTCTGAGTTTCGTGACCACTCGTCCTGTGCTCGTCAGGCTCGGGTAGATCGAGCGTCGATCGGGCCCCTCATCGAGATCGAGAAGACCCGCCCGTTCCATGGCGCGGACCGTCCTTTGGACCGTTTGTCGCGATAAATCTAGGTCGTACGCGATCCGACTGATGTTGCAGCCCGGATATCGGGCAACCCAGTCCAAAATTCTCAGTCGTGCACGCGTTAGTCCGAAGTCGGCATTCAGGTTGCCGAGCAGGCGCGTGAACCGGCAATCGAAGGCTTTTAGTTTGTGGACCAGTTGGTCAACGAGCTGGACGCGCTGCTCGAAGGTGAAGCGGCGCGCTGTGTGGGTGGTGGTGGCGGTCTCACGGGGCGGGGGCATGCAGTGAGTCTGAACTTTTCATGATTTGTCAGTATGCTGACAAATCATGAAAAACAGGCACGAATACCCAGGTCCTCCCTTTGCTTCGCGCCGCAGCGTTTAGCGATGGAGTAGCTTCTTCAGCTCGTAAAGCTTCTGGAGGGCGTCCCGAGGGGTCATCGAGTCGGGATCCAAGGCCAGCAGGGCCGTTCGAAGGAACTCGAATTCGTCGTTGGTGTGCGTCTCAATTGCGGAGTCCTCTGGCGAGTCGAGCTCGAGTCGTCCTTGGGGACCAGAGGTGTTGCGAGCCTCCGCCTCCAGCGCATTGAGGTAGCGACGAGCTTCGACGAGGACTTCTCGGGGTATTCCCGCAAGCTTCGCGACAGCCAGGCCGTAGCTCTTGCTGGCCGGTCCCGGCTTCACGGAGTGCATGAACACGATGCCCTGTCGATGCTCGGTCGCATCGAGATGCACGTTGAGTACGCCGGGGAGATCGGCTGCGAGCGCTGTCAACTCGAAATAATGCGTCGCAAACAGGGTGAACGCGCCGATCTTCGAGGCGAGGTGACGCGCCGTTGCCCACGCGAGCGAGAGCCCATCGAACGTACTCGTGCCGCGACCGATTTCATCCATGAGTACGAGACTGCGTGTCGACGCGTTGTGCAGAATGTTTGCCGCTTCGGTCATCTCGACCATGAATGTGGAGCGACCACCGGCTAGGTCATCACCGGCGCCGATGCGGGTGAAGATGCGGTCGATCGGACCGATGGTGGCCGACTCGGCGGGCACGTAGCTTCCGATGTGCGCGAGCAGTGTTATCAGCGCCACTTGGCGCATGTAGGTGCTCTTGCCGCCCATGTTGGGTCCGGTGATCACGAGCATGCGAGTGCCGGCATCGAGCGCAATGTCATTCGGCACGAAAGGCTCTGCGAGGAATCGCTCGACCACCGGATGTCGGCCGCCTGTGATGCGTAGCGCGGGCTGAGAGGTCAGCGCGGGGGCTGACCAGCGAAGGCTCACGGCCCGCTCGGCAAGCGCTCCGAGCGCATCAAGTTCGGAAAGGGCGATCGCCGTGTCTTGCAGTTGGGTAAGGCGACTACAAAGATCATCGAGTAGCGCGTCGTAAAGCGCTTTCTCGCGAGCGAGAGACTTCTCGCGTGCGCCGAGCACTTTGTCCTCGAATACCTTGAGCTCGGGAGTGATGAACCGTTCGGCGTTCTTGACGGTCTGTCGGCGCAGATATTCGGTGGGAACGTTATCGGCCTGACTGCGGGGAATCTCGATGAAAAAACCCTGCACCCGGTTATAACCGAGCTTGAGCTGCGTGAGGCCTGTGCGTTCGCGCTCGCGCGTTTCGAGTTCGAGCAGGAAAGCATCGGTGTCGGTCGAAATTCTTCGAAGTTCGTCAAGTTCGGCGTCGTAGCCTGTGGCGATCACGTCACCGTCGCGGATCATGGCAGAGGGCTCTTCGGCGATGGCGCGCAGCAACAGCGCTGCTTCGGTCTCGTGATCCGATACGGCGACCGCAAGCGCCGACAGCCGTGGCGAGGTAAGCGTAACCAAAAACTTGCGCATCGCCGGCAAGGCGGCGAGAGCCATGCGCAGACCCGTCAAATCGCGTGGTCGCGCGGAGCGTAGTGCGACTCGTGCGAGGATGCGCTCGATATCGCCGATCGGCTGCAGGGTCTCGCGCAGCGTCGCATAGCGTCCGGCGTCGATGAGCTCGCCTAGCGCCGCCAGTCTTTGACGTAGTTCCTCGTGGTCCGTCACCGGGCGATTGATCTGTCGTCGCAAGGCGCGTGCGCCCATCGCCGTCACGGTGCTGTCCAGCAGGGCGGCGAGCGTGGCGTCCTCCCGTCCATTTGAACTCGAATCAATTTCGAGATTTCGCCGCGTCACCGCGTCTATTTGCAGCGTGGCGTCACGTCTTTCGACCCGCAGTGCACGAAGGTGGGGAAGTGCCGTGCGCTGGGTTTCCTTGACGTATTGAAGGAGAGCGCCTGCCGCGCTGATGGCGAGTGGCAAGGATTCGATGCCGAACCCTCGCAGATCG
Source organism: Steroidobacteraceae bacterium (assembly GCA_044375575.1). Classification (GTDB taxonomy): domain Bacteria; phylum Pseudomonadota; class Gammaproteobacteria; order Steroidobacterales; family Steroidobacteraceae; genus UBA964. The sequence continues at coordinate 249,879 of JBILMJ010000001.1, read as the reverse complement.
AGGGTGCCGAGTTGCTCGGCTAGGGTGCGAGCGGCCGTCTCTTCCTCGAAATGCCAGGTCGCTCGGGCGCGTCGCAATGATGGCGGCAATGAAGCGCCCAAGGCTTCGGGTAACGAGCGATCGAGCGCCAGGCTCAAGGTCTCGGGGATCAGAAGTTCGGCAGGACGCAGTCGCTCGAGCTCTGCGGCGAGAGCCTGCGATCCGCTCGCTTCGAGCACGGAGAATCTGCCTGCGCCGAGGTCGAGCCAAGCGAGACCAAAGCGCCCTTCGAGGGGTTCATCGCTCGAGGCGGTGAGGGGCATGAGCGCTGCAATAAGCGTCTCGCGCCGTTCGTCGAGCAAGGCGGCATCGGTCACTGTTCCAGGCGTCACGACACGAACGACGGCGCGTTCGACGGGGCCTTTCGATTTCGCCGGATCGCCGATCTGCTCGCAGATGGCCACCGATTCACCCTTGCGCACGAGACGCCCGAGGTAATTGTCGACGGCATGTGCAGGTACGCCCGCCATGGGGATGGGCGCGCCGGCCGATTGACCGCGCGCCGTCAAAGTAATGTCGAGGAGCTGCGCCGCCCGCCGAGCGTCATCAAAGAAAAGCTCATAGAAATCGCCCATCCGGTAGAACAGGAGGGCATCCGGATGCTGAGCCTTCAGGCGAAGGTACTGCTGCATGACCGGGGTGTGGTCGGCGGACGCTGTCATCATCGGCACTCTGGAAAAGAGGCGAGCGAGTTTACCTCTCCGGCCGGGGACTCCCCAATTCCCGTGATCCGATTATTTGACGGCAACATAATTCCGGGGATACAAGGAGAGATAAAAGAGGTTGCCAAGCTCAGGGAGGTCACCGTGTCCACTGCCAAATCGATCAAGTTCGTGGTCTTTGCGCTCTTGGCGTCGCCGGCCGTGTGGGGTGTTTCCCAGGAGGCAACACCCCCGGTCACTACCGAAGAGCGGGTTACGAAGCCGGTAGAGCCTGAGTCGGTTCCGATCGACCCGGCGCCCGCAGTCGCTGCGGCTCCCGCCCCGATCGTCGTCAGCTTCCTCGATTTCGAGGCCTTCGATGATGATCTGAATTCTCAACTCAAGAAGGCGAGCGACCGCAACGTCGAGGTCGAGTTTTATTCACCCGTTTCGCCGAACGCCATTCCGCCGCGGATCGAGCGACGTTTGGCCGCGTTGCGCAAGGACGGCGGCAGCGTTGGCATTGTGCAGCCGCAGAACGCGTCGAACACGCGCAGTGTCATGGCGGTCGTGGGCCTCTTCAGTGGTCTCTACAATTTCATGAAAACTTTCGAGGCGGCCTCGAACGAGCGCGCCATGGTCAACAGCGTGAAGGGTCGGGATGTCGATCTCGTCCTCGAACGTACCGATCAAGGAACGGTGGTCATCCGCAAGCTGGTGTTCAAAAAGCGTCCGCCTGCTCCGCCTGAGAGCGCGCCGTCGGCCACCGACTGATCTGATATCGTCCCGATCCTCATGGAACGGGACATTCGACGACTCTCTCGCCGGCTACTTGCCACGGGCCAGACGGTGGCGTCTGCGGAGTCGTGCACGGGCGGCTGGCTCGCCAAGGCCCTGACCGACCTCCCCGGTAGCTCGAAGTGGTTCGTCGCTGGCTGGGTGTGTTACGGCAACGAGTCCAAACATCGCGATCTCGGTGTCCCGCGCCGCGCTTTGACTCAGCATGGCGCGGTCAGCGAGCCCGTCGTGCGGGCGCTCGCTCGTCGGGCCTTGCAGCGTAGCCGAGCAGGGCTCTCCGTCGCGATCAGCGGAATCGCCGGGCCGGGCGGTGCGGTGCCGGGCAAACCTGTCGGTACCGTATGGTTTGCTTTCGCCCGTCGGCGGGGGCAGCGCGTGAGTGTCACGTCGGTGGTGAAGCGTTTCCGCGGCGATCGTGATGCGGTTCGTCGCAAGTCCGTCGTCTTTGCGCTGCGCGGTTTATACAGTAGTGCTTCTTGAGCGCTCCTGTATACCGCGTGAACGCGATGTGAAATAAACGCATTCATCGGGTTTTACAGGCTTCCACGATGGTTTTCGTGTGGGATAATTCCGCCCACTCCGCTTCTTATTTTTCCTAAGTTTTTTCCTCGTGGGGGATTCATGGACGACAACCGCAAGAAAGCCCTTTCTGCAACGCTGGGCCAAATCGAAAAACAATTCGGCAAAGGCTCGGTCATGCGACTCGGCGACGCCTCCGCAGCGTATGACGTCGAGGCGGTCTCTACCGGCTCGCTCGGTCTCGACATCGCGCTTGGCATCGGTGGCTTGCCGCGTGGCCGCGTAGTCGAGATTTACGGACCCGAGTCCTCCGGTAAAACCACCCTCACGCTCGAGGTCATCGCCGAGATCCAGCGCAACGGCGGCACGGCGGCATTCGTCGATGCCGAGCACGCCCTCGATCCCGTCTATGCCGAAAAACTCGGCGTCAACGTCAACGACCTCTTGGTCTCTCAGCCCGACACCGGCGAGCAGGCCCTCGAAATCACCGACATGCTCGTGCGCTCGTGCGCCGTCGACGTCATCGTCGTCGACTCCGTCGCCGCGCTCACGCCCAAGGCCGAAATCGAAGGCGAGATGGGCGAGTTGCAGGTGGGTCTGCATGCGCGCCTCATGTCGCAGGCGCTGCGCAAACTCACAGGCAACATCAAGCGTTCGAACACCATCGTCATCTTCATCAACCAGATCCGCCTCAAGATCGGCGTGATGTTCGGTAACCCCGAGACCACCACGGGTGGCAACGCCCTCAAGTTCTACTCCTCGGTCCGCCTCGACATTCGCCGCATCGGCGCCATCAAAAACGGCGAGGAAGTCACGGGTAACCAAACGCGCGTGAAGGTCGTCAAGAACAAGGTCGCTCCGCCGTTCCGTGAAGTCGAGTTCGAAATCATGTACGGCGAGGGCATTTCGCGCGAAGGCGAGATCATCGAACTCGGTGCCGCGCACAACATCATCGAGAAGTCGGGTGCGTGGTACTCCTACAAGGGCGAGCGCATCGGCCAGGGAAAGGAAAACGTTCGCGAGTTCCTCAAGAACAATCCGAAGATCGCCCGTGAGGTGGAGGACCAAATCCGCGCCAAGCTGCTGGTCGTCAAGCCGGGGCGTGCGGCGGCAGAGTCCTCCAAGGATTGACTGACCATCCCGATCAACCCGAGTCCGCGCGCCGAGCAGCGCTCTTGCTGCTCGGCCGGCGTGACTACGCGTCCTTCGAACTGGCCCACAAACTCTCGGCCAAAGGGTATACCCCGGCTGCGATCGACGAGGCTCTAGGGGCCTTGCGCGCCGAGCGCTTGCTCGACGACGGGCGCTATCTCGAGAACTTCGTGCGGGTCCATACGGCTCGGGGGCAGGGGCCGGCCCGAATACGCCAGGAGCTGCGGCAGCTCGGGTTCGCGGGCGAGGCGATAGAAACCGCGATTGCGGCTGGGCCTGACTATGTGGCCCTCTGTCGCGAGGTTCGGGCACGGAAGTTCGGTCAGAAGGCCCCGGCGAGCTGGGCCGAAAAGGGCAAGCAGGCGAGATTTTTGCAGTATCGGGGCTTTTCATCGGATCATATCCGGCTGGCAATGGGCCAGGACCCCGACACACCCGAAAATCCCGCCGATGAGTACAGCTAAACCGGGCAAGCCGCCCTTCATGAGCGCCGCCGATGTGCGACGCGCCTTCCTCGAATTCTTCAAGGCTCGCGGCCATGCCGTGATCGCCTCGAGTTCCCTCGTCCCGGGCAACGACCCGACCCTGCTCTTCACTAATGCGGGCATGGTTCAGTTCAAGGACGTCTTTCTCGGCAAGGACAAGCGTGACTACGTTCGCGCGGCGTCTTCGCAGCGCTGCGTGCGCGCGGGCGGAAAGCACAACGATCTCGAGAACGTGGGCTACACCGCCCGCCATCACACCTTCTTCGAGATGCTCGGTAATTTCTCGTTCGGCGATTACTTCAAGCGCGATGCGATCCGCTTCGCCTGGGACTTCGTGACGGGCACGCTGAAGCTCGACCCGAACCGTCTGTGGGTCACCGTCTTCAAAGATGACGATGAAGCAGCCGACATCTGGATCAAAGAAATCGGTGTTCCGGCCGATCGACTGACGCGTCTTGGCGAGAAATCGAACTTCTGGGCGATGGGGGATACCGGCCCCTGCGGGCCCTGCAGTGAAATCTTTTACGACCATGGCGAGCATATCCCTGGTGGGCCGCCGGGCTCGCCTGACGAAGACGGCGATCGTTACGTCGAGATCTGGAACCTCGTTTTCATGCAGTACGAGCGTTCGGCCGACGGCACCCTCACGCCTCTACCGAAGCCTTCGGTCGACACCGGCGCGGGCCTCGAGCGCCTTTCTGCCGTTATGCAGGGCGTCACTAACAACTACGACATCGACCTGTTCCACGACATCGTGCGCGCTGCGGCCGAGCTCGCGAGCACGAAAGAATTCACGAACCCGTCGCTGCGCGTGATCGCCGACCACATCCGTGCTTGCACCTTCCTCATCGTCGACGGCGTGCTGCCTTCGAACGAGGGTCGGGGATATGTGCTGCGTCGTATCATCCGCCGCGCCATTCGTCATGGGCACAAGCTCGGCATCAACGGCGCTTTCTTTCACAAGCTCGTCTCGGCGCTCGAAGGGCAGATGGGCGAGGCCTACCCGGAACTGCACTCGGGCGCCGATCACGCTCGTCGCGTCTTGCTGCAGGAAGAAGAGCGTTTCGCCGAGACGCTCAGCACCGGCATGGTGCTGCTCACTGAGGCGCTCGATCGCCTTTCGAAGCGGCCTAGCGAGGCGGGCGCCACGCGCGTGCTCGATGGTGAGACGGTATTCCGTCTGTACGACACCTATGGTTTCCCGGCCGACCTCACGGCCGACGTCGCTCGCGAGCGTGGCTTCGGCATCGACAGCGCAGGCTTCGAGGCCGCGATGGAAGCCCAACGCGAGCGGGCCCGTGCCGCGAGCCGCTTTGGCGTCGATTTGCGCGGTGGCGCGCAGATCGACCTCGCCACGAGTTTCTGTGGCTACGAGAGCACGCGTGGTGAATCACGCGTGATCGCCTTGCTGCGCGGCGGTGAGCGTGTCAAAGAATTGAAGCCGGGCGAGACCGGCGAAGTCATCCTCGAGCGCACGCCGTTCTACGCCGAATCTGGTGGTCAGGTGGGCGATGCCGGCGAGCTGCGTGAGTCGAGCGACAATGTCCGCTTCATCGTCGAAGACACTCAGAAACGCGGTACAGCCGGCGCGCACTCGCACATCGGACGTGTCGCCGCAGGGGGCGGTGCGATCCGCGAGGGCATGACGGTAACAGCCGAGGTCGACGCCAGGCTGCGGCGGGCCACTGCGCTCAATCATTCGGCGACGCATCTCATGCACGCTGCCTTGCGCGAGGTGCTGGGCACGCACGTCCAGCAAAAAGGATCACTTGTCGCGCCCGATCGATTGCGTTTCGATTTCTCGCACTTCCAGGCTGTGAGCGCCGACGAGTTGCGACGTATCGAGCGACGGGTCAACGAGCAGATTCGTCTCAACGCTCTCGCGGAAACGCGCGAGATGGCTTACGACGATGCGGTCGCGGCAGGGGCCATGGCGCTCTTCGGCGAGAAGTACACCTCGAGTGTGCGCGTGCTGCGGATCGGTGATTTTTCGATGGAATTGTGTGGCGGTACGCACGTGAGCCGCGCGGGCGACATCGGACTCTTCAAAATAATCGCCGAGAGCGGTGTGGCGTCCGGCGTGCGCCGTATCGAGGCGGTCACCGGGGAGGGAGCGCTTGCCGAGGTCGAAGCGAGCGATGCGCTGGTGCGCGATCTGGCCGCACTCGTGCGCGGCAACCGCGACGATCTCGGTGCCAAGGTGCGTGATGCCCTCGAGCGCATCCGCCAACTCGAAAAGGAAACCCGCACCCTGCGCGACAAGCTTGCCTCGGGGCAGGGGACCGACCTCGCCTCCGGTGCGGTCGACGTCGGGGATCTCAAGGTGGTGTCCACTACGGTGGACGGGGCTGACGCCGGTGCGCTGCGCAACGCGGTCGATCAGCTCAAAGATCGGCTCAAGAAGGCCGTGATCGTGCTGGCCTCGGTGGATGCCTCGGGCAAGGTGCTTTTGGTGGCGGGCGTCACGGCCGGTGAGGTGGGGCGCATCAAGGCGGGCGAGATCGTCGGGCACGTGGCGGCCCAGGTTGGGGGTCGAGGTGGCGGCCGACCGGATTTCGCCCAAGCGGGCGGGACCGATGCGTCGAAACTTTCGGCAGCCCTGGCCGGGGTGGCGGCCTTCGTCCGTCAAAAAATCGGATAGCGGTAGACGGACCCGACGGATTCTTCTATCTTCGGGCATGAAGGCGCCCGTCATGGAAGTCGGGCCGTCGGCGGGACCCCACAGGGGGTGCGGTGTCCCGAGTTCGACGGTCTCAAGAGAGCGCCTCATTGGGGGCTCACATGCTCATACTCACTCGACGTGTCGGCGAGACCGTCATGATCGGCGAAGAAGTCTCGATCACCATCCTCGGCGTCAAGGGCAATCAGGTGCGCGTGGGCATCAACGCGCCCAAGAATGTCGCCGTTCATCGCGAGGAGATCTTCGAACGGATCAAATCCGAGGGTCCCTCCGACAGTCCGGCCCGCGAACAAGGTGGCATGCGGGCCTGACCCCGACAAGCGGGGTCATTCGAGGGGCGGGGTCGTTCGTTTTGACCTGCCGGAGGCCGGCAAGTACCATCCCGCCTCCTCGCATGCGGAGAGATGGCCGAGTGGTCGAAGGCGCGCCCCTGCTAAGGGCGTAAGGGCCAAAAGCCCTTCGAGGGTTCGAATCCCTCTCTCTCCGCCAGTTCTTATCGCGTGGTGATCGCCTGCTCGAGGAGTTTCCGCGTCTCCGCCGGAACCGGCACGGACTTTCCGCTCGCGCGGTCGACGAAGGCGTGGGTGAAGGTGCCGAACGCCGCCGGCTCGTCCTCACCTTCCGCAAAGACGGCGACACCGTATTCCACTGAGCTCGTGCCAATGCGGTTCACCCGGAATGCGGCGTCGATCTTGGCGGGGTAGGCAATCGGCTTTTTGTAGTTGCACGATGAGGCGACGATGAAACCGATGATGGGCGACTTCGTGACGTTGAGCACGCCTGCCTCGATCAAATAATTGTTGGCCACGGTGTCGAAGAAACTGTAGTACACCGCATTATTGATGTGCTGGTAGGCGTCGTTGTCCATCCAGCGCGTCGTCATCGTCTGGAAGTAAAAATAGTCTGCGCGGCGTTGTCGGGTCGGGTCCATGAGTGTCCTCAATAGGCCTGTTCGTAAAGTGCGAGCGCGTCGGCTTCGGTGACGTGACGTGGGTTATTCACGAGCAGGCGCTGCTGCAACATCGATTCGCGCGCGAGTTTGGGCAGATCGGCCTGCGGAATGGCGAGCTCGCGCAGTCGGGTGGGCAGCCCGAGCTCGCCGGCGAGCGAGAGGCAATGTGCGGCAAGTTGCTCCGCTGCGGTCGAGCTTTGCGCCGCGCTCAAGCTTTGGGTCCTGCTCGAGCTTTGCGTCGCATTCGAGCCGGGCGCCGCGCGATCGCCCAACACGATTGGCAGCAGTTCGCGGTACATCGACTCTGCCGCTGGTGCATTGAACCGCAGCACATGCGGCAGCACCAAAGAATTACTGAGACCGTGGGGGATGTGATAGTTGCCGCCGAGTGGGTAGGCGAGCGCGTGGACGGCGCCGACGGGGGCATTCGCGAACGCCTGGCCTGCATACATGGCGCCGAGCAACATGGAACCGCGAGCTTCGAGATCGGAAGGGGTCTTTACGGCCTGCGCAATATTACTTGCGAGCAGTCGCAGGGCCTCGCGGGCGAACATGTCGGACACAGGATTCTTGAGCCGAGCGCTCGTATACGACTCGATGGCATGAACCATGGCATCGATCCCCGTGGCGGCCGTCACCTCGGAAGGCATCGACACGGTGAGCGCGGGATCGAGCAGCACGCGATCGGCGAGCAGCGTCCGGCTCACGACACCTTGCTTCGTGTTCGCGCCCGTTGTTACGACGGCGACCATCGTCACCTCCGAGCCCGTGCCCGCAGTGGTCGGTACCTGGATGAGCGCCTTGCGACTCGAGCGCACGTGATCGACGCCGTACATCGCATCGAGGGCTTGCTCCTCGCAGAGCAGTACGGCGACGAGCTTGGCGGTGTCCATGCTGCTGCCGCCCCCGAAACCGATTACGCCGTCGCAGCCTTCGCGTAAGCCGAGCGTGGTGGCCTCGAGCACGACCTCGGTCGGCGGATCGGCGACCACCTGCTCGTAGACCGTGACGCGGACACCCGCAGCCTCGAGGCTCTCGCAGGCGGGTTGATGCATGCCACGCGCAGCGATGCCGCGATCGGTCACGAGCAGCGCTCGGCGGATGCCGCTTTGCGCGGCGAGCGCGCCGAGTTCGCCCAGGCACCCTGCGCCGAAGACGATGTCACTCGTGGTGCTGAAGTGCAGCCGAGGGGCCGGGAACGTGTTCATGATGGCCATCGGGAGATCATTTGCGTCGCAAAATTAACAGAATCTCGCCGATAATGAGCCATGAGCGACGCCTTTCGAAATGACGTTCGAGCTTGGCTGCAAGCCCATTGCCCGCCCTCCATGCGCGTGGCTCCGCCGGAGATTTCGCATCTCTACGGCGGCGGTCGGCGGACCAAGGTCTGGCATGCCGATCAGCCAGCCTGGTGTGCGGCAATGGCCTCGCGCGGTTGGACGGTGCCGGAATGGCCTCTCGAGTACGGGGGTGCCGGGCTCTCGCGCGAACAGGCGGCGATCCTGCGCGAGGAAATGCGACGGATCGGCGCGCAACAACCGCTTTTCAGTTTCGGCATCAGCATGCTCTCGCCGGTGCTGTTCAAGTTTGGCACCGAAGATCAGCGTCGACGATTCTTGCCCGACATCGCGCGTGGCGCCATCCGCTGGTGTCAGGGCTATTCGGAACCGAACTCGGGGTCCGACCTCGCGAGCTTGATGACGCGAGCGGAGGACAAGGGCGATCACTACCTCGTCAACGGTCAAAAAATTTGGACCTCCTATGGCGATGAGGCCGATTGGATGTTCTGTCTCGTGCGTACCAATACCTCGGTGCCGAAGCACGAAGGCATCAGCTTCGTGCTCTTCGACATGAACACGCCTGGCGTGACGGTACGGCCGATCAAACTGATCAGCGGCGCGTCGCCGTTCTGCGAAGTGTTTTTCGAGAACGTGCGTGTCGCCAAAGAAAACCGCGTGGGCGAGGAGGGGCAGGGCTGGGCGATCGCAACCTATCTACTCTCCCACGAGCGAGAGATGATCTCGAGTCTCGGCAAGATCCGTCACGACACCGACCCGGGTCGGCGAGCGCTCGACATCATCGGCACCGATGAATCGGGTCGGTTGCGCAATGCGTCACTTCGACAAACGCTCGCGCGCTATCAGCTCGATGCGGCGGCGTTCAGGCTCTGGATCGAGCACGGTGAACGGCATCCGAGCGCGAGCGCCGGCATGGGTGCGATGTCCTCGGCCGTGAAGTATTACGGCACCGAACTCAACAAGCGACGCAACGAGCTGTATCTCGACATCGAGGGTGCCGAGGCGTTGCTCTGGGACGCGCGCGGTCCTGCGGGGGAGGCATGGGCGCGCAACTGGCTGCGCTCGAAGGGAAATTCGATCGAGGGCGGCACGTCTGAGATTCAGCTCAACATCATCGCCAAGCGCGTGCTGGGGCTGCCATGACACTTCCGCTGAACGAAGAACAAGACATGCTCAGTCGCTCGGTGGCGGAGTTCGTCGCCGACCGTGCGTCGCTCGTTCAATTCAGAGAGTGGCGAGAGCGCACGACCGAGACCGCATTCGACGCGACGCTGTGGCGCGAGATCGCGGAGATGGGGTGGTGCGGTATCACGTTAGACGAAGAGCACGGTGGATCGGGTCTCGGGTTTTCGGGGCTGGGCATCGTGCTCGAGCAGTTCGGCCGACACCTCAGCATCACGCCGATGAACGCCACGGTGCTTGCGGGTGCAACCGCCATTTCTTTGCTCGGCAGCGCCGAGCAGAAAAAAGCTCGGTTGCCCGCCGTGGCGAGCGGAACGCTCACGCTCGCTCTCGCTTGGGACGAGGGCGCACATTTTTCGCCCTGGGCTATTTCGACTCGAGCCGAGCGCATCGAGGGCGGTTGGCGGCTTAGCGGAACCAAGCGTCACGTCGAAGAGCTGACGTCCGTCGATCAGTTCGTCGTGGTCGCGCGCGTGACTTCTGCAGGTCGCGAAGGCCTTGCCGTGTTCATGGTGCCGCGCGATGCGAAGGGCGTCAGCGTGGTGGTCACACCACGAGTCGATGCCCGAAATTGCGGTACGCTGACGCTCGATGGGGTGATACTCGATGACGCCGCGCGGCTTGGGGGCACTCACCCCGGAGCGGGGCTTTCGGCGGGTCCGAGCGCAGGCTCCGCCGACCTCGCTACGACCGCGGCGCTCGAGCACCTGGCTGCAGTCATCAACGCCGGGCTCGCGGCCGAGTTGCTAGGCATCTGCGAGGAAACCTTCGCGCGCACGCTCAAGTACCTCAAAGAGCGTTCGCAGTTCGGCAAGCTGATCGGCAGCTATCAGGCGTTGCAGCATCGGGCGGCCCATTGGTTCGTCGAGCTGCAGCTCGCGCGGACGATCATCCAGGAGGCCTTGCTCGCGCTCGATCAGGCGTCGGATGAAGACGGGCGCCGGCGTGCCCGAGCGCTCGCGAGCATGGCCAAGGCGAAGCTCTCGCAGGTGGCGGAGCTCTCGACCAACGAGGCGATCCAGATGCACGGGGGAATCGGCATGACTGACGCCTTCGACATCGGCCTCTACATCAAGCGCGCACGGGTTCTGGAGCAGACCTACGGGGATCAGCACTATCACCTAGATCAGTTGGCGGCTCTCGAGGGGTATTGAGCCGGCCGCTTGTGGTAGGATTCGCGCCCCTTCGGCGACGCGCCCGTAGCTCAGTTGGATAGAGCGCATGGCTACGAACCATGAGGTCGGGAGTTCGAATCTCTCCGGGCGCGCCAGTTCTCCAAGGACCCCCAGTTGGGTTGATATCATCGTGATATCAGGCTAAAGTCGATGCATCAGGGCCCAGTCCGGGCTCTTACGCCTAGGAGCGAGCGTCGACCATGTCATCCCCCTCCCTGACTCCGTCCCGTCCCGTGAGCGAAGAGCGTGAAGTCACCGTCATGAGCGGTTGGCTCGCCCTGCCGATCGTCATCACGATCCTCCTCGTCGGTATCGCCGCCTGCATCGGGGGAGAGCTCGATGATTCACCGGGGCTCTTCGGTATCGGCATTGCGCTGATCGTGTTGTTCTTCATCTCCTTCGCGGGCTTCTTCACCTTGCAGCCGAACGAGGCGCGGGTGCTGGTGCTCTTCGGCGACTACAAGGGCACCGTTCGAAAGGAAGGGTTCCACTTCGGTAATCCGTTCTACTCGAACGGAGGTTCGACCCACGCAACCAACAAGGACGGTGCGACGGTCACGGTCAAAAAAAATCCACGCATGAAGATCTCGCTGCGCTCTCGCAACATGAACGGCGATCGCCTCAAGGTCAACGACAAGCAAGGCAATCCCATCGAGATTGCGGCGGTCGTCGTGTGGCGCGTGCAGAACACCGCACAAGCGATGTTCGATGTGGACGATTACGAAGAATACGTGCGGATCCAGTCGGAGTCGGCGGTCCGTCATCTCGGCAGCCAATACGCCTACGACCACGGAGAGGAGCACGAGATCACGCTGCGTAGCGGGACGGACGAAGTCTCCGAGGCCCTGCAAACGGAGTTGCAGACCCGGCTTGCGCCCGCCGGTGTGATCGTCGAAGAAGCGCGGCTCACGCATCTCGCCTATGCGCCTGAAGTGGCCCAGGCGATGCTGCGTCGACAGCAAGCCGAGGCCGTACTCGCTGCGCGTCAGAAGATCGTGCAGGGTGCGGTGAGCATGGTCGAGATGGCGCTCACCGATCTCGCTCGTCGGGGTGTTGTGGAGCTCGATGCCGAGCGCAAGGCCGCGATGGTGAGCAACCTCATGGTCGTGCTCTGCGGTGATTCGGAAGCCAAGCCTGTGATCAATACCGGCACGCTCTACGGCTGAGGCGATCGCAGAGTCTCGCGTGGCTGAGCGCAAATCGTTTTTGATGCGGATCGATCCCGCGCTCTGGCGCGAGATCGAACGTTGGGCGGCCGACGAGCTGCGCAGCGTGAACGGTCAGGTCGAGTTCATCCTGCGCGAGGCCATCAAGCGGCGAGGGGTGACGCTCTCGCAGTCGGAAGTCTCTAGTGAAACCGATGAGGCGCCGCCGGACGCGGCGCCCGCATCAGAAGATTCCTGATCAGACGAGCGTGCGGATCAGACGAGTACGAAAATTAGGCGAGCGTGTGGAAGACGCTTTGGACGTCGTCGTCCTGCTCGAGTTTGTCGATGAGCGCAAGCACTTCGGCGGCATCGGCTTCGGGTAGTTCGGTAGGCGCCATCGGGATGTACTCGTGCTCGGCCTTGAGCGGCGAGATCTTGCGCGCTTCGAGTGCCTCTTGCACCCGCCCGAAATCTTCGAAGGCGCAGCGGACGACGAGTTGAGGTTCGCCTTTTTCGCCGATGCTCTCACCCATTTCGTCGAGGCCATGGTCGATGAGGTAGAGCTCGAGATCATCCTGATCGATTCCGGTGGGATCGAGTCGGAAGACGCCCATCTTGCGAAACACGAACGAGACGCTGCCGCTCGTGCCGAGATTGCCACCGCCTTTCTGAAACAGATTGCGGACGGTGGCGACGGTACGCGTGGGGTTGTCGGTCGCAGTTTCGACGAGCAGCGCGATGCCGTGGGGTGCATACCCTTCGTAGATCACGGTCTCGTAGTTCGTGGCGTCGCGTCCGGAGGCGCGTTTGATCGCGGCCTCGACCTTGTCCTTCGGCATGTTGATCGCGCGCGCGTTCTGCAGGATGCGACGCAACATGGGATTCGACTGTGGGTCGGGACCTCCCGACTTCACGGCCATGTTGATGTCTTTGGAGATGCGCGCGAATTGTTTGGCCATCTTGTTCCAGCGAGCGAACATGGTGGCCTTGCGAACTTCGAATATACGACCCATAGGGCCGCTATGGTAACTGTCAGGGTGTGCGCTGCGCCATCGGGCCCAGGGCGGTGCGGCCCGCTGTGAACGTATCGGACCGGTTCAGGGCGTCTTCGGTGGCTTTGTTGAGCACCACGATACTGATGCGTCGATTGATGGGGTTACTTGGGTTCTCGGTGTCGCGGCGGACATAGGACGACATTCCGACGACGCGTGCGACCTTGTCCTCGGTGACGCCGCCTTCGACGAGCACGCGGCGAGCGGCATTCGCGCGGTCGGCCGAGAGCTCCCAGTTGCCGTATCGCGAACGGGCGCCGCCGACGAAGGGCGTATCGTCGGTATGGCCCGAGATGCTCAGTCGGTTCGGTACGTTCTCGAGCGACCTTCCGACCTCGAGCAGCAGTTCCCGCGCGTAGGGTTTCATGGTCGTACTGCTGAGATCGAACATCGGGCGACTCTGGGCGTCGACGATCTGGATTCGTAAGCCTTCGCTCGTAATATCGATGAGCAGCTGCTCGCGGTATTTTTGCAACGTCTCGTTCTTCTCGATGGCCTGCAGCAGTTCCTTGCGGATCTCCTCGAACTTCTGGGTCTCGCTGGCCTTCTCGGCGTCGGTCGAGGCGGGCGCGCCGGCGCCCGATTCGGCGACGGGCGAGGGGGCCGAGGCGGTGAGCCCGCCTCGCAGATCGATGGGGCTCGTACTCGCGCCGCCGGGACCCTCTTGTCCGGGAGCGGGCATCGGTGCCGTTCCTCTGGAGAGACTCGGGTTCTTGAAGTAATCGAAGATCGCCGATTTTTGTTGATCGTTGGCCGAGGCGACGAGCCACATCACCAGGAAGAAGGCCATGAGCGCCGTGACGAAGTCGGCGTAGGCGACCTTCCACGCGCCGCCGTGATGCCCACCGGCCACGACTTTTTTCCGACGGATGATGATCGGTCGTTTCTCGTCCTGGCCTTTGCCTTTCTTCGTCATGGATTGCGACGTCTCAGGCCTTGGGTGGTTCGGGAGCCTTGGGCTTCTTCTTCAAAGAATCTTCGAGGTCCGAGAATGTCGGACGGACGTCGCTGAACAAAAGCTTTCGTGCGAACTCGACCGCCACTTGCGGCGGATACCCGCGCACGCTCGCCACGAGCGCCATCTTCACCACCTCGAAGGCTTTGCCTTCTTCTTCGGCTCGGCCCTTCATCGCTGAAGCGATGGGCCCCACGAAACCGTAGGCGACGAGGATGCCGAGGAACGTACCGACGAGCGCGGCGCCGACCTTCGCCCCGAGCTCGGCGCTCGTGGAGTCGGCGACCGCTGCCATGGTGTTCACGATTCCGAGCACCGCCGCGACGATGCCGAAGCCGGGCAATGCGTCGGCGACTTGCTGGACGGCGTGTGCAGGTTCGTGCGCTTCTTTGTGATGCGTCTCGAGTTCGTAGTCGAGCAGGGCTTCGAGCTCGTTCGGATCGAGATTGCCGCCGACCATGAGGCGCATGCAGTCGGTGATGAACTCGATCATGTGCACGTCTTCGAGGATCTTCGGATATTTCGAGAACACCGGGCTCTTGGCAGGATCGGAAATGTCGTTTTCAATGGCGAGTAGCCCCTCTTTGCGGGACTTCACGAGCAGATCGAAGACCAGCTTGAGCAATTCGACATAGACCTCGCGCGTGTAGGGCATGGGTTTGACGAGACCGATCGCCCCCTGAAATGCCGCCTTGCATACTTTGACGGAGTTGCTCGTGATGAACGCCCCGATGGCGGCGCCGAGGATGATGACGATTTCGGAGGGATGCCAGAGCAAGAGCAGGTTGCCGCCCGCCATCAGGAACCCGATGACCACGGAAAGGATCACTACGACGGAGCCGACCAGCGCGATCATAGAAGTCGATAGTAGAGTCGACCGGGTTGTCGGGGGCTGCAGGTAGGTTCAAACTGGAGCGATTGAGCGGTCGCGCGGCAAGATCCTGCCGAGGCGGCAACGAAGCGATCATCAGGAGATGCACATGTTCGATTTCTTTGGCTACGTGTCGGCGCTGCCCTACATGCTCGGGCTCGCCGTGATCGGTTGGTTGATTTCCCTGCCGCGCCGCAACGTCGACGTCGTCGACTCGCTCTGGGCATTGATGTTTCTGGTGTCCATCGCGGTCTACGCCGGCTTTCCGCCGGAAACCGTGCGCGGCAGGCTTCTGTTCGTGCTAGTCACGATCTGGGCGTTGCGGCTGTCCATCTTCATCACGGCTCGCAACTGGGGTCACGGAGAAGACCGCCGATACCAGGCGATCCGCGCGCGTAATCAACCGAACTTCACCTTCACCAGCGTCTATCGCGTGTTCGCCTTCCAGGCCGTGCTCGCCTGGATCATCTCGATGCCCCTGCATGGGGCGGTCGGCAGCGAGTCACCGCTCGGCGTGCTCGATTACCTCGGGCTCGCCCTCTGGATCGTCGGCTTCATGTTCGAAGCCGGGGGTGATTGGCAGCTCACGCGGTTCAAGCGCGATCCGGCGAACGCCGGGAAGGTGATGGACCGCGGCTTCTGGCGCTACACGCGTCATCCCAATTACTTTGGAGACTGTGCGCAGTGGTGGGGTTTTTATCTCATCGCCGTCGCCGGTGGCGCGTGGTGGAGCGTACTCGGCCCCGTGCTCATGACCGTGTTGTTGTTGCGGGTGTCCGGTGTAGCGCTGCTCGAGAAGGATATCGGTGAGCGCCGTCCGGCTTACGCGGACTACATCCGGCGCACCAACGCCTTCATTCCGGGGCCGCGCAAGGACTGATCACTCGAGGGTCGCGGTACAACGCAAGCGGCACGAAGATTTTCGTGCCGCTCCTAGGCGTCAACCTGCAGATTCGGCGTCTCGCGAGGCGCGTTTCCGCTCGTGCTCCTTCAGGAAGCGCTTGCGTAGACGAATCGATTCCGGCGTCACCTCGACGAGTTCATCCTCGTTGATGAACTCGACGGCGTACTCGAGCGTCAGGGGGATGGGCGGCGTCAGCAGCAGCGCGTCGTCCTTGCCGGCGGCGCGGACGTTCGTGAGCTTCTTTTCTTTGATGGGGTTCACGACGAGGTCGTTGTCCCGGCTGTGAATGCCGATGATCATGCCTTCGTACACCTTTGAGCCGTGCTCGACGAAGAGTCGTCCGCGCTCCTGCAAGGTGAAGAGTGCATAGGCGACGGCGGTACCTTCTTCATTGCTGATCAGCACACCGTTGTGCCGCTCGGGGATGTCACCCTTGACGATGTCGTAGCCATCGAAGATGTGGCTCATGAGTCCCGTGCCGCGGGTCATGGTCATGAACTCGCCCTGAAAACCGATGAGTCCGCGCGCCGGAATGCGATATTCGAGTCGCACGCGACCTTGACCGCGACCGGTCGGGTCGCCCTCGACCGTCATGTCGAGCAGCTCACCGCGACGCGTGCCGAGCTCGGACATGACGCCGCCTTGATAGCCCTCGTCGATGTCGATGGTGAGGGCTTCGAACGGCTCCTGCGTGACGCCGTCGACGACGCGTTTCAATACCTGCGGTTTGCCGACGGCGAGCTCGTAGCCTTCGCGTCGCATGTTCTCGATAAGAATGGTGAGGTGAAGTTCTCCACGACCCGAGACGCGGAAGATATCGGCCTCGTTCGTGTCTTCGACGCGTAGTGCGACGTTGCTCTGCAGCTCGCGATGCAGTCGATCGCGAATCTGTCGGCTAGTGACGTACTTGCCTTCACGGCCGGCGAGCGGGGAGGTGTTGACCTGAAAGGTCATGGAGAGCGTCGGCTCGTCGACCTTGATGGGCGGCAAGCCTTCGGCATTTTCGATATCGCACAAAGTAATGCCAATATTGACGTCGTCGATGCCGGTGACGGCGACGATATCGCCCGCCGAGGCTTCGTTGACTTGGATACGCTCAAGGCCTCGAAAGCTGAGAATTTGCCCGATCTTGCCCGTGCCTCGCTCTTCGTCACCCCAGCGCAACGCCACGTTACGACCTGTCTTGATGGTCCCGCGTCGAATACGACCGATGCCGATGCGTCCGACATAGGGGTTGTAGTCGAGTTGGGAGATTTGCAGCTGCAGCGGCGCGTCCACTTCCGTCGGGGGCGCCGGTGCATGGGCGAGGATCGCTTCATAGAGCGCCGTCATGTCGGTCGCAGGCTTTTCGAGATCTGTAGTCGCCCAGCCTTGAAGCGCCGAGGCGTAGATGATGGGGAAGTCGAGTTGGGTATCGCTCGCGCCCAATTTGTCGAAGAGTTCGAATGTGCGATCGATGACCCAGTTTGCGCGCGATCCGGGTCGGTCCACCTTATTGATGACGACGATCGCTTTGTGACCGAGGGCGAGCGCTTTGCGCGTGACGAATCGGGTCTGGGGCATCGGGCCCTCGACCGCATCCACGAGCAGCAGCACGGCATCGACCATGGAGAGCACGCGCTCGACCTCGCCGCCGAAGTCGGCGTGGCCCGGCGTATCGACGATATTGATGCGGGTACCCTGGTACTCGATCGCGCAGTTCTTGGCGAGGATGGTGATCCCGCGTTCGCGTTCGAGGTCGTTCGAGTCCATGACGCGTTCGGCGACGCGTTCGTGCGCAGCGAAAGTGCCCGATTGTTTGAGCAGACAGTCGACGAGGGTGGTTTTGCCGTGGTCGACGTGGGCGATGATCGCGATGTTGCGGATCGGGCGGGCGGTGGACATGGGGAGAATCGGGCTTGCCGCGGGGAGGAAAAGGGCGCGGAGCGTACCAGAGCCGCGCTGCGGTTGCGACCGCAAAGGGGGTTCAGCGTAGAATCCGGAAAGGTCAAACCTGCCCAACCGACCTTGGGAATTTTTAGGAGTCATTCATGATCCAGGTTCGAAATGTGCTCACGCGTTATCTCGCCATCATCGTCGCCACGGCTTTGGCCGGCTCCGGCATCGCCTCGGCCCAGGATGCCCGTGCTGCACAGCAAGTGAAGCTCCGACAGTCCGCCTACACCGTGCTCGGGGCGCAGATGGGGCTCATGGGGGCGATGGCCTCGGGCAAGGCACCCTACGATGCCAACACCTTTCGCGTAGCCGCCGAGCGTGCGTCGGCGATGGCCAATTACGTCCCCGAACTCTTCCCGGCTGGTTCGATCACCCCGAACAGCAAGGCCAAGGCTGAGCTGTGGCAGCAGTCGGCGGAGTTCCAACGCCTGATGCGTGACATGCAAACGAAAGCGACGACGCTCGCCAACGTTGCGCGCGGGGGTGATCTCGAGGCCATCAAGCCCGCTTTCGGCGCTGTGGGCGCAAGTTGCAAGGCTTGTCACGACAAGTACAAGGCCGACTGAACGTCGACGCTCGATTGAGTATCGAAAACAAGACGCGCGAAGGGATCCATTACGTCGTGTCGGGGCGTCAGCACGCCCCGGCACTCGTGTTGCTGCATCCGCTCGGCGCGAACAGCGGGACCTGGCAGGCGCAGCTCGCCGAGTTCGAGCGATTTTTCCGCGTGATCCGAATCGACTTGCGCGGTCACGGAGGATCGCGGCTCGAGGAGGGCGCGCCGCAGCCCTGTCGCATCGAAGATCTCGCTGCCGATGCGCTCTCGGTCCTCGATGCGGTCGGAGTCGATCGCGCGCACTGGTGCGGGCTGTCCATCGGCGGGGCGATCGCCTTGCAGGTGGCGGTGATGGCGCCGCGGCGCGTGCTGCGTCTCGTGCTCGCCAACACGGCCGCGAGTTTTCCGCCGGCGTCCAATTGGGACGAACGTATCGAGACGGCGCGATCGCGAGGGCTCGCCCCGTTGTTCGCCGCCATTCCCGAACGTTGGTTCACGCCCGCGTTCCGGGCGCATGAAGCAGCCGAAGTCGAGCGCATCCTCGGACTTTTCGATGCCACTCAGGATAAGGGATACATCGAGGCGTGCAGCGCCTTGCGCGACGTCGACCTGCATCCTCGCCTCGTCGACGTCCAGGCGCCGACGCTCGTGATCGGCAGCACGCAGGACGTCTCGACACCCATCGAGCGCTCCGAAGAGTTGGCCCTCGGCATCAGCGGCGCCGATCTTCTGGTGCTCGATGCCGCACATCTCTCCAACGTCGAGCAGGCTGCGGAATTCACCACCGCCGTCGCCGATTTCCTGCGCGACTGAGTGTGACCACCGATCTGTCGGGCTCTTACCTGCCATTCTGGATCGACGGCGCCATCCGCGGTCGATTACGGCGCGACGTGGCGCAAGCGTTGAGCGGCTTCGACGGCATCGAGACGGCCGACATCGGCTTCAAGCTGCGCGAACGGGGTATCTCGAGGACGGCGCGCAGCAAGGCGCTGCAAGCGCTCGCGTTGCAGCTGCGCAAGCTTGGACTAATTGCCGATTGGCGCAACGAACGGTCTGCGCTGCTCGATGAATCGGGCGTCGAGATCGCGCGCTGCGAGCGGGGTGCGTTTCGATCACTCGGTCTGCAGAACCGTGCGGTGCACGTGAATGGCTATCGTGCGGATGGACGTGTTTGGGTGGCCAGGCGCAGCGACCTCAAGCGCGCCGATCCCGGAAAGCTGGACAATCTCGCGGCGGGTGGTGTCTCGGCGGGGGAATCTCCACGACGCACGGCGCTGCGCGAAGCCTGGGAAGAGGCCGGCGTGCCCTCGAGTCTCGCACGTCGCGTCGATTTCCCGGGGATGGTCATTCGCAGCGTGCGCGAGACGACGTTTGGTGTGCACGACGAGCTCGTGATCGTGGCAGATCTCGATCTGCCCGTAGGGTTCGAGCCCGCGGGCCGCGATGGCGAGGTCAGTGAATTTCTGTGCCTGTCGGTCGCCGAGGCTGAATCGGCGCTCGATCGCGGCGAATTCACGATTGAGGCGGCGCTGGCCTTGCGGGAGTCGCTTGAGCGGCGAGGTGTTTCAACGCTTCGCCCGTGACGCGGTGCGGTACCCACTCGGTGAGGCCCTGCGCCCCGAGTGATTCGTAGAACGTTCTCGCCGGCGTGTTCCAGTCGAGTACGGCCCATTCGAGCCGGGCCAGATTTTCGTCGACGCAGCGGCGGGCGAGGATGACGAGCAGCGCCTTGCCGATGCCACGACCTCGCATTTCGGGACGCACGTAGAGATCTTCGAGATAGAGGCCGTGTCGGCCGCGGAAGGTCGAGAAGTTGTAGAACCACAGAGCGAAGCCCGCGACGGTGGTGGTCCCGCCCTCGGTCCACTCTGCGACATCGGCGAACACCTTCGGTGTAACCGGACCCGAGGGCGAGCCGAACAGGGCGCGCTCGAGCGAGGCCGCCGTGGCATCGACCTGGTCGAGCAGTTTTTCGTACTCGGCGAGTTCGCGGATGAGTCCGAGCAAGATACTTGAGTCGTCTCGTCGTGCCGGTCGAAGGGTGAGCATTTGACCTCCGGTATACTCCGGCATTCTCGCACGAGGTATTCAGGGAGTTCGACATGCAGATCAAAGGCAAGACGGTCATCATCACGGGCGGCGGTCGCGGCATTGGACGCGAAATGGCCAAGAGCTTTGCCGAGCGTGGTGCGAACCTCGCGCTCTTCGATCTGAACCAGGCCGATCTCGATGAAACGGCCCGCCTCTGTGCAGCGCACGGCGTTCAGGCCCGCGGTTACCTCGTCAATGTGACGCAAGAGGCGACGGTGACGGCCGGCATGGATGCGGTCGCCGCCGATTTCGGCGGTATCGACGTGCTCATCAACAATGCGGGCATCGTCAAGGATGGTCTGCTCATCAAATCGAAGGATGGTGCGGTGACGGGAAAGATGACGCTCGATCAGTGGCAGGCGGTCATCGACATCAACCTCACCGGTGTATTTCTTTGTGGTCGCGAGGCGGCCGAGCGCATGGTCAAGCGCGGCCAGGGCGGCGTGATCATCAACATCTCGAGCGTGTCGCGTCACGGCAATCCGGGTCAGACGAACTATTCGGCCACCAAGGCGGGCGTTGCCGCCATGGCCGAGGTCTGGGCCAAAGAATTGGCGCGCTACGGCATCCGGACGGGCTCGATCGCTCCGGGTTACACCCGCACCGACATCCTCGCTGCGATGCGTCCGGAGATCCTCGACAAGCTCACGGCTCAGGTGCCGTTGCGTCGTCTCGGTGAGGCGAGCGAAATCGCCCACGCGGCAATTTTCATCGTCGAGAACGATTTCTTCACGGGCCGCTGCGTCGATGTCGACGGCGGCATGAGGATCTGATCGCTTTGCCGGTGAGTCCGTCAGGCGCTGCGCACGAGGCGCAGTAACTCGTCGGGCGTGCGCAGTCCGTCGGGGCCGGCAGCACCGTAGCCCCAGGTCGCCGAAAAGAATCGCAGGCCGTTGCCTTCGGCGGCGCTGCGGTCTTCGGCCGAGTCGCCGACCATCCAGGTTTGCGGCGATGCGAGAGATTCGCGCTGCATCACTTCGTGCACGAGCGCGCGCTTATGCGGCGCGGCCGGCTCGAGCGCATCGAGCGCGTAGATCCCCTTGAACCATCGTGTCCACCCGAGATGATCGAGGATCAGTCGTGTCGGTGCGATGCGCTTGTTCGTCACGATATGCAGCGAGATGCGATGTGCGGCAAGCCCCTCGAGCATGGACGTCACGCCCGGATAGACCTCGGTCTGGCGATAACCCCCGCCGTCGTAGGCCTCTCGGTAAGCCGTGGTGAGCTTCGTGATCACCGCGGGATCTTCGGTGCCCGCGAGCGTTGCGAGCGTTTTCGGCAACGGTGGGCCGATGAGACTCGGCGCGAGTGGTACGACGGGCTGCAGCCCTTCACGAGCCAGCGCGAGTTCGAATCCGGCGAGGATACTGCGCGCCGAGTCGATGAGCGTTCCGTCGAAGTCGAAGAGAATCGCCTGCGGACTCATGACGTCTGGATGCTCAATCGTCTGCGTGTTCAAGAGGTGAACTGCAGCGCCGCGAGCCGCGCATAGAGCGGATTCGAGGCGATCAATTCTTCGTGGCTGCCCGTCGCGATGATGCGGCCGTGATCCATCACGACGATGCGATCGGCTTTGAGCACGGTCGCGAGACGATGCGCGATGATGATCGTGGTGCGCGTGGCCATGAGTTGCTCCAGCGCCTGCTGCACGACGCGCTCGCTCTCGGCATCGAGTGCGCTCGTGGCCTCATCGAGCAGCAGCAGAGGCGGGTTCTTCAAGATCGCTCGTGCGATCGCGATGCGCTGCCGTTGTCCGCCCGAGAGGCGAGTGCCTCGTTCACCGAGGAAAGTCTCGTACCCTTCGGGTAGTGCGCGGATGAATACGTCCGCCGCCGCTGCGCGCGCTGCCGCTTCGACTTCCTCGTCGGTGGCGTCCGGACGACCGTAGCGGATGTTCTCTCGGGCACTCGTGCCGAAGAGCACGGTGTCTTGGGGCACGAGACCGATGCGTTGGCGGACAACGAGCGGGTCGGCTTCGGCGATGTTGATGCCATCGAGTCGCACGCGACCGGACTGGGGGTCGTAGAACCGCAGCAGCAACTGGAACGTTGTGCTCTTGCCGGCGCCCGAGGGCCCGACGAAGGCCACCGTCTCGCCGGGAGCGATGTCGATCGAAAAGTCGTCGAGGGCGGGTGTTTCGGGTCGAGACGGGTAGTTGAACCGGACGTTCTCGAAACGCACGTGTCCGGCTTTCACGCCGGCTTGAAGCGGAGGCATCGGCAGGGCGTTGGGCGGGGCGACGATCGCGGGCGTCGCTTGCTGCAGCTCGACGAGGCGCTCCATGGCGCCCGCTGCACGCTGCACTTCGCTCCACATTTCGCTGAGCGACGCGGCAGCGACGCCGGCGTACACGGCAAAGAGCAGGAACTGAACGAGTTCGCCACCCGTCATTTCTTTGGAGAGCACCTGATGCGCGCCGAACCACAGCACGATCGTTATGGCGGCGACGACGAGCGTGGTCGAGAGCGCCGTCAACCAGGCGCGGACACGCGTACGGACGACGGCGACCTTGAAACTCTCTTCGACGGCTGCGTCGTAGCGACGAGTATTGAGCGCCTCCAGCGTGAATGCCTGCACGGTCTGGATGGCGTTCAGCGTCTCCCCGGCGAGTCCACTCGTGTCGGCGATGCGATCCTGCGAAGAGCGGGACAATTTGCGCAGCTTGCGACCGAGAGAGATCACCGGGACGATGACGGCCGGCATCGCGATCAGCATGAGTCCGAGCAGCTTGATGCTCGTGATCGCCATCATGACGGTGGCGCCGACGAGGTTGATGCTCGAGCGCAGGGCGATCGAGATGCCGACACCGGAAATCGACTGCACGAGGGTGGTGTCGGTGGTGAGTCGCGAGAGCACTTCACCGGTGCGCGTCACTTCAAAGAATTGCGGATCCATGCGGATCACGTTGCGGTAGACGGCCTCGCGTACATCGGCGACGACGCGCTCGCCGAGCCAGGTGACGAGGTAAAAGCGCATGGCCGCGAACGCTCCGAACAGTACGGCGACGCCGAGGAAGGCGATGAAGTAGATGTTCACGGTCTCGGAGTTGCCGGCGCTCATGCCCTTGTCAACGAGCTGCGAGAGCGCGACGGGCAGAGCGAGCATCGAACCCGATGCGAGCAACAGGGCTACCATCGCGAAGGCGAGCACGCGTCGATAGGGGTTGAGATAGGGCCAGAGCGCAGCGAGAGGACGGACGGATTTTGCCTTGGGGCGCTCGGACGCAGAGGAATCAGACATGGGACGATTGTAGCGCGGGGCTCTCCGGCGCGGCGCGCGACGGATTACGACAGCCGCAGGATGAGCTTGCCGGTGGTGCGGCCCGATTGGATCGCTTCGAGTGCGTCGTGTGCGCGTTCGAACGGGAACGTTGCGCCGATGTACGGTTGCTCGGGGATGAGCTCGAGCGTGGACCGCATCGATTCGGGCAACCGCGAAGCCTGCTCCCACAGCCAGATCAAATTGAAGGCGAGGAGTCCTCTGTTGAGGGGGATCATCGCCAATGGATCGAGCCGGGGTCGTCGCAGGTACTGCCACGCAAGACGCAGAAAATTCGGCCGCTGGCCCGTGCCCATGAAATCCGCCGCTCCATAAAGCACGTATCGACCCTCCGGAGCGAGTCGGTCGAAGGTGGTGCGAAAGCTCTCGCCGTAGACGGCATCGAGCACCAGATCGAAACCGTTCCGCCCGTGATGGGTGAGCGCCGCATCGAGATCACGACCGAGAGCGGGGCCGCGGATCACCACGGTGGCCGGATCGAGCGCAAAACGGTTGATGAGCCAGTCGCGCTTGCCGGCGCTGCCGACGATGGCGACCGGGCGAGCTTGCAGGCGTCGTAACGCGTGCAAGGCGTTGAGTCCGACGCCGCCTGCGGCGGATTGCACGAGTACGACGGCACCGGCTTTGGCCGCGCCGAGCGGCACGAGTCCGTACCACGCCGTCAAGGCTTGCACCGGGTAGGCGGCGGCCTCCTGGAGCGACCAGCCTTGCGGGACGCGCGAGAGCATGCGGGCATCAACATTGAGATGCGAGGCGTAGCCGCCGAATCGCGTCAGCACGAGGACGGCGTCGCCTTCGCGCCAGCCGTCGACACCCGCGCCGAGGCGGCGGATACGTCCGGCGCATTCGAGACCGGGTACGAAACTGCCCTTCGGTGTTGCAGAGTACAGGCCGAGACAGGCGAACACATCGGCGAAATTGACGCCGACGGCCTCTACCTCGACTTGGACCTCACCTGCTGCGGGCGCGTCCAACGACTCTTCGATGAGCGAGAGTGTCGCGAGTGAGCCGGCTTTGGGGGTGCGCCAGACGCGGCGCGTCAAAGAATCAGCGGGTGAATCAGCTCGGCGTGTGGCCATCATGCGCCGGAGCATACTGCGAGGGCAGCACGCCGGTGTAGCACCGGAACATGCGAGCGAAGTACGAGCCGTCGTGGAAGCCCACGGCGAAGGCGATCTGCGTCACGGGCAGTTTGCCCTCCCGTAGACGATTGCAGGCCTCGATGATGCGGTAGCGAAGCAGGTACTCGCGGAAGGTGATGCCGTACACGGCATGAAAACATCTGCTGAACTGGAATCGGCTGAGTCCGCAATGGGCGGCGATCTGGCTCGCGGCGAACTTCTCGTGGAAGTGGTCGCGAACGAATTCGGTGGCCTTGAGCACCCCGGCATGGGAGGGGTCGAGGCCTGCAACAGCCCGTTCCACCTGCTCGTCGGGGGGCAGGGTGAGTGCCCGAGGGGGCGCTACCGGAGCGACGACGTTCGGCTTCATTGCTGCAGCTCTTTAGTTCGCTAACCTGACCATCACGAGGATTAATGGTAGGCGTCGCCGACCAGCACTTGGATTAAGAATCAGTAATTAATTGCGCAATAAAGTTCTATTTTGAGGTTTATCGCGCCTGCGAACGAGTCATTTCCAGGGGTTCGGCTAAGATTGGCGCATGGCTCACGATTCTCCAAATGCCGGCAATGGGTTCGACGCTGCGTTCACCGATGCGGTGAACCTCGGCAACCAAATTGCAGACCGGGACAAGGAAGCGGACCTCTGGGACATCGCCGATGGGCTGCTCGCCGGGGCGATCCAGTATTGGTTGTATTCGCGTCAGCCCTGCAAAGACCCCCGCTGCGTGGAGTGCATGCCGATCAGCACGGCCGAGGGGCGCATGGCTGAGTTGCAGCGCCTCATCCGTCAGCTTTCCGAAGAGAGCGAGTATTTCCACTCGCCCAACGACTCGAACGTCGGCCGCGCCTGACCCGCGCGCGCTCTGATCAGCGACTCACGTCTTCGAGCGCAGCTTCGAGGATCGCGAGACCCTCGGCGAGCTCGGCATCGGGGATGGTGAGCGGCATCAAAAATCGGATGACGTTCGAATAGACCCCACACGAGAGCAGCACGAGACCGCGTCGCCCCGCGGCCTGAACCAGTGCCTTGGTGAGTTCGGCATCCGGAACGTCGGGACGGCGATCTTTGACGAGTTCCATCGCGATCATCGCGCCGAGTCCGCGGACGTCGTCGATGCAGGACCAGCGGCTCTGCAAATCGGTGAGTCGGGCACGTACCGCGTCACCCACTCGCGTGGCGCGCGCACAAAGCTGCTCGGATTCAATGACCTCGAGGACGGCGAGTCCAGCGGCGCAGGCGAGTGGCGAGCCGGCGTAGGTGCCGCCGAGTCCGCCCGGAGGTGGCGAATCCATGATGACGGCTTTTCCGGTGACGGCGGAGAGGGGCACGCCACCCGCGAGACTTTTGGCGAGCGTGACGAGATCGGGCTCGACGCCCGAGTGCTCGATGGCAAACATGCGTCCCGTGCGGGCGAAACCCGTCTGAATTTCATCGACGATGAACACGATACCGTGTGCATCGCAGATCGATCGCAGCGCGCGCAGAAACTCCGGTGGCGCGATGTAGAAACCACCTTCGCCTTGCACGGGCTCGACGATGATCGCCGCCACGCGCGCAGGATCGATGTCGGATTTGAATAGTTGCTCGAGCGCAGCCAGCGACTGTGCCGTGCTGATTCCGTGGTACTCGATGGGGAAGGGTGCGTGATACACCTCGGGCAGCATCGGTCCGAACCCCGCCTTGTACGGTTGTACTTTTCCGGTGAGCGTCATGCACGCGATCGTGCGTCCATGGAATGCGCCGCCGAAAGCGATGACGGCAGAGCGTTGGGTGTGATGCCGTGCGATCTTGATGGCGTTCTCGATCGCTTCGGCGCCCGTCGTCAGAAAGATCGTTTTCTTTGGTGAGGCGCCCGGGACGAGCTCATTCAGTCGCTCGGCGAGTGCGACATAATTTTCATAGGGCGTGACCTGGAAGCAGGCGTGGGAGAGTCGCGCCATTTGCGCGGTGACGGCGGCCTGCACCTTGGCATGGAGGTGGCCGGTATTGAGCACGGCGATGCCGCTCGCAAAGTCGATGTAGCGCCGTCCCTCAACGTCCCAGATCTCGGCGTTACTCGCGCGATCGGCGTACACCTGTAGCGAGTTACCCACGCCGCGCGGGATGGCGGCAGTGCGTCGACGGGAAAGATCGGCATTGGTCGGCATGGCTCGGTCGCTCCGGGCAGATGGGGTCGCTACGGCTTCGGCGCCGATGACGTCGAGGTCGGCAGCGACGGCGTCCTCTGCTAGAATTTACCCGTTTTTTCGAGTCTTTTCCGACATACCAGACGGAGTATCCGCGTGTCCGAGACCATTCAAACAGAAGTCGTCATCGTGGGCGCGGGGCCCTGCGGTCTCTTTCAGGTGTTCGAGCTCGGCCTGCTCGGTATGCGCGCGCACGTCCTCGACTCGCTCAAGACGCCGGGTGGCCAGTGCACGGAGCTTTATCCCGACAAACCCATCTACGACATTCCGGCCTTGCCCGTGTGTGGCGCCCAAGAACTCGTCGATCGGCTGATGCAGCAGATCAAGCCCTTCGAGCCGACGTTCCATCTCGGCGAGGAGGTCATGGAAGTCACCCCGCGCGATCGGAGATTCGACGTCGTCACGTCGGCCGGTACGCGTTTCGATGCAGGAGCCATCGTCATCGCGGCCGGCGTCGGCTCGTTCCAGCCGCGACGTCTCGGGGTTCCGGGTTGCGAAACCTTCGAGGGCCGCAGCATCCACTATCGCGTGAAGGGCGCCGACGACTACCGCAACAAGCGCCTCGTGATCTTTGGTGGCGGCGACTCGGCGCTCGACTGGGTGATCGAGTTCGCGGCCACGGCGCCGTCGGTCACGCTCGTACATCGCCGGAGCGATTTCCGCGCAGCGCCCGCATCGGTCGCGCGGATGCGCGAACTCGAGGCTGCGGGGCGTGTTCGTTTCATCGAGGGGCTCGCCGACTCGCTCATGCTCGAGGGCGAGACCATGACCGGCGTGCGCGTGAAAGCGGCCGACGGCACATTGCACGAACTGTCCGCCGACCATGTTTTCGCATTCTTTGGTCTGCACCCGAAACTCGGACCGGTCGCCGAATGGGGGCTCGAGCTCGAGCGCAAGGCGCTCAAGGTGGACACCGAAAAATTCCAGACGAGCGTCCCGGGAATCTTTGCTGTCGGTGACATCAATACCTATCCAGGCAAGAAAAAACTGATCTTGTCGGGGTTTCACGAAGCGGCGTTGGCGGCCTTCGCCATCCAAGCTTGGTTGTATCCCGAGAAGAAACAGTTCCTTCAGTACACCACGACGAGCCCGGTGATGCAGAAGCGACTCGGCGTCAGCGCCTCGTGAACGTCCGTGTCGCCGATTTGCTGAAACAGTTCGAGCTCGAGCGACTCGAGGTCAATCTTTTCCGAGGCGAGAGTCGTGATATCGGCAGCCCGCAAGTCTATGGCGGGCAAGTGCTCGGACAGGCGCTGGTGGTCGCCTACCAGACCATCGACGATCTCGAGGTGCACTCGTTGCACGCGTACTTCCTGCGTCGGGGTGATTTCAATCGACCCATCGTGTACCAAGTGGACCGCAGCCGCGACGGACATTCGTTTTCGTCGCGCCGCGTCATCGCCTTGCAGAACGGCGAGCAAATCTTCACCTGCGCTGCGTCGTTTCAGCGCCCTGAACCGGGCCTCGATCATCAGTCGACGATGCCCGAGGTGCCTGCGCCCGAGACGTTACCCGACTGGAGTCGTCCGACGCCGGAAGTCGCCGCAAAACTGCCGGAGAGGTTGCGTCGTTTCCTGATACGCGAGCGTCCGGTCGAAATGCGTCCCGTGGAGCCGATCGATTTTTTGAGTCGCACCGCGAGCCCGGCCTGCGAACGTGTCTGGTTTCGGATTCCCGAGCCCATCCTCGGTGACGATCGCTTGCATCGCTGTCTGCTGGCGTATCTGTCCGATTTCAACTTGCTGACTGCGGCGACGCGACCCCACCACGGCAAGTTCGCGATCGGCGAGATGGTCATGGCGAGCATCGACCACGCGCTGTGGTTCCATCGGCCGTTCCGGGCCGACGACTGGTTGCTCTACGACGTCGAGAGTCCTAGTGCCTCCGGAGGCCGCGGTTTCGCCCGCGGGAGCATCTACAGTCGTGACGGCCGACTGGTGGCGAGTGTTGCTCAAGAGGGTTTGATGCGGGTGCGTCCGTCGTAAAAATCGGGGCGTTGACGAGAGAGGTTCACGATGACACGACTCCTGATCGCGATCTTGGCCGCCATGGGGCCCTCTTGGGTCTCCGCAGAGGTCACTCAGTCTCCCGAGTACAAGCGCGGGCGACTGCTCTACATCCAGTGTCGGGCGTGTCATGACTTGCAGCCGAGCGCGGTGCAGAAGGTGGGACCCAACCTCTCGGGCATCATGGGTCAGCGCGCGGGGCAGGTCGAAGGCTTCAGCTACTCGGCTGCGCTGTCCTCGTCAAAGATCGTGTGGGACAAGGCGACGCTCGATCGCTGGATCGAGAAACCTGGTGCCGTCGTCCCCGGCAACATCATGGCGTTTGCGGGTGTTGCCAATGCCGCCGATCGTGCGGCGCTCATCCGATATATCGAGATCGAGAGCGCACGCCGCTGAAGGTATCTCTTGGTGCCCGCCGTGCGAGCGAGTCCGGCGTTCGCCGCGGGCGCCGCCTCAAGCTTGCAGCAGCATCCAGTGATAACCGTCCGGTGCGAAGAAGGTGAAACTTCGTCGGCCGAACTCGTCTTCTTTGATTGGCGTCAGTTGCGTGGCTGCACTGGCGTCGACTTTTCTGCGTATGGCGTCGATGTCGTCGACGCGCCAGCAGTAGAGGCTGTATCCGAGGCAGCCCGCCCGTGATCGATCGAGTTTGTGTTCGATCTTGGCCGAGGCGGAAAATCGCACGCACTTGAGTTTGCCGGAGCGGCGCTCGCGTAGCGCATGACCGGACGCGGGGTCGTCGAAATCGACCATGTGAAAACCTTCGCTGGGCTCGAGCCCGAAGATCCGTCGTGAGCCGGTGGCGTTCTCGTAAGGCGTCACCTCATCGAGCATGCGTTTGAGACCGAGCACGCTGTCGTAAAAATCGAAGATCTTCGGATCGTCGTTTGCGATCATGAGTCCGAAGTGCGTGTGCTGACTCGTGCGCAGCAGGCTCGCAGGATCGATTTGTCCATAAAGCGGACTTTCGTAGCCGAAGCGCTCAAAGAATACTTGTCGGTAGAAGGGTTGCAGCAGCACCATTTCGCGCACGCCGACCACCGGATCGCGAAAAGGTCGTGCGGCGCCCGTACCGCTCACTTCGCCGATGACGGCGAGCAGGGGTTCGATGAGCGAGAGGGGTTGGCCGGCCTGACGCGCCCGCTCGGCATGGTTCAAGATATTGAATGCGCTCGAGGTCACGCGAACGCCCCATCTCGATCCTGTGCAGCGCAGGTTTTCACCGAGGCCCAATCCCTCGTTGATCGGACGATCCCATTGCATGAGCCGCACGAGACCGTGGTCCGACTGTTGGTGCGACAAGCGTAACGAGCGAACTGCCGAATCGACGCCGTAGAGTGATCGAGCGCCCGCAGCATCGAGCGTTCCGGTCTCGGCGGGGCGACAACCATAGGCGGCGAAATCCGCTGCGGCGATTTCGAGGTCGGGCACACCGACACAGACTTCGTGTAACCCGCCGACGCAGTGGCCGCTCATCACGAGGCGCCTCCTGCACGCAGAACTTTGCCTGGATTCATGATGCCGTTCGGGTCGAACGTCCGTTTGATCGCCCGCATGAGTTCGAGTTCGAGCGGGGAGGCGTAGCGTTCGAGTTCCTCGACCTTGTGACGACCGATGCCGTGCTCGGCGCTGAAGCTGCCACCGAGCGCATGTACGCGATCATGGATGACGCGACGGATCTCGTTTTGGCGGGGGAGCAATGCGCCGGCCGCGGCTGCGTTCGACGGCTGCGCCGCGTTTGACGACTGATTGATGTTGAAATGCAGATTGCCGTCGCCCACGTGTCCGTAACAGACGAGGACGCCCTCGGGAACCTGCTCACGCAACCAGGCGCTCGTGCTCGTGATGAATTCCGCGAGGCGATCGAGCGGCAAGGAGATGTCGTGTTTGATGCTTGGTCCGTCGCGACGCTGGGCTTCGGGGATGTGCTCGCGTACGAACCAGAAGTCCTGTCGTTCGCGCTCGCTTTGTGCAAGCGTTGCATCGGTGACGAGGCCAGCTTCGAGTGCGGCTGCCAAGGCAACTTCCAGGCGTTCGGCGAGCGGCTCGTTCGTCATGGCGCTCGTGATTTCGCAGAGCACATACCACGGTGAGGCGCCCTGTAGCGGCGATCGACTGCCCGGCAGGTGTCGAAGGACCAGATCGATCGCTACATCGGGAATGAGTTCGAACGACGAGACGAGATCGCCGCAATGTTGTCGAAGCTCGGCGAGTAGCGAGACCGCCGAAGTCGGGTTTGGCACGGCGACGAATGCCGTCGCGACGCTGCGCGGCGCCGGAAAAAGCTTCAGGCTCGCGGCGGTGATCACGCCGAGAGTGCCTTCTGCGCCGACGAAGAGGTGTCGCAGGTCGTAGCCCGTGTTGTCCTTGCGCAAGGCCTGGAGTGTCGAGAGCACTCGACCATCGGCGAGCACTACTTCGAGTCCGAGGACGAGATCTCGGGCCATGCCATAGCGCACCACGTTCACGCCGCCCGCATTGGTCGCGAGGTTGCCGCCGATTTGGCAGCTGCCCTCGGCGCCGAGACTGAGCGGGAAGAAACGTCCCGCGTCCGCCGCCGCCCGTTGCACGTCTGCCAGAATGCAGCCCGCTTCGACGATCATCGAATCATTGACCGGGTTCACCTCGCGGAGGGTGTTCATCCGCCGCAGAGACAGCACGAGTTGAGTGCCCGAAGCGTCGGGTGCCGTGCCGCCGCAGTAACTCGTATTGCCGCCCTGAGGCACGACCCCGATGCGCCAAACGTTGCAAAAGGCGAGCAGCTTCGACACCTCGGCGGTGTTTCGGGGCAGGGCGAGGGCGAGGGCCTTGCCCTCGTAAAGCTTGCGGTGATCGACGTTGACGGCGGCGAGTTGGGTCGGGTCGGTGACGATGACCGAGCTGCCGAACTGCACAATGAGTTGCTGCAGCGGCGAGCCTGCACCACCCGGCATCATCGGGCGTAAGCCACCGGCGGCAGCCGACAGCCGGGTTTGGTGAGCAACAACTGCACGTCACCCAATTGACGTTCGGCGTAGCCACCCTCGCAGTAACACAGGTAGAACTCCCAGAGTCTCACGAAGGAGTCGGGATAGCCGAGCGCGCGGACATTGGGCAGATGCTCGAAGAAATTTCGGCGCCATTCCCGCAAGGTGCGCGCGTAATGCGGGCCGATGTCCTCGAGGTTGAATATCTTGAGGTCGGTCGCGCGCGTCAGCGAACGACTGATGGCGTCGACGCTCGGTATGAAACTGCCCGGAAAAATGAAGCGCTGGATGTAGTCGACGGACTTCCTCGCCTGTTCGTAGAACTGATCCTGGATCGTGATCGCCTGCAGCAGCATGGCGCCGTGCGGGGCGAGCAGGGACGAACACTTGGCAAGATAGGTGTCGAGGTAGTTGGCGCCGACCGCCTCGATCATCTCTATCGAGATGGCCTTGTCGTACCGGCCTTTGAGGTCGCGATAGTCTTCGAGCAGCAGCGTGATTCGGTCTTCGAGCCCGGCACGCGCGATTTTTTCTTTGGCGTAATCGTGCTGTTCGCGAGAGATGGTGGTCGTCGTGACATGGCAGCCGTACTTCGAGGCTGCGTGGATCGCAAGGCCACCCCATCCTGTACCGATTTCAACCACGCGGTCTTCGGGTTTCAGTTGCAGCTTGCGACAGATCGCTTCGAATTTCGCGATCGAGGCCTGTTCGAGCGTCGCGTGCTCGCTCTCGAAGATGCCGCAGGAGTAAGCCATCGTCGGATCGAGCATGAGCTCGTAGAGTGCGTTTCCGAGGTCGTAGTGCGCCGAAATGTTGCGCGCGCTTCCGACCTTGCTGTTGCGATTGAAGAAGTGGAATGCCTTCAGCACGGGTCGGCTGAGCAGCGCCCAGCGGCTGTCCATGCCATTCATGACCTCGCGGTTGGCGACGAAGATCCGCACGAGACCGGTGAGATCGTCGCAGCGCCAGAGGCCGCGGATGTACGCCTCACCCGCGCCGACGGTGCCGCCAAAGGCGGCATCGGCATAGAGCTGCGGGTGGTCGATGTGCAGGGTCACCGACACGTCGAGTCGCGGCGTGCGCGATCCGAATCGATGGCGTTTGCCATCCCA
The DNA here is from genome assembly GCA_044375575.1 of Steroidobacteraceae bacterium. Taxonomy (GTDB): domain Bacteria; phylum Pseudomonadota; class Gammaproteobacteria; order Steroidobacterales; family Steroidobacteraceae; genus UBA964. The sequence continues at coordinate 216,775 of JBILMJ010000001.1, read as the reverse complement.
TTCGACGATGTGCAGTTCGCCATCGCGAAGCGCGGCGAATTGGCCGAGTAACAGTCGCCGACCGAGGGCGGCTAGGGTCGACGGCCGATCTGCCGCTCCGAGGTTCGGCAGGGTCGGGATGATGCTTGGCTTTTGAGTCCGCTCGTTCATGCCTGCCAGTCAGCTTGCGGTCTTGTCCGGATGGGTGAAGAACGGCGTGCGCTTGAGCAGCAGCACGAGCGCCTGCCAGTAAATGAGCGCACTCACCTTGAAGGTGATGAGCGGAAACGCCGCGAGCGCCTGAGCCAGCGAGCGGCCCGTGATGGGCTCGCGCCGCAGCGTCAGGGTCGCATCGAATTGCGACTGTCCGTCCTTCCAGTTTTCCATATGCACCGACAGTGTGTCGCCCGGCTCGCCAAAGCGCCAGTCGTACCGCATGTCCATGGGTAAAAACGGCGATACGTGGAACTGCTTGTCGAACTGCCAGCGCAGCACCTGAGCGCCGACCCGTTCAGCCTGGTCCACGGAGAGCACGTAGGCATGGCGCTCGTCCCAGGGCGTGTTGGTGATCTCGGCGACCACGGTCTCAAGGTGGGTGCCGGTCGCATCAAAGATGTAATAGAAGCTCACCGGATTGAAGTTGTAGCCGAACTGACGGATGTGGGTGAGCAGTCGGATCGGCCCTTGGGGTCGTCGGCCGGTTTCGGCTTCGACTCGGTCGCGCACGGCCGTATCGAGAGGCACCGACGGATCACCCAAAAAATCCGCCCTCCGAAACCTTGCGAGCGCCGGTCGCCGCGCAGACCAGAACCAGCGCCCGGCGAACACCGTCTCGAGCTCTGCAAGATCGAGGTAGGTGAGATAGATCCGATAGCGGAAATCGTTACGCCGCGGACCGAAGCGGCGATGGCGAATGTGTCCGGTATAGAGCGCACTCGCCGTCATCGTCACGAGTCCCGCAAGCTGCGCCGTACGGGATCGGTGATGGGCGGCGGCGGTGGCGCCGTGCCCGTCGCGCGAGCGAAGTCTTGAACGGCCCAAAGACCGCTCACCACGCCGTCTTCGTGGAATCCGTAACGCCAGTAGGCGCCGCAGTACTGGGTGCGGTTCACGCCGCTGACGAGATGTCTTTGCGCCTGAGCGGCAACGGCTTGCGGCGTATAGACCGGGTGATGATACGTGTAGCGACCCAGAATCTTTGAGGGATCGATATGCGGTTCTCGGTTGAGCGTCACCATGAACACCTCGTCGGCATCGATGGACTGCAGGATGTTCATGTCGTAGGTGAGTGCGACCTGACCGCTGTCGGGCTCGAGCAGGTGGTAGTTCCAGGCTGCGCGGGCGAGGGGTGAGCGCGGCAGCATGCGTCGGTCGGTGTGCAGCACGGCGTCGTTGGCTTGGTACGGGAACGCGCCGAGCACCTTGCGCTCGGCGTCGCTCGGATCGTCGAGCATCGCGAGGGCCTGGTCGCTATGACAGGCGAAGAACACCTGATCGAAGCGTTCCTGCTGTACGCCCTCGACGCGTGACTCGCTCGTGATCGTGACGCCCCCGGCGTCGCGCCGGACCCGCCGTACGGGAGAGCCGAGCCTGACTTCCGCGCGCAGCAGCGCGAGCATCTTGCTGACGTAATCGCGCGAGCCACCGCGAACGGTGCGCCAGGTGGGGCGATCGTCCACGTTGAGGAATCCGTGACGATCGAAGAAATCGACGAAGAAGCGTGCCGGGAAATCGAGCATGCCGCGGCCGGTCGCCGACCAGATCGCGCGGCCCATGGGAACGATGTACCGATCGATGAACGCCCGCGAGTAGCCCCCTCGTTCGAGGAACTCGCCCAAGGTGAGCGTTCCGAGCGGATCCGGATGCCCAGGCGTATCGGTGGATGCGAGCAGCGTCTTGGCCCGACCATTGAAGCGCAGGATGTCGGCGATCATGCGCAAGAACGAGGGATTGACGATGTTGCGACGCTGCGCGAAGAGCGAGTTGACGGACGTGCCGTTGTACTCGAGCCCGGTACGCTCGCATCGCAAAGAGAAGCTCATGTTCGACCATTGCCAGCTTGCGCCGAGCTGCTCGAGCAGAGCGATGAAGTTGGGATAGGTCCAATCGTTGAAGACGATGAAGCCGGTATCGATGGCGTAGCGCTTCCCGCCAAGCTCGATATCTTTGGTCGCAGTGTGACCGCCGACGTAATCGTTGGCTTCGAAGAGCGCGAGGTCATGATCGCGGTGCAGCTGCCAGGCAGCGCTGAGGCCGGCGACACCTGTACCGATGATGGCGATACGACTCACGCGGCAGGGTTCAGCGGATGCGACGCGGCGAGTGGTCGCGGATCGCGACCGGAACGGGCTTCAGATCCCAGATTATGCCGAGCCAGGACATGACCTTGAGAACGTAGTACGTGATGTCGATTTCCCACCAATAAAAGCCCTGTCTCGTGGAACTCGGAAAGTGATGGTGGTTGTTGTGCCAACCCTCGCCGAGGGTGATGAGGGCGAGCAGCCAGTTGTTGCGGCTCGCATCGCCGGTGCGATAGCGCTGCCGACCAAAGACGTGAGAGAGCGAGTTGATGGTGTACGTGCCGTGGTAACAGGCCACCGTCGAGATGAAGAAACCCCACACGAGCATCTGCCCGCCGCTCGTGCCGAGTTCGGGTGCGACGCGCTCGAGCACGGCACCAAGACCGAACATGAACACCGCGAGCGCGACCGGAATCAGGATGTCGAAACGATCGAGCCAGCGCAGCTCAGGGAACTGCATCAGGTCGCGTACGCGCCGCAGGTCGGGGCGAAATCCGCGGGCGGTGAGAAACCAGCCCATGTGCGAGCGGATGAATCCGTGCTGCACCGGCGAGTGTGCGTCCTCGGGCTTGTCGGAGTAGGCGTGATGATGGCGGTGATGGGCGGCCCACCAAAGGGGACCGCGCTGCACCGCCGACGCGCCGAGCACACCGAAGATGAACTGCCCCGCGCGCGAGGTCTTGAACGAGCGATGCGAGAAGTATCGATGGTAGAAACCCGTGATCGCGAACATGCGAACGAGGTAAGCCACAACGGCGACGAGCACGGCGATGGGACTCCAGCCGACCCAGATGACGCCGAGGCAGGTGGCGTGAACGGCGATGAAAGGGATGATGCGCGCCCACTCAACCCGATCAGGAATATCGGGCAGAGCGCCGCCCTCGGGTGCGGTCACGAGCGGACCCGTATCGAACCAATTGACGAAGGCGTTCACCCAGCGACGCCAAAAGGGGAGGCTTTGCTCAGTCATATCTCAACGATCCCTAACACCAAAGATGCCAAAGCCCGCCTCCCGAGTAAACGTGCCCGAGCGATCCGCTTCCAGGCACCAGGGCTTTAGTGACCACCCCGCGGCGCCCCCGACTCCGGGAGCGCCGCGCAGTATTGAAGGTCAGGACGGGATTTTTTTAGATCAATCCGTGCTGACGCTTGAGCGCATCGATGCGCTCGTCGAGCGGCGGATGGCTCATGAACAGTCGCTTGAAGCCGCTCGGAACGCCCGCGTTGATGCCGAAGGCGGCCATTTGCTGCGGCAAGCCCTCGGGCTGGTGCGCGCGCTTCAAGGCCTCGAGCGCGCCGACCATGGCCTGCGGGCTCGAGAGCAGGGCACCGGCGGCATCGGCGCGGAACTCGCGCTTGCGCGAGAACCACATGACGATGAGGCTCGCGAGGATGCCGAGCAGGATCTCGCAGACGATGACGATCACGAAGTAGCCGAGGCCACCGCCGTTCTCGTTCTTGAACACGGCCTTGTCGATGAAGTTGCCGATGATGCGCGCAAGGAAGATCACGAAGGTGTTCACGACGCCCTGGATGAGCGCTAGCGTGACCATGTCGCCGTTGGCGACGTGGCCCACTTCATGGCCGAGCACCGCTTCGACCTCCTCTTTGCGCATGCGCTGCAGCAAGCCCGTGCTCACCGCGACGAGGGCCTTGTTCTTGTTGGCGCCTGTGGCGAAAGCGTTCGGCTCCGGCGAGTCGAAAATACCGACTTCCGGCATGCCGATTCCTGCTTCCTGAGATTGACGACGCACGGTATCGACGAGCCAGCGCTCCATGTTGTCGCGCGGCTGCTCGATCAGGCGTACGCCCATCATCCGCTTCGCGCTCCACTTCGACATGGCGAGCGAGATCAGCGCGCCGCCGAAACCGAACACGGCTGCGAAGACCAGCAATCCGTACGCGCTACCGTTCTGCGCGGCGATGTACTGGTCGATGCCGAGTACTTTCATGACGACCGACAGCACGAACACGACGGCGAGGTTGGTGGCGAGGAACAGCAGGATGCGTTTCATGGGTTGCGAGAACTCCTAAGTTCTATGACAGCGATTTGGACTCATTCAGAGCGATGAAGTTTCACGGGGCGCCACAATGTAGCCAAGCGGCCGGTTCCCCGCCAGAGGTGGGGCTTACCCACAGGATTTCAAGGGCTTAGGCGGGGGGTTCGGCCGGCGCTCAGGCCGGCGCTCAGGCCGGCGCTCAGGCGAGTGTCAGGACCCCGACGTAGGGGCTTTCGGTGCCCAGATCGAAGCCGGTGGTCGCCCGTCCGGAGGTTCCGGAGGCCTCGAGCTCGTAGTGGCCACTCCCGGGAGGGAGCCGGTCGATCTTGAACTCGCCGAAGGTGTCGGTGGTCGCCCGGCCGACCTCGCGTCCGGCCTGTCGCAGGACGACGAGCGCGCCCGGGGCGCATTCCTCGACCCCGCCGACGTGGTGGACCACGGTGCCCCCGACGAAGCACTGCGTCATCAAGTGCAGGTTTTTGTAGTACACCCGGGGCCGAGTGCCGAGTTCCGGGCGTTCGACCTGGAGGCTTTCTTGCTCGGCGAGACGCTGCATCTCGCTGTCGTCGAGTCGGACCGTTCTGAAGACATTCGTGGGGCAGGCCTGCTCGGCTCGTACTTTGTCCCAGCCGCTATCGAGCAGGTGGGCGTCGAAGATCCAGTGCTGCGGCAGTTGAGTCTCTTCGTTCCACGACACGGCGCCATACGGGCAGGCGTCGACGATCTGTTTCTGACCCTTGGCTTTGACGGGGTCGATGATCACGATGCCGTCGGCCCGCTTCTGAACGGCGCCGTCGCGCGCGGCTTTCATGCAGGGCGCGTCGTCGCAGTGATTGCACATGACCGGCTGGAAGTTCGCCTCGACGAGCGGGTAAGACCCGCGCTCCTTGCGACGGATATCGAGCCAATGATGGCCCTGTGCCGGCTGTGCCGCCGCGTAGCCCGGAAAGTCGTTGCCGGCGTGTTCGTCTTTGACCGCGATGTAGCAGCTACGACAGTTGTCGCAGCGCTCGACGTCGACGATCAGGTTCCATTTCTTTGCCATCACGCCGTCTCCGCGCGCGGTTGCCAAGTATCGATGCCAGTCCATTTTTCGATCTGGATCAGCGTGGTGTTGGGGCGAATGCCGTGCGTCTTGCGCGCGATCGCCTTGCTCGGGTTCAGCATGTTGATGCATCCGCCGAGATCGGTGGATTTTCCAGGCTCGCCGACCGGTCGGTATTCGGCCGATGCCGTCGAGGCAGATATCACTCCCGGTCGCAGACGATCGGTGATCTGCGCGGCACACACGACGGAGCCACGTTTATTCCACAGACGAATGAGATCATCGTTCTGGATGCCGCGTGCCTCGGCGTCCTCGCGGCTGATGCGCGCGACGAGATAGTGGTGCCCATCCTTGAACACACGATGCTCGCGGATGTCGCGCACGCTCGAGCCTTCGTCATCACCCATGAGATGGAAGGGGTATCGTGAGTGCGGCGAGAGTAATTGCAGCGGGAACTCGGCGAGTTCCGGTTCGCGCTTGCCGTCTTCGTAAACGGGCATGTATTGGTTGAGTGGCGGGCGATCGGGGTCGTCGATGCGCTTGAGCGTCGTGGCGATGAACTCGAACTTGCCCGACGGCGTTTGCAGGCCCTTGCCGAGACCTCCGACGTATTCGGAGGGCAGAGGGTAGGGCTCGGGCGTGTCTTTTTTGCGCCCTTCGTAGAACCAGCGATTGGCGGTGGGTGCGCGGGCCGATTCGGGGTCGGGCGGGACCACGTAGTACCCCTTCTTCAAAAATTCGCGCCAGGAGATTTTTTTGGCGAGATCGGAAGAGTCGAACACGCGCTTGCACCAGTCGTACTCGGAGGTGCCGCCCTCGGAGTACACCGAGCCCATGTCGAGCTTTTCCGAGATGGCGAGGAAGATGTCGTAGTCGGACTTCGACTCGCCGAGCGGCTCGATCGCCTTGTGCTGCATGGTGATGACGCGATGGTTATTCATCGAGTACATGTGGTGCACGTAGCCCGCGCCGACGTTGTACCACTCGCTGATGTCCCAGCGCTCGAAGACCGTACAGGCCGGCAAGATGACGTCCGCGAAGGGCGTTTCGCCTTCCCACCACACCGACTGGTTCACCACGAACTTAAGGCTCTCGTGCTGATACGCCTTGATCCAGCGGTTCGAGCCCACCTGCGTTCCGAGCGACGAGCTGCCGTATTTGTAGAGCATCTCGACGCGCACGTGGCCTGGCGAGGGATAGCCGAAGGGGAAGAATTGTCCCTGGATCGACGAGACGTCGGTGAGATAGCCCATCGCCTTGCCTTGGGTGATGGCTTCCGGGAACCACATGCGCGGAATCGCCTGACGCACCGAGCTCATGGTCACGATGTGCGGCATGCGCTGATAGTTGTTGGCGGAGTTCGCGCTCGCCATGAGCTCGCCCGAGAAGCTGCCTTCACCGTAGCCCGGGAAATAGAAATTGAAGTCGAGCGGTGCGCCGAACTGCAGATTGCCGAAGTTGGAGCCCGGGCGGCCGTAACCCTGCATCGCGCCGAGGATGGTCATCATGCGCGCCCATTGCGCGCCCATCGGGCTGCGACCGGCGCCGCCGAGGCCGACACCCCAGCCACCCGCCCCGAGGTAAGTTTTCTTTGAGCCCCACTCGCGGGCGAGCGCGCGGACGTCGCGTGCCGGAACGCCCGTTTCCTTTTCCTGCCACTCCGGCGTCTTCGGGATGCCGTCGCTCTCGCCGAGAATATAGGTCTTCCACTCGTCGAAGCCGGTCGTGCGTTCGGCAACGAATTTTTTGTCGTAGAGATTTTCGGTGATCCAGACGTGGCAGAGTGCCTGGGCCATGGCTGCATCGGTGCCGGGCTTCGGCGAGATCCACTTGCCGCCGAGGTGTGCGGCGGTGTGATTGAGGTACGGGTCGATGTGCACCATCTTGATGCCGAGTTGCTTCGCCCATTCGCGACGCTCGGTGCCATCGAAGCCGTAGGTGGCATCGGGATCGCTCGACCAGAAGACGATCAGTTCGGCTTCTTTGAGGCAGTCCTCGACCGTGCCGTAGAACTCCGGACAGCCAAGGCGCAGGCTGTTACCCCAGTGGTGCATCGCGCCCCAGAACCAGCCTTCCCAGCTGTCGGGCGTGTGCACGAGTTTGGTGACGCCGATGAGGTTCCAGAAACGGTTGAACGCGCTCAGATAGTGACCGAGATTGCCCCACTGGTGATGAGAGCCGTTGGCGACACAGATGGCGCCGGGGCCGACGGCCTTGGCACGCTTGATTTCTTTGCTGACGATCTCGAGTGCTTCGTCCCAGCTGATGCGCACGAACTTCGACTTGCCGCGGTTCTGGATATTGCGCTCGCCGTCCGGGTCGAAGTCGACGCGCTTCATCGGATGCAGGATGCGGTTCTTCGAATACACCATCGATTTGAGGCATAGGCCATGCGTGGCGACGGTGGTCCGACGGCTCGGGGTGAAGGTCTTCCCGCGCGCCGTGATCGACCAAGAGGCCGCATCGCTGTCGTCGAAGTCGATGGGCGTCGTGCGGATGATCTTGCCGTCTTTCACATAGACGAAGATGGGCCCGCTGTTGGTGCCGTTGGTGTAACGGGTGACGCCGTCGCCCACATCGGTGCCGGCTTTCCACGTGACCGTCTCGAGTCGCGTGAGGGTCTGCATGAACCACACGGCGAGATCATCCGGGCCATCGAGACCGATCTTGAAATTCTTTGCTGCATCGATGCGCTCGAGCATGTCGAACGGCGGTGTCAGGAAGTTTTCGGCGATTTCGCGGTTCTTGAAATGGAGGGTGATGTCGGGCGAGGCGTGCAGTCCTGCGCCCGAGCGAACCTTGCCGCCCTTGAGAGCGATCCAACGACCCTCGGGCACATCACGCAAGCGGAACTGGGCGACGAGGTCGCGTTCTTTGAGGCGACTCGCGTACTCGGGGTAAAGCTTCGACATGGCCCGCATGGCCTGCGGAATGCCCCAGAGCAGAACCGAAAGATTCATTCCCAACCTCCCATCGGAATCGTGGGAAAAACTACCACGGGTTTTGATGCGGCCGCGGCGGTCGCCGGAGACAGCCCACAGCGCGGTTGATCAGGCGAGGGCGACGCCGAGCAGGCGACCGACGAACCAGGCGATGACCCCTGCGCCACCACCGATGAGCACCATGCGTAGGGCGCCACGCCACGCTTGGCGTCCGGTGAAGAGGCTGATGGCTAAGCCGATGCCAGCCAACGAGACGAGGGTGATGCCGATGGTCCAACCGATGGCGCCGCCCGAGGCAAGGCCGAGCGAGGGACCGACCAGAAAAGGAAGTAAAGGAAGGATCGCGCCCACCGAAAAAGCGATGAACGAAGAGGAGGCGGCGCCCCAGGGCGAGCCGAGATCGCTCGGGTTGAGACCCAGCTCTTCGCGCGCCAGCACTTCGAGGGCTTGCTCGGGACGCGTGACGAGTTCGCGGGTGATTTCGCGCGCCTTGTCGAGGTTCATTCCGCGGGCGGCGTAGATCAGGGCGAGTTCCTCGGCTTCTTCTTCGGGGTATTCGTCGAGTTCTTCGCGCTCGAGGGCGATCTGGTACTCGTACATGTCGCGCTGTGAGCGCACCGAGACGTATTCGCCGGCCGCCATAGAGAGGGCGCCGGCGAGCAGACCCGCGACACCCGTGACGAGCACGGTACCGGGCGCGGCCCCTGCGCCTGCCACACCCATCACGAGAGCGGCGTTCGACACGAGCCCATCGTTGATGCCGAAGACGGTCGCTCTGAGATTTCCGCCCGAGATGCCGCGGTGTCGTTGGCCCACTTCGGCGAGGGAGGTCGGCATGTCGTGACCCGCAGAGGGGCCGACCGTATAGACCGAGATGCCGCGCAGTTTCATGGCGGCGAGCACGTGACGTGTCGCTCGTGGGCCGAAGCGCTTGGCGAGTGAGGCGACGATGCGTGCGCGGGTCGATGGTGTGAACGCGTACTGCCTCGTGGGGTCGAGTGCCTGCCACTTCAGGGCTTGCTCGGCCGCCGACTCGCCGAGCTGACGAAACATGCGACTTTTGGCGGGATCAGGCTCGCAGGCTGCGACGCGACCGTAGAGCCAAGCCGACTCTTTTTCGTGATACCAACTGTCGAGGCTGTCGCTCACGGGCGCGGACGATCAGCGCTCGCGACCGTCGTCGTCGTAGTCCTCGTCTTCATCCTCATCCTCATCCCAGTCGTCATCTTCGTCTTCGTCCTCGTCGTCGAAGTCTTCGTCCTCATCGTCGTCTTCCTCGTCCTCGTCGGACCAGCCCTCGGGCTCGTCGATGAGTTCGAGGTCGAATTCACGCCACTCCTCGAGGTCGAGTTCTTCGATCTCGCCATCGAGATATTCGATCTCGACGGTTTCGGAATCCTCGTCTACGGAGAGCACTCGGAACGTTTCTTCGTCTTCGACGTTCTCGTACCACTGGCCTTTGACGGGTTCGTTATCTCTGCTCACGGGGACTACCTCGACACGGGACGTTCGGAAAACCGGGTGGGATTTTACTTCGAGTCTCCTCTATAGTGCCACGCGTCGAGGCTGCCGCATCATGCCTTCCCGAACACAATCCACCCGCCCATCGCCTTTGGTCCGCGCCCGCCGTATCGTGGTCAAGGTGGGTTCCGCGCTGCTCGTCGATGGCGAATCGGGACGCCTCAATCGCGCCTGGCTCGAAACGCTCATCGAAGACGTGGTGCGACTGCGGCGGCAGGGCAAGGAGATCGTGCTGGTGTCCTCCGGGGCGATCGCGCTCGGGCGGCGTCACCTCGGGCTCGCCCGGGGTCCGTTGCGGCTCGAAGAGAGTCAGGCCGCCGCTGCCGTCGGCCAGATCCGGCTGGCGCACGCGTACAAGGAACTGCTCGAGCAGTGGGATATTCAGGTCGCCCAGGTACTGCTGACGCTCGAAGACAGCGAGCAGCGCGTGCGTTATCTCAATGCACGCGCCACGCTCAACGCGCTCCTCGAGCGCGGGGCGGTCCCGGTCATCAACGAAAACGACACGGTGGCGACAGCCGAGATTCGCTATGGCGACAACGACCGACTTGCCGCGAGGGTCGCGCAGATGGTGAGCGCGGACTGCGTGGTGCTACTCTCGGATATCGACGGCCTCTATACGGCCGACCCCAACCTCGACCCCAAGGCGAAGTTCGTCCCGCTCGTTCGCGAGATCACGCCACGTATCGAGTCGATGGGGGGCGAGTCCGCTTCGGAATTCGGGCGCGGTGGCATGACGACCAAAATCATGGCGGCCAAGATCGCCGTGGAGGCGGGCGCTCACTTTTGTATCGCGCCGGGCTCGCCGAGACATCCCGTGCGGCGCATCGAGCAGGGTGCGCGTTGCACCTGGTTCAAGCCAAAGTCCTCGCCGGTTGCGGCACGCAAGCAATGGATCGCCGGTAGTCTGCGTCCTTCCGGCGCGTTGCTCGTCGATGCCGGAGCCGAGCGGGCGCTGCGCGCGGGCAAGAGCTTGCTGCCGGCGGGCGTGACGGCGCTACGTGGGAGATTCGATCGCGGCGATACGGTCAGTGTGCTCGGTACCGACGGTCGGGAGATTGCGCGGGGCATCGTCGCTTACTCGGATGACGAGACCTCGCGCATTCTCGGTCGTCGATCGAGCGAGATCGCCGCACTGCTTGGGTTCGCGGGCCGCGATGAGCTCATCCACCGCGACGACCTGGTGATGCGATGAAGGCGCTGATGCAGGAGCTCGGTCGAGCCGCGCGCGCGGCAGCGCCGGTTCTGGCCTCGGCCTCGCGTGACCAAAAAGATCGAGCGCTGCGAGCAGCGGCTTCGGCGCTGCGTCGTGATGCGTCAAAGATATTGACGGCCAACGCGCAGGACATGCGTGCGGCCGAAGAGCGTGATCTCTCTGCAGCACTACTCGATCGATTGCGTCTCGATGCGGCGCGCGTCGAGGCGATGGCCCGAGGGCTCGAGGACATCGCCTCCTTACCCGACCCGGTCGGGCGGGTGCTCTCGGAGTGGACGCGACCGAATGGCCTGCGCATCGCGCGAGTCGCCGTTCCACTCGGGGTACTCGGCATCATCTACGAAAGCCGACCGAACGTGACCGCCGACGCCGGTGCACTCTGTCTTAAGTCAGGCAATGCCGTGATCCTGCGGGGCGGGTCCGAGAGCCTGCATTCGACGGCTGCGATCCATGCCTGTCTCGTCGAGGGTTTGCGCGAGGCGGGTCTACCCGAGAGCGGCGTGCAACGGGTTCCCGTGGTCGATCGCGAGGCGGTCGGCCTCATGCTGGAGGGTCTCGAGGGTGCCATCGACGTCGTGGTGCCGCGCGGAGGCAAGGGGCTCATCGAGCGCGTGCGCCGCGAGGCGCGAGTGCCGGTCATCGGTCATCTCGATGGCAATTGTCACGTCTACGTCGATCGCGATGCCGACCTCGCGATGGCGGTCGCCATCACGCTCAATGCCAAGCTGCGCCGCACGGGCGTGTGTGGTGCCGCCGAAACGCTGCTCGTCGATCGCGGTGCGCCTGCGGATTATCTTGGGGCGCTCGTGCGCTCGCTGCTCGATGCCGGATGCGCCGTGCGCGGCGACGAGACGACGCAACACGTCGATTCTCGTGTGACGCCTGCGACCGAAGCAGATTGGAGCACGGAGTATCTCGACTCGATCATCGCCGTGCGAGTGGTCGAGGGTATCGAGGAGGCGATGGCGCATATCGCTCGCCACGGTTCCTCGCATACCGAATCGATCATCACGAACAACGATGCGACGGCGCGTCGGTTTCTCGATGGCGTCGACAGTGCCATCGTGCTGCACAACGCCTCGACGCAATTTGCCGATGGAGGCGAGTTCGGCATGGGCGCCGAGATCGGGATTTCGACCGATCGCTTCCATGCGAGAGGGCCGGTCGGACTCGAGCAGTTGACGAGTTACAAGTACGTCGTGCGCGGCTCGGGTCAGGTCCGGCCCTGACGTTCGGGCAGGCCGAGCGCGCCGCCCTTCAAAGAATAAACTTTATCGAGTCCGCGATCGCGCAAACTGCGTGCGGTGCCGAGGCTGCGCGAGCCGCGGGCGCAGATCAGTAGGTAGCGCCCCTCGGGCGGCAGGTTGCGTCCCGCGAGCAATTCGCCCATGGGGACGGGCAGGGCATCGGTCTCGAGCGGTGTCTCGTCGATTTCTTTGGGCTCGCGAATGTCGACGAGCGAGTAGCCCTCGGCGAGGGCGGTCTGCAAGTCGTCGAACTCGAGTTCGAGTGGCGCAGCGCTCGCGGCATCTCTGCGTTCTTCGAGTGCATCTTGCAGCGCGAGCATGGAAGGCTCGCAGCGCGCTTCGCAGGCCGCGTTTCGGCGCGCGCGCAAGCGCGTCGTCGAGAGGCCGACGAGGTCTACGGTCAGCAGCTCGTCGCCGAGCCGGCCAGGCAAATTCAGCAAAATTTTGAGCGCTTCGAGTGCCTGCAGACCGCCAAGCACGCCTGGCACGGGGCCGAGTACGCCCGCTTCGGCGCAGTTGCCGACGACGCCGTCATGCGTGGCGTTTGGCCACAGGCAGCGCAGACAGGCGCTTCGTAGCCTCGGGTCGACGACCTGCAGCTGACCTTCGTATTGGTGGACGCTCGCGAACACGGCCGGCACGCCGAGCGACTGAGCGAGGTCGTTGATCAAAAATTTGGTGGCGAAGTTGTCGGTGCAATCGATGACGAGATCGTGATGCGCGAGCAGGGCGGCGCCATTCTCGATGTCGAGTCGACCGACGTGGGCGTGCACGTCTACGTCCGGATTGAGCGCGCGCACGCGGGCTGCGGCGAGTTCGGCTTTGGGTGTGCCGCAGTCGGCGAGGGCGTACCAGGTTTGGCGGTGCAGGTTGGAGGGTTCGAGTCGATCACCATCGATGAGCGTGAGTCGTCCGATACCCGCACCGGCCAGATACTGCAGCACCGGCACGCCGAGGCCACCGGCACCCACCACGGCGACCCGCGCGGCGCGCAGACGCGCTTGTCCCGCAGCGCCGACCTCGCGAAGGTTCATCTGTCGCGAGTAATCGGGTATCCGCGGCGTCTCGACGGAAGGGTGATGCGTCGGGCTGTGGTGATGCTCGTACCCGTGATGTGTGTGGCCGTGATGTGCATGATCGTGAGGCGCGTGATCGTGATGCGCGTGATCGTGATGCGCGTGATCGTGCGTGTGCCCGGAATCGGCGTGCGCGGGCGTCGCCGCGCAGCGCTCGCAGTTGACCCAACCGGAGTCACCGTCGACGTAGTGCTCTTTCTTCCAGATTGGCACGCGGTGTTTCACTTCGTCGATGATGTAGCGACAGGCCTTGAAGGCTTCGTCGCGGTGACGGGCGCTCACCCCCACCCACACGGCGAGCTCTCCGAGCGCGAGATCGCCCACCCGATGCACGCAGCGCGCGTTGTCGACACCGAATCGTTCGCAGGCCTCGCCAATGATGCGTTCACCCTCGCGAACGGCGAGCTCCGCGAACGCTTCGTATTCGAGGTGACGAACTTCCCGGCCTTCGTTGTGATTGCGCACCCAACCTTCGAACGCGGTATAGCCCCCGCACGTCGGATCCGCGAGCTCTGTGCGCAGCGACTCGGGGTCGAGCGCCGACGAACTGAACCGAAAGCGCGCCGGGCTCATGGCGAGGTCAGCCTCCGGCTACCGGCGGGATGAATACGATCGAGTCGTGGTTTTGCAGCGGCTGGTTCCAATCACTGAACTCGGTGTTCACGGCGACTTTGAGCATCTCTAAGGGCAGTGTGAATCCGTATCGCGCCTGCAGCTCGCCATAGAGCTCGGCGGGGGTGCGCGCGGCGGTCGTCAGAGTCTCTTCGCTGCGACCGGCTTGTTCGCGCAGCAGCGCGAAGTACTGCACGCGCAATGTGCGCGAGGGAAGCGCGTCGGGTGAAAGCGTCTGCATGGAGGCCCAATAGTCCGTGGTCGAGTTGACGTTGTCGAGAGCCTCGGCGCGCACGGGCTCGAGCAGCGTCGCCTGGTGCTCGATCAGGAATTTTCGCGGACAGCTCTTGCCGCCCGTCGCGTATCGGGCGAGGGCCGCGATCGACTTGGGTTCGTATACCGCGCAGAGCGGCTCGGGCAGGCCATCGTGAGTCGATCGAAAAGCCGTCGCATGGCCCTGCCGGTTGCGCCGTTCGAGCAGGTGCAGAAGGACCGCGGCATCGAGAAACGGCAGATCACAGGCCAGCACGAGCCATGCTGCGTCGGGGTGCGTGCGTTGCGCGGCGAGGATGCCGGCGAGTGGGCCGAGGTCCGTCTGCTCATCCACGATTTGCGGAAATCTTTGGCGCAATGGGTCGTTTACCTGATCGGGGCGTACCGAGACGAAGGCGCGTTGCGTGACCGATGCGAGCAGGTCATAGGCGTCTTCGAGTTGGGTGCGACCGCGGTATTCGAGCGCCGCTTTGTCGCGTCGCATGCGAGAACTTCGTCCGCCGGCGAGCAAGAGCCCGAACACGGGCGCCTCGTTCTGCGCGAGTGTCATCAGCGTCTCCGAAAAACGTTACGCCGACCGCCTGATTTGTCGAGCAGTCGAACCGACTCGATCACGATATCGTGGGAGAGGGCTTTGCACATGTCGTAGATCGTGAGTGCCGCCGCCGTGGCGCCGGTGAGGGCTTCCATTTCGACGCCCGTCTTGTGCGTGGTCGCCACGGTGCAGCGGATCGTGATCCGGGTTCCCTGCGCGTCGATGTCGATGTCGCAGTGTTCGATCGGCAACGGGTGGCAAAACGGAATGAGTTCGTGCGTGCGCTTGACGGCTTGCACGCCTGCGATGATCGCCGTGTCGAACACCGGACCTTTGCGCGTTCGGTGCCCCGTGGCAGCCAAAGCCCGGGCGACGGAGTTCGGCAGCTTGATACGCGCTTCGGCGGTCGCACTGCGACGCGTGACGGCCTTGTCGCTGACATCGACCATGGTTGGCCGTCGCGCGGCATCGAGGTGGGTGAGGCCGGCGTTGGGACGATCGCCCGTGGCCTTTCTCTTGCTAGGGGTTTTTCGCTTTGCCTGAGCCATGATGTCGTTTCAGCCGCCGATGTGGAACATCTCGACCTTTCGGCCGTGAAGCGGCATTCCGCCGCGCAGTTCGCTGTAACGATCCGCTCGTCGTCGCCAAGTTCCCGAGAGCAGGTCGAGCAAGTCCGCATCGCTCGCGCCGGCGCGCAGCGGGCTGCGCAAGTCCGTACCGACCGTCGCGAAAAGACAGGTGTAGAGTTTGCCATCGGACGAGAGGCGAGCACGAGAGCAGTCTTGGCAGAAAGGCTGGGTGACCGAAGAAATGAAACCGATCTCGCCGGCGCCATCGTCGAAGGCATAGCGTTCGGCGACTTCGCCGCGGTAGTTGCGATCGCGAGGTGAGAGCGGCCAACGCTGATGAATCGCGGCGAGCAGATCGCGTGACGGCACGACGAGGCCGGCTTGCCACTCGTTGCGGTTGCCAACATCCATGTATTCGATCAATCGAACGATGACCCCGGTGCCACGAAAATGCTCGATCATCGGCAGCACGGTGTGATCGTTGACGCCACGCTGGACGACGACGTTGACCTTGATCGGCGTCAGGCCCGCACGTTGCGCCGCTTCGATACCCTCGAGTACTTCCTCGACACCGCCGAAGCCGCCGCTCATTTTTTTGAACACGTCGGGATCGAGGCTGTCGAGACTGACAGTGATGCGCGAGAGTCCTGCAGCTTTGAGTTCGGTCGCGTACTTGGCGAGGAGCACTCCGTTTGTCGTGAGTGCGATGTCGTCGATGCCAGGTAGCGTCGAGAGGTCGCCGATGAGGTCGGAGAGGTTCGGGCGCAGCAGAGGCTCGCCGCCCGTGATGCGCAACTTGCGTACGCCGAGCGAGGCCGACAATCGTGCGAGACGGACGATTTCGTCGAAATCGAGCCGCTCGGCCGACTTCAAGAAGCGGTAGCCGTCGTGAAACGTGTGCTGCGGCATGCAGTAGGGGCAACGGAAATTGCAGCGATCCATCACGGAGATACGCAAGTCGCGCATCGGTCGACCGAGGGTATCGCGCGGGCCGTCGGTCGAGCGCAGCGGAATCAACTTGTGTTCGGAAACGCTCATGAGTCCGTGCACCTTACCAGCGGCAGAGTCTCGTCACGAAGCCCTTCGCGTATGTGTTCGGGCCGGGTGGCAATTCGACGAAGCCATCGGTACCGGTAAGGGAGGTGAAATCGCCGGAGCCGTTGGTGGGGCAGGGGTGTGCCCAAAGACGCCCCCACTCATCACCCTGCACTCGAACGGGCATGAAGCTCGTCATCGCGACCTTTACCTCGATGGGCGCGGCGACGGCGATTTTCTCCAAAGGGCGCGCAGTCTCCCCCATGGCCGCGTACAAGCCCGGAATGACGTAGCGCGCGAGACAGACGAGCGTCGAGACCGGGTTGCCAGGCAACGCGAACACGGCGGTACCGGTTGGTCCGATGCCAAACCACATGGGCTTGCCGGGGCGCTGCGCGATTTTGTGGAAGATTTGTCGCACGCCGAGTTCGGCGAGTACGTGTGGCACCAGATCGAGCTGGCCCATCGAGACACCGCCCGACAGAATGAGTACGTCGTGCGTATCGAGATGAACGCGCAAGCGTCGGCGCAGCACGTCGAGATCGTCGGGCAGATGATCATCGGCGATGCGCTGAAAGCCTCGTCGACGCAGTCCCGAGACGATGCCATAGGCGTTCGATCGCCTGACTTGGTGCGCTTCGATCGGATCGCCGGGCTCGATGAGTTCGTTGCCCGTGGAGATCACGAGGATCGTCGGCTGCGCACTCACCCGAATGCGCGCCATGCCGGCGCTTGCGGCGACGGCGATCTCGGGCGCGCCGAGCAGCATCCCCGAAGACAGCAGCAGCGCGCCTTGGGTGGTATCCGAGCCGCGACGATGGATGTTTTGTCCCGCGACGACGCGCGAGGGTTCTTTCAGCGTGGCGATGCCATCACGGATTTCGATCTGCTCGATCGGCACGACGGCATCGCAGCCGAGGGGCAGTACGGCGCCGGTCATGATCTCGATGGCGTGATGGGCGGACTCGAGCTTCAGCGGTGGTTCGCCCGCCGCTTGCATCGCTTGAATACGCAGCGTGGTTTTTCCGCCGCGTAGCCCTTGGGTATCGAGCGCGATACCGTCCATGGCGACTCGATCGAAGGGGGGCTGGTCGCGCTCGGCGTACACGTTTTCGCGCAAGACCGCACCGGTGCACTGGACGAGCGGCAACGACTCGATGGGCAGACAGGTGAACTGCTGCCCGATGAGTGCATCGGCCTCGGCAGGGGAAATCATGCCGGGAGTGTATCCCGGCATGCTGATCCGACAACCCGCACGGTGGCGGGCCGGATTACTTCTTGGCGTTCTTTTCCTTGTAGACGCGGATCTGCGCGTTCAGACGATCGGCGAGTGCCTGGGCCTCATCGACCGCCGCGTTCTGCTTCTGACCGAGGATGTTGAGGCGCTCTTTCTTCTGGTCCTCAGTGAGGTCCGGGTTGGCCGCGAAAGCGGCGTTGTTTTCGCTCTCGAGGCAGCTCTGGTAGACCGTGATGGCCGCATCGAATGCCTTGACGGCGCGCTGCGCAGCGAGCATTTGATCGAGCGTGGCCGTGTTGCCGTCCGGGATGCTCTCCGGCGCCTTGGGGTAGGTGCAGGCGGCGAAAGCGGGGCCGGCTGCGATCGAAGCGGCAACCAGGGCGAGGGAAAGCAGAGTCTTCATGTGGGTTCTCCAGCGCAACTCGTTGATCAAGGGGCGGCGATGCCTGCCGGTATCTTAAGGTCAGCGAGTCGCCGGTGCTAGACTGCTCTTCACGCGCCCGTAGCTCAGTTGGATAGAGCATCAGGCTTCGAACCTGAGGGTCGGGAGTTCGAATCTCTCCGGGCGCGCCAGTTCCTCGTCGAACGGCTGGACAGAAAAGACATGAAAAGACTCGGTGTGCTGTGGCTGGTGGTGTTCATCAGTCTCGCGGGGTTCGGCATCACAACCATCCCGTTCCCCTTCGTCGCCGAAAATCTGGGGGCCTCCGACTTCTGGAAAACCTTCGGTGGATCGGGTGTGTTCTCGCTCTTCCAGTTGATCGCCACGCCCATTTGGGGTCGATTCAGCGACGCGTATGGCCGTAAACCGATCCTCATCCTGAGCACCGCGGGAACCATCTTGTCGTTCATCTGGTTGGCCTATGCCACGACGCTCGAGTCGTTGCTCGTCGCGCGCGCCTTCGGCGGCATCATGTCGGGCAACTTGGCCGCTGCGTTTGCCTACACCACCGACGTCACCGATCCGAAAGATCGCGCCAAGGGCCTCGGCATCGTTGCTTCGGCCTTCGGTGTCGGGTTCGCGGTGGGCCCGGTGATCGGCGGGTTTCTCGGCACCATCGGTGGCGTGCCTAATATGCATTGGCCGGCGCTCGCGTCGGCCGGGCTTTCGGTGCTCGCTTTCGTCGGCACGATTTTTTTCCTGCCCGAGAGTCTGCCTGCGGACTTGCGTAAACCCTTCGGCAAGAGCGTCGCGAAAACCGACGGCGCCGCAACGTCGACGGACGCGACGAGTGAGGCGGGAACCCCCGCACCGCGTCGTTCTCCTCTCGAGGCGCTGCGTAGTCGACCGGTGCTGCTCAGGTTGGTATCGGCTTCGCTGTTCATCGCGATCGCCGGTGGCGTGATGCAGTCGGTGTTCCAGTTCTGGGGCCGTGATCTCTTCAACTACTCGCTGCGTGACATCGGCGTGCACTTCATGGTGTTCGCGCTGTTGTCGGCGGTCGGGCAGGCGGGGCTCGTAGGCCCGCTCGCCAAGCGCTTCGGCGAGAAACACCTCGCGATCACGGCGGGAATCGGTGTGGTGGCAGGACTCGTGCTTTTCGCAACGGCCCAGAATGATGCGATGGTCTGGATGGCGATTTGCATTTTCGGTCTCGCGAACGGTCTCTTCCTTCCGGCGATCACGAGTCTCGTGTCGTTCGAAGCGGACGCACGGTCGCGAGGTACCGTGATGGGATTATTCAATGCCTCGAGCAGTGCCGGTCGTATCGTTGGGCCTGCATTGTCGGGTCCGATCTATTTCAAGCTCGGACCGGCCGCACCCTTCGCGATGTCGGCCGTTCTGGCCGTGCTCGGAGTGCTCTTCTTGAATCGTGCGAGGGCTAAAGTGTCATGATCACGATGCTGATCGGCATGCTGCTTTTCTTTGGTGTGCACTCGGTCTCGATCGTCGCACCGGGTTGGCGTGACGGGCTCGCGAGTCGACTCGGCGAAATCCGATGGAAACTCATCTACTCCGTGCCTTCGGTCATCGGATTCTTTTTGATCGTCACGGGCTACGCCGCGCTGCGACTCGAACCTCACATCGTCTACCTGCCGCCCGTCGGCCTGCGACATGTCGCGGCCTTGCTGATGCTTCCGGTGTTCCCGTTGCTCCTCGCGGCTTACCTGCCGGGGCGCCTGCAGCGGGCGGCGAAGCATCCGATGCTCGCGGCGATCAAATTTTGGGCGCTTTCGCACCTGCTCGCCAACGGCATGCTGGCCGACGTGTTGCTCTTCGGCGGCTTTTTGGTGTGGGCGGTCGCAGATCGCATTTCGCTCAAGCGCCGCGCTGAGCGCCCGCGGCCGATGGCACCCTCGAGCGCGATCAATGACGTCGTCGCGGTACTCGGCGGGCTCGCGCTCTATGCCGCGTTCATCATGGGTTGGCACCAGCGTCTCTTTGGCGTGGCGCCTTTCGGTTGAGGAGACTTTATGTCGAGTGTGCATGATTTTTCGGCGCGGGCGATCGATGGAACGGATCGTTCACTGGCCGAGTACAAAGGCAAAGTGCTGTTGATCGTCAACGTGGCGAGCAAGTGTGGATTCACGCCGCAGTACACGGGTCTCGAGGGATTGCAGCGCAAATATGCCGACCGCGGTTTTGCGGTACTCGGATTCCCCTGTGATCAGTTCGGACATCAAGAGCCGGGTAACGAAGAAGAGATCCGAAATTTCTGCTCGCTCAACTACGACGTGACGTTCCCGATGTTCGCGAAGATCGAGGTCAACGGAGGCGGGGCGCATCCGCTTTACGAGCATCTGAAGACCTCGGCCAAAGGCATTCTCGGTACCGAGGGTATCAAATGGAATTTCACCAAGTTCCTCATCGATCGAGAGGGTCGCGTCGTTCGTCGCTACGCGCCGAACGACAAGCCCGAGAGCCTCGCCGCTGATATCGAAGCCTTGCTGTGAAATCTTTGACTGGGTCGGGCGGCGTGGTTCATCGTGCCGTGTTGGGGGCGATGACGCTGATCGCGCTCGCCGGATGTGCGGGCGGTGCAGGGTACGGTAGCGCGGTCCCCGCGGCACCGAGTGCGACCGTAACGCCCGTCATCGAGGCCAAGCCCAATCCCGCCTGGCGATCGGGCGGCATGGTCGCTGCGGCCAATCCGCTCGCGGTGGAGGCGGGTGTCGAGATCCTCAAGGCCGGTGGCTCGGCGGTCGACGCCGCAATTGCGGTACAGGCTGTACTCGGCCTCGTCGAGCCGCAGTCCTCGGGGCTCGGCGGCGGTGCATTCCTGGTCCACTACGACGCGTCGACCGGCGATGTCGTCACCTACGACGGTCGCGAGGTGGCGCCGCGCGGCGCGACGCCCGACATGTTCCTGATGGCCGATGGGAAACCGATGAGTTCTCTCGAGGCCATCCGTTCGGGTCGTTCCATCGGCGTGCCGGGCGCGGTCGCCATGCTCGAGATGGCGCATCGCGAGTACGGGAAATTGCCTTGGGCAAGATCATGGCAGCGCGCGGCGATAATCGCCGACGAGGGTTTTGCAGTCTCGCCGCGGCTCAATGAAATGATCACGACCGCCGTGGCTCGCGAGGGATTTCCCGTCGAGGCGGCGACTTATCTCACGACGGATGGCCGCACGCCGCTGCCGGTCGGCAGCCGTCTCGTCAATCGTAAATATGCCGAGTCCGTCCGTCGTATCGCGCGCGAGGGTGCGAAGGCCTTCCGCGAAGGTCCGCTCGCCGACGAGATCATCGCCGCGGCTCGTCGTGATCCGGTGCCGGGCACCTTGTCTCACGAGGATCTGCGGGCGTACCGACCCAATCGTCTCGAGCCGGTGTGCGATACCTATCGCGTGTACGTCGTCTGCGGCATGAGGCCACCGTCCTCGGGTGGCATCGCCATCCTCTCGGTGCTCGGGACGCTCGAGAACTTCGAGATGTCCTCGATGGGTCCGACCACCGTCGCCGGCTGGCATCATTTCATTGAAGCGCAGCGTCTCGCCTACGCGGACCGCGACACCTATGTCGCCGATGATCGCTATACGTCGGTGCCGCTCGCCGGTCTCATCGACAAGACCTATCTTCGTTCGCGCGCTGCGCTAATTTCTCCGAGTCGTGCGATGTCGGGCGTGCAGCCAGGCAGTCCGCCGGGGTCGACGCCGCGGGGTCGCGACGCGACGGGTGTGAGCACCGGGACGAGTCATTTCGTCATCGTCGATACGCTCGGCAACGTCGTGTCGATGACGACGACGGTCGAAGGGCTGTTCGGCTCGCAGCGTATGGCGGGCGGGTTCTTCCTCAACAATCAACTCACCGATTTCAGTTTTCGTCCTGTTGACGACTCGGGTGCGCCGATCGCCAACGCGGTGGCGCCCGGCAAGAAACCACGCTCGTCGATGTCCCCGACCATCGTATTTCGCGATGGGCGTTTCGAGCTTGCGGTGGGTTCGCCGGGCGGCAATGCGATCATCGCGTATGTCAGCAAGGCGCTCGTCGGCATGCTCGACTGGAACCTCTCGCCGCAACAGGCCGTCGATCTGCCAAACATGATTGCGCGTGGTGCACTCGTCGCCGAGGTCTCTCGAGCCGATCCGGTGGTGCTCGAGCAGCTCGCGGCGATGGGGCATTCGTTCAGAAGCAACCGGGGCGCTGGAGAGGGCTCGGGTTTGCATGCCGTTCGCGTACTGCCCGATGGCACACTCACGGGCGCTGCCGATCCGCGGCGCGAGGGCCGGGCGGTCGCGGTATCACCTTAGAGGTCGACTTCGGGTTGCGAAGTCGGGGTCTGCCTGCGAGGTCAGCGTTAGCCGGCGAAGCCGGCGTCAGCCTGCGAAGTCGGCGTCCGTAAGCACCGATCGCTTGCGGAACAGCGACATCAAAAAACGGCGTCCTGCTTTGGCTCCCGTGAGCCACGCCACGCGCGCTCCGGCTTTTTGAGGCCTCAGCACGCGGTCGGCAAGCCAAGGCGTCACGGTTTCGACGCGGTCGGCCAGGATGTTGTAGATGCGTCGGGTGCGCTCGATTTCTTTGGCGCTGTTGCTGCCCATGTCGCGCTTGACGAGATCGGTGATCACGATGCCGGGGCTCAGGTAGCACACCTTCACCGGCCCCTCACCGGTTTCCGACACGAGCGCCTTGTTGAAATAGGTGAGCGCAAATTTGCTCGCCCCGTAGAGGCCCATTCCTGGCGTGACCATGCCGTTCGAGCCAAAACCTTCCATGTTGTAGATCGTGCCGCCACCTTGGGCGCGCATGCCGTGCAGCGCGATCTGCGTGGCGAGCATCATGCCGAGCAGATTGATCTCCTGCACGCTGTTGATGTCCTGCTCGTGCATGTCGCCGGCGCGCTGACGGGGATGAGAAATCCCGGCGTTGTTGATCCAGATGTCGACGCGACCGAACGCCGCGACGGCGGCATCCCACAAGCCTTGTAAATCCTCGCGCTTCGAGACGTCGCAGGGTGCTCCGGCGACACGAGCGCCGCCTGTCGCACTCGATGCGAGTTCCGCCATCGCCGTATCGACGGCTTGCGCCGTTCGCCCGCTCACCACGACGTTATGACCGCGCTTGAGGATCTCTGCGGCGAGACCCTTGCCGATGCCGCGGGTACTGCCGGTGACGACGACGTTGAGTCTGGCGCTCATGAATCACCCCCTTGAACGCTGCATCCTAGGCGATGCCCAGCCGTGAAGGAGGTTCGTACAGGCGGCCGGCGTTCTCGCGTCCGACTGTTGGACATCGCCCGGACGCCGCGCGCGCGCGAGTGATGCGCCGGTATCCTTTGGTGGTTGGCGCCGCAGCTGGAAGGGGGTCTCGCTTTGGCTACTCGAACAATCATCATCACGGGCAGTACGCAGGGGCTCGGCTTCGGCTACGCCCGCGAGTTTCTGCGTCGTGGACACCAGGTCATCGTAAGTGGACGCGACCCGGCGCGCGTCGACGAGGCGATCAGAAGGTTGGTCTCCGAGTGTCCGGGCTCGGATGAACGAGTCGCCGGTATCGCGTGTGATGTTTCGAACCTCGGTAGCGTAGAGGCTTTGTGGAATTTCGGGGTGTCCCGATTCGGACGCGTCGACATCTGGCTGAACAACGCGGGCTTTGCGCGAACCGGCGCTGAGTTCGCCGACAACACCGCGGCCGAAATCGAGGCGATGGTGCGTTCGAACGTGATCGGATCGATCAACGCTGCGCAGATTGCGATCGCTGGGTTCAAACGTCAGGGTGGCGGTACCTTGTACCTGACGCTCGGCGGCGGCGGTGCGACGGGTCGGGTGGTGCCGGGCATGACCGTCTACTCGACGACGAAACGTGCCGTGAAATACCTCGCCAATTGTCTCGTGAAAGAGCGCAAGGACGAACGTGACGAGTCGATACTCATCGGCACTATCAGCCCCGGGATCAACATCACCGAGGGCATGATCCGCGAGATGCGTGCGCTGCCCTCCGATCGGCGCGCGAAGGCGCTCAAGCAGCTCAGTTTCATCGGCGAGCACGTCGAGACGACCACGCCCTGGATCGTCGAGCGCATCCTCTCCGATAAAAAGCAGGGCAACGACATCACTTGGTTGACGAGCGGACGGATGCTGGGGCGCGCGTTTTCCATGCTCCTCGGTTCGCGACGCGATTTTCTCTCACGCTATTCATTCGAGGTTTGACCCCCATGAGTTCCACACTGCAAGCTTTCGCCAAAGGCGATCTTTTCGTTGGTGCTACGCAGCTCAACAACGCTGAGGACGATCACGCCGGGCGCGGACGTATCCTGCAGTTCGACGCCAACCTCGCGCCCAAAGGCGAGTTGTGGATCGACGAGACCACGCACCTCGTCGGCGGTTTGAAGTTCGACTCGAAGGGTGTGCTTTGGGCGTTCGATAGCCACTCGTTCGTCGTGCTCAATATTCATCAGGATGGACGTGTCGTGCGCCGTCCCGAATTCGGCGCTCGCGCGTTTTCACACGTGAACTTCGCAGCGGATGGCACGCTGCTGATGGGTGAGCACGCGGTGGGCGACTCGATCCGGCCCGAAGTGCAGGCTCGCATGAAGACCCGTTTGCCGTTCATGCCGGGGACATCCCGATTTGGCGATGGTCACGTCTTCCGATTTACCCCGGATGGCAAGCTCATCAAAGAATATGGCACCGAGACCCACGGCGGTATGGGCGGTTTTCTCGGCGTCACCATGTCGACGCTGTCGTCCGACGAAAAAACCCTTGTGTACACCTCGGAGACGGGGACTCGTCTCATGCGTTACGACCTCGTCAACGATCGGCAGCTACCCGATTTGCAAGCGGTCATGCCGCCGTTCCCACCGGGTCCGCCACCGATGTTCTTCGGCATGGCTTACGGCAAGGACGGCCTCGTCTATGCCTTGCGAGGCGGATCCATCCATCTCGTCGATGCGGCTGGTGTGACGACGAGGCAAATCCCGCTCGAAGGTTTCGGGTGGGCGCTGATCGAACTTGCGGCCGACGGTCGGCACGCCTTCGTCAGCAACTTCTTCACCGGAGAAGTGGCGAAGATCGATCTTCAATCGGGGGCCAAGGTGGGCAGCATCGCGACCCATGCCCCGAAGGCGGTCGCCGGGATCGCCGAGTACGCGGGCTAAGGCAGCTTGGAGTTGCGGCGCCTGAAACTCGGGCGCCGCACGCCCTTACTCGTAACGCAGGGCTTCGATCGGATCGAGTTTCGCCGCTTTCGAAGCCGGCGCGATACCGAACACGACGCCGACGAGCGCGGAGAAGCCTGCCGCCGCGATCATCACCCAGATCGGGACGTGCGCCGGCGGGAAGTTCGGAATCAATGCCGCGATCCCCATGCCCGCGAGCAGCCCGAGCACGATGCCGATCAGTCCGCCGAGCAGCGACAGCAATGCCGCTTCGAGCAGGAATTGCACGAGGATGTCACGACGGGTCGCGCCCAGCGCTTTCAAAATACCGATCTCGCGTGTTCGCTCAGTCACCGATACGAGCATGATGTTCATGATGCCAATGCCGCCGACGAGCAACGAGATGCCGACGATGCCGGCGAGTACGGCGGTCGCCGTCGCCGTGATGCGATTGAATTGTTTGACGAAGGAATCGGCTGCCTTGATTTCGAAGTCGTCCGGTTTGCCCGGCTTGATTCCCCGCGAGGCACGGACCGTACGCATGGCGCGCTCTCTCACCTGGTTGACTTCGGCGAGATTCGTGACCGTGAACGACACTTCCATGAACGTGCGTTCGAACGTGCCCGTCAGCGAGCGGGCCACGCTGAAGGGGATCAAGACGCGATTGTCCTGACTGAAGCCGAAGATTTCACCGCGCTTCTCGAGCAGTCCAACGACTCGGAACCACTCACGACCGATGAGGATGAACTCGCCGATGGGGTTCTGCGGCATGCGCAACTCGTCACGCACGTCGGTGCCGATCACGACGACGCGCCGGCTGTTGCGCTCGTCACTCGCCGTGATGAATCGACCGACCGAGGTGTCGACGCCGAGCACGTCTTGCGCTTCTTCGGTTGCGCCGAGCACCTGCGGGGTGACGCTGCGACCGCGATAGAGGGTGGCACCGAGTGGCGCGCTGATGATGGGCGCGACGCGATCGATACCCGAGACCTTGAAACGCAGGGCATCGACATCTTCGAACGATAAACGGTTGATCTGGCCGCTTCGGAAATTCTCCTGCTCGTTCTTGGCTTCGAGCGTGAGCGTGTTGCTGCCAAGGTCCGAAAACTGGCTGCTGATCGAGTCCGAGAAGCCTTGCAGCACGGAGACCACGGCGATGACGGCCATGGTGCCGATGAGGATGCCGAGCGTCGTCAGGAAGCTGCGCAGACGATGCGCGTTGAGGCTGGCGAGGGCGGCTTGGAAGGCTTCTGCGAGATGGTTCATCGGTAGATCGACCTAAGCGGCTCGAGCCGGATTTTGGTAGTCCTCGACTACGCGACCGTCGAAGACCCGAATGGTGCGCCGGCAATGTGCGGCGATATCCGGTTCATGGGTGACGACGACGACGGTTTGTCCTTGTGCATGCAGGGCATCGAACAGAGACATGATTTCCGCCGAGGTGCGCGAGTCGAGGTTGCCGGTCGGCTCGTCCGCCAACAAAATCGAGGGCTCGCCGACGAGTGCACGGGCGACGGCCACGCGCTGCCGTTGACCACCCGACAACTGATTCGGTCGATGATCGAGACGATCGCCGAGTCCCACCTTGCGAAGCGCCTCGACGGCCCGCTCGCGACGTTCGGCAGGCGGCATGCGTCGATAGACGAGGGG
The DNA here is from genome assembly GCA_044375575.1 of Steroidobacteraceae bacterium. GTDB lineage: Bacteria > Pseudomonadota > Gammaproteobacteria > Steroidobacterales > Steroidobacteraceae > UBA964. The sequence goes on along the minus strand of JBILMJ010000001.1, from coordinate 190,001 downwards.
TTGCATCACGTTCTGCAGCGCGGTCTGCCGCGGCAGCAGATGAAAACTTTGAAATACGAATCCGATCTCGCGGTTACGCACCGACGCGAGCTCTTCTTCGCTCAACGACGAGGTGTCACGACCGTTCAGGATGTATCGGCCTTCGCTCGGCGTGTCGAGACAGCCGATGATGTTCATCAGCGTCGACTTGCCCGATCCCGAGGGGCCGATCAGCGCGACGTACTCGTTACGCCCGACGTGAAGATCGACGCCCGCCAGCGCGAGCACTTCTTCCTCGCCGAGGACGTAACGTTTGACGATGCCTTGCAGCTCGATCATTCCGCCTCGCCCTCGGTACCGGCGCCATTTCGTCCGCTCGCATCGGCGGGGCGCTGAGCGACTCGTTCTCCGTCTTTGAGTCGTCGCAGGGTTTTGCTCGGGCCGATGATGATTTCGGCGCCCTCACTGATCCCGGACTCGACGACTTCCCAGCGATCATCGGAGAGGCCGGTGACGATGGCGGTTTTGCGTGCGACGCCTCTGTCGCTGCGCCACACATAGCGTTTGACGACGTTTTTCTCCGGGGTTTCCGTGACCACGGCTTCCACGGGCACCGCGAGTCGGCGAGCGCCATCGCCGAGGTAGACGAGCGCTCGCGCGCTCATGCCGGATCGCAACAGCAGATCTTTCGGTGCGTCGATCGCGAGGGTGACTTTGTACGAGCGGCCCTGCCCATCCACGGTCGGAGTCAGCGCGATTTTTTCGACCTTGCTCGGCAGTGCCGTGTCGGGATAGGCCGCCGAGAAGACATCGGCTCGTTGACCGAGCGTGATCTTGGCGACATCGGCCTCGTCGACCTTAACCTCGGCGGTGATCGCCGATACATCGGCGATTTTCATGAGCTGCGCACCCGCGAGCGAGGCCGTCGAGGGAATGGCGACTTCGCCCACCTTGATGGGCAGCGAGACGATGCGGCCCGGGATCGGCGCGCGGATTTCGGTTTTGGCCCGCTGCTCTTTGGCGTCACCGAGTACGGCGGTGGCGCGTTGCAAGGCTTCTTCCGAGCTGCGCAGGTCCGCCTCGGCGACGATGAATTGATTACGGTCTTCGTCGAGGCGGTTCTTGTCGATGAGATTCGAGGCAGCAAGCTTCTGACTGCGCTCGTATTGCTGCTTGCGCAAGGCGACTACGGCGCGCTGACGATCGATGCTGATGCGGTTCTGACGAACGCTCGCTTCTTCGCGCGCGATGATGTTGTTGTAGGTTTCGGGATCGAGGCGCAGCAAAAGCTGACCTTGCGTCACGTTGTCACCCTCTTGCACGAGGATGCTCGCCACTCGCGCCGTGACCTCGGCCGTGAGATTGACCTCGGTCCGATAGGCGAGGGTGCCCGAGGCCAAGATGCTGGGTCTCACGTCTTGCAGCGCGGCTGTGCTCAAATCGACGGGCGTCGCACCGGAGCCGGAGAATTGTCGATAGATCTGCCAGGCGGCGATCACGAGGACGAGGACACCGCCCACGATCCAGCGCTTGTCGAGTTTGAGGTTTTTGAAGACGTTCATGATTGTGTTGGGCTCAGGATGTAGGTGTTATATTTAAATACAACAGTATAACAGCGTCAAGGTGGGGAGGCGCATTGTGCCTGAAGGACGGGCCGGTACACTGAGGTCGTGGTTTTTGAGGGCAAAGTCATGAAAAGGTTCGTTTTTACTGTGATCGTGGTTGCGCTGCTGTCCGCCTGTGCATCGGGCCTCGCCAGACGCGAGACTTTGGATGTCCGATACCTCGACTACGCGGGTGAACCCGTCGAGCAGATTCGGTCCATGCGAGGGGTCGACGGCTGGACGCCGGTATCGCGCAACCAACTCGTCATCTGGACGGGCTTCAACGAGGCCTGGCTGATCAAAGTCTGGGACGGTTGCATCAACCTCAGCTTCGCCAACGCCATCCAAGTGACGCAAACGGGACGCACGATCACCCGTTTCGACAAGGTGCTGGTCGAAAACGAGTCCTGCCCGATCATCGAGATGCGTCCGGTCGACGTGGCGCGAATGAAAGCCGATCGAAAAGCCTCGCGTGACACGACGGCCAAGCCCTGATGCTCTATTCGATCGGTGAGCGTCGACCCGATGTGGCGCCCGACGCTTACGTCGCCCCCTCGGCGGACGTGATCGGCAGCGTCAGGCTCGCGGAAGGCGCCAGCGTCTGGTTCCAAGTCGTATTGCGTGGTGATAACGATTGGATCGATATCGGCCCCGGCAGCAACATCCAGGATGGTTCGGTCATCCACACGGATGAGGGCGTACCGACGCGGCTCGGAGCGCGGGTGACCGTCGGGCATATGGCGTTTCTGCATTGCTGCACGGTCGGTGACGAGTCGATGATCGCCAATGGCGCCATGGTGCTCGATCGCAGCGTGATCGGTCGGCATTGCATCATCGCAGCGGGTGCACTCGTGCCACCGGACAAAGAAATCCCCGACGGCAGCGTGGTGATGGGGTCCCCGGGGAAGATCGTGCGCGAGGTGACCGAACGCGATCTTGCCCTCATCCGCGGCGCTGCGGCGAGCTATGCGAGACGGGCGCAGCAGTATCGCGAGTCGCTCAAGGCGTACCCGTAGCGGTCGAAAGCCCGATTTCTCTCGTGAATGCAAGGATCCAATCGCGCACCCGCGGGGTGTCGTTCGGAGCGAGTACGCGGCCCGCAAGCACATGATTCGACGGATCGCCGCTCGTGTCGACGGCGATGATGGGCTTCACGGAGGCGCCGAGTCTCGCGTGGGCGTCCACGATTTTTTCGGCACTCACCACTCGATCGTTGGGTGAGTAGATTACGAGCGTCGGTTGCCGAATGCTCTCGATGGGCGACTCACGGACTTCGCGGACGATCGCCATCATCGGCAACAAAGCCTGCGACGGATATTTCCAGGTCCAATATTTGGCCTGTTCGGCGTTGTGCGGCGTCCAACGATATTCATCGCCGACGAGTCCTTGCAGCAACTGTGCGCCCCAAGGGCCTGCGAGCAGTTCGCCCGATTGCGAGCGTGGACCGAGGTTCGGCGAAATCAGAACTTGCGCAGCGATGGCCGAGGCGTCCCCACGCTGAGCGAGCCATAACGCGAGGGTACCGCCGGTGGAGGTGCCGACCACGATGACGCGTTCACCGATGAGGCGGCCAATCTCCAAGGCCTCGCGCGCGTCACGCAACCAATCGCTACCGCGGACCTCGCCCATGGCGAGCGGGTTGCGACCATGGCCGGTGAGTCGCGTGTAGAACACATTGGCGCCGAGGGCTTCGCCGAGTTCGTCGCACAGTGGATCGACCTCTTGCCGCGTGGCGGTATAGCCATGCAGATAAATGATGGACAGCGGCGTTCGGCGCCGATCCTCATGAGCCCAACGGATGTGTTTCTCGGTGCCTTCGACGACATCCCCATATCTTTGTTCGGACTCGTGCAGCCAACGTTCGAGCGCCTCACGCTCGCGAGGTAGATCGATCGGCGTGTCGCGCGTATCGAGCGCATGGACCGGACCGGCGAGGTAGGTCAGGGCGGTCAGGGCGAGCGCGGCGCCCAGCCCGATCAGCAAGCGGCGTATCATGCGGCGCATCGTACTTCAGCAGGGGATCTCGTGAGCAGTTTGCGGGCTCCGGATTGGGAACGTGAAGGAGCGGATTGGCCCAACAGGGCGTACAGTCGTTTCGTCGACGCGGCAGGGCTTCGTTGGCACGTACAAGACGCCGGATCGGGGCCCGTTTGCTTGCTCGTGCACGGCACCGGAGCGTCGACGCATTCTTTTCGCGATCTCTTGCCGCGGTTGACGCCGTTTTTTCGGGTCATTGCACCCGATCTTCCCGGGCATGGCTTCACTTCGCGACCGCGAGACGACATGGGCTTGTCGCTGCGTGGCATGGTCGACGGACTCGTCGAACTGCTCAAGGCGATCGGCGTTTCGCCGACGCTCGTCGTCGGGCACTCGGCGGGCGCCGCAATTCTTTGTCGAGCCTGCCTCGACGGCAGGCTCCATCCTGCGGAAATCATCAGCTTGAATGGTGCGCTGCTGCCACTGTCGGGGTTCAAGCATCCCGCCGTCACACCGCTCATTCGCGCGATCGCCAGCAGCGATTGGGTGTCGCGTTTCTTTGCCCGACGGCTCGAGTCGCCGGGAGAGGTAAGTCGAATGCTCGCGGCGACGGGTTCGACCATCGATCCTCGAGGAATGGATCTCTATGGGCGCTTATCACGGTTTCCCTCTCATGCTGGTTCAGCCTTGACCATGATGGCCGTGTGGGACGTTCGACCCCTCGAGCGCGAACTTCCGCAACTTCAAGTGCCGCTCACTCTGGTCGTCGGCTCGAAAGATCGGATGATTTTGCCGGGCGAGGCCGCCCGAATGCAGCAGCTGCTGCCCGCGGCCGAGGTGATGCAGTACGCCGATCTCGGTCATCTCTGTCACGAAGAGCGGCCTGACTTGATCGCCGACACGATCGTCGGTCGCACTCGTTCCCGGGGTGTGCGGATTCCATCCTGAGGGCCGCCGCGGTAAGGTGGCCGCCAACTGCTGATCGACCACTGCCGACTGACGACGCTCGCCCTCGAGGTTCTTCCAACGTGTCACTGCCCGCCGTTCATCCGCTGCGCCAGGAATTGCACGATGAGGTACATGCGCGCCCGCCTTTGCCTTTGGCATCGCCGTGCCGCGTCTCGTGCCTGGCTTTGCTTTCGGGTAACGAATCGCGAAACGACGAATGGCGAATGCTGCGCGAGCTCGGCGTGCGATTTGGTTTGCAGATCGAGGAGACGCCGGCGGGCTATCTTGCAGCCGACTTCGGGACATTCCGCCTGAAGTGGGAACGTCACACGGAGTTTTCACGCTATGTGTTCGTCGTCGACGGTGCCGCGGGTGCGCCGTTTTCGCGACCGGCCATCGACGCAGTACCGGAGGAGTGGGTCCGAGCTTTACCGGGGCGAACGCTTTACGCAGGCCATGTCGAAGTCGTACCGGCCAGAGCCTGCGACGAGGCCGATCTCTCGCGCCTCTCCAAAGAAAGTTTCGGTGATCGACCTTTGGTCGGTTCGATCATCGCCGATGCGGCGGCCACCACGCTCACCGACTTTCGTATCGACTCCAGGGGTTACAGTCGAGTACTCGTCGTCGACCGAAGCTTGAAGCCTGCGCAGGCGGGGCGCCTCGTCCAGGCTTTGCTCGAGGTGGACATGTATCGCATGCTCGCACTGTTGGCCTTTCCGGTGGCCCGTGAGCTCGCGCCTGTGCTGTCGCGAAATGAACAGGAGTTGGCGCAGATCGCCAATCAGCTCGTGAAGGCCGACTCGACCCGCGAGCCCGAACTGCTCGATCGATTGACCTCGTTGCAAGCCGGGATCGAGCGACTCGAGGCGGATCATCGGTATCGCTTCAGTGCTGCAAGCGCCTACTTCGACATTGTCGAGAGCCGGCTCGCGCAACTGCGAGAGAGTCGCTGCGGATCGTTGCAAACTTTGAAAGAGTTCATGGAACGACGACTCGCGCCGGCCATGAATACCTGCGAAGCGGCGATGACGCGGCTCGAATCGCTCTCCCAGCACGCGACTCGCGCAACGCAATTGTTGTCGACCCGGATCGGCATCACCCGGGAAACCCAGAATCAACAGGTGTTGGAGTCCATGAACCAACGGGCGGCCGCGCAGTTGCGGCTGCAGGCGACGGTCGAAGGGCTCTCGGTTGCGGCGATCACCTACTACATCGTCGCACTCATCAAAATTTTGGCCGACGGGCTCGTCGAGTCGGGTTGGCCGATCGACGCCGGCATCGTCACTGCAATCAGTATTCCGGTGGTGGGTGGGCTCGTGTTCACGGCCGTTCGCAAAGTTAGACGCAGCGTGGTGCGGCAGACGGGAGGCATGTCATGACAGCAAAGAATCGCGCCATCGTCATCGGTAGTGGCTTCGGCGGTCTTGCCGCCGCTGCTCGACTCGGTGCGCGAGGCTATCGGGTCACGGTGCTCGAGAAGCTCGATGCGCCGGGCGGCAGGGCTTATGTCTATCGTCAGGATGGCTTCACGTTCGATGCCGGCCCGACCATCATCACCGCGCCCTATCTTTTCGCCGATCTCTGGAAGTTCTGCGGTCGGAATATTTCGGACGATCTGACCCTGAAGGCGATCGATCCGTTCTACGAGGTGCGCTTCGACGACGGCGATGTCTTCCGTTACACCTCCGACCTCGAGTCGATGCGCGAGCAGATCGCTCGTATCGAACCGCGCGACGTCGAGGGGTTCAACCGATTCCTCGGCGTCAGCAAGGAAATCTTCGAGGTCGCATTCAAGGGTCAAGCGGAGCAGCCGTTTCACGAGATCGGAACGCTGCTGCGTGCCGCGCCCGACCTGGTTCGCCTCGGAGGCTATCGCTCGGTCTACCAGGAAGTCAGTCGCTATTTTCATAGCGAAAAGTTGCGAGTCCTCTTCAGTTTTCATCCGTTGCTCATCGGCGGCAATCCGTTCACGACAACGGCGTACTACTGCCTGATCGCCCACCTCGAGCGCACATACGGCGTGCATTATGCCGAGGGTGGGATGGGCGCGCTGATGCGCGGCATCGTCAAGCTCGTCGAGACTCACGGAGGCGAGGTTCGCTGCAATGCGGAGGTTGCGGAAATACTCGTGGAGAATGGCGCAGCGGTCGGCGTCCGACTCGTCAGCGGCGAGGAGATTCGCTCCGACATCGTCGTCTCGAATGCCGATGCGGCCTGGACCTACGGCAAGTTACTCGCCAAACATCCGCGACGCCGATGGACCGACGCCAAGCTCGCCCGCTCGAGCTACTCGATGAGTTTGTTCGTGTGGTACTTCGGCACCAATCGGCGCTGGGACGATGTCTATCACCATACGATGGTGCTCGGGCCGCGCTATCGCGAGCTGCTCGACGATATCTTCAAGAAAAAAGTGCTCGCCAAAGATTTCAGCCTCTATCTGCACCGTCCTACGGCGAGCGATCCGTCGCTCGCACCTCCGGGGTGTGATTCCTTCTATGTGTTGGCGCCTGTTCCGCATCTGCAGAGTGGTACCGACTGGCGCGAGAGGGCGGAACCGTATCGCGCGGCGGTACAGCGCCGACTCGAGGAGACGATGATGCCGGGGCTTGGCGAGTCGATCGTGACCTCGCACATGCTGACGCCGCTCGATTTCCGCGACCGCCTCTCGTCGGTGAACGGTGCGGCGTTCGCGATGGAGCCCAAACTCTTTCAGAGCGCATGGTTCCGGCCGCACAACCAGAGCGAAGAAGTTCGGGGGCTCTATCTCGTGGGTGCGGGCACCCATCCGGGCGCCGGTCTGCCGGGAGTCGTGTCCTCGGCCAACATACTCGATCGGATCGTCCCCGATCCCGTCGCATGAAAATCCGTCAATCGAAATCTTTGACGATGTGTCGGGCCGCCACACGACCCGAAAGAGTCGCCATGGGGACACCCGGTCCGGGGTGCGCCGAACCTCCTGCGAGGTAAAGTCCGGCGATGGCGGTTGCTGCGCCCGGGCGCGCGAAACTCGCCAAGGCGCCGTGGTTGGCGCGGCCGTAGAGTGAGCCGCCCGTGCCGGGAAACAGTCGGTCGAAATCCTGAGGTCTCGTGACGATGCGGTCATCGCTGCGGCGCTCGATCCGCAGGCCGCATTGCTCGAGCAATCCGAAGGCTTCGCGTTCGACTCGGGCGAGGGTGGCATCGTCGATGCCCCCGAAATCGCCGTCGGCGGGCGCATTGACGAGCATCAGCATGCGCTCGGGTCGGCCGATCAGTTCGTTGCGCGCGAGACTCGTCGCGGCGGCGCCTCGATCTTGCGCGCAGAGATAGACCGTCGGCGAAGCTTTGATGCGTCGACCTTCGAAGATGTTCGTGAATTCGTCGGGGTATCGATCGCCAAAGAAAACATTATGGTGTTCGAGATCGAATCCCCGAGTCGGCGCATTCAGACACCACGTGATGGCGGAGAGCGCGCGTTCTTCCCGAGACATCGTCGCTCCGCCACGGGTCGCCGCCGACCCGAGGAGTCCCGAGGCGAGCGCGTGGGCGTCGCCGTTGAATACGATGGCATCGGCCGCGACGAATTCGCCGGTGTCGAGTTGGAGCCCGACGCAGCGGCCGTCCTGAACCCGGATTTCTTGGACAGTGGTGCCGTACCGATATGTGGCACCGGCGGATTCGCCGAGAGACTGCAGCGCCTCGGCGATCCGGCGCATCCCGCCGCGAACCAGCCAGACGCCTGATTGCTCGACATGGGCGATCAACATCAAGGTTGCCGGGGCGACGAGCGGAGAGGAGCCGACATACGTCGAATAACGTCCGAACAGTTGGCGCAGACGGGGATCGCGAAAGTGCGAACCGAGCGCACTCCAAAGGCTTTGCCAGGGAGGGGTACGCAACATGGCCCACAGGCCGTCCTCGGATAGTCCTCGTCGGGCGAGCGCGCTGACGAGTTCGAGCTGGGATGGTCTCGAGCGCCGCATGAAGGGATCGAGCAACGACGAGTACACCGAGGCGCTGCGCACGCAAAAATCGCGATATCCCTGCGCATCATGATCGCCGGAAAATTCGCGAATGGCGGCGCAAGAGCGATCGAGGCTCGCGTGCAGATCGAGTCGGCCGCCATCGGGCCACGCATGACGAGCGAGCACGCTCGCCGGAACGAGATCGAGATGGTCCGAGAGCCGCGCGCCGGCCTGCGCAAAAAGATCTTCGAAGACCCAGTTCATCGTGAAGACGGTGGGGCCTGCGTCGATCGCCGCATTGCCGACGTGAAGTTCGCGCATCTTGCCGCCGCATGTCGCGGCCTTCTCGAATACGCTGACGCGAAATCCTTGATGGGCGAGATCGACTGCTGCGGCGAGACCGCCCATGCCGGCGCCGACGATCGCGACGTGATGCCTGTCGTGACGCATCGAGGGCGAGTGGCGTTCAGCTACCCGACGGACGCGGGACGGCCGCTTTCGCTTGACGTTCGACTTGCAAGCGGTGGTAGATGATGAGGGCGAGACCGACGATGAGCGGGATCGACCAAAGCCCCGGGTGTAAGGCGAGCGTCGGGATCGTACGCACGGCACCGAAGGCGAAGAACGCCGTATAAACCGAGATCCCCGCACCGACCAAGGCCTTGATGTGTTCCTTGAGCCAGTCGATGGAGGCCGGTTCGCGCTTCAGCATGAAGACGAGATTGGAGGCCACCGTGGCGAGACCGATCGCCGGCATGCCGAGCATGATCGGTTCGCCGATACGCAGCGATTGCCAGGCGCAATTGACCGATGCGACGAGCAACAACGCCTGCAACGCGACGTTTCGCCATTCCAGATTTTGGTGATGATCGTTCTTGTTGACGAGGCAGCAACGCCCGTACCACGCGAGGTTGAGCGTGAGCACGGCGAGCCCGAGCATCATCCAGCCGAAGATACCGCGTATCCATTCGGCATTTTGCAGATGGGGATGCGTGTTGACCGGATCGATGAGTGTCGAGATGCTGATCCCGATGGCGGCGGTACCTGTGACGAGCATGCTCCAGGTGAAGACGCGTCCCCATTGACGATGCTGAAGGCTGCCCTTGCGGCTCGCCACGGGAATCCAGAACGACACGAGACCGAGGCTGCCTGCGAGGATGTGCAGCACGACGAAACTCTCGAAGGCGAGCACGATTCCCGACATCTCTGAAGCTTGCATGAGCAGAATGCTGCGCCGGCAGGCTGAGCCTTGTCAAAAACTCGGTGTTTGCCGACACCGCCGTGGTCGTTCCATCGAGCCCTCTTTGCGAGTAGCGCGCCGTGGCGTTAGGGTGGCGACATGTACGAGCCACCGCGACCGACCTCCCTGGCGGCCATCGCTTCGCTCCTGCGCGTCGCGCTGCGTGGAGATGGCGATCTGCTCAGTCTATTGCCCGCAAAAGCATATCGAGTCGACGCGGGATGGATGGGGTATTCGCGCCGATCGATCTTGATCGTGAATGACCCGGAGATGCTCCGTGAGGTCATGACGGATCCGCTCGACATCTTTCCGAAGAGTGATCTCATGGTCGGAGCGCTCGAGCCCCTCGTCGGCAACTCGATCTTCGTGTCGCACGGATCGGTCTGGCGACGTCAGCGCAAGATGATCGAGCCGTCGTTTTCGCATATGCGGCTCGGCAAGGCCTTCGCGTCGATGAGCGCAGCGGTCGACGAGTACGAGTCGCGACTCGATGTTGCCGCGGCGACCGGTGAGCGCTTCTCGCTCGATCTCGCCATGAGTCATCTGACCGCCGACATCATCTGTCGCACGGTGTTTTCGACCTCGCTCAAGTCGCAGACTGCCATCGACGTTTTCGAGGCCTTCACGGTGTTCGAGCGTACCTGCGCTCAGGTCGAGTTGCGACGGCTGATTTTTGATCCGCCGTTTTCGAATATCCCGCAGCAGCCGAGCGTGCTCGAGGCCTGCGAGCGTATCCGCCGTCACTTGAGCGATCTTGTCGACACCCACATCGCCGATAGCCCCTCGAGTTGGGATGACATCGCGGCAGAGATCATCGCCGCCCGCGATCTCGAGACCAGCGAGGGGTTCACGCGCAAAGAATTGCTCGACCAGCTCGGCGTGATGTTTCTCGCGGGACACGAAACGACGGCCAGTTCGCTCACTTGGGCGTTTCTGATCATCTCGATGCAGCCCGCGTTGGCACAGCGCATTCGGGATGAAGTCAGGACAATTGCCGGCGAGGAGCCGTTGACGCTCGAGCATGTCCGCAAACTCACGTTCGTTCGCAACGTGTTCCGCGAAAGCCTCCGGCTCTATCCGCCGATTCCCTTCATGCCGCGCGTCGCCGCCGAGGCGGCGACGATCGGTCGATACAAGGTGAAGCGTGGCGCGATGATCATGGTTTCGCCGTGGACGATCCACCGACATCGCGATCATTGGCGTCATCCGCACGCGTTCGATCCCGACCGCTTCTCGCCGGAGCGCGAGCATGAGCTCGTTCCGGGGGCCTATCTGCCGTTCGGACTCGGGCCGCGTACCTGCGTGGGTGCGGGCTTCGCGACGCTCGAGGCTGCCTTGATCCTTGCGCGCCTCGTCTGTCGTTACGATCTCCAAGTAATCGATGCGGTGAAGGTCAGGCCGATCGCACGCCTGACCATCCGCCCCCAGCAGCAATTGATGGCGCGGGTCGTCCGACGCGCGCCCGAGTGATGACATGACGACAGCTTTGCTGACCTTGGGACGACTGCCGAAGGCGCTCGATATCGCAAGATCCCTGCATGGCGCGGGCGTTCGAGTGATCGTGGCCGAGCCGTTTCGTCGACATTTGAGTGGTGTGTCGAGAGCGGTCGACCGAAGTTTCGTGGTCACGGCTCCGGCGGTCGATGGACCGCGCTATCTCGAAGAGCTGAGCGAGCTCGTAGTCGCAGAGAACGTCGATCTCGTCATCCCGATCTCCGAGGAAATCGTGCAAGTGTCGGCTTTGCATGGACGCTTGCCGACCGGTTGTCGCGTGGTGTCGATGCCGCAGGCGTCGATTCTCGCGGTGCATCACAAGGCCCGCTTCGTCGAAGTGTGCAGAGCGGCGGGTGTCACGGCACCACAGAGCGCCGACACGAGTGCCACCGAGGCGAAATCCTTGGCGGCAACTCACGATTACGTCGTGAAGCCGGTGTCCTCCTGTTCTGGGCGAGGCGTACGGTTTTTTTCGCGCGGCGATGCGCTACCGAATGTCGCCGAGCCTTCGATCATCCAGCGCCGCGTGCAGGGCCAACTCGTCAGCAGTTTCAGTCTCGCGCGAGCGGGTGACGTGCGATGCACGGTGCTGTATCGCGGGGCGGTCATGCAGGGGACGGTGGCCGTATGCTTCGAGCGCATCGACATCCCGGTCGAAGTCGATGCGTGGATCCGACGTTTCGTCGCGCATACGAACTGGGACGGATTCATCTCCTTCGATTTGATCATCGACGAGCAAGGTGTGGTCCACGGAATCGAATGCAATCCGCGTGCGACGAGCGGGATCCATTTCGTCGAGCCCGCGGGGCTCGCGCGTGCGCTGCTTGATCCTTCGACGGCGGCTGCGCCGACCTTGCGCCCCGAGCGCTTGGCGCAGCAGTTTTTCCCTTGTCTCACCGAGACACAAAAGTCGGTGTTCACGTCGCGGTTCCGTCACCACCTGCGCTGCCTGCTCGAAGCTCGGGAGGTCACGTGGAAGGCGTCGGACCCCTGGCCCTTCGTCGGTATGCCCTATACGGCCTGGAACATCATTGCGCTCGCCTCGCGCAAAGGGATGACGTTCGGCGAAGTTGCGATGCTCGATTTCGCGACATTTGCCGGCGGCGAACGCGACGTCGTAGAGTGAGGGGACTGTGAGCGCGCCTCCAAATATTGCCGCGGACCAGGGCCCGTTGAGTATCGCTGGCCGAGATCTTCGCGCTTCGGCGGCCGATCTCGCTGCGTGCAGGGCCTCGATTCGAGTGGGATCCAAGACCTTCCACGCCGCTTCGCTGTTGCTGCCCCGACGTATTCGGGGTTCGGCGCTCGCTCTTTATGCGTTCTGTCGCGAAGCCGACGATGCTATCGATCGCTCGGACGATCCGTCGCGAGCGCTCGAGGCGCTGCAGCAGCGTCTCGATTTGGCGTATCGCGGAGTACCCATCGACAACGCCGCGGACCGTGCCTTGTCCGCGGTCGTGATGCAGTTTCAAATTCCGCAGGAATTGCCCGGCGCGTTGCTCGAGGGATTCGCTTGGGATGCCACGGCTCGCACCTACGAGACGCTCTCGGAAGTGCGGGCGTACGGCGTGAGGGTCGCAGGAACGGTCGGCGTGATGATGTCGCTCTTGATGGGCGTGAGATCTCAAGGCGCTTTGGCGCGCGCAGCCGATCTCGGCGTCGCGATGCAGCTCTCCAACATCGCTCGAGATGTCGGTGAGGATGCGCGCATGGGTCGTCTCTACCTGCCGCGGCAATGGTTGCGCGAGGCTGACATCGATCCGGACGCGTGGCTTCGAGAGCCGAAGTTCGAGCCGCGCCTGGGTGAGCTCGTAGACCGCTTGGTCGAGGAGGCCGAGCAGCTGTACCGACGGGCGGCAGCGGGTATCGACGAGCTTCCCGTCGAATGTCGGCCGGCAATCCATGCGGCGAGGCTGATGTATGCGGCGATCGGTCGAGAAGTCAGTCGTCGGGGAGGGGACTCCGTTTCATCGCGTGCCGTGGTGTCGGCCCGTCGCAAATTGTTTTTGCTTGCTGAAGCGCTGATTGCGGCGACCCGTCGCAACGACATCGTCGAGCATTCGACGCTGCCCGAGGCGGACTATCTGCTCGAGGCGATCGCGCGTCACGATCGGGCGAGAGGGCTCGCGGGCGATCCGCTTGCCGGCGGTACTCTTTTCGAGCGCGAGCTCTCGCGTGTGCTGGGTGTATTCGAGCGTCTCGAGCGTCTCGATCGCGATTCGCCCGCCACGGGCTGAGCGCTAGCGACGAATTCGTCGTCGAGGGAGTCGAACGGGTAACAACGCCTGTACCCAGCGCTTCGAAAATCTTTGCAGCGAAACGCTTTCGTGGAAAGCGGTCCACGGTCGTCCTTCCGCGTGTGTCTCGATCAGCGATCGGGAGTAGAAAGGGCCGCTTTCGAGAGTCGAGATTAGACGAGACATCGCCTCGGCGTCACAGCGTGTCTCGCGTCGGATGCCCCAAAGGGTCGACGGCAGGACCTTTTGCGCTGGCGCGGGCGGGGTCTCCACGCGCCCACTCGAATCGATGCTCAATGAAATCGATCGACCGCCACCACTGCGCCATCGCGTGTCGTAAAAGATTCTGCTCGCGTCGGCGGCCGAGGCGCGTGACCAGTTCCAGGACTCGAAATCCGCCTCGAGGGGCGCACGGCCCTCGTTCGAATCGAAATACGCCATGCCGCGCCAGGAAAGGGCGGGTCGTTCGAAGACGACCTCCACGGTGCAGTGCGGTGAGATCGGCGTCCACAGATGTCGGGCGAGACGGTCGATGGGGTATCCCTGGTGCAAGAGCATCGAGGGTCGCAGCGTGATCCGACCGCGAAGGCGGCTCGGCCACGGCGAGGTGATTTCATTGACGTCGATCTGCAGTTTCGAGCCGTCCCAGGTGAGCGAGCTCGGCCCGATGGCGAGTTGATCATGATCCCGATCGACATCGCGACGGCCGCGCTCGGTGAGCGCCCATCGGCGGCCGACGTCGCCATAGAGCGCGACGTTCAGCGCCGAGTGCTCGAGGGGATCGGTCGGGCCGCGGCGCCGCGCTGCGGCGTACCAAGGCGAAAACACACAGCCGAGCATCGCGATGATCGTGAGCCCGTGACGCCCGCAGTCGCTCAGGGCGTCGACATACCACCAGCAATAGCCATCGGTCGTGACGGGTGTGGCGAAGTTGGGGCCGGTTTGACTGACCCCGGACGGGTGTCTATATTCCATGACGAGCTAGTGTGACAATCGCGGTTGACGTTTGCCAGTCGATCCGGACGGGCGACCCCAGCAGCGCGGAGGCGCGAATGGAAGGTGCATCGGGAATCGAATCGGCGTTGGAGACGGCCGTCGCCTCTTGCGATGCGCTCGGTTGTCCGCCCCGTCTGGCTGCGGCGATCCGCTACGCCGTCTTCCCGGGCGGGGCACGCATCCGACCCCGACTCTGTCTGGCCATCGCTGCAGGTTGCGGTGAGCCCCAATCACCGCTTGCCATTGCCACGGCGGCCTCCATCGAGTTGTTGCACTGCGCCTCGCTCGTCCACGACGACCTGCCGTGCTTCGACGACGCCGAGGTTCGTCGCAACAGACCGTCCGTCCATCGCGCCTTCGACGAGCGGATCGCATTGCTCGTCGGCGATGCGCTCATCGTGCTCGCGTTCCAAAACGTCGCCCGTGCGTTCGCGAACTCACCCGAGCGTTTGCCGAATCTCGTGCTCGCGTTGACGCGAGCGGTCGGAGCGCCTGGCGGCATTGTCGCGGGACAGGCGTGGGAATGCGAAGAAACCACGCCGCTCGAAGAATATCGACGGCAGAAAACCGGTGCGCTATTCATTGCCGCGACCGTGGGGGGCGCCTTGTCGGCGGGCGCCGATCCGGCGCCGTGGCGGGTGCTCGGCGAGACGCTCGGTGAGGCCTACCAAATCGCCGACGATATTCGCGATGCTCTCGGGACAAACGACGAGCTCGGCAAGCCCGCTGGCCGCGACGCCGATCTCGGACGACCGACAACGCTCGCAGAGATGGGTGTGCAGGGTGCCGTCAAACATTTCGAGCGCTTGATCGAACAGGCGACGGCATCGATCCCCGAGTGTCCTGGAGCGGAATTCCTGCGCGATCTCGTCGATCTCGAGGCGCAGCGCTTGTTGCCCGCGTCTTTGCTGCAGCGCGCAGTCTGACCAGGCGTATTCGCCGTGTGGCGTGACTGGCGAAATCGCCTGTTGATGAGCCCACGCTTCCAGCGTGCCGCCGCAGCATTCCCGTTCACCCGCGCAAGAGCGCGTCGCGAAGCTCGCGAGCTGTTCGATATCGTTGCCGGGTTTACCTATTCACAGATCGCACTGGCCTGCGTTCGGA
Organism: Steroidobacteraceae bacterium; assembly: GCA_044375575.1. Classification (GTDB taxonomy): domain Bacteria; phylum Pseudomonadota; class Gammaproteobacteria; order Steroidobacterales; family Steroidobacteraceae; genus UBA964. The sequence goes on along the minus strand of JBILMJ010000001.1, from coordinate 174,478 downwards.
TCGGCCTGCTCGAGCGTCTGCGCGCTGGTGAGATGTCCGAGCATTCTCTGATCGCCTCGATGGAAATGCCCGAGGCCGCGGCGCGGACGCTGCTTCGCGCAGCCGGCGCCATCGAGTTGCTCGATCCCTGTATCAAACACGGCGAATCGGCATGGGCACTCGGGCGGCGTGGTGCGGCGCTGCTTGGGAATCCGGGCGTGCTCGCCATGATCGAGCATCATGCCGTGCTCTACGCGGATCTCGTCGATCCCATCGCGATGCTCAGAGCACCGCGAGGATCCACGGCCTTGTCAAAGTATTGGCCCTACGCCAGCGCCAGCGTTCCGGGTCAGATCGCAGGCGAGGGCGCCCGCGACTACACCCAACTGATGGCCGCTTCTCAGGGCCTCGTCGCAGAAGAAATTCTCGATGCCTACGACGTGTCGGGTCATCGACGTGTGCTCGATGTCGGCGGCGGCGACGGCACTTTTCTGCGGGCGCTCGGAACACGCGCACCGACGCTCGAGTTGATGCTTTTCGATCTGCCGGGTGTCGCCGAGATGGCGCGTCGTCGTTTCAAGGAGCGCGGCATGAGTCATCGGGTCCGCGTGTTCGGTGGGGATTTTTCCCGCGACACCCTGCCCGAGGGTGCCGACCTCGTCACGCTCGTACGGGTGCTCCACGACCATGACGACCCGCTCGTCGAGACCTTGCTGCGCGCGGCCCATCGGGCGCTTCCCGCCGGGGGTCGCCTGCTGGTGGCCGAGCCCCTGGCCGGCACATCGGGTGCCGAGCGCATGGGTGACGCCTATTTCGGGATCTACCTTTGGGCCATGGGCAGTGGGCGCCCCCGCTCGGCTCAAGAGCTCACCGGAATGCTCGAAAAAGCGGGTTTTTCGCGCATTTGCCGCCCGTCGACCCGAATCCCCCTGCAAACGAGCGTTCTGATCGCCGAAAAAACCGTTTGAGGACGGCGCCTTCGCCGGCGGGCCCGGCCAAGTATTTTCTGCAAAAAGTGTCCGATTTAATTGACACCTATAAACGTAAGCGTAGACTGACAGTTGAAAAAATAGGCCGAGGAGCCTGAATGGGTCAGGGATTGAACACTCTTGCGGTGGTGATTGAGGGACCGGAGCGCTTGGCGCTGGACCGGCTCGCCCTCCAAAACCCTGCGGACGACGACATCGTCGTGTCGACGGAGTGGAGCGGAATCAGCACCGGAACCGAGCGCTTGCTGTGGTCCGGGAAGATGCCGTCGTTTCCGGGCATGGGTTATCCCTTGGTGCCCGGTTACGAGTCCGTCGGCCGTATCGAAGCCGTCGGTCGCAACGTTCGTGATCGCCGAGTGGGCGAGCGCGTGTTCGTCCCCGGTGCCCGTTGTTACCGGGATGTTCGCGGACTCTTCGGCGGCGCCGCTTCCCGACTCGTCGTTCCGGCCGCGCGGGCGACACCCATCGACGAATCTTTGGGCGAGCACGCCGTGTTGCTCGCACTCGCGGCGACGGCTCGTCACGCGATGGCCGCTCCGCATGCCGAATCGCCGCAATTGATCGTGGGTCATGGCGTGCTCGGTCGTTTGCTGGCACGGATCACGATTGCCAGCGGTGCGCCTGCGCCGACGGTGTGGGAGCGAAATGCTGCGCGTACCTCCGGTGCTGACGGATATCGCGTCTGTACGCCCGAGGACGACACGCGCCGCGACTACCGATCGGTCTACGACGTTAGCGGTGATGCGCGCATCCTCGATTCGCTCATCGGACGACTCGCCCCGGGCGGCGAGGTCGTGCTTGCCGGTTTCTACACCGAGCCCATGAGTTTCGATTTCACTACTGCATTCATGCGGGAGGCGCGTTTGCGTGTCGCCGCAGAGTGGAAGGATGCTGATTTGACTGCAGTGCTGCAATGGATCGCGGCGGGACGTTTGTCGCTCGAAGACCTGATCACGCATCGCCGAGAGGCGAATGCGGCGGATCAAGCGTATCGACAGGCGTTCGTCGATCCCCTGTGTCTCAAGATGATTCTCGATTGGAGGCAGGCTGCATGACCCCGCCAGGCGAAACAGTATCGATTCCCGTTGAAAAGCTGAAGCGCAGTTTGCGCGCCGAAGCCGCCGTGGAGCCCGCTGCTCCGCAACCCTCGGCCGTGACCAAAGAAACGCAGATCATCGCGATCTACGGCAAGGGTGGTATCGGCAAGAGTTTCACTCTCGCCAATCTCAGTTACATGATGGCGCAGCAAGGCAAAAAAGTGCTGCTCATCGGTTGCGATCCCAAGAGCGACACGACGTCGCTGCTTTTCGGAGGTCGCGCCTGTCCGACGATCATCGAAACCTCCTCGCGCAAGAAGCTCGCCGGCGAGCAGGTCGAGATCGGCGATGTCTGCTTCAAACGTGATGGTGTCTTCGCCATGGAGCTCGGGGGTCCCGAGGTCGGTCGCGGTTGCGGCGGGCGCGGCATCATCCACGGCTTCGAAACGCTCGAAAAACTCGGCTTCCACGACTGGGGCTTCGATTACGTCCTGCTCGATTTCCTGGGCGACGTGGTCTGCGGTGGATTCGGCCTGCCGATCGCCCGCGACATGTGCCAGAAGGTCATCGTCGTCGGCAGCAATGATCTCCAATCGCTCTACGTCGCCAACAACGTGTGCTCGGCGGTGGAGTACTTCCGCAAGCTCGGCGGCAACGTCGGCGTCGCCGGCCTCGTCATCAACAAGGACGACGGCACCGGCGAGGCACAAGCCTTCGCGAAGGCTGCCGGCATTCCGGTGCTCGCCGCGATTCCGGCGAACGAAGACATCCGTCGCAAGAGCGCCAATTACGAAATCATTGGTCGCCCGGGCACGGAGTGGGCGGGCCTCTTCGATGAGCTAGGTCGCAATGTCGCCGAAGCTCCGCCGCAACGTCCGAAGCCGCTTTCGCAAGACGAACTGCTCGGTCTTTTCAAGGGTGAGGCCGTCGGCCGCGGCTACCAGCTGCAGCCCGCCACCTTCGAGGACATGTGCGGCATGTCCCAGATTCACAAGCCCTCGCTCGAAGTGATCTACGACGTGGTGTGATGATATGAACGCCCTGAACACAGAGCTCGAGAGCAGCGCGGAAGTCGGTTACGACTCGCCGGCGTCGAGTTCTGCTGCCAGTGCGGGATGTCATGGGGGCAAGGAAACGATGCGCGCCGCGGCGGCGGCGGCGGGCAAGAGTGCAACGCTCGATGCCTACGCCAAAGATTATCCGGCGGGGCCACACGATCAGCCGCAGAGCATGTGTCCGGCCTTCGGCAGCCTTCGCGTCGGTCTGCGCATGCGGCGAACGGCGACGATCTTGTCGGGTTCGGCCTGCTGCGTGTACGGACTGACGTTCACCTCGCACTTTTACGGTGCGCGACGCACGGTCGGCTACGTGCCGTTCAATTCCGAGACGCTCGTCACGGGCAAGTTGTTCGAAGACATCCGAGACGCCGTGCACAGTACGGCGGATCCGGCGCTCTATGACGCCATCGTCATCACCAATCTCTGCGTACCGACCGCCTCGGGCGTGCCGTTGCAGTTGTTGCCAAAAGAAATCAACGGTGTCCGCATCATCGGCATCGATGTGCCGGGGTTCGGTATTCCGACCCACGCCGAAGCGAAGGACGTACTCGCCGGTGCGATGCTGCGCTACGCGCGTGGCGAAGCGGAGACCGGTCCGGTACAGGCACCGCGCACCGCGCGCTCCGGAAAGCCTACGATCTCGCTCGTCGGCGAAGTGTTCCCGGCGGACCCCGTGGGCATCGGCATGATGCTCGAGCCGATGGGTCTTGCCGCAGGACAGGTCGTCCCGACGCGTGAATGGCGCGAGCTGTACTCGGCGCTCGATTGCGCGGCGGTGGCGGCGATCCATCCGTTCTACACCAGCGTCTTCCGCGAATTCGAAGCGGCAGGGCGATCGATTGTCGGCTCCGCGCCCGTCGGACACGACGGCACGGCGGCGTGGCTCGAAGCGATCGGCGAAGTCTGCAACGTTTCGCGCGACAAGATCGAGGCCGCCAAAAATCGAGTGCTACCGGCCATTCGTGGTGCGCTGTCGGCTGCGCCGATCAAGGGGCGTATCACGCTATCGGGCTACGAGGGTTCGGAGTTGCTCGTCGGTCGCTTGCTCGTCGAGAGTGGCGCCGATCTGCGCTATGTCGGTACCGCTTGCCCGCGTACTCGTTTTTCGGATGCGGACCGCGAGTGGCTCGAAGCGCGCGGCGTGCACGTGCAGTTCCGTGCCTCGCTCGAGCAAGATCTCGCGGCACTCGCCGAGTTCGAACCCGATCTCGCGATCGGCACGACGCCCGTCGTGCAAAAAGCGAAGCAGCAGGCGACACCCTCGCTCTATTTCACCAATCTCATTTCCTCGCGACCGCTCATGGGTCCGGCCGGTGCGGGCTCGCTCGCGCAGCTCATCAATACGGCGATCGCCGGCAAGTCGCGATTCGACGAGATGAAGGCATTCTTTGGCGAGACCGGCTCGGGAGACGATGCCGGAGTGTGGCCGAGTACGCCGGTCCATCGTCCCGAGTTTCGCGACAGCTGGAAACGAAAAATCGAAAAACAAGCGAAGGCGCGCAAAGCCGAGGAGATGCTCTGATGCTCGTCCTCGATCATGATCGCGCGGGTGGCTACTGGGGTGCGGTGTACGTATTCACGGCCATCAAAGGGCTGCAGGTCGTGATCGACGGCCCGGTCGGTTGCGAGAACCTGCCCGTGACTTCGGTGCTGCACTACACCGATGCGCTGCCGCCGCACGAGTTGCCCGTGGTCGTCACGGGTCTTGCAGAAGAAGAGCTCGGGCAGCACGGTACCGAAGGCGCCATGAAGCGCGCCCACAAAGTGCTCGATCCGAATCTGCCGGCCGTGGTCGTCACCGGGTCGATCGCCGAGATGATCGGCGGCGGCGTGACGCCTGAGGGCACAGGCATCAAGCGTTTCCTGCCGCGCACGATCGATGAAGACCAATGGCAGTGTGCCAATCGGGCGATGTGGTGGTTGTGGACCGAGTTCGGTCCCAAGAAAGTTCCTGCTCGCGTTCGCAAAGACGGCGAGAAGCCGCGGGTCAATATCATTGGCCCGTCGTATGGCACGTTCAACATGCCCTCGGATCTCGCTGAGATCCGCAGACTGATCGAGGGGATCGGTGCCGAGGTGAATATGACGTTCCCGCTCGGCAGCCACCTCGCCGATGTCGGCAAACTCGCGGACGCCGATGTGAACGTGTGCATGTACCGCGAATTCGGCCGGCTCCTCTGCGAGGGGCTCGAGCGTCCGTACTTGCAAGCGCCGATCGGCTTGCACAGCACGACACGATTTTTACGCAAACTCGGTGAGCTCACGGGTCTCGACCCGGAGCCGTTCATCGAACGCGAAAAACACACCACCATCAAGCCAATGTGGGACCTGTGGCGATCCGTAACCCAGGATTTCTTTGGCACCGCGAGTTTCGCCATCGTGGCCAGCGAAACCTACGCGCGTGGTGTGCGCCACTTCCTCGAATCCGAGCTCGGTCTGCCGTGCATGTTCTCGTTTGCGCGGCAGCCCGGTGTCAAGCCCGACAACGCGGCTGTTCGTCAAGCTGTACGCGAGAAAACCCCCCTCGTGCTATTCGGCAGTTATAACGAGCGTATGTACCTGGCCGAGCTCGGACCTCGTGCGATGTACATCCCGGCTTCTTTTCCGGGAGCGATCATCCGGCGCCATACCGGCACGCCCTTCATGGGCTACGCAGGCGCCACCTATCTTGTGCAGGAAGTCTGCAACGCGCTCTTTGACGCGCTGTTCAACATCCTGCCGCTCGGCACCGACATGGACAAAGTCGATGCCACGCCGGCGCGTGTCGCGCGTGAGGCGAGCCCTTGGGATCCCGAGGCGCTCGCGCTGCTCGACGAACTCGTCGCCAACGAACCCTATTTGGTACGCATCTCTGCCGCGAAGCAGTTGCGTGATCGCGCCGAGCGCGACGCACGCCTCGCCGGTGAGGAGCGTGTCACGGCGGACCGCGTCGCACGCGCGCGGTCGGAGCTCGCCGGAGGGCGTGCGGCATGAGAGGGAATTTCATGTCGGCAACACGATGTCGTGAGGGGGAAAGCATTGTCGGGCGATCGTCGCTTCGGTGGCGGTCGCAGGTCGTGACCCGGGTCAAGACCGACAGTCCCTGCCGCGCGGGACAGCGCGGATTAAGCAACGTTGTTTAGGAGGAAATGAAATGGCTGAAGGAAAAAGCATCTCAGGTGCCACACCGGACGAGGCGAGAGCCATCAACCGGTTCTTCTGGATGAGCACCTGGTTGTGGTTTGCAGTCTCCGTGGCTGCCCACTACCTGATCTGGAACTGGGTCCCCTGGTTCTGATCGCTCATTCGAATACTTAGGAGAAAGACTATGTGGCGTATATGGATGGTTATGGATCCCCGAAAGGTGATCGTGGTTGGCGGCATCGCCGTTGCGTCGATCGTTGCAACGAATCACTTCGTGCAACTCAGCACGAAGTACTCGTGCTGGCTCGACGGTAAGGGCAGTGGCACCTGCTTGGTCGAGGCTCCGGCCGCGGCCAGTAACGTGCAGCACAACGCTCCGCTGCCGAACTGACCGAAAACAACGCAGAAGGCGACGGACGTGGGCATCGCCTCGCGTTCCGTCGCCCGATGCGACGCTTGACGGGGAATAGTCATGGCAATGCTTAACTTCGAAAGAAAATACCGGATTCGGGGCGGCACCCTGGTGGGTGGCGACCTGTTCGATTTCTGGTTCGGCGCCTTTTACGTCGGCTTCTTCGGTATCACTGCGGCGTTTTTCTCGCTGCTCGGTACCGCGTTGCTGGTTTACGGTGCCGCAATTGGTCCCACTTGGAATCTCTGGCAGATCAACATCGCGCCACCGGACCTGAGTTACGGTCTCGGTCTTGCGCCGTTGCACGAAGGCGGGATCTGGCAGCTCGTGACGATCTGCGCGATAGGCGCGTTCGTGTCATGGGCACTGCGTGAGGTCGAAATCTGTCGCAAGCTCGGCATGGGATATCACGTCCCGGTCGCCTTCGGCAGCGCGATCCTCGCGTACGTCACGCTGCAGGTCGTTCGGCCCGTACTGCTCGGAGCCTGGGGGCATGCGTTCCCTTACGGCATCTTCAGTCATCTCGACTGGGTGTCGAACATCGCTTACCAGTACCTGCATTTCCATTACAACCCGGCGCACATGATCGCGGTGACGTTCTTCTTCACCACGGTTCTCGCGCTCGCGTTGCACGGATCGCTGGTGCTGTCAGCCCTCAACCCGCCCAAAGGCGAAGTGGTGAAGGGCGCGGAACACGAGAACACGTTCTTCCGCGACAACATCGGCTACTCGATCGGCACACTCGGCATTCACCGCTTCGGTCTCTTGCTTGCCATCAACGCGGGCGTATGGAGCGCGATCTGCATCGTGGTGAGTGGGCCCTTCTGGACACGAAGCTGGACGGATTGGTGGGCGTGGTGGCTCAACCTTCCGATCTGGAATTGAGGTAAGCAACTATGGCTGAATATCAAAACCTCTTTACGCGCGTGCAGGTCACTGCGCCGCACTATCCCGGCATTCCCCACGAGCCTCGCGGCATCTGGGTGCGCGGCGTCAAGGCGTCGGCCAATTATTGGCTGGGCAAGGTCGGTGATGCGCAGATCGGACCGTTCTATCTCGGTTCGACAGGCATCGCCTCGATTCTTTGCTTCATCATCGCCTTCGAAATCGTCGGTCTCAACATGCTCGCTTCGGTGAACTGGAATCCCCTCGAGTTCATCCGGCAGCTGTTTTGGTTAGCGCTCGAACCGCCGGCACCGCAATACGGGTTGCGCATCCCGCCACTCAGTGATGGCGGCTGGCACCTCATGGCAGGTTTCTTCCTGACCATGTCGGTGCTGCTCTGGTGGGTCCGCACGTACAACCTTGCGCGCAAGCTCAAGATGGGCACGCATACGGCCTGGGCGTTCGCTTCGGCGATCTTCCTGTTCCTCGTGCTCGGCTTCATTCGTCCGGTGCTGATGGGTAGCTGGTCCGAGGGCGTTCCTTTCGGAATCTTTGCCCACCTCGATTGGACGGCGGCGTTCTCGCTGCGCTACGGCAACTTGCTGTACAACCCGTTCCACGCGCTCTCGATCGTGTTCCTCTACGGATCGGTGCTGCTCTTCGCGATGCACGCCGGCACGATCATGGCCGTGAGTCGCTTCGGAGGTGAGCGCGAAGTCGAGCAGTCGCTCGATCGTGGTACCGCGTCCGAGCGCGCGGCGCTCTTCTGGCGCTGGACCATGGGCTTCAACGCGACGATGGAATCCGTTCACCGTTGGGCCTGGTGGTTTGCGGTGCTGTGTACGCTCACGGGCGGTATCGGCATCCTGCTGACGGGCACCGTGGTCGACAACTGGTACCTGTGGGCGGTCAAGCACGGCGTCGCGCCGGCGTACCCGACCACCTTCGAACCGCTGCCGGATCCGGCACTGACTTCGGGAGCCGCACAATGAAAACCCAGATCCGTTTGATTGGGGCTCTGTCCGTTGCACTCGGTCTGTTGACCGGGTGTGGCGAACGCCCGCCGATCGATGTTCAGCAAATTGGATATCGCGGCACGGGCATGGAGCAGAACGTCAACCCACGCTTGCGCGAAGAGATCAAAGCCGTCAATCAGGTCGGAGGCATCCAGCCGCCTGCAGACGCCAGCGGTCCGCTCGCCAAGGACATCTACCAGAACGTGCAAGTGCTCTCTGACCTCTCGGTCGGCGAGTTCACGCGCGTGATGCTGTCGATGACCGAGTGGGTGGCACCGGAGGACCAGAAGAACTGCACGTACTGCCACAACGGCGAGAACTACGCCGATGAGAGCAAGTACCAGTACCAGGTCGCCCGCAGCATGTTGAAAATGACTCGCGACATCAATACGAATTGGAAGTCGCACGTCAAAGAAACCGGGGTGACCTGCCACACCTGTCATCGTGGCGGTCCGGTTCCGCAGTACGTGTGGTACGCCGATCCGGGTTCGGGTCGCGAGAATGCGTTCGTCGGTACGCGTGCGGGTCAAAACTCCGCCGTGACCGGCCTTGGCATCACGACCATCGGTCACTCGAGCCTGCCTTACGATCCGTACTCACCGTTCCTGTTGGGCGATCTCGACATCCGCGTGAATGGTCCGACGGCGCTGCCGACGGGCAATCGCAAGTCGATCAAGCAAGCGGAGTGGACGTACTCGCTCATGGTGCACATGTCCAATTCTTTGGGCGTGAACTGCACGTACTGCCATAACTCACGCGCTTGGGCGGAGTGGGAGCAGAGCACGCCGCAGCGCACCGTGGCGTGGCACGGTATCCGGATGGCTCGCGGTCTGAACAACCAGTACCTCGTTCCGCTCACCGACGTGTTCCCGACGAATCGCAAGGGACCCCTCGGCGATGTGGCGAAGATCAACTGCCAGACTTGTCATCAGGGCGTGTACAAGCCGTACTTCGGCGAGAGCATGGCGAAGGCTTATCCGGAACTGCAAGGCGTGAAGGCGCCGCCGGTCGATCCGAGCGCCCCGCCCGCGGATGAGGCGGCCGCACCTGCGGGTGCCGCAGCGCCGGCAGCGACGCCGGTGGCCGCGCCAACCGAAGCGAAACCGAAGGACAGTTCGAAGATGGCGCAGCGCAGCGGATCGACGACGATCGCTGCGGTGTTCGACCGGTAATCGATGATGGATGTCTTGCTCGCGCAACCCCGCGGCTTCTGCGCGGGGGTCTCGCGGGCGATCGAGATCGCCGAGCGCGCTCTGGAGATGTATGGCGCTCCCGTCTACGTCTATCACGAGATCGTCCACAACGGTCATGTGGTGGGGGATCTTGCCTCGCGAGGTGCGATCTTCGTCGAGCACATTGCAGAGATACCCGAGGGCGCGGTGACCGTGTTCAGTGCCCACGGTGTATCGACTGCCGTGGTCAACGAGGCGCGCGAACGCGGGCTACAGGTCATCGATGCGACCTGTCCGCTTGTCACCAAAGTTCATCTTCAAGCCGAGCGGTATTCGCAACGCGGCTATACGATCGTGATCGTCGGGCACGCCGGTCATGAGGAAGTGGAGGGAACGCGGGGCTCGGTGACAGGACCGGTCCACGTCGTCGGTCGTATCGACGAAATCGAGGCGTTGCCGATGAGTGCGACGGACCCGGTCGCTTATGTCACCCAGACCACGCTCTCCATCGATGACACTCGCGGTCTGATTGCAGCGCTCGAAGCGCGTTATCCCGATATCGTCGGCCCGGGACTCGACGACATCTGCTACGCCACCTTGAACCGACAACGCGCGGTGCAACAGCTTGCGCGTCGTGTCGATCTCGTGATCGTCGTGGGTGCCCACAACAGCTCGAACTCCAATCGTCTGCAGGAAGTCGCCGCCGATCACGGCGTACCGGCTTGGCTCGTCGAGGACGAGACGGACCTTCAACCCGTCTGGATCGAGGGTGTGAAGACGGTCGGTGTCACGGCAGGAGCGTCGACTCCGGAGTATCTCGTCCGCAGGGTCTGCGATAGGCTGAGAGAGTTTGGTGCCGGATCGGTTCGAGAGCTTCCCGGCCTCGCCGAGACGACTCGCTTCCGATTACCCGAAGTTTTACGCCAGATCGCCTGAGGTCTCAGTCGATTTGACTGCGGGTCAGCAGTCGCAACACACCGTTGAACATGGCGTTGTCGCGCATGCGCAGGGGCTTGCGACCGCGACTTCCTTGCGCTTCGATCACCGCGCAGTGACGCGCGATGGCATCGAAGATCCCCGGGATGTCGAGACCGGCCTCTTTCAGGCACTGCTCACGCGTGCCGTGTTCGATGGGGCGATCCGGTAGGCCGAGTCGCAGAACGGGTGTGCTGAGACCCTCGGCGCTCAAGAACTCTGCCACGGCAGATCCGGCCCCTCCGGCGATGGCGCTTTCTTCGAGCGTCACCAGGATGTCGTGCTGAGCGGCGAGTTCGAGAATCAAGGATTCGTCCAGCGGTTTCACGAAACGCATGTTGGCGACGCTGGCATCAATGATTTCGGCAACGTCATGGGCGGTATCGAGCAAGGTACCGAAGGTGAGCAGCGCGATCCCCGAGCCTCGACGGACCCATTCCCCGCGTCCCACGGGCAGCGCACGGGGTAGCGGTTCGCCCGCTGCGAGCGAGCCTGTCGCGGCGGTACGCGGATACCTCACTGCGCAGGGCTCGCCGAGTTCGACGGCGGTGCGCAGCATGGCGCGCAGCTCCGTGGCATTCGAGGGGGCCATCACCGTGAGATTGGGTACGCAGCGCAAAAAGCTGTGATCGAGATTGCCGTTGTGCGTGGCACCGTCCGGCCCGACGAGTCCGGCGCGATCGATCGCGAAGGTGACGGGTAGGCGCTGCAGGCAGACGTCGTGGACCAGTTGGTCGTAGGCGCGCTGCAGGAACGTCGAATAGATCGCGACGACGGGACGTATCCCGCGAGTGGCGAGACCTGCCGCGAAGGTGACGGCATGTTGCTCGGCGATCCCGACATCGAAGTAGCGTTCCGGAAAACGCTTGGCGAAGGCGACGAGTCCCGAGCCTTCGCGCATCGCAGGCGTCACGGCGACGATGCGCGGGTCGGCCTCGGCGAGTTCGCAGAGGCTGTCGCCGAAGACTTGCGTGTAGGTGGGCGCCGATGGCGCGCTCGGAACAATGCCTCGTTCGGGATCGAACGGGGTGACGCCGTGATATTTGATGGGATCGGCTTCCGCCGCTGCATAGCCTTTGCCTTTCGTCGTGATGACGTGCAGCAGCCGCGGGCCCGGTTCGTCGCGCAAGCGTTCGAGCGTGTCGACGAGTGCATCGACGTCATGTCCGTCGATCGGACCGTGGTAAGCGAACCCCAGGGTGCGGAAAAACGCCGCCGCATCATCAGGCGGCTCGCGTCCCTGCGTCGTGAGACGTTGGGAGAGGGCGCCGACGTTCTCCGAGATGGACATCCCGTTGTCGTTGAGCACGACGAGCAGATTGGCACCTATGCCGCCGGCGTGATCGAGGGCTTCGAAAGCGAGCCCGGCGGTGAGTGCACCATCGCCGATCACAGCGACCGAGCGGCTCGATTTGCCCTGTAGCGCTGCGGCACTTGCCATGCCGAGCGCGGCGCTGATCGAGGTGCTCGAGTGACCTGCACCAAAGACGTCATGTTGGCTCTCGTCGCGCCGAAGAAATCCCGAGATGCCCGGACGCTTGCGGATGGAGCGCAACTGCTCGCGTCGACCGGTGAGCACCTTGTGCGGATAGCACTGATGACCCACGTCCCAGACGAGGGCGTCTCGAGGCGTGTCGAAGCAGTAGTGCAGCGCGACGGATAGTTCGACGGTACCCAGACCCGAGGCGAGATGACCGCCGCTCGCCGAGACGCTGCGGATCAAAAAATCACGCAGTTCGTCCGATACTTGACCCAGACTCTCGCGTGGCAGCGCTCGCAACATCGAGGGCTCGTCGATGTTGGCCAGAAGCGACTGGGTGACGGGTGATCTCATGTCTGTACTCCCGGCGTCGTCATGGCGAGGTTCGCCGGTTGGAGAGGCTCCAGCGCCACAGCGCCTCGGCCGGTAATGGCAATACCATCAGCAGGTGTTCGAACGCCGCCAGCAGCGCGAGCGAGGCGACGATGGTCGATGCGGCCGCCTGATGCACGTCGTCGGTGGCGAGGGCGTTCATGCCGAACCACCCGGCGATGGCGAGCCCGAGCAAGATCGATAGCGGCAACAGTGGGTTCATCCGGCGTTGACGCATGAAGTCGAGCAGGTGATGCAGATGCTCAGGCAAAAAGCCCTCGCCCAGATTGCGAACGCCGAGAAACAGATTGAGCTTGGCACTGCTGCGCATCAGCCAGAGCAGCAAGAGTACGAGCAAGCCCAAATCATTGGCTTGACCCAGCAGCGCGACAGCAACGATCGAAACGGTCGCGGCAATCAGCAACTCATGCCAAAGAATGGCGGTGAATGCGGCGCCGGCGCGGGGCAGCAGCGCGGCATCACTTGCCGGGCGGGCCACCGAAGGACCGGTAATTTTCCCGGTGAGAAACGTCACTTCGATCCAGGCCCAAACTGCGAGTGCCGCGATGAGCGAGACGAGTGCGGAACTCAGGGACGTCACCTCGCGAAGCGCAAAGAGCGTGACGAGGCCGATCAGTCCGAGCACTGATGAGAGCAAGATCAGCCGGGGATACGTGCTCGCCGGACGGCCGACGAGTCGTGCGATCACGCCGGTCGAGCCCCACCACAGCACGATCGTCAAAAGCATCGGGATCAGATGTTGCGACCAGCTCATCACCCCGCCCTGCAGCCCCGCGCTCAGCGCGGGACCTGTCCTGCTCTCGCTTCGCCCTGCTCCCAGAGTGAGGCGAAGGTCTTGGCGTTATCGGTGCCGAAGACATCGAGATTGATGGTGGTGCCGGTCGCCGTATCTGTCAGCAGCAACCGTCCGTCGCGTAGACGCGAGAGGCGGTAGGGCGCATCGGGATCGCTGCCGGCGAGTTTGCGACCTCGCGACAAGCCGCGCATCACGCCGCTCACGAATCCGGCTTTTTCCGCCTTGATGGCGGGCAGTCGCGTGCCGTCGGCGAGCACGGGCTGGATCGCTCCGTCTTCGAGCGTACGCAGCTGAATATCATGGCTCGAAACCACGATGTCTTCGGACAAGGGCGCCGCCTGCGGAAGCTCGTCGCCGACAACTACCAGTGAGACGGCCAGAAGGATCAGCAGGCCAGCGGAGACCAGCAGCGGTTTCGGCAGATCTTGCGAATGTTCGGCGGTCACGCGGAGGCGCCGAGGGCAGAGCCTGTGGCCGACGCGTCCTGCGAGCCTGAGTTGGAGTGACCGAGCATCGTGCCCGGAGTGTGATCGGCATAGGCCCGTCCGAGGACCTCGCCCGCATACGACGGATTCGGGAGGCTGCGCAACGAGGGTTGCGGGCGGGTGATGTACCCGGGACGAACGTGAGGCCAGAGCCAAAGATAAGAAACGCGCTGTTCCTTATCGACGGTGAGGGCAATGTCGCCGGAGCCGTCGTCGCGCATCAGGATTTGTGCCGACTCGATCGCCTTGAAGGGCAGATTGATCGTGCTCGAGAGCGCGATGCCTTGACGAATGACGACTCGACGCGTCGTGATCGTGTAGATCGTCGATCGCGCCGAGAGCTTTGCGATGCCGGCGACGATGGCGAGACACACGATCGAAAACACTGCGGGTCCCACGCAGCCTCGAAGCGCCTCGAGCAGCGAGCTTCCACCGCTGAGCAGATAAATGCCGCGAGCGAGAATGATCAGTGCGAAATACACCGACAAGATCTTCACGCGGTAGGCGTGCAGGGCGAGGGAACGCCACGAGGGCGCTCCCTGCCACAACACGTATTCACCCGAGGGCAGTGCGGAGGGTAGCCCCCGCACCGGCTCATCGTCGTGTTCGCTGAACGTCGCTCGGATGCTCATGGCGTCAGATCAACGATTCGCTGCGCGAAGGGATCGCAAATAGATGACCGCCCGCGTAGTACGCGCAGATGCGATCTTCTTCCAGCTTAGTGATCTGCTGGTTGCTCGCGATGCCCGGCACGCCCGCGAATTGGGCTGCGGTGATCGAGGCGACTTTGACCTTGCGGTTGCCGGCGTCGTAACGTACGAAGCCCGAGGGCAGCATCACGTGACGGCCCCCTGACAACTCGACTTGCAGGTAGCGGATCTGCGGTTCCGCCTTGTCGACCCAAAGTTCGACGACCTTTCCTGCCGCGGCGCCGTCCAGACCGCATACGGTCATCCCGCGCGGATCCGGGTCGCGTGATTCAACGCCCCAACCCGACACCGAGCTCATCGGTACGATCATCGGCGAGCCATCGACCATGCGTTCCGGCTGGTTGGCGCGCGCCGCGTAGGCCGAAGGACCGACGGCATCGAGCATCGGGTCGCCCGTCGGCTCGAGCGGTGCACCGACATCGGCTCCGTAACGATCATCCGAGCCGACTTGGCGTGCGGCGATCGGTCTGCGATCGGCGCGAGCCGGATCGGGCGCGACGACCGTGCTGCCATCGGCGAGCTTGAAGGTCTTGGGGCAGGGTACGCCCGGCAATCCCTCGATGGTGACGGGGTTACCGTGACGGTCGACTCGATGCGTGTCGAGCGGATAGCCCTCGCGCTTGTCTTCGCGGTGCAGATACCAGATCAGGCCTGCGAAGAAAGCCCAAAAACCGTAGAGCGCGATCTGCGCCGTGTCCAAGTACTCGAGAAATGCGTTCGACTCCATGATGTCGTCCTCCCTGAAAAACCAAACTTCAAAAAATTCGTATCGCCAAGATCAACCCGGTAGCTCCGCCAGTCCGAGACGGCCGTCGTGATCCGCCGCCTTATCGCC
This sequence comes from Steroidobacteraceae bacterium, assembly GCA_044375575.1. Lineage (GTDB taxonomy): Bacteria > Pseudomonadota > Gammaproteobacteria > Steroidobacterales > Steroidobacteraceae > UBA964. Next base: position 159,133 of record JBILMJ010000001.1, on the reverse strand, counting down.
GGCGCGTTTCCGCGTGAGCGGACCGACGGCGACGAGCGCGGCGAACAACAGCGCGATCTCGAAGTGATAAACGAACAAGTAGCCGGTGGCGGGCGACTCGAGTGCCGGACCCATTTGGCCGCGCACGGCGAGATCACCGATGAGATTGCAGACGGCGCCGCCGAGTGCGATCGACACGCCCGCCGCGGTGGCTTGAACGGCACCCCACGCGCCCAGCGCCAAACCGTTGTCCGATTTGCGCAGCGCCATGGCCGCAAGCAAGGTGCCGACCGAGAAGAGTCCGCCGCCGAAACCGATGAGCAGGGCGCCGATGCGAAAGAGCAGTGCGGAGCCGAGGGGCTCGGCGAATACGACAGCCGCGAACGCGAGTACGCCGACCAAGGCGCCGACAGCCGCCACTCGCAGCGGATCGGCGCCGCGTTTGAGGGCTCGAGCGGCGAGGCCGAAAGCGATCAGGGCGCCGCCCGCCGAGAGCGCCGTGAGTTGGCTCGTGGCACCGACTTCCATGTTCAAAATTTGACCGCCGTAAGGCTCGAGCAGCACGTCTTGCATGCTGAAGGCCGCGGTGCCGAAACCGACTGTGGCAAGGAGTCGTTTCGTGTGGGTCGTTGCGGTGAAGCTTCGCCATGCGGTGGCGAAACGCACGTCGGATTTCGGTTGCTCGAGACGATTGAGGTCACGCGGTTCTTGTTTCCAGAGGGCGAGGATATTGAGCAGCAGAGTGACCACCGCCGCGCCTTGGATGGTCTGGATCAATCGCAGTGGCGAGAACTCGCCGCTCAGCAACCAGCCGAAAGCCAGAGAGGAACCCACCATGCCGAGCAGTAGCATCACGTACATCAGCGCGACCACGCGAGGACGCGTGTGATCGGGCGCGAGATCGGTCGCGAGCGCAAGGCCTGCGGTTTGAGTGGAGTGCAGACCCGCACCGACCAACAAAAACGCAACCGCTGCACCGATCTGACCCACCTCGGCAGGACCCCGACCCTCGCCGCTGAGGACGAGTAGGGCAAAGGGCATGATCGCGAGGCCACCGTACTGCAAAAGCGTGCCGAACCAAATGTAGGGCACGCGACGCCAGCCGAGTACCGAACGATATTGATCGGAATGAAAACCCATGAAGGCACGCATCGGGGCAAAGAGCAGCGGCAGCGCGATCATGGTGGCGACGAGCCAGGCGGGTACGCCGAGTTCGACGATCATCACGCGATTGAGCGTTCCGTTGAGTAGCGCGAGCGCGATACCGACCGACACCTGGAACAACGACAGACGCAGCAGTCTCGCGAGCGGCAGATCGTCGCTCGCGGCGTCGGCAAACGGCAGGAACCGCGGGTCGTAGCGTAATCGGCCGGGTTTCATGTGGAGGTCACCCAGCGTCGATCCTCTTCGGCGCCCGACTCGCGCCGTGCCAGCATCAACTTGTAGAAAAACTGCGACGCATTGAGGACGTACGCGGCGTAAGCCACGAGTGCCAGAAGCATCTGGTTACGCAGGTCGATGGCGTCGGTCAGGAAGGCGTAGAGGTAGGCAGAGTGCAGGGCGATCACGGCCATGCTGACGACGTCTTCCCAGAAGAAGGGTCGCGCAAATAGCCAGACTCCGAAGACCTCTTTTTCCCAGATCGCGCCCGTCACCATGATGGCGTAGAGGAAGGCCGTTTTGACGATGACGGAGACCGTTGCCGCGTCGGCGCCTTCCCCGCTCCGAAGGAATTGCAGCACCAGCCAGAGACTGACCAGAAAGGCGAGCAATTGCAGGGGCGCGAGCACCCCCTGGACCACGGTCCATCGAGAGCGGTCCCGACGGTCGCGCTCCTCAGGGGTGTAAAGCTGGCGGCCGACAACCGCCGGCGGGCGTTGGGGCATGGGCCTGAGTCCCAGTAATACAAGAATCACCCTCGAATCTAGTGAAGAGGGGCGCAGATGTCAACCTAGATTTACGTCCAAATTAATTGACAGGTAGCCGGCCGGGGGATATATGTGCCATCCTGCGACGACATCGGGGTTGAGACTTGGACTCATCACCCCCTCAACGGGTACACGGAAGTCGTCGCGCAGGGCCTTTTTGAGAGCGATCAAGGGGTCGCTTTTGATAGGCGAGGTAGGCCGATGACTGATTCGCTGTCTAATCGCGAAGCCGAAGGCGAGCACTCGGCTTTGCTCAAAACGATCGAAGGCGAGGTGATCCCTCGTCTCATCCTCGCGCACCGCGCCATCGTCGAGGGCAATCGCTGCGACGATCTCTCCAGCCCGCTTCGACCGGGTTCCTCCGAAGTATTCGAGCTCGCTCGCATCGTGCTCCGCGGCAGCGCCGCCGAGGCGCTCGAGTACCTGCGTGGGCTGCAAACGCTCGGCATGAGTACCGAGACCATTTACCTCGAATTGCTTGCGCCGGTCGCACGACACTTCGGCACTCGCTGGGAAGACGAGACGAGCGATTTCGTCGAGGTCACGGTGGGTCTCAAAAGACTGCAGGATCTCGCGCATCAATTGAGCGAGGCCAACAGCGACGCGCAAATGCCGACGAAAGTGGGACGCCGAGCGCTCTTCGTCGCGTTGCCCAAAGAGCAGCACGTCTTCGGTGCTCAACTCGTCGGCGAGTTCTTGCGACGAGCGGGATGGGACGTATGGGATGCGCCCGGTGCCAACGAGCCGGATATACTTTCGCTGGTCGGCAGGGAGTGGTTCGCGGTCGTCGGTCTCTCGATCAGCACGGCCTCCCAACTACCCTCGCTGGCCGCGCTCATTCGCAAGGTCCGGCGTGCCTCGGCCAACCGAAACGTTCGGATCATGGTGGGCGGATTGCCTTTTGCGGGGCACCCGGAGCGGGTGACCAAAGTGGGCGCAGACGCTACGGCCATCGACGGAAAAGACGCGGTGGAGCGTGCAGAACAACTGCTGGAGTTGCTGGGTCGAAGGAACTGACACGGGCAAGATGTGAAGAATTTCAAGGCGCCAAGGAAGGCCCTGACCGGACTCGATGCTGAGACGGTTGCCGGTCTCATCGTTGCTTCGACGGATATCGCCCTCATCGTCGATCGTCGAGGCGTGATCCGCGACCTCGCCATCCCGAATCCCGAATTGCTCGACGAACTCGGCGGTGATTGGGTCGGAAAATCTTTGATCGACACGGTCACGGAAGACAGTCGCCCCAAGGTCGATTTGTTGCTGGCCGATCGGGCCGCGGGCGAAGTTCGTGCGCGACAGGTCAACCATCCGCTTCGCGACGGGCGCACCATCCCCATCGTTTATGCGCTCTCGCCGCTTGATGAAGAGGGACGCTGTCTCGCTCAGGGACGAGACCTGCGCGCCGTCGCGGCGTTGCAGCAGAGACTCATCGAAGCCGAACAGGCGTTCGAGCGCGATTACACCAAGCTCCGTCTTGCCGAGACGCGTTACCGCTTGCTGCTGCAGTCCGTCGGCGATGCCGTACTCACGGTCGATGCGACCACGCAGAAAGTGATCGAGGTCAATCCGGCTGCAGCCCGACTATTCGGCGAGGACGCCAAACGTCTCGTCGGTCGCGTGTTCGACGAGTTTTTCAGTGCTCAGACGGGACGGTTGGTCGGCGATTGGCTGACGGGCTTGCGCACGTCGGGTCGCGCGGAACCGCTGCGGGTCAGACCCCCGGGTGCAACGCGCGACTTTCGTCTCAACGGAATTCTGTTTCGGCACGAGAACGCCTCGCATGCGCTGTTGCGTCTCGAGCCTCTCGGCGAGGTCGCGGCCGCGGGCGGCTTAGGGCTCGGGTCCGGCGCACTCGCGGAAGTTGCGATGCGCCTGCCCGATGCCATTGTCATCACGACTACCGATGGTCGGATCATTACGAGCAATCGCGCCTTCCTCGACCTGGCTCAGTTGGCGACCGACGAGCAGACACGAAATGAGACTCTAGAGCGTTGGCTCGGGCGCCCGGGCGTCGATCTCGGCGTGCTGGTTGCCAACCTAAAACAGCATGGCAGCGTGCGGCTGTTCGCGACGACCCTGCGTGGCGAGTACGGCGCAGTGACCGATGTCGAGATTTCAGCCGTCGCCATCAACGAGGGCGCCGAGGCCTGTCTCGGGTTCTCGATTCGCAACGTCGATCGACGCCGGCCGAGCGAGGTACGTCCGGGTCGAGAGTTGCCCCGTTCGGTGGAACAGCTCACCGAACTCGTCGGTCGGGTGTCCCTGAAGGAGCTCGTTCGCGAGACCACCGATGTCATCGAGCGGCTGTGCATCGAGGCGGCACTCGAACTCACCCGCGACAATCGCGCTTCGGCCGCCGAAATGCTGGGTCTTTCTCGCCAAAGTCTCTATGTGAAGCTGCGTCGGTACGGGCTCGGGGATCTCGACGGCCAGGGCTGAGCGGGTGGCTCGGGCGCGTTGGAAGTCCGATTTGACGGGCTAAATGTAATCTTCAATTGACACATTAAGGTGTCATGGCTATTTTCCAGTCATGGCACGGCCCGCTGGCAGGCTGATTTTCGAACGTCGCCCCGCATGGCCGGCCATGCTGGAGCTGCTCAAGCCTGTCACCTGGTTTCCGCCCATGTGGGCGTTCCTTTGCGGCATCGTCGCCTCCGGCGCCTCGACGACGGGCCATTGGCCGCTGATTCTGTCCGGTGTGATCCTCGCAGGGCCGCTCATCTGCGGCACGAGTCAGGCCGTCAATGATTGGTTTGACCGACACGTCGATGCCATCAATGAACCACGACGACCTATCCCCTCGGGCCGTATGCCCGGACGATGGGGTCTCTACATCGCGATCGTCTGGACCGTCATCTCGCTCACCGTCGCGGCGCTGCTCGGGCCGTGGGTGCTCGCCGCATCGGCACTCGGGATGGCACTCGCGTGGGCATACAGTGCTCCGCCGTTTCGCCTGAAGCAAAACGGTTGGTGGGGCAATTCGGCGGTCGCCCTATGTTACGAAGGCGTGCCTTGGCTCACGGCCGTCGTGGTGATGACAGGCGCGCTTCCTCGTTTCGAAACCGTGGCCATCGCCTTGTTCTACAGCGTCGGCGCCCACGGAATCATGACCCTCAATGATTTCAAATCCGTGCAGGGCGATCGACGCATGGGCGTGGGCTCATTGCCGGTACGGCTCGGTGTCGAAAATGCGGCACGAGTCGCCTGCGTGGTGATGGTGCTCGCTCAAGTGGCGGTGATCGGTTTGCTCGCGCTCTGGAACCGCGAGGTGTACGCCGGCCTGATCGCTGCGCTTCTCATCGGACAGATTTTGATGATGGGACGGCTGCTGCGCCGGCCTGCAGAGCTCGACGTTTGGTACAACGCCCTCGGCGTTCCGTTGTACGTGCTCGGCATGATGGTGAGCGCAGTCGCGCTGAGATCGCTCCCGTGAGCGATGCGGAGGTAACGACGATGAGAACGACTCCTGCGACGACAATGGGTTGGCTCGGTATTTTCCGATTGGGTCTCGTGCAGGCCGCCATCGGCGCCGTGGTGGTGATCACCACCTCGACGCTCAACCGGGTACTCGTGGTCGAGCTCGCTCTGCCGGCGATGTTGCCGGGAATTCTGGTCGCCCTGCATTACTTCGTTCAGGTGCTGAGGCCTCGTCTCGGCTATGGCAGCGACGTCGGCGGACGACGTACGCCCTGGATCATCGGCGGCATGGCCGTACTCGGTCTCGGTGCGCTCGGTGCCACGCTGTCGACCGCGCTCATGGTCTCCAATCTTTGGTTGGGGATCGCTTGCGCCGTCGTGGCGTTCCTCGCAGTAGGTCTCGGTGTCGGTGCCTGCGGCACGACGATGCTCGTGCTCTTGTCGAAGACCGTCGCCAAGGAAAAACTCGCTGCGGCGGCCACCGTGACCTGGGTCATGATGATCGTCGGCTTCATCGTCACCACCGTGATCGCGGGCAAGATGCTCGATCCGTTTTCTTTGACACGGCTCGTCGAGGTGACGGCGAGTGTGGCGGCGGGTGCTTTTCTTTTGACCTGCCTCGCGGTGTTCGGAATCGAGCGACCGGCTATCGCAAGTGCCGCGGGTGCGGCCGGAGCAACGCCTTCGGCCTCGAACACTGACTTCATGACGGTATTGCGTGAAGTGTGGGCCGAACCGCACTCGCGAAGACTCGCAAGCTTCGTGTTCGTGTCGATGTTGGCCTACAGCGCGCAGGATCTCGTCCTCGAGCCCTTCGCGGGTGCCGTATTCGGCATGACGCCCGGAGAATCCACCCAGCTCTCGGGAATCATGAGCGGAGGGACGCTCGTCGGCATGCTGCTGGTCGCACTCATCTGCACCGTCGGCGCACAAGCGCGGATGGGTGCGCTGCGCTTGTGGACGATCGGTGGATGCGTAGCCTCGGCGCTGATGCTCGTCACGCTGGCGGTGGCGGGCTTCGTCGGTCCCGCATGGCCCCTCAAGCCGACGGTATTTTTGCTCGGTCTCGCCAACGGCGCCTACGCCGTCGCGGCGATCGGCTCGATGATGGGACTAGTCGGTCGGGGTCGCGAGTCGCGCGAGGGCACTCGCATGGGTCTTTGGGGCGCCGCACAAGCCATTGCCTTTGGCATCGGTGGAATCGCGGCGACGGGCGCCGTCGATCTCGCGCGCGCACTGACCGGTTCTTTGCCTGCAGCCTATGGCTCCGTATTCGTCGCCGAGGCGGCGCTCTTCGTGGTGGCGACGGCTTTTGCAGTGCGCCTCAGTCGTGAGGACACACAGTCATCGGTCCAGGTGGATCTTCAGGGTGTCTCGGCAAGTTATGTAGCCGAGGCGGGACGGGGGTAAATCATGCATCAGCTCGACTCATCGGAGTTGGTCAAAGAATTCGACGTCGTCGTGGTCGGCGGTGGGCCCTCGGGTGCCACGGCGGCCGACGATCTCGCCCGTATCGGGTGGCGCGTATTGCTGCTCGATCGTGCAGGGCGCATCAAGCCTTGCGGGGGCGCCATTCCGCCGAAGCTGATCGAGGAATTCGAGATCCCTGCGCACTTGTTGGTCGCGCGTATTTCGTCGGCCCGCATGGTGTCCCCCTCGGCGCGGTCCGTCGACATGCCGATCGACGGTGGATTCGTCGGCATGGTCGATCGCGAGGTGTTCGACGAGTGGTTGCGCGAGCGTGCGCGAAGTTCCGGCGCGCTACGCGTGGATGGCACTTTCACGCGGGTCGAGCGTGATGATGACGGCGATGCCATCGTGATCTTCGAAGAGCGTGGTGGCGCGTGCCGGCAGGTGCGCACGCGGATCGTGCTCGGCGCCGACGGAGCGAGATCCGAAGTGGCGAGGCAGTGCATCGCCGGTGGGCGCGAGACTCCCTTCGTGTATGCCTACCACGAGATATTGCGCACACCCGAGGCGCCGCCGGCGAACTACGATCGCGCGCGCTGCGACGTGTACTACGACGGCCGACTCTCGCCCGATTTCTACGCCTGGGTGTTTCCGCACGGCGATACCATCAGTGCGGGAGCCGGTACGGCGCACAAAGGTTTTTCGATACGCAACGCGGTCGGTGGTCTGCGTCGAGCGACCGGGCTCGAGCACGCGGAAGTGTTGCGCCGAGAGGGTGCTCCCATTCCGCTCAAGCCGCTGCGCCGCTGGGATAACGGACGCGACGTGCTCGTGACCGGTGATGCCGCCGGCGTCGTCGCTCCGGCATCGGGCGAGGGGATCTACTACGCGATGGCCTGCGGCCGCATGGCCGCGCTCGCGGTCGATAAGTGCCTGCTCACGCGCAACGCCCACGCCTTGCGCGAGGCGCGACGCGACTTCATGCGAGCGCACGGTCGGGTCTTCTGGGTGCTCGGTCTGCTGCAACGCTTTTGGTACGTGAACGATCAACGCCGAGAGCGCTTCGTCAAAATGTGCCGCGATCCGGATGTGCAACGCCTCACCTGGGAGGCGTACATGCACAAAAAACTGGTTCGAAAGAGCCCGATGGCGCACGTCCGGGTGTTCTTCAAAGATCTCGCACACCTGCTCGGTATCGCGAAAGCCGCCTGACGTGGTGGTCGACTGGGTCGTCATCGGGATCGAAAGTGGTAGCCTGCCGAGGTTGATCGCGGGACTCGTCGTCCTGGAAGCCATTTTGCTGGTTTGGCTTTGGCGAGCCCGAGGGCTGGGTATTGCGCCGCGCGCGGTGCTCGGCAATCTCGTCTCGGGGGCTTGTCTCATGCTGGCTGTGGGCGCTGCGCTCGCGGACGCCCCGTGGTGGGACGTCGCGATCCTTCTGATCTTGTCCCTCGTCGCTCACGTGGCGGATCTGGCGCTGCGATGGCGGGGTGGTGCCGCATCCAACCGATAGTCGTACGGCCGTAAAATTTCGAATAAGATCGTGACGGGGTCGACTTGGACCCAAAAGAATCAACCAACAGGGGAAGTTCTCTATGTCCTTACCGCGTGGATTGGTAGTGAGTGCGTTTGTCGCCGGCATGGTGATGACGAGCGCGTCTTGGGCGCAGCAGTCATCCGGGTCGGCAGGCGTTGACGATGATCGTCGGATCGAAACCGTGGTCGTGACGGGCTCGAGCATCAAACGCAAGGTGACCGAAAGTGCGCTACCCATCCAAGTGGTCAGCACGGAGGACATCCGTCGCGAGGGCATCACGAGCGCCGAGCAATTGATCAGCTTCCTCAACTCGAACGGAAACGGTCTCGACAATCTTGCGTCCAACGCGGACGTTGTCGGCGGAGCGCAACGTGGTAACAATGGCGCCTCGTCCGCCAACCTTCGAGGCCAGGGATCTGCGGCGACGCTGGTGTTGCTCAACGGACGGCGTGTCGCTGCCCACGGTCTCAATGGCGGCGCTGTCGACATCAACCAGATTCCGATGGCGGCGATCGAGCGTGTCGAAATCCTCAAAGATGGCGCCTCGGCGATCTACGGAACCGACGCGATCGGCGGTGTCATCAACTTCATTCTCAAGAATAATTTTCAGGGCCTCTCATTCAATGCTTTCGGTGACGTCACGGAGCTCGGTGGTGGCGCCATTTATCGCGCCTCTGCGACAGGCGGCCTTGGCGACGTCAACTCCGATGGCTGGAACGTGATGGCGACGGTGTCGTTCAGTGAGCACCAGGAATTGCGAGGCGACGAGCGCGATTTCGTCAATACATTCCAACCGGATCGCGGCGTGTCGGTCGATACTCGAGGCACCCCATTCGCCACCATTTTTCCTCTCGCCAATACGCTGATCACCAGCGCTGCCACGGCGCCCTTTTTGCCAGGTAGCACGACGCTTCGCGCCGGTGGTGGCATCAACGTGCTCGACCTGCCGGGCGGCGGGGGATGTAATCAGATCGACGGAATGCAGGCCTACGATCCCCTGCTTTGGATTAACCCGACAGCAGAGTTCTCCTGCGCTTGGGATACCGGGCGGGCGGCGGTATTGCAGCAGCCCATCGAGACGGTCAATTTCGTCAGCCGAGGCGTGATGCGCTTTGGCGCACATGAGATCGCCGCAGAAATCACGGGGTCGAAAGCCGATTCGGCCAAGCGCTTCTCGAACGCGCAGATCTCTTCGAACACTTCGACGCAAAACTTCGCTTACCCGAGAAATGCGACGACGCAGGCTGTATACGACCGAGTATTCAATCAGCTCGTGGCGGTCTTTCCGACGCTCGAGGCTCGACGCGGTCAGCCGATGGCGGTGCGCTGGCGGTGTATGGAGTGCGGTCGTCGCGAGCTCGAGACGACCACCGAGACTGGACGATTCTTCATTGGAGCGGATGGTCCGATCGGCGCACTCGAGGGTTGGGAGTACCGTGCGGGCGCGTCCTACGCCTTCAGCGAATCCCAGTCGCAGCTGGGCTCTGGTTATTACTATCGCAACACCACTCGTGATGCGCAGGGGGGCATTATCGCCAACGGCTTGATTGACGCATTGAACACGGGCGTCATCAATCTCTTCTTGCGCCCCGGTGAAACCCAGACCCAAGCGGCCCTCGATGCGCTCAAGGCGACCTCGGCTGAAGGCGTGATTCTCTATGGCGGAAAATTCTCCGTCACTCAAGTCGATGCCTCGATGTCGGGCGCGCTCTTCTCGATGCCCGCAGGTGAGGCGCTCGCGGCTGTAGGCGTCGATTGGCGAAAGGAGGAGTATCGCTTCAACGGTGATCGTCGGGCGGCGGCGGCGCGTCCCGTGATCCTGCTGGCACCATTCGATGACGGCAATGCGCTCGCGGGCGTGTCGCGCAACGTCAAGGCGATCTACGGCGAGGTCATGCTCCCGCTGGTCACGGGCATGGAGTTGACCGCTGCAGTTCGTCGCGACGATTACGATGGTTTCGGTTCGACGGTGAACCCGAAAATTTCTTTGAAGTATCGGCCGGTCGATTCGATCTTGTTCCGTGGTTCTTACAACGAGGGCTTCCGGGTTCCGTCCTTCAATCAAATCTTCAATGCGTCGTCACAGGCGCCGTATTCGGGTCGTGATATCGCTGACCCGGGCAAGTGTCCGGGCGGCGTACCCAATACGACCAATCCCGCCTGTGCGGTCGTGCAGCCCACGATCATCCAGGGCGGCAAGCCGGATCTTGGGCCGGAAGAGGCCGAGCAGGTCAGCTTCGGGATGGTGTTGGAAGCCAATGACAACTTCAGCGTGTCGGCCGATTGGTGGCGGATCGATCGTATCGGAACGATCCAAATCCTGACGTTGCAACAGTTGGCCTCCAACTACTCCACGTTCAGTGACCGTTACATCCGCGATGGATCCGGGAATCTCGTGTCGATCGATCAGCGCGTGATCAACGCGGGTGATTCCGAGACTCAGGGTCTTGAGGCTGCCGTGCGACTCCGTGGCGAAGCGTGGGGTGGTTCGTGGAGCGCGGGGTTGGACGGAACCAAGATCCTCAAGAAGCGTTCTCGAATAGCTCCGAGTCTGCCGTTCGGTCCTAGCGAAGTGGGATTCTTCACATTCGCCGGCGACCTCGGGCTCGAGTGGAAGCACAACGCGTTCTTCACTTTCACCCGCGGAGATTGGAGTGCGTCCTTCTCGCAGCTCTACCGTTCGGGATACAAAAACCAAGAACTGCCGGGCGTGACCTCGGGCGCTGTTTCGCCGCCGAATCTCGATCGGCGCGTCGATAGCTACGTCACCTACAACGCGTCGGTGACCTGGCGCGGGTTCGAAGGAATGACGGTGACGGCGGGTATCAAAAACCTCACCAACGAGGACCCGCCGTTCGCCATCACGTACGACAGCAACTTCGGCTCGGGCAGTTCGTGGGAGCCGCGCGTGGCAGATCCGCGCAATCGCAGCTTCACGTTGCTGATGGAGTACAAGTTCTAAGTCGATCGTGATCGCATCACGAGCGCCGGCGTGGCCGAGAGGTTGCGCCGGCGTTTTTTTTGGGTCGGCGTTTCGAGGATTAGGGCAGCGCGATCGTGGTCTCGAAGACCATGGCCGCGCTGCCGATGATCCAGACGCCCTCGAGCGAGTTGTCCTTGAACTCGAGGTCGACGTCGACGCGACCCGGACGATTCATGAACTGTCCCTGGGCGCCCGAAAAATGGACGTGATCGCCTTCGCGCTTCAGCAGGCCGTGATGCAACAGATAGGCGCCGAGAAGGCCGTGGGCGTTGCCCGAGACGGGATCTTCCGGGATGCCGATCGCCGGGCAGAACATCCGTGATTGAGTGAGACAACCCTCAACACCTGAGTCCAGGGTGAACACGAAATGCCCCGATGCGCCGAGCTGCGCGGAGAGGGTCGTCAGACGATTGAAATCGGGTTTCATCTGCTTGAGCTGCTGCGGACTGCGCACGCCGATGAGCAAACGATTACCCGCCGAGCCGACGATGCGCATTTCGCAACGCGGATCGAGATCTGCACTCGAGAGCGCGAGTGCATCGAGGACGGCGAGTCGTTCTCGCCCGTTGAGTTCGCGACCGAGGATGGGGGCCGGTTGGCGCACGGCGATGCGCCGGTCGGGCCCAGTTCCCCGGATGTCCACGTCGACGAGCCCGGCCTTCTGACGCTGGCGAAGTCGTCGTGGTGAATTCGCCGCCTCCGAGAGTACGTACTGCGTGGCGATGGTCGCGTGACCGACGAAAGACGACTCGGTGCGCGGCGTGAAGAATCTCACTCGAACGTCGTGATCGTCTGATTCTGGGGGCAACACGAACGCCGTATCGCCGTTGTTGAGCTCGCGCGCGATCGCCAGCATCTCATCGTCGCTCAGCACTTCGGCGCCCAGCACCACTCCGGCTGGGTTGCCCGTGAAGAGCTTTTGCGTGAAGGCGTCGACTTGGAAAACTTTGATCGATCTGGCCATCGAGCTTGGACTCCAGAAGCCTGTGGCACGGGCCGCAAGGGCCGCGATTGTAGGGAAGAGGGCCCCGCAGGTCACCCCTTTTCGTCATAGGCCGGCAAGACCCTTGCAAACCCCTGATTCGCATGGAAAATACGCAGGACCTTGGGGTGGTCCGGAAGGGCCTGAGATGCCGCATGGGGCGGTGAACCCGTTGAACCTGATCCGGTTAGTACCGGCGGAGGGAGCAGGTGAACTTCAGATCTTTTGGCGCCTTTTATTCTTTGATTGGCTTGTTGGCGACGACCGGGGTTGCCACGGAATTGGAAGAGGTCGTCATCACCGCGACCTTGCGACCGCAGTCGGCTCTCGCCCTGGCAGCAAGTGCCACCGTGATCGACACGACGACCCTGCGCGAAGCGGGTGTGCAGCATCTCCAAGACGTTCTCCCGTTGGTCCCGAACTTGAATTGGGCTGCCGGCACCTCTCGTCCGCGTTACTTCCAACTTCGTGGGATCGGCGAAAACGATCAGTGGCAGGGCGCACCGAATCCGTCCGTGGGATTTTTGATCGACGGCATGGATTTTTCGGGGATCGGCATGCCGGCAACACTGATCGATCTCGGTCAACTCGAGGTGCTGCGCGGGCCGCAGAGCACCACGCTCGGTGCCAACGGGCTCGCGGGGCTGATCAATTTGCGAACGCGCGGGCCGACGATTGATGATGAGCTTCGCCTCGAGGCGAGCGCGGGCGATTTTGGCGTGGGCGCTCTCGGGCTTGTCGCGGGAGGTGCGATCGGAGTCGATCGCGACTCGACGTTCCGCTTCGTGGCTCAAGGATTTCGAGGTGATGGTTCACGGCGAAACGTCACGTTGTCGCGCGACGATACCAACGGGTTCGACGAGCGTACGCTGCGTTGGCGCAGTCGTCATGAATTGAACTCGCGATGGCATGCGGATCTTTCCGTGCTCGCAGTCGACCTCGATAACGGCTTCGACGCCTTTGCAACCGACAACTCCCGAGTCACGCGCTCGGATGATCCGGGGCGAGATCGACAGCAGTCGAGAGGCGCATCGCTCACGTTGCAACACGCGGGTGAGGGCGTGGAGTTTCGCAGCGTGACTGCCGTGGTCGATGCGGACATCGTGTATTCGTTCGACGGCGATTGGGCGGCAGACCCGGAGTACGACTTCACATCGAGATTCTTCCGTGACCGACGCAGTCTCACGCAGGATTTCCGTTGGTCGCTCGAGAGTGCGGGGTTCGATCTCATCGGCGGCCTGTATGCGCAGCGTTTGACCGAGGGCAATGACCAGCTCGATCTCTATGGGGGAGACCTCTATCGCGCCATCGTCAGTGATTACTCGGCCGACTCGCTCGCCGCCTATGGCAGTGTGGCGCGGGAGTTGAGCTCACGCTGGCGTGTGAGCTTGGGTCTGCGTCTCGAGAATCGTGAGGCCCGGTACCGCGATACCGACGGCAGCGATCTTTCGCCGACCGAGACGATGGTCGGTGGCAATGCCTCGATCGAATATCGACTCGATGATCATCGCATGGGATACCTCGCACTCGCGCGAGGTTACAAGGCGGGTGGGTTCAACATCGGCGTGGTCGTACCGGTCGATCGACGCGAGTTCGATGCGGAGCTGCTGCATAGCGTCGAGCTCGGCTATAAATTCGACGATGCCTCGCGAGGGCTGCGGTACGACGTCGCGTTGTTTTACATGTGGCGCCGAGCTCAGCAGGTGAGCACGTCGGCACAGCTCGATCCGGGCGATCCGCTTTCCTTCATCTATCTCACCGACAATGCGGCTCGAAGTGCCAACTACGGTGTCGAGGGCTCGGTGTATGCAAAAGTCTCTCGGTCGTGGTCGATCGGCGCGACCTTGGGTCTGTTGCGTACGCGGTTCGAGGACTATGTGGTGGCAGACCGCGACCTCTCGGGGCGAGGTCAGGCCCATGCTCCCAATTACCAGTTTTCGTTGTCGCTCGATTATCGACACCCCACGGGCTGGTTTGCGAGGGTCGACGCGCAGCGTGCCGCGGCATTCTATTTCAGCGATAGTCATGACCAGCGCTCGACGCCGTATTCACTCGTCAACCTGCGCGCGGGGTATGACGCGGATCGTTGGCGAATCGATGCGTGGATGCGCAATGCACTTGATGAAAACTATGCCATGAGAGGGTTTTTCTTTGGTAACGAGCCTCCCGACTACCCGAACAAACTCTACGTGCAGCTGGCCGACCCGCGCTCGATCGGCGTCTCGGCGACGTGGCAGGTGCGCTGAGTGAGCGCCTGGATCGAATACTTTGCTGTCGCCACCGGCATCGGCTACGCCTTGCTCGCGGTGCGGCGCATCCGTTGGGCCTGGGTATTCGGCGGAATTTCCTCGGCCTTGTTAGCTTGGTTGGCCGCGCGCTCGGCGCTGCCGTTGCAGTCCGGCCTGCAAACGATTTACGTCGGGATGGCGGTCTACGGCTTTTGGCAATGGAGCGCACGGAAGACCGAGGTCGGCGCGCACGATGCAAGTCTCGATGACGCTCCGAAGGGTCCTGTCATCCGACGTTGGCCACTGTGGGGGCATGCTCTCGCGTTCGTCGGCATCGCCGCCGCGTCCCTCGTTTTGTCACCGGCGCTTGCTGAGACGACGGGTGCGAGCTGGCCTCGACTCGACGCGGCGGTCACGTGTGCGAGTTTGCTTGCGACGTGGATGACGGCGCGCAGCGTGCTCGAGAACTGGCTGTATTGGTTTGCGGTCAATGCGGTCTCCATTTTCCTTTATGACGTGCAGGGGCTCTCGTTGGTGGCGGGGCTCTACGTGGTGTACTTCGTCATCGCCGTATTCGGTTGGCGTGAATGGCTCGCGCAATATCGCCGTCAGTGATGGCCGTCAATCGAGTGGTCGTGCTGCAGGATGAGCGCGGACGTCTCGTTCGTCGCGAGTGGGCAACACCTCGTGTGGCGCGCGAACTCGGTATCAATCCGGATGCCGAAGTCGATGCCCAGCGTCTGGCGGGAGAGCAGGGGCTCGCGCCTCCCGTCCTCGAGTACGACCGAACGCGTCGGTTCATGATCATGCCGTTCGTCGAGGGTGAGCCTCTGGAGGCCGACTGGAACACGCGACCGGCACGCCGTCGCGCGATGCACGAGTTGATCTCGCGTTTGCGCTCGATCGACCCGTCGCCGCTACCGACGCTCGATGTCGCGGCGCGACTTCTGGAATTGCATGATCGCCTCGAGCGACATGCGCCCGAGCGTGCTCGGCAATATCGGCATGAACTCGATTGGTGTAGCGAGCGGATGGCGCTGATCGGAGGTTCGGTCACCGCGCTCGTCCACGGCGATCTCACGCCGGAGAACGTGCTCGTTCGCGCCGACGGATCCCTTTGTCTCATCGATTGGGAATATGCGCATCGGGGTCACGGCGACGAGGATCTCGCTGGGCTTGCGCTCGCGACGCACGGACTCGCCGAGTGGTCTGTCGCCCCCGAAGAGTTCGACGTTCGCGTGCGGGCGCGAGGATTGCTCGATGATCTCTGGCGGGAGCTCGCTGCTGCGCTGGCATCGGATGCCCGACCCGGGCAAACTAGGCTCATGCCTACACTCAAAGTCATCGATCGTGACGGTCACGAACACGACGTCCCGGCCCGAGCCGGCGTCAAAATCATGGAAACACTCCGCGAGCTGGATTACGGCATCGCAGCGATTTGCGGCGGCATGTGCTCCTGCGCCACCTGCCACGTCTACGTCGATCCGGCATGGTCGGGCAAGATTCCCGCGCCGATGTCGGATGAGCGCGAGTTGTTGCAGGAGCTCGCTCATCACAAGGACGGCTCGCGCCTCTCCTGCCAGATCGACATGACCGAGGAACTCGACGGTCTGCGAGTGACGATCGCGCCTGACGAGTGATCGTCCGGACGCGTCACGCGTGGGCGTGACCTCAGCCAGCTTCGGAGGGGTGCTGCATGGATTGGGTGGTGGTTTTTCTGGTCGCCGGCGCCGCCATCGCCGTTTGGCGCATCATCTACAACGTCCGCAATGCGTCCAAACCTCGCGAGGACGACTGGGACGCGCGCATGATCGAGCGACTGCGTCGCAGCGGCATCGATCCGTTCAAGCCTGTCGACGTCGATTTCTTTCTCGCGGTGCCTTCAAAAGATCGGGCCGAGAGCATGGCCTCTCGCTTGCGTGCAGAAGGCTTCGAGACGGATATTCGCGAGTTGCGGGATAGCGTCGATCAGACTTGGAGCGTCCACGCGCTCAAGAACATGTCGCTCAACGTCCACGGCATGCGCGAGGTGTCGACGCGACTGCGTCAGCTCGCCGACGAGGTGGGTGGACGTTACGACGGCTGGGCGCCCGGTCCGGACAAGCCGACGAGCTGAGCGTTCGCTGCGGCGATTCAGCGTTTCTCGGTCTGGCGTCGTACGGCCTCGGCCGCAGCCTTGATGGCTTCCGTATCGCCGAGATAGCGACTGCTCCGTGGTTTGAGCGCCTCGTCGAGATCGTATAGCAGCGGCACCCCCGTCGGGATGTTGAGCTCGACGATCTCGCTCTCGGGTACGCCATCGAGCATTTTGACCATCGCACGCAGGCTGTTGCCGTGCGCCGCGACGAGCACGTTGCGTCCGGCGCGCAGTTCGGGGGCGATGCGTGATTCCCAAAAGGGCTGCACCCGCGCCAGCGTGTCTTTCAAAGATTCCGTGGCCGGCAGCAGAGCGGGGTCGACTCCCGAGTACCGTACATCGAATCGCGGATGGCGAGGATCGCTCGCCTCGAGCGCAGGGGGCGGGATGTCGTAGCTGCGGCGCCAGATTTTGACCTGCGCCTCGCCGTGACGAGCGACTGTCTCGGCTTTGTTGAGACCCTGCAACGCGCCATAGTGCCGTTCGTTGAGTCGCCAGCTGCGCTCGACGGGAATCCACATGCGATCCATTTCATCGAGCATGATGCACAGGGTGCGGATGGCTCGCTTGAGCATGGACGTGAAGGCGACATCGACCGTAATGCCTTCGCGCAGCAATTCGCGTCCTGCCGTCGCGGCCTCGAGTCGGCCTTGCGGCGAAAGATCGACATCGTGCCAGCCCGTAAAGAGGTTCTCGACGTTCCAGATGCTTTGGCCGTGACGGACGAGGACGAGTTTGCCGGGCACGATGGGCTCCTTCGGTGAACAGCGGTCTTTCGGGAAGGCGCGAATCCTAGCACGCAGCGGGCAAAAGAATGCGTACCCGAAGCCCGGATTGCTCGGCGATTTCCGCGGTGATTCGGCCGCCGTGCGCTTCGAAGACTCGTCGCGCGATGGCGAGTCCGAGCCCCGAGCCTTGGCCGTCGTCGGCATCCGCCGACAGCCGGGTGTACGGTTCAAAGATTCGCTCGAGCATCTCCGACGGGACACCAGGACCCCGATCTTCGACGGTCACGACGATGGTCTTCTCGTCCTCGAGATCGAGACTGGTTTTGACTTTGACTGCGGAGCGTGCGGGCGCATAACGAATGGCGTTGCGAAGCACATTCTCGAACCCACTACGCAGCAACTGCGGGTCTGCCACGACTTCGAGCGCACTGGAGCTTTCGAGGACGAGATCCACCTCGCGAGTGGTGGATTCATCACGCTCATCGGAGACGAGCGTCGTCAAAAGCTCATCGAGTTTCAGCAAATGCTTGCTGCTCAAAGGTTCCGACTCGAGACGTGTCAGTCGCAGTACATCACCGATGGCCTGATTCATCCGATCGAGTTCGACGACGATACGCGCATGCTCGGCTTGCGGCAGAGGGTGCTTGCGTTCCGCGAGGGCGATCGCGGCTTGTAGCCGAGCGAGCGGCGAACGCAGTTCGTGAGACATATCGCGCATCAGTTGCTGGCGCGAGGCGAGCAGGCGCTCGATCCGCGCCGCCATCGCATCGAAATCCCGCGCGAGTTCGCCAAGTTCGTCGCGACGTGCGACGAGCGCCGCGGGCGCGCGTGAGGTGATTCGACCGCCTGCCAGGGCCCGCACGACCGATTGAAGTTCGCTGATGGGTTGCCCGAAGGCGCGCGCGATGAGCGCAGCCACCACGGCGATCACGATGAGCGCCGCAAGGATGAGTGCGGTCAGTGCGGCGGGACTGCCCCAGGGTGCGATACGTTCAGGCAGCAACAAAAACGCATAGCGCTGACCATCGGGAGCCACCAAAAGCGGCGCGAGGCGTATCGGACGAAAATACTCGTCGTCCTCCCGGACGGCACCGAGCACGAAGCGCTCGACGAATTGCTGATATTGAGGCGGTAGCTCTCGACCGCCGAGATCACGTCCCTTGCCATCGAGCACGTAAAGCGCCACGCCGTCGGGCAGGGTCTCGGGGGTCGCCATCCATCGCCTGAGCGCCGGTGCTCCGCCTTCGGCGAGGACGCGTGCTGCATCACGCCCGAGGCTCCCCTCGCGAGCGACCAGGTAGTTCTCCAGCTGCTGCGAGGCGACGAGCACGAGACTCGCGAGCCCAAGCAAAACGAAACCGGCGATCGCCGCGCCGATGTAGAGCGCCATGCGCAGGTAGAGTCTCGAGAGGCGAGGCGTCATGGGCGGGCGAGGTCTAGCACGTAGCCGTGTCCGCGGAGGCTGCGGATTTCCGCACCGCGGGCGCCTGCCGCACCGAGCTTGCGACGCAGCTTGCTCACCAGCGTGTCGACGCTGCGATCGTAGGCCTCGAGCGGACGTCCGACGGCTGCTTCGGTGAGTTCGGCGCGCGAGAGCACCTCGCCTTTGCGGTTGAGCAGGACTTCCAAAATTCGCAGTTCGGTCGCGGTGAGCGCGACCGCCCGTCCTTCGACGAGAACCTCGCGTCGTTTAATGTGAAGCTCGAGATTGCCGAAGCCGAGGAGAGCTCTCTCGCTCGTTGCAGCGATGCTGCGTTTCAGTACAGCGCGGATCCTCGCGGCGAGCTCGAGTGGATTGAATGGTTTCGGCAGGTAGTCGTCGGCACCGGCGAGGAGTCCCGCGATCCGATCTCGATCCTCGCCGTGGGCGGTCAGCATGATCACCGGCAAGGGATGTCGATGGCGCAAGCGCTCGAGGGTCTGCAGACCGTCGATGCCGGGCAGGCCGATGTCGAGCACCACGAGATCGGGTACCCGTCCTTCGATCGATGTCAGGGCTTCCTCGCCGCTGGCGACGGATTCGACCGCGAATCCCTGCAGGGTGAGGTATTCCCCGAGCATGGCGGCGAGGGCTCGATCGTCATCCACCAGGAGGAGGCGGGGTTCATTCGAAGGCAGGGTCGACATCACGGTGCCACGTTTACCTTCTGTTGACCCACGGGTGCAAGAGCGAGGCCTAGACTCGATCAGCCCACGGGGATGGGCGGAGGGGTCAAATCATGAATGCCAACGTCGAGAAGGGGTTGCCGCCGACCGCGGGCGGAATGAAGGGTTTTCTGGCACGGCCACCTTGGCCGGGGTTGATGGCTTTCATCATCGTCTTCGTCGTGCAGGCTCTCGGCCACACGGTGATGATCATGATGGAAGATATATGGCCGGGGCCGGGTTACGTCTACGAGTCGGCCATCGCGATGGGAATGTTCGGTGCCGTGCTGCTTTGGCTCGGCATGCGCAATCCCAACGAGGTTGCCGCGACGTGGTACGGCTTCTGGGCGGGTACTTTTCTTTGGACGGGTTGGATCGAGTTTGCCTTCGTGTGGTCTGCGCAGGTGCTCGGCGTTCCCGACCTCATGGACAAGTACAGCCCGGGTTCGATCGCGACCAAGGGCGAATATCTCGTCATGATGTCGTCGATCGGCGTGATGGGTGCGACGCTCGTCTATTTTCTCTTCAACAAGGAAACCAAGTGCAATTTCTTCATCTGGTTCCAGCGTCACCTCGGCCTGAAGACCGGAAAACCCAACCCCGCGCACGAGCGCAGTTTCGCGGGTATCACGGCACTCGAGACGATCTACGTCATCTGGTTCTTCTACTTGTTCTTGCTGTTCCTGTACGACGAATCATTCTTTGGCGATCGTCATCCGGCGGCCTACGTCGTCTTCGGACTCAACATCATCTGGGCGGTCTATCTCTTCCGTCGTCTGATGTTGTTCTGGAAGGTCACCACGGCCATTCGCTATGGCATTCCGACGGCTATCGTGGCTTGGAATGCGGTAGAGCTCGGTGGGCGCTGGAAACTCTTCACCGAGTTCTGGGAGTACCCGGAAAAGCATGCCATCGAGTTGATCGCGATCACCGTCGGTGTCGCGCTCGCCGCGTGGCTTGCGGCTCGAACGCCCATGCACCAGAAGGCGGAGCTCTCTAGGCAGAAGCTCGCCCAGGCGAGCGACTCCTCGTCGAACTGAGATCGACCTGAGACCGCCGCCGACGGTCAGTCGGCGAGCGGTCTCAGGGCATCGAGACAGACGGACAGCGAGGCGAAGTCGGAGGCCCCGTGGCTTGCGATTTCCGTCACCGTTCGCTCCCACTCGGCGATCGACGACTCGCGGTTGGCGCGCCAGCGTTCGAGTCCGCCGCTCGCGATCACCCGTTCCACGATCCTGCGCTCGAGCGAGCGGCTCGTTTCACGCAACCCGATGCGAGCGGTGGCTTGCAGCGACGAGTCGACGGCCAGCCCCGTGATCTGATCGGCGAGCCAGTCGAGTTTGAGCGCGGCCGTGGTCGCATACCACGCTTCGGCCGTATTCCCGACGCTGCGGCGCGAGGCCGATGCGCACTCGAGGATATCGAGAGCGTTGTCGAGGACGCGAAGTTCGGCGAGCGTGGCACAGAGCGCGGGCGGAAGACCGGCTTGTCCGAGCTCGGAGAGCGCTGATCGATATCGCTCCGCAGGACTGCCAGCCAGCGCTTTCGGAACCGCTGCGCGCAGGGACTGCATCGGCGCCGATAGCTCCCGCACCGATTGGTCGACGTTGAGCGTACCGCGGCGGTGCCGCAGCAGCCAGAGCGTGACATGTCGCAGCAAGCGCGCCGTATCGGCATACGCCACATACTGCGCACGACTCGGCACCCGATTATCGAGCGCCTCGAGCTTGCTCCAGACATCGCGCATGCCGAGGATCTCGCGCGCGATGTTGTAGGCGCGTGCCACGTCTGCTGCGCGTGAGCCGCTTTCGGCACAGGCGCGTAACACGAAGCTCGGGCCCATGCGGTTGACGAGGCTGTTGGTCACCGCTGTGGTGATGATTTCGCGCCGAAGTTTGTGATGATCGATGTCTTTGTCGAAGCGTCGACGTACCGCGTTCGGGAAATAACGGGCGAGCTCTGCCGCGAAATAACGATCCTCGGGCAGATCCGATGCGAGCAGTTGTCGGTTCAGGGAAATCTTCGAATAGGCGAGTACCACGGCGAGTTCGGGTCGAGTGAGGCCGATGCCCTGTTTGCGCCGACTCGTGAGCGTTTCTTCATCAGGCAGGTGTTCGACCACTCGGTCGAGCTCTCCATTGCGCTCGAGTTCGCGGATCACGCCACGCAGCTCCGGCAGTCGTTCGGCCGACTGCAGCTCGAGGGTCGAGAGCGCCTGACTCTGCAAGTAGTTGTTGCGCAGTACCAACGCGGCAACTTCGTCGGTGAGACTCGCCAGCAGTCGATCGCGATCTTTGCGCCGCAGTCGACCGCGTGCCTCGACACCGCTCGTGAGGATCTTCAAGTTCACTTCGACGTCCGAGGTGTTCACGCCCGCCGAGTTGTCGATGAAGTCCGTATTGATTCGACCTCCCGCGAGCGCGTATTCGACGCGTCCGCGTTGTGTGAATCCGAGATTGCCGCCTTCGCCCACGACTCGGGCACGCAGCTCGCGACCGTCGACTCGGACCGCATCGTTGCCGCGGTCGCCGGCGGCCGACTGGGGCTCGAGCGAAGATTTGACGTAGGTGCCGATGCCGCCATTCCACAGCAGATCGACTCGCATGCGTAGGATTGCGCGAATGAGTTCGGTCGGCGTCAGCGCGTCGGAATCGATGTCGAGCAGCGTCCGCGCTTCGGCGGACAAGCGTATGGATTTCGCACTGCGATCGAAGATGCCACCGCCTTTCGAGATGAGCTTGCGGTTGTAATCGCTCCAGGCCGAGCGGGGAAGCGCGAACAGTCGTTCGCGCTCGGCGAGGGATTTCGCCGTGTCCGGATCGGGGTCAATGAAAATATGCGCGTGGTTGAACGCGGCGACGAGCTTGATCGCCGGCGACAACAGCATTCCGTTGCCGAACACGTCACCCGACATGTCGCCGATACCGGCCACGGTGAAGGGTTGCGACTGGATGTCCATGCCGAGCTCGCGGAAGTGTCGTTTCACGCACTCCCAGGCACCCCGTGCGGTGATGCCCATTTTTTTGTGGTCATAGCCGGCCGAGCCGCCCGAGGCGAACGCGTCGCCGAGCCAGAAACCGCGCTCGACCGAAATGGCGTTCGCGGTATCCGAGAAGGTCGCCGTGCCTTTGTCGGCCGCCACGACGAGGTACGGATCGTCTCCGTCGCGACGACGAACGCCCTTCGGCGGAACGATTTTGGAACTGACGATGTTGTCGGTCACGTCGAGCAGTGCGTGTATGAAGGCGCGATATGCGGCGACGCCTTCTGCCTGGATGGCCTCGCGTGTTCCCCCCGCGGGCAGTCGTCGCGCCACGAATCCGCCTTTGGCGCCCTCGGGCACGATCAGCGTGTTCTTGACGTTCTGCGCCTTCATGAGACCGAGAACCTCAGTTCGGAAGTCCTCGCGACGATCGGACCAGCGGATGCCGCCGCGCGCGACGTCACCCATGCGCAGGTGTACGCCCTCGACTTGGGGTCCAAGCACGTAGATTTCGTGATGAGGGCGGGGCAGCGGCAAGTTGGGGATCGCCTGCGGATCGAGTTTGAACGCGAGCGTAGGGCGACGAGTGCCGTCGTCGTTACGCTGGTAGTGGTTCGTTCTGTCGATGGCCTGAATCACCGCGAGGAAGGCGCGCACGATGCGGTCCTCGTCGGCGCTCACGATAGCCTCGAGGGCGCGCTCGATCCGTGCGAGCAAACGACTCTCGCCCGTGTTGCGATGACGCGCGGGAGACAGTCGCTGCTCGAACAGCGCGTACAGATCAGCCGCCAGCTCGGCATGAGCGGCGAGCGCTCGCTCCATGTAGCTCTGACTGAACGGAATGCCGGTCTGCAGCAGGTAACGGCAACAGGCTCGAAGCACATTGACCTCGTCGGCCGAGAGTCCGGAACGAAGCACGAGTCGATTGAATCCGTCGCTCTCGAGTTCGCCGCGACGAACGAGGCGCAGGGCGAGCAGTAGACGCTCGCCGTCACGGGCGAGATCCACGGTGGCACCGTCTCTGAGTTCGAGCGAAAAGTCTTGCAGCGAGACGATCGGTCCGCCATCCAGACCCGCAAGCGTCCAGGGCCTCTCGGCGAGCATGCGTAGCCCAAAGTTTTCGAGCAACGGAACAAGCTCCGCGATTGGCAGCGCCTCGGTGTGCCGCGCCACGCGCAGATGGATGATGTGTTTGGGTGTCCCTGTCGGGCGGTGCAGACGCAGGTGCGGGAGCTCGGGCGTGGCACGCAGCGCCTCGAGCGCTTGCAGATCGCCGATGGCCTCGCGAGGGTTCACCTCGCTCTGGTAGGCAAGGGGGAAGCGTGAGCCGTGTCGATCGAGCAGCTCCATGGCGTTCGCCGTCGGCATCGAATCGAGCAGCGTCGCGCGGAGATTGTCGGACCAGGTCGCCACGAGCGTCGCCACCTCGGCCTCGATCGCTGCCACGTCGAGCTTTGCCGGAATGTCTTCGCCCCGAACCGTGATGTGCAGTCGCGCGTGGTTCGACAGGGCGATTTGTACCTGCGACTCGAGATTGGATCCTCCGCATCGCTCGAGCAGCAGGCGTTCGATACGCAGCCTGACTTCGGTGGTGTAGCGATCGCGAGGGACGAACACCATGCACGACCAGAATCGACCCAGTGCGTCGTATCGCATCATGAGGCGGCTCGTCCGACGCTCATACAAATTGACGACGCCGCGAACGAACGACACGAGTCCCGACACCGGCGACTGGAAGAGTTCGTCGCGAGGCCAGGTTTCGAGCACGGCGAGCACTGCCTTGCCATCGTGGCTCTGCGGGTCGAGACCGAAGATCTCGATGACCTCGGCTACTTTCTTTCGCACGACCGGTATTTCGGTGGGCGAGGCGAAGTAGGCGGTGGAGGTCCAGAGGCCTACGAATCGATGTTCGCCGCGCACGCGATCCTGTGCATCAAAATCTTTGACGGCGATGTGATCGAGATGCCCGGCCCGATGCACCGTGGAGGTGATTTGCGATTTGGTGATGAGCAGGGGATCGGAGTTGCGAACCGCCTCGCGCAGCGCGCCGCCCAGCGTTTCGACCTTCTGCCCCTCGGAGCGATCGGGACGCAGCACGCCGAGTCCGCTGCGGGCCACCGGCATCAGGCGATCCGCGGCACGGCCCCGCCGCAGGGCATGGTACCGGTAGCCGAGAAACACGAAGTGCGCGCCCTCGACCCAGCGCAGGAGCTCGATCGCC
Organism: Steroidobacteraceae bacterium; assembly: GCA_044375575.1. Classification (GTDB taxonomy): domain Bacteria; phylum Pseudomonadota; class Gammaproteobacteria; order Steroidobacterales; family Steroidobacteraceae; genus UBA964. The sequence goes on along the minus strand of JBILMJ010000001.1, from coordinate 134,455 downwards.
TCGGCACGCGCTGCGCGCACGGCGCTGCTTTCGCGTCGGTGCTCCGAGATCGGAGACTGCAGGGAGACGAGGACTCCGAGAACTTTGGCGCGCATCGCACGCCAGTCCTCGACGGCCACGCGGACGTCTTCGAGCGTCGTGCGCAGCGCCTGCGTGATGCGTTCGAGCCGGGCATCGCCGAACTGACGATCGATTTCATAGAGCTGCCAGGACTCCCGACCGAGGGAGGTTGAGCCACTTGCGAGCGTAGCTTGCTGCAGTACGCCGTCGGAGCGACGCGTCGTCTGCAAAACGGGATGTATCAGCATCTGCACACCGACGCCCGCCGCGCTGAACGCAAGCCCGATGGAGTCGACGAGAAACGGCCGATCTTCCGTGACGATGAGCGCGTAGCTGTGACGATCGCCGATCGGGTCGTCCGCCTCCGGCGAGAACACCTTAACCAGTGTCTCGCCGGATTTCCGGCGACGGGCGAGTTCGTGATGCGCCTTGGCGAGAAGAGCGAGCGTACGTGGATCGTGAGCTGCCAGGTCTTCCTCGCCTACGCCGCGGAAGTAATCGCGCAGTAGTGCTGCAGACGGCGCGCCACGCATGTTGCGTGCCGCACGCGTGATCTTGTCGATGAGGGCGATCCTTTGTCGCGGAATTTTGCTCAGCATGGTTTTTCGGGTCCCCTTTGGATCTTTCAACGGTGCTCGCCGAGCACGCGAGCGCGCCCGAGCAAGGTATCGAGAATTCGCTCCAACGCCACGCGATCTGCGGCATCGAGCACATCGAGCAAAGATTGCTCGTGACGGAGTGCGAGCGGCACCACTTCGCGATAGATGCGTGCGCCCTCGACCGAGAGCTTGAGGATCGATCGCCGCCGATCGCCTGGCGAGACGCTGCGTTCGATACGTCCCTTATCGAGCAGGCTCGACACGGCACGACTGACGGCGACTTTATCCATCGCGGTGCGCTCTGCGACCTGTGCAGCCGAGAGTTCTGGTTGCATCGCGAGTACGGCCATCACGCGCCATTCCGGAATGCTGATGCCGAATCGAGAGGAGTAACTTCCGGCGATCGCCGAGCTCACGAGATTGCTGAGCACGGACAGTCGGTACGGCAGGAAGCGATCGAGTTGCAGCCGCGGCGTATCGCTCATGGGTGGGCGTCGTTCTTCCGGAGCGAAGGTCAGGCCACTTGCTGATCGATGGCGCCGAAAATCGAACGCCCGGCGTCATCAAGCATCTCGATACGGATGCGATCGCCCGAACTCATGAAGGGCGTTCGTGGCGCGCCCTGCGTAAGCGTCTCGACGGTACGCTGCTCGGCGATGCAGGAGTAGCCGACGCCACCTTCCGCAATCGGCCGGCCCGGACCGCCGTCGGCGCCGCGGTTGGAGACGGTCCCGGAGCCGATGATGGTGCCGGCAGCGAGCGGTCGGGTCTTCGCCGCATGTGCAATCAACGTGGGGAAATCGAAGGTCATGTCGACCCCGGCATTCGCACGTCCGAACGGCGTGCCGTTGTAGTCCACGGCAAGCGGGCGGTGCAGGCGACCGCCATCCCAATGCGGTCCGAGTTCATCGGGCGTCACGGCGATTGGCGAGAACGCACTCGAGGGCTTCGACTGGAAGAAACCGAATCCTTTGGCGAGCTCGTCGGGAATGAGATTGCGCAGCGAGACGTCGTTCACGAGCATCACGAGACGAATGCGCTTGGCGGCTTCGGTGACGGACGCACCACGCGGGACATCGTCGGTGACGACGGCGACTTCCGCCTCGAAATCGAGTCCCCACGACGCATCGGCGAGCGGAATCGTGCCCGTGGGCGCGAGGAAGGTGTCGGAGCCGCCCTGGTACATGAGCGGATCGGTCCAGAACGAGGCCGGCATCGGTGCGTTGCGCGCCTTGCGGACGAGTTCGACGTGATTCACGTACGCCGAGCCGTCAGCCCACTGATAGGCACGCGGAAAAGGCGAGAGGCAATTGCGCGGATCGAACGCCTCACCCTCACCGGACTCGAGTCGCGTGGCAATGGCGCGCAGCGACCCTTCGAGGCGCGCCCAATTGTCGAGGGCCGCTTGCAAGCTCGGTGCGACCGACTCCGCGGGCAGCATCCGCAAGAGGTCTTTGGAGACGAGGACGAGGTGACCGTCGCGATCACGCGCGTCCGCGGCGCGCAGGGTTGCGAGCTTCATGCCGATTTCTCTTCAGCAGCGAATTCCGCCGCGTGCAGCCATGCGGCGTGTCTCGGGGCGCGCTTGGTCCGGCTCCATTCCTCGAGCATGGCGGGCGCGACTTCGCGAGCGCGGCGCTCCTGCTCGGGAGTTCCCGTATTCACGGTGAGCTCGAGGCGATGACCGTTCGGGTCAAAGAAATAGATCGATTTGAAAAGACCATGGTCTGTCGGGCCCACGACCTCGATGCCGCGCTCGAGCAGTTTCTGGCGGGTGTCCTCGAGTGTGACGAGATCATCGACCTCGAAAGCGATGTGCTGTACCCAGCTCGGCGTGTTCGGATCACGCCCCATCGGGTCGCGCGTCGGCAGTTCGAAGAACGCGAGCACATTGCCCATCCCGGCATCGAGGAACACGTGCATGTACGGGTCGGGCTCGTGGGTGGAGGGGACGCGATCTTCGGCGAAGGCGGTGGTGAAAGCCATGCCGAGGACGTCGCGATAAAACTCGACGGTTTCCTTCGCATCGCGGCAGCGATACGCCACATGATGGATTTTTTTGATCAGACTCATCGCTTAAGTACCCCGCGTCGCATCTGGTCGCGCTCTAGCGATTCGAACAGGGCCTTGAAGTTGCCCTCGCCGAAGCCTTCGTCGCCCTTTCTCTGGATGAACTCGAAGAACACGGGTCCGATGAGGCACTCCGAGAAAATCTGCAGGAGCAGTCTGCGTTCGCCGTTCGTCGTGCCATCGAGAAGGATGCCGCGCTGCTGCAGCGCTGCCGTGGGCTGTCCGTGGCCCGGTAATCGCTCCTCGAGCATTTCGTAATAGGTTTCCGGCGGCGCCGTCATCAACGGCACGCCGCGGGTGCGGAGGGCATCGACCGTCGCGCAAAGATCGGTCGTCGAGAGCGCAATATGCTGGATGCCCTCGCCATTGAAGCGCAGCAGATACTCCTCGATCTGCCCGCCGCCCTGACCGCCTTCTTCATTGAGGGGGATGCGGATCTTGTCGTCGGGCGCCGTCATCGCCCTCGATTGCAGACCGGTGTGCTGACCGTGGATGTCGAAGTGACGGATCTCGCGGAAATTGAACAAACGTTCGTAGAACGCGGCCCAATGCGCCATGCGTCCCCGATAGACGTTGTGGGTCAAATGATCGATGAGTTGCAGGCCGACACCTTTCGGGTGTCGATCGACGTTCGGGAGCCACTCGAAGTCGATGTCGTAAATGCTCGCGCCATCGCCGTAGCGGTCGATCAGATACAGCGCCGCTCCGCCGATCGCACGGATGGCCGGGAGGCGCAACTCCATGGGCCCCGTCGGCAGGTCCACGGGTTGCGCGCCGAGCTCGAGCGCCCGCGCGTAGGCCTTCTGTGCGTTGTGAACGCGGAACGCCATGCCGCAGGCGCCAGGACCGTGTTCCTCGGCGAAATATCCCGCTTGGCTGCGCTTCTCGCGGTTGACGATGAAACTGATCCCGCCCTGACGATAAAGCGTGACGTCTTTCGATCGGTGGTGAGCCACCGCCTCGAAGCCGAGTTGTCGAAAGATCGGGTCGAGCAGGCCGGAGTCGGGGGAGGCGAACTCGACGAATTCGAAGCCATCGAGACCCATGGGGTTGGCGTGGGGCGTTTCCTTCAGGCCGGCATTCATGGCAGCGCCTTTAGTTGCATATGAAACTGTTTCGAATGTAACTTTTGTGATTCTCGCCGTCTAGGGGGTAGGATTATTGCAATGTTGAGAAATTCAGAAACTCGGGCCGATGCGGACACCATGTCTCGGGCACTTCGGGCGGTCGCCGATGCGGCGCGTCTTCGCTTGCTCAGACTTTGTGCCGATCGTCCGACCAGCGTGTCCGAATTGGCGGCCGCCACGTCGGACAGCGAGCCGAATGTGTCGCGACATTTGAAACAGCTCGCGCAGGCGGGGTTGTTGCGTCGGATTCGCCGCGGTCAGCGCGTCGAGTACCAACCGGCGACCGACACGGGCTTTTCGGCCGATCTGCTCGGATTGTTGCTTTCCCGGCTCGCGCCCGACGATGCCGCGCTACGCGAGGCGAGGGCGCGTCTGCATGCCATCGAGGCGGGTGCGCGGGCGAGTCTGCGGGGCTCTGCCGCGGACTGGGTGGTCACGAGTCGGCTTGGACGCAGTCTGCGTGGGGCACTCGGTAGCGAGTTCACTCGCGACATCGTCGGGGCGCGGGTGCTCGTCCGCAGCCAGCATCGAGAGGTCCTCGAGGCGCTGCTGCAAGATGACGAGCTTGGTTCGGCTGCGGGCGGTTCGCCTCGCGTCACGCTGCGCGCGGCATCCAAGCCCGAAAAAAACGTATTGCAGTCCTGGCTCGAGGCCGAAGGGTTTCAGGCCGAGGTACTGACGAGCGGCGAGGTTCGTACCGGCGGAATCTTTGATGTTTGCCTCGAAGCGCCGTTGCCCGACGAGCTCCGTGAGAGCGATCAACTTCCCGCGTTGCTGCAGCGCGCACGCGCACGGCTCGGGGATTCGGGCGTGCTGTGGTGCGTGGTCCCCTACGATCTGCTCGAAGCGCAGGGATCGCCACCTTCGCGCTTGCGCACGCTGTTGGCCGACTGTGGCATCGACTGTCTGGCCATCGCGCCCGTCGAGGCCGAGGGTCGTCATGTTCTCGTCGCCCGAGGTCGCGTGCGAGCCTCTCGATCCACCCTCAACACCTCGACCTCTCAGTCCGCTGCCGTCCGCAGCTGATCTCGCCGTACTCGCCCGAGGAGCTAGCCCATGTCCGCCGAACCGATCCGCGTCTCCTTCGAATTTTTTCCGCCAGCCGATGCCGCGATGGAAGCCACTTTGTGGCAGTCGGTGCAGCGCCTCGCGCCACTCGCGCCGCGCTTCGTGTCGGTGACCTATGGCGCCGATGGCTCTACGCGCGATCGCACGCATGCGCTCGTCAAGCGCATCCAGTCCGAGACGGCGCTCACCGGTGCGCCGCATCTCACCTGCGTCGGTGCGCCACGCGGAGAAGTCCTCGATATCGCTCGCAAATATTGGGACGAGGGCATTCGTCACATCGTCGCGTTGCGAGGCGATGCGCCCCAGGGTGTCACGAAATACGAACCGCATCCGGACGGCTTCGCCTACGGCGCCGATCTCGTCGCCGGGCTGCGCTCGGTCGCCGATTTCGATATTTCGGTCGCCGCTTACCCCGAGACCCATCCGGAGGCAAGTTCGCCCGAGGACGATCTCGAGAATTTCCGTCGCAAGGTCGATGCGGGTGCGACGAGGGCGATCACACAGTTTTTCTTCGATACGGACGACTATTTGCGTTTCCGCGATCGCTGTGTCGCCGCCGGGATCGGTATCAGCATCGTGCCGGGCATTTTGCCGATCACGCGCTTTCCGCAAGTCACGCGGTTCGCCGCGCGCTGCGGCGCCAAGATCCCGGGCTGGCTCGCCGATCGCTTTGCCGGTCTCGATGATGACCCCGATACGCGCCGTCTCATCGCGGCGAACGTCGCCATCGAGCAGGTCTCGCGTCTGCGCCGGCATGGCGTCAATGAATTCCACTTCTACACGCTTAATCGTGCCGAACTGACCTACGCCATTTGCCATGCGCTCGGTTTGAGACCGCAGACCTCCGGAGTTTGATCATGAGTTGTTGCCCGACGCATCTGCCGCATTTGTCCCATGCGGGCTGCCCGCAGTCGCTCGACGACCGATCGGTCAGCGCGAAGGCTTCGCCGTATTCGGTGGTCCCCGTCGACGTCAAAGCGCGGGAAAAACGTTTGCGTAAACTGCGTGAGCTCATCGAGGAGCGCATCCTGCTCATCGACGGTGCGATGGGCACGATGATCCAGCGTCACAAGCTCGACGAGGCTGGTTATCGAGGCGATCGCTTCCGAGACTACGGTCGAGACATCCGCGGCAACAACGACCTTTTGACGCTGACGCAGCCGGAGATCGTCGCAGGAATCCACCGCGCTTACTTCGAGGCGGGTGCCGATATCGTCGAGACGAATACCTTCAACTCGACCACCGTGGCGCAGGCCGATTACGGCATGGAAGCCCTCGTTCCCGAACTCAACTACCGGGCGGCCCGTATCGCTCGGGAGATCGCCGATGAGGTCGCAGCCTCCACGGGCTCGCCGCGTTTCGTCGCCGGAACGCTCGGCCCGACCAACCGCACTGCTTCGATTTCGCCGGACGTCAACGATCCCGGTGCGCGAAACGTCAATTTCGATCAGCTCGTGATCGCCTACGCCGAGGCCGCTCGGTCGCTCGTTCAGGGCGGCGTGGATATTTTTTTGATCGAGACGGTATTCGACACCTTGAATGCCAAAGCGGCGCTATTCGCCGTGCGGCAGGTTCAGGGCGAGCTCGGTATCGACCTTCCAGTGATGGTGTCGGGCACGATCACCGATGCTTCCGGTCGCACGCTCTCGGGTCAAACCACCGAAGCGTTCTGGAACTCCGTGCGTCACGGCGAGCTTTTCGCCATCGGTCTCAATTGTGCACTCGGGGCCTCGGACATGAGGCCCTACGTCGCCGAGCTCTCGCGCATTTCGGATCGCTACGTGTGCGCGTATCCGAACGCCGGATTGCCCAATGCGTTCGGCGAGTACGACGAAACACCCGAAGAAACGGCTGCGATCCTCGCGGAGTTTGCGAAGTCGGGGTTGCTCAACATCGTGGGCGGATGCTGCGGTACGACGCCCGATCACATTCGATTGATCGCCGAGGCCGTACGGGGCGTCAAGCCGCGCCAGCGCGCGAACGTCGAGGTGAAGTGTCGCCTCTCCGGTCTCGAGCCGCTCAACATCAGCGAAGAGACCTTGTTCGTGAACGTGGGCGAGCGTACCAACGTCACGGGTTCCGCGAAGTTCCGCAAGCTCATCGAGGCCGATGATTACGCCGCAGCCGTCGACATCGCACGTCAGCAGGTAGCGGCGGGCGCGCAGATCATCGATGTGAACATGGACGAGGGCATGCTCGATTCCGAAGCGGCCATGGTTCGTTTCCTCAATCTCATTGCATCCGAGCCCGACATCGCTCGAGTGCCGGTGATGATCGACTCCTCCAAATGGACCGTCATCGAAGCCGGCCTCAAGTGTGTTCAGGGCAAGGCCATCGTGAACTCCATCAGCCTCAAGGAAGGCGAGGAGGCATTCATCGAGCAGGCGCGCAAGGTTCGCGCCTACGGCGCGGCAGTCGTCGTCATGGCCTTCGATGAGCAAGGTCAGGCCGACAGCATCGAGCGCAAGGGTGCGATCTGTTCGCGTTCTTACGAGGTGCTGACGCAGAAGGTCGGCTTCCCGCCCGAAGACATCATTTTCGATCCCAATATCTTTGCCGTCGCCACCGGCATCGAGGAACACTCGAACTACGGGGTCGATTTCATCGAAGCGACTCGATTGATCAGGCAGCGTTTGCCGCATGCCATGGTGAGCGGCGGCGTCAGCAACGTCTCGTTCTCGTTCCGGGGTAACGATCCTGTTCGTGAGGCGATGCACAGCGTGTTTCTCTATCACGCCATCCGCGCCGGCATGGACATGGGCATCGTCAACGCGGGGCAGCTCGCGATCTACGCCGACATCCAGACCGAACTGCGCGAAGCCGTCGAGGACGTGATCCTCAACCGTCGCGAGGACGCCACGGAGCGCCTGCTCGCGATCGCGGGGCGTTACAAGGGCGAGTCGGGCACCAAGCGCGAAGCGGATCTCGAATGGCGTTCGATGCCCGTTTCGAAGCGACTCGAACACGCCCTCGTCAAAGGACTCGACGAGTTCATCGTCGAGGACACCGAGGCTGCGCGACTCGAGGCCGAGCATCCGATCAAGGTCATCGAAGGGCCTCTGATGGACGGCATGAACGTCGTGGGTGATCTCTTCGGCGCCGGCAAGATGTTTTTGCCGCAGGTGGTCAAAAGCGCGCGTGTCATGAAAAAGGCCGTGGCGCATCTTGTGCCTTTCATCGAGCGGGAGAAATCGGGCGCCGCGCGCAGCAACGGCAAGATCGTGCTCGCCACCGTCAAGGGCGATGTGCACGACATCGGCAAGAACATCGTGGGCGTGGTGTTGCAGTGCAACAATTTCGAGGTCATCGATCTCGGCGTGATGGTGCCGGCGGAGCGTATTCTCGATGTCGCCCGACGCGAGAATGCCGCGCTCATCGGACTTTCTGGGCTGATCACGCCCTCGCTCGATGAAATGGTGCACGTCGCGCGCGAGATGCAGCGACAAGGCTTTTCGGTGCCGCTGTTGATCGGTGGTGCGACGACTTCGCCGGCACATACGTCGGTGAAGATCGCGCCCCAATATCGCGAGCCCGTGGTTTATGTCAAAGACGCCTCGCGTGCCGTCGGTGTCTGCCAATCTTTGGTCACGCCGACCGCCAAGTCCGCCTTCGCTGCGAAGATTGCCGAAGAGCACGAGCGCCGACGCGAGCAACACGCCGGCAAGACGGTGAAACAGCCGGAGGCAAATCTCTCGGCGGCGCGTTCGAATCGTCGGCGCATCGATTGGCAGGCGTACCGGCCCGTCGCGCCGCTGCGTCCCGGTGTGCAGGTGTTCGAGGATTATCCGCTCGCCGATCTGCTCGACTACATCGACTGGATGCCGTTCTTCAATGCCTGGGAGTTTGCGGGCAAGTTCCCGGACATCCTCACCGATCCCATCGTCGGTGAAGCGGCGAGCAATCTCTACGCGGATGCGCGTCGCATGTTGAAGCAGATCATCGCGGGCAATTGGCTATCGGTGCGCGCGGTGCTCGGGTTCTTCCCAGCCAACTCCGTCGGCGATGACATCGAGGTCTACTCGGGCGAGGATCGTCGCGAAGTCTTGATGACGCTGAACCACCTGCGACAGCAGAAAGGCAAGCCGGCGGGTCAGCCGCACGAATGCCTCTCCGACTATGTCGCGCCGCGCGAGAGCGGTGTGCGCGATTACATCGGCGCCTTCGCGGTGACTACGGGAATTGGCATCGAGGAGCACGTGGCGCGATTCGAAGCGGCACACGACGATTACTCGAGCATCATGCTCAAGGCGCTGGCCGATCGTTTTGCAGAGGCGGCTGCGGAGCATTTTCACGAGCGCGCACGACGTGAGCTTTGGGGTTACGACACCGCAGAACAATTGACCAACCAGCAATTGATCCGCGAGGAGTACCGTGGCATCCGACCGGCGCCAGGGTATCCGGCGTGCCCCGATCACACCGAAAAAGCGAAGTTGTGGCAGTTGCTCGACGTCGAACGCAACACGGGCATCCGACTCACCGAGAGTTTTGCGATGTATCCGACGGCGGCGGTGAGCGGTTGGTACATCGCGCATCCGGAGTCCCATTACTTTGCCATCGGCAAGATCGATCGGGATCAGGTCGAAGATTACGCGCGTCGCAAAGGGCAGAGTGTCGAGGAGGCGGAGCGCTGGCTCTCGCCGAACCTCGGCTACGATCGGGCCTGACGCACTCGGCGACCGTGGGAGGTCGACGGCAGCTTCAGGGCGTCATCGGCTCCGTGCGACGGTCGGATCGTCGTCGTCGAGCTGTTTGAGGAATGACGGGCCGCCAAGTGCCCGCATCTGCCCCATGATGCTGTCACGCCGCTTCTGGACGTAGTTGGATGGCCGGTCGGCCCGGAAACGCTTCGGATTCGGCAGCACCGCAGCAAGCGTCGCCGCTTCTCGGCGGGTGAGGCGTGCGGCGTCCTTCCCGAAAAATCTTTGAGCGGCGGCCTGCACGCCATAGGTGCCGGGTCCGAACTCGGCGACGTTGAGATATACCTCGAGGATGCGCTCCTTGGGCCATGCTGCCTCGATGAGTACGGTGAAGTACACTTCGAGGCCCTTGCGCGCCCAGCTGCGCCCCGACCAAAGAAAAAGATTCTTTGCCACTTGTTGCGAGATGGTGCTGGCGCCGCGCTTGCGCTTGCTTTTCGAGTTGTGTTGCACGGCCTTGCGGATCGACTCGAAATCGAAGCCGGCATGGAACGGAAACAGCTGGTCCTCGGCTGCGATCGCCGACATGGCCGCATGGGGCGAGATGCGCTCGAGCGGTTCCCAGTCGTATTTGTTCGCGTAGCGGAAATCGCCTTGTATCAAGGCGGCCGTACGACTGGCGATCATGAAGGCCGAAGTCGGCGGCGGAACCCAACGCAGCAACACGACGAGCGCGACCGACGCGCCGACCGCGATGAGTGCGGCACGTAGCAGCCAGCGACCGACCCGGACGAAACTCAGGCAGCGCTCTCGCGAGTGACCGAGTCGATGACGACATCATCGACGGGGACGTCACCGTGTCCGCGGCGACGCGTGGTCGGGACGTCGGCGATCGCGTCGACGACGTCCATCCCCGCGGTCACGCGCCCGAATACGGCATACCCATAGTTGCCAGGCTGGTGATTCAAAAAATCGTTGTCGACGAGGTTGATGAAAAACTGCGAGGTTGCGCTATGGACGTCGCTCGTGCGCGCCATGGCGAGGGTGCCGCGCAGATTTTCGAGACCGTTGGTTGCCTCGTTGCGAATCGGCGGACGGGTGTCTTTCTGCTCCATGCCCGGAGCGAACCCGCCACCCTGGATCATGAAGCCCGGAATCACGCGATGGAAAATCGTACCGTCGAAATGGCCATCATCGACATAGTGCAAAAAATTGGCACAGGATTCCGGCGCTTCTTTTTCGTAGAGCTCGACGGTGAACTCGCCGGCACTGGTCTTGAACTTGAGCATGCGTAACTTCCGTTGACGTTGAAAATATTGCGGTGCTGGAGCGTCAGGGCCATTGGCCTTCGGTCACGCGCTCCTGACCCGACAGGTCCGAGTGCGAGACTACGTGAGCGAAACCCTGCGCGACAAGTTTTGCCCGCAGCGCCGCGCCCTGACGCGAGCCATGCTCCAACAGCAAACTGCCTCCGTGGTCGACGTGCTGCGGAGCTTCGTCGATGAGATGGGCGAGGTCGCGGAGGGCGTCGTTGCCGGGAGTCAGCGCCTCACGCGGTTCGTGACGCAGCGAGTCGCCGCCGAGGAGTGGATCGTCCGCAGCGACATAGGGCGGATTCGACACCACGACATCGAAGCTCCGATCGGCGACGGGCTCGAACCAATCACCCTGCAACAATTCGAGGTGAGTCACGGCGTGCCGAACAGCATTGCGCCGAGCGATGGCGAGGGCATCGACGGATCGTTCGATGGCGGTCACCCGCCAACCGGGGCGCTCGTGCGCGATCGCGATGGCGATGGCGCCCGATCCCGTTCCCAAATCGAGCACCCGGGGCAGGGCATTGCCGGCGCGCTCGAGTGCATCGCCGACGCGCAGGGCATGCTCGACGAGCAACTCCGTTTCGGGTCGAGGCACCAGTACGGCCGGGCCGACTTCGAAAGTGAGCGACCAGAACTCGCGTTCGCCCATGAGATACGCGAGAGGTTCGCCGTTGCAGCGCCGCGATAGCCACGCCTCGACTTTGGCGCGCTCGAGTGCGGTCAGCAGTCGATCGGGGTCCGCATAGAGCGTGCTGCGAGGCAATCCGAGACTACCGAGGACCAGGGCTTGCGCTTCGCGCAGGGCGTCGAAGTGGGGCGCATCGCCAGCGGCCATGTCGATCGGTGCGCGCAACATCGTCTCGAGCGCGGAGGCGGCCACGGCGATCGCCTCGCGGAGTCGCGAGGGGCATTCGATGCTTCTCGGATGAGCGATGAGATCGCCGGGCGTCATGCCGCTAGTTTGGCACGATCGGATGCGCGCTCTGCTAGATTGGGCGGGTGAAAGAGAGTTCTTTTCCCGCCGATCGTTTGTTGCCGCCACGAGCCGCTACGTTAAGCGAAGTGCTCGACGCCGGCTTTGCGCTGTATCGACGTTCGCTCGTCGCCTGTGTTCCCCTTTCGCTCATCGCCGTGCTGCTCGGACAGCTACCGTCGGCTCATCTGCTCGCCACGAATCAGTCACTGTCTTTGGCGGAGACCAAGGACATGACGTGGTGGATCCTCATGCTGATCTCGGCGGCCGGTACGCTTTGGTGCTGGCTCGCCATCATGTTCCGACAGCGTGCGACGCTGGTGTCATCAACGCACGCCGCAGCATGGCGGCTCGCGCTCTTTCGTCTGCCGGCAGCGCTCGGTGTCCTGCTGCTCGGCTTATGCGCCGTGATCCTGGGGACGTTGCTGCTGGTGTTGCCCGGCATTTATTTGATCGTGGCATTCTGGCCGGCTCTCGCGCTCGTCGCGTTCGAGTCGGCGAGTCCGCGCGAGGCACTCGATGGAGCGCTGCAGCTCGTGCGCGGTTCATGGCGTCCGCTTGCGATCAACCTGCTCGTGGTGATCATGACGGTCATGGGTCTGTTCGTCATGGGCGCACTGGTCGGTTTGTTCTTCGTCGAATTTCTTGGTCCCATGGTGCCCGGGCCCGACGCCTGGATGAGCGGCGTACTGACGGGGGCGTTGAGCGCCGTCTTCCAGCCGCTCTTCATCGCCTTCGGGCTCGCGGCCTACGCCGATCTTCGCAACCGACGTGCTCAGATGCCTTCTTCGGCGAGCAGCTCCGCCTGATGTTCCTGTGACAACGGGTCGATGAGATCCTCGAGCCGTCCGTCGATGATCGAGTCGATCTGATACAGCGTGAGATTGATGCGGTGATCGGTCACGCGTCCTTGCGGAAAGTTGTACGTGCGGATGCGTTCCGAGCGATCGCCACTTCCCACCTGTAGTTTTCGCTCGCGAGCTTGGGCCGCATCCCGTTTCTCCTGCTCTTGCGCCTTCAGTCGCGCCTTCAGCAAGGACATCGCGCGACTGCGGTTTTTGTGCTGCGAGCGCTCGTCCTGACACTCGACCACCATGCCGGTGGGAAGATGGGTGATGCGAATCGCCGAGTCGGTTTTGTTGACGTGCTGACCGCCCGCGCCTGATGCGCGAAACGTATCGATGCGCAGATCGGCCGGGTTGATCTCGATGTCCTCTACTTCGTCGAGCTCCGGCAGGATGGCGACGGTGACGGCAGACGTGTGGATGCGTCCCTGCGCCTCGGTCGCCGGCACGCGTTGCACGCGATGCGTACCCGACTCGAACTTGAGCTTGGAGAAGACGCCTGAGCCGATCACGCGGCAGATGACCTCTCGATAACCTCCGTGCTCGCCGGGGCTTTCGCTCAAAGTTTCGATCTGCCAACCCTTGCGCTCGGCGTATCGACTGTACATGCGCAGCAGATCGCCCGCGAAGATGGCGGCCTCGTCGCCGCCCGTACCCGCGCGGATCTCTAGATAAACATTTTGACCGTCGCGAGGATCGACCGGTACGAGCATCTGCCTCAGCGCGAGCTCCTCTTCGGCGATCGACGTCTCGAGTCGCTTCGCCTCATCCTCACCGAGCGCGCGCATGGCGGGGTCGGCATCTTCGGCCAGGGCGCGCGCGTTGGTGAGTTCAAGTTCCAAGTGACGGAACGCCTCAAACCGCTCGGCGAGGGGGGTGAGCCTCGCGTACTCCATCGACAGCTCACGAAACTGATTGGAACCGCCATCCATCTGGGGATCGGCCAGCAGACGACCGACCTCTTCGTAGCGGTCGGCCTGGCGATCGAGTCGTTGACGTATGGAATCTTTCATTGGGGAAGCGACCGCGCGGGCGGGGGCGGCGGGTGGCGCGATTCTCGGGGTGCGGACGAGTGCTGACAAGCGGCCCTGTTCCGATATAGTCGCGGGACGATGTCTCGGATCTCTGTTTTCACCTGCCTGTTCGCCCTTTGCCTGGTGTCCATGCGGGCTGCGCTGGCGCAGGAGACCGCCGATATCGTTGCCGCCGATCAGGCCTTGATGAAGGGGGATTGTCGGGGGGCGGTAGAGGGTTATCTCTCGGCCGGCATGACCGATCGGAATCCCAGAGTGATCGAGCGTGCCCTGCAGATCTCTCGGGCCTGTCGAAACCTGCCTGCCGCCTCGAAATCCGCCGATCGCCTGTTCGAACTCGATGGCGAAAACGTCGAGGCGCTGCGCCTCGTGGGGCTGGTGGCGCTCGAGACGTGGCGACTCGATCTCGCGCGGAAGGTGTACGGCGCCTTGCTCTCCAAACCGGACGTCGAGCCCGATCGTGCGCTCGCCGAGTTGCTGCCCGAGCTTGCGGAGGGCGATGCAACCCATGCGGCGTGGCTGGTGCTGCGAGAGGTCATCCCGCGCGAGTCGGTGTCGGGACAAACCCTTTCGGCGCTCGCACGCATCGCCTGCAACGCGGACGATCTGAACCCCTGTCTGTCGCTCGTTCAGGCGGCGCGCGCCAAAGGTGCAGGAAACGATGCGCGCACCATTCGCATGGCCTCGGCGGCTTTCGCTGCAATGGGTCAAGAGGAGACGGCACTCGCCGAGGCGAATCTGCTCGTCCAGGGTGACCCCGAGAATCATCGCTTCGCGCGAGTCGAAACGCTGACCGCGCTCGACCGACTCGAGGATGCGCGCGAAGAACTGCTCGTCATCGAGCGCGAGTCGACGCCGGGCAACGAACGTGTGGCGGCCGAAGCCGACCGCCGCCTTGCGCTGTTGGCGCTTGCGACGGGCGATGAGGCGGAGGCCGAGCGACGCTTTGGCGCGCGCCTCGCGGCCGATCGCAGTTCGGGCGAATCGCTCTACTACCTCGCGCTCATCGCCGAGCGCAAGGGTTTGCCGGATCTCGCGTTGCAGGGCTACCGGCAACTCATCGCGGCGGGGGCGGGGTTGCCGCCGCGCGTACGAGCGGCGCAATTGCTGCTTGCGCGAGATGATCGCCAAGAGGCCATGTCCATTCTCGATCAGGCGCTGCGCGGCGGTCGGGTCGATGCCATCGAAGTCGAAATCGTGCGCTCGCGTGCCTTGTTCGATGCCGGTCTCGCTGCGGCGGCCTTCGAGGCGCTCGATCAAGCGCTCGAACGTTTTCCCGATCATCCCAATTTGCTCTACCAGCGCGCGGTACTGCTCGATGCCGATGATCGAACGACCGAGGCCGTCAAAGTATTCGAGAGACTTCTCAAGATACGTCCGGGGGATGGCAACATCCAGAACGCGCTCGGCTACACGCTCGCCGATCGCAAGCGCCAGCTCGCGCGAGCCGAATCATTGATCCGGGAGGCGGTGACCCAGCGTCCGGACAGCGCCGCGTTCGTCGACAGTCTCGGTTGGGTACGTTTCCGGCGCGGTGACAACAAAGGCGCCGTCTCGTTTCTCGAGCGTGCGTGGCGCCTCTCGCGCGAGGCGGAGATCGGTGCGCACCTCGGCGAGGCGCTGTGGGCGTCGGGCGACAAGTCGAGGGCGCGCGAGATCTGGGCGCGTGCGCTCGTGATCGCTCCTGAGTCCAAACCCTTGCGCGCTACCATCGAGCGCCTCGCCGACGAGGTAAGAAAAACCGGGTCCCGCTGAGGATCTCGGTAGTGGTCCTCATGTCTTCGAACCGCTCGCTTCGATTCACCATTTTTGTCGTCCTCCTGTTTGCCGTCGCGCTCGGGGGCTGCGCCAGTCTCTCTGGAGTGCAGTCCTTGCCCAACATGCTTCCGACCTCATGGGAGGCGCGGCGCGACGTCCTGCAGTCCTGGGGACGGTTCGAATCCCATGGTCGTGTGGCGATCGCGCGGGACGACGAGGGATTCTCGGGCTCGTGGCGCTGGGTGCAGCGGACGCGACGCTCGACCCTCGAACTCGAAGGACCGCTCGGTGTCGGTGGGCTGCGTCTCGATTTCGACTCCGACGGCGCCGGCGATGAGATCTCGCGCCTCGCGCTCGAGCAGCAGATCGGTTTTGTGCTGCCCGTCGAATCATTGCGTTACTGGATGCTCGGCGTGCCTGACCCTCGCGAGACGGTCGAGGAGCAGATGTCGTCCGACGCCGCGCGTCTCGAGAGTCTTCGGCAAAAAGGCTGGACGGTGATCTTCAAAAATTACGCGCCGGTGTCCGGAGTCGACTACGAGCTGCCGCAACGGATCGAAGCGAGTCGCGAATCGCTCCGGGTGCGTCTCGTCATCGAAGGTTGGGGCGGAGGCGCTCGATGAGTGCTCAAGGGTGGTCGACCGAAGGACATCCGGCTTGGTGGTCGGCGCCGGCGAAGCTCAATCTTTGTCTGCACATCACGGGTCGACGTGCCGACGGCTATCACGAGCTGCAAACCATTTTTCAGCTCATCGATCTGTGCGACGAGCTCTCCTTCGAAGCCGCGCCGGTCGGCGTGATCGAGCGTCGGGATGACGGGTTGGCAAAGTCCGGCGCACTCGCGGCGATACCGTCCGACAAAGACCTCTGCGTCCGTGCAGCCCGAGCGCTGATGGCGGCCTCCCTCGCCAAAGGCGGATCCCCGATCCGATCGGGCGTCCGCATTCGCATCCGCAAGCGAATTCCCATGGGTGGTGGCCTCGGCGGAGGCAGTTCCGACGCGGCGACGACCCTCCTTGCGCTCAATCACCTCTGGGGGCTCGGGATGACCGAGGACGAGCTGGCGCAGATCGGTCTTGCGCTCGGCGCCGACGTGCCTGTCTTCGTTCGGGGGCGCTGCGCCCTCGGGGAAGGGGTGGGGGAGCACCTTACCCCGCTGGAGCTGCCCGAGCGGTGGTTTCTCGTGCTGCACCCGGGGGTCCCGGTCCCTACGGCTGCCGTGTTCCAGGCGCCTGAATTGACACGAAATTCCCCCGTCCTCACAATACCGGCCCTTTTGGCGTCGGGGGGTCGAAACGACTGCGAACCGGTGGTGCGGCAACGCTACCCCGAGGTTGCAGAGGCGATCGACTGGTTGGCGAGGTTCGCCCCGGCGCGGCTGACGGGAACAGGGTCCTGCATCTTCGCGAGTTTCGGCTCCGCGGCCGAGGCCGAGCGGGTCGCGGCGCGTGTGCCGGATCCTTGGCGAGTGTGGGTGGTGCGCGCCATGTCGCGATCCCCCGTGTTCTCCCGTCTGCAGGATCGTGCCCCGCCGAGATGATTTCTTAGGCACCGCGTCTGCTGGGGTGTCGCCAAGTGGTAAGGCAGCGGGTTTTGATCCCGCCATTCGGAGGTTCGAATCCTTCCACCCCAGCCACTCGGTGACTGCACCGACAGGACACGGCATTGATTCAGAGGCACGATTGGACAGCCAGACCCTCGCTCTGTTCACCGGCAACGCGAATCCCGCGTTGGCTCAGGAGATCGCGCGACACCTGATGGTGCCGCTCGGGCGATCCGTCGTGGGTCGCTTCAGCGATGGTGAAGTCAATGTCGAGCTGATGGAAAACGTTCGCGGCCGCGACGTCGTTCTGGTGCAGCCGACCTGTCCGCCGGTCAATGATCACCTAATGGAGCTGCTCGTGATGGCCGATGCGTGTCGACGCGCCTCGGCGAAGAGCATCACGGCCGTCGTGCCGTACATGGGCTACTCGCGACAGGACCGTCGGCCACGCGCAACCCGCTCGGCGATTTCGGCCAAACTCGTCGCAAATATGATCACGGGAGCCGGCATCGGTCGCGTGTTGACGGTCGACCTGCATGCCGAGCAAATCCAGGGGTTCTTCGATATTCCCGTCGACAATGTCTATGCCTCGCCCGTGCTGCTCGGCGACGCGTGGCGACAGGGTTATCCCAACATGATCGTGGTGTCGCCCGATGTCGGTGGCGTGGTACGCGCCCGCGCGCTCGCCAAGCGTCTCGACGACGTGGAGCTCGCGATCATCGACAAGCGGCGTCCCCGACCCAACGAATCGAAGGTGATGAACATCATCGGCGAGGTCAAGGACAAGACCTGCGTACTCATCGACGACATGGTCGATACCGCGGGCACCCTGTGCCTCGCGGCGCAGGCATTGAAGGACGAGGGCGCCGTACGCGTCGTCGCCTACATCACTCATCCCATTCTCTCCGGCGCGGCCGTCGAGAAGATCAGCAAATCAGCGCTCGATGAGCTCGTGGTGACCGACACCATCCCGCTCTCCGAGTCGGCAAGAACGTGCGGGCGAATCCGTCAGCTATCGGTGGCGGGTCTGCTCGGCGAGACGATACGTCGAATTCTGGACGAAGAGTCCGTGAGTTCGCTGTACGTCGATTGAGTCCGTTCTGGTCGCGGAACGGAAAAACGTCAACTTAGGAGTCAGTCAATGAAAATCTCGTTCGAACTCGCTGCGGAACTCCGCGACGACGAAGGCAAGGGTGCGAGCCGCCGCCTGCGTCGTGTCGGAAAAGTCCCGGCCATTCTCTACGGCGGCAAGCGCGATCCGCGCATGCTGTCGCTCAATCACGAAAAGCTGATCACTCTCATCGAGGATGAAAAGTTCTACTCGACCATCATCGGCCTCAAGGTCGGCGATGAGACGCAGGCGGCGATCGTCAAAGATCTGCAGTTGCACCCTGCCAAGCCGCAGGTGCTGCACCTCGACCTGCAGCGGGTGCTCGATGACGAGAAGATCCGTATCCGTCTGCCGATCCACTTCAAGGGTGAGGCCGCTTCTCCGGGCGTGAAGACCCAGGGCGGTATCGTGTCGCACCGCATCGCCGACATCGAAGTGACCTGCCTTCCCAAGGATCTGCCGGAAGAGATCAAGCTCGATCTGTCGCAGATGACCCTCAACGAGTCCAAGTACATCTCGGACATCGAATTGCCGGCGGGCGTCGTCGCGACGGCCGTGCTGCAGGGCAAGGACCAAGTCGTGGTGTCGATCCACAGCCCGCGCGCGGAAGAGCCGGAAGCGGCTCCGGCCGAGGCGGCTGCTGCGGCGGCCACTGCGGCTCCGGCTGCGGGAGCCGAGGCGAAGAAGGAAGAACCGAAGAAGGACGCTGCGAAGAAATAATTTCGCGGCGCATTCATCGGTCTTCCTCTGGAAGACGCCAATGGAGGCCGCCCCACAGGCGGCCTCCGTTTTTGCGGAGGTCGAGTGGCAGGCACAGTGCTCAAGCTCATCGTGGGACTCGGCAATCCTGGCGAGAAATACGCTCGGACCCGGCACAACGCGGGCTTCTGGTTCGCCGATGAGATCGCGCGACGGTACGGTGGCGTGTTTCGTGCCGAGTCGCGTCATCAGGGCGAGCTGGCCCGTGTGCGCGTGACGCTCGAAGGCGGCGCACAAACCGAGATCTGGCTGCTGAAACCCAACACCTACATGAACAAGAGCGGTGGTGCGATCAGCTCGCTCGCGAACTTCTACAAAGTGGCGCCGGGCGAAGTACTCGTCGCACACGACGAGCTCGATCTTCCGGTCGGCGTGGCGCGCCTGAAGCTCGGTGGCGGTCACGGCGGGCACAACGGACTGCGCGATACCATCGCGACTGTCGGTGCCGACTTCTGGCGCATGCGCCTCGGCATCGGGCACCCCGGCCACAAGGATTTGGTGCACGACTACGTCTTGCAGCGCGCGCCGGCTGATCAGGAGCGTGCCATCGAAACTGCGGTCAACAATGCGGCGGATGTGCTTCCGGTGCTGCTCGCTCAGGGCACCGAAAAAGCGATGAACCGCCTCCACACACAGGACTGAATTCATGGGAATCAAGTGCGGCATCGTCGGTCTGCCCAACGTCGGCAAATCGACTCTCTTCAATGCGCTGACACGCTCGGCGATCGCGGCGGAGAACTACCCGTTCTGCACGATCGATCCGAACGTCGGCATCGTGCCCGTGCCCGATCCGCGCCTCGACCAGCTCGCGGCAATCGTCACTCCGGAGCGCATCTTGCCGACGACCGTGGAGTTCGTCGACATCGCAGGAATCGTCAAGGGCGCATCGACCGGCGAGGGGCTCGGCAACAAGTTTCTCGCGAACATCCGCGAGGTCGATGCCATCGCGCACGTCGTACGCTGCTTCGTGAACGACGATATCGTGCACGTGTCAGGTCGTATCGATCCGCTTTCCGACATCGAGACCATCAACACCGAACTCGCGCTCGCGGATCTCGAGACAGCGGAAAAAGCGCTGCAGCGTGCCGAGAAAGCGGCCAAAGCGATGGATAAAGAGGCGATCAAGGCGAAAGAGGTCATTCGCCGCGTCCGCGATGCACTCAATGCGGGACAGCCTGCTCGCGCGGTCGCGCTCGATGAGATCGAGCGGCCCATTGTCAAAGAAATGCAACTCTTGACGTTCAAGCCCATGCTTTACGTCGCGAACGTGCAGGAGGGCGGGTTCGAGAACAACCCCATGCTCGATACCGTACGCAAGCATGCGGCCTCCGAGGGCTCTCAGGTCGTGGCGGTGTGTGCGGCCATCGAAGCCGAGATCTCGCAACTCGATGATGCTGATCGCGCCGAATTCTTGAAGGATCTCGGACTCGAGGAGCCGGGCCTCAACCGCGTGATCCGCGCGGGTTACGCCTTGCTCGGCCTGCAGACGTACTTCACGGCTGGCCCTAAGGAAGTACGAGCCTGGACGGTCAAGAAGGGCGCGACTGCCCCGCAGGCGGCGGGCGTCATCCATACCGACTTCGAGCGCGGGTTCATTCGCGCCGAGGTGATTGCCTTTGACGACTACGTCACGCTCAAGGGCGAGCAGGGAGCCAAAGAGGCAGGCAAGCTGCGTCTCGAAGGCAAGGAGTACATCGTGCGCGAGGGCGATGTGATGCACTTCCGCTTCAACGTGTAAGGACACGTCGCGGATGGAAGCGTTTCTCGTATCGACCGGTATCGTGGCGCTCGCCGAAATCGGCGACAAGACACAGCTGCTCGCGCTCGTGTTGGCGGCGAAGTACCGCAAGCCCGTGCCGATCATTCTCGGGATCCTCGTTGCGACGCTCGTGAACCATGCGGTCGCGGGTTACGTCGGCGCTTGGGTGTCGTCGGTGGTCGGCGCCGAACTCATGCGATGGATTTTGGGTGTGTCGTTCCTCGCGATGGCGGCGTGGATGCTCGTGCCCGACAAGTTGGACGACGACGAAGGCGCAAAGCCGGCGCGCTACGGCGTGTTTCTCACGACCTTCATCGCGTTCTTCATCGTCGAGATCGGCGACAAGACCCAAATCGCGACGGTGGCCCTTGCGGCGAAGTACGCCTCACTCGTGGCTGTGGTCGGTGGCACGACGCTCGGCATGATGATCGCCAATGTTCCGGCAGTGTTGCTTGGTGAGGTCGCGGCAAAGAAATTGCCGATGCGCCTGGTCCACGGCATCGCTGCGACGATTTTCGCGCTGCTCGGCGTGCTCGTGCTGCTCGGCGTCGGTGGTGATCTCTTCGGCTAGATCAACCCGAGCGGCAACTCGGTGGTGTTTTTCGTCTCTTCGATCACCATACGTGATTCGATCGACTGCACCCCGGGAATCTGCGCAAGCTTGCCTTGCAGGAAATTGTTGAAGTCCTCGATGGTGCGCGTGGCGACGAGCAGGATGAAGTCGATATCGCCCATCAGCACGTAGCACTGCAGCACCTCGGGGAAGCTCACTACCTTGTTCTTGAATTTCGGCAGCGATTGCCAGCCGTGACTGGCGAGTTTCACGTTCACGAATACGAGCACCTCGAGCCCCACCTTTTCGCGTGAGAGGAGGGCGACGCGCCGTTTGATGACGCCCGCTTGCTCGAGCAGGCTGATACGGCGCCAGCACGGAGATTGGGAGAGACCGACGTCTTGCGCGATATCGGCCGTGGAGCGCGTGGCATCACGCTGGACCTCATTCAGGATGGCGATATCGTATTTATCGAGCTTCATGGATTGCCGCCCCAAAAGAGTTATTAATATTAGATAATTTATTCTCAAAACAGCGGGTTAGCAAATCGAACTAGTTATGCTCGTTGGCGAGTCCTGATTTACTCTCGGCGCTCATGACATCCCGACTACACGTCCCAGCGGTTCCCGCCAGGCCCGGCGAGCAGCCGGATTTCAGTTACGTGAAAGTCGCCGCTGCGGGCGACGCGCCGCGTCCACCGATCGATGTGCCGGTCCTCGCCACTGCGCCGCTCGCCGAAGATCTGATTCGCGTGCTCGACGATCATCATCGCGCTGTGGGTCCTTGGGCGCCGACGCTCGATGCCGAGACGCTGCGTTGCGGCTTGCGCGTCATGATGCTCACGCGGGCCTTCGACGATCGAATGCAGCGCGCGCAACGTCAGGGGCGCATCACGTTCTACATGCGTTCGCTCGGCGAAGAGGCGGTGTCCGCCGCGGCCGCGATCGCACTGCGCGATGGCGACATGTTGTTTCCGTCGTATCGCAATCAAGGCTTGTTCCTCTCGCGCGGACTCTCGCTCGTCGAGCTCATGTCGCAGTTGCTGTCGAACTCGCGTGATATGTGCAAGGGCCGCCAGTTGCCGGTGATGTACCACTCGGCCGAGCGACACATCTTTTCGATCTCGGGAAATCTCGCGACCCAGTTCCCCCAGGCGGTGGGTTGGGCGATGGCCGCGGCCATCAAGGGAGAGTCGAATATCGCTGCGGCGTGGCTCGGAGAGGGCAGCACGGCCGAGGCCGATTTCCACCACGCGCTCACCTTCGCCAAGGTCTACAAGGCGCCGGCGGTCCTCAACGTCGTCAACAACCAATGGGCGATCTCGACCTTCCAGGGTTATGCGGGCGGCGAGCAGCGCTCTTTTGCGGCGCGAGGGCCCGGCATGGGTATCGCGGGACTCCGTGTCGATGGTAACGACTTCCTTGCCGTATACGCGGCGACGGCCTGGGCGGCCGAGCGTGCGAGGGCGGGTCACGGCGCCACGCTGATCGAGCACGTCACCTATCGCGCGGGGGCGCACTCCACGAGCGATGATCCGGCTCGATATCGTCCGAAAGACGAATTCGACGCCTGGCCGCTCGGGGATCCCGTCGAGCGCTTGAAGTCGCATCTCGTCGCCCTAGGTGAATGGGACGATGCGCGTCACGAATCCCTTTCAAAAGAGCTCGACGAGTCCGTCACGGCCGCGTGGCACGAGGCGGTCTCCTACGGCACCCTCAACGAGGGGCCGCGTCTCGATCCGTCGCTGATGTTCGAAGACGTCTTCAAAGAATTACCGCCGCATCTGCGCGCCCAGCGCGACGAATTGCTGGCGGAGTTGGCAGAGCGGGGGGAGTAAGACCATGCCCACGATGAACATGGTTCAGGCGCTCAACTCGGCGATGGACATCATGCTTACCCGCGACCCGAAGGTGGTCGTGCTCGGTGAGGACGTCGGTTATTTCGGTGGCGTGTTTCGCGTCACCGAGAGCCTGCAGAAAAAGCACGGTGCCCACCGTGTACTCGATACCCCGATCGCCGAAGGGGGCATCGTCGGTGCGGCGGTCGGCATGTGTGCCAACGGTTTGCGGCCGATCGCCGAGATCCAATTCGCCGACTACATCTACCCCGCCTACGATCAAATCGTGAGCGAAGTGGCTCGCCTGCGCTATCGCAGTGCCGGCGCGTTCTCGGCGCCGCTCACGATCCGCACGCCTTGTGGCGGCGGAATCCGTGGCGGTCAGACGCATTCGCAGAGCCCCGAGGCCGTGTTCGCACACGTGAGTGGCATCAAGACCGTGATGCCGTCGAACCCGTACGACGCCAAGGGCATGTTGATCGCGGCCATCGAAGACGACGATCCGGTCATATTCTTTGAGCCGAAACGTGTCTACAACGGACCATTCGATGGCGAGCCTGACAAGCCCGCGCAGTCCTGGGCGGGTCATCCGCTCGCCGAGGTACCCGAGGGGTATTACACCGTGCCGCTCGGTCAGGCGGCCGTCACGCGCGAGGGCGGGGCGCTCACGATCGTGACCTACGGGACGATGGTGCATGTGAGTCTCGCGGCCGCCGAGGCGCTCGGCCTCGATGCCGAAGTCATCGACATCCGTAGCATGGTGCCGCTCGACATCGACACCATCGCCGCATCCGTGCGCAAGACGGGACGCTGTCTCGTCGTCCACGAGGCGACGCGATTCGCAGGGTTCGGCGCGGAACTCTCCGCGTCCATCCAAGAGCACTGTTTCTGGAGCCTCGAAGCGCCGATCATGCGCGTGGCCGGTTGGGACACGCCGTATCCGCATGCCTTCGAGTGGGAATACTTCCCGGGCAAGCGTCGCGTAATGAATGCATTGCGGCGGCTCATGGGAGAGGCGTCATGACCCGACATGTGATGCGACTGCCCGATCTCGGCGAAGGCACGGTGTCGGCCGAGGTCATCGCTTGGAAGGTCAAGCCCGGCGATGTGGTGCGTGAAGACTCCCCGCTCGTCGAAATGTCGACCGACAAGGCTGTCGTCGAGGTGCCTTCGCCCGTCACGGGTCAGGTTGTCTCCATCACGGGGAATCCCGGAGACGTGATCGCCGTGGGCGCCGAGCTCGCGGTGTTCGAAATCGAAGCGAAGGCGGGCGCGGCGACCTCAGCGCCCGCCAAGGCGCCTGCCACGTCATCGGCGGTGGCATCGGCGTCCGCGAAGGCCGCGTCATCGGCCTCGTCGACGGTATCTACCGCTGGGGCGGTGGGGGTGTCCTCCGGCCGCGTCATGGCCTCGCCGGCCACGCGTCGACGCGCATTCGAGGCGGGTATCGACCTGGCTACGGTATCGGGGTCGGGTCCACAGGGGCGTATCCTCGCGCTCGATGTCGAGCGTGCGCGCAGCGGTGGCCCGGGCATCACGGAAATCCCGGTCATCGGCGTACGCCGGCTCATCGCTCAGCGCATGGCCGAGGCCAAGCGCGTTGCGCCGCATTTTGCGTACGTCGAGGAAGTCGACGTGACCGAGCTCGAAGCCTTGCGCGTGAAACTCAATGCGCAGCGCCCGGCCGGCGCGGCCTCGCTCACCTATCTGCCCTTCATCGTCCGCGCGCTCGCCTCCGTGCTCAAAGATTACCCGCAGTGCAACGCGCTCTACGATGAAAAGCGCAACGTACTCCTGCGCCATGCTGCGGTCCACGCCGGCATTGCCACGCAGACTCCGGATGGCCTCAAGGTGCCCGTCGTGCGGGACGTGATGACTCACGATCTTGAGGCGCTCGCGGCGGAGATTCGACGAGTGAGTGAGGCGGCCAAGATGGGGCGGGCGCGTCGTGACGAGCTCTCGGGCTCCACGATCACGGTCACGAGCCTCGGCAAGTTGGGTGGCATCGTCTCGACGCCCATTCTCAACCTGCCCGAGGTCGCCATCATCGGCATCAACAAGGCGGTGGAGCGTGTCGTCGTCATCGACGGAAAGATGGTGATTCGACGGATGATGAATCTGTCATCGTCGTTCGATCACCGTTTCGTCGACGGCTTCGATGCCGCCGCCATGATCCAGGCGCTCAAGACAAAACTGGAATCGCCCGCTGAAATCTTTGGCTGAGCAGCAGCTCAGTCGGACTTGAAGTCGACGAGGGCGACGGCCTCGGCTACCTGCGCACCCTCCGACACGTGCAGCTGTTCGATCACGCCATCGGCCGGTGCCGTCAGCACGTGCTCCATTTTCATCGCCTCGATGGCGAGCAGCGGCGCTCCGCGTTTCACGCGATCGCCCGCTTTGACGTGCACCGCGACGACTCGACCCGGCATCGGCGAGCGTAATCCGCCGTTCGGTGCATCCCCCGACGTGCCCGACTCGCGAGGATCGACGATCCGCACGGCGGCCTGATGACCGTCGATCAGGACGTACGCTGTTCCATCGTGCAGATGTCCGTGGGCAAAGTGCGAGGCGCCGTCGATCCACATGGCGAGACGACCGTCCGCGGCAGGGCAGGCCCGCAATTCGAGCGTGAGGGCGCTCGGTGAGTCGAGCCCGATACGCCAACTGCGTGAGTGGTAGTCGACCGTCGCGCTGCAGCGCTCCTCGCGACACTCGAGCGTGAGGCGTCGTCGAGCCTGTCCGACCAATCGGAAGCCGTCAGGGGTCGTCCACGGGGAGTGTTCTTTGGGGAACTCGTCAATCAGCAGGGTTGCGAGAGCGGCGAGCCAAACATGTGGGTGAGCACGCTCGATGGGGGCGAAAAGAAGATCGTGTTCGCGCTCGATGAGATGCGTGTCGAGATCGGCGTCGCGCAACGATCGGGTCGTCAAGAGTCGCGAAAGAAACTGCAGATTGTTTCGAGGCCCGGCGATGAAGGTCTCTCGCAGGGCACCCGCCATTTTGGAGAGTGCCAACTCACGGGTCGCGCCGTGGACGATCAACTTCGCGATCATGGCGTCATAGTGCGATGAAATCTCGTCACCCGACTCGACCCCGGTATCGACCCGCAGATCGTCGGTCTTGGGCGTCTGCCATCGCAGCAGACGGCCCGGTGAGGGCAGGAAGCCTCTCTCCGGATCCTCCGCATAGAGTCGAACTTCGATCGCGTGACCCGTCAGGGTGATGTCGCTCTGCGTGAGCGGCAGCGTTTCGCCAGCGGCGACCCGAAGCTGCCACTCGACGAGATCGATGCCGGTGATCATCTCGGTCACCGGATGCTCCACCTGCAGACGGGTGTTCATTTCCATGAAATAGAACGTGCCGTCAGGCTCGACGATGAACTCGATCGTTCCGGCGCCGACGTATCCGACTCGCTTCGCGGCGTTGACGGCCGCTTCGCCCATCGCGGCGCGACGCGTGGCGGTCATGCCTGGCGCGGGGGCTTCTTCGAGCACCTTTTGATGACGACGCTGGATGGAGCAATCACGCTCGCCGAGGTGCAGCACGTTGCCGTGCCGATCGGCGAATACCTGTATCTCGATATGACGAGGCTTCGTGATGTATCGCTCGACCAATACTTTGGGGTCACCGAAGCTCGCGCTTGCTTCGCGCTGACACGAGGCGAGTGCGGAGATGAAATCCTCCGCTCGATCGACACGGCGGATGCCTTTGCCGCCGCCGCCGGCGCTCGCTTTGATTAGCACCGGATAACCGATTCGATCGGCTTCGGCGAGCAGTGTGTCGGCGTCCTGTCGTTCGCCGTGATATCCCGGCGTGAGCGGCACTCCGGCGTCTTCGAGCAGGCGCTTCGCCTCGGACTTCGAACCCATCGCGCGAATGGCGGACGCTGGCGGCCCCACGAAGAGCAGCCCCGCCGCCTCGCAGGCGTCGGCGAAGGCGGCGTTCTCCGAAAGAAAGCCGTAGCCCGGGTGCACGGCGTCGGCGCCACTGCGTTTCGCCGCGGCGATCACCGCCTCGATATCGAGATAACTTTGACGAGCGGCGGCGGGTCCGATGCACTCGGCTCGGTCAGCGAGGCGCACATGACGCGAGTTCTGATCGGAATCGGAATGCACGGCTACGGTTTCGATGCCAAGACGCTTTGCCGTGCGGATGATGCGGCAGGCGATCTCGCCGCGGTTCGCGATGAGAAGGCGCCGGGGTAGAGACGTCATTCGCCGCTCCAACGGGGTTTTTCGCCGGCGAGCAAGGCGCGGACGCCCTCGGCGCCCTCGGCCGACACCCGTGTATCGGCAATGCACTCGATCGTCGCGCGAGCGATCTCCGCATTGATCGGCTGGCCATGGATATGTCGCAGCAGACGTTTGGTTTCCGCGAGCGCGCGAGGCCCTGCGCTGCGCAGAGTTTGAGCGATCGCGTCGATGCGTAAATCGAGTTGGTCGACGGGCACGATCTCGTTGACGAGTCCGGTGCGCAAGGCGGTCGTTGCATCGAAGACGTCGGCCGTCAGCATGTGCTGCAGCGAGGCACGGTAGCCCATGGCTCGTTGCACATAGGGAGAAATCGTCGCGGGTACGAGTCCGAGTCGGACTTCCGAAAAACAGAACCGTGCGTCGTCTGTGGCGATTGCGAGATCGCATGCAGCGACAAGACCGGTGGCGCCGGCATAACACGCGCCGTGCACTCGAGCGATGGTCGGTTTCCCGACGTGATCGAGCGCCTGCAGCAGTGTCGACAGGCGCGAGACGTCTTCGAGATTTTGCTCGCGGGTGTAGCGCGCAGCGCGCGCCATCCAGTTGAGATCGGCGCCTGCGCAAAACGCCTTACCGCGACCACCGAGCACGATCACCCGAACGTCGGTACGTTCGCCGAGATCCTGAATCGTCGCCGTGAGTTCGGCCATGAGCGTTTCATCGAGCGCATTGCGTTGTTCGGGACGCGCGAGCCAAAGTTGCGCGATGCCGCCGTGAGCGGTGCACTCGAGCGTTTGAGCGGCGTTCGACATGGTCGACCTCACATGCGGAAGACGCCGAAGCGCGTCTCGGGAATGGGGGCGTTGAGCGAGGCCGCGAGGCCGAGCGCCAATACCCGACGGGTATCGAGCGGATCGATGATGCCGTCGTCCCAGAGGCGTGCGGTCGCGTAGTAGGGATGACCCTGCGTCTCGTACTGCCGTCGTATGGGATCCATGAACGACTCTTGCTCGTCGGGGCTCCAGCTGCCGCCGCGTGACTCGATGCCGTCGCGACGCACGCGACCCAGCACCTGGGCCGCCTGCTCACCGCCCATGACGCTGATGCGGGAGTTCGGCCATATCCAAAGAAATCGGGGCGAGTAGGCGCGTCCGCACATCGCGTAATTGCCCGCGCCGAAGCTTCCGCCGATCACGACGGTGAGTTTCGGAACCCGGGCGCAGGCGACTGCAGTGACCATCTTGGCGCCGTGTCGGGCGATGCCCTCGTTCTCGTACTTTCGGCCGACCATGAAGCCGGTGATGTTCTGCAAGAAGACGAGTGGAATTTTCCGTTGGCACGCAAGCTCGATGAAATGCGCGCCTTTTTGCGCCGACTCGGAAAACAGGATGCCGTTGTTCGCGATGATGCCGATCGGCATGCCTTCGAGGTGCGCGAATCCCGTCACGAGTGTGGTGCCATAACGCGCCTTGAACTCGTCGAATTCGCTATCGTCGACGAGCCGCGTGATGACCTCGCGCACGTCGAATGGCGTGCGCAGATCGGTGGGTACGAGGCCATACAGGTCTTCGGCGGGGTAGCGCGGCGGTTTCGGCGTGCGCAGGACCGGGCCCTGGGGCTTCGTGCTGTTGAGAGCGCCGACGATTTGTCGCGCGCGCCCTAGAGCCTCCGCATCGTTCGCAGCTAGATGGTCCACCACACCCGATAGGCGCGTGTGGACGTCGCCCCCGCCGAGATCTTCGGCCGAGACTTCTTCGCCGGTCGCCGCTTTGACGAGCGGCGGTCCGCCCAAAAAAATCGTGCCCTGATTGCGCACGATGATCGACTCGTCGCTCATCGCCGGCACGTAGGCACCGCCCGCTGTGCAACTGCCGAGCACGACGGCAATCTGTGCGATGCCCTCGGCGGACAAGTTCGCCTGATTGAAAAAGATGCGGCCGAAGTGTTCGCGATCGGCGAAGACCTCGTCTTGGTTCGGGAGGTTCGCACCACCCGAATCGACGAGATAGACGCAGGGCAGTCGGTTCTCTTTGGCGATCTCCTGCGCACGCAGATGCTTTTTGACGGTGATGGGGTAGTAGGTACCGCCCTTGACCGTGGCATCGTTACAGACGATGACGCACTCGCGACCGGCGATGCGGCCGATTCCGGTGATGAGCCCCGCAGCGGGCGCCTCACCGTCGTATAGGCCGTCTGCCGCGAGCGGGGAGAGCTCGAGAAAGGGTGTCCCCGCATCGAGCAGTAACTCGATGCGATCGCGCGGGAGCAGCTTGCCGCGGCCCACATGACGCTCGCGCGCTTGAGGACCGCCGCCCACCGCGACCTCCTCGAGTTTGCGGCGAAGGTCGGCCACGAGCTCGCGCATGGCTGCCGAGCGCGCGGCGAACTCGGCGCTATTTCGATCGACCGTCGATTCGATGACCGCCATGCCGGCCCCTCTTGTGCAAAACAGTAAAGGATTGCAGTATTGTCGGACAATACTACCATTTATGGTTCGGAGGCAACGCCATGGCGGTGGCAACGGAGCTTTTCCTCGACCCCCTGCAGGACGACACGCTGACCGAGGTGCGCGATACGGTTCGCCGCTTCGCCGAGGCCGAGATCGCCCCGGCCGCCGCAGAGATCGACCGCCTCAATGATTTCCCGAAGGCGCTGTGGTCCAAGCTGGGCGAGCAGGGCTTGCTGGGTATAACGGTGCCTGCCCGTTGGGGTGGCAGTGATCTTGGCTACCTCGCCCACATCATCGCCATGGAAGAGATTTCGCGGGCCTCCGCTTCGGTGGGGCTCAGCTACGGTGCGCACTCCAATCTTTGCGTCAACCAGATCCGGCTCAACGGCGACGATGCGCAGCGCGACCGATATCTCCCGCGTCTCGTAAGCGGGGAGTGGATCGGTGCGCTCGCCATGTCCGAGCCCGGGGCGGGGTCGGACGTGCTCTCCATGCAGACGCGAGCCGAGCGTCGCGGCGACCACTTCGTGCTCAATGGTCGGAAGATGTGGATCACCAACGGCCCCGATGCCGATGTCCTCGTCATCTATGCGCGCACCAACCCGAGCTTGGCACCGAAAGGGGTGACGGCGTTCATCGTCGAGGCGGGTTTCCCGGGGTTCTCGCGCTCGCCCAAACTCGACAAGTTCGGGATGCGCGGCTCGAACACTTGCGAACTCGTGCTCGAAGATTGTGTCGTGCCCGCCGAAAACGTACTCGGTGAGGTCGATCGCGGCACGGCGGTGTTGATGAGCGGGCTCGACTACGAGCGCGCTGTGCTCGCGGGAGGACCGCTCGGCATCATGGCGGCGGCGCTCGATCTCGTGTTGCCCTACCTGCACGATCGTCGTCAGTTCGGTGCGCCGATCGGGACCTTCCAGCTCATGCAGGCGAAGCTCGCCGACATGTATACCGATTTCGCGGCAGCCCGCTCGCTCGTCTACGCCGTCGGTCGAGCCTGCGATGAAGGTCGATGTCGTCGGCACGACGCCGCCGCTGCGATCCTGTTCGCAGCAGAGAAAGCGACCAAGATCTCTCTCGAGGCGCTGCAGTGCCTGGGTGGTAACGGCTATATCAATGATTACCCGGCGGGTCGGTTGGTGCGCGACGCCAAGCTCTATGAAATCGGTGCGGGCACCCAAGAGATTCGCCGGATGCTCATCGGTCGAGAGCTTTTCGAGCGCTCGGCCTGAGTGCCTCCATGACTGAGCCTTTCGTTCCGCTCAAGCTCGAACCGGCCTACCGCAAGGTCGCAGCGGTTCTCACGGCGCGCATCACCGAGGGCTCGCTGCAACCCGGCGAGCGATTGCCCGCCGAGCTCGAGCTCGCACGGCAACTCGGCGTCCATCGTTCGACCGTTCGCGAAGCGCTACGGGAACTCGAATCGGGTGGACTCTTGCGTCGTGAGCGCGGCTCCAAGCTCATGATGGTGAGTCGGCCTGATCGACTTGCCGTCGCAAGCGGCGTGACCCGTGCGCTTACGCTGCATCAGGCGACGGTGGCCGAGGTTTGGGAGACCATGACGCTCATCGAGCCCGAGGTCGCCGAGCTCGCCGCACGTCGTCGAACGCCGGAGACCGTGTCGACGCTCAAGGCAACGATGATCGATGCGGAACATCCCGACACGGCGCGTGCCGCTGCGCAGGCCGCCGAGTTTTTTCGGGCGCTCGCCGCCGCGGCAGCCAATAACGTGCTCTCGTTGAGCCAAGAACCGCTGCTGCAATTACTCGGTTCGTCTCTCGTGCGACTCATCGAGGTGGTGCCGCAAGCGCGCTCGCGAATCGCGGCGGCGCAACGACGCATCCTCGAGGCCGTCGAGCGCGGCGATGCCGCAGCCGCCCGCACATGGTGTGAAAAGCACATTCGCGACTATCGACGTGGGTTCGAACTCGCCGGCATCGATCTCGGGCTCCCCATCGCCGCCGCAGGTGGTGCATCATTGGCACCCAAGACTCGGAGTAGAAAACGATGACGACTAGCCCCAAGAACGCACCCTTCGGCAGCATCCTCACCGACACCATGGCGATCGCTTGGTATCGCGATGGTGCGTGGTCGCCGATGGAGTTGCGTCGTACGGGCACGCTCGAGATTCATCCGGCTGCACACGCGCTGCATTACGGAAGCTCCTGTTTCGAGGGCTTCAAGGCTTATCGTCATCCCGATGGTTCGGTGCAAGTGTTCCGTCTTGGGCGACACATCGAGCGTATGCGCCGCAGTGCTCAGGCGCTGATACTCCCCGAACCCGATCCTGCGTTGCTCGCCAGCATGGTCAACGCACTCGTTGATCGTGTTCGAGCCGATGTGCCCGAGGCGCCCGGCGCGCTTTATCTTCGTCCGTTGTTGTTCGGAACGATGCCGAACATCGGCGCGGCCTCCACGCCCTCCAACGAGGCCTGTCTCGTCGTACTCGCGAGCCCCGTGTGGGATTACTTCGCAGGCGGCATCCGACCGCTCAAAATTTTGGTCGAAGAGCAGGCGCAGCGTTGCGCGCCCCACCTCGGGATGGTGAAAACCGGGGGCAACTATGCGGCGGCCATGGGCCCAACGCTCGCCGCGCGCAAAGCACATGGTGTCGATCAGGTGCTCTTCTGTCCGGGTGGCGAAGTGCAGGAGACCGGCGCCTCCAATTTCTTGTTGATCCGTCCGGGTCATATCCTGACGCGCAGTCTCGATAGCAGCTTCCTGCATGGCGTCACGCGAGACTCCCTGCTCACGATCGCGCGTGATATGGGGTATCGCATCGAGGAGCGCGTGTTTTCGGTCGATGAAATGATGGCGTGGATCAAGACCGGCGAGGCGGCGCTCTCGGGCACGGCCGCCGTCCTGTCGAGCGTCGGCACGCTGGTGCGTCAGGGTGTCGAGCATCGGGTGGGCGACGGGCAGGTTGGCCCCGAGACCCTCAAGCTGCGTGCGGCGCTCGTAGCCGTGCAGCAGGGTCAGGCGCCCGACCCGCACGGCTGGTTGACCCGGGTCTGAGCCTGCCTTGACAGGGCGGGGCGGGGCCGACCAAACTCGCCGCCCTTTTCGGCCGCCGAATTGGAAAGGTAGCTCAGCTGGTTAGAGCACGGCACTCATAATGCCGGGGTCGAGGGTTCGAGTCCCTCCCTTTCCACCAAATCTCCCTCGATCGGCCTCCAAAGTACGAGACAAGTTGGGAAGTGAGCATCGCAACAAAGTTGGCCCTGCTAGCTAGGGGTCTTTGTCGCAACTCTTGCGGAATTCGGGGTCCGTCTCAGAGGCGGACTATCAACCAGCGGTCAGTTCTTAGGCGATTGTCGCGTTCTGACGTCGGTCTCCACTGAGCAAGCGAACTTGATCGTTGCTTCAGCGCCCGAATCCGGCGGCGCGTACTCCCAGTTGGTTTCGCGATTGTCGGAGGCGGTCACCCGACCGTTGCCCATTGCGCCACGGTGCGCGCTGAACGTGAGACGACGAAAACGCTGTTCGGCGCAATCGATAGACCAAAGCATTCGCACAGATCGGCGATTACCTGAGGAGACTTTCGCATCGGTTTTCATATTGATGAGCACCCAAGCGCGACGCGTTTGATCCTTGCCGATCAATGATTCGACATCGACGAGCCAGTTGTTGTGCCAGCCAGAGGTGTCCTTGCTGTCAGCGACCCACACGGTGACCCACTCCGCATTGGCGACTGTCGGTGCTAGAACCGATAACAGAATCAACAACGTTTGGAGGCGAGGCCGCATAGATCGAACTAATACACGTTGGTTGGCTGACGTCATTAGACCAAGATAACTTAAGCGATGAGTCGAGATTTTTCGGAAGACCGTGGTTATCCCATTAATCACCCAACTCGAGTTCCGGGCCCAGCGCCCCTGCGGTATCCCGCCGTAGGCTGAAGTACTAGCCCTCAGCTGAAGAATCTGAGGGGCTACTCGTCGACGTCGCGATGCTCCAAAATGATCTTCGGTAAGCGGGCGGGCTTCTTGGGGTGGGTTCGGGGTTATTCCACTCAGTTTGTTTCTAGCTTAGACATATAAATCATACAGTTATATTTTTTAGGGTGCCTCTCTGCCCTTTATAAAGAACGGAGTTCCGATGAAGACTCTCAAAAAGATTCTGGCGTGGTTCCTCGGCTTATTCGTGCTTGCGGTCGCTGGCGCGTCGATGTGGTTCTGGTTCACGCCGGTTGGGCTCAACAACTACGTCAACAAGATCACCTTGCAGATGGCGCTTTCCTCGCCGCAGGTATTGACGCAGCTCGGCCTCATCGACGACACGCTGCTCGATTTTCACAGTGGCAAGCTCGATGACCAGACCGAGGCGAACGAGAAGCGAATGCTCGAACGTATGCGCGAGGCCCGCGCCGGACTCGATCGCTACGGGCCGGAGGGGCTCGAGGGTCAGGAACTGCTCACCTGGAAGGTGACGGCTTGGTTCCTCGACGACATCATCCGGCAGGGTGAGTTCGAACATTCCGGATACCGGGTCAACCAGATCTCCGGTGCCACGGTCGATCTGCCGCAATTTCTGACGGACGGTCACGTCATCAAAAGCGAGCGCAGTGCAGAGCGCTACCTGTCGCGCCTCAATGAATTCGGTCGCGTGCTTCGCGAGGTCAAGGTCCGGGTCGAGGACGATCGCGCCAATGGGGTGGTGCCTCCGGATTTCGTGATCGACCAAGCCCTCACGGGGATGCGCGCCTTCGTGAAGGGCGGGGCGGCGAGCAATGCGCTGGTGACGACGTTGCCCGCTAAGCTCGAAAAGGTCGAGGGCCTTTCTGAGGCCGATCGCAGCCGTATGGTCGCCGAGGCCACCGAAATCGTGCAGCGTGAGGTGATCCCCGGTTACGGGGCGATGATCACGCTTTTCGAAGACTTGCGGAAAACTGCGAACCAAGACGCCGGCATCTGGCGCATTCCGAACGGTGAAGCGATTTACTCGGCGGCGCTCAAGTCGAACACCACGACCGATCTCTCGGCCGATGAAATCCATCAGCTCGGCCTCGGTGAGGTGGCGCGAATCGAGACGGAGATGCTCGCGATCCTGGATGCCGAGGGAATCAAGGGTGCGACGCTCGCCGAGCGGGTCAATCAGCTCAACAATCGCGCCGATCAGCTTTTTTCGAATGACGACGCGGGTCGTGCGCAGATGCTCGAGTATCTGAAGGCTTTCGACGCGCGGGTGATGGCCGTGGCGCCCAAGTTCTTCAATACGATTCCGCCTCAGCCGCTCGAGATCGTCCGGGTTCCGGAGTACTCGCAGGACTCTTCGCCGGGGGGTTACTACAATCCGCCGGCGCTCGATGGCTCGCGTCCGGGCCGCTTCTACATCAATCAAAAAAATACGGCCGACAACCCGAAGTACGGTCTCGCGACCTTGATGGTCCACGAGGGGTCGCCGGGTCACCACTTCCAGCTCTCTGCCGCGCAGCTCATCGAGGGCGTGCCGCTCCTGCGAAAGGTATTGCCGTTCAACGCCTACGCCGAAGGCTGGGCGCTTTACGCCGAACGGCTCGCGAAAACCGATATGGGTCTTTACGACCAGGACCCGCTCAGCGATCTGGGTCGTCTGCAGGCGGAGATGTTCCGTGCCGTGAGACTAGTGGTCGACACCGGCATGCATTCGAAGCGATGGTCGAGAGAGCAGGCGATCGAATACATGGTGGCCAAGACCGGCATGACCGAGGCCGAGATCACCCGTGAGATCGAGCGTTATGTGGTGTGGCCGGGGCAGGCGACGGGCTACAAAGTTGGACAACTTGCCATCCTTCGCATGCGAGAGCGTGCGGAGCGTGAGCTCGGCGCCGCCTTCGATATCAAGGGTTTCCATGACGTGCTCTTGATGAACGGCGGCATGCCGCTCGAGATTCTCGATCAGGCGGTCTCCGACTGGATCGCGCGCTCGAAGCCCGCCGCCTGAGGTCTCGAGCCTCGATCATCGGTACACTGTCGGGCGTCATGGTCACTTGGCTGGTTGCCTTTACCAAGCCTCGCTCCGAGGTGTTGGCTCAGGAGCATCTCGAGCGTCAGGGTTTCGAGGTGCTATGCCCGCTCATGCGCGTGCAGAAGCAGCGACGCCTCAAGTGGACCTGGATCGAAGAGCCGCTGTTTCCCCGCTATCTCTTCGTCGGTGCAAAGCCGGAGCAGTCTTGGGCGCCGGTTCGCAGCACCGTCGGCGTGGCCTCGCTCGTGAAGTTCGGCGGTACTTACGCCACTGTGCCTCAATCTTTGATCGATGTCCTGAGCTCAGGTGCCGAGGAGCCCACGGTTCATCGACCCTTGTTCACTCAGGGTCAGAAACTGCGCATCGTCGCGGGGCCTTACGCGAGTCTCGAGGCCGTATTCGAGATGCAGGAAGGTACCGATCGGGCGATGGTGCTGCTCGATCTGCTCGGTCGCCAGAGTCGCGTGTCGGTGGACGTGTCTCAATTGATCGCGGAGGATCGACTATGACTCGTCTGTTGGCGATTTTCCTGTCGGTGATGCTATGGTTAAGCGCTCCCGTGGGGAACGCCGAAGAGGGCGTCCCTCTTTCGGCGCGCGAGATCGTCGCTCGTGCGCAAGCTGCCGCAGGCGGAGAGACCTGGATTCATCCGCAGACGCTGCTGATGCGGGGTCATGCAGTGTTCTACACGCGGAAAGGAGTCGAGCGTCATGAGCGCTACGACATGTGGCGCGTCTACCCGAAGCAGAAAGGGATGGCTCATGCAGCCGATGGCAAGGTGCGCATCGAGTCGTGGCATCAGGGTCGTTGTGCTCGCCTCATCACCTTCGATGGTCAACGTTCCTACACGCTCGAGGGGCCGCAGCCACCCTCCGAGGCGGACAAACAGTGGTCGGAGAATTTCGGTTTCGGTGTGATCCGTTTTGCGATCGAGCCCGGATTTCTGCAAGAGCGATTACCTGACGATTCGGTGGATGGGCGAGCTGTTTATGTCGTGCGCATCGTCGATCCCGCCAATCAGGTGACGCTGTTCTCGATCGCCCAGGACGACTATGCGATCCTGCGTCTCGGCTTCGACACGTCACGTGGCTGGCACGAGCGACTCTACTCGAACTTCTTTCGCAAACCGGGCGTTTCCTGGGTGCAGCCCGGACGCGTGCGACTCTATTACGACGGCGTCAAACAAAACGAAATCATCTGGACGGACTTCGAACTCGATCGTCCGATGCCGGATGCACTCTTCGTCGTGGCCAAGGGGGACTCATGCTCGGACTGATGCAAGATGAACCGCTGCTGATCTGGCGGTTTTTGGAACACGCGGCGCGTCATCACGGCAACGTCGAGATGGTGTCTCGTCGGGTCGAGGGGGACATTCACCGCTACACCTATCGTGACGCGCTGATTCGGTCCAAGAAGCTCGCGCAGGCGTTCGATGCGCTCGGGCTCGCCCAGGGCGACCGAGTGGCCACGCTCGCTTGGAATGGATACCGACACTTCGAGCTTTACTACGGGGTAAGTGGCAGCGGTCGGGTGGTCCACACGATCAACCCGCGTCTGAAGCCCGAGCAGGTCGCCTGGATCGCCAACGATGCAGAAGATCGAGTCTTTTGCTTCGACATGACTTTCTTGCCGCTCGTGAAAGCGATTGCGCCGCACTGCAAGACGGTGCGCCATTGGGTGGCGTTGTGCGAGGCGGAGGCTTTGCCCGAGGATTCGGGAATCCCGAATTTATTGAGTTACGAAGCCTGGATCGGAGCGCAGGACGGGCATTACACCTGGCCGGTGTTCGATGAGCGACTCGCAGCGGGCCTGTGCTACACGAGTGGTACCACGGGCGACCCGAAGGGCGTGCTCTACAGTCACCGGTCGACGACTTTGCACGCCTACGCGGGTGCGCTGCCCGATTCCACGTTCCTGTCGGCGCGCGACTGCATCCTGCCCGTCGTGCCCATGTTTCACGTCAATGCCTGGGGCGTGCCCTACAGCGCGCCGATGATGGGCGCCAAAGTGGTGTGGCCCGGTGCGGCGCTCGATGGCAAATCGGTGTACGAGTTGATGGAGTCCGAGCGAGTCACCTGCGCGGCCGGCGTGCCAACCGTCTGGCTCGGTTTGCTCAATCACCTCGCGAGCGAGGGCAAGCGCTTCACCAGTTTGCGTCGCACGAGTGTCGGCGGCTCGGCGTGTCCGCCCGCCATGATCGATGCCTTTCACAAACTCGGCGTCGATGTATTGCACGGCTGGGGCATGACCGAAATGTCACCGCTCGGTACGGTGGGCGCGTTGCGCGAAAAGCACGTCAGTCTTTCCTGGGAAGAGAAACTGCCCATCCTCGCGAAGCAGGGGCGCGCAGTGTTTGGGGTCGACATGAAGATCGTCGACCCGGAAGGCAAAGAATTATCCTGGGATGGCAAAACCTCGGGCGATCTGCTCGTCCGCGGTCCGTGGATCATCTCGAGCTATTTCAAGAAAGAGCACGAATCACTGCTCATCGATGGTTGGTTCCACACCGGCGACGTGGCGACCATCGATGACGACGGGTTTTTGCAGATCACCGACCGAAGCAAGGACGTCATCAAATCGGGCGGCGAATGGATCAGCTCCATCGACGTCGAGAACATCGCGATGGCTCATCCGGCGGTGGCGATGGCGGCGTGTATCGCCGTACCGCATCCGAAGTGGGATGAGCGACCGTTGCTCGTGGCAGTCAAAAAGCCGGGAGTGGAGGTCGATCGTGAGCAGTTGCTTGTGTTCTTTGCGGGCAAACTCGCCAAGTGGCAGATACCCGATGACGTCGTGTTCGTCGAGGCGATTCCGCTAGGGGCGACCGGAAAGATGCAGAAGAGCGTGCTGCGCGAACGGTTCAAAGATCATCGACTGCCAGGATGAGCATGGATCCCGCTCGAGATATCGACCCCGAAGAAACAGCGGAGTGGCTCGAGGCGCTGCGTGCGGCAGTTGCCACCGGCGGCCGTGATCGGGGTCTCTTCCTGCTTACGCAGCTCGAGCAACAGGCGCAGCAGTTGGGCATCGTCGCTCACGTCATGCCGTACTCGGCGTACCAGAACACCATCCCGCTCGATGAGCAGGCCGTACATCCCGGGGATGTGGCAATGGAAGAGCGTCTCACCGCCCTCATGCGGTGGAACGCACTCGCCATGGTGGTACGTGCCAACAAGGCCTACGGAGAGCTCGGCGGTCACGTCGCCACCTATGCCTCCGCAGCCGAAATTTTCGAGACCGGTTTCAATCATTTTTTCAGGGGCCCTGAGGTGCCGGACGGCGGCGATCTCGTCTTTTTCCAGCCGCACTCGGCGCCTGGCGTCTATGCGCGAGCGTATTTAGAAGGTCGACTCGATGAGCAGACGCTCGCGAAGTATCGGCAAGAGGTTGCAGGAGGTGGACTCAGCTCTTATCCGCATCCGTGGCTTATGCCGGATTTCTGGCAATTCCCGACAGGCTCGATGGGCATCGGCCCGATAAACGCGGTCTATCAGGCGCGTTTTCTGAGATATCTCGGTCATCGAGGTTTCGCGGCCAATGAGCGTCGGCGAGTCTGGGGGATTTTCGGCGATGGCGAGATGGACGAGCCCGAGTCCATCGGTGCGCTCACCTTGGCAGCGCGAGAAAAACTCGACAACCTCACGTTCATCATCAACTGCAACTTGCAGCGCCTCGATGGGCCCGTACGGGGCAATGGCCAGATCATCCAGGAGCTCGAGGCGCTCTTTACCGGCGCCGGCTGGAACGTCATCAAGGTGCTGTGGGGTTCGGACTGGGACCCGCTCTTCGCACGCGATCACAACCATGCATTGCTCCGCGCCTTCTCGAAGACGGTAGACGGGCAGTATCAGACGCTCGGCGCCAACGACGGCGCCTACAACCAGGAGCATTTCTTTGCCCTCGATCCTGAGCTGCGTGCGCTCGTTGCGCATATGTCGCTGGCCGAGATCGACGCCCTGAAACGTGGCGGCCACGACTTCCGAAAACTCTATGCTGCCCTTGCCTCGGCGTCGGCTCATCGAGGGCAACCGACCGTGATTCTGGCCAAGACGAAGAAGGGGTATGGCATGGGGCGCGCGGGTGAGTCGCGCATGACGGCCCATCAAGAGAAGAAACTCGACGTCGATGCCTTGCTGGAATTTCGCAATCGGTTCAATTTGCCTTTGAGCGACACCGAAGTTTCGGAACTGCGTTTCTACAAGCCTGCAGACGATAGCCCCGAGATGCGCTACCTGCGTGATCGACGCGCAGCGCTCGGTGGTCCGATGCCACGTCGTCGTCGGGTGGGCGAGCGCATCGATGTTCCCTCGATCGACAGTTATGGTGCGTTTGCACTCGAATCCGAGGGCAAAGAAATGTCCACCACCATGGCCGTGGTGCGCATCGTGAGCAATCTGCTGCGCGACAAGGCACTGGGTCCGCGCATC
This sequence comes from Steroidobacteraceae bacterium, assembly GCA_044375575.1. Taxonomy (GTDB): domain Bacteria; phylum Pseudomonadota; class Gammaproteobacteria; order Steroidobacterales; family Steroidobacteraceae; genus UBA964. The sequence continues at coordinate 94,388 of JBILMJ010000001.1, read as the reverse complement.
GTGCCGATCGTCGCCGACGAGGCGCGTACGTTCGGTATGGCGAGTTTGTTCCGCCAAATTGGGATCTACTCGCCGCTCGGGCAGCTTTACGAGCCTGAAGATGCGGGATCGCTGTTGTCGTATCGCGAGAGTCGTGAGGGTCAGTTACTCGAGGAGGGCATCACCGAGGCCGGTGCGCTGTCGTCCTGGGTAGCGGCCGCCACGTCCTACAGCGTCCATGGCGTCACGTTGCTCCCGCTCTACATCTACTACTCGATTTTCGGATTTCAGCGTGTCGGCGATCTCATCTGGGCAGCGGCTGATCAGCGCGCGCGCGGCTTCTTGCTCGGTGCCACGGCCGGTCGCACGACGCTCGGAGGCGAGGGCCTGCAGCATCAGGACGGATCGAGTCATCTCGTGGCCGCGACCATCCCCAACTGCCGGGCTTACGACCCCGCGTTCGCAGGGGAGCTCGCCGTCATATTCGACCATGGCGCACGCCGCATGCTCGAAGAGGGGCGGGACGAGTTTTATTACTTGACCGTGATGAACGAGAACTACGCGCAACCGTCGTTGCCGGAGGAGGCTCGCGACGATGTGATCCGCGGGATGTATCGCTTCGCGACTCGAGGGTCGGATCCCGCGGTTCGTCTGCTCGGCTCGGGTGCGATCCTGCGCGAGGTGATCGCCGCGAGCGAATGGCTGGAGCGTGAGATGGCGATTTCCAGCGAAATTTGGAGCGTGACGAGTTACAGCGAGTTGGCCCGCGAGGCGGCCGCAGTCGAGCGCACTCGTCGGTTATCTCCCACGGAATCGCATCACGAATCGCACCTCGAACGCTGCCTCGCAGGTGAGGCGCCCATCGTCGCGACATCGGACTACGTCCGCGCTGTCCCGCAGATGCTTTCGAGCTATCTACCGGGTCGACGGTTCATCGTGCTCGGCACCGATGGTTTTGGTCGTAGCGATACGCGGTCGGCCCTGCGGCAATTCTTTGAAGTGGATCGTGCGAGCATCGCGCTCGCTGCGGTCCAAGCGCTCGTCGAATCCGGACGCCTACCGCGCGAAAAACACGCTGAGGCTGCGCGCCGGCTGGGTACGACGATTTCCGATCCGCCCTGGACGCGCTGAGTTCGGTGTTTTTGCCGACGGCGAGAGACGCGAGCCGCTACGCTTAATCGAGACTCAATAGGGCCGTGTTGCCGCCTGTCGCCGTGGTGTTGATCGTCAGCGTGCGTTCGGTGACGAAGCGCGACAGGTAGTGCGGGCCGCCTGCTTTGGGGCCGGTACCTGAGAGTCCCGAGCCTCCGAAGGGCTGCACGCCCACGACGGCTCCGATCATGTTGCGATTCAAGTAGACATTACCGGCGCTCGAGAGGGTGTAGACCCGATGTCGAGTGGCTTCCAGCCGGCTCTGTATGCCGAGCGTGAGCGCATAGCCGTTCGCGCGCAGATCGTCGAGCAATCTCGGAAGATCGTTCGAGGCGTATCGAACGAGGTGGAGCACCGGGCCGAACGCCTCGCGCGTGAGATCACGCACGGACTCGAGTTCGATCAGATGAGGCGCGACGTAGCGTCCCGGATCGATCGTGGTGGGGTAGCCGACCGGCGTGGCGCTCGGAAGGCGGCCCACCTTCAAGAGTCGGCCTTTGCGCGCGACCTCTTCGACGTGAAGGCGCAACTGACGCGCAGCCTCGAGACTGATCACGGGACCGACATCCACGGCAAGATCGCGCGGATCCCCGACGACGAGCGTATCCATCGCACCCACGAGCATGTCGACGATACGATCGGCGATGTCGTCCTGCACGCAGAGCACGCGCAGTGCAGAGCAGCGCTGACCTGCGCTCCCAAACGCCGAAGTGATGGCATCGTCGACGACTTGCTCGGGCAGCGCGGTGGAGTCGACGATCATGGCGTTGATGCCGCCAGTCTCGGCGATGAGCGGCAGGATCGCGCCCTCACGCGAGGCCAATTTTTGGTTCAGCCAGCGTGCCGTGGCCGTGGAGCCTGTGAATACGACCCCTGCGAGCGAGGCCTGCGTGAGCGCCGCCTCGCCGAAGTCGCGTCCGATCATCGGCAGTACTTGGAGTGCGTCGTTTGGAACGCCCGCTCCTCGAAGCAAAGCCGCGAACGCGAGTGCGACACGCGGCGTGGTTTCAGCGGGCTTCGCGACGACGGTATTGCCGGTGACGAGTGCGGCCACGACCTGACCTGCAAAGATGGCGAGCGGGAAATTCCACGGGCTGATGCAGGCGAATACGCCCCGTCCGAGGAGTTGCAGTTCGTTGGTCTCGCCGGTGGGTCCGGCAAGCCGCTGCGGCACGCCTTGCAGCAGGCGCGCCTCTGCGGCGTAGTATCGACAAAAATCCGCGGCCTCCCGAACTTCAGCGAGCGCATCCCCAAACGTTTTGCCTGCCTCTTGCACGAGCAGCGACAGGAATGAGTCGCGGCGTTCCTCGAGCAGATCGGCGGCGCGTTCGAGGCATGCCGCGCGTTCTGCGACATCGCGACGTTGCCAGTCGGGCAGGGCGGCATGGGCGGCCGCAAAGGCGGTCGCTACCGCGCTCGCCGGTTCGAACGGCGGAACCTCGGAGATCGGGTGCAGTTGGCAGATCTTTCGCAGGGCTTGCAGAGAAGTCTCGAGTCCAAAATCGAGACCCAAAGAATTACGTCGCGCCTCGCCGAAAAGCTTTGGTGGTAACGGGATGCCGAGGTGTACGAGATCGGACTCTTTGAGTCGTTTACGCGCTTCGGCGACCGGATCGACGACGACATCATCGACCGACACGCGCTCATCCATGAAGCGGTTGACGAACGACGTGTTTGCGCCATTTTCGAGTAGTCGACGCACGAGATAGGCGAGCAGTTCCGCGTGAGGCCCCACGGGAGCGTAGACGCGCACCGGCGGGAAGTCCGTGATCTGGCGACGTGCTTCGTCGTAGAGCAGCACTCCCATGCCGTGCAGTCGCTGGAACTCTAGCGCGGGCAGTGCCGGAGCGGCGCGTTTCATGGCGAGGATGGCGCCGATCGTGTGGGCGTTATGGGTGGCGAACTGCGAGTAGATCAGCGGCGCCGCCGCAATCAATTTTTTTGCGCAAGCCAAATAGGCGACGTCGGTCGAACACTTTCGGGTGTACACAGGGTATTCGGTCAAACCGCGTTCCTGCGCGCGCTTGATTTCGCTGTCCCAGTACGCACCTTTGACGAGACGCACGGCAAGCGGGCGATGCAGCTCGCTCGCGAGAGCCGTGACATGGTCGATCACCTGCGGAGCCCGTCGGCCGTAGGCCTGCACGGCGAGACCGAGGCCTGGCCAGTCGCGCGTCGCGGGGTCGCGCGCCAGCGCGCCAATGAGCTCGAGCGACAATTCGAGACGGTCTTGTTCCTCGGCATCGAGCGTGAGACCGAGCCCTCGAGACGCGGCGAGTCGCGCGAGTTCGAGCGCCCGCGGCAACAATCGATCGAGCGTCCGACGGCGTTGCACGAGGGAATAACGTGGATCGAGCGCCGACAGCTTGATGGAGATGGCGTGATACGCATGCAGCGACGAAACATTTCCGGAAGGTCGTGCGGCTGCGATGGCTTCGATCGCCGAGGCGTAGGCTGCCGTGTAGCGTTCGGCATCGGCATCGGTGCGAGCGCCTTCGCCGAGCATGTCGAAGGAGCAGAGCGATAGGGCGGATTCCGAGGCGCAACGTTCGAGTGCTTCCTCGATGCCACGCCCGACGACGAACTCGCCGCCGATGATACGCATGGCGCGACGCAAGGCGTTGCGCACGACCGGTTCGGTCATGCGCTGGCTGAGTCCGCGCATCCAGGAACGGGCGTCGCCGGTCATCTCCGCGGGCAGGTCGACGAGTCGACCGGTCAACATGAGGCCCCAAGTCGAGGCGTTCACGAAGAGCGATGTAGAGCGGCCCGAATGCGAGTCCCAGTTGCCGCTCGATACCTTTTCGGCGATCAGGCGATCGGCCGTGTCGTCGTCGGGGATGCGCAGCAGTGCCTCGGCGAGACACATCAGTGCGATACCCTCCTGGTTGGAAAGGCCGAATTCCTGCAGGAAAGCGTCGAGATACGGGCGTTCGTCGGCACGGCGTCGCGCACCCGAGACGAGCGCACGACCGGTCGCGATGGCGGACTCGCGCCAAGCGTCGTCGAGCGAGTCGACCAGATGCTGAACGTCCGCCGTCTCGCTGCGCGGGCGCGGGGAAACGAATGTCATGCCTCGTATTATGAGGCCGGGTACAATGCTTTCCCAGATTGAACGTCAAGGGGTTGTTTCGCAATGCAGACCGCAACCGAGACCACGAGTCGAAAGGCGCTGTTGATCGCCTTCGAGAACGCGGGCTACCTCAAGCCTTTCCTGGCACTCGCGATCGATCTTTGCCTGTTCGCGGGAGGGCTTGCACTCGTCCTCATCAACGCCTCGGTCTGGCTCAAAGTGCTCGGTTCGGTCATGGTCACCGCCGGCATCGTCCGCCTGTTCCTCATCGGTCACGACGCTTGCCACGGCTCGTTTTTTAAAAGCAAGTGGCTCAATCAGGTCGTTGGTCGCATCGCTTTCCTGCCATCGATGACGGCGTTCAGTTTGTGGGATGTCGGTCATAACGTGGCCCATCACGGGTTCAACAACCTCAAAGGGCGCGACCAGGTGTGGGCGCCGTTCTCCAAAGACGAGTTCGATGCGCTGCCGCGTTATCGTCGTGCGCTCGAGCGCATCTACCGCAGCGGCCTCGGCTGGGGTCTCTACTATTTCCTTGAGCTGTGGTGGAAGAAACTCTACTTCGCCACGCGCAAGCAAATTGGCGCAAGTCGCGCCAAGTATCACTGGGACAGCACGCTAGTCACCATCGGCATGATGGCGTGGGTGGGTTTGATCGTGCTGGTGTCCTTCGAAACCGGACAGAGCCTCGGGTTGCTGCTGACGCTCGGCGTGATCGTGCCGTTCGCGCTCTGGAATGTCGTGATGGGCTTCGTCGTCTTCGTGCATCACACCCATCCGAAGATCGCGTGGTTCCTCAAGCGACACGAGTGGCAGCAGTACCGCGCCTATCTCACGGCGACCGTCCAGGTTCGCTTGCCCTTGGGTATCGACCGTCTGCTCCACAACATCATGGAGCACAACGCCCATCACCTGAATCCGCGCATTCCGATGTACTCGTTGCGCAGAGCGCAGACCTTGCTCACCGAGCGCTTCAACGACCAGTTCCAGGTTTACCGCATGAACTGGCGGACCTACGTCGACTGCGTGCGTCGTTGCAAACTCTACGACTACACCAATCACGCCTGGCTCGATTTCAGAGGTCAGGTGACGTCGCGGGTGCCGCTGAACGCCCCTTCGAACTGAGGGCTGTCAGCCCGAGATCTGTACCGCGTCGCCGACGCGGAGCACATTGCCGGCGCCGCTTTCGACTCGGGCGTTCTGGCCAAAGGTGACGCCGCGCAGGGCGGCGTCGAACCGAAACTCCTGCAGCACGGGTAGCGGACTCAAGGCTTTCCGGCCACTCTCTTGGTCGATTCCGGTCATGACGCATCGCGTGCAGGCCTTCACGAGCTTCATGCGCGTGGTGCCGATGCGCAATTCTTTGATGTGATCCTCTTCCCAGGCATCGGTACCGTCGAGCACGATGTTGGGCCTGAATCGACTCATCGGCAGAGCCGACGGCATTCGACGGTTCAAATCTTCGAGCGAGGCCCGTGTGCAGACGAGCAGGGGGTAGCCGTCTGGAAAATTATCGGAGCCGGCGGCCACGATTCGTGCGGGTTCACCGACCACCGCGCTCGCGAAACGCGCAGCCTCCCGCCCGAGATCGATCGCTTCGACGACGCGCTTCCAAACGTTGACCGTGCGCCAATCTCCGGGCGCTATGGTCATGGGCGCGGGCCTCTCGAGTCGCAAACGTCCCGCTTGCGGATGAACGAGCGTCACCCCGAGTTCATCGGGCTCGGCCTCGAGTAGCGCCAATACGGGATGACTGCGTTGGGTGATGAAACGACCCTCGGCGGTGATGAACATCCATTCACGATCGTACTGCAAGCCACGCGGACCCAAGCGCGCCGCATCGAGATCGATGGCGCGCCCCGATTTGACCGGATAGATATGCAGCGAGTGGATGCGGAGATCGCGAGCGTTCACCGCCGCATGATAGCGCCGCGGTCGCGATCTCGCGGGCTACAATCAAGCCATGACAACCCCTGCGCCGCGAGCGCTCCAGGACGTACATTTCGAATCCACGGTCGTCGAGACTTTGCCGGCCGACCCCATTTCGGAGAATGCGCCGAGGCAGGTGTCGGAGGCGGCTTATACCTTCGTGATGCCGACGCCGGTCGCGGCACCGCGTTTGCTTGCGTGGTCGACAGATCTTGCCGAGCGTCTGGGGCTCGCGCGACCGTCTTCGACGGGTGCTGCCGTCGACATTCTTGCTGGCAATGCCTTGGCGCTCGGCATGCGTCCCTATGCCGCGCGCTACGGCGGGCATCAGTTCGGCAATTGGGCCGGCCAGCTCGGTGACGGTCGGGCCATCACGCTTGGCGAGCTCATCGCGCTCGATGGCTCGCGACAGGAATTGCAGCTGAAGGGTGCTGGCCCTACGCCGTATTCTCGATTTGCGGACGGGCGTGCGGTACTTCGCTCTTCGCTGCGCGAATTTCTTTGTAGCGAAGCCATGCATCATCTCGGCGTGCCGACGACGCGAGCGCTGTCGCTCGTGGCGACGGGCGAGTCGGTGGTCCGCGACATGTTTTACGACGGCCGTCCGCAGCCCGAGCCGGGTGCCATCGTGTGCCGAGTCGCGCCCTCGTTCATTCGCTTCGGAAATTTCGAGATCCACTCGGCGGCGGATGAGCACGCGGTGTTGCGCCGTCTCGTCGATCACGTCATCGGTACACATTATCCCGAGTTCGATGCAGCGGATCCCGCTGCGCCCGCGGCATGGTTCGCCGAGATTTGCCGACGTACCGCGGTGATGATCGCGCATTGGATGAGGGTCGGATTCGTGCATGGCGTGATGAATACCGACAACATGTCGATCCTCGGGCTCACGCTCGATTACGGTCCTTACGGTTGGCTCGAGGGCTATGACCCGCAATGGACGCCGAATACGACCGACGCCTCGGGTCGTCGCTACTGCTACGGCAACCAACCCCAGATCGGCCTCTGGAATCTCGCAAGACTCGCCGGTGCGCTGTTGCCGATCATTGATGATCGCGAGGCGCTTCAGCACGGCCTCGAGCTCTATCGCAGCACCTATAGCCGTACTTGGCAGGGCATGCTCGCCACCAAGCTCGGCCTCGAAAGCATCGAGCGTGAGGGTGATTCGGCGCTCGTGGATGATCTTTTTTCTTTGATGACTGCAGTCGAGACCGATATGCCGATCCTCTTCCGGGGGTTTGGCGACCATCTCGAAGAAACCGAGGACGGATTCGTCGAGCGCGTGGTCCAACCGGCGTTGTACGAAGGCGCCGACCTCTCTGACGATCTCCGAGCACGATGGCGGGCGTGGTTCGCAAGATGGCGTCGGCGGGGTGAGGTGAGTGGTCTCGAGACGCACGAGCGGCAGCGTCGCATGAGCGCCAGTAACCCGTGCTACGTACCGCGAAATTACCTGGCGCAACTCGCCATCGATGCGGCGGCCGAAGGCGATGTCGGACCTCTCGAAGATTTATTGACCGTGCTGCGTAATCCTTATGAGCGCCAGTCGGGCCGCGAGTCTTACGCCGCTCGACGACCCGAGTGGGCGCGGCACCGAGCCGGCTGCTCTGCGCTCTCCTGCAGCTCCTGAGCGCACTCGTTTGGCGGACCGCGATCGGCCTTCGTTGACTCCGCGCGGCCCGAGGAGGTAGCCTCTCGTCCGTTCGTGAGGTGCCTTCGGTGCGGTGGTCGCAACGAAGGTGAAACGGGAAGTCGGTGAGGGCGCTTCGGCGCACGATTCCGACACTGCCCCCGCAACGGTAAGCGAGGCAGGGTGATCTTCGGCCACTGTTTCCACTGCAAGGGTGGGGGCGGGAAGGCGATCATCCAAGGCGCATCAATCAGCGCCGCTCGCAAGTCCGGAGACCGGCCTCGCGATATCCATGGCGTGCTCGGTGGGAGCGCGAGAAGGAGTATCGATGAGCGCTCAATTTCCGGCCCGAACGGCCTTGATCCCGCTTCTTGCGGGTCTCTCCACAGTGGCATTGCAGGCGGCCGAGGGTCGCTCGTCCGACGATTCGTACGTCATCACGGCGACCCGTACGCTTCAGAAACTCGAGGACACGTTGTCTTCGGTCACCGTCATCGAGCGTGCCGACATCGAACGTTCGCAGGCGCGGACTCTCGATGAGTTGCTCGCCGGAGTCGAGGGCGTCGCCATCGCGAGGCAGGGCGGGATCGGTCAGCCGACTTCGGTCTACGTTCGTGGCGGCGAATCGGACCACGTGCTCTGGATCATCGACGGCGTGCGCATCGGTTCGGTCACGACCGGCATCCCCGCGCTGCAAGACCTGCCGCTCGACACCGTCGAGCGCATCGAGATCGTGCGCGGAGCTCGCTCGAGCCTCTATGGCGCCGATGCGATGGGTGGTGTCGTGCAGATCTTCACGCGTCGGGGCGCCGGAGCGGATCGCTCCGTTCGTGTCACGGCGGGATCGAATGGCACGCGCCAGCTTGCGCTCGGTCACGGGCTCGGCGACGAGTCGGCGTGGGTTGATCTGCAGGTCTCGCATCTCGAAACCGACGGCATCAACTCCTGTTTGGGATTACCGTTCCCGCCGGGTGGCGGTTGCTTCACTTCGGAACCCGACCGTGATCCCTACCGCAACACCAGCGTGAATCTGGGTGCGGGCTATCGGTTCGACGGAGGCGCCACACTCGAGGCCTTCGCACAGCGCGCCGAGGCGCGGGTGTCATTCGATTCGTCGTTCCTCAACCAGTCGGATCTCGTCAATCAGGCCGCGGGCCTCAAGTTTGTCTCCGAGCCGATTTCGGGTTGGCGCAGCACCGTGACGGCGGGGCGCTCCTGGGACGAGTCGACGAGCTTCAGTGCGTCGGCGAGCTTTACGAGCGTCTTCAATTCGTCGCGAGATACCGTGACGTGGCAAAACGAGCTCCGCGCGGGCGGCGGCAATTTTTTGATCGGCGCGGATTATCTGCGAGACCACGTTGACAGCGGTGTGTCCTACACCCGTCCGTCTCGCGACAATCGCGCGGCGTTTGCGCAGTACGCATTCGGTTTTGGTTCGCAAGATCTCGCGCTCGCGGCGAGACTCGACGACAACGAGCAGTTCGGCTCCAACGCGACGGGCAGTTTGGCGTGGGGCATGCGCCTCTCGGGCAACTTGCAGGCCTACGCCAGCGTCGGCAGTGCGTTCAAGGCGCCGTCGTTCAACGAGCTCTACTATCCCGATTTCAGCAATCCGAACCTCGCTCCCGAGCGCGCCTTGACCACCGAGATCGGTCTCAAGCAGCGGCTCCCTTGGGGGCGTTGGTCGGTCAGTGCCTATCGCAGTGAAGTGGACGATCTCATCGCCTTCGACGTGGCCACCTACCTCCCACAGAACGTCTCGAAAGCGTCGCTGGGCGGCATAGAGGGTGCGATCGAGTGGCAGGGTGGCCCATGGCGGATCTCCCAGACGCTCGGATGGCTCTCGGCGGAGGATCGCAGCCAAGGGTTCAATCGCGGACGTGAGCTTCCGCGTCGACCGGCCTGGTCCGGGCGCTCGTCCATCGAGTGGAGCGGACCCCGGGTCGATCTGGGTGCAAGTGTGCAGTTTGCGAGCCGCAGGTATGATGATCTCGCGAATTCGCGCGAGCTCGGCGGGTATGCGACGGTCGATCTGACCGGCGCCTGGCGGGTCTCGAATGCGACGGAGGTTCAGCTCCGACTCGCAAACGCGTTCGACCGTCGCTACGAAACGGCGACGCTTTATCCGGCCTTGGGTCGGGAGTTTTTCGTGACGTTGCGCTATCGTGCGCCGCGTTGAGATTGTTGGGGAGTTCGGTAGATGATCGAAAACACATCGTCGGCCAGTCGCGGGTTTTGGTGGGTGGCGCTGGCTCTGGCGCTCGTCATGGCGGCCACGAGACTAGGCCACTTCGGCGAGTACGGCGGCCCGCTCGATGCGTCGTGGGCCGTGTTCTTCCTTGCGGGTCTTTGGCTACGCGATCTGCGGCTGTTTCCCGGCTATTTTGTGCTCGGCTGGGTCGTTGACCTCGCCGCCTTTGCGATGGGTACGCCGACCAACTGTTACAGCATCGCCTATCTCTTCCTGATTCCGGCGTACGGCGCCTTGTTCGTAGCGGGACGTTGGGTGGCAGAGGGTGGTTATGGTCGTATCAGCGTCGCGGTGGCGGGCAGCGCCCTCGTGACGTTCGTCGTCGCCAACCTCGGTATGTTCTGGCTGGCTCCGTCACCCTCGGCGCCCACGCTGACCGCGTTTGCGTCAGCGGTGGCCGGTTACTTCCCGGGCTACCTGATGACGATGGCCACGTACGTGGCGGGCGGCTTGCTCGTCGAGCGAGTACTCGGTGCGCGTCAACGGGTGATTGCCTAATCGTGATGGCCTGAGGTGATGGCCGAAAGCCGAGCGCGGCGGTCAGGCCTTCATTGATCCAAAAGAAAAAGCGCCGGGGTTTTGGCCCCGGCGCTTTTTTCATGTCTGCAAAAAATGCAGTGCGTGATCGCGCGGATCAGTTGCCCCAGGGCAACGTGGTGGCGACGGTGAATACCACCTTGCTCTCCGACGAGTTGGCGTCACCGATGTCGAGGCCCGGCTTGAAGTCGCTTCCATCGACCCACTTGAGACCGAGATCGAAGTTGCCGACGGTCTTGCCGACGCCGATGGCGTAATCGGTGTACTTGTCGTCGCCCCAGAAGTCGCCGCCGGAACGACCCACATGCAGCGACAGCGTGAAATCGTTGGGCAGGGGGATGTCCGTGTTGGCTTCGAGGTAGGTCGCGCCGTCGCCCGAGTTGACGAAGTCGGAGGAGTACCAATATTTGAACGAGACGGCCTTGAAGGACAGGCCGAGGTAGTACTCGGTGTAGTCGATGTCGTCGCCGTCGTCGAAGTAGTTGTAGCGCGCGAGGCCGATGTCGTAGCCGAAGTCGTCGGTGAAGTTACCCGAGAGACCGCCGATGAGGTCGAGTTCGAACTCGGCTTCGGTGCCGTCTCCGAAATCGACGTTGCTCGCCCAGGCGCCGAGGTAAAAGCCCGACTCGGACGACCAGTCGAGGCTGGCTTGCAGGGCGGGATCGCGCGCGGTCTGCGTGATGCCGCGGAAGTCGTAGTCGGAGGCGAGGGTGATGGTCGAGGACACCTCGGCTTGGGCGGTGGCCGCTGCGGCTCCGAGTGCGAGCACGGCGAGAACAGGGGCAGTCTTCATGTGGGAATGACCTCGGGGGTTGAAGGGTGACTTGGGAACCAAAGCAAACGCCATGCCAGAACAAACCGGCGTGAAACGCTGCTACGGCTGAATTTTATCGCACATTACGCACCGGTTTGGTGCGGGCAAATCTGGGTGCGCAGGGCATTAGTGCAGGGGCTGCTAAACTTCGCGCCATGTCCGCGCAAAACACTTCTCCTTGGCACGAGCGTGCCACCCACCTTCGTCCTGCCACCCAAGCCTTCATCGACGGGCGTTTCGTCCCGGCATTGAGCGGCGCGACGTTTCAGAAGAAAAGTCCGATCGACGGGCGCGTACTCGCCGACGTAGCGGCATGCGATACCGCAGACGTCGAGGCCGCCGTGGCGAGTGCGCGTGCGGCGTTCGACTCCGGTGTCTGGTCGGCGAAGAGTCCGGTTCAGCGCAAGCGTGTGCTCAAGCGTTTTGCCGAGCTCATCCTCAAATACAAGGAAGACCTCGCGCTCCTCGAGACGCTCGACATGGGCAAGCCGATCTCGGATGCCTTGAAGGTCGATGTGACGTCCTCCGCCCGCTGCATCGAGTGGTATGCCGAGGCCATCGACAAAATTTACGGGGAAGTGGCGCCGACTGGTCCGAGTTCTCTGGCGACGATCACGCGCGAACCGATGGGGGTGGTCGGTGCGATCGTGCCGTGGAATTTCCCGATGATCATGACGGCTTGGAAGCTCGGTCCCGTGCTGGCCTCGGGTAACTCGATGGTGCTCAAGCCGTCCGAAAAGTCACCGCTCAGCGCACTGCGCCTCGCCGAGATCGCGATCGAGGCGGGGATCCCTGCCGGGGTCTTCAACGTCGTGCCTGGTTTCGGTGGTACCGCCGGGAAGGCGCTCGCGCTCTCGATGGGGGTCGATGCCATCGGATTCACGGGCTCGACGGCGACGGGCAAGCTCGTCATGCAGTACGCGGGTCAGTCGAACATGAAGCGAGTCGGGCTCGAGTGCGGCGGGAAATCCGCGAACATCGTGCTGGCGGATTGTCCCGACCTCGATGCGGCCGCTCGCGCGGCGGCGTTCGCGATCTTCTTCAATCAGGGCGAGATGTGTTCTGCGGGCTCACGTCTGCTCGTCCACGAGTCCATCCGCGAAGCGATGCTCGAAAAAGTGGCTGCGATCGCGCGCGAGTTCAAGCCGGGCGATCCGCTCGATCCGGCGACACGTCTTGGCGCCATCGTCGACGACATCCAGATGAATCGCGTGCTCGGGCTGATCGATTCAGGTCGCGAGGAGGGCGCGCGCGTGCATCTCGGTGGTTCGCGAGTGCGTGCCGAGACGGGCGGCTGCTTCGTCGAGCCGACCATCTTCGACGGTGTGACACCGGGCATGCGCATCGCCCGCGAAGAAATCTTTGGTCCCGTGCTGTCGTGCCTCTCGTTCAGAGAGCCGGAGGAGGCGCTCAAGATCGCCAACGACAGTGAGTACGGGCTTGCGGCGGCGGTGTGGAGTCGCGATCTGTCGACCGCGCATCGCATCGCACGCGGCCTGCGCGCCGGGACGGTGTACGTCAATTGTTACGACGCAGACGACATCACCGTGCCGTTCGGTGGCTACAAGCAATCGGGCATCGGGCGCGACAAATCGCTGCATGCCTTCGACAAGTACACCGAGCTGAAGACCACCTGGATCGAGCTCGGGTGACCTCGGGCGTAGACGACTCATCGCTCGCCGACGGCGCGCTGGCGTTCGTCGACGTCGAGACGACCGGTGGGCATCCGGCTTGGCATCGGATGACCGAGATCGCCATCGTCGCGATGCGTGCCGGCGAAATCGAATGGGAGTGGAGTTCGCTCATCAACCCCGGCACCCGCATTCCGCCATCGATCGAGCGTTTGACGGGCATCACGCAGGACATGGTGCGGGATGCCCCGCGATTCGAAGACATCGCAGACGAGATCGAGGCTCGACTCGCGCAGCGTCGATTCATCGCCCACAACGTGCGATTCGACTACGGTTTCGTGCGCGCCGAAATGCGCCGTGCAGGTCGTCGATTTTCGGCCCCGCTGACGTGCACCGTCCGCCTCTCGCGAGAGTTGTATCCCGAGGCGGGTCGACACAACCTCGACGCCATCATCGAGCGGCACGGTCTCCAGTGCAGTTCGCGTCATCGGGCGTTGCCCGACGCCCAGGTTCTTGCGCAGCTATGGCAGCGTCTGCGCACGACGTGGCCCGCCGCGACCCTCGATGCCGCGATCGAACGCGTCGGTCGCAGGCCTTCGCTGCCTTCGCATTTGTCGCCTGATCTCATCGACGATCTGCCCGAATCGGCAGGGGTCTATCGTTTCTTTGGTGAAGGTGATGCGCTTATCTACGTTGGCAAAGCCAACAACTTGCGTGAGCGAGTCCTCGAACATTTCATGGGCGCAAGCCGTGACTCCAAGTCGCAACGTTTGACCTCGCAACTTAGACGTATCGAGTGGACCGAAACCGCGGGCGAGCTCGGTGCCTTGTTGCTCGAGTCGCGCCTCGTGCGCGAATTGCAGCCGGTCTATAACCGCAGGCTACGGGGTGGGGAAGCCTATACCTGGCTCGTCGACGACGGGGGTCATGCCCCGCAACTTCATTCGCTCGATGGACCCATGCCTGCAGGCCGAGATGCCTTCGGACTCTTTCGCAGTGCGCGCCAGGCGAAGACCGCGCTCGTCAACCTCGCTCGCGACCACAAGTTTTGCCTGCGCGTGCTCGGGCTCGAATCGTCGGGCTCGGGATCTTGCTTCGGCTATCAGGTCGGACGCTGCGCCGGAGCGTGCGTCGGCGAAGAGACCTTGGTGCGGCATGGCGCACGTCTCAAGCTGCAGCTAGCCTCTCTCAAATTGCGGACCTGGCCTCATGAGGGTCCGATGGCCGTCGAGGAGGTGAGTGCGCTCGGCGTACGCCATTGGCATGTGATCGACGGTTGGCAATATCTTGGCACGGTGGTCGCCGACGAGTTCGATCAACGCGATGAGCCGACACCGCGTCTGCAGACGGCGATCGAGGGTTTCGATGCCGACGCCTACCGAATTCTTTGTCGATACCTGAAGCCGGGCGCGAAAAAACTTCGACCTTGGCCGCCGTCCCGATGAGTACGACCCGTGCATTCGTCGCGAGCGTTCCGCGCGGTTTCGGTGATCTGCTCGCGCGCGAGATTGTCGAATTCGGCGGACTCGATGTGCGCGAACGGGGCAACACCGTGGCGTTCACGGGCGCGCTCGAGGTCGCGTATCGGATCTGTCTCGAGTCGAGGGTGGCGAGTCGCGTTCATCTCGAGTTGCTTCGTTTCGAGGCGATGGACGATGCGGCGATCTACGCCGCGTTGCGGGGGATCGATTGGGCTGCTCACATCGATTCGGCGGGCACGCTCGCCTGTGAATGGTCCGGTCGCCATCCGGCGATCTCCAATACGCACTTCGGGACGCTGCGCCTCAAGGACGCCATCTGCGACGCGTTGCGTGAAAAAACCGGCAGGCGTCCGGACATCGCCACATTCGAGCCGTCGGTCCGGGTGCATGCCCATGCGGTAGGGACTCGGGTGACGGTGTCGCTCGATCTCTCAGGTGAGGGTTTGCATCGTCGAGGTTGGCGGGGCGATACGGGCGAGGCGCCGCTTCGCGAGAACATCGCGGCCGGCATCCTGGTGCGTGCGGGCTGGCCCGAGATCGCAGCCGGAGGTGGTGGATTCATCGACCCGATGTGTGGTGCGGGGACGTTCGTGATCGAGGCCGCGCGCATGGCGGCGGGTATCGCCCCCAATCATCGACGCCGTTACTTCGGCTTTCTCGGCTGGAAGGGGCACGATTCCGAACTTTGGAGTCGACTCGTCGAGGCCGCGGAGGTGAGAGCGGCTGCCGGGTTGGCCGAGTGCAAGGCGAGGGGGCTGCGGCTCCTCGGGCGAGATCAAGATAAAAGATTGCTTCGCGATGCCGCGATCAACGCCTCGCATGCCGGGGTTGCGGAGATCACGGCTTTCGAAGCTGGTGCGCTCGAGACAGCCGCACCACCGACGCCGAAGGGATTACTGTGCACGAATCCACCGTGGGGTGTTCGTCTCGGCGATCAAGCCGCCGCACGCGCGGTGCATGCCGAGCTCGGCCAGGTGCTGCGCGAACGTTTTCAGGGCTGGGAGGCCGCCGTGCTGAGCGGTGACGCCTCGCTCGGACTCGAGCTCGGGCTCCGCGCACACCGCGTGCACAACGTGTTCGTCGGTGCGCTCGAGTGCCGATTGTTGCGCCTGCGAGTTGGCGAGTCGTCGGCGCGCGATCTGCGTCCGCGTCAGGGGTCGCAGATCGACCTTGCGCTCGCCGAGCAACCGGGCGCGGTGATGTTCGCGAATCGGATTCGCAAGAACCTCAAGCAACTCTCGGCGTGGCAGCGTCGCGAAAGGGTCGGTTGCTATCGACTCTACGATGCCGACATGCCCGAGTACGCCTTCGCGATCGACTGCTATACGGCGGCGGACGAGTCGGAGCGCTGGCTCGTGGTGCAGGAATACCAGGCACCGGCGCAGATTCCGGAGGAAACCGTTCGCAAGCGACGCTCCGAGGCGCTTGCGGGTCTCGTGGTGGCGACCGACATCAAGCCTGACCACGTGCACCTGCGCACGCGTCGCCGCGTCAAGCGAGGCGATCAATACACCAAGCGTGACGAACGCGGCGAGTTCCGCATCGTCGGCGAGGGTGGGCTGCGTTTTCGGGTGAATTTCGAGGACTATCTCGACACGGGCTTGTTTCTCGATCATCGAATCACTCGCGCGCGATTGCGCGAATCGGCGGCGGGCAAACGTTTCCTCAATCTTTTCGCGTACACGGGCACGGCGACCGTGTATGCCGCGACGGGTGGCGCATCGTCCACCACGACGGTCGATCTCTCGACGACCTACCTCGAGTGGGCGCAGGCCAATCTCGCGCTCAATGATTTCTCGGGTCCACGACACCGCTTCGAACGAGCCGACGTGCGCGAGTGGCTCACGGCCGCTGCGCAGCGCGGCGAACGTTTCGACCTCATTTTCTGTGATCCGCCGACGTTCTCGAACAGCAAGCGCATGGAGGGGGTGTTCGACGTGCAGCGCGATCACGCGGGGCTCATCGAGGACTGCCTCGCCGTCCTCGCGCCCGGCGGAGTCCTGGTCTTCTCGACCAATGCACAAAGATTTCGCTTGGACGAGGCACTGTCGGCGCGTCATTCGGTGCGCGACATCAGCCGCGACACGATCCCGCCCGACTTTGCGCGAAATACGGATATCCATCGGGCTTTCGAGATTCGTTAGGCCCATTTGACCGGGCCATGGACGTCGGGGGGTGGCGTCGTGGTCACTGCCCGTCCGAGGTGCGTATCGTGCGAACCGTGAACCTCCCAAAAATTCCCCTTGTTGCGGTCGCCTTGGCGTCCGTCCTGACTTTCGCAGCCTGCTCGCGAGGCGGTGGCGGCGATGCGCCTTCGGCCTCCTCGCTGACCGTCACCTTGGTCGCGGCAGAGCGCCGCCAGATCGACCGCGAAATCGTCGCCTCCGGGTCGGTCGCTGCGTGGCAGGAGATGTCCCTGGGGGTCGAGGTGGCGGGACTGCGCGTCGCGAACGTGCTCGTCGAACCGGGTGACAAGGTCGTCGCGGGTCAGGCTCTCGTCGAACTCGATCGGCGGACGCTCGACGTCCAGGCGCGTCAGGCCGAGGCGAGTCTTGCGCAAGCGCGCGCGAATGCGGAGTTGGCTGTCTCCCAGGAAAAGCGTGGCGCGAGTCTGCTCGATCGCAACCTCATCTCGACCAATGATTTCGAAGTCCTGCGAGCCAATCGTTCGAAGGCTGAGGCGCAAGTGGTCTCTGCTGAGGCCGAACGCGATGCTTCCAAGTTACGCCTCGGGTTCGCGACGCTTCGCGCGCCCGATGCCGGAGTGATTTCCGCCCGCAATATTCAGCCGGGACAAATCGTCTCCGGCGGTGGCGAACTGCTTCGTCTCATCCGTCGCGGACGACTTGAATGGCGCGCCGAGGTGTCCGAAAACGACCTGACGCGCATCAAGGTCGGAGCAACCGTCGACTTGCGTGGCCCGTCGGGTGATGTCGTCACGGGCATCATCCGTGCCGTCTCGCCGTCCATCGATCCGCAGACCCGCACCGCGCTGGTATACGCCGATCTCGAGAAACCCGGTGCGCTGCGCGCGGGTATGTTCGCCGAGGGTCGTCTGCGGGTCGGTCAGGCCGAGGTCACCGTCATACCCCGCCAGTCCGTCGTGTTTCGCGATGGCTACCCGTACGTCTTCGTCATGGGCGAGAACAACAAGGTGCTACAGCGGCGCATCGATTCGGGCCCGCCGCAGGGTGATTCCGTCGAAGTGCGCTCTGGGCTCAAAGACGGCGAAAAAGTCGTTGCTCGAGGAGCAGGCTTCTTGAGCGATGGCGACATCGTCAAGGTCGTCGACGGTCAGAGCTCATGAATCTCTCGCGCTGGGGTATTCAATACCCTTTGCCTTCCGTCCTGTTGTTCGTCGTCCTCTTGATCGCCGGATTTTGGGGCTTGAGGCAGTTGCCCATTTCCCAGTTACCGGATATCGCCTTGCCGACCATTCAAGTGTCGGTCGGGCTACCCGGTGCTTCGCCCTCGACGCTCGAGACGGACGTGACGCGTCGCGTCGAAGATGCGATCGCGAGCATCCCCGGAATCGAACGCATCAACTCGGCGGTGAGCGAGGGCACCTCGGTCACCCGCATCGAATTCGAGTTGGGGCGAAACATCGACCAGGCGCTCGATGAGGTCAAAGATGCCGTGTCGCGGGTTCGTCGCGACATGCCGCAAGACATCAACGAGCCGGTCATCCAGCGCATCAATCTCGTCGGCGGGACGCTGATCGGATTTGCCGTCGAATCAGACCGTCTCGCGCCCGACGAGTTGTCCTGGTTCGTCGATGACAAGGTCGCAAAAGCGCTCTACGGGGTGTCGGGCGTGGGCTCGGTATCGCGCGTGGGTGGCGTCGAGCGCGAAGTGAGGGTCGATCTTCGACCCGAGGCGCTGCAGGCGCTCGGTGTCACGGCCGGATCGGTGTCGAATCAGTTGGCGCGGTTGCAGGTGGAGCGGCCCGGCGGACGCACCGAGACCGGAGGCGCCGAGCAATCGGTCCGCACGGTCGCCGTCGTGCGCAGTGCGCAGGACCTTGCCGATTACCCGATCTATCTGCCCGATGGGCGGACGGTGCGCCTCTCGGCGATAGCAACCGTGTCGGACGGTGCTGCGGAAGCGCGTGCGGCCGCGTTGCTCGACGACAAACCAGTCGTCGGATTTTCTGTTCGGCGAACGGCGGGCTCCAGCGAAGTGGCGGTGGGTGAGGGGGTTCGAAAGAGCATCAAAAAATTGCAGGCCGAGCACCCCGAAGTTCGTTTCACCGAAGTTCAGTCCACGGTCGAGACCGCCAAAGATTCGTATAACGCCTCGATGGCGATGCTCATCGAAGGTGCGCTACTCGCCGTAATCGTCGTCTGGTTTTTCTTGCGAGAGTGGCGCGCGACGGCCATTTCGGCTCTGGCACTGCCGCTGTCGGTGATCCCGACCTTCGCGGTCATGAGTTGGCTCGGTTTCTCGCTCAACCTGCTCACCTTGCTCGCACTGGCGGTCGTGATCGGCGTGTTGGTCGACGATGCGATCGTCGAAGTCGAAAACGTGGCGCGGCATCGCGCGATGGGCAAACCACCCATGCAGGCTGCCGTCGATGCCGCCGATGAAATCGGCATCGCCGTGATCGCGACTTCGGTCACGCTCGCGGCAGTGTTCATTCCGGTCGCCTTCATGCCGGGCGTCACCGGTAAGTTCTTCCGCGAATTCGGTTGGACTGCGGCGGCGGCCGTGCTCTTTTCTTTGCTCGTCGCCCGACTGCTCACGCCCATGCTGGCGGGGCATTTCATGCGCGGCGAGCCGAAGACCATGACGGATTCGCCGTTGATGATTCGTTATCTGCGCTGGGTCGAGTACGCCATCCATCATCGACGTCGGGTGATCGTGTTCGCGATGGGGACGTTCGTGTTCTCCCTCGCGCTCGTGCCGCTTATTCCCAAGACCTTCGTGCCCACCTCGGATACCTCTCGAGCGCAGCTGCAGGTCGAGTTACCGCCAGGCGCGCGACTGTCCGATTCGCTCGAAGTTGCGGCCGAGGTCCGTGCTCGCCTGCGTGCCGAAGTGCCGGAGGTGGTGCGGACTTTCACCACGGTCGGTGGCGAGCGCGGGGAAACCATGGGCGGCGGGCTCAGCTTTCCCGAGGTGCGAAAAATCTCGATGACTCTGGAATTCGCGGAGGATCGTGACCGAACCAGCGCCGAGATCGAGAACGACGTCCGCAAGGCCCTGATGCCGTTGCCGGGTGTTCGGGCGAGTTTCGTCGCAGGGGGCCCGGGCGATCGGCTCACCATGGCCATCGGGGGCAAAGATTCGGAGCAGTTGTCGATCGCCGCCCAAGAAATCGCGGCCGCGATTCGCACCGTCCCGGGGGTGGGTTCGGTGTCGACGACCGCGGCCTTACTGCGACCCGAGATCGTCATCCGCCCGGACCCGGCGCGCGCAGCCGATCTCGGCGTGTCCACGATCGATATCGCCGATGCCGCGCGAATCGCGACGAGCGGTGATGTGACGCAGCGCCTCGCCAAACTGAATTTGGCGGAGCGCCAGGTGCCGATCCGCGTGCAACTGGCAGGCTCGTCGCTCACGGATCCGGCGGTGCTGAGTCAGCTTCGTGTTCCCGGAAAGGGTGGACCAGTGCCCTTGTCGGCCGTCGCCGACATCACCGAGGGCAGTGGTCCTGCGCGTATCGATCGACTCAATCGCGAGCGCACGGTGACGGTGTCTGCCGAGCTCAATGGGCTTCCGCTCGGCGATGTCATGGCCAAAGTTCGCAATATGCCCGCGATGCAGAATTTACCCGCGGGCGTGCGTATCTTGCCGGCCGGAGACTCCGAGGCGTTCGTCGAGCTTTTCGTCGGGTTTGCGCTCGCGTTGCTCGCCGGCATCGCGTCGGTCTACATCGTGCTGGTGCTGTTGTTCCACAGTGGCACTCAGCCGCTCGTCATCCTCGCTGCCGTCCCGCTGTGCGGTGGAGGCGCGTTCGGCTTGCTGCTGCTGACGGGCAACTCGCTGTCGTTGCCGTCTCTCATCGGCCTGCTGCTGCTCAACGGCATTGCGGTCAAAAATTCGATCCTGATCGTCGACTACGCCATCCTCGGTGAGCGCGCCGGCATGTCGCGTGACGAAGCCTTGATCGACGCCTGTCGCAAACGCGCCCGACCCGTGATCATGACGACTCTTGCCATGGGCGCGGGGATGCTGCCGATCGCGCTGGGCCTTGGTGCAGACGGCAATTTCCGCACTCCGCTCGGTGTTTCGGTGATCGGAGGACTCATCACCTCGACGCTGTTATCGCTCGTCGTGGTGCCGGCCGCCTATTCGGCCGTCGCGGAAATCACGGAGAAACGGTTGAGGCCGTTCTTCTCGCGCCTGATGTCCCACGCCGCCGGCGGTTGATCAAAGTAGATCGCGCAGTCGGTACCATAGCATCGCGAGCACCAGCGCCGGGCGGCGCAGAGCCGTGCCGCCCGGGAAATCCCGATGCTTGATGCGTGCGAAGACATCGAACCGATCGTCAGTGCCCCCGATGGCCTCGGCCAGCAGTTTGCCGGCGATGCCGGTGAGGGCGATGCCATGTCCGCTGAATCCCTGCACGAAGTAGACGTCGGGTTCGAGGCGGCCGAAATGCGGGGCTCGGTTGAGGGTGATGTCGACGAGCCCACCCCAGGCAAAGTCGATCTTGGTGTCCGCCAACTGGGGAAATACTTTGAGCATCCGGGCGCGCGTCGCCCGGCGCGTGCCGAGGGGATCGAGTCCCGAATAGCTCACGCGTCCGCCGAAGAGCAAGCGATGATCGGATGACCGGCGAAAATAATCGATGACCCAATTGATATCGGTGACCGCGGCGTTGTTGGTGATTAGGGCTGCGGCGCGCTCGGCGCCGAGTGGCTCGGTCGCGACGATGTAGGTGCCGACGCCGATGATCTTGCGGGCTAGCGCAGGAGCGAGCGGGCCGAGCCACGCGTTCCCGCAAAGCGCGATCGATCGACAGCGGACGGCGCCGCGCTCCGTGCGAACGAGCAGGGGAGAACTCGAGAGTGGGGTCGCCGATGAGATCGATGCGGCGCGTTGACAACCGAGTGCTCGCGAGCGCTCGAAAATCTTTGCTCCGGCCCGCTCGGCTGCGGCGGCGAGGCCCAAGGTGTACTTGAGCGGATGAAGGTGACCGCAGGCCGAGTCGAAGGTGCCGGCGATGTATCGATCGGAGGCGATCAGGCTCTGTACTTCGGCGCGCTCGACCATGCGCAAGGAGTCATAGGCGTATCGCGTGTGGGCGGTCTCGACATCCTCTCGCAACTCGTTTTCCTGGCGCGGTTTGAGCGCGACATGCATCTGTCCGGCCACGTAATCGCAGTCGATCTGGTGCCGATCGATGAGTGCGCGCTGAAGCTGCAGAGCCTCGACCGTCATGTCCCAGATGCGACGTGCGTCGCCAGCGCCGACCAAAGATTCGAGTTTGCTTTGTCCGCAGGCGACGCCCGTGATCGCTTGCGCGCCGCTGCGGCCTGAGGCGCCCCAGCCGATGAGCTCGGCCTCGAGCAGGACGACCCGATAACCGCGCTCCGCGAGGTGCAGGGCGGTCGAGCAGCCCGCGATGCCGCCGCCGACGACGCAAACGTCGGCGTCGATGTCGTGGGCGAGTTCGGGTCTCGATGCAGTGGTCGCCGTGTTCGACGCGTACCACGAGGCGACATGCGCGCTCATCGGCAGGTCAGATCGCGCCGAGATACCACTGCATCTCGAGTGGCGTCAGGTAGGAGTTGAATTCGTCGAGTTCGCCTTGCTTGACCTTTGCGTAGTGATCGCGGAACGGTCGACCGAGATAGCTCGCGGCGAAGTCGCTGCGCGCAAAGCGTTCGATGGCGCTCGCCCAGTGCAGCGGCAGGCGTTCGCCGGATTCCCGATAGGCATTACCGCGGATCGGAGCGCTGGGTTCGATTCCCTCGGCGATGCCGTGGTGGATCCCAGCGAGTACCCAGGCCGTGACGAGATACGGGTTTGCATCGGCTCCCGCGAGTCGGTGCTCGACGCGACGGTTTCGATCGTCGCTCAGCGGAATGCGTACCCCGGTGCCGCGGTTATTGATGGACCACGACGGTATCAGCGGAACATAGGCTTCGGTTCGGAAGCGACGATAGGAGTTCGGCCCGGGCGCGCAGATCGCCATGCCGTCGGCTAGCGTGGCGAGCATGCCCCCGATGGCATGGCGCAAGGCCGGACTCTCGATACCGTGATGGGGCGCATCGTCGGCGGCAGCCGCGGGATCGGGGCAGGAAAAGATATTGTGACCTGCGGCATCGAGCAGGCTCACATGCACGTGCAGACCGGAGCCCGCCATATCGCGATAGGGTTTTGGCAGGAAGGTGGCGTCCCAGCCTTGCTCACGGGCGACACTGCGCACCACGCGCTTGAATCGCATGGCTTCGTCGCAGGCGAGCAGCGCATCGGGTCGATGCTCGAGATTCACCTCGAATTGTCCCGGACCATATTCCGCCAGCGCACTCGTCGAGGGCAGACCCTGCAGTCGCGCCACTTCGTCGATGCGCGAGAGCACCTTCGAGAATTCGTTGAGATCGGTCATCGAATTGATCTGAGTGCGGAACTCACGACGTCCTGCGATGGGCAGGGGCGGCGGTTGCGGCATGCCGCCTTCGAGGCGTTCGCTGTCGATGAAATAGAACTCGTACTCGAGCGCGATCACCGGCGTGAGGTTGAGTCGATGGAATTTATCGAGCACCCGAGTCAGCACGTGTCGCGGGTCGGCGAAGAACGGGCGTCCATCAGGTTCGAACATCGCGACCTGGACTTGCGCAACCTCACCCGGCTGCCAAGGCACGGGCACCAGAGAGCCGGGAAGGGGTTTGCAGGGCCGATCGGCATCGCCCTCGTCGAAACCGAGGCCGCTCTCCTGAATGGTTCCGCCGAGCACGTCGAGCGCGAACATTGATCCCGGGAGCGGCATCCCCTCCGAGTAGAGTCGCTCGAGGGCTTCGCGCTCGATGCGCTTGCCCCGCTCGACGCCGTTCAGATCGTTGAGGAAGACATCGACGTGCCGGGTGTCGGGGTGGCGCTCGAGGAAGCGGTCGAGCTCGGGATAGGCGCTCATGGGAACTCGCGTGTGGGCCGATGAGCATACGGGTCCGAACCGGGCCTAGCAATATAGATTCAATAAAAACAGTGACTTACAACAAAATCTTCAAAAACTGGACGGTTATACAGCAGCCCTTGTGATCTAATCCGACAGCTTTCCGGCCTAATCCTGGAATTGCGCTTCGCATGTCCCTTCGTCCTCTAATCGGAATTCCTGCCGACCGTCGCATGGTTGGCGATCATGCGTTTCACATGGTCGGTGAGAAGTACGCGCACGCCGTATCGAGAGCGGCCGGCGGGCTTCCGCTGCTCATTCCGGTGTTGCCTGAGCCGCTCGAGGCGCAGGAGTTGCTGTCTCGTCTCGATGGCCTGCTGTTTCCGGGCAGCCCCTCGAACGTCGAGCCGCATCACTACGATGAGGGCCCGAGTGACCCCGGCACGTTGCACGACCCGGAGCGGGACGCGACGACCCTGCCGCTCATCCGCACGGCCATCGAGCAGGGCGTACCAATCCTCGGTATTTGTCGGGGGTTCCAGGAGATGAACGTCGCACTCGGCGGCAAGCTTTGGCAGAAGGTCCACGAGGTGCCGAATTTATTTGATCATCGTGAGGCCAAATCGGCCTCCCTCGAAATCCAGTACGGCCCGGCGCACGAGGTCGTGCTCGAACCGGGGCCGATACGCGAGTGGGCGGGTGGCGCCGATCGCGTGAAAGTGAATTCTTTGCATGGTCAAGGTGTCAAACAACTGGCGCCCGACCTGAAGGTTGCGGCTCGCGCACCCGATGGTTTGATCGAAGCGTTTTGGATGCCCCATGCCCCCGCGTTCACTTGGGCGGTGCAGTGGCATCCCGAGTGGCGGGTGATGGCCAACAATTTTTCGGTGGCGCTGTTCGCTGCTTTCGGGGAGGCCGCGCGAGTCCGCGCAGCTCGACGAAGCGGCGGCACGCGATAGAGGTACGAGTCATGACAGATCCCATTTCCAATTTTTTTCGCGACCACAACATCCAGGAAGTCGAAGCCATCGTTCCCGACATGGCCGGTATTGCCCGCGGCAAGGTGATGCCTGCCCAAAAATTCCAGGGTGATCAGGGCATGCGACTGCCCGAGAGCATCTTTCTGCAGACGGTCACGGGTGATTACCCCGAGGAGACGGATGCGGCGATGAGTCCCGCGGAAATCGACATCCTTCTCAAGCCCGATCCGCGGACGGTGCGTCGCGTGCCGTGGGCGCCCGAGCCGACGGCCCAGGTCATCCACGATTGTTTCTACGCCGACGGTCGTCGCGTGAAGATGGCGCCGCGCGAAGTGCTGCGTCACGTGCTCGATCTCTATGCACAGAGGGGCTGGGAGCCGGTGGTGGCGCCGGAGCTCGAGTTTTATCTCGTCGAGCCCAACATCGATGCGGACTACCCGCTCAAGCCGCCGATCGGCCGTTCGGGCCGCGCGGAGCCCGGGCGTCAGTCCTACAGCATCGCGGCGGTCAATGAATTCGATCCGCTCTTCGATGACGTGTATCAGTTCTGCGAGGATCAGGACATCGCCATCGACACGCTGATCCATGAGGACGGTCCCGCACAGATGGAGATCAATCTTCTGCACGGCAACGCCCTCGATCTCGCCGATCAGGCGTTCATGTTCAAACGGACGGCGCGTGAAGCGGCGTTGCGGCACAAGATGTACGCCACCTTCATGGCCAAGCCCCACGCCAAGGAGCCGGGCAGCGCCATGCACATCCACCAAAGTATCGTGGACACCAAGACCCGCAAGAACGTGTTCTCGAACGCCGATGGTTCGCCGACGCCGCTTTTTTTCTCGCATATCGCGGGGATGCAGCGGTATCTGCCTGCCGCCATGGCGCTACTCGCGCCCAACGTGAATTCCTATCGTCGGATCACCCGATTCCAGGTCGCGCCCATCAATGTGCAATGGGGTTACGACAACCGCACGGCCGGGTTGCGCGTGCCGGGTTCCGATCCGCAATCGCGCCGAGTCGAAAATCGTCTCTCGGGAGCCGATGCCAACCCGTATCTCGCGAGCGCCGCTTCGCTCGCTTGCGGCTATCTCGGCATGGTCCAGGGACTGACACCCACCGAGCCCATCACGGGTAGCGCCCACGATCTTCCGTTCTCGCTGCCGCGCAATCTCGATGAAGCCATTCGCCTGTTGCGCGAGTGCGATCCGCTCATCGAGATCCTCGGCGAGAGCTTTGTATCGGCCTTCTCGCTCGTGAAGCAAGCCGAGCACGAAGTGTTCCTGCAGGTGATCAGCTCTTGGGAGCGGGAGCATCTGCTGCTGAATGTTTGAGGGGTTGCCGTCGTAAGATGTCGGCATGAGCCCGATTCCAGAGCGCAGCACCGCAGAGTGGCAGGCCTTGGATGCCGCCCACTACCTGCATCCTTTCACCGATTCGCGGGCGCTCGCCGCACGCGGCACCCGCGTGATCACGCGGTCCGAGGGCGTCTATCTCTACGACAGTGAAGGCCATCGCATCCTCGATGGGATGTCGGGGCTTTGGTGCGTGGCGCTCGGTTACGGACGGCGCGAATTGGCTGAGGCGGCGTATCGGCAGATGCAGGAGCTGCCGTACTACAACAGCTTTTTCCAGTGCGCGAACAAGCCTGCGATCGAGCTGGCCGCCAAGCTCGCCGAGGTCACGCCACCGGAGTTCAAGCACGTGTTCTTCACGGGGTCGGGCAGCGAGGCCAACGATACGTTCGTGCGACTCGCGCGGCGTTACTGGTCGCTGCGCGGCGAACCGGAGCGTCAGGTGATCATCAGCCGCTGGAACGGGTATCACGGCAGCACCATGGCCGGCGCCTCCCTCGGCGGCATGAAGGCGATGCACGCTCAGGGCGGACTGCCCATTCCCGGCGTCGTGCACATCAACCAGCCGTACTGGTTCGAGCGTGGGGGTGATCTCGATCCCGCCGAGTTCGGCCTGCAGGCGGCACGAGAGCTCGAATCCAAGATCATCGAGATCGGTCCCGAGCGCGTGGCGGCCTTCATTGCCGAACCGGTGCAGGGCGCCGGGGGCGTCATCATTCCGCCCGAGACGTATTGGCCTGAGGTTCAGCGCATCCTCGATCGCTACGGCATTCTTTTCGGATCCGACGAGGTGATCTGCGGATTTGGTCGTACCGGTCGGTGGTTCGGCTGTGAGTACTTCGGGACTCGACCGGATTTCCTGACGCTGGCCAAGGCCATCACCTCGGGATACCAACCCCTCGGGGCACTCATGGTGTCCGATCGCGTCGCCGAGGTTTTCATTGAAAAGGGCGGGGAGTTCGCCCATGGCTATACCTATTCCGGCCATCCGGTTGCCGCAGCCGTCGCGCTCGCGAACCTCGAGATCATGCAAAAAGAGCGGGTGATCGAGCGTGTCCGTGACGAGCTAATCCCCTATTGGACAACGCGCTGGCGCGAGCTTGCGGCGCATCCGCTCGTGGGTGAGGTGCGAAGTCTGGGACTCTTCGGCGCGCTCGAACTAGTTCCTCGCAAGCCGTCGCGTGAGTTTTTTTCCGAGCGGGGGACGGTCGGCACCCGCGCGCGGGATATTTCCATCCGAAATGGCCTTGTGATGAGGGCGGTTTGGGACACCCTGATCGTCGCGCCCCCGCTCGTCATCACCCGCAGCGAGATCGACGAGCTCATCACCAAAGCTGCTGCGACTCTGGATCAACTCGAGGCCGAACTGCGCCGAGATGGGTGGATCACCCGCTGACTTCGAACGGCTCCCCGTCCTCGGACGGGCTTTCGCGGGGCGGGGGTCTGCGCTATAACTTCGCTTCCTCCCGCATGGTGCGGAAGGTTTCCTTTCCCGAAGGAGTCTGACTTAAATGAATCAGGTTTTCAGACCGGCCCTCGTTGCCCTGTCCGTTGCCGCGCTGCTTGCCGCTTGCGGTGGAAAGCCCGAGGAGGCAGCCGAGTCCAAGGTGCTCAACGTCTACAACTGGTCCGACTACATCGACGAAAGCGTCATCGCCGACTTCGAGAAAGAGACGGGCATCGACGTCACCTACGACGTATTCGATTCGAACGAAGTGCTTGAGTCGAAATTGCTCGCAGGCGCCACGGGCTACGACATCGTCGTACCGTCGGCGAACTTCCTCGAGCGCCAGATCAAAGCCGGCATCTTCCAGACGCTCGATAAGAGCAAGCTGCCGAACCTCGTGAACATGGATCCGGAGCTGATGGCGAAGGTGGCGCGACACGATGCCGATAATGCCCACTCGATCAATTATCTTTGGGGTACGACGGGCATCGGATTCAACCAGGACAAGATCGCCGAGCGCATGAAGGATGCGCCGACTGACAGCCTTGCCATGTTCTACGATCCGAAGATCGTCTCGAAGTTCAAAGATTGCGGCGTCGCGATCCTCGATTCTCCGACCGAGATCACCGGTACGGTGCTCATCTATCTCGGCAAAGACCCGAACAGCGAATCGCCGGAAGACCTGGCTGCGGCCGAGAAGGTGTTGATGTCGGTTCGTCCGTTCATCAAGTACGTGCACTCGTCGAAGTTCATCGACGATCTCGCCAACGGCGAAATCTGTCTGACGATGGCGTGGTCGGGAGATATCTTCCAGGCGCGTGATCGTGCGGTAGAAGCCTCGAACGGTATCAAGATTGACTACAAGATCCCGCGCGAAGGCACCATGATGTTCTTCGACATGTTGGCCATTCCGAAGGATGCCAAGAATGTCGACAACGCCCACGCGTTCATCAACTACCTGATGCGGCCTGAAGTCGCTGCCAAGAACACCGACCTCGTCAATTACGCGAGCTTCAATGTGCCCGCGCAAAAATTGATCAAGGCCGAGATCCTCGGAAACTCCGCGATCTATCCGACCGATGAGGTGAAGTCACGTCTTCAGGTCGATTTGGCGGAGAGCGATGCGTTCACGCAGTCTTTGACGGCGACCTGGACTCGCTTCAAGGCCGGTCAATAACCCGCAGGCCGCGCGGAGAGTCGTCTCCGCGCGGCCGCGGCATTCTCGGGGTGGGGGCGGGACGTGTCGCAAAAAACGATCGACCGGGGTCACGAGTACGTTCGTATCGAGGGTGTCACCAAGCGCTTTGGTGACTTCGTCGCGGTCGATAACGTCTCGCTCAGTATTTTCAAAGGTGAGATTTTTTGTCTGCTCGGCGGCTCTGGCTGCGGCAAGACCACCTTGCTCCGCATGCTCGCCGGTTTCGAGTCTCCCACTTCGGGACGGCTTCTCATCGACGGACAGGACATGGCGGGCATCCCGCCGTACGACCGTCCGGTCAACATGATGTTCCAGTCATATGCGCTCTTTCCGCATATGACCGTCGAGAAGAATGTGGCTTTCGGACTCGAGCAAGAAGGCCTTTCGAAGAGCGAGATCGACAAGCGGGTCGGCGAAATGCTCGATATCGTGAAGCTCGGCGACTTCGCGCGTCGAAAGCCGCACCAACTTTCGGGTGGTCAGCGTCAACGTGTGGCCTTGGCTCGAGCGCTCGTCAAGCGACCCAAGCTGCTTCTACTCGATGAGCCTCTCGGTGCGCTCGACAAGAAGCTGCGTGAGCATACCCAATTCGAGTTGATCAACCTTCAAGAGCAGCTCGGCGTCACCTTCGTCGTGGTGACGCACGATCAGGAAGAAGCGATGACCCTCGCCACGCGTATCGGCGTGATGAACAAGGGTCAAATCGTCCAAGTGGGAACGCCGACGGACATTTACGAATTTCCGAATTCTCGTTTCGTCGCCGACTTCATCGGCTCGGTCAACATGTTCGACGGGCAACTCGTCGAGGACGAGCCGGGGCACGTTCGCATCCGTTGCAATGAGCTCGAAGCTACGGTATTCGTGAGTCACGGGATCAGTGCGCCGCCCGAGGCCAAAGTGGCGGTGGCGATTCGGCCTGAAAAAATCGAGATGTCGCGCTCGGCGCCTTCGGGTTCCGAGAACTGCGCAAAGGGTGTGGTCAAGGAAATCGCCTACATGGGCGATTTGTCCGTTTACCTCGTGCGCCTCGAGTCTGGGCGGATGGTGCGAGTCACCATTCCCAACGTCGAGCGACATGCCGACGAGCGTATCGTCTGGGAAGAGACGGTGCATCTCAGCTGGCATCCTTCCAGCCCTGTGGTGTTGACGATCTAAGCCCGTGGACAAGGTCCTCTCCACGCTGCAGTCCGTGTTCGGAAAGCGACTCGTGATCGGCGTGCCCTCCGTGTGGCTGCTGCTTTTCTTTGTCGTGCCGTTCCTGATCGTCTTCAAGATTTCGTTCTCTTGGATGCAGCCCATCCAGCCCGGCTACGCACCGTTGTTCGCTTGGGTCGAAGAGACCCAGCGCTTCGTGGCGACGCTTAACCTGTCCAATTACCAAGTGCTGTGGCAGGACTCCCTTTACCTCAGTACGTTTCTTTACTCGGTCAAAGTCGCAGCGATCTCGACGGTGTTTTGTCTTCTCGTGGGCTATCCGATGGCTTATGCCATCGCACGATGTGGACCGAGTACCCGAAATCTCTTCCTGATGCTGATCATCCTGCCGTTTTGGACGTCGTTCCTGTTGCGGGTGTACGCATGGGTCGGTCTGCTCAAGACCAACGGAGTGATCAACAATACCTTGCTTGCGCTCGGGGTGATCGATCAGCCGCTGACACTGCTCTATACCGACTTCGCGGTATACATCGGAATCGTCTATTCCTATTTGCCGTTCATGATCCTGCCGCTGTTCTCGAATCTCGAGAAGCACGATCTCACGCTGCTCGAAGCTGCTGCAGATCTTGGCGCGTCTCCGATGAAAGCCTTCTTCAAGGTGACGCTGCCGCTTTCGATGCCCGGAATCGTGGCGGGCTGCTTGCTCGTCTTCATCCCGGCGGTGGGCGAGTTCGTCATTCCCTCGCTGCTCGGCAGGACCGACCAGCTCATGATCGGCACTGTACTTTCGGCGCAGTTTTTCAGCGCCAGAAACTGGCCGGTGGCCAGTGCAGTGGCCATCGTTCTATTGCTGATGCTGTTGTTGCCCATCCTGCTGTTCCAGCGCTATCAGCGACGTGAGCTCGAGGCAGCCAAGCGATGAGGGCGGGCGATGAATAATCGTGGCTGGTTCCGCAACGGGATGTTGGGGCTCGGCCTCGCGTTCCTTTATATCCCCATCCTCTCGATGATGGTCTTCTCGCTCAACAATTCGCGCCTGGTCACGGTGTGGGATGCCGAGAACTCACCGACCCTGCGCTGGTACGTGAGGCTCCTCGAGAACGACCAGTTGCTCGGTGCCGCGTGGATCAGCGTGCAGATCGCCGCGATGACGGCGACGGGTGCCATGATTCTCGGCACCATTGCGGGTTTGGTGCTCGCGCGGTTCGGGCCGTTTCGTGGTCGGGCATTGCTCTCTGCCATGACCACGGCGCCGCTCGTGATGCCTGAAGTCATCACGGGTATTGCGATGCTCTTGCTCTTCGTCTCCCTCGAGCAGCTCATCGGCTGGCCCGAGGGTCGCGGGATGCTCACCATCACCATTGCACACATCACGTTTGCCATGGCCTACGTGACGGTGATCGTCCAGTCGCGTCTAGCAGGCTTCGACGACGCGCTCGAAGAGGCGGCGCTCGATCTCGGCGCGAAGCCGGCAACGGTCTTCTTTCGAATCACGTTGCCACTCATCGTGCCAGCACTGGTCTCGGGCTGGCTGCTCGCCTTCACGCTGTCGTGGGACGACGTGGTGATCTCGCAGTTCGTTTCCGGCCCGGGTTCCTCGACGCTACCGATGGAAATTTTCTCTCGGGTACGTCGTGGCGTCAGTCCCGACATCAATGCGCTCGCGACCATCTTGGTGCTGATCGTCGCGACCGGTGTGGTGCTCTCGACGCTTTACATGCGGCACGAGGAAAAACGTCGGTTACGCGAGGAGCAGATGGCCCGTAGCGGCAACTGACTCAACGAATGAAAGACGAAACTCGGGTCAACCACCCGCCGGCGATCGAACTGCCGGAGGATAATCATCCGCTCAACCTGCCGATCTTCCAGAACGTCAAATGGGAGACCGAGACCGTGCTCGAGGGCGAGCGGATCGCGCGGGGCGAGCGACCGGGTTTCTTTTACTCGCGACTCTCCAACCCGTCGGTCCGGCAGCTCGAGCTCATGCTGGCGCAGTTGCAGCGTCGCGACGAGTGCATGGTGACCGCCTCGGGCGTCAATGCCGTCGCCCAGACACTCGTCGGGCTCACGCGCGCGGGCGATCACGTCGTGTTCTTCACGGAGGGCTACGGCCCCACGCGTCAGATCATCCGCGGAATGCTGGCGCGTTTCGGGGTCACCCACCGCATGCTCTCCATCGACGATCTCGAGGGACTCGAGCAAGAACTCTCGACTCGTAAAACCCGACTCGTCTGGTTCGAGAGTCCGACCAATCCGATCAATAAAATCGCCGATATCGAGTCGATCACTCGTCTTGCACGCGCGCACGGCGCGCTGACGGTCATCGACAACACCGCCGCAGGATTTCATCAGCACGGGGAGTTCGACATCGATCTCTTCGTGCATAGCCTGACCAAGTTTGCGACCGGAGCGGGCGATGTCATGGGCGGTGCGGTCATCGCCAATCGCGAACTCATCGATCGGCTTCGCAGCGATTTCCGGTTGTTCGGGGCACACCTCGACGCCTTGTCGGCCTCGATCATGGTCAGAGGTTTGAAGACCTATTTCGTTCGCTACCGACAGCAAGCCGCGAACGCGCAAGCCGTCGCCGAATTTTTGGCGCAGCATCCGGCATGTACGGGTGTTCGATACCCAGGCCTCGCCTCGCATCCCAAGGCGGATTTGGCCCGACGTCAGATGCGTGATTTCGGTTCGGTGATTTGTTTCGATCTCGTGGCGGGCTATGAAGCGGGTCGGCGCTTCACCGAGGCGCTGCATCTCTTTGCGCGGACACCGAGTTTCGGCTCCACGGAGTCCCTCGCCATGCCGCCGCAGATGATGCAGCCGAAAGATTTTTCACCGGAAGACCTCGCGGTGTCGGGAATCGGGCCGGGCACGGTTCGATTGTCGATCGGACTCGAGGACGTCGAGGATTTGAAAGCAGATCTCCTCCAGGCGTTGGAGAAGGCGGGTACATGAAACAGGTCGACACGTTTTTTCGACGGGGTCTGTGGGTTCTTTTCGTATTGCCGCTCGTGCTTGCCGGGTGCGGTTCGCAAGACGAGACGGCGGTCGACGACAATTTTCAGCGCGAACTGCAAACGCGGCTCCTCGATGCCAAGCCGGGCGAAGTCATCGAGATCCCGGCGGGACGCTACGCGCTCGATCGTAGTCTCAGTCTCCGGGTGAGCGGCGTCACGATTCGTGGCGCCGGCATGAACGAAACCGTGCTGTCGTTCAAAGGCCAAAAAGTCGGCGCGGAAGGCCTGCTCGTGAACGCCAGCGACTTCACGCTCGAGAATCTTGCGATCGAAGACACCCGCGGTGATGCCGTCAAAGTCAATGAGGGAGAGCGGATCACGTTGCGTGGGTTGCGCATCGAGTGGACCGGTGGTCCGAGCACGTCGAACGGAGCCTATGGGCTCTATCCCGTCCGCACGCGACAGGTGCTCATCGAAGACTGCCTCGTCATCGGCGCGTCGGATGCGGGTATCTACGTAGGGCAGTCGGAGGATATCGTGGTGCGCCGCAATACCGCGCGGCTCAACGTGGCCGGCATCGAGATCGAGAACTCGCAGCGCGCGGATGTCTACGACAATGTCGCGACCGAAAATACCGGTGGCGTACTGGTATTCAACATGCCGAACCTGCCGAAACGCGGCGAAGGGACGCGTGTGTTCCGCAACAAGATTCACGGCAACAACACCCCCAATTTCGGCGCCGAGGGCACGCCGGTCGCGAGTGTCCCGGCGGGATCTGGCGTCGTCATCAACTCCAATGATCGAGTCGAGATCTTCGACAATGATTTCGCCGACAATGCAACGGCTCACGTGATCATCTCGAGTTATTTCTCGACGGGCTACATGACTGAGAAAGGGGTTGCCGAGATCTTCGATCCTTATCCCGAGGCCATCCATGTCTACGGTAACCGCTACTCCGGCGGCGGCGACACCCCCGATGGACTCGACCTCAAAGCGTTGAAACTCGCTGTCTTCGGTCTCGGCGGTCGATTCCCGCCGGTATTGTGGGATGGCTATGTCGACTCAAAGAAAACACGGGGCGGCACGCTGCCCGCGGACCTCGCGATTTGCGTGCGTGATGCAGGGCCCGTGCTGAATGCTGACGGACCCGGCAAGTACCGTAATCCTCGCGTCTCGTCGGTTGAGTACGACTGTGCGCTCGCACCGCTGCCGGCGGTGGAGCTCGCGTTGTGACACGCGTAGCGATCTTGAGTGCGACGAGATCGATCGTGCTCATGATCGCGCTCGCGGTGAGCGCCGGCTGCTCGCAAGGACCAACGGGGCCCGTGTTTCATGAGTCGATCGACCCCGAGACGCTGGCCGAGTGGGGAGTGCTCGGCATCGAAGCAGGGCAACTCGTGCCTCGAGAGGGGGTCGTCGAGTACGAACTCAATACGCCGCTCTTCAGCGACTACGCGCACAAGCTCCGTACGGTGTGGATGCCTGAGGGGACTCGGGCGACCTATGCGTCCGAGGGGGTCTTCGAGTTTCCGGTCGGCACCATCGTCACCAAGACCTTTTATTACCCGCTGGCGGCGGGGGGCGATCCGTCGCAAGTGCTTCGAACCGCGGAGACGCGAGGGCTCGAGCGCGGTGGTCGACTCGTGCTCGATCAGGTGCGTCTCATCGAGACGCGGGTGATGGTGCGTCGTGCCTCGGGGTGGGCGGCCTCGACCTATGTCTGGGACCTCGCGCAACGCGAAGCGCGACTCGAGAGGGCGGGTGCGGTGCGCGAGCTCACGCTCGTGAGCGAGGGCGAGGCGGAGTCAGGCCGCGGTCAGGTCGCTTTCGATTACGTCGTGCCGGACGTCAACCAATGCGCCGGGTGTCATGCGACCGACGTCAAGCGCGGGAGCTTGTCGCCGATCGGCCTCAAGGCCCGTCATCTCAATCGCGAGCACGATTACGGCGAGGCCGGGGGTCGCGCGAATCAACTCGAGCACTGGGTGGGTACCGGACGTCTTTCCGCGCCGGGAGGTGGCACGACGAGCGCCGTTACGCTGCCGCGGTCCGCCGTCTGGAATGACGCGCAGGCGCCGCTCGAGGCGCGTGCGCGGGCTTACCTCGACATCAACTGTGGGCACTGCCATAACCGTTTGGGGCCTGCAGACACCTCAGGCTTGTCTTTGGACGCCGCCGAGACCTCGCCGGTCGCGCTCGGGGTCTGCAAATCGCCGATTGCCGCCGGGCGGGGGACCGGGAATCGTCGCTTCGGCCTCGTGCCGGGAGCGCCCGATGAGTCGATTACGGTCTATCGCATGGCCTCGACCGATCCGGGGGCCATGATGCCCGAGCTCGGGCGAGCCCTGGCGCACGAGGAAGGGGTGGAACTAATCCGACGATGGATCGCCGAATGGCCGGACGCTCGCGGCTGTGATCAGGTGACGTCGAACTCGGCGCGCCACTCGGCGAGCGCGGCCCGGTTGTCGAGATCCCAGGGGTGAAAGCCCGGTCGGTACCACGCGAAATAACTGCGCCAGCCCTGCCGGAAGATCCCCGGATCGCGCCAAAGAAATCGTGACACGGCCTTGCGGGCCTCAGCTTCGGTGTAACCGTCGGCCTGCAGCAGGCAGGTGGCATGGCTCGCGATGTTGCGCGTGAAATTGAAGGTGATGTAGATCATCGACCAGCAGCGCAGTAGGTAGCGCTTGAGCGGCGACCAGTGCTTCGTTACCTCGAGGAACACGTCGAACGCGACCGCCTTATGCTCGGTCTCTTCGAGCGCATGCCAGCGCCAAAGGCGCGCGATCTCGGGATCGGCGTTCGCGAACAAGCCCCGGTTCTGCATGTGCATGTCGGCCATCATGGCCGTGAAATGCTCGAGCGCGATGGTCGACAGCAGCATCGCGTACGGGCCTTTGGAGCGATTGAACGCGATTCGGGACCGAATCCGTCCGAGAATCTCCTCTACGGGATACTTCTCGCGATCGATGATGGAGTTCATGGCGTGGTGCTCGCGCGAGTGCATGGCCTCCTGAGCGAGAAACTGCCGGACATCGTCTGCGAGCGCGCCCGTCACTTTGCCGCGAAAATGTCTGACGGCATCCATGAAGAGCTTCTCGCCATCGGGAAACGTGAGCGACAGCGCGTTGAGGACGGCGGTCCCGACCGGATCGCCTCCGAGCCAGTGACGGCCACGGGCGGACTCCATCGAAAAATGGATGTCCCGAGGTTTGACTTCGACGTGATCCGAGACCGACATGGCCTGATCCTAACGCTGTGCGGGTCGGCCTGCCAATGAATCAGGACGAACTCGGTGCGCTGACCGACTGCCCGAGGCGCCGCGGCCGGTAGGGCAGGATCTCGAGGATGACCCCTTCTTTCACGCGTTGCTGGATGCCGCGCCAGAAATCCGCCTCGAGCAGATCGCCGTGGGTGCGGCGGAAAAGCTCGCGCTGCGCGTCGCTGAACGCCAGAAAGTTCAGGAAAGTTTCGGGAAATACGTCGTTGTCGGCGACATAGAACCAGGTCTCGCCGCGCATCTCGTCCTCGTCGTTGTCGGCTTGAGGCATCTCGCGGAACCGACAGTCGGTGACCTGACACAGTTCGTCATAGTCGTAGAAGATCACCCGACCGTGGCGAGTCACGCCGAAATTTTTGAGCAACAGATCGCCAGCAAAGATATTGGAGAGGGCGAGATCGCGGATCGCCTGGCCATAGTCGACCACCGCCTTGTCGGCCTCTTCGGGCGGGGCCTCTCGGAGGTAGAGATTGAGCGGCACCATGCGTCGCTCGATGTACATGTGATCAAAAACGAGATCGTCGCCTTCGACATGCACGGTCTCGCCCGTTTCCGAGAGCAACTCCTCGATCAGCTCCGCCGTGAAGCGCACCTTCGGGAGCCGTACGCGCTTGAACTCCTGGGCGTCGACGAGACGGCCCGCGCGATCGTGACGGAAGACGAACTTGTACTTGTCGATCACGTCCTGGCGCAGCACGGTCTTGACCGGCGGGAAACGGTCGCGGATCAGCTTGAACACCACATCGAGCGAGGGCAGGGTGAAGCAAATCATCACGAGGCCTCGTTCGCCCGGTGCGTGCGCGAACAAATCGTCGGACTGCTGAAGGTGTCGGGCAAGCTCGCGATAGCGCTCCGCTTTGCCTTGTCGTGCGCGTCCCAGAACCGTGAAAAGCTCCGATAACGGTTTCTTCGGCAGCAGGTGACGCAGGAAGACGACAGCTTCGACCACGCGCTCGAGATCAGCATGGAAGTACGAGCGGGTGAACCCGAAGACGATGCTGAGTTCGTCTTCATCGAGCATCACCGCATCGATGAAGAGGCCTCGATCGGTGTTGTTGAGTGCGAGCGACAGCGGTAGACGCAGTCCGTCCGCCACCAACTGACCGACGATGTAGGCGCGAGTGCTCTGGAAGAAAAGCGGCTTCAGGATCTCGATATGCTGCAGCGCGCCATCGATATCGACGCCGGCTGGCAGGTGGCGCCGCACTTGCTTGCCGATCTCGAGCGTGACCGTACGCACGCTTTTCTCGAAATCGATCCAGGGGCTGCGCAGTCGGATGTCCCCGAGCAGGTCCTCGATGACAAGCTCGAGACTGCCGCGGTTCCGGTAGAGCTCGGTTTCGGCGTTGTCGCCGGCGCCCTCGAGAGGATCGAGATCGACCCCCACGAACTCGATGTCCGTCGCGACGCCCACCGTACCGAACACTCGGCGAGAGACGGAGCTGAAAAAGGTCCGAGCGAACGCGGCATCGGGCAAGCCCGCCGTTCGCGCATGAAATCGATCGCGCATCGCCGACCAGAGCTGACGATCGAGCGCGACATCTCCGAGATCTTGGCGAGCATTCGCGACGGTGAGATTGACCCACCGATCGTAGAGCTCGATGCGCTCGACGGCATCTTGCTGGCTGCCCTGCCAGTCGCGCTCGTCGAAACGCGTGGGCGCTCGCCGCGTGATGTCGCGGAACTCACGGTTGTAGGCCGCGAAGGCCGCGGCGATCCGCCGAGATCCTTCTTCGATCAGGTTCTCGGCGGTCACCGCGTCGACCTCAAAGATTCGAGATCAGTGCGTCCGCGAACTCGCTGCATTTGACTTCTTTGGCTCCATCCATGAGACGCGCGAAGTCGTAGGTCACGGTTTTCTGGCCGATGGTACGGTCCATGGCCGTGATGACAGCGTCGGCCGCCTCGGTCCAGCCCATGTAGCGCAGCATCATTTCGCCCGAAAGCAATACCGAGCCCGGGTTGACCTTGTCGAGGTTGGCGTACTTCGGCGCGGTGCCGTGCGTGGCCTCGAACACGGCGTGGCCCGTGACGTAGTTGATGTTCGCACCCGGCGCGATGCCGATGCCACCGACCTGAGCGGCCAGCGCGTCGGAGAGGTAGTCACCGTTGAGGTTGCAGGTGGCGAGCACATCGAACTCGTCGGGACGGGTGAGCACTTGCTGCAGCGTGATGTCGGCGATGGCATCTTTGATGATGACCTTGCCGTCTTTCTTCGCAGCATCCATCTCCGCGTTTGCCGCCTTCTCGCCCTTCTCGGCTTTGGTGCGCTCCCACTGTTCCCAGCCGTAGGTCTGACCCGGGAACTCGCGCTCGGCGAGTGCGTAGGACCAGTTGCGGAACGCGCCTTCGGTGAACTTCTGGATGTTGCCCTTGTGGACGATGGTCACGCTCTTGCGCTTGTTGACGATGGCGTACTCGACGGCCGCGCGGAAGAGACGCTCGGTACCCTCGAGCGACACCGGCTTGATGCCGATGCCCGAGGTCTCCGGGAAGCGGATCTTCGCGTAGGCCTTCGGGAAGTTCGCCTTGAAGAGTTCCTTGAATTTTTTGTTCTCGTCGGAGCCGAGTTCGAACTCGATGCCGGCGTAGATGTCCTCCGTGTTCTCGCGGAAGATCACCATGTCGACTTTCTCGGGTGCCTTCACGGGTGAGGGCACGCCCTTGAACCAACGAACAGGGCGCAGGCAGACGTAAAGATCGAGCAGCTGACGCAGCGCCACGTTGAGCGAGCGGATGCCGCCGCCGACGGGCGTGGTGAGCGGGCCCTTGATCGACACGAGGTACTCGCGACAGGCCGCGACGGTTTCGTCGGGCAACCACGTGTTGAAGAGCTTGTTCGACTTCTCACCGGCATAGACCTCGAGCCAGTGGATCTTGCGCTGTCCGCCGTAAGCCTTGGCGACGGCGGCGTCGATGACTCGGACGCTGGCGCGCCAGATATCGGGCCCCGTACCGTCGCCCTCGATGAACGGGACGATCGGGTTGTTCGGAACGACGAGTTTGCCGTCCTTGATGGTGATCTTGGCGCCCCCGGCCGGTGGCGTGAGGGTGACTTTGGAAGCCGTGGTCATGTGGTGTGAACTCCTTCTGAAACGCCCGGCGATTTTTCGAAACCCCCGCCGTTGCGAGCGCGAATTCTACCATGGGGTTCGGGGTCGGCCCGTCCATGCGGCGGCTCCGATAGAATCCTGCGGATGAGCGACCCCTTGACGTCAACGCCGCTGGCGGACGGTTTTCGCATGCCCGCGGAGTTCGAGCCGCATCGAGGCTGCTGGATGCTTTGGCCGATTCGGCCGGACAACTGGCGCGATCACGCCCGTCCGGCCCAGCGGGCCTTCGCGGCCGTGGCACATGCCATCGCTCGATTCGAGCCCGTGTCGGTGGGCGTCTCGAATGCGCAGTTCGATGAGGCGCGGCGTTCGCTCGAGCCGCGAATTCGGGTCGTTCGTCTCGAGAGCGATGACGCCTGGATGCGGGATGTGGGGCCGACCTGCCTCGTCGGACCCCGAGGCGAGGTTAGAGGGGTCGACTGGCACTTCAACGCCTGGGGCGGTCTCGACGGCGGGCTGTATTTTCCCTGGGATCGCGATGAGCTCGTGGCGCGTCGAGTGTTGGCGCTCGAGGGATTGGATCGTTACCGAGCACCCATCGTATGCGAAGGCGGGGCGATCCACTCCGACGGGGAGGGTACGCTGCTCGTGACGGAAGAGTGTCTGCTCAACCGCAATCGCAACCCGGCTCTCGGTCGGCGCCAGATCGAAACCTTGTTGCAGGTGTATACGGGCGCGACGCAGATCATCTGGCTCGGTCGTGGTGTGTTCAACGACGAGACCGATGGTCACGTCGACAACCTGGCCTGCTTCGTCGCGCCGGGCGAGGTGGCGCTGCTGTGGTGCGACGATCGTCGCGATCCGCAAACCGCGATTTCGCGCGATGCGTTCGAGCGGCTGAGCGACGCGCGCGATGCTCGGGGTCGACGACTCAAAATCCACAAAATTCCCATGCCTGGGCCGCTCGAGATGACCGACATCGAAGCCTCGGGCCTCATGCCTCGGCCGGGCACCAAATCTCGCAGGGGCGGTGAGCGTCTCGCGGCGAGTTACGTGAATTTTTATATCGCCAACGGCGGCGTGATCGTGCCGATGCTCGATCAACGACTCGATGCGAAAGTGATCGCGCAGCTGCAGAGCATTTTTCCGGATCGCCGAGTGGTGGGCGTGCCAGCGCGCGAGATTTTATTGGGTGGCGGCAACATCCATTGCATCACCCAGCAGATTCCGCGGGGGCGTCAGCGCGAACGCCAGTCGGCCCCAAGATAAACGCTGCGTCGTCGCGCCGGGAAGTAACGCCAATCGCCCTGAGCGAAATCGGCTCGATCGGCCAGCAAGCGATCGGCGAGGTTGTCGACTTCGAGCGTCAGCGCGAACTTCGGCGTCCACTGCCACTTTCCCCGAAGGCCGAGTACCGTCTGTGCCGGATGTTTTCGAGCATTGGCGGCATCGGCGAAGTACGCACCCATGCGACGCAGGTCGACCTCGACGCCGAGACGGGCGTGCGGCTGCACGTTCAACGCAAGACGATCGATGTGTCGCGGAGCCGTATCGATGTCGAGGCCGGCGGTGATCGTTTCGCCGCCCTCGATCGCCCGAGAAAAATCGTAACGATGACGCGCGAAGGTGCCGCCCAGATCGACTCGTAAACCGGGCAGTGCTCGCCAGACGAGTTCGTATTCGACGCCCTCGTGTCGTGTGCGACCTCCGATGACGTTGAATCCGTTCGCATCGCGCAGGATGACGTCGCTCTTTCGCGCCCGGAACAGCGCGAGGTTGCCGCGCAGCACCGTGGTCGCGCCTTCGCCGAATGCAAAACGCCAACCGAGCTCGGCACTGCGCATGCGCTCGGCATCGAGATCGGCGACGGATTGATTTCGTTGAAGTCGATAAAGCTCGGTGATTTCGGGTGGGCGAAAGCCTTCGCCAAGGACGGCGTAGACGTGCTGCGTCTCGCTCAGGTGGCGGATGACCTCGATTCGGGGTGTCAGTCGCGAGAATCGGTCGTTGCGATCTGCCGGGCGGCTGTAGAGGCATCCGCCGGGGCACGGCGTGCCGTCTTCGGCGGTATTGCCGTCGCGCATCCGGTTGTCATACGAGTACGCGATGTAGTCCGCCCGCACCGCCGCGCGCCAGAGCCAGTCGGTGCTGCGATGTTCGATCGATGCGTTGCCGCCGACCGAGGCCACCTCGACCGCGTAGTCGTAATGTCGCCCTGCGGGTCGTATCGAGCGCGCGAAGGCGCTGCCTTCGAGCGTTGGACCATCTTGGATCTCGAGCAGCGACGTATCGGCCCACTCGGCATCGAGACCCGCGCGCCACGACCAGCCTTCGAGCGCGAGGGGGCGACTCCGTGCGAAACCGAGCGCTGCGCTCGTCTGCGAGTTTTTCTCGAGCGGCTTGCCGAGCAAGAAATGTTGCAGGAAGGTCATGGAGGAGTGTCGAAGGATCAACCGCGCTTCATCGTCGCAGCCCTCGCAGTCGCTGCGCGTCCAGACGGTCGACATCCGAAGGCTCTCGGCGTCCCGGAAGGCCTCGGGGTTGGGATTCGAACGGCGCAGGACGCGGTCCCGATAGGAATCGAGTCCTCGGATGAAGCCTGCAGTGTCTTGGTCGAGCCGTGTCGCAGCGGCGCGCCATCGCAGATCGCCCCCCGCGAACTCTCGATCGTGAAGGAGATTGAGCTTCAGTTCGGTGACTTCGGAGTCTTCCCGAAACCCACCGTCGTGACGGATGAGCCCCTGCAGCGCTTGGCGCCCATCGCCGAATGCGAAGCCGAGAGATCCGAAATCGTCGGCACCAAGAACGGTGCTGAGTCGCAGGCCCGAGAGATCTGCCGCCGAGGGCGTCAGCACGTTGATCACGCCATGGACGGCGTTGGCGCCGTGCACGACGCTGCCGGGTCCGCGCAGGACTTCGACCGCCGCAGCCTGGGCCGTGTTGGTTTCGAACAGTTCGTTGACGTTGCAAAAGCCGGTAGGTCGAAGTGGAAAACCATCCTCCAAGAAAAGGAAGGCCCCACAGGCGCCTGCGCCGGTGAGCACCGGAGAGCGGATCGCCAGCAGACTCTCTTGGCCGCTACCGCGTTGCAAAAAGACTCCGGGCACGCGGTTCAGGCTCTCGGCGTGGTGGGTGAGATCGAGCCGTCCGAGGTCGCCGGGCGTGAGACGGGAGACGCTGGCCGCGACGTCGACGAGGCGCTCCTCGCGGCGTCGCGCGGTGACCACCACCTCCTCGAGCGAGGCGGGGGACGCAGGTAGCAGGGCCATCAAGGCAAGTTCGAGCATGGGTGCATTATCGCTTGGTATCCTTGCAGTCGTGCGTTTGACCTCCGTACTGTTGCTGGCGTTCACGCTCCTGGCCTCCGTGGCCGAGGCGGCCGGTGAGCGTCCGCGTGTCGGGTTGGTGCTCTCGGGGGGCGGGGCGCGCGGGGCGGCTCATGTCGGGGTGCTCAAAGTTCTGGAGGCCGAGCGCATCCCCATCGATGCCGTGGCAGGGACCAGCATGGGGGCCGTCGTGGGCGGCCTCTACGCGAGCGGTCTCAGCGCGGCCGAAATTGCCGCCTTCGTCGAGTCTCCCGAGTGGCGTCAGGCCTTCCAGGAGCCGGGCCCCCGTGATCGACTCAGCTTCCGACGCAAGAGTGAGGATCAAAATTTTCTCGTCGATTTTCCGCTAGGCCTCAAAGGCGGAACGTTCCGGCTGCCGAAAGGGCTTGTCTCGGGGCAGCGTCTCTCCCAAGCGCTGCGTCGCATCACCTTGCCGGTAGCGAGAATCGAGCTGTTCGATGCGCTGCCGACCCGGTTCAGGGCGGTCGCCACCGATCTCGAGACGGGCGAGGCGATCGACCTCAAGCAAGGCGATATCGTCACGGCCATGCGGGCGAGTCTCGCGGCGCCGGGTGTTTTTGCGCCCGTGGAATTGGACGGTCGACTGCTCGTCGATGGTGGCCTCGCCAATAATTTGCCCGTGGAGCTCGCGCGCCGCATGGACGTCGACGTGCTCATCGTCGTCGACGTGGGGTTCCCCCTGCGCAAGCGCGACACGCTCGATTCTGTCGCGACCATCTCCAATCAGATGTTGTCGATCCTCATCCGACGCGGGAGCGATGCCCAGCGGCAGTTGCTGAAGCCGACCGATATTTTGTTGACGCCTGAACTCGGCGAGGCCTCGAGTTTCGATTTCGAC
This sequence comes from Steroidobacteraceae bacterium, assembly GCA_044375575.1. Classification (GTDB taxonomy): domain Bacteria; phylum Pseudomonadota; class Gammaproteobacteria; order Steroidobacterales; family Steroidobacteraceae; genus UBA964. Next base: position 51,240 of record JBILMJ010000001.1, on the reverse strand, counting down.
ATTCTTTCGAGGGCGGTGGAACTCGGTGAAGCCTCGGCGCGCGCCGCGAGCGATCGACTGGCGGCGTTGCGACTCAGCGACGGCGATTACTCGCGCTACCTCGCGACACGTAGTGCCGTCAGGGGTGGTGAGCCGCGAATTGAAGATGTTCGGGTGGCAGCGGACTCACTCCGCTACGAGCGGTTGTTGCGTGCGGGCCTCGTCGATCTGTCGAGCGCGGAGGCGCTCGATGAGGGTCTCACCACGTTGTTCGGCCGCGGTAATTTCGAGAGCGTCGATTATCGACTGCGCGACGGAGCACAAGGTGATCTGCTCGAGCTCAGTGCCCGTCGAAATTCCTGGGGTCCGAACTACGTGCGCTTCGGGCTCAACCTCGAAGACGATTTCAACGGCAACTCCAGCTACAACGCCGCTGCGCGCATCGTGCTCGCCGACATCGGCCCGCTCGCAGCCGAGTGGGTGTGGGACTTCCAGGTCGGTTCGGAGCCTAAGGTCGCCACGGAATTCCACATCCCGCTCGGCGATTCGGTCCGATGGTTCGTGATGCCGCAGGCACGGTTCGATCTTCGCAATGTGCCGCTCATCGAGGAGGGCGTTCGACGAGCCGAATATCGCCTGCGTACGACCGAGTACGGAATCGACTTCGGTCGCGAGTTGTCGAACTGGGGCGAGATTCGCGCCGGTGTGCGGCGTGCATCGGGTCAGGCTCGTCTGCGTATCGGCGATGACGAGGTCCCGGCCGTCGAGGATTTCGACCTTCGAGAGTTCTACGGACGGTTCTCTTACGACGTGCTCGACAACCGGAATTTTCCGCGACGCGGGCAGTATTTGGTGGCGGAGTGGCGCGCCGAGACGCCGAGTCTGGGTTCCGATCGTCGGGCCGATCTCGTATCGGTCGATTGGCTCGCGGCACGTTCGAGCGGACGGCATACGGGCGTGCTTTGGACGTCTTTCGGTACCAACATCAATTCCAATCCGGATACCGTCCGGTCCTTGTTTCCCGTGGGCGGGTTCCTCAACCTCTCGGGCTTGGCGCCCGATTCTTTGAGCGGCCGACACTATGCGCTCGCGCGTCTGCTCTATTACCGGCAGATCGGGCGCGGAGGGGAAGGGTTCCTGAATGTGCCGGCGTACGCGGGATTATCTTTGGAGGCCGGTAACATCTGGGATCGCCGCAGCGACATCAGCTTCGGTTCTTCGCTCACCCACGGCAGCGTCTTCGTCGGGCTCGACACGCTGCTCGGCCCCGTCTACCTCGGCACGGGTTTCGGCGAGGGCGGCGAGAACACTTTCTACCTGTTTCTCGGCCGAACGTTCTGAGTGACGGTCGCGATGACCTACGGGCGTCGCTGGTGGGCGAAGCTCACGACTTTTTCATAGACGTGCGCAGGGCGATCGCCTGGCCGTGAGTACTCGTGTTTGCGACTCATCTCGGCGAGTGCCGCATCGCGCTCTTCGATAGTGGCGAACCAATGGGTGCGACTCCAGTCTGCACCGAGCAGTGTACGGAAGGGATCGCCGGGCTTGAGGGACACGCGTAACCCGTAGGCTTTCGGTGTCTCGGTCGGGTCTCGTCGAAGATTGTGCGGGTGGCAGGCGGTCATGAGTGCAAAGGTTACGCAGCGGCTCGCCGGAGAACAACCCGCCCGAGCACAACCCACCGCTTGAAGACACGGCGGTCGACCCCCAGAATTGCACTCATGTCACTGCTCCGTCGCAAAACCGAAGTCATCAGTGCTGCCGAAGCGCTGCCCGGGCGCTCTGCGCCCTTGTCCGTGTCCGCCAAGCATTTCGTGAATGGTGCGCCGCTGAAGCCGCCGTTTCCGGCCGGCACCGTCGAAGCAGTGTTCGGGATGGGCTGCTTTTGGGGCGCCGAGCGGCTTTTCTGGAAGATTCCGGGCGTCGTGTCGACCTCGGTCGGCTACGCGGGCGGCTACACGCCGAATCCCACGTATGAAGAGGTCTGCAGCGGCCTCACCGGGCACACCGAAGTGGTGCGGGTGATTTTCGATCCGGCCAAGGTGTCCTACGGCGAGTTGTTGCGCGCGTTCTGGGAGCGGCACGATCCGACGCAAGGCATGCGTCAAGGAAACGACATCGGCACGCAATACCGCTCGGCGATCTACTGCACGAGCGACGCCCAGCTCGCGGAGGCCAAGGCGAGTCGCGACCGTTATCAGGCGAGCCTCGCCGGCGGTGGCTATGGCGGCATCACCACCGAAATCATTGCTGCGCCCGAATTCTTTTACGCCGAGGACTACCATCAGCAGTACCTCGCGAAAAATCCGGACGGTTATTGCGGTCTCGGCGGGACCGGCGTGTCCTGCGTGATCTAGGCTGCCGCGCGCAGCGTCGCTCTCAAAATCTCGACGGCATTGCGCACCTCGTCTTCGGTCGAGATGAACGGTGGCGCGAGTGCGATCGTCTCGCCCGTGAAGCGCGGCAGCAGGCCGCGCGACAAGGCTTGCTCGAACACCTGAAAGGCCCGCAAGGCGGGTTTTCCGGGGATCGGCGTCACGTCTACGGCGGCTGCTAATCCGAGATTGCGGATATCGGCGACGAGCGGCTCACCGCGAAGCGAATGGACGGCCTCTTCGAGCACGGGCGCGAGTGTCGCGGCGCGGTCGATCAATTTGCTTTCGAGAAGTTCGTCGAGTGTGGCGTGAGCGGCGGCCACGCCCAACGGGTGGGCCGAATAGGTATAGCCGTGGAAGAACTCGATCAAATGCTCAGGTCCGCTCATGAACGCGTCGTAAATCGCCTCTGAGGCGATCACGCCGCCCAGCGGTACGGCCGCGTTGTTGACGGCTTTGGCAAAAGTGATGAGATCGGGCTTGACGCCAAAGAAATCGGCTGCGAAGGGTGTGCCGAGTCGACCGAAGCCGGTGATCACTTCGTCGAAAATGAGCAGGATGCCGTGACGCGTGCAGATCTCGCGCAGTCGTTGCAGATAGCCGCGCGGCGGCACGATGACGCCGGTCGAGCCCTGCATGGGCTCGACGATGACCGCTGCGATATTGCTGGCATCGTGCAGGGTCACGAGGCGTTCGAGTTCGTCGGCGAGGTGTGTGCCCCACTCGGGTTGGCCCCGCGAATAGCTCATCCGCGTCGGATCGAACGTGTGGGGGAGATGATCGACCCCAGGGATCATGAGCGGGGCGAACATCTTCCGGTTGGCGGTGATCCCACCGACCGAGATGCCGCCCATTCCGACGCCGTGATAGCCGCGCTCGCGCCCGATGATGCGGGTTCGCGAGCTTTCACCACGAGCGCGGTGATAGGCGACGGCGATCTTGAGTGCAGTGTCAACTGCTTCCGAGCCCGAGTTCACGAAGAACACGCGATCGTTCGGGCGACCTGCGAAACGGGCGATGCGTTCGGCGAGCGAGAAGGCCGCGGGATGTCCCATCTGAAAACTCGGGCTGAAGTCGAGCGTCGCGACTTGGCGCTGTACGGCCTCGACGACGCGATCGGGTGAATGCCCGAGCGGGCAACACCAAAGACCCGACAGACCATCGAATACGCGTCTGCCGTCGGTCAGTGTGTAGTAGGCGCCTTTGCCCGAGGCGATGAGTCGCGGATGCGACTTGAAGTGTCGATTGTGGGTGAAGGGCATCCACCATGCGCGTAGCGCGGATTCGCCCAAGCCCGCTGTCGGATCGTGCGTCATCCGCGCATCACGGCCGCGAGGCCTGTGGCGACATGCTCGACGTTCGCCGGGCTTACGCCTGCGATGTTGATACGACCGTCGGGCGCCATGTAGATGTGCAAGGCTTCACGCGCCGTCACCACTTGGTCTGTGGTAAGGGGTAGACGTGAAAACATGCCGCGCTGCGTTTTGATCCAGCCGAAGTCGCGTTGGGTCGCCTCGGAGAGCCGGTCGGCGAGCAAGGTGCGCAAAGAATTGATGCGATTTGCCATGTGACGCAGTTCGGTCATCCAGTCCTGTCGGAGTTCGGGTTGCGACAACACGCGATCGACGATCGCGGCGCCGTGATCGGGCGGCATCGACCAAAGTGTGCGGGCGAGGCGACCGAGCTGGCCCGAGACGATGGAGGCGGGCTCGCTACCCGCCGAAAGCACGGCCAACATGCCCGTCCGCTCACGATAGAGTCCGAAATTCTTTGAGCAAGAAACGGCGACGAGCAACTCGGGGACGGCTTTGGCGACGAGCCGAATCGATGCCGCGTCACGGTCGAGGTCTTCCCCGAGGCCGTGATACGCCATGTCGATGAAGGGAACGAGCCGACGTCGTGCGAGCACGTCGGCCACGGCGGCCCACTGTGAGGCATCGAGATCTTGACCCGTTGGGTTGTGACAGCAGGCGTGCAGCAGCACGATGGATCCCGCGGGCAGTGCGTCGAAGTATTCGATCATCCGATCGAATGCGAGCGCGTTGTGAGTTGCGTCGTAATACGGATATCGCTCCAGACGAAGTCCTGCATTGCCGAGCAGCGGTATGTGGTTGGCCCAGGTCGGATCGCTGACGTGAATGCTCGAGCCGGGTCTGGCGGCGAGCAGTAGTTCGGCACCGAGTCGAAGCGCACCGCTGCCGCCCGGGGCTTGCGCGAGCGAGAGATCGCCCTTGCGACCGACGAGGTCGCTGCCGAAGGTGAGGGCCGCGACCTGGGCGTTGAAGCCCGGGTTGCCGATCGGCGAGAGGTAGGTCTTGGTGGTTTGCGCGGCGAGCATCTCCTGCTCGGCACGCTTCACGGCGCGAGGAATCGGCGTTTTGCCTGATTCGTCTTTGTAGACCCCGACACCGAGATCTACTTTTTCCGGTGAGTCGTCTTTCTGGAAGGCGGCGGAGACGCCGAGGATCGGATCGGGCGGGACGCGAGTGAGAGTCTCGAGCATGGCAGGCCTGCGCAGCGGTGTAACCGCCTCATTATCGCAGTCCGCGTCAGCCCGTGCGACCTCCGGGCGGTTGAAAGGTCGGGAAGAAAAGTTTGCGGAACGTCAGACGGAGCGTTCGGCCTTGCGGGTCGAGGAGATCCGGCTGGTAGATCACGGGCACGTTGCCCTCCCGAGGCTTGACGGACTGCCGCTCGTTGAACAGGTTGCCAACCACCAGGCTGACGCGAGCCCCGCGCAGGAAGGGGTAGTCTCTCGCCCAAGGCTGCAGGCCGAGATCGGCGAACACCCGCAGGTTGACGGTGGTGAGCGAGGCGAAGTCGAGATCGCCTCGCTGCGAGGCCGCTGACCCGACGACCCGACTGCTGCTGCGCCAAGTGGTCGTGAGGCGCCCACCGAAGCCGTCACGATTGGCGCCGACCGCCGCTTCGAGCTCGTGACGCGCAGCCGCTGCCGTATCGAACAGCGAGTCGCCATCGAGAAGATCGAGCACCGGCAGCCCTGGCGCGAGCGAGATCTCGTCCTCCAGACGTTGCGTATACGTGAGCGAGAACTGCGCGCTGCCGCGACGCGCGAAAGCGAGAAAGCGCTCGCCGATCTGCGCCATTCGGGCACGTCGAGCGGCCTCGTCTTCGGCTGAGGCCGGTGGCGCGCTCGAGTTCGTTACCCCTGAGGCTGCGACGCTTGAGGCCGCGACGCCCGCGGGCGGCTGTCCGCCCGGCGTTGCGGTCGTCGTACTCGCGACGGTAGGCGGGGAGCCCGGAATCGCGCCCGGAGGGGGCGAAGGTCGTCCCTCGGTGTTCCGTGGACCACCTCCGCTGCCTCGTTGGGGAAACGGCGCCTCGGGCTGTGGGCCCCACGGACGGCTGAGATTCAGCGTGAGACGCAGTTCTTCTCGATCTCGCCCCGCGAGGTTGACCGCGCGCGCATCGAGCGTGGTGAGCCGGCCCGAGACATCACGCTGGAAGCGTGTCGGGAACGCGAGCTCGAGGTCGGGTGTGGCGAGAGGGAGTCCAGAGATGATGTTGCGCGAGCGCGTTCGGACGTAATCGGCGTTGACGTCGAAGTCGATATCCTCGAAGGGGCGAGAGCCGACGCCGATCTTGAACACTTTTCGTCGATCGGGCGTGAGGGCAGAGTTGCCGCCGGTGATACGCGTGACGTCGACGGTTTCGTTGCGGGTCGTGTCGAACACTCGCGAAAACGGGGTCGAGATGACGGCACCACCCAGTTGCTGCATGGAGGGTGCGCCTTCTTCGTCGGTCAAAGAAAAGATCAGCCTGAGTGTGCGCGCCTTCGACCAGTTGAGTCCGTAACCGAGCGTGCGCAGCGAGCCCACGTCGGAAACATACTCGATCGCATAGTTGAAATTCGCGCCGAGTGCACCGAGCACGGCTTGCTCGGCCTCGCCTCGCCAGACTGGCAAGTCGAAGTTGAGTTGCGCGTCTTGCGTGCTACGCGAGAGATCGGTGATGAGGTCGGTGCCGAGTCGCCGAGAGACGCTGTCGATGCTGCGGGTACTTGCGCCCGCCTTCAGGGTGACGCTCAACGGTCCGGCCGGAAGATCGAGCGGCGTGCCGTTGGCGACAAGATCGATATCGAGGGAGTCGTTGCGGGAGCGACCTGCAAAGGTTTCACCGCTCGTCTCAGTCGTCGAATCGCTGCGCTCGGCGGTGAGGTTCGAAGACCATCGCCAGCCTGAGCGCGTACCCTGCAATAGTCCACTCAGTCGCGCTTCGCGAGAGTCGATGTCGCGGCGGAGAGGAATGGCGCCCGCGGGCGAGGAGCGAAGTCCGAGCAGCGACTGCTGTCGCGTGTCATCGAAAGTTCCATTGATCGTGAACGAGGAGCCTTCGGAAAACGGCTTCGCGAGTACCGCATTGGCCGTCAACTGATCGACGGTGGGGGCCAGCGAGCGGAAGGCGGCATCCGCATTGGGCTCGCCGTCGTTACCCACGATTCGACGTTCGCTTTCGAGGAGACCCTCTTCGCGACGCGCCTTCAGGTCGAACTGAAGTCGATCGTCTTGTCGGATACGCAGCCAATTACCGCCAAGATCGGCACCCTCGCGTCCGCCGTCGGTCGTACCTCGTGCGCCCACTTCGGTCGTGAAGGCCTGAAAACGCGGGCGCAGCACGAAGTTGATGACGCGCTGGTCGGCGCGATAGCCGTATTTGAGTGCGACTTCCTCGGGCAGGATGTCGGTACGCAGAATCGCTTCGGTCGGGATGTCGCGAATCTCGGCGAAGCCCGAGGCGCGTACCCCGTTGATGAGTACGATCGGACGTCCGCCGCCTCGGCCGCGGTTACTGCCGAGCTGGGGACCCAGCGCGACGAGCAGCTCGGCGACCGAACCGACGCCGAGCGCACGAATTTCTTGCGCCGACAACTGAAACTCGGGCGTGATGTCGCCGATGACGGCACCCGGTTCGCGACGACTCGTCACGACCACCTCTTCGAGGCCCATCTCGTCCATGCTTTGCGGGCTCGTACTTTGCTGGGCGCGCGCGACGGGTGTCGCGAGAACAGCCGCGCAAAGCGCGAGCAGGGCGAGGGGGACGGTCTCGGAGCGGACTGGGAATTTCATGCGGCATCCTTGCGTGAAGGCCGCATTGTAAGTCATGCCGGTCTGCGACGTCTGCGCAAGATCAGCCAAAGTAATGTCAAGCCGACGGTGATGGCGGCGGGCCATGCGAGTTGCGGCAAGATGACGCGGCGTGCGGCGTTGAGGGACACCTGTCGCTGCGGCGTATAGCCCTCCGGAAGCGGCTGCACCCCGTCCTCGATTTCGAATCTTTGATACGCCGCGAGCAGTCGTCGAAAATCTTCGGCTCTTGCCAGGCTGAGGTCGCGCGTCTCGCCCGGATCGCGTGCGATGTCGAACAGTTGCCATCGGCCGTCACCGATGGGAGGCAGGTTACGCACGAGCTTGAGATCACCTTCGAAGAGGGCGGCGTTCCCGGCGAGTTCGTAGCCGAGCGTCTCGCGAGGCCTGCGGATTTGTGCGGTCGTATCGCGAAGCAGCGGTACGAGACTTTTCCCCGTCATCGGTTCCGGGCCGCCGACTGCACCGGGATGCGATACGCCGGCGAGCTCGAGCAATGTCGGCGTGATGTCCGTGACGTGCGTGAAGCTCGGCGCGATCCGGCCGCGTGACGTCGCGTCCCCTTGTGAGGCGACCGATCGAATGATGAGCGGTACACGCAAGCCGCCTTCACCTGCGTAAAACTTGTGCGTTGAGAGCGGGGACACCGCGGCGCTCACCCAGTTGCGTCCGATCGTCGCATAGGCGCCTTTTTGGCCGAGACGATCGATGTCTCGAGTGTATTGCGTCGCAAGCCAGAGACGACCGCTCAAATATTCGTACGGATCCGAGGGCTCCGCGCCGTTATCGGAGAGAAACACGAAGATCGTGTCGTCATCGGCACCGAGGGCTCGGATCGTCTCCCGCAGTCTTCCGACTTCATGATCCATGGCCTCCGCCATGCCTGCGTAGACCTCCATGCGGCGTGCTTCGTAGTTGCGGCGCTTCGCATCGAGAGCGCTCCAGTCTTCGAGTCCCGGCCAAGCTCCAAGTGGCGCACCCTCTGGGATCAATCCGAGCTCAATCGATCGGGCGTGACGCCGCTCGCGTAGAGCCGCCCAGCCGGCGTCGTAACGACCACGCTGCCGCTCAATGAATTCTGGCGGTGCCTGCAACGGAATGTGATTGGCCTGGAAGGCGAGGTAGAGAAAGAACGGCGCTCGTTCGGTAGACCTGGTCGTGGCCCAGTCGTTGCGCAGATAGTCGATGGCTTTGTCCGCATAAAAGCGCGAGGAGTAAAACTCCTTGGGCATCTTCGCCGGCTCGCCGTCTTCGAACCAATACACGCGGTCGGTCAGTGCGAGATAGCGTTGATCGGTCTCCCAGTTGTCCGAACCACTATCGCCTTGGATCAGCGAGCGATCGAACCCGCGTGCGGGCGGCAGGTTGTGCGTCTCCTTGCCGACATGCCACTTTCCGACGGCATACGTTCGATAGCCGCTGCGCTGCAGGAGCGAGCTGACGGTGATCACGTTGCGATCGAGCACAGTGAGATAACCGCGCTTCCCCTCGAGCGACGGCGGCACCGATTCACGCATCGCACCGACACCGGTTCGGTGGCTGCGAATTCCGGTCAGCAGCATCGCTCGGGTGGGCGAGCATTCTCCCGACACATGGAAACTCGAAAAGCGAGTGCCCTCGGCAGCGAGCGCATCGAGGTTGGGCGTCGAGATTTCGCCTCCGAACGAGCCGATATCGCTGTAGCCGAAGTCATCGGCGACGATCACGACGATATTCGGGCGCGGCGTTTTCCGCGGCTCGATCGCGAGCGCTTCCTGCATGGCCGAAAAGCCGAATACGGCGAGACCCGACAACAGCGCGACGGGTAAGAGCGAAAGACGCATCAAAGAAGGACGCATCAGCGCGAGACGAGTAACCCGCCGTCGCAGGTGATGACTTCGCCCACGGTGTAGGCGCTCGCGCGCGAGGCGAGGAAGATGGCAAGCCCCGCGATGTCCTCGGGGGTGCCGACCCGGCCGCTAGGATTGGTACGGCCCACGGCATCCCAGTCGACGCCGTCGCCCTCGATTTTGCCGCCGAATCCGACGCCGGTGCTCAGCATCCAGGTCGGGAACGGACCGGGCGCGATGGCATTCACCAAGATATGTTCGGGCGCGAGGCGCGCCGCGAGCATGCGAGTGAGGTGATGCAACGCGGCTTTGGACGGCCCGTAAGAGTAGGTCTCGAAGAGCGGTTTGCCGAGGCCGTCGATTGAGCCGATGTTAATGACGCGGGCGGGTGTGTCACTCGTGGCGGCAGCGCGCAGCAGGGGCAACAGGGCCTGGGTCAGAAAGAAGACACCCTTGACGTTGGTGTCCATGACCTTGTCCCAGCCGGTCTCCGGAAAGCTACCAAGCGGTGCTCCCCATGATGCGCCGGCGTTGTTGACGAGAACGTCGAGTCGGGTCTCGCGTTCGGCAAGAGCTTTTGCGAGTGCCGTAACGCCTTCTATTTTTGATAGATCTGCGGGAAGCGCCTCGCACTGACCGTCATATTCGCGCGCGAGCCGCGCAGCGGTTTCTTTGCACACGTCGGCTTTACGGGCGCTGATGTACACCTTCGCACCGTTGGCCAGGAAGCCTGCAGCGATCATCTCGCCGATGCCGCGAGAGCCGCCGGTGACCAGCACCACTTTGCCCGAGACAGAAAACAGATTTTTCATGGTGTTCATTGTGGAAGATGCTCAGGTTTTCGGAATGAATTTTCGAAACTCGCCTTTGGCGATGGCGTCGCGATGTACTTCATCTGGGCCGTCGGCGAGACGCAGCGTGCGCTGCGAGGCATAGGCGTAGGCGAGCGGGAAATCGTCGCTGACGCCTGCGCCGCCGAAGGCCTGAATCGCAAAGTCGAGTACCCGCAGCGCGACGTTCGGTGCGACGACCTTGATCATCGCGATTTCGTTGCGCGCGACCTTGTTGCCGGCGACGTCCATCATCCATGCGGCTTTCAGCGTGAGCAGGCGCGCTTGCTCGATGGCGATGCGCGATTCGGCGATGCGCTCTCGCCAAACGCCTTGCGTTGCGAGCGGCTTGCCGAAAGCAACTCGGCTGGCCAGTCGATGGCACATGAGTTCCAGGGCGCGCTCGGCGATGCCGATGGAACGCATGCAGTGGTGGATGCGTCCCGGCCCGAGACGTCCTTGGGCGATTTCAAAGCCGCGTCCTTCGCCGAGCAGCATGTGATCGACGGGCACGCGCACATCGGTGAGCGAAACTTCCATGTGGCCGTGCGGCGCATCGTCGTAACCGAAGACCGGCAGTGCGCGCAGCACCTTGATGCCTGGCGCGTCCGCTGGGACGACGACCATGCTTTGTTGCGAGTGGGCGGGTGCATCGGGGTTGCTCCGACCCATGATGATGTACACCTTGCAGCGTGGGTCGCCCGCGCCCGAGCTCCACCATTTGCGACCATTGATGACGTAGTGGTCGCCATCGCGCTCGATGCGACAGGCGATGTTGGTGGCGTCGGACGAGGCGACATCGGGTTCGGTCATGAGAAAGGCGGATCGGATCTCGCCTTTGAGCAAGGGCTCGAGCCAGCGATCCTTGAGTTCTTCGCTGGCGTAGCGCTCGAGCACTTCCATATTGCCCGTGTCCGGTGCCGAACAATTGAATACCTCGGCGGCGAAAGGCACTCGACCCATGATTTCGCAGAGTGGGGCGTATTCGAGATTGCTGAGGCCCTCGGGTGCTCGCGAGCTGCGTGGCAGGAAAAGATTCCACAGCCCCGCTGCGCGTGCTTTGGTTTTCAATTCCTCGACGATCTGGGTCGGCACCCAGGGATTGCCCGCCGCGCGATTTGCCGCGATTTCTTCGAAGAACCGCCGCTCGTTCGGGTAAACGTGAGCATCCATGAACGCGAGCAACTGCCCGCGGAGTGCCTTGACGTGGTCGCTGTAATCGAAGTGCATGCCATCTCCTTCGCGATCGAAGGCAAGGGCTGCCGGGGTTACCGGTGGCTCGGACCGCCGGATTCAAGGGTCTTCGCAAACGCCTCGATCGCCTCATCATCGTAGCCGAGTTCGCGGAGGATTTCGGCATTGTGCTCGCCGATGGCAGGCAGGCGTAGCCGCGGCGCGGCGGGTTCGTCCAGGAACTTCACGGGAGGACCGATGTGTTCGTGTCCGTTCTCGTCGAGCAATCGCATGCCGCGCGCGCGAACTTGGGGATCGTCGAAGGCTTCTCGAAGGTCGTTGACCCAGGCGAAACCGACCTCCTTGTCGCGGAACCAGTCGATCCACTCCGCCCGGGTACGGGTGGCGAAGAGCTCGCGCAGATATCCAATGAGCGGCGCTTGATGAGTGCCGGGCCCGCGTTCGCAGAGCTCGACGAAGTCGAGGCGGCCGAGTTCGCCCAAAAGTTTACGCACGAACTTGAGCTCCTGAGCCCCGAGCACGACGTGGCGTCCGTCTTTCGTCCGATAGATGTTGTAGAACGCCGAGCCGCCGAGGCTGCGCTCCTCGCGCGGCGTCGGTGGTGTCTTGTTCGCGAAAGTCGATCCGGTGATGTTGGGTGTCCAAGCGAGGGCGGAGTCGAGCATCGCGACGTCAATGTAATCGCCTCGACCTGTTTTTTCGCGCCGCAGCAGCGCCATCAGCACGCCCGAGAGTGCGTGCAGCGATGCGGTGACGTCGGCTACGGGCACGTGCGGCATCACGGGCTCACCATCGTTGCCCTGATTGAGGCTGACGATGCCGCTCAAGGCCTCGGTCGCGAGGTCATGCGCCGGTTGTTCACGATAAGGGCCGTTCTGTCCGAACGCGGAGATGGAGCAATAAACGATGCGCGGGTTGCGCGCCGAGACGGCGGCATAGCCGACGCCGAGTCGATCGACGACGCCCGGTCTGAAGGCTTCGATGAAGACATCGGCTGTTTCAGCAAGACGTAAAACCGCTTCGCGTCCCAGATCGGACTTGAGATTGACGCAGAAGCTTTTCTTGCCTCGTTGCGTGTTTCGAAAGAAAACGGTGTGTCCGCCCTCACGCGGTCCGATATAACGCCCGGGTTCGCCTTCGCCCGGTGGCTCGATCTTGATGACCTTAGCTCCATGGTCCGCCATCATCAAGGTGAGTTGCGGCCCCGGAAGGAACTGCGACAAGTCGACGACGCGCAGGCCCTCGAGCTTCACGTGATGCCTCGCTGGCGCAGCGACTCGATATCGGATGACGAATAGCCGAGCTCGGCGAGCACCGCGTCGGTATCGGCGCCTAGGCCGGGCGCAGACTGAGCAGGAAGTCGTTTGCCATCGAGCTTGATGGGATTGGCAAAGCTTCGAAAGTCCTCTCGCATCGGATGCGGCGTCGATCGGATCATGCCGGTGGCGATCGGGAAGGGGTTCTGTAGTGCTTGCGCCATATCGTTGATCGGCGCTGCAGGCAGCACGCCTTGCAGCTTTGAGAGCCAGTGCGCCGTGGTCTCACGCTCGAATACCGCATCGAGGAGCGGCGTCAAAAGTTCTCGATGCTCGCGTCGCAGCGGCATCGAGGCAAAGCGCGCATCGTTCGCGATCTGCGGTGCGTCGATCACTCGCATCAGTTCCTGCCAGAACTTTTCGGTCATGCACATGACGAAAATCCAGCCGTCTGCCGTCTTGAAGAGTTGAACCGGCGTAGCGGTCGGATGCGCGCTTCGGGGCATTCGTCCGGTCACGAGTCCGTCGTTGAGATACCAGGTACCTGGATAAGAAAGCTGATGCAGTGCAACGTCGAACAGGCTCACGTCCACATCGCGTCCCGTGCCGCTCCGTGCGGCGCCGAAGAGCGCAGCGAGCAACGCCAGCGCGGTGGTGATGCCCGTCATGTAGTCGACGATCGAGAGGCCCATTCGCGCGGGCGGCGAGCCTGGCTCCCCGGTGACATGCAGGTAACCAGCCTCGGCCTGCATCAAATAATCGTAGCCTGGCCATCCGCGCCGCTCGTTGTCGCGACCATAGGCCGACAGATGCGCGCAGACGATGCGCGGGTTTACCCCCTTGAGCGCCGCGTACGTCAGCCCGAGTTTGTCGGGTTGATCGCCGCGGAGATTGTTGAGTACGGCATCGGACTTGGCGACGAGCTTTCGAAACGCCTCTTGTCCTTCCGGGGTTTTCAGGTCGAGACAGACACTGCGCTTGTTCAAGTTGAAGGTCTGGAAAAAATGCGAGTCGTGTTCGCCCAGGAAGAAGGGGCCCATTCCTCGCGTGGCGTCGCCCCCTTGCGCGCGGTTTTCGATCTTGATGACCTCTGCGCCGAGATCGGCGAGATACATCGAGCCGAACGGCCCTGCGCCGAAGGCCTCGAAGGTCAGGACACGTAGTCCCTCGAGCGGGAGGGGCGGGTCTTTCGATTGTGCCGCGTCGGTCAAATCGGGTTCCTCTCGATCAGTTGTCTTGCGATGATGATGCGCTGCATTTCATTGGTGCCTTCGCCGATGCACATGAGTGGTGCGTCGCGGTAATAGCGCTCGACGTCGAAATCGGTGGAATAGCTGTAGCCACCGAAGATGCGCATGGCCTCGAGGCTGTTCTCGACGCCCGCTTCCGAGGCGAAGAGCTTCGCCATGCTCGATTCGAGATCGCAGCGCTCGCCCGTGTCGTATTTGCGTGCGGCTTGCTCGATGAGCAGCCGCGCGGCCTCGACGCGCGTGGCCATGTCTGCGAGCTTGAGCTGGATCGCTTGATGTTGGGCAATGGGTTTTCCGAAGGTTTGTCGCTCTTGTGCGTAACGCAGTGCATCACGCAGGGCGCCCGCCGCAATACCCGCTCCGCGTGCCGCCACGTTGATGCGGCCCAGCTCGAGACCACCGACGGCTTGCTGGAAACCGCGGCCCTCGATGCCGCCGATGAGATTGTCGGCCGGCACCTTGAAATCGGTGAACACGAGCTCGGCGCTGTCGATCGACTTGTAACCGAGCTTGCGGATTTTTTTGGCTGCGACGAATCCGTCGCCCTTCTCGCACAAGAACATGGTCATGCCCTTGTGGCGTGGCTGGGCGTCGGGGTCGGTCTTCACGAGTACGCCGAAGCAGCTTCCATACACGCCGTTGGTGATCCAGGTCTTCGTGCCGTTGATGATGTAGTGGTCGCCGTCGCGACGTGCAACGGTGCGGATGGCCTGAAGATCAGTACCCGCGTTGGGTTCGGTGAGTCCGATGCCGCCGCGGATCTCTCCGCTCGCAAAGCGGGGCAGCCATTTCGCCTTTTGCGCGTCGGTGCCGTGGCGCTGCACGCAAGCCGCCATGATGAGATGTGAATTGAAAATGCCGACGGGCGCCATCCAAACGGAGGCGATGCTCATCACGATTCGGGCGTAGGTGGAGGCCGAGAGTCCGAGGCCGCCGTATTCGGGGAGAATGGTCGCACCGAAGAGTCCGAGCTCCTTCATTTGCTCGACGATCTCCTCGGGATACTCGTCGGCATGGTCGAACTTTTTGGCGACCGGTTTGAGCTCGCGTACGGCCCAGCGCTCGATGCTGTCGATGATGTCCTGATCGACGTTGTCGCTCATTCTTTGAACTCCGGAAAATGTTTCAGTAGCCCATCCGGTCTTCGACGGCATGGCCGGTTTTCGCCACGAGAATGCTGCGCTCGAAGGTGCAGATCACTTTTCCGTCCTGGTTCTTCCCGGTGGTGCGTACGGTGACGACGCCTGCGGTCGGCCTCGAATTGGATTCTCGCTTCTCGAGCACTTCGGACTCGGCGTAGAGCGTGTCACCGGGAAATACCGGCGCCGTCATGCGAATGTCTTTCCAGCCGAGGTTGGCGATGGCTTTCTGGCTGACATCCGTTACGCTCATGCCGACGAGAATGGCGAGCGTGAGCGGAGAGGCGACGAGGCAGCGGCCGAATTCCGATGCCTTGCCGTACTCGACGTCGAAGTGCAGCGGGTGCGTGTTCATGGTGAGCAGCGTGAACCACGTGTTGTCGGTTTCGCTGATGGTGCGTCCGGGACGATGTTCGTAGACATCGCCGACGACGAAGTCCTCGTAGTAACGACCGAAGGATTCTCTGTAACGGTTCGGGGCGATTTTTACCGGGGTGTGGCTCACGTCAGGTCTCCGTTTGCTACCCGAAAGTATGCCATCGCCGAGCGGGTGACGCGCCTCAGGATTTTCGTGTTCGAGCGAGATCCAGCACCAGAATCCCGAGCACGATCAACGCCATCCCGGTCCACTGCCAGGCCGACAAGCGTTCTTCGAGCAGCGTGAACGCGAGCAAGACGGTGGTCGGTGGGCCCACTGTGGAGAGCACTGCGCCGCGCTCTGCGCCGATGCGCCGCACGCCCTCGGCCTGGAACGACGCGGGCAGGAACATGCAGAACACCGCGATACCGATCAGTAGCCACCAACCGGAAGAGTCGATGGCAGTGAGCTCTTGTGTTCCGTTGATTAAAAAATAATGGGGTACGAGACAGGCAGTCGCCGCTGTCATGGCGATGAGCGTGAAACGGGCGCTACCGACCGATCGGGTGTAGGTCTCGCTCACCATGAAGTAGATGGCATAAGAGAGCGCCGAGCCGATCACGAGAAGAGCGCCGAGTAAATTGGCGCGTAACTCGGCGAGATCGAACCCGCCGATCGTGAAGAAGATGCCGAGATAGGTGAGCAGCGTCGCCGCCAGCACTCGAGGCGCCGGCCATCGTCGATCGCGTACGGAAGTGAAGATGACGACCATCGCCGGGTAACTGAAAATGAGTACCCGCTCGATACTCGCCTCGATCATGGTGAGCGCCAGGAAGTCGAGCAAGGCGCCGGCGTAATAGCACAGCGCCCCGGCGAAGGCTGCGACGGCAATTGCGCGTGGTGGGGTCGTTGCGATCACGCTCAAAGATTCGCGTCGCAGCGCAAACCACCAGAAGAGCGGTAACGAAATCATGGCGCGAATGGCGACGACGCCCTCGAAGCTCAAGCCTTGGGCATAGAGTTTTTTGGCGAAGATGCCTTTGGCGGCGAACAACATCGCGGCAGCCGCGCAGGCGAGCGCGCCCCAGGGGTCGATGAGACCCGTCCTGTTCGAAGAGGTTGTGCTCACGTCGTCGAGTCGGAGGAGAGCGCGAGACGACCGGCCTTGCGGCCTCGCGAGAAATGCGCGAGCGCCCAGATGCAGCCGCCGGCGATGAGAATCTCGCCGAAGTTGTCGAGCTTGAAATTTCGGAACGGCGGCATCGCCGAAGCGAGCATCAATACACCGCCCAAAAACATCCAAGGGAATTTGCGTTTGATCATGAGTGCAGCGCCGCTGCCGATCACGACGAAGCAAGTGAGAATGGATGGAATAGGTGGAGTGCTACGCACGACTTCCTGACCTTCGAAGCACAGTGTGTCCGCCGATACCGCGGTGGAGTAACGGATGAGATCGAACTCGCATACGGGGTAGAGCTGTTCGTTCCAGAAGTGCGGCAGGTCGTACAACATCAGGGCGAGGGTCAGCGAGCAGAACACCAGCATGGGACGAGGGCCGCGCATGAACTCGAAGCCCGCGAGTCGCAACGCCACGCCCGACGCCACGATGAGCCAGGTGCCGAAGAGCCAATGGATCCAGAAGCGGGGCCAGGAGATGGCTTCGAGAAGTGGCGAGAATCCGATGAATCGTCCCGCCCCGACGATGAGGTTGTCGTAGACGAGGCCGAACTGCGGGATGAGCAGCAGGCCCGCCACCAAGAGGCCCGTCGATTTCCAGACTCGCCACAACCAGACGAACAAGACCGCCTGAAGGAGAGCTTGAAAGAGGAAAAGCTCCGAGTACATGACCCAAGCGTATCATTGAAGGCGAGGGGTTGTTCTAGGGAGATGGCCGATGAGCGGACCGTTGCACGGAATCAAAGTGGTCGAGATGACGAGTGTGGTGCTCGGGCCTTGGGCCTGCCAGATGCTGGCCGACATGGGTGCCGACGTCATCAAGATCGAGCAGCCGCGTGGCGACAGCAACCGTTCACTCGGGGCGGCCAACAACCCAGGGATGGCCGCGCTATATCTCACCTGCAACCGAAACAAGCGCAGCATCGTGCTCGACTTGCGGGTCGAGGGCGCCCGGGACGCTCTGCTCGCGCTCATCAAAGATGCCGATGTGTTCGTCCACAACAATCGACCCCAAGTGATGACCAAGCTTGGCCTCGACTATGCGGACCTGCGTAAGGTCAATCCCCGCATCATCTACTGCGGCGCCTACGGGTACTCAAAGAAAGGCCCTTACGGACGACTTGGCGCGCTCGACGATTCGATCCAGGCAGCGAGCGGTATCGCGATGCTCAACGATGCCGTGCTCGGCGAGCCTCGTTACCTGCCGACTGTCGTGGCCGACAAGACCACCGCGATCACGGTCGTCTACGGGGTGCTCGCGGCGCTCTTCCATCGTGAGCGGACAGGCGAGGGCCAGGAGCTTGAGGTCCCGATGTTCGAGACCATGGTCAATTGGGTGATGGCCGAGCACTTGTGGGGTATGACGTTCGATCCGCCCAAAGGAAAGCCCGGCTACACGCGCCTCATGAGCAAGGACCGAAAGCCCTACAAAACCAAGGATGGCTACATCGCGGTGCTGCCGTACCTCGATGCGCACTGGGTCAAGTTCTGCGGTGTCACGGGGCATCCCGAATTGATCGAGGATGAGCGCTTCAAGACCCTGGCTGATCGGGTGCGCAACATCGACGCCACCAATCAGACCACCGCCAAGATCATGGCGACTCGCACCACGGCCGAGTGGCTCGAGGTGCTCGCGAACTCCGGAATTCCGCACATCGTGGTGAATACTTTGGAGGGGCTTGCCGAAGACCCGCACCTGAATGCGACGGGATTCTGGAAATCCTACGACCATCCGACCGAAGGTCGGCTGCGCATGCCGTCGTTCCCGATCAACTTCAGCGCAACACCGGCCTCCATTCGCACGCCGGCGCCGCGTCTTGGCGAACATACGGAAGAGGTGCTGCGTGAAGCGGGCCTCGATCACGCCACTATCGATGCGCTCGAACAGAGCGGCGCTGCACTCAACGCCGAGCAAGCGGCGAAGTCGGTCGGCGTCGGCGGTGATTGACCTGACGACGACTCAACCCGTCACGCTGCGCAATGACCGTCAGTTCAGTCCGTAGACACGCAGCGCGTTATCGCGCAGGAATTTCCGCAGCGGATCGGGGCGAAGCTCGAGCGCGAGTACTTCGTCCATGGTGCGCTTGAAACCCAGCACGGGGAAATCCGTGCCGAACAATACTTTGTCCTGTCCGTAACTATTGATGTAGTTCACGAAGGCCTGCGGCCAATATTTCGGACTATGCGCATCGGAACCGATGAACACGTTCTCGTGCTTCCAGGCCATTGCGATCATCTCGTCGGTCCAGGGAATGCCCACGTGGATGCCGATGAGTTTGAGCTCCGGAAAATCGCAGGCGATGCCGTCGAGCAGAATGGGTCGTCCGACGCTGCGCATCGGTTGGTCTTTCGAGTAGACCATCGATTGGCCCACCTGCATCTGGATGGGTACACCGAGTTCGCAGCACTTGGCATAGAACGGGTAGTACTTGGCGTGGTCGGGCGGCAGATCGAACCAATGAGGGTAAAGATGAGCCCCGATGAACCCCATGTTCTTGACGGCATCCTCGAGCGCACGCACGCCATTCATACCCTCATATGGGTCGAGTCCAGCCATCCCATAAAATCGACCGGGATACTTCTCGATGGCTCGGGCGATCACCTCGTAGGGGAGATGGAACGATCCCGGTAACCCTTTGCGACCCGCCTTCGGTGCGAACAAAAACGCGCGCTCGATGCCGGCCTCGGCCATCTGGGCGAGCTGATCCTCGAGCGAGACGCCCTTCATGTTCGTCTTCGATTTCATTTTCCCGGCAAAGAATTGGTCTTGCCAGCCGGGCCGGTGGGAGATCGCCTCCTCGGTCCAGATTCCGCTGACGATATCGATGGCAGGAACGGGCGGGGTGCGGGTCACGGGCGATTTCCTCTGTCGATCGGTTCCAGTCGGGTTTTACCAAGACCATGATGCCGCAACCCATCCAAGGTGTGCCCGCGTGCGCGTCGGAGTGGCCGTTCTGAGATCTTTCATTGTTGTTTTTTAACAACGGAAAAATTGTGGGGACGCCGGTTTTTCCGTTGCCTGATGGTCATCCGCGGCCCTAGACTCGCGTGGATTTTTTCCCTACTCCATTCAGGGACCGAAACGGAGGATCAATGTCTTACCGCAATCGCAAGCTTTCCCTAGTCGGGGCGAGCGTCATGGCCGTATTGGCGGCCGCTCAGTCGGGTGCCCAAGAGGCCCAGCTCGAAGAAATCGTCGTCACGGCTCGTCAGCGCGCAGAGCGTATCGAAGACGTCCCGGTCACGATCACGGCGTTCACGCAGACCGAAATCAAGAACGCGGGTATCGAGCGTCCCCAGGATTTCATCGCGCTGACGGCCGGTGTGTCGCAAGTTCAGACGGCGGAAGCCGGAGACCTGCAGGTCAACATCCGCGGCATCAACACCGCGCGCGATGCGGAGACCAACTTTGCGCTCGTCATCGACGGCGTGTTGCAGACGAACCCGAACGCGCTCAACCAAGAGCTCTCGGGCGTTTCGCAGATCGAAATTTTGAAGGGTCCGCAAGGCGCGCTTTACGGCCGCAACGCACTCGCTGGCGCGATGATCATTTCGACTCGCAAGCCTAGCGATACGGTCGAGTTCGACATCGGCTTGGGTGGCGGCGAGTACGGCAGCTTCAAGGGTAACTTCTACCTTGGCGGACCGGTGGGCGATGCGGCTCGTGGCTCGATCTCGGCCTACACCCGCACGACCGACGGTCAGTGGAACAACCTCGACCTGCGTTGCGACGATTGCGTCGACTTCTACGAGGAAACCGGTTTCCAAGCGCGATTGCTGTTCCCGGTTGCGGGTGGCGACGTCGATGTGAAGGCCAAGTACTCGACGATCGAGGCGGGCGCGATCAACTTCAACGCGTCCATTGCGCTCGCCGACGTGGCGCCGTTCGTCGGACCGGCGTTCTACGCCAACCCGAACGAGCACACGTTCCGATACATCAACAACATTGCGCCGCAGAACGAGCAGGAAAACCTGAACTTCTCCGTCAAGGGAGAGTGGGAGACCTCGCTTGGTACGCTCTCGAGCTACCTGGCGTTCAATGATCAGACCAACTACTTCCTCACCGACGGCACGAGCGGCGCGTTCCTGCTCTATTCGCTCGATGCCACCTGCCGCTCGTCGAACGATGCGAAGCTCTCGAACCCGGGATATATCCCGCCGTTCTTCGGCATTCCGTCGAACATCTGGTTGACCCCGGCGGGCAACAACGGCGCGGGCTTCTTGCCGCCGTACGGTCCGACCACCTGCGACGGTTATCAGTACCAGCAGCGTGATCAGCAGGACACGAGCCTCGAAGTTCGTCTGACCTCGGCGGGTGATCAGTCGCCGCGTTGGGTCGCCGGCCTCTACGCCGCCGACATCGAGCGTCGCGTGGTCGTGTCGCAGGGTTCCGATCTCGCTCGCGGCGTGACGGCTGCCGGTTTCGTGCCTACCTCCGGCAAGAACCCGACCGACCTTCTCTACGATGACGACTTCTCGAGCAAGGTCTATGCCGCGTTCGGTCAGGTCGCCTACGACGTGACGGATGCCCTCGAGCTCGCGCTCGCGTTGCGTTATGACGTCGAGGATCGCTCGGTTGACAACAACGTGCCGCGCTGCTCGAGCGCCGGTGCAGCGTCGGGCCCGTGCCGCGCTCAAACCGTCGGCTTCAGCTTCTTCTCGAACCCGTATATCAACCCGGCCTACACAGCGAACCCCGCGTTCGCCGCGTCGGGGATCCCGAGCCGTTCCAAGAGCTTCAGCCAGTTGCAGCCGAAACTGTCGGCCAATTGGAAGACCTCTGAGGACTTCGCGGTGTACGCCTCGTACGGTTACGGTTTCCGTAGCGGTGGCTTCAACTCGTCGGGTAGCGCGGCGACCATCGCTTCGGCTTACGGCCGTGCGGGTGGCACCACGCTGTGTCTCGGCGCGGACTTCGCGCCGCCGACTTGCGGTGCCAACGCGACGCTCAATATCACTGACGTCAACGATCTATACCGCAAGGAAGTGTCGAAGGCGGCTGAAGTGGGCTTCAAGTCGTTCTTCGCCGATCGCACGATCAGCGTGAACTTCGCCGCCTTCCAGACGAAGGTGGAGGACATGCAGTTCTTCAACTTCTTCGCCGGTCCCTTCGGTCTGCTTCGCGTCGTCACCAACATCGACGAAGTGTCGATCAAGGGTTACGAACTCGATGCGCGCTGGAACGTCAACGAGAACGTCTCGCTCTTCGCGGGCTACGCCTCGACGGACGGCGAGATCGACAAGTACGTCGGTCGTCCGTACACCAAGGGTGGTGAAGTGCCGTATGCGCCGAAGTACACGGGCAATGCGGGCATTGATATCAAGTTCCCGATCACCACCAACTGGACGGTGAATGCGCGCATCGACG
This sequence comes from Steroidobacteraceae bacterium, assembly GCA_044375575.1. Classification (GTDB taxonomy): domain Bacteria; phylum Pseudomonadota; class Gammaproteobacteria; order Steroidobacterales; family Steroidobacteraceae; genus UBA964. The sequence goes on along the minus strand of JBILMJ010000001.1, from coordinate 29,381 downwards.
GCTCGTTCGTCGGGGAGACCTGGTTCCACCCGGTGCAGAAGCAGCGTCTGCCGAACTTGTTCACCTACTTCGGTTTCGGACAGGGTGAGTTCTCGAAGATGAAGCGTGATCCGTACAAGTCGATCAATGCTCGCCTCGGGGTTTCCAACGGCACCTTCAGCCTCACGGCTTGGGGACGCAACGTGACCGACGAGGAGTATCTCCAGGAAATCATCCCGGCGCCGGAATTCGGCGGGTCGTTTATCCACGACTCGGCGGGCCAGAGCTACGGTGTGGATTTCACCTACTCGTTCCGTTGATCTCCTTCGACGCCGTTCACGGCGTGGAGACGAACAAGGCCGGAAGGGTTTCCCTTCCGGCCTTTTCGTTTCAGGATCCGTTGCCGGTGTAACATTCCGCCGTGAGCCGCATCGACATCGAGTTCCCGCCCAAGCACGCGGCGTTGCGTGACGATGTCCACATGCTCGGAGCACTGGTCGGTGAGGTGCTGCGCGATCAAGGTGGGGTCGAGCTTTTCGAGACCGTTGAGCGCGACCGCACGCTCGCCATCGCGAGACGTCGCGGTGACGTGGCGGCCGATGCCGAACTCGAAGCGCGCGTCGCCGGCCGCGCACCCGCGCTCGCTCGGGATCTCGAGCGAGCCTTCTCGAGTTGGTTTCAGGCCGTCAATCTCGCCGAGCAGGTTCATCGTATCCGTCGGCGTCGCGCGTATTTCCAAGATGATGCGGAGCGTCCGCAGCCGGGTGGTGTGGACGATGCGATCGGTCGACTCAAAGCTCAGGGACTCTCGCTCGATGAGTTGATTCAGCTGCTCAGATCGCTGCACATCATGCCCGTCTTCATGGCGCACCCGACGGAGTCCAAGCGTCGGACCATCTTGCGCAAACAACTGAAGCTCGCAGAGCTCTTGTACGACCGACTGAATCCGACCCTCGCACCGAACGAGCGGCGTGCGTCGATCGGACAGATCCGCGTCGAGCTGACGACCCATTGGCAGACCGAGGACCATCCGCGTCAGCGTCTGACGGTGTCGGATGAGCGCGAGCACGTGCTGTTTTTCCTCGCTGAAGTCCTTTATCGCATCGTCCCCAATTTTTATGAGGAAATCGCGGAGGCTCTCGGCAAGCACTACGGCGTCGATCCGCAACAAGTCGAATTGCCCACCCTGCTGCGCTTCGGTACCTGGGTCGGCGGCGATATGGACGGCAACCCCGACGTGCACGCCAAGAGTCTGCGTGACACGCTCGCGCGGCAGCAGCAGACCATCGTCAACGCTTACTTTCTCGAAGTGCAGTCGCTCGCTCAGCTGTTGTCGCAGAGCGCGAGTCGAGTTGGCATCAGCGCAGCGTTGCAAAAACGCAGCGATGAATATGCGACCTTGATTCCCGGTGCACGCTCGTCGGCTCCCGCACGCCACGACCGCATGCCTTATCGAGTATTTCTCACTCAGGTGGCCGAGCGTTTGCGAGCCACCTACGACGGCAGGCCCTCGGGATACGAGGGACCCGCGCCGTTGCAACGTGACATCGATCTCGTCGTCGACAGTTTGCTCGCGCATCGCGGTCAGCATGCAGGGCTTTTCGCGGTGCGACGACTGCAGCGACGCATTGCGACTTTCGGTTTTCACCTCGCGACCCTCGATGTACGCCAACACTCGGGAGTCCATCACGGCGTGCTGGCTCGGGCGCTCGATGAACCGAGTTGGACCACTCTCGATCGCTCGACGCGTCAGCGGCGTCTCGTGGATTGGATCAGCCGCGATATCGGTCCGCGCGTCGAACTCGACGCGGAGGGCAAGCGCGCGCTCGCCGTGTTCGAGGCGATGTTGCAGTGTCGTCGACGTCATGGTCCCGAGGCGATCGGGTCGTACATCGTCAACGGTGTCGAGGGGGCCGATGACGTTCTGGCCGCCATGTTGCTCGCGAGATGGGCTGAAGCGTTCGACAAGACGACGGATGAGCTCGCCGTCGACGTGTCGCCGATGTTCACGACGCCCGGTGCGCTTAATCGCGCCGGTGAGCTCATGGGAGAGTTGCTCGCCGAGCCTCTGTACCGCAAGCACCTCGATGCCCGGGGCCGTCAACAAACCGTGCTCGTCGGTTATTCCGAAGGCAACAAGCGCGAGGGGATCGTCGCCTCGCGTCTTGCGGTGTACGAGGCGCAAGCGGCGATCGCCGCATCGTTGGCGGCTGCCGGCGAGGAGCACCGCATCGTTCACGCCCGAGGCGGCAGTATTCCCCGAGGGGGTGGACGGATCGATGCGGTGGTCAGTGCATCGCCCCCATCCACGATCAACGGCTGGCTACGCTTGACCGAGCAGGGCGAGAGCATCATCCAGCATTACGGGCTCGGCCCCATTGCACTGCGCACCTTGGAGCGCGCGTTCAGTGCCTTGTCTTTGGCGAATGCCACCGCGCGGGGCGTCGGCGCAACCGGATCCGAGGCAGAGCGACTCAAGATCGCGAGGGAGTTGTCGCGCGCCAGCGCGGCACGCTATTGCGCCCTCGTCGATGACTCCCCCGAGTTCCATGAGTGGTTTCGCTGCGTGACGCCGATCGATGTCATCGAGCGCATGCAAATCGGTGGTCGTCCGATCGCTCGCGAAGGTATTGGCGGTCTTGCAGGCTTGCGTGCGGTGCCGTGGGTGTTTGCCTGGACGCAGAATCGGATGCTGCTGCCCGGTTGGTACGGAGCAGGCACCGGGTTACGTGTTGCCGTAGATACCTTGGGACTCCCCGCGATACGACAGGTGCTCACCGAGTGGACTTTCCTGCGCAACTTGATCGATGACGTCGAGATCATGCTGGCTCGTTCCGATTTGCACATCGCAGAGAAATACGATGCGTTGCGACCCGGATCCGATGACCGGTTCTTCGGCGAAGTACGCCGCGAATATCGCCTGACTCGTGAACTTCTGCTGCTCGTCAAAGACCAACAGAACCTGCTCGACGGCGATCGAACGCAGCAGAGGGCCCTCGCTCTGCGCAACCCCTATGTCGACCCGATGAATCTAATGCAGGTCGATCTGCTGCGCCGCTGGCGAGAAGGAGGACGAAATGACCGCGATCTACTCGAAGCCTTGCTGGCGAGTGTCAATGGTATTGCCCAAGGCCTTCAGGACACCGGCTGATCACATTCGAAACCGCAGTTCTGTCATGCGACGGGTCGCCGTGGGGATGGCGCTGTTTTCTTTGAGCGCCTTCTTCTCGGCTGACTTGGCGCGGGCCGAGACCTCACCTTCAGGCTGGGTCATCGATACCGACTTGTACGCGGCATGGCAGGGTCGCAACGACGTGCAGGTGCCGAACGATGTGAGCGGATCGCGTTTCGCCCTCGATCGCTTGACCGGTGACGGGCCCTATATGGCGCCGCGTCTGCAGGTGTCCTGGCCCTCGAGCGGGCGAAGGGAATGGCGAGTGCTGCTCGCTCCGCTGTCGCTCTCAGACGAGGGTGTGAGCGTCGATCCCATCCGTTTTCAGGGCGAAAATTTTTCTGCCGGTGGGGTCGATGCCCGTTACCGGTTCAACTCGTGGCGCGGCACGGTGCGATGGCGGTGGATCGATCGCGAGGATCTCGTGGTCAAGGTCGGATTCACGGCGAAGATCCGTGACGCCAGCATTCGACTTCGTCAGGGTGCGCGCTCGGCTGAGAAAAACAACACCGGTTTCGTACCCTTGATCCATGGTGCATTCGAGCGTCCGTTGGGGCGAGGTTGGCGAGTTGAAGGCGACATCGATGCGCTGGCTGGCGGGCCCGGGTATGCCGTCGATGCAGGCGTCAAAGTCATGAAAGCGATCGATGACGAGTGGTCTGTCGGCGCCAGTGTGCGGTTCCTCGACGGCGGTGCAGACAACGACGAAGTCTATGCTTTCGCCCGGTTCACGAGCGCGGGGGTCTCGATTCGCTGGCAGCCTCGCTGACTTGGGGTGGCGGTCGGTCCTCTTCCAAAGCGAGCCTCTCGGCCTGCTCGAGATCGTCGAACTGGCCCCGATCGACTGCCCAAAAAAATGCCCATACGGCGATTCCGCCGATCAGGATCGACAGCGGGATCAGCAAGTAGACGCTCTCCATCAACGCTCTCCTTCGGCGGGGTGCAGGATGCGTTGCGCGTTGAACACGACGATCATTGACGACAACGACATGCCGAGCGCTGCATCCCAGGGCGGCATGAATCCGAGTGCGGCGATCGGGATCGCCGCGATGTTGTAGAACGCCGCCCATCGCAAATTCTGGCGCACGATGCGCAGCCCGCGTCGTGCCACGCTGATGCCTCGGGGTAACGACGACAGCGACTCGCGAAGCAACAGCAAGTCTCCGGCGGCATGCGCGATCGACGATCCGCGACCCATCGCCATCGAGACATCGGCAGCGGCGAGTACCGGGCCGTCGTTGATACCGTCGCCCACCATGAGCACCCGATGTCCTGTCGCTTGTTCTGCGCGTAGAAGCTCGAGCTTTTGCCCAGGTTTAAGAGAGGAGGTGGCGTTCGCGATGCCAAGTTCGCGCGCCACGCGATTGACGGGCTCTTCCGAATCGCCACTCGCCAATAACACTCTTAGATTCAATTCCTGCAATGCTGAGACGGTTTCCGAGGCATCGTCGCGAATCGAGTCCGCGACCGTGAAGGAAACTCGCACCCCCGAGTCGCTCGTCAGCGTGATACCGGGCTGCCCGATGCGCCAACGCGTGCCATCGATGGTGCCCTCGATTCCTTCGCCAGCGATCTCGTGGGCATCTGCACACACCACGTGGGAATCATTGAATGGTTTGAATGCCGCAGCGATCGGGTGCTGGGACTGCGCTTCGAGGGCCGCCGCGATGGTGAGCGCGCGTTCGCGCGAAATCTGACCCGAGACGATGTGAGCTGAGGTTACGCCCGGTTTTCCTGCGGTGAGCGTGCCGGTCTTGTCGAGCATGACCGTGTCGATCGTCGCGAGTCCTTCGACCGCATCGCCGCTCGTCACAAGGACGCCCAGACGCGCCAAGCGCGTCGTCGCGGCGGCGATGGCGACCGGTGTGGCGATCGAGAGCGCGCAAGGGCAGGTGGCAACGAGCACGGCGAGCACGGCCGAGAATGCGCGCGAAGGATCGACGACGTACCAGATCACCCCGACGAGCGCGGTGAGGATCAGTACGCGGACGACGAACCACGAGGCCATGCGCTCGGCGGCGAGGCTGAGCCTCGGTCGTTCACCCTGAGCGCGTTCGAGCAGCTTCACGAGGCCATGCAGCGTCGATTCGTGCGGTCTGCGTGTGACTCGCAGCGTGATGGCGGCGCCTGCGTTGAGCGAGCCGCCGAGCAGTCGTTCTCCGACAAGGCGCCGATGCGGCAGCGACTCGCCGGTCACGAGTGACTCGTCGACCCACGCATCTTGCAGGGCGACTTCGCCGTCCACGGGGATGACCTGTCCGCTGCCGACGCGCAGCCAGTCACCGACGACGATCTGATCTAAGGGAATTCGTGTGATCGCTTGCGTGATCGGGTCGATACGCGAAGCGTTCGTGGGAAGTGATCTCGCGAGCGCTTCGGTGAGATGGGTGGCCTGGTGTCGACCGCGCATCTCGACGTACCGGCCGAGCAGCAAAAACAAGATAAACATCGTCACTGAATCGAAGTAGACGTCACCCGCGCCGCGCAGCGTGTTGTAGACGCTCGCGAGGTAGGCCAGAACGAGCGCCAGCGAGACGGTGAAGTCCATGCCGAGTACGCGGCGTCTGAGGTTGGCGATCGCGCCACGCAGTATTGGTGCGCCGGAGTAGAACAGTACGGGGGTGGCGATCACGAGACAGGTGATGCGCAGGATTTCGGCCATGAGCGGGTCGATACCTTGGAACGCACCCGCATAGAGTCCGGCCGCATACATCATGAGTTGCATCGAGCCGAGCGCTGCGAGGCCGATACGTTTTTGTGCCGTACGCCGCTCCTCGCGCTGCGCCGTGACGGCCGCCTCCCCGACGAGCGGCACCGGCCTGAATCCAGCGTCGGCCACCTTGCGCAGGATGCGGGGGAGCGAAACCTCCTGCGGTCGCCAGCTGACGGAGACGCGTCCGTTGACGACGTTGACCTCGGCGTTGACGATGCCGGGAAGATCGTCGAGAGCGCGATGGATCGCCTTGGCGCATCGGGCGCAGTGGATGCCCTCCGCATTGAAGACGGCATGCCCCTCGCCATCGGACTCACTGGTCCAGTGACCTTCGAGCAGCAGAGGACTGGCGACAGCGGTGGCCATGATCACTCGCCGAGCAGGAGCCCAGTGGCGGGAATTTCGGCTCGCCCGCGCAAGCGCCACACACCGTCATGGTCGAGCTGAATCCACCATCGCCCTTCGAGAATCGTGGTCAGTTTGCCGACATAGAGGTCGGGCTCGTCGATCGCCGTCAATTCGATTTTTTGATCGCGACGGGCGTCGTTGGAATGGGTCAGGGTCAGGTTCAGTCGGGCCGGCGAGCGCTCGGCAGCCGAGGTTTGGATCCGTGCGCGAATGCTTCCGGACCGATCGACATCGAGCAAGACCTTGATGCCGCGCTGTTTGGCGGTCGTCAGCAAAGCAAGGTCCGCATCGAGCGCAAGGCCCTCGGTTGCATAGGATTTCGGAAGCTCCGGATCTGCGCCCTTAAAGGCGAGTCCGAGGGTGATGACACTTGCGATCACGGTGGCGGTTGGGATGAGGATCATGACCCAGAGAGCGGGATTTCCGAGACTGGCGTGGCGTTTCTGCGTCATGATCGATCGACCTCAATCTCTCGGAGCAAAGAATCGTGATTCCGCGGAGACTTTCAACGTGGGATCGTCGACGGCGGTGACGGTCAGACGTATCGCCTCGCTTCGTCGATCATCGTCTTCTGCTTCTGCGTCGTCTTGCCATGCATCGCGACGTACACGGACGGCTGCATTGAAGACCTCGCCGGCGCCCACCTCGAACACGGGTCTTACGGGGTCGAGGCGGTGGTCGCCGATATCTTCGAGCGACACCACGAAACTTCGCGGTTGCTCCGCCTTGTTCATGATCTTGAGCAGGTAGACGTTCTCGATTTCGCCCGAGTCGAGGTTGCGATACAGCGTATTTCTGTCGTGCAGCGCATCGAGTGCGAGGGGTTCTCGCATGGCCAGGGTCGCGACGAATCCGACGATCAACGCGGCGAGCAGCGCGCCATAGACGATTACTCTCGGCCGAACGATACGCGTGCTTTCGTGATCGACGGCGTGTTGGGTGTCGTAGCGCACCAAGCCGGGTGGGTAGCCCATCTTGTCCATGACGCCGTTGCAGGCATCGATACAGGCGGCACAGGCGATGCACTCGTACTGCAGGCCTTTTCGGATGTCGATCCCGGTCGGACACACCTGAACGCAGAGGGTGCAGTCGGTGCAGTCCCCGAGTCCGATCGCACGTGGATCGACTCCGCGACGTCGACCACCGCGCAGGTCTCCGCGCTTCTGGTCGTAGGTGATGATGAGAGTATCGCGATCGAACATTGCGCTCTGGAATCGTGCATACGGGCACATGTATTTGCAGAGTTGCTCGCGCAGGAAGCCGGCATTGCCATAGGTGGCAAAGCCGTAGAACAGCACCCAGAACGCCTCCCAGCCGCCGAGCGAAAAGCTGATCGAGCGAGCGGCGAGGTCGGTGATGGGCGTGAAGAACCCGACGAACGTGAATCCGGTCCAGAGTGCAAAAGTGATCCAAAGAAATTGCTTAGCGGATTTGCGGATGAGTTTCTCGGCAGACCACGGGGCCGCATCGAGTTTCATCCGTCTCGCGCGATCACCCTCCGTGACGCGCTCCATCCAGAGAAAGACCTCGGTCCATACGGTCTGCGGACAGGCGTAGCCGCACCAGAGGCGACCTGCGACGGCCGTGAAGAAAAACAAGCTCAAAGCCGCGATGACGAGCAGCCAGGCGAGAAAGATGAAGTCTTGTGGCCAGAGCGTCAGGCCGAAGAGATAGAACTTTCGCACTGGCAGATCGAAGAGAATCGCTTGTCGCTCTCCCCATGGAACCCACGGCAGCAGGTAGAACGCGCCGAGTAATACCCAGGCGGCCGTGACCCGGAGCGTCGAGAACGTGCCGCTGATCTCTCGGGGATAGATCTTCTGATGTGGCGCGTAGTAGGAGTCTTCTGCGACGCCGGGGTCTGCGTTGCTCATGGACCCTCAGGAGCTCGTGGCGCGATCAGCCATGCCGTCAACGAGGCCGACAGCGCGCAGACACCAAAGAAAAACAGGAATCCTAGGCTGTAGAGCTCCGTGCGCCCGGGCAGGGCACCGGTCGGTTTGAGGACGGCGATGACCGGGGAGGGGTCGACGAAGGCAAAGAACACCACGGTCGCCGCGCTTGCCGCGAGGAACGCGCACCACATCACGGTCAGCGCGACGCGACTGCGTTCGCCGATCGGCTCGCGCTCCCGATCAGGGCGTTCGCTGGACGACACGGGTCTCACCCATGCTGATGACGTACGCCGTGAGCAAGCGGATACGGGTGTCTCCCAGTCGATCACCCTGCGCCGGCATCTGATTCTGTCGGCCTTGCTCGATGACCGAGCGGATCGAGTTGAACGAGCCGCCGTGCAGCCAGACGTTGTCGGTCAGATTGGGCGCGCCGAGCGCATGATTACCCTGGCCGTTCTCGCCATGGCAGGCGACGCAGTAGGTTTTGTAGTGCGTTTCGCCGGCGACGGGGTTCCCCTCGGGCGCTTTCCGACCGGACAGGGACATCAAGTACGCTGCCGCATCGCTCACGCCCGTCTTGCCTATCACGTCGATCCAAGGGGCCATGATTCCAGCGCGGCCCTCGGTGATCGAGGCTTGAATCAACTCCGGTTCACCTCCCTAAAGCCAGTCGGCATCGGTGAGGTTGGGGAAGCCCGTACTGCCCCGGCCATCGGAGCCATGACAGGCGGCGCATTCATTCGCAAAAAGATTTCGGCCGATCGCGATGGCCGAAGGATCGGTTGAAAGTTCAGCCGGATCACGATCGACGAAGCGCGCCAGGATGCGCTGCGCCTCGATCTCCTGCTTCGCTTGCATCGCTTCCCACTGGTTAACCTGAGTCCAGCCCAAGGTACCCGGATGCTTGCCGAGGCCGGGGTAAAGCACGGTGTAGACCACCGCAAAGATCACGGACAGTATGAACAGCCATAACCACCAACGCGGCAGCGGGTTGTTGTATTCCTTGAGGTCGCCATCCCATGTATGGCCGGTCGTATCGGTCGTCTTGTCCGTCTCGCTGCGGCGTTTGCGCATCCAAACGAGCAACCATACCGCTGCCACGGTGTTGACGGTGGTCAGGATGATCACGAACCAACTCATGCCATCGCTCATCACGGCGCGTCCTCCTCGAGCGGCAGTCGTGCTGCGTCATCGAACTTCTGTTTCCGTTTGCGTCCCCAAGCCCAGACCCATACGCCGATGAACGCAATCATGGCGAACAGGGTGGCGAGTCCGCGAAGTAATCCAAGCGTTTCAGGGCTCATGCTGCGGGCTCCGAGTCAATTCCATTGCTTCGAGGCGATTCCTAGCCCCTGCAGGTAGAGGATGAGGGCGTCCATCTCGGTTTTACCGGCGACTTCCGCACTCGATGCCGCGATTTGCTCGTCGGAATACGGGACACCGAGCTTGCGGAGGGCCATCATTTTTTTGGGCGTCAACGCGGCGTCGACGGTGCGCGTGGCGAGCCATGGGAACCCAGGCATGTTCGACTCAGGGACGAGGTCGCGCGGGTTGATGAGGTGCAGCCGCTGCCATTCGTCCGAGTATTTACCGCCGACTCGCGCGAGGTCGGGGCCCGTGCGCTTCGAACCGAACTGGAACGGGCGGTCGTAGACGGACTCCCCGGCGAGCGAGTAGTGGCCATAACGCTCCACCTCGCCGCGCAACGGCCGGATCATCTGCGAATGGCAGGTGTAGCAGCCTTCGCGCACGTAGATGTCGCGACCCTCGAGCGCGAGAGGGGAGTACGGCTCGATGCCCGGTGCGGCTTTGGTGACTTCGTCTTGCTGCGTCAGCGGGATGATTTCCACCAAGCCGCCGAAGCTGATCGCGATCACAATCAGCACGCTCATCAGACCGATGTTTTTTTCGATGACGGAGTGTTTCATTGTTACGACTTCCGATGGCTCAGGCGTGCGCGGGCTGCGGAACCGGGATCGATACCGGCTCGGCTCGTCCCTGCCCGATGGTCTTGATGACGTTGTAGACCATGAGGAACATGCCGAAGAGCACGAGCGATCCGCCTAGGAGTCGGATGGCGTAATACGGGTAGGTCGCTTTGAGCGCTTCGACGAAGGTGTAGGTGAGCGTGCCGTCGGCATTGGTCGCCCGCCACATCAAGCCCTGCATAACGCCTGCGATCCACATCGAGACGGTATAGAGCACGATGCCGATAGTGGTCGTCCAAAAGTGGATGTCGATGAGGCGCGTGCTCCACATCTCGGTGCGGCCGTAGAGGCGCGGAATCAGCATGTAGAGTGACCCGACCGATACCATCGCGACCCAGCCAAGCGCGCCGGAGTGCACGTGACCGATGGTCCAGTCCGTGTAGTGGGATAGGGCGTTGACCGTCTTGATCGACATCATCGGGCCTTCGAAGGTGGACATGCCGTAGAAGGACAAGGAGACGATCAAGAATTTCAGGATCGGATCGGTGCGCAACTTATGCCAGGCACCCGAGAGGGTCATGATGCCGTTGATCATGCCGCCCCAGGAGGGAGCGAGCAGCATGACTGAGAAGACCATGCCGAGGGATTGGGTCCAATCCGGCAGCGTCGTGTAGTGCAGATGGTGCGGACCCGCCCACATGTAGATCGAGATCAGCGACCAGAAGTGCACGATCGACAGGCGGTACGAGTAGACCGGACGCCCCGCCCGCTTAGGCACAAAGTAATACATCATGCCGAGAAAGGCGGCTGTCAGAAAAAATCCGACGGCATTGTGTCCATACCACCACTGCACCATCGCATCGACGACACCCGCATAGGCCGAATAACTTTTGGTGAGTCCGACCGGCATCGCCGCACTGTTGACGATGTGCAGGATGGCGACCGTGATGATGAATGCGGCGAAAAACCAGTTGGCGACGTAGATGTGCTCGACCTTTCGCTTGGCGAGCGTGCCGAGGAAGACCACGGCGTAGGCCACCCAAACGAGTGCGATCAGGATGTCGATCGGCCATTCGAGCTCGGCGTATTCTTTGCCGCTCGTTAAGCCTAAAGGGAGCGAAACGGCTGCTAGGACGATCACGAGCTGCCAGCCCCAGAATGTGAAGGCTGCGAGCCCGTCCGAGAAGAGCCGTGTGTGGCAGGTTCGCTGCACGATGTAATACGACGTGGCGAAGATCACCGAGCCGCCGAACGCGAAAATGACTGCGTTGGTGTGTAGGGGTCGCAGGCGGCTAAAGGTGAGCCAGGGCAGGTCGAAGTTCAGCGCCGGGAACAAAAGCTGCGCGGCGATGATGACGCCGACCAACATCCCGACGACGCCCCAGACGACGGTCATCAATGCGAATTGCCGGACGACCTTGTCGTTGTATGACACGGCTGTGGTTTGTGCGGACATGACTGTTGACCCCCGAGTGGTCGGTTCCCGGCGCCGATCCGCCGGACCCCGCGCATGTTGGGGTCCGCACCATGCGCATTGAATAAGTACATGACGCAGGCCTGTGCGCATCGACGGCAAGGGGCGTGGGTTACGATGCGCCCATGAAATCGATCCTCCCGTGGGTTGTGCTTTTGACTGCGCATGTGTTCCCGACGGCTTTCGCATCGGGCGATGTGCTCGAGTCGGGTGCCGAGCTGTATCGCGACTGCGCAGCCTGTCACGGCAAGGATGGCGGCGGTGTGACCGATGGCAGCGTGCCTGCGATCGGTGGGCAGCCGTCCGAAGTCGTCAGGCGTCAGCTCCAAAGATTTCGTAGCGGCGCGCGCACCGACCTTCGCATGCAGCATTTTTCGAACGACGATCATTTGGCGGGAGTCAAGGCGGTCGACGCGGTCTCGCGATACATCGCAGGGCTGCGCCGGGTGACGCCGCCTGCCAAGGGGTCCGGTCGCGAACTCGCAGCCGGGGCGGCGGAGTTCGCCCGAAGTTGCGCGAGTTGTCATGGTCCGCAGGGGCGGGCAGTGGAGTCGAGTGGCATCCCGGCGCTCGCCGCTCAACACGCCCCCTATCTCGAAAGAAAGCTGCGCGACGCGGCGGCGGGTCAAAACTCGCTCGGGCAATCCCATCGGCCGATCGTGTCGCGACTGCCTCCGGAACGGATCGCGGCGATCGCCGACTGGCTCTCGCGGGTCACCCCTCTCGATTGATCTCGAGGTCGATGGTCATGCGCACGAGCTGCGCCAGTGAGTGGGCACCCATTTTTTCCATGACCCGGGCGCGGTGGATCTCCACCGTTCGCTGACTGACTCCGAGATCGCCGGCCATGACCTTGTTAGCCTTGCCTTGGGTGACCAGCAGCAAGACTTCTTTTTCTCGCGGTGTCAAAGATTCATAGCGGCTGCGCAGTGTTTCTTTTTCGGCCAGCGCCTTGCGGTTCTCTGCATCGACGGCGATCGCTCGCCGCACACGGTCGATCAGATCCTCATCGCTGAAGGGCTTGGACAGAAAGTCGAAGGCGCCATGTTGAATCGCTTCGACCGCCATGGGGATGTCGCCGTGACCACTGATGAAGATCACCGGGATGATGGCGCCCCGACGATTGAGTTCGGTCTGCAACTCCAACCCGCTAATCCCCGGCATGCGCACATCGAGGATCAGGCAGCCGGGTTGCTCGGCATGCCAGGTGTCGAGGAACTCTTGCGCTGAGCCCAAGGCGACGGACGGTAGGCCGGAAGCCTTCAGGAGCAAGCGCAAGGAGCCACGAACGGCGTCGTCGTCATCGACGATGAACACGGTGGTTTGACGGGCCATCAGGCATCCTCCCTTCGGCAAGGCAGCTGCAAAATGAATCGTGAGCCGCCGCCTTCGGCCGGCTCGTAAAGAAGTTTGCCCTGATGGGCCTCGGCGATGGTACGGCTGATCGCGAGCCCGAGTCCTGTTCCCGTAGCCTTGGTCGTGCAGAACGGGTCGAAAATCCGGCTGATCAGTTCATCCGGTACGCCGGGTCCGCGATCAATGATTTCGATGAACAACGTACGTGATTCATCGACGCGACTGATCACGCGCAGTTCGCGGTCCGCAGCGGGCATGTCGGCCAATGCCTCGATGGCATTGCGAATCAGATTGAGCAAGATTTGCTGGATCTGGATCTTGTCGAGCAGTGCGACCGGAAGCTGGCTGTCGAGCTCGCGGATGACGCGTACTTCGCCATGACGGACATCGCTTTGCAGGAAACTCAGCACCTCGATGATGAGCTCGTTGGGGCTCGCCGGTTCGAGCCGGGTTTCGCGATTCTGCACGAGTGCACGCAGACGGCGGATGATTTCCCCGGCGCGCAATGCTTGCTGGCTGATCTGATTCAAGGCGAGTTGGAAGTCTTCGTCCGACGTCGCGTCCATTCCGGCGGTGGCGGTCATGCGCAGCGCCGCATTGGCATAGTTGGCGATCGCGGCGAGCGGCTGGTTGAGTTCGTGCGCGATACCCGCGGCCATTTCGCCCATAGTCGCCAGCCGACCGACCTGCGTGACCCGTTGCTGGGCGAGCGAAGCTTCTTCCGCGTCGCGCCGCGCATCGGTGACATCCTCGCCCGATGCAAAAAATCCGATGAGCTCTCCCTCGGCGTTTCGCATGGCGAGACTGCGCCAGGCGATGAGTCGACGACGACCGTCGGCGGCGAACACGTCGTGTTCGAAGTAACGCTCTTCATGCATGGGGCGCTCGGCGAGAGCGTCGAGTTCGGAGAGCACGAGTGCTCGTTGGTCTTCTGGCACGGCGATGTCGATCCAGTCACGACCGAGCAGGTCCATCTCCCGCCGGCCGAGAATATCGCAGCCTTTTCGGTTGACGAGTTGTACTCGACGCTCCGCCGAGAGGGCGAGCAGGAAGACCTGGGCGATCTCGAGATAGAGATTGGCTCGATCGCGCTCGCGTCGGATGGCGGCCATCGCTTCGCGTCGCAGCGTGATGTCGTGCAACAGACCCACGAAACGTGGCGGGTCCGAACCTTCGACCTGACCCACGGAGAGAAACACCGGAAATGTGGAGCCATCTTTGCGACGCGCGTCGACCTCGCGACCGATGCCGATGATGTGGGCGACTCCGGTGCCCATGTAGCGTTCCATGTAGCTGTCGTGCAATTCACGGTCGATCGCCGTCATCAGCATGCTGACATTTCGGCCGATGACGTCGCTCTGCGAGTAGCCGAACAACCGCTCGCCGGCGCGATTGAAGCTTTCGATGCGGCCGCGCGCATCGATGACGACCACCGCATCGACGGTGGCATCGAGCAGCGCTTGCAGATCGCGCTGAACGGAGGAGTTTTCGGTGCTGGATGTCATGGAATGTCAGGGTAAAAGATACCCAAAAACGGCATTCAAGGCATGGATAAGTACTTACCGCGATGGTTGCAGCGATCGACCCGTGTCACCGTGCGGTCCAAGTCCGTGCGGCGCAAAGGAGGCCGTATATGTCCAACAACGTGGAGACGATAAGGAAGCGTCTACTCGCCAAGCGCGCTGAACTAGCGAGGCGCGCCGAACTCACGGATGCCGACCTTCGGCACGAGGGTGCGGCTTTGTCGGCAGATTTCGCCGAACAGGTCACCGAACGCGAGAACGAAGATGTCCTGCGCGGCATCGGGCTTTCTGCGCGGACGGTGCTTCAGAGCGTCAATTTCGCACTCGCGCGCCTCGAGCGTGGCGAATACTTTGAATGCGCGCGTTGCGGTCATCCCATCGAGCCAGGTCGTCTCGAGGCCTTGCCCGAGACACCGTTCTGCTCGCGCTGCGCCGAGTAATCCGTTAACTGATCCATGGATGCCGCGCCCAATTTGCTGGTGCTCGTCGATCGAGGCGGTGGCGCACAGGCCGCCTTGCAAAAGGCCTCTGCGCTCGCTCGATATCTTGGGGCGGTCATCGAACTGTTTTCCTGCGATACCGAGCATGCCGGAGCGGTCCGCCGCTGTAATGCCGATGCCTCGTCCAAGCGTGTCATCGAAGAGTGCTTCGACGACAGCGAGCGATACCTCGACGCGCTCAGTGGATCGGTCGCCGCTCGCGATCTCGATATCCGACGTTGCGTCGCCTGCGCCGCGTCGGTTGCCGAGGGTCTCGCGGCTCGGGTCGAGGCGCTGACGCCTCTGCTCGTGATTCGCGGCATCGTCGAGGGCGGGGAGCGCGGATCGCGACTTTCGCTGCGACCGGAACTCGTTCAGTTGGTGAAGCAGGTGACGGCTCCCATACTGCTGACCCGGGGCAGCCCGTGGGCGCCGTCACCTCGCATCGTGGTCGCCAATGATTTCAACGCCCCCGACGGCGTCACTCGGTCGCAGATGCTCGAGCTGTCCCATCGTCTGCGACGCGAGTGCCACGAGTGGTTCTCCGAGCCCGAACTCGATGACGCGACCGATCCTTCTGCGCTTTGCGAGAGGGTCGCGCGGAGGCAAGCCGATATCCTCGTCTTGGCGGCGCCCGAGGCATCGCAACACGCATCGACGCGTGTGTCTCAGTTCGAGGCGTTGTTGTCCTCGATCACTTGCGATGCGTTGATCGTACCGAGATCGCCCGTCGACTCATCGATCGTCGCGCGGTTCTCCGTCGCGTTCCGCTCGAATCCGGCTCACCGTCAGCCATGAAAATCCACTGAGCACGCCAAGCAGTGCGAGCATCAGGGTGCCGAGCCAAGCCCCGACCCGCCAAGCTTCGATCAGTCCGAACGCCACCCCGACCGGGGTGCTCACGAGCAGGATGGGTTTCGCGATACGCATGGTCGCGAAAGCATAAACTGCGCGCCCCCGCAGGCCCCCGAAAATTGATCTGCGTTATACTGTTGTAGTTAAATATAACACCTTGGATTCTCGTACCCATCGGAAGTCATCATGTCTCCTTTTTCGATCTCGAAGTTTTCTTTGACCACCGTCCCGCGCAGCATTCTTTGGACCATTGCGGCGCTCCTGTTGCTCGCCGCTCTCGGGCTCATTCGCACGTTTCTGTTTTCGGGTCGCGATGACGGCGCGGTCAACCCGGCACCGCTGGTATCGGTCACGACGGTCGAAGCCATCGAACTTGCGGATGTCGTGACGTTCTCAGGGGCGATCGCGGCGCGCGATGAGGCGGCGATCAGCGCCGAGGGCGAGGGTGGGCGTGTGTCGGCGCTCAACGCCGAAGTGGGCGATCGGGTGAAAGCCGGGCAAGTCTTGGCGCGTCTCGATACCTCGTTGGTGGCGCCGCAGGTGGCGAGCCTCGAGGCCTCGCTCGAGGAATCCAAGGCGAATGCGGCCGTGGCCGAGGCCGACTATCGACGCGCACAAGCGGTCGCCACCACAGGCGCGCTGTCGGCTCAGGAAATCGAGCGTCGGGGTGCAGCGGCGATCGCTGCGGGAGCCAAGGTCAAAGTCGTCTCGGCTCAGCTCTCCGAGGCACGGGCACGTCTTCGTCGAACCGAAGTACGAGCGCCCTTCGACGGTATCGTGCTGACGCGTTCGGCCGAGGTCGGCCAACTCGCGGGGCCCGGTGGCGCGCCACTCTTCCGGCTCGGACGTGCCGGCAGGATCGAGATGCGCGGCAACGTCGCAGAGCGCGATTTGCCGCGACTCGTGCCAGGGCAGCCGGCGCGCGTTCGGGTCACGGGCGTCGAGCAAGCGTTCGAGGGCAAGGTCCGTTTGATCGGCGCCGTCATCGATCCGCAGACGCGGCTTGGCAGTGTGCGCATCGATCTTCCCGCGAACCGGGACCTGCGCCCGGGCGCTTTCGCACGAGGCGAGATCTCCGTGGGTTCGGGTCGTCGTCCGCTGCTGCCGCAGACTGCGGTGATGAGCGATACCACGGGTAACTACGTCTTCATCGTCGATGCCGCGAGCAAAGTCGAGCGCCGTGACATTCGTGTCGAGGGCTCGCGCGCCGAGGGTGTGGTGATTGGCGGCGGCCTTCAGGGGGGTGAAAAAGTCGTCACGACCGCGGGTCCTTATCTGCGGCCGGGTGAGGCGGTGAGGATCGCTCGATGAAGAACATGTCCGCATGGGCGATTCGTAACCCGACGTTTCCCATCGTGCTTTTCATGGTGCTGACCTTCGTCGGCCTCGTGAGCTTCCAACGACTGCCGATCAACCTGAACCCGGACGTCAGTTTTCCGCTGGTGTCGGTTCAGGTGTCGCAACCGGGCGCAGCACCGTCCGAAATCGAAACCCAGATTACGCAGAAGGTGGAAGGCGCGGTCCGCAGCGTTGCGGATGTCCGCAGCATCAGCTCGCGCGCCTCGGAGGGGTTTTCGAGCACGACGATCGAATTCCAGATCGGCACTCCCATCGATCGCGCGCTCAACGATATCCGCGACGTCGTCAGCAAGATCCGCTCGGACCTGCCTGAAGGTGTCGATGAGCCGCAGGTCAACCGCATCGATGTCGAGGGTGGGGCGATCGCCTGGTATGCCGTCGCGACCACCGAGCGTTCTCCCGAGCAGCTCAGTTGGTTCGTCGACAATACCATCAGCAAGCGGTTGCTCGCGGTATCGGGTGTCGCGCAGGTGGCGCGAGGCGGTGGAGTCTCGCGCGAGATACGCGTCGAGCTCGATCCCGCACGCATGCAGGCGCTCGGGATCACGGCGGCTGAGGTCAACCAGCAACTTCGTGTGCTCAACCTCAATGCGCCGGGTGGACGTGCCCAGGTGGGCGGCGGCGAGCAGTCGATCCGCGTACTCGGAGCCGTGACGACGGCTCTGGAGCTCGGTGCGACCCAGATTCGGCTCACCAACGGCGCGAGCGTTCGTCTTCAAGATGTGGCCGAGGTGCGCGACGCCGTCGGTGAGCAGCGCTCGATCTCGCGGTTGAATGGTCGTCAGGCGACCAACTTCGGGGTGTTCAAGGCGCGCGGCGCTTCGGATGTCGCAGCGCTCGATCTCGTCGAAGCCCAGATCGAAACCATCCTCAAAGAAAATCCGGATATCGGGATCAAGCGTGTCTTCACGACGGTCGAGCACACGCGCGAAACTTATCGCTCGGCGCTCATGGCGATGATCGAGGGATCGATCCTGGCCGTGCTCGTGGTGTTCGTCTTCTTGCGCGACTGGAGGGCTACCGTGATCTCGGCCCTCGCCATTCCGCTCTCGGCGATCCCGACCTTCGCGTTCATGTACTGGCAAGAGTTCACCCTGAACAGCATCAGCCTCTTGGCGTTGTCGCTCGTGGCGGGTGTCCTCGTCGATGACGCCATCGTCGAGATCGAGAACATCGTTCGTCATATGAGGATGGGTAAGAGCGGTTATCAGGCGGCGCTCGATGCGGCCGATGAAATCGGTCTCGCAGTGGTGGCTACCTCCGCGACGATCATTGCGGTATTCGTGCCGGTGAGCTTCATGGGCGGTTTCACCGGTCAGTATTTCAAGCAGTTCGGGTTGACCGTCGCGGCGGCTGTGTTTTTCTCGTTGTTGGTGGCGCGTCTCATCACGCCGCTGATCGCGGCACACACGCTGAAACCGCACGATGAAATCCGCTCAGCCGACGGACCGATGATGACAGCCTATCTCGATGCGCTGCGCTGGACCCTGCAGCATCGCCGCGTCACCTTGCTCGGTGGTCTCGCGTTCTTTCTGTTTTCGATCGGGCTGTTGGTCGCGATACCCAAGGCCTTGATCCCACCTCAAGATTTTTCCTCGGCGCAGATCAACATCGAGTTGCCTCCGGGTGTGCAGCTCGAGCAGACCGCAAAGATTTCCGAGCAGGTCACCGCGCTCATTGCGAAACAGCCGGAGGTGACGGACATCATCGAGTCCATCGGTGACGGCGACGTTCGAACGGCGTCCCTCTACGTGACTCTGGTGCCGCGTAAGGAGCGCTCGGTCAGTCAGAAGGAGTGGCAAGACCGGGTCACGCCGCTCTTTACCGACATCCCGGACGCGCGTGTCGCCTTCAGTGGTGACGATGCGGGTCCCGGCGGTCGTCCCATCACCTTGTTCCTCACGGGTGAGGATCCGGTGAAGATCGAAGCGGCGGCTCAGCGTGCGGTGACGGCGATGCGAGCGCTGCCTGAATTGCGCGATCCGCGGGTGAACGGCGATATGCAGCGGCCCGAGGTGCTCGTGCGCCCACGCCTCGATCTCGCTTCCGAGCTCGGCGTTTCGGTCGCGGCGATCAGTCAGACCATTCGTATTGCGACGCTCGGTGATCTGCCCCAGAACGCGGCGAAGTTTTCCTTGAGTGATCGCCAGATTCCGATTCGCGTGAGTCTGCTCGAGGAATCCCGACGAGACCTTTCTACGCTCGAAAATCTGCCGGTGCGTACCGCATCGGGCTCGACGGTGCCGCTGAAGGCGGTCGCGGAGATCTCCTTCGGCGAGGGTCCGTCGGTTATCCGTCGCTACAACCAGACTCGGCGTGTCGTGGTCGAGTCGGATCTCGCCAAGGGCGTCGAAATCGGTCCGGCACTTGCCAAGGTGTATGCGCTGCCTGAGATCAAAAATTTACCCGAGGGCGTGCGACTCGTCGAAGTCGGTCAGGCCGAGTTCCTGAAGGAGCTCGCCTCCAACTTCACGCTCGCCATCGTCGCAGGAGTGTTGCTGGTTTTTGCGGTGCTCGTGCTGCTCTTTGCGCGCGTCTTTCAGCCGATCACCATTTTGTCGGCGCTGCCCCTGTCGGTCGGTGGTGCGATCATCGCGCTCATGCTCACGGGCAAGCCGTTCTCGATGCCCGTCGTCATCGGCTTTCTCATGTTGATGGGCATCGTCGGCAAGAACTCCATCTTGCTCGTCGATTTCGCCATCGAGGAGATGCGTGCGGGCACGCCGAAACTCGAGGCGCTGATCGAAGCGGGTCACAAACGGGCGCGACCGATCGTCATGACAACCGTGGCCATGGTGGCGGGCATGCTGCCGATCGCGCTCAGTTTGGCCGCGGGCGGTTTCCGTGCGCCCATGGGCATCGCCGTCATCGGCGGACTCATCACCTCGACCGCACTGACGCTCGTCATCGTGCCGTCGATGTTCTCGGTGATCGATGATCTCGAACGCTGGTTGGCGCCGCGGTTCGCGAAATTATTGACCTCCGGGGAGACCCGGGCGGCTTGAGACGGCTCAGCCTTGCCAGAGCAGGGCGAGCGCGAGGGTGCTCGAGGCGATGAACACGGTCGCGAGCGCGCCTAGAGCGAGCGGTTGCCAGCCCTGGGCGATGAGTTTGCGGACGTCGGTTTCGAGTCCGACGGCCGCGAGTGCCAGGGCTAGTAGGGCTTGCGCGATCGGCGAGGCGATCTGCTTCGCCTCGACCGGCAACCAGCCGCTGCCCGACAGCAGAACCACGCCGAGAAAGCCGAAGACGAACCACGGCATCGGCGCTCGGCCTTGAACCTCGCCCGTGTTGGCATCGACCCGACGTTCGAGTTGACGTTGCGCCCAAAGCCCCATTCCGATGATGAGGGGAGCCAGCATCAAGACGCGTGCGAGCTTGGCGACGGTCGCGAATTCTCCGGCCGCCTCGCCGCGAGCGAAACCGGCGGCAACGACCTGCGCCACTTCGTGCACTGAGGCGCCGGTCCAGAGGCCATAGCTGCGCGCATCGAGGTCTAGTATCCCGCCGATCACGGGATACGCGAACATCGCGATCGTGCCGAAAAGTGTGACCGTCGCGAGCGCGTAGGCGACGGCTTCCTCATCGTCTCGCACGACCGTATTGGCGGCCACGATGGCTGAGGCGCCGCAGATGCCTGTGCCCGTGGCGATCAGCGTGGCGAGGCCCGCGCGGACGCCGAGGCGAGCGCCAAGCCACTGTGTCAGAAAGAACGTACCGAGGAGCGCGAAGGCCAGGATGGCGAGACCGGCGACGCCGATCCCCAGGATTTCGGCGAGGGTGACCTGCAGGCCGAGCAGTACGATTCCGGTGCGCAGGGGTCGGCGCAGGCACATGGCGATTCCGGCGCGCGCGCGCTCCGGTCGACCGACCGTGTTGCGAAGCGCCATGCCGATGACGATGGCGAGCATCAATGGGCTGATTTCGGAGAGCCCGGGTAGCTCGAGGGCGCGAACGCCGAAGGCGGCGGCGGCCACCCCGGCGGCGAGCAGCAGGCCCGGAAGCTGGGAGGCCACGGCAGAGGAGCCCTGGAAGGTCGGGGGGTGCGAGGGGGAGGCCATGGGGGGGGGTCTCGGAAGGCTGGGATCGATCCGTTGCGGAGTCGCAACACTCATTTTGGAGCAGGATCAACACTATAGCGCGTGAAATTGTAGTGTTGCAGTCGAGGTTCGGTGTTAGACTCCCGGGCGATCGTTGCCTTTCTGTCTGCATCTCTGGGCGTCCTAACGCCGGTCTGCATTGCTGAATCGACATCGATCAGGAGGCCGAGAAGGCTGTCGTTGTCGCAAGGCGGCGCTGCATTCGAGGCGTTAGTGTTCCGCTAAGTTAAGTTAGAGAGTGTTTCCAGAGATGGCAAAAATTTACGTAGGCAACTTGCCTTTCACCGCTGATGAAGCGGCAGTCCGCGCGCTGTTTGCACAGCACGGCGAGGTGACTTCGGTCGCCCTTCCGGTCGATCGTGATACCGGTCGTCCGCGCGGTTTCGGCTTTGTTGAAATGGGTCAGGATGACGCGGCTCGCGCCATTCAGGCCCTCAACGGCTACTCCATGGGCGGTCGCCCGCTGCGCGTCAATGAAGCGCAGGATCGTCCCCGCACCGGTGGCGGTGGCGGTCGTCCGGGTGGTGGCTTCCGCGGCGGCGGCGGCGGTGGCGGTGGCTACCGCGGCGGCGGTGGCGGTGGCGGTGGTGGCGGCGGCGGTCGCTGGTAAAGCGCGCTGACGTTCACCGCAACGCGGTCGAACAAAAAGGCCCGGTTAATCACCGGGCCTTTTTCTTTTTGCGTGATGTGCTTTTTGCTTGATCCCGCGTCGCGGTGCGATGGGCAAGTTATTTGAGGTCGGGCGTTACACGTACGAGCTGTTTGCCGACATTGCGCCCCTCGAAGAGCCGGATCAGCGCAGAGGGCATTTGTTCGAGTCCCTCGAGAATATCTTCGTGATAGGTCAGTTTGCCCGCCGCAATCCAGTCGGCGAGCTGCGCTTCGGCGCGCTCGAATCGCTCGATCATTTCATAAATGAAAAAGGCTTCCATGCGCGCCATTTTTTTGAATATGGCGAAGGCATTTTTGAGCGCGTAGGGTCGTTCGACGCCGTCGATGTATTGCGAGATCGCCCCGCAGAGCACGACCCGAGCATGCCGGCGAAGATGCGCGAGCCCGGCATCGAGCGTTTCTCCGCCCACGTTATCGAAGAACACATCGAGGCCGGTCGGAAAGAGTTCGCCGATGCGCTGCTCGACGTTCTCCGATTTGTAGTCGATGGCTGCGCGGTAGCCGAGCGAGCTCGTCAGCAACGCGCATTTCTCCTCTGAGCCTGCAATACCGACGGCTTCGGCGCCGAGGTTACGCGCGATTTGTCCGACGTTGGAGCCGACACCTCCCGCAGCGCCGGACACCAGCACCTGGTCGCCGGCTTTCACTCCGCCGACATCGACGAGACCGAGGTATGACGTGAAACCTGTCAGGCCGAGTACACCGAGTGCCGTGGAGATCGGAACCACGCGTTGCCGAACTTTGAACATCAGGTAATAGGGTGAGCCGTCGGCGATGGCATAGCGCTGCCAGCCCATCTTGCCGTGCACGATCTCGCCAACACGCCAATCCGGGTTTCGCGAGTCGATGATCCGTCCGACGCCGCGTCCATGCATGACGTCGCCGAGTTCGAGCGGCCGCTCGAATTTTTCGGTATTCAACATGTAACCACGCATCACTGCCGCCACGCCGAGGTAGAGCACCTCGATCCGGAACTCACCCTCTGCAAGAAGACGCAACGGCGACTCGATCAGTCTGAAGTCGCTTTCTTTCACCGCACCGACGGGTCTTGCGGCGAGCACCCACTGGCTGTTCCTCGTCACAGCGAGCGCCCGCGCGTCTCAGGGACGATCCAGAGTGCGAGTACGAAGGCTGTCCCCAACAAGACGAGGGCGCGGAACTCGAACACCGTGTCCGTCGAGGAGGCGACCACGACTCGAGTCATTGGTGTGCGGTGGGAGGTACTCATGTTCATGCAGAGGCGACGCGGCACGATTGTAGGCTTAATTCAGTATGGTCCGGATACACTCGAACCCATGACCACCACGAGCTCACCGATCCGGCGCGGCTATCTCGACGGGCCCACGGGACAAGTCCATTACCGTCGGTGCATGGGTCGTGCTGCGGGTGGCGAGGCGGGTGAGCCGCTCGTGCTGCTCCATCAATCACCCCTGTCCTCGACTCAGTTCGAGTCGGTGATGTCGTCGCTCGCGGCGGCGGGTTTCGATGCGCTGGCGCTCGACATGCCGGGGTTCGGGATGTCGGATGTGGCGGCCGAGGGTGCGACCCTCGAAGATTTCGCGAGCATCATCTCTGCGGGTCTGCGCGCGATGGGTTGGAAAAGCGCGAATCTCGTCGGTCATCACACCGGTGCCGTACTCGGTGCCGTGTTTGCAGCGGCGAATCCGCAAGCCGTGCGAAAGCTCGTACTCAATGGGTTCCCTCTGCTCGGCAAAACCGAGCGCGATCACTTCGCGACTTTTTATTTCGGGCCAAAAGATCCCAAACCCGACGGGTCTCATCTGCTCATCGCCTGGGAAAACCGCCTGCGCTCGACGCCAGGTTGGAGTGATATCCGACTGATGCATCGATACACCGTCGAGGCACTGCATCGTGACGGCAGCAATTGGCGGGCTTTCCCGCTCGTCATCTCCGCCGATCTCGAGGCCGTATTGAAGCGCATCGAAGTGCCGACGCTGATGTTCACCAATACTGGCGAAGATTTACATGCGGCGACCCGGCGCGCACAGGCCTTGCGGCCCGATTTCTTTGCCTACGCCGAACTGCAGGGCGGCTCCCACGACATCATCGACGAGCAGCCGGAAAATTGGGTTCGAGAGATCGTCGGATTTCTTCGCACCTGACCGTGCGCGATCGTGATCGGTCGGCTCAGGCGCGTTGCAGTCCTGGCTGACCGTCCTCGATGACAAAACGCGCGAGCGATTGCGCCGTCGCCTCAGGTTCGCGCACCGAGGCGTAACCGATGACTTCCGTCTCGAGCCTCGCGGGCGTGAGGGTCAGACGCGCGTAACCCCGATAAGCGCCGCTGGCAAAGAAAACGTCCGAGGCATCGGGACGGTTGTAGACCTCCATCACTTTCTGGGGCGGGGGCCCGGAGGTGACCGAGGTGGTGACGATTTCACTCGCAATGAGCGGTGAGCTCGGGTCGTGCGAAACGATGCGCTGATCCGCCACGATGAATGCGTGGATATCGCCGCCCAACATCACCGGGTTTCTGCAGCGGCTTGCGGCGACCGATTCGAGCAGGCGACGACGCGCAGCTGGGTAGCCGGCCCAACTGTCGCTCCAGTGTTGTTGCCGCGGACCTGGATCCTCATCCACCAAAGTCATCACGACCCCCTGTGCGACGAAGTTCCAGCGTGCTTTGGAGGCGCGAAGTTGTGCGTCGATCCAGCCCTCTTGAGTCGCGCCGAGAATGCTACGCGACTCGTCGTTCCAGCTGGGACACGTATCAACGTACACACGTGAGCCACCGCCGAGGCGTGGCGGAGTCGGGCAGACTTGTGGTGAGCGATATTGCCGCTCGTCGAGCATGTGGATGGCCAAGAGATCGCCGAGCGTGCGCGTCATGTAGAGCTGCATGTCATTACCACGCGGCAGCGCCGAGCGTGGCAGCGGCATGTGTTCCCAATAGGCCTGGTAGGCGGCGGCGCGTCGAGCGGCGAATCCTTCCTGACCGTCCGGGTGTTCGGCGAGCAAGCCCGCGTAATCGTTATCGACTTCGTGATCATCGTGAGTCACGAGCCAAGGGCAGTGGGCGTGCGCGGCACGCAGGACTGGATCACTTCGATACCAAGCGTAACGGAGTCGATAATCATTGAGCGTCGTGCACTCGCCGATGTCGTGTTGACGTACGGGTGAACTGGTGTTTCCCTCGTAGATGTAATCACCTACGTGAACGATGAGATCGGTGCCGCGCTCCATCATGTGGGAGTAAGCGTGGAAATAGCCTTGCTCGTAGTGCTGGCAGCTCGCGACGGCGATCTGCAGCGGCGCCTGTCGTTCGCCGAGCGGTGAGGTCCAGGTTCGACCGACGGGGCTGACATAGTCGCCGGCTCTGAAGCGATAAAAATAATCGCGGCCGGGCTTGAGACCTCGCACTTCGAGATGCACGGAATGTGCATAGCGCGCCTCGGCTCTCGTGACGCCCGACTGCACGGCTTTCGCGAAGTTGGCATCCTCCGCAATCTCATAGTGCACGGCGTAATCGTACTCGCCGAGATGTTCCTCGGGATGGGTCGGTGCTGTGGCGAGTCGAGTCCAGAGCACCATGCCATCGCTTACGGGATACCCGGAAGCGACACCCAGCATGAACGGGTCACTCTTGAACCGAGGGCGACGCGCTGACTGCTGGGTGGCGCCCCACGCGGGTATTCCGAATGAGGAGCCGGCGAGTGCTGCCGAGAGCAGGGTCGCGGAGAGAAAATCACGACGGTCTGTCATGACTGCCTAGTGTAGTCGTCGACATGCTAGTTTTTGAGTCGAGTTTTCGGGAGTGTCGCGATGACCCAGCCTGCTGCGCCTCTTGATCCCATGACGCCAAGGCAAGATGGACGTCCAGTTTTGTGCGAGCCTCTTGCCGGTATCGCTCTGGCGTCGGCCGACCTCGAGCAATGTCGCCGTTTTTACGGCGGCGCCTTGGACCTTCGCACCGACACCGTTCGTTGGTCCGGAGAGGCTGCGCAGCGACTCGCGCGTCACTGGGGGATCGCCTCTCACGACGATCTCGAGATATTGCTCCTGACTCGGCCGGGGCTGCCCGACACCATTACCGTGCGTATCGTACGCATCGCGGCTGAACGCCCGACGTCGCGCCCGGGTCTCGATTGTCGTTTCGACGGTCCGCTCGGCCTCGGCGTTCCGGTCAGAGGCCTGGCGCAGCGGCACGCCATCGTCGAGGCCTACGGATTCAAGGCCAACGCCGGGATCACCACGATGACCTTTCCGCGACCCGACGGTACGACCTACGACATCGGTGAGACGCAGTGGATCGCGCCCGATGACCTGATGGTTCCGGGTGTCGATCGCGCCCACTTGCATCCG
The DNA here is from genome assembly GCA_044375575.1 of Steroidobacteraceae bacterium. Taxonomy (GTDB): domain Bacteria; phylum Pseudomonadota; class Gammaproteobacteria; order Steroidobacterales; family Steroidobacteraceae; genus UBA964. The sequence continues at coordinate 3,145 of JBILMJ010000001.1, read as the reverse complement.
GTCGGACCGATCGATGCGGTCTTTGGCATCGGCGGTCCGAGTTACTCGAGTGCGTTGGTCAGCGATGCCGATCGGCACGGTGAATTCCTCGACGGCGTACTCGGATACGAACTGCGTCGGGAGTTCACCTTCGAGAGCGAGGGGCCGCAGGGAGGCATGAAGTTGGCGAAAGGTGTTCGTATCCGCTTCCAACAATGGTTTGCACCAGGCTCCCGAACAGGTTATCTCGTCATCATGCAGTTGCTATCCGAGAGTCTCCGCGCGCCCAATGGCCTCGGCTTGAAGAACCGAGGCATCGGGCTTTGGTCGTTCCTCACCTTCAAGTTCGAGGAGGTGCAAGATCGCGCGGCTCGACTTGCGGTGCCCGTGCTGAGCGCGCCCGCGGAGATCGACGTGCCGGGCATCGGACGTCAGCGCTCCATGGTGATCGCCACGCCCGATGGTTTTCCCATCGAGATCGTCGAATGCTGATTCGCGCGGGACTCGCCGTGGTGTCGTTGTCGCTCGGGGCGTGTACGACACCGGATATTCTCGATTGCCAAGCGGCCAACGGTCTTACGCCCGATTGCCGTTTTCAAAATCCGGAGGACTTCGCCAAGAGTCCGAGTGGTGTCGCGCTCATCATCAGCGAAATGGGGCAGGGCAGTCTTGAGTCGCGCTCCGGACGACTCGTCGCCTATGTGCCAAACGAGAGTGATGGTGACATTCGCGTGCTGTGGCCGCGAGCCTCGTCGCCCTCGGTGGTGACGCCCGTTGCGCCTGCTGCAGTCGTATTGGGCGACCCCGGGTGTCCGGCACTCGGCGCAGGCCGATTTGTCCCGCACGGAATAAACACGAGGCGTCTCGATGACGGTCGACACGTGTTGTACGTCGTCAATCACGGCGATCGCGAGTCGATTGAGATCTTCGAAATCTTTGATGATGGGCGGGAGGTCGCCCTCGAGCTGCGTGGCTGCGTGCTCGCTCCGCCCGATGCTACGACCAACGACGTCGTCGTGCTCGCTGACGGCGGGTTTCGGGTCTCCGACAGTTTCCGTCGTAGCGAGAACACCATCGTTTCGGGATTGCGCATGCGCTATGGGTCGCATCGACCGGGGTTTGCTTGGGAGTGGCGGCCAGGTCGAGGGTACTCCCGCATCGCGGGTAGCGAGACGGCCTATGCCAATGGAATCGAGTCTTCACCGGACGAGCGATTCGTCTATCTGAATGGGTATTTCGAAAACGCGCTCATCAAGGTCGACACCGAGACGGGCCAGCGTGTCGGTGAGGTGTCGGTGTCGGGTCCCGATAACGTCACGTGGGCCGATGACGGAATGCTGCTCGTAGCCTCGCATCATGCGAGCGCTTTTGATCTACTCAAGTGCCTGGGTATCCAGCGCGGCGCTTGCGGTTTTCGATTTCAGATCCTCGAAGTCGATCCGGAAACGCTGGCCTCGCGCGTCATCCTGGATCAGGAGGGCCCGCCGATCGGTGCGGTGACGGTCGCGCTACCGTTTCAAGGTCGGTTGTATCTCGGTACCTTCGCGGGTGACCGTATCGCATGGCGTTGATCGTGTGGCGCTGATGCAGTCGGGGACCGATCGCTCGGAGGGTTACGTCACCGAGCTCCCGTACACACTGGGTTATTACCCCGAACTCGATCCGCGTCGGGTTCGCGAGACGCTCGCAGGCGAGGATGTCGATATTGCGCCGATTCGTCGCGCATGCGAGCTCGGATTTGGCCGAGGCTTGAGCCTCGCCATTCACGCGGTTGCGGGCGATGCCGAGTGGTGGGGTAACGACTTGCTACCGCAGCATGTCGAAGAACTTGAGGCGCTCACTCACGGACTCACGAATCGCATCCATGTCTCTGCAGAGACCTTCGCGGAGTTTTGCGAACGCGACGATTTACCCGAGTTCGATTTCATCGCGCTACACGGCGTGTGGAGTTGGATCTCGCAGGGCAACCGAGAAGTCATCAAAGCGTTCATCGACCAAAAGCTCGCGGTCGGCGGGGTGCTCTATCTCTCGTACAACACCCGCCAGGCATGGGGATCGATATTGCCGCTGCGCGATTTTCTCGTTGCCGAGGCCGCAAAGCCCGAGCTCGCATCAAGAGCCTTACCCGATCGTATCGAAGCAGCGCTCGTCGCTGCGCAGCACGTGGTGGCTCGCGACCTCCCGCCCGCTCGAGACGATCCGGCGTTCGAGAAGCATCTGCGCAAGATTCGTCATCAGTCCAAGGCCTACCTCGCCCACGAGTATTTCAATCGTGACTGGGGCTTGTTCGACGAGACCGACTTGTCTGCGACGTTCGGACCGCTCGGGCTTGAGTATGTGACCCAGGCGAACGGCGTCCCGGAGAGCACGGGTTTCCGACAAGATCTTTGGGTGAGAGGGCGGACGGCTCGCGGCGGGGCGAAGCAAGCTACAGCATCGACAACTCAACCTATAAATCGCGCAGCGGTTCACGAACTCAACATCCGTTTGCTTCAGCGCGCCCTCGATCAGCCCTATCTCAGCACGCTTGCCTCACCCGAGACGGGGGGCGGTATCGAGCTCGGGTGGCGCACCTTGCTTGCGCTCGGCGCGTGGCGAGAGGGCGCAAATGATGCCGTGTCGATCGCCGCGAGTGTCGCCTCAACGCTGGCTCGCCTCGGACACCCGTTCGTGCACGAGGGTGCAGTGATCAAAGATTCGGCAGAGGCGTCTTCGATGCTGTGCCGCGAGGCGGAGTCATTTCTTAAGTTTAAAATGCCAAAGATGAAAATATTTTTGGTCTAAGAAAGCGAATCAATATCTATCAGGAAGCCGAATCTAGGATGCGCTTTATATCCGTGGGAATCGGCATTCGCTTGAACGGGCTAACATTGCTGCCACCGGTATTACCGACAGGTACTAACCCAAAAATCGTTTTGGTCGCAGCGCCGATGATTCGAACTGCTTGACCAAAGAGTTCTCGCATCTTGCGTCGGCGCAGAGCCCACACAAGCATCAAGACGTGAACTCGCACGTGTTCAATAGTTGAGGCTTGTCCGATGGAGTTGCCCCCATCAGACCGCACAGTTGGCTGCCTGTTGATGGAAGCTGCGGATGAACTCACGGGGTGACTTCATTCGCAGGGCTTTGTGCGGATGGTTGTTGTTGTAGTCCTCGAACCACCGCG
>JBILMJ010000006.1:0-127879 GCA_044375575.1 Steroidobacteraceae bacterium | reverse complement strand
CGACGGGTACGGCGGGTAAAGCCGGTGCGAACGGCACGAACGGCAACGGTGGTGACGGCGGTAACGCGGGTGCCGGCGGTAACGGCGGCAACGGCGGTAACGGCGCGAACGGGAATGTCACGAGCCCGAACGGCGGTGCAGGCGGAATAGGCGGTGCCGGCGGTAACGGCGGAACGGGTGGCCTCGGCGGCGCCGCGGGCGGCGTAGGCGCGGTGGCCGGCAAAGCCGGTAACGATGGCGCGGGCGGCGTCGCGGGCAACGGCGGCAACGGTGGTAATGGATTTGTTGGTGCGAACGGTACGAATGGTACCGACGGCGCCTCGGCCGGAGCAGCCGGTGGAAATGGTTTAGCCGGCGGCAACGGCGGCAACGGCGGTGCGGGCGGCGCGGGCGGCAAAGCGGGTCTTGGCGGCGGCCTCGCGGCGAACGGTCTCGACGGCAACGGCGGCAATGGCGGCAACGGCGGCAAGGCGGGCAACGGCGGCAACGGCGGCAATGGCGCCGCAGGTGCCAATGGCGCGAGTGGTGTCGTTGGCGCTGCGCCAGGTGAAAACGGCACAAAAGGCTCTGATGGCGGTAATGGTGGTGCTGGCGGGAACGGGGGCGTCGGCGGCAAGGGTGGATCGGCCGGCGCGGCGGGCGCGGCGGGCGGTGCGACGGGTAAGGCCGGCACGGCGGGAACGGCCGGCGCGAACGGCAACGGCGGTAACGCGGGTAACGGCGGCAGGGGCGGTAGCGGCGGCAACGGCGGGAACGGTGCCGACGGTGACGCCGGCAATCCAACCGGCGGCAAAGGTGGCGTCGGCGGCAACGCTGGTGCGGGCGGCGCCGGCGGCAACGGAGGCGCCGCGGGTGGCGCGGGAGCGACCGCCGGAAACAGCGGTAATGGCGGCGACGGCGGCAAGGCTGGAAACGGCGCTGCGGGTGGTAACGGCGGCAGCGGCGGTAGCGGTGGCTACGGAGGTTCGGGCGGCAAGGGCGGTGCCGGCGGTGCCGGCGGAACCGGGTTGACCGCTGGGACCCGTGGAGCGGACAGCGACGGTGGCGCTGGCGGTGTCGGTGGCACTGGCGCCGCCATGAACTTCGGAGGCGGCGCGGGAGGGCGCGGGGGGTCAGGCGGCGCCGGAGGCGGCACCTCCGGTAACGGCGGAGCCGGCGGAGCAGGCGGTATCGGCGGATTGGGCGACACGGGCCGCGGCGGCGCTGGCGGCCGAGGCGGCGACGGCGGAGACGCGGCCAATTCGGGTGACGGCGGAGCTGGCGGAGCCGGCGGAAACGGCGGACAGTCCGGTTCTAATGTTGGCGGCGCCGGCGGCACCGGTGGCGATGGTGGTTATGGCGGGGCCTTGAGCGGTAACGGCGGCGACGGCGGTAACGGTGGCAACGGTGGGGCCGGGACTACGCAGGGCGCTGGCGGCAAGGGCGGAGCCGGTGGCGCTGCTATTGGAGCAGGCGTGAACGGCATCAACGGCGAAGCCGGCTCTGGAGACGGCGGCAACGGTGGCAACGGCGGCAACGGCGGCAACGGTGGCAACGGCGGCAACGGTGGCAACGGTGGCAACGGTGGCGACGGCGGCGTTGGCCGTGAAGTCGGTGGCAGTTTCGGGAGCGCCGTGTCCTTCGACCTTACGATCGCAGCGGCGCCGGTGTTCCCGAGCGTCACGGGCGTTGAGCCAGGAGCGGGTAGCGGCGGTGCCGCCATCGCGCTCTCGGGTGCCGGCAATTCCATTCTCAACGAAGGCACCATTCGTGGTGGCGATGCCAGTAACACCACCGGCCAAGCCGGCGCCGGCGTCCTCACCAGTACCGATGCGGTGTTGAGCGAACTCATCAACCTGGGACGTATCTCGGGCGGTGCCGGACTCAACAGCTACGGCATCCTCAACGGCGGTCGAATCGTTCGCCTCGTCAACGCGCAAGGCGGCACGGCGGCGGGCGCCACGCCGCTGACGTTCTTCGGGGTGCTTCCGCAGCGCTACGAAATCGTCGTCAACTCGCCGACGTCTTACGGTCAGTTGGCCGTCGGTGGCGTGAGTGGCACGCAGACGATGACGGTCAGCGTCAGTTCGCAGTACGGCGTCGGATTCACATCTGGTCGGTTGCTCAACGTCATCACGGGCATCGATGCCGCCCGTATCGATAACGACAAAGTCGTCTTCGGTGTCTCGGAGGGCGTTTTGTCCGCGGTCACCAACAGCGTCACGGGTTCGATCACCGATTGGGATCTGCGAGTGCTCAACTTCGGTCGAGACCTCGTTGAGCCGCAGCGATTGCTGATCGATCAGACCTCGTCTGCGCTGCGTGAGAGCCTCGATAGTTACGACTGCGCAGTGTTCGACGATAACGGCCTCTGCGTGTCCGTCACGGCGCGCAGTCGCTCGTTCGATGGTGTGGCCGGCAGCAGCGAGCAGGAGTACCCGAAGACTTCGGTGGCGCTCTCGGTCTCGCGGAAGTTCGGTCAAAGCGTGCGCGCCGGTGCTTTCCTCGAGCTCGGCGCTCGCGATGGCATCAGTCGCGTCATGAATCTCTCGAACGATCAGCCGCTACTCGGCGGCTACGCCGTTTGGGACGGTAATAGCGATGGCACGGGCCTGCAGGGTCGGGTTGCGATCGCCTCGAAGAGCGAGAAGATCCGCATCCAGCGTGTGAACCTCGTGGGTTCTGCGCTCGATGCCGCCGGCAGTTCCGACCTCGAGTCCTGGGGCGTTCGCGGCACGCTCGGCTGGGGCTACCGCGTGTCCGATCATTTGACGGTGGTGCCTTACGTCGGCGTGGCGCGCACCTCGGTCAGTCGGTCGGCTTACGCTGAGGCAGCGCAGGCGGGCGTGGTCGATGCGGCCTTCACGTTCGATCGTTATCGCGTCAAGCAATCCACCACACTGGCGGGTCTGCAACTGCGAGGCGCGTTGTCATCGGCGGTGAGTTACCGCGTTGGCGCGGAGTTGGAGCAGGACGATTCGTATGACATCGATCGGTTCCGACTGAGCGGTCTCTTCGGTAGTGCGTCCTATCTGAGTGCGTTGGTACCGAAGAAAGATCGGACCAATTTCTCGGTCGGTCTCGATTATCGATATGCCGCCGACGTCGTCGTGTCGTTGGACGCGCTGTCGAGGCAGTTCGTGATCGACAGCACCTCGGACCAGGCGGTGCTGCTCAGCGTGAAGGTCGGGCTCTGATCGCGGTCAGGTCCTGATCAGCAGGCGACGACGAAGGGGAGGCTGCGGATCACGCAGCCTCCTCTTTTTTTGGGATGCGCTCAGGTGGGGCGCTCAGGGATTTTTTTGAAAGACCAGCCACCTCATGCTGACGGGGCAGTCTTCCGCGCGCATCGAAAAGACATCGAGACCCCTGACCCAGTCGGGGTACCACGTCGTCGGCGGCCAAAGCTCCGCCGGAAGATTCGCTTTCTCGTAATCGTGGACGCTTTCGCTCGAGAGCAGTTCGAGCGGTAGATTGCGAGTGGCCCCTGCGAGCTCGGCGGGCGTCATGAAAAACGAGAAGGTCTGTTGAGCGAATTCGCGTGCTGCGTCGGCTTCAAAATAGTCGTCGTGCGCGACGAATACGTTGGCGAGGAATTTGCCACCGTCCGCGAGACTGCGAGCGGCAAGCTCGAGCAGCGCGCGCCACTCCTCCACCGATCGAAAATCCGAAACGACCTCGGAGACCACGATGAGTCCGTAATCGTTTCGCAGCAAACCTCGTGAGCGAAAGACGTCCTCGCGGATGACGCGAATGGGTAGCGACTCGCTCGCTGCCGCGCCCTTCATGATTTCCGCGAATCGGGGTGTGAGTTCGACGGCATCGACCGGATGCCCGAGACGGGCAAGGGCGAGGGAGTTGCGTCCAGTGCCCGCGCCGATGTCGAGCACGGCACAGGCCGACGGGTTGCTGGCCTCTCGAGCAAGCGCCATCACCTTGGCATCGGGATGAGCGCCGAAGTACGGCGGTTTTCGCGTGTCGACCCAGCGCTCGTAAGTGGCCGAGAGATCCGGATGCTGCGGAGCCACCCTGTATTTGAGCGGCGTCGCGGTATCCGCGGAGTAGGTTACCGTGATGGTCGATCGCTGTGATTTCGAGAATGCGATCTTCATCTGATTGGCGAGAATGGTCCGCAGATGTGTTCGCTCGGTGTCGTTCAACCGGCGCCCCACCGATGCGAAGATCTGATCGCAGCGTGCGACGTAATCGTCGAGCATGTGCGGGACGGCGGGTAGCGTGATTTTCCCTTCGCAGCAAAGTCGGCTCTCGAGACGCTGAGTCAGGGCTTTTTGTTGAATCTGAAGTGACATATCGTCCTGGGTCCTGTGAACAAGAGCGCGTCGCAGTCGACGCGCCGACACTATCGCACCTGCGGACTTCACCGAAAAGAGTTTCGGTCATACCCACGGTCGCTCTTGAGCGTGCGAGGCGGCTGAACGACAATCGATAAGCTCACCAAGGAGTTCGCGCATGCCGAGCAACATTCATTTCATCTCAGGACTCCCTCGGTCGGGCTCTACGTTGCTCGCCGGCATCCTGCTGCAAAACCCGCGATTCCACGCAGGCATGACAAGCCCCGTCGGCGCGATGTACGCCGCGCTCGAAGAGGCGATGAGCCGACGGAACCAGTCCGCCGTGTTCCTCAGCGACGAGCAGCGCCAAGACGTCCTGCGTGGCGTCTTTACGTCGTATTACAAAAGCGTCGCGGGTAAAGAAGTCATATTCGATACCAACCGGATGTGGTGTACGAAACTTCCCGCGTTATCCCAGTTGTTCCTCAGCGCGCGAGTGGTTTGCTGCGTTCGTGATCTCAACTGGATCATCGACTCCGTCGAGCGGCTGGTTCGCAAAAACGCCTTCGAGTTATCGGGGATCTTCGGGTTCAACTCGAATAGCACCGTCTATAGCCGAGTCAACGCCATGGCCTCGAGCACCGGCTTCGTCGGTTATGCGCTCGATGCGCTGCGCGAAGCGTATTACGGCGCCGAGTCTGGTCGCATCATGCTGCTCGAGTACAAGGATCTTTGCCTCGATCCCGAGGCGAGCATGCGTCGACTCTACGAGTTTATCGGTCAGCCGTATTTCGATCACGACTTCGACAATGTCGTCTACGCAGCCGACAACTTCGATCTGCAGCTCGGCGCTCGCGGCCTGCATACCATCCGGAAAAAAGTCGAGTGGATCGAGCGCTCGACCATCTTGCCGCCCGATTTATTCAACCGGTTCAATCAAGACATGTTCTGGAGAACCTAGGCGTCAGCCTCGCGCAGGAAGTTTCATGAGCAGATAATCTCTCTGCCACAACTCTTGCGCAGTCTTGAATGCCCAGAGTTTTCTTTGGCTCGGGTGGATTCCGGAATACAAGCCCTGACGACCCATTTCGTCGGCGATCTCTTCGAGGGTTCGCTGTCCGTCCACGAGTCGCAGCAGCTCGGCGTGTGCGGCCGACAAAACCAACGAATCTCCCGGCTTGAAAACGGTGTTTCCCTCGAATCGACAGCGATGCCGGAAATCGGGCACATATCGACGCGCAGCTTCACTCGAAAAATCGATCCGATAACTCGTCGCCGATCGCTCGGGCCGACAGGCCGTGAAGAAATGACAGCCATTGCGGAAGTTGATCCGCTCCATGATGTTCCACTGCTGTTCCTTGCTGCGTGCGGCCACGGCATTCAGGAAAGGGGTCGTGGGCGACATCGGCGGGTGGTACGAAGTCTTGAAAAGCAGATCCTGGAATACGAGACCGCTTTTTTCGACGAGTTCGCGACATTCTGCGATCGTGAAATCGCGATCGCGCCCGTGCAGAAAGGTATCGACGATGCCGGCATCGAATCCGAGGTCGGGCGCGATCTTGGTGTAGGACCGCAGCGGGTGATCGGCGGGCAATGCAGACACCGCATCCTTGACGATATGCAGCGACGGTTCGTCCTGCGCGAGACCCAACTCTCTGAACACCTCCTGCATCATGTACACGCCGAGTCGACCGAATTTTGCATAGAGCATGATGGCTGCGACGCCGTTTGGTCGGAGGCACTCGGCCAAAGAATTCATGCCGATCTGCGGCGACGCCATGTGATGCAGAACGCCGGTCGACATGATGAGATCGAAGTCGCGCTTGAGTGAGGGGAGCTCTTCGATGGGAAGCAGCTTGAGCTCGAGGTTCGAGAGTTGGTATTTCTCTTTGAGAAAACTCTCGTGCTGCAGCGACTGCGGACTGACGTCTACCGCCAGGACCCGCGAGCGCCGGTTGTTGAAGGCGATGACGGCAGCTTGATTGGTGCCGCAGCCCGCGATGAGGATATCGAGGTCGCTACTATCTTGGTCAGGCCAGAAAAGGCGAGAGGAATGACTCGGATCGAACCACTGCCAGTTGTTCTTTAGCCAATCGGGTAAATCGACGATCGGCTCGGGATACGTCCACTTCGAATACTGCTGGGAAACAACGTCAGCGACGGGCGAATTGTTCATCGCTGGGATTATCGGGCGGTCTCGTGTGCGCTGCCAGTCGAGCGACTCGGGCGAGTGGTCGGCGCTCGCCCTGCGGCCGATCGGAATCGATGGCGCTCCTTACGGGATTCGAACCCGTGTTACAGCCTTGAGAGGGCTATGTCCTGGGCCTCTAGACGAAAGGAGCGGAGTACCGAAGTACAGGCCGGGAAGGCGCGGTATTATATGCGCCCGCCCCAATTGCTCAAGCGGCCTGTATTTCTCAGCGGACATCACAGCATTGAATTCCCCACACGCCTCGTCTGAGGCCGTTCCCCGCCTGGCTCGTATCATCCCGCGCGATTCGCATCCGATTTCGCGCTCGAAGATCGCCCCCGAAGCACTTCGTGTGCTGTATCGACTTCGGGAGGCAGGCTTCGACGCCTATCTCGTCGGGGGTTGCGTGCGCGACCTCACGCTCGGGCTCGAGCCCAAGGATTTCGACGTCGCAACCAACGCCTTGCCCGAGCAGGTCAAGCGGCTCTTCAGAAACTGCCGGCTCGTCGGCCGCCGGTTTCGGCTCGCGCATGTTTTCTTTGGTCGCGAGATCATCGAGGTGGCGACGTTTCGCGCCTCGGGCGCGCCTCCGCAGGGCGACGAGTTGCCGATCGATGACGCGTCGCTCGATGACGCAACGATTGACGACGTAACACTCGAAGACGCGCCGATCGAGTCGGATGCGCCCATCGAACTCGAAGACTCGCGCGATATCCACGACTTCGACGAGTCGCTCGAGCGAGTCGTCGACCAGAGTGGTCGCATCCTTCGCGACAACGTCTACGGCACCATCGACGATGACATCTGGCGCCGCGATTTCACCTGCAACGCGCTGTATTACAACATCGCCGATTTCTCGGTTTGGGATTACTGCCAAGGCTTCGAAGACGTCAAGGCGCGTCGCCTGCGACTCATCGGTGATCCCGAAACGCGCTATCGCGAAGACCCGGTACGAATGCTGCGCGCAGCGCGTTTTCAGGCCAAACTCGGTTTCGAGATCGAGCCGGCGACGGCCGAGCCCATCGCGCGATTGAGCGGTTTGCTCGCCGGAGTGCCGCCTGCGCGTCTCTTCGACGAGACGCTCAAACTTTTCCTCACGGGCCATGGCGCCGAGAGTTACCGCGTGTTGCTCGAGCGCGGACTGCTCGACGAATTGCTGCCGAACGTGGCCGCGTTCGCCCGCAAGCACCCGGGTAGTGCGCCCGAACGCATGCTCATCCAGGGTCTGACGAATACCGACCAACGTGTTCGCGCCGATCGTCCGGTCACGCCGTCATTCCTGTTCGCATTGCTGTTGTACGGACCGATCGGACTCGCCATCGAGAAGCGTCCTCGTGCCGAGTGGCACGAGATTTCGACCATCCTCGATGCCGTCGACATCGCCGTGCGTGACATCTACGCGCGCGTCGCCGTACATCGTCGGTTCATCCTCGGCATGCGCGACATGTTCGCTTTGCAGCCGCGTCTCGAGACGCCGAGAGGGCGTCGCGCGCTGCGCGCGCTCGAGCATCCGCGGTTCCGTGCGGCCTTCGATCTACTTCAGCTGCGCGCCGAGTTCGGCATGGCGGACAAGGCCATCGTCGAATGGTGGGTGAAGTTGCAGTCGGCGAGCCCTGAGCAACGCGCGACGATGAGTGATGAAATCGGGCGAGGCGGCGGCGAGGGACGAGCGCCCTCCGGTGGCCGCAACAGTCGACGTCGCCGAGGGGGTCGCCGTCGAGGCCGCGGCGGTGGACCGGTCGGCTGAGTTCGGGTCGGTGATGTCGCAGCCCGCCCTGTGGCAACCCGCCTATGTAGGCCTCGGTAGCAATCTCGGCGATCCGCGTCACGCGCTTCGACGCGCCATCGAACTCGTCGGTTCTTTGCCCGACACCCGCCTAGTCGTCGTTTCCTCGCATTACCGTACCGCGCCGTTCGGACCGATCGAGCAAGACCCGTTCATCAACGGCGTGGCGGGTGTCCTGACGCGCCAGTCACCGGTCGATTTTCTTCGTGCGCTCCGATCCGTCGAGCGGCAACTCGGCCGCGCCGAGACGAGGGTTCGATGGGGCCCGAGAGAGATCGATCTCGACCTGCTCGCGTACGGGGATTGCCGGCTTTCGACCGACGAGCTGACGCTGCCGCATGCCGGGATACCGGAGCGTGATTTCGTTCTGTATCCTCTTCGAGACATCGCGCCTCAACTGCATCTTCCGGGCATGGGCAGGGTGGCCGAACTGGCGTCCCGGGTAACCGATCGAGGTATCGAGCGACTCGACTGAACATGACGGATCCGGTCCCTCAACGTTACATCGTCATCGAAGGCCCCATCGGCGTCGGCAAAACCTCGCTGGCACGTCGGTTGGCAGAGACGCTCTCTGCCGAACTCATACTTGAACAAGCCGAGTCCAACCCGTTTCTCGAGCGCTTCTACCGCGACCCCGTCGGAGCGGCGTTGCCCGCGCAGCTGCATTTTCTGTTTCAGCGCGTCCAACAATTGACCGCCTTTCGCCAGGACGATCTGTTCTCGACGATCAGAGTCGCCGATTACCTTCTCGAGAAAGATCGCTTGTTCGCGAGGGTGACCCTCGATGAGGCGGAGTTCGGGCTCTACGATCAGATTTACTCGCGAGTCGTGATCGACCCGCCCAAGCCGGACCTAGTGATTTTTTTGCAGGCGCCGGTCGACGTGCTGCTGCAGCGCATTGGCCGTCGCGGCATCAAGGTCGAGCAACTCATCGAACGCGCCTACCTCGAGCGGCTGAACGAGGCCTACGCGCGGTTCTTTCATGATTACGAGGCTGCGCCGCTCTTGATCGTGAACGCCGCAGCCATCGACCCGACCTCGAATACGGCCGACTACGAAGAGCTGCTCGGCGCGATTCGGCGCATGAAGCGCGGCAAGCTGTACTTCAATCCGCTTCGCCACGCGGTCATCTGATCCCTAAATCCCGAATCGGCCGCATGTTGGTCGCAATTCGGCTAACATCCCATAAATATGCAGGTTGTCACGACCATCGCCGAGGTACGGGAAAAGGTCAGGGAGTGGCGCGCGGCCGGCCGCAAGGTGGGTTACGTGCCCACCATGGGCAATCTCCACGACGGGCACCTCGGGCTTTGTCGTCTGGCCCGCAAGGTGACGCGGCACTACGTGGTCAGCGCCTTCGAGAGCCCCATGCAGTTCGGGCCGAACGACGATTTCGATCATCACCCGCGCACCCCTGAGCGGGACGAGCAATCGCTGAGCTCGGTCAATTGCGATTTGCTCTATCGGCCCGACCCGCACGAAATCTACCCGCACGGTTTGCTGAACTCGGTACACATCGAGGTGCCCGGTTACACCGACATCCTCTGCGGGGCGATACGGCCTGGGCACTTCGAGTCGCTCGTCAGCGTGATCAACCGTCTCTTCAACATCGTGCAGCCGGATGTCGCCGTTCTCGGCGAGAAAGATTTTCAGCAGCTCGTGGTGGTCCGTCGAATGGTCGACGAGCTCAAGATGCCGATCAACGTCGTCGCGGCTCCGACGGTTCGGACCGCCGATGGGCTCGCGATGAGTTCGCGCAACCAGTACCTCAATGAAGACGAGCGCAAGCTCGCACCCCGAATCTACGAAGAGTTGTGCAAGGTGGCCGAGGCGATCGAGATGGGAGCCGGGTCGCTGTCCGAAATCATGCAGCTCGAGTCGAAGTCACGCGCGGCTCTTCGCGGGGACGGATTCACGGTCGACTACTTCACCGTGGCGAGCGTCCATACTCTGCGTAAACCGGGAATCTCGGAAAGTGACCTCGTCGTGCTGTGCTCGGCACGCCTCGGTAAGGCGCGGCTCATCGACAACAAGCGCTGCACGCGCCTCTAGTCCGACCGCGTCTCGTCACCCCGCCAAACGACGAAGTGCCCACTCGACATGCTCGCGCACAAGGGGCGAGGAGTCTTGCGCACGCCGATGCAACGCCGCGCGATTGCGGTCTGCGCTCTCACCCGTTCTCGGGCCGTTGCCAAGTGCCACGGCGATGTTCCGCAACCAGCGCTCATGGCCGATTCGGCGGATCGCCGATCCGCGCAGCCTCGACTCGAATTCTTCCTCGGTCCAAAGAAAAAGTTCGGAAAGTGGCGCGCGATCGAGGCCGAGACGAACGGCCTTGAGATCAGGGTGGGCTGCGGCGCGCGCGAATTTGTTCCAGGGACAAACGAGCTGGCAGTCATCGCAACCGTAGATGCGGTTGCCGATCAGGGGCCTGAGCGGTTCGGGGATCGAGCCCTGCAATTCGATGGTGAGATACGAGATGCAGCGACGCGCGTCGAGTTGCCACGGCGCAGTGATCGCGCCGGTCGGGCAGGCGGGAATGCAGGCCTCGCAGGTGCCGCAATGTGCGCCCGTGGGTGGGTCGATAGGCAGCGGCAGGTCGGTGTAGATCTCGCCCAAAAAAAACCAGGAACCCGCATCGCGCGCGATGAGATTGGTGTGCTTGCCGATCCAGCCGAGGCCGGCGTTGCGCGCCAGGGCTTTTTCGAGCACGGGCCCGGAGTCGACAAATACGCGATATCCAAAAGGGCCGATCCTCGCTTCGATTCGATCGGCGAAATCCTGCAAGGCGTTGCGAAGGATCTTGTGGTAATCGCGACCGAGTGCGTAGCGGGACACATAACCGAGATCCGGTGAGTCGAGCACCGCCTCGGCGTCTGCGGCCTCGCTGGGCCAGTAATCGAGTCGAACGCTGATCGCGCAGACGGTTCCGGGTTTGAGCTCGGCCGGCCGCGAGCGTCGCGTGCCATGGCGCGCCATGTAATGCATGTCGCCGTGCCGACCTTCTTCGAGCCACCGCAGCAGATGCGCTTCGTCTTCGACGAGATCGAGATGGGCAACGCCGATCGCTGCAAACCCGAGCCCGGACGCGAGAGTCTCGAGTTCGTTTCGCAGCGCATTCAAGTCGGAGGGCGACATGCCGCGAGTATATCGGCGACCGTATACTCGCCACCCAATGAATGCGCTGGATCAACGGTTAAGCGGGGATCACGGGATTTCGCCGGAACTTTATGGCGTCGAGGCCGTTCGAGCGCTCGAGGCGTCGACTCTTGCCGTGGGCGTCGAGGGTTACGAGCTCATGTCTCGCGCTGCGGCTGCCGCGCTGCGCGAACTCCGTGCGCGATGGCCTGTGGCCCGTGAGGTGCTCGTGCTATGCGGCGGGGGGAGCAACGGAGGGGACGGTTACGTCCTCGCGCGACTCGCGCGCGATGCGGGCCTCTCGTCGCGCGTTCTGGCAACGGTCCCCATCGATCGCCTCAAAGGCGATGCGGCGCGTGCGGCGATCGAGTGCATGGAGGGCGGGACTCCCGTCGAAACCTTGAGCGCCGCACGACTTGCCGGAGCGGATGTCATCGTCGATGCACTGCTCGGGATCGGTTTGCAGGCCGAGGTACGTCCTGATCTCGCCGAGATCATTCGTGTCGTCAATGAAATGCGCGTCCCGGTGCTGTCCCTCGATGTGCCCTCTGGTCTCTGCGCAGACTCGGGTGAGGCGCGGGGCCGCGCGGTGCGCGCGTCGGTGACGGTGACATTCATCGCGAGGAAGGCGGGATTATGGTTGGGCTCGGGTCCCGATTTCGCGGGCGAGGTGGTCCTGGCGAGCCTCGGAATTCATGCGACGTCGGTTTCGCCGGTGCTTCGTCTTTTGACTCGATCCGATCTCGCAGCCGGATTACGGCCGCGAGCTCGCGACGCCCACAAGGGCCGCTTTGGTCACGTGCTGGTGGTCGGCGGCGGTGAGGGCATGCCCGGCGCGGCACGACTCGCCGGCGAGGCAGCCCTTCGGGCAGGCGCCGGACGCGTGACGGCTTGGGTGGCGCCGGAATCCGCCGTCGCGGTGGCCGCGGGTTGTCCCGAGCTCATGGTGAGAGGTGTCGATGCCGCGGTGACGGCCGCCGACCTGCTCGAGTCGAGCGATGTTTTGGCGATCGGTCCTGGACTTGGTCGAGGCGACTGGGGCAGGGCGACCTTTGCCGAGGCGCTCGCTGCGGCAAGGGCGCGCGAGGTGCCGGTGGTCCTCGATGCCGATGCGCTCAACCTGCTCGCCGAACAGCCCCAGCTGACTTTGCCAAATCGATGTGTGCTGACGCCGCACCCCGGAGAGGCGGCTCGACTGCTGGGGTGGTCGAGCGCCGAGGTGCAGCGCGATCGCCTGCGATCGATCAAAGAATTACAGCGTCGCTATGACGCGACGATCGTGCTGAAGGGTGCGGGCACTCTGGTGTCCGACGACATCCCCTGGCTCTGCGATCGCGGGACGCCGGCCATGGCGGCGCCCGGAATGGGCGATGTCCTCACCGGTGTGGTCGCGGCCTTGCTGGGCCAAGGCTTGTCGACCGTGCAGGCCGCAAGTTTGGGGGTGCTCTGGCACGCTTTGGCGGGCGAGGCGGCTGCGGAGGGGGTCGATCGGGGCGTGCTCGCGGGCGAGGTGGCGCGGTGTCTTCCGGGCGTGCTCGCATCATGATCTCGATCTTGTCGCAGGACGACGCCGCGACGCGCGCCCTCGGGGCGGCGTTCGCGCGGACCTTGCCACCGCCACCGTCGCGCGCCTTGCGCGTTTTTTTGAAAGGGGATCTTGGCGCGGGCAAAACGACGCTCGTCCGCGGTCTGTTGCAGGCGCTCGGCGAGACCCGCGTCGTGAAAAGTCCGACCTACAGTCTGCTCGAGACCTACGAGCGCGATCCGTGGCTCGTAGTCCATCTCGATCTGTACCGCCTCGCAGAGCCGCGCGACCTCTTCGCGCTCGGTCTGTCCGATCACGACCACGCCGGAGCGCTTTGGCTCATCGAGTGGCCTGAGCGAGGCGAGGGCGTGTTGCCGCAGCCGGACCTCGAGGTCGTGCTCGAGGGCGCGACTTCGGGACATCGTCTTCGATTGAACGGGCGAACTGCAGAGGGCGAGACGTGGTTGGAAAAGGCCTCAATGGAACCTGAGTTTTCCTCCGCAGAGCATTGATTTTTGTTGAAATATTGACCTTGTTCCGCGTACTCTTTCGCGTCATGGCACGTCATTTCGGGTGGTCTGAAACCCGCGCACTTCGTTCGTTTTTCTTGTTGACCCTGCTCGCGGGGTTCGCCCTCTTTTCGGCCGGTGTGGCAAACGCCTCCGGTAAGACCCTTCGCGACCTGCGTATCGAGTCGCCAACCGGGACCGAGGCGATGCGGGTCGTCATCGAAGTCGAAGCCGATACGGTTCCCAAATTCTTTGTGCTCGAGCGTCCCTTGCGGGCCGTGGTCGACTTGCCGGCCACCCGCAAGCCGCCGGCGCTTCGGATGCCTGCTGCCCAGGGCGCGGTGCGAACGGTGCGCGCGGGTCCCCAAGCGGATGGTTCGTTGCGCCTCGTGCTCGATCTCGCCGCCGACGCGCGCGTGAGTTGGACCGGCGGTGACGCCGCGGCTCGCCGTTTCGTGTTGGAGGTCGCTCGCGGCGCCTCGTCACCTGCGGCCGCACCGGCTGTGGCGACGGCTTCGACTGGGACAACGGCTCCCGTCGCTTCGCCACCGGCGCAGAGCGTCGTGGGCCTCGCAACGAGCGCGCCCGCGCCGGAGGCCTCGATCAAGCCGATCAAGGCCGAGCATTCTCCCGTGGGCGGGCGTGATGTCATCGTCGCCGTGGATGCAGGTCACGGCGGGCAAGATCCTGGCGCGATCGGTCGGGCAGGTACCCGAGAGAAGGACGTGGTGCTCGACATCTCGAAAGAACTCGCCGAGCGGATCAATCGCGAGCCTGGGATGCGAGCCATCCTGACGCGCGACGGCGATTACTTCCTCACCCTGCGTCAAAGAATTCGACGCGCGCGCGAGGCGGGAGCAGAGCTCTTCGTCTCCGTCCATGCCGATGCCGTACGCGACCCTTCGGTCTCCGGATCCTCGGTCTACGTGCTGTCGCTCAAAGGGGCGACCGACGAACAGGCCAGGTTACTCGCCGATCGTGAAAACGCCGCCGATCTCGCAGGTGGGGTGTCGCTCGACGACAAAGACCCCGTGATCGCCTCGGTACTCGTCGATCTCGCCCAGTCGGCGCAGATCAGTCAGAGCATGGTGGCAGCCGAGCGCGTGCTGCGATCGCTCTCGCGGGTCAACGAGGTTCGCAAGCCCTTGGTGCAGCAGGCCGGGTTCGTCGTACTCAAAAGTCCTGACATTCCCTCGATGCTCGTCGAGACGGCGTTCATCTCGAGTCCCGCGGACGAGCGCCTGCTCAACAAGCCGGAGCGACGAAAGGACCTTGCCGAAGCGATCTTCGATGGTGTGAAGCAGTTCTTCGTCGATCATCCGCCCGATGGATCGCGTTTCGCAAAAGCTCGCGAGTCGGGGCGTACGGTGGTCGCGACGGCCACCGACAGCGCGCCCGCCCGTTCCGGCAAGCTCTGAAGTCGTCGCGTGCCGATCCGTCTGTTGCCGAGTGCGCTCGTCGATCAGATCGCTGCGGGCGAGGTCGTCGAGCGACCGGCCTCTCTCGTCAAAGAACTCGTCGAGAACGCGATCGATGCAGGGGCGCGTTCGATCGATATCGATATCGAAGCAGGGGGAGTCCGGCTCGTTCGAATTCTCGATGACGGCCACGGTATTCCCGAGGCTGAGCTTCCGCTCGCCGTGCAACGGCACGCCACGAGCAAGATCGGTAATCTCGATGATCTGGCTGCCATTCGAACTTTGGGATTTCGTGGTGAAGCGCTGCCCTCGATCGGATCCGTCGCGAGACTGCGGATCGCCACGCGCGCCGTCGGGTCCTCGCAGGGTGCAGAGGTTCGTGTCGAGGGGGGTGAAGTGTCTGCGGTCGCACCGTCTCCGCAACCGCGAGGCACCTTAGTCGAGGTTAGAGATCTCTTCTACAACGTGCCGGCCCGGCGCAAGTTCGTGCGCACCGAGAGCACCGAGCTTGGTCATATCGCCCGACTCGTCGAGCGCTTCGCGCTCGCGCGTTTCGACGTAGCGTTCAGATTGCGTCACGAAGGGCGCACGCTGCTCGACGCGCCGCTCGCGACGACCCCCGAGGCGCAGCGAGCCCGCATTGCCTCGATCATGGGTGAAGCGTTCATCGCCGAAGCTCTACCGTTCGAGCGCCAGTCGGGATCGGTCACCTTCTGGGGCTGGCTCGGTCAACCGCACGCCGCACGGGCTGCGAGCGATCAACAATTTGCATACGTCAACGGACGCGCCGTACGCGATCGAATGCTCGCCGGCGCGGTACGTCTCGGTTACCGCGACGTGCTCTATCACGGTCGACAGCCCGCCTATCTCGTCTACCTCGAGCTCGATCCGCAGTGGGTCGACGTCAACGCTCATCCTCAAAAATTGGAAGTCCGGTTTCGTGATGTGCGCCAGATCCACGACTTCGTGTTTCGCACGGTGCACGAGGCACTCGGCGTTGGAGCCGGCGCGGCAGCGCCGACGGCGCGCACGACGACCCTCGGGGTCGATGCGTTCCAGTCGGGTTTCGATCTCGCCGCCGGTTCGGGCGAATCGATCGGCGTGATGCCGGCTGAGGTCGCGGAGCCGGCGCTCGCCCCGTCATCGGGCTCGACACCGAACGCCTCAGGGTCGCTCGGCACCGCGCTCGCCCAACTTCACGGCACCTACATCCTTGCGCAAAGCGATTCGGGATTGATCTTGGTCGATGCTCATGCAGCCCACGAGCGGGTGCTCTACGAGCGGATGAAACGGGACTTCGGTGAATCGCCTGCGGTGCAGCGCTTGCTCGAGCCGCGCGTCGTCGAAGTGGCGGCGCACGAGAGCGAAAGTTTCGCGGCGCATGCAGAGGATTTCGCCCGCGCGGGATTCGAAATCGACGTGATCGGTCCGGGGCGCTTGGCCGTACGCTCTGTTCCCGCCTTGCTCGCTCAGGTGGATTCGACGCCTCTGGTGCGCGAAGTGCTCAAAGATTTACGGGATGACCGCGGCAGTCACCACCTCGAGGCGGCTGCGCATGTGCTGCTCGGCAACATCGCGTGCCGCAGTGCTATTCGCGCTAATCGCAAACTGACCTTGCCCGAAATGAACGCCTTGCTGCGCGACATGGAAAACACCGAGCGCGCAGGGCAGTGCAACCATGGGCGCCCGACCTGGACGGTGCTCAGCCTGGAGCAGCTCGACCAATTGTTCTTGCGCGGACGATGAACGCGCAGGCGATAAACGAAGTCGATGCCATCCTGTTCGCAGGACCCACGGCGAGCGGCAAGTCGGAACTCGCCTCGAGACTCGCCGAGCGCGCGCCCATCGAAATCGTGAGTGTCGATTCGTCGCAGGTTTATCGCGGACTCGATATTGGTTCCGCGAAGCCTGATGCTGCGACGCGGGCGCGCATCCCGCATCACCTGATCGATATCCGCGAGCCCTACGACACCTACAGCGCCGGCGAATTCGTGGCCGATGCGACCGCGGCCATCCACGACATCCGCTCGCGAGGGCGGATGCCCGTGCTCGTGGGCGGAACCATGTTGTATTTCAACGCGCTCGTGCACGGCATCGCCGCCTTGCCGCTCGCCGATCCGGCGGTCCGCGAGCAGATCGACGAACGGGCGAGCGTTCTGGGGTGGCCCGCGCTGCATGCGGAGCTCGCTCGGGTCGACCCCGAAGCCGCGGCGCGTATCCACCCGAACGATCCCCAACGGATCCAGCGCGCCCTCGAGGTGTACGCGGTGAGTGGTCGGCCGATCAGTGCCTGGCAGCGTGAGACATCGCCGGCGCCAGGACTGCGATTTCGGCGCGATGCGCTGGTTCCGGCCGATCGCTCCCGTTTGCACGAACGGATCGAGCAACGATTTCTCGCAATGATGTCCCAAGATTTTCTTGCCGAGGTTGAAAAGCTGCGCGCTCGCCCCGACATCGAAAAATGTGAGGTCGCCATGCGTGCGGTCGGGTATCGACAACTGTCGGCCCATCTTGCCGGGGAATACGACCTCGACGAGGCGGTCCGACGGGCGATCGCGGCATCGCGCCAGCTCGCGAAGCGCCAGATGACCTGGATTCGGGCGGATGCGGGCTGGCGAGCCTGGGAGCCGTTCGACCCGGAAGTTTGCGAGCGCTGGGTGGTCGAGGCCGCTTTTGTGTGTCAGGCGGCAGGATGAGGAACCTCACCCATGGTAGATTGGTCTATTAGGGGGGAGATGCTTCGGGCGGGGCCCGGGGCGAGGCAAGAAAAAACTAGGAGAGTCATCATGGCCAAGGGCCAATCCCTGCAGGATCCCTTCCTGAATCAGCTTCGCAAGGAGCGTGTACCGGTGTCCATTTATTTGGTCAACGGTATCAAGTTGCAGGGTCAGATCGATTCCTTCGACCAATTCGTCGTGCTGCTCAAAAATACCGTCAACCAAATGGTTTACAAGCACGCCATCTCCACGATCGTCCCTGCGCGAAACATTCGAGTCCCCCTGCCCGGTGAGGAAGGGGTCGACGCGGATGTCCCTCCGGTCGAGTGACCCTCCACACACGTGTTTGAACGTCCCCGCGGCGGCGAACGAGCCGTCCTCGTCCGTATTGGCCTCGATGGGCCGGTCGAAAGCGAAGATCTCGAAGAATTCGCGCAACTCGCCGAGTCTGCGGGGGTCGGCGTGGCCGTCACCGTCACGGGTCGTCGCGAGCGACCGGATCCGCGGTACTTCGTGGGAAGCGGCAAGGCCGAAGAGATTCGCCAGGCCGCGGTCGACAGTTGTGCTGAGGTGATTCTGGTCGATCACGCGCTCTCGCCGAGCCAAGAACGCAATCTCGAAAAGCTAACCGGCCTCCGAGTCCTCGACCGAAACGCGTTGATCCTCGATATCTTTGCTCAGCGTGCGCGCAGCCACGAGGGCAAGCTCGAAGTCGAACTCGCTCAGCTACGGCATCTATCGAGTCGACTCGTGCGAGGCTGGACTCACCTCGAGCGTCAAAAAGGCGGTATCGGTCTTCGTGGGCCCGGCGAAACGCAGCTCGAAACCGACCGACGACTGCTCGGCGAGCGTGTGCGTGTACTCAGCCGTCGCCTCGAAAAGCTCAAGCAACAACGCGAGACTGGACGACAGCGTCGTGTCGAGATCCCGATTCCTTCTGTGGCGCTAGTGGGGTACACCAACGCCGGCAAGTCGACCTTGTTTCGATCGCTGACGGGTGCCGACGCCTACGTGGCCGATCAGCTCTTTGCGACGCTCGACCCGTTGGTGCGTCGCGTCACGTTGCCGGGCGGTTCACCGATCGTGGTGGCCGACACGGTGGGGTTCATCCGCGAGTTGCCACACGAGCTCGTCGCCGCATTCCAATCGACCCTGACCGAGGCTCGCGAGGCGACTTTGCTGCTGCATGTCATCGATGCGAGTGACCCGCGGCGTGACGAGCGGATCGAGCAGGTCAATGCCGTGCTCCAAGAGGTCGGGGCGGGTGAGCTGCCGCAAATCAAGGTTTTCAACAAAATCGACCGACTCGAGATGGCTCCGAGGATCGAGCGCGACGAGTCGGGTGAGGTGACCAGCGTCTGGGTGTCGGCCGTTCAGCGCCTCGGACTTTCGGAACTCATGGCCGCTGTGGCCGAGAGGTTGTCGCGATTTGCGCGGCCCCGGACGGTGAGGGTCGATCCCCGGCATGCCGGCGCTTTGAGGGCGCGGCTGTTTGCCTCGGGCGTCGTGCAGGACGAGCGGGTGTTGGAGGACGGCGGGCTGGAGTTGACCGCTAACCTTCCGGACCTCGAGGCTCGGGAACTCGCCAAGACACCCGGCGTCGAATTGTTCGACTTCGAGCCCTCGCAAACTTGTGCGGTGGAGGGGGGGTACTTACAATCTCCCCACACTGCGCGCCCCTCCTGATCCAACCGGCGCAACTGAAAAAACACCTATGGCATGGAATGAACCTGGCGGCAGCCCTAAAAATCCTTGGGGTAAGCGCCCCGGAAAAGCGGGCGGCGACGACGCTTTTCGCAAGTTCCAGCGAAAGCTGGACAACATTTTGAAAGGCACAGGGCCTGGCGGCGGCGGTCCGCAGGGCGAGGGCCCCGATGACGCTGCAAGCGAGGGGAAGTTCCAGATCGGCATCATCGCCGGGCTCGTCGTCCTCGTGTGGGCGTATCAAAGTTTTTTCACCATCGACCAGGCCGAGCGTGGAGTCGTCCAGCGTTTCGGCCAGTTCGTGTCCGTGCGTGACCCCGGCCTCGGATTCCATCTCTGGCCGATCGAGTCCCTCACCAAGGTCAACACCCAGCAGGTGAGCAGCGTCAACTACACCGCCAAGGTGCTCACCCAGGACATCAACCTCATCGACATGTCGCTCGCCGTGCAATACCAGTTGCGCGATCCGGTCAAATTCCTGTTCCAGGTCAAAGATCCGGAGCAGACGCTGCGCGAAGTGGGCGAGATGGCGATCCGGGAAATCGTCGGACGCAGCACGCTCGAAGAAATCCTTATCTCGAAGCGTGAGCAGGCCACGACTCGAACCAAAGAGCTGATCCAGCGCACGCTCGATCAGTACGGCGCCGGCATTTTCATCACGAGCGTGAACCTGACCGACATCCAGGTACCGACCGACGTACGTCCTTCTCAAGAAGACGCCAACAAGGCCATCGCCGACAAAGAGCGTCTCGTCAAGGAAGCCGAGGCCTATGCGAGCGGCATCCTGCCGGTCGCAGAAGGTAGTGCGTCGCGCCAGATGCAGGAGGCTGAGGCCTACCGCGCGCAGGTGCTCGCCATCTCCGAAGGTGAAGCCGATCGTTTCCGGCAGCTCGTCGCGCAGTACGAGAAGGCGCCACGTGTCACCCGCGAGCGTCTTTATATCGAGGCAGTCGAGTCGGTTCTTTCTCGCTCGCAGAAGGTCGTCGTCGACACCAAGGGCAGCAACCAAATGCTCTATCTGCCGCTAGACAAGCTGATCGAGCAGCAAAGACGTAACAACGAAACCGAAATCTCCGTGGTCGCGCCCCGAGCGGGAGCAGGAGAGGATGCCGCCGCGGATCCGCGCGCGAGAGTGGAGCGCTGACATGCCGCAGTCGATTCAAAAAATCTTTGGCGTGATTGCAGCGGTGGGCTTGCTCATCAGTCTTTGCACGTTCACGGTGTCCGAGAACGAGCTTGCGGTTCGCAGTCAGTTCCGCGAAATCGTCGGTACCGATTACGAGCCCGGCTTGCACTTCAAGCTGCCCATCGACACGGTGCGCAAGTTCGAGCGTCGGATCGTCTCGCAGAGTTTCGAAGGGGAAACCTTCCTGACGAGCGAAAACCGCGGGCTCATCGTCGACTACTACGTCAAGTGGCGCATCAAAGATGCGGGCCGTTACGCCCAGTCCTTCGGCAACGATCCGGGTGCTGCCGGGCAGCGCTTGTCCGACATCGTCAAGGACGGCATCAAGAACGCCGTGGCTCAACGCACCTTGCAAGAGATCGTCTCGGCCGAACGAACGGCCTTCACGGGCGACATGTTCGATCGCGCGAGCAAGAGCGCCGAGAGTCTCGGTCTCGAGTTGATCGACACCCGAGTCCAGAAGATCGGCTTGCCGCCTGATGTCGAATCCCGCGTTTACGCGAGCATGCAGCAGAGCTTCAGTCGACTCGCGCGTCAGCTGCGTGGCGAAGGCGAAAAAGAAGCCCTGCGTATTCGCGCCGAGGCCGATCGCAAGCGTACCGAGATCATCTCGATCGCAGCTCGTGATGCCCTCAAGATTCGCGGTGACGCCGACTCGAAAGCCGCTGCCATCTACGCTTCGGCGTACAACCGCAACGCCGAGTTCTACTCGT
Organism: Steroidobacteraceae bacterium; assembly: GCA_044375575.1. Classification (GTDB taxonomy): domain Bacteria; phylum Pseudomonadota; class Gammaproteobacteria; order Steroidobacterales; family Steroidobacteraceae; genus UBA964. The sequence goes on along the minus strand of JBILMJ010000006.1, from coordinate 106,721 downwards.
TCTATCGAAGCATCCAGGCCTACAAGAACTCGCTCGGCAAGGAAGGCGACATCATGGTCGTCTCGCCGGATAGCGACTTCTTCAAGTACATGCGCAATCCGAACGCCGGCTCGCGCTGAGCTCGCGCTCTACCATGGCTTCGGGTCGTTTCGTGGTCGTGATCGGCACCCAGTGGGGTGACGAGGGCAAGGGCAAGATCGTCGATTTGCTCACCGAGCGCGCATCGGCCGTCGCCCGATTCCAGGGCGGTCACAACGCGGGCCATACGCTCATCGTCGGCAGCGAAAAAACGGTGCTCTCGCTGATTCCCTCGGGCGTGCTGCGCGCAAACGTCACCTGTTTCATCGGCAACGGCGTCGTGTTGTCCCTCGAAGCGCTGCTTCGCGAAGCGGATATGCTCGCCGCGCGCGGCGTGCCAGTCTTCGAACGCCTTCGCATCGCACCCAATTGCCCGCTCATCCTGCCGTCTCACGTGGCGCTCGATCGCGCTCGCGAGCAGGCGCGCGGTGTCAATGCGATCGGCACCACGGGCCGCGGAATCGGACCCGCGTATGAAGACAAGGTCGCGCGTCGGGCGCTTCGGGTCGCCGATCTTTTCCAGCGCGAGCGTTTCGCGTCGAAGCTCGGAGAGATCCTCGATTTCCACAACTTCGTGCTGCAGCACTACTTCAAGCTGCCGCCCGTCGACTTCCAGGCGACGCTCGACAGTCATCTGGCGATGGCCGAGCGCGTCAAGCCTCTGGTGTGCGACGTCACCAACGAATTGCAGAACCTTCGAGATGTCGGTGCGAATGTCATGTTCGAGGGTGCCCAAGGGGCCATGCTCGACGTCGACCTCGGAACCTACCCGTTCGTGACGTCCTCGAACACCACGGCCGGTTTCGCCGGAACGGGCACCGGTCTGGGTCCGCGAAATTTCGATTACGTCCTCGGGATCGTGAAGGCGTACACGACGCGGGTCGGGGCGGGGCCTTTCCCCACCGAGCTTTTCGATGAGACGGGCGAGCATCTGCAACGCGTGGGACAAGAGTTCGGTGCAGTGACCGGTCGCCGCCGTCGATGCGGATGGTTCGATGCCGTCGCGTTGCGACGATCGGTCATCCATTCGAGCGTGTCCGGACTTTGCATGACCAAGCTCGATGTGCTCGATGGGCTCGATGCCATCCGTGTATGCGTTGGCTATCGCGCGTCGGGCGTCGTGTCGCGAGAGCCGCCGCTCTTGGTCGACGGTTTCGCCGATGTCGAGCCGGTCTACGAAGATCTTCCGGGCTGGAAGGGGACCACCTTCGGTGTCACCCGCGAAGCCGATCTGCCCGATCAGGCGAGAGCGTACCTGCGTCGCATCGAGGAGCTCGTGGGCGTACCCATCGACGTGATTTCGACGGGACCCGATCGAGATCAGACTATCATCCGTCGCCACCCGTTCGGGTGATGCCCGATCGAGGGGGAGGACCAATGCGCGAATTCGATATCGTTGTATTCGGTGCCACGAGTTTCGTGGGTCGAATTCTTTGTCGCTATCTCCTCGATACTTACGGTAACGACGGCAGTCGGCTGCGTTGGGCAATCGCCGCGCGCTCGGCTGCGCGCCTAGCGGAACTCAAGCACGAGCTCGCGGGTTCGGCCGACGGACTTCCCGTCATCGTGGCCGACGCCGCCGACGAAAATGCGATGCGCTCGCTTGCCGTGCGCGCGAAAGTGGTCGTATCGACGGTCGGGCCTTATGCGCTCTATGGTGAGCCGCTCGTCAAAGCCTGTGCCGAGACCGGCACCGACTACTGCGACCTCACCGGCGAGGTGCAGTGGATACGCCGGATGATCGAGCGATACGAGAGTGTCGCCAAGGCGAGCGGCGCCCGAATCGTCCATTGCTGCGGCTTCGATTCCATTCCGTCCGATTTCGGCGTGTTCTTTCTGCAGCAGCACGCTCGACAGCGTTTCGGTCGCCCTGCGAGCCGCGTGAAGATGCGCGTCCGCGCCATGCGCGGAGGGTTCTCGGGCGGCACTGCGGCGAGTCTGCTCAACGTCGCCAAAGAAGTTCGTGCGAATCCTGCGTTGCGCAAGGAGCTCGCCAATCCTTACTCGCTGTGCGTTGGCATGACGGGTGGTGCGAATGTGCGGCAACCGAGTGTCTCCTCGGCGCTTTACGATGCAGACTTCAAGGGCTTCGTTGCGCCGTTCGTGATGGCGGCCATCAACACGCGAATCGTGCATCGCAGCAATGCGCTAAGTGGACACTCCTCCACGCGCGATTTCCGCTATGACGAGGCGGTCTCGACGGGTCGTGGACTGCAGGGGCGCCTCGCGGCAATCGGAACTGCGCTCGGTCTCGGTGCGTTCATGTTCGCAAGTGCGATCGGGCCCACGCGTGCGTTGCTCGAGCGCTATGTGCTGCCGAAGCCGGGCGAGGGGCCGAGTCCCGAGGCTCAGCGTCGCGGTTACTTTGATCTGCGTTTTTTCGGGCGCACGGACGAGGGTCAGGAAATTCGTGCGAAGGTCACGGGCGATCGTGATCCGGGGTACGGGTCGACGGCCAAGATGCTAGGTGAGGCTGCAGTGTGTTTGGCACTCGAGGTGCAAAAGTCGGAGCGAAGCGGCGGTTTTTGGACGCCCTCGACGGCGTTCGGCGACCGATTGCTGCCGCGTCTCGTGTCACGAGCAGGACTCACGTTCGAGATCGCCGACTGAGCGGCCGATCAACCCCAAGTTTGGTGCCCGGGAGAGGACTCGAACCTCCACGGTGTTACCCGCTAGTACCTGAAACTAGTGCGTCTACCAATTCCGCCACCCGGGCAAGGTGGGCCGCGTAAATTACGCAGCACCATGAGGACTGTCAATTGAAGTCACGAAAATCGAGCCGTGGGCCTCGCCCGGGTCAGCGCCATGACGCGCGAAGCGGCGAGCGCAGCCCTCACGGACGCAGCGGTATCGGATCCATGGAAGGCGTCGTTTCGGCGCACCGATCGGGCTTCGGATTCCTGCGCGTGGAAGGGCAAGAGGAGAGCGTGTTCCTGCCTCCTCCACAAATGACGGGCCTGACGTCGGGTGATCGCGTTCGAGTACGCGTACAGCGAGCGCGTGACGGACGTCTCTCTGGCGAGATGGAGAAAATTCTCTCGCGCGGCGTTACGGCGTTTCTCGGCACGGTCGAGGCGGTCGGTCGTACGCTCTTCGTGCATTCGGTCGACCGACGACTCAGCCTGCGTTGCCTCGTGCCGCAAGACAAGCTCGCCGGAGCGCGCGTCGGTGACTGGGTCATCGCGCGCATCACGCGTTATCCCGACGAGCATCGCAGTGCGATGGCGGAGGTCGTCCGTCGCCTCGATCCCGAGCGCCCGCTCGAAATGGCGACCGAGACTGCCATCGCGCGACATTCTTTGCCGGTCGAGTTCCGTGCTGCAGCGCTGCAAGAAGCCGAGGCTTACGGTGAGCGCATCGATCCGCGCGAGGCGAGGGGTCGCATCGATCTGCGCGACATGCCGCTCGTCACCATCGATGGCGAGGATGCTCGCGATTTCGATGACGCGGTCTACGCCGAACCGCACGCCAAAGGTTTTCGACTCGTCGTCGCGATCGCCGACGTCAGTCACTATGTCCGTTCGGGTTCGGGCCTCGATATCGATGCGCTCGAGCGGGGCACGTCGGTCTATTTCCCCAATCGTGTGCTGCCGATGTTGCCGACGGGACTTTCGAACCATCTGTGCTCGCTCGAGCCCGAGGTCGACCGACTGTGTTTCGTCGCCGACATGCTTGTCAGTCGCGGAGGCGCGCTGCTCGAGTTTCGCTTTTATCTCGCCGTGATGCGCAGCCACATGCGACTCACCTACAAACTCGCGTTCGAAGCGCTCTTCGAGGGGCGCCCTGAGGCTCGTCGTGCCGTCGGAGCATTGCTGCCGAAGTTATCTCCGCTCGTCGATCTTTACCGAGCGCTGCTCAAGGCGCGACATCGTCGAGGCGCGCTCGATTTCGAAAGCACCGAACCTGCCTTCGAGTTCGATACCGAGGGGCGAGTGAGGAGCATCGGGCTCTACGGTCGCAACGACGCGCACAAGCTCATCGAGGAATGCATGATCCTCGCGAACGTCGCGGCTGCGCGTCAGCTCAAGGCGGCGAAGGCGGGGGGTCTCTATCGTGTCCACGGAACTCCCGAAGAAAAGAAAATCGATCAGCTGCTTACGCAACTTGCGTCGCTCGGCATCGATGTCGACCTGCCCGAGGAAATCGAGCCTCGCGACTTGCGACAAATCACCGAGCGCGCGAGTGGCAGCCTCGACCTGCCGTTCATCGAGTCGCTGGTCGTACGGTCGATGCCGCAAGCCATCTACCAGCCCATCAACATCGGCCACTTCGGCCTTGCGCTGGGCGAGTACGCGCATTTCACCTCACCGATCCGACGCTATCCCGATTTGGTCGTGCATCGAGCACTCAAGGCGGTGGTGGAGGCGAGCGATCCGACGGGTCGACGATATGGAGCCGACGAGCTCGGCAGTCTCGGTCAGGATCTCTCCCGACTCGAAAAGCGCGCCGATGAGTCCGATCGGTACGTCGACACGTTCCTGAAATGCAGTTACCTGCGCGAGCGCTTGGGGCAGACGTTCGATGGGCTTGTCACCACGGTGGTGGAGTACGGCTGTTTCGTTCAGCTGCGAGGGCTCGGGATCGACGGTTTGCTGCGTCTCGATTCGCTCGACGACGATGAGTATGTGATGGAGTCGAACGGGCAGGCCTGGTTTGCCAAGCGTCGCAAGCAGCGGCTCGGTATCGGCGCGGCCATACGAGTCGTCGTGACGAATGCAAACCCGGTCGAGGGTCTCGTCGATCTCGAACTCGACGACCCAGTGCCTCTCATCGAGGGAAAGCCCCGACGTGCGCCGCATCATTCGCCCCGCGAGGGCGCCCGACATCGGCGTCGATCGCGGTAGGATCGCGCGCGATGGGATCCACCGAAATGGTTCACGGGCTTCACGCGGTGCAGGCGCTGCTCGAGCGCCATGCAGATCGCGTGCTCAAAGTTTTCGTGGCGCGCGGTCGCGAAGATGCGCGCGTGACAGCACTGCTGGCGGTTGCGTCGAAAGCAAAGATTTCGGTCGAACGCGTCGAGACGCAGCGCCTCGACAAAATCGCCGGTGCCGTCGTGCACCAAGGCGTCATCGCCGAGGTTCGTCCCATGGCGCCCTGGAGCGAAGATGATCTCGGTGCCGCCATCGAAGGCGCTGGCGCAGCGCCGATCGTGCTCGCGCTCGATGGCGTACAAGACCCTCACAATCTCGGTGCGTGCTTGCGGACGGCCGATGCCTGCGGCGCGCTGTCTGTTGTCATCCCCAAAGATCGCGCGGTTCAACTCAATGCCACCGTCCGCAAGGTCGCAGCCGGAGCCGCGGAAACCACGCCGCTCACGGTCGTCACCAATCTCTCGCGCTGTCTGCGCGAACTCAAGGAGCGCGGGCTGTGGGTGGTCGGGGCGGACGCTTCCGCGCGGGAGCGCGCCGATCAGGTCGATCTCAAAGGGCCGATCGTGCTCGTGATGGGGGCGGAGGGGAGTGGACTGCGCCACAACACCCGAGAGCATTGCGATCTGCTCGTCCGCCTGCCGTCCCTCGGGGCGGTCGAAAGCCTGAATGTGTCGGTAGCCACCGGAATGCTGCTGTACGAGGCGGTTCGGCAGCGTCAGAAGCCCTGACCCGAGCCCCGGCGCCTTCCCCCAGGACGTGCCTCGGGGCGCCCTTGCCCGGATAGGCCCCCTCCGCTATAGTTCGCGGCCCCGTTTTTCGGGGATTTCCTTGCTCCACTGGCAGCCTCGCCGGGGGGCTTCACATCCACAAGGAGACAACATGAGGCATTACGAAGTTGTGTTTCTGGTCCATCCAGACCAGAGCGAGCAGGTTCCGGCCATGCTCGAGCGTTACAAGAGCATGATCACGACGGGCGGTGGCCAGATCCACCGCGTCGAGGACTGGGGCCGTCGGCAACTCGCGTTCCCGATCTCCAAGGTCCACAAGGCCCACTACCTTCTCCTCAACATCGAGACCGACCAGAAGACGCTGACCGAGCTCACCGGTGCGTTCCGTTTCAGCGATGCCGTGCTGCGTCACCTCGTCATCAAGATGGATGGCCCGGTCACCGAACCCTCGCCGATGGCCAAGGCCAACGAAGAAGAGGCGGAAGGTGGATTCGATCGTCCGCGTCGTGCGCGTCGCGACGACATGGGCGATGACGAGCAGATCGGGGAGTAATCGAACATGAGAGACAACAAGCAGTCGGGCGGCGCGAGCCGCTTCACTCGTCGCAAGAAGTTCTGCCGCTTCACCGCGGAAGACGTCAAGCAGATCGACTACAAAGATTTGGCGACGCTCAAGGGTTACATCACCGAGACCGGCAAGATCGTTCCGAGCCGCATCACCGGCACACGCTCGTTCTACCAGCGCCAGCTCGCTCAGGCCGTACGTCGCGCGCGTTATCTCGCGCTGCTGCCGTACACCGATCAGCATTAAGAGGCAGGAACCATGGACGTCATTCTGCTGACCAAAGTCGCGAACCTCGGCAACATCGGGGATCGCGTCAACGTGAAGTCCGGCTACGGCCGCAACTTCCTGTTGCCCTCGGGCAAAGCCACGCTCGCCACTCCGGCGAACGTCGCCAAGTTCGAGGCGCGTCGCGCCGAGCTCGAGAAGATCGCGCGCGAACAGTTCACCGATGCCGAGTCGCGTGCGGCAGCCCTCAAAGATTTCACGCTGCGCATCGCCGCGAAGGCCGGGAACGAAGGCAAGCTCTTCGGCTCGATCGGCACGACCGACATCGCCGAGGCCTGCACGGCGCAGGGCCACAAGGTGGCGCGTTCGGAAGTTCGCATGCCGAACGGCCCGATCCGCATGGTGGGCGACCACCAGATCGTGTTGCATCTGCACACCGACATCGACGTGCAGTTGCCGGTCACGATCGTCGCCGAGGAGTAATCGCTCCGTGAGCACCCGCGGCGGAGACGTTCGGACGCCGCCGCACTCTCTTGAGGCGGAGCAGGCCGTTTTGGGCGGCCTGCTCCTCGACGCCTCGGCCTGGGACAACGTCGCCGACGTGCTTCGTCCCGAAGATTTCTACCGCCCCGATCACAAGATCATCTTCGAAGCGATCGGTCTGCTCGCGACCCAGGGAAAGCCTGCCGATGCCGTGACGGTGAGCGAACAGCTCGAGCGCAGCGGCCGACTGGTCGATGCGGGCGGGCTCGCCTATCTCGGTGCTTTGGCTCGCGATACGCCGACCGCCGCCAACGTTCGCGCCTATGCGGCGATCGTCCGCGAGCGCTCGCTGCTGCGCCAGTTGCTGACTGCGGGGACGGAGATCGCCGCCTCGGTATTCAACAACGAGGGCGAAACGGCTCAGGAGCTTGTCGAGACGGCCGAAAGTCGCGTGTTCGCGATCGCCGAACAGGGGGTTCGGGGCAAGCGCGACGGTGCGGTGTCGGTGCAACAGCTGATGCCGGGCCTCATCGACCAGATCGACGAGTGGCACAACAACCCCGATGGCATGCGCGGCTTGCCGACCGGATTCGACGAATTCGACCGCAAGACCGGCGGACTTCGTGGCGGCGATCTCGTCGTCGTGGCGGGTCGCCCCTCGATGGGCAAGACCACGTTCGCCGTCAACATGGCCGAGTACGCGGCGCTCAAGGCGGGGGTCAACGCTTCGGTCGCGATCTTCTCCATGGAAATGCCCTCCGAGCAGCTGCTGACCCGCATGCTCTCGTCTATCGGTCGTGTCACCCTCGGTCATATCCGCAGCGGACAGATCTCCGACGACGATTGGCCGCGCATCACGGGTGCCGCGGGTCAGCTCGCCGAGGCCAAAATATTCATTGACGAGACGCCGGCGCTCACGCCGACCGAACTGCGTGCTCGGGCGAGACGCGTGCACCGCGAGCATGGGCTCAATCTCGTGGTCGTCGACTATCTACAGCTCATGCAGGTGCCGGGCACCAAAGAAAACCGAGCCACCGAGATCGCCGAGATCTCTCGCGGTCTCAAGGCGCTCGCCAAGGAGCTCAGCGTCCCGGTGATCGCGCTGTCGCAGCTCAACCGAGGCGTCGAACAGCGTGTCGACAAGAAGCCGGTGATGTCCGACCTTCGCGAATGCGTGACGGGCGATACGCGGGTCTGTCTCGCCGATGGCTCTCGAGTGCCGATCAAGGAACTCGTCGGTCAGCAACCCGAGGTGTGGGCGCTCGATGAGCAGCACAAGCTCATCAAGGCGCGTGCCGATCTCGTCTGGTCGGTAGGCCAGCGCAGGGTTCGTACGCTGCGGCTCGCGAGCGGACGCATCTTGCGAGCGACCGGTGAGCATCGCGTGCTGACCGGGTCGGGCTGGAAAATCCTCGATGAACTTCAGGTCGGTGAGCGTTTGGCGCTTGCGCAGCGAATGCCCGAAGCCTCTGAGGCGCGTCCCGACGATCCGCAATGGGCCGAGCATGAGCTCGTGCTGCTCGGTCATCTGGTGGGTGACGGCAGTTATCTGCCGCATCAGCCGCTGCGATATACGACCGCGTCCGAGGCCAACAGCCGTGCCGTGACCGAGGCGGCCGAACGATTCGGGTGCACGGTCACGCGTCGCGCGGGTCGCGGCAATTGGCACCAGCTCGTAATCTCGGGAAACGGCAATCGCTGGCATCCGGCCGGCGTGAATGCATGGTTGCGTTCGCTCGGAATATTCGGACAGCGTTCGCATCAGAAACATCTGCCCGATTCAGTTTTCCGTTTGTCCAACGACAAGCTCGCGGTATTGCTGCGACATCTTTGGGCCACGGATGGCTCTATCACCCTGCGCAAGCCGGGTAGCCGTGGAGCCCCGCGGATTTACTTCAGCACGGCGAGTCAGCGGCTCGCAAATGATGTTGCAGCGCTGCTGCTGCGCTTCGGTATCGTCGCTCGTCTACGATCAGTCACCCAGGGCGCGGGCCGCCCTGTGCACACGGTCGATGTCAGCGGAGGTGTCGATCAGCGACGGTTTGTCGAGATGATTGGTGGCTTCGGTCCGCGCGAAGCGCCGGCGTTGATGATGCGCGAGATGCTTGAGTCCCGACTCCTCAATCCGAATGTCGATACGCTGCCTATCGATGTCATGTCCCACGTTCGCGCCGAAATGCGCGAACAGGGCATCTCGACCCGCGAAATGTCGGCACTGCGAGGCACGGCGTATGGTGGTGCCAGTCATTTCAAGTTTGCACCTTCGCGACAGGTGCTCGGTGAATATGCGGAGTTGCTCGATTCCGTGACTCTTCGTGGGGCGATCGCCGCCGATGTGTTCTGGGATCGGATCGTGACGGTGGATCCGCCTTCGGAGATCGAGGAAGAAGTATTCGATCTCACCGTGCCGGGGCCTGCAAACTGGTTGGCCGACGGCTTGGTGAGTCACAATTCTGGCGCGATCGAGCAGGATGCCGACATGATTCTGCTCATCTATCGTGAAGAGGTGTACGACAAGAACACCACCAAGAAGGGTATCGCCGAAATCGATCTCGCCAAGCATCGTAACGGCGAGACCGGCACCTTCTTGTTGACCTTCCAGGGTCAGTACTCGCGCTTCGTCAATTACGCGCCCGACTCGTACGCCGAGGGCGTGCTGCGCTGAGCCGCGGCCATCGCGTATGGCCGACTTTCAATCTGTGCCAAATCCGACTCGGGCGCGCATTTCGCTCGAGGCGTGGCGTCATAACCTCGCTCGACTGAAAGCTGCGGCACGCGCCTCGAAAATGATGGCGGTGATCAAGGCCAATGCCTACGGTCACGGTGCAGTACGAGCGGCTCGGGCACTCGATGAGGCAGACGCTTTTGGTGTCGCACGGCTCGCAGAAGGACTCGAATTGCGCGGCAGCGGCGTTATCAAGCCCATCGTGCTGATGGAAGGCGTGTTCTGCGACGAGGAGCTCTCGCTCGCCATCGATCACGGACTCGATCTCGTGGTCCACGCCGATTACCAGATCGATCTGCTCGAGCGCCATGAAAGTTCGAGGTCGTCAAAGAATTCTCGTCCGGCGTCTCGCGTGATCTGGCTCAAGTTGGATACGGGGATGGGTCGACTCGGCTTCCAGGCGGGCCATGCTGCCAAGGCGGCGGCTCGGTTGCGCGCACTCGAACTCGTCGGCGATCTGAGAGTGATGACGCACTTTGCGTGCGCCGATGAGCCGGACACGTCGATGACGCTCGCGCAAATACAGCGTTTCGAGAACGAGCTGCATACACTGCCGGTATTCGAGAAAGGCCTCGCCAACTCGGCCGGCATCCTCGCGTTCGCCGACGCTCATCGTGAGTGGGTGAGGGCGGGCATCGCGCTCTACGGCGCTTCCCCGCTCTCGGGTCGATCGGCCGAATCGCTGGGTCTGAAGCCCGTGATGACCCTCTCGAGCCAAGTGATCGCCCTGCGAACTGTTCCGGTCGGTGAGGGCGTCGGCTACGGCGCAACATGGCGAGCCAGTCGACCCTCGCGTATCGCGACCGTCGCGGCCGGTTATGCCGACGGTATCCCGCGGCATTTACCGACCGGGTCGCCCGTATTGATTTCGGGACACCGCGCGCCGCTCGTCGGGCGCGTCTCGATGGACATGATCACGGTGGACGTCACCGACCTTCCGCAAGTGTCGGTGGGTTCGTCGGCGGTCTTGTGGGGTGAGGGGCTGCCCGTGGATGAGATCGCCGCCGCCGCAGGGACGATCTCGTATGAGTTGCTCTGCGGGGTGACGCGTCGGGTGGCGTTCGACTACGTCTGAATGCCCGGACTTGCAGGCGCGGCGAGCGCCACGCCGATGTTGTCGTGTCCGCCTCGTGCATTGGCGGCATCGATCAGGGTTTGAGCGAGCAGAGCGAGTTCGGTTTCGGAGGAGCGCGGTGCGCCCTCGATCAGCGCGCGAATTTCGGAGTGGGAGAGCATGTTGCTGAGCCCGTCGGAGCAGAGCAGCACGAGGTCTCGGGATTGAACCGGTACGGTCAGTAGATCGATGTCGACTTCGGGTTCGACGCCGATCGCATTCGTGAGGATGTGCCGCTGCGGCAGGCGCCGAATGTCCTCGGTGGTGTAAAGGCCTTCGTCGACGAGTTGCTGCGCGCTGGTGTGATCTCGGGTAAGCGGAAGCAGTGCCGGCTCGCCGTCCACTCGATAACGATAAAGGCGAGAGTCGCCGACATGGGCGACGATGAGTTGGAGACCGAGCTCGGCGGTCGAGATGAACCAACCGCAAACCAGCGTGGTGCCCATGCCCGCGTATCCCGGGATGCGAGAGGCCATGGCGAATACGTGTGCGTTGGCGCGGGTGACTGCGCGATGCAGTGCCACTGGGCGCGCCACCTCGTGAGCGTTCGCGAGTGTCGCCAGGGTCTGCGCCAAGGTTTCGATGGCGAGGCGACTGGCCGTGTCGCCCGCGGGTCTGCCGCCCAAGCCATCGGCCACGGCGACGAGACCGAGGTGCATGTCGGCGAATACCGTATCGTCGTTTCGCGAGCGAACGCGACCCCGGTCGGTACGGGCTGCGGCGATGATGAGTGGCGTATGCACGGTGTGTTTCTCGAACGAGGAGTGTAGTCCGCTCGAGGCCTCGGGTAGTGCTGCGTTTCGGGCCAAGTTCACGGTCTTACACGATGGACCGCCGTCCCCGCGGATCAGTCGTTCGCCGGTTCTTCGCCCGACGAGTCTTCGGTGCGCTCCAGCACACGAACCGTACGTATGGCGTTGTCGGCGATCTGCAGGACTTCCATGTCGAGCTTGCCGATACGAAGCGAAGTGCCTGCTGAGGGAATCGTCTCGAGTTTCTCCAGCAGCAAACCGTTGAGGGTTTTCGGCCCGTCGGTGGGCAAGTCCCATCCCATGGAGCGATTGAGCACGCGGATGGTCGCCGAGGCGTTGATGATGAACGCTCCCGAGGGCTCGCGATGCACGTCTCGATGCGAGACCGTGGCTGGATCACTCGTGAACTCGCCGACGATTTCTTCGAGGATGTCTTCGAGCGTGACCAGCCCCTCGACGTCCCCGTATTCATTGACGACGAACGCGAAGCGACGTCGATCGCGCTGAAAGTTGCTCAGCTGCACGGTCAGGGCGGTGCCGTCCGGTACGTAATACGGTTCGCGTTGGGTGGCGATTTCTTCGAGTCGGTCTCGATCGAGCGTTCCCCGCGCGAGCTCTTGGGCGATGCGCCGCATGTGCAGGAGACCCACCATCTGTCCAAGATCTCCGCGGTACACGGGTAATCGAGTGTGAGGGGTTTGTCGCAACTGATCGAGGATGCGCTCCCAATCGTCTTCGAGATCGATACCCGCGATGTCCTGCCGCGGGATCATGATGTCGTTGACCGTCATGCGCTCGAGGTCGAGCACACTCATCAACATTTGTTGATGGCTCTTAGGGATCATCAAACCCGCTTCGGCCACGACGGTACGCAGCTCCTCGCGAGAGAGTGCGGTCTGCTGGGTGTGTCGGTCCACGTTGAGACCGACGAGCTTCAGCGCGCCGTTGGTGATCCAGCCGATCACGAATACGGCGGGTCGCAGCACCCACTGGAGCACGGTGTACACGTACGACGACGTCACGGCGAGGCGACGCGGGTGCAGTGCGCCGTAGGTCTTCGGACCGACCTCGCAAAAGATGAGCATGAGTAGCGTCAGCACGCCGGCGCCCACGGCCACCCATTCATCGCCCCAGACTCGCAGGACGATCACCGTGACCAGCGTCGCCGCGAGATTGTTGACGAGGTTGTTGCCGAGCAGGATGAGACCGATCAGACGGTCGGGCCGGGAGAGCAGGCGCTCGGCCAGGATGGCCCCCCGATGGCCGCCTTTGGCCATCGTGCGCAGCTGATAACGGTTGAAACTCATGAGCGCCGTCTCGGTACCCGAGAAGAACGCGGATAACACCAGACAGAGGACGAGAAGGCCGAGTAACGGCGGGAGCGCGGGATCACTCACGTCTATAATCATCCAGTGTTCGAAAACCTGAGTCAAAAGTTCGCTAAAACCGTCCAAAACCTCCGAGGCAAGGGGCGGATCAGCGAGGAGAACATCGCCGATACCCTTCGGGAGGTCCGCATGGCCCTCCTGGAGGCCGATGTGGCGCTGCCCGTCATCAAGACCTTCATCGATGCCGTGAGGGCCAAAGCGCAGGGGGCCGAGGTCGCCACAAGCCTGACCCCGGGCCAGGTCTTTGTCAGCATCCTACAGCGCGAGCTGGTCGAGCTCATGGGGGGTGCCCGGGAAGGCTTCGAGCTGCGGGCCCAGCCTCCCTACGTGGTGCTGCTGGCGGGTTTACAGGGTGCCGGCAAGACCACCACGGCGGGCAAGCTCGCCCGCTGGCTCATCGAGTCGCGCAAAAAGCGGGTGCTGCTCGTCAGCACGGACGTGCGTCGCCCGGCGGCCATCCTGCAATTGCAGCGGCTCGCCGAGCAGGTGGGCGCGGGCTTTCATCCCGCCGACACCGGGGGCGATCCCGTCGCCATCGCCGAGTCTGCGCTCGAGGCGGCGCGTAGCGGGGTGTACGACGTGCTCATCGTCGATACCGCCGGTCGCTTGCATGTCGATGCCGAACTCATGGACGAAGTGCGCGCAATCGACTCGCGTGTCGGTGCGCACGAAAAACTTTTCGTCGTCGATGCGATGGCCGGTCAAGATGCGCTCAATTCCGCCAAGTCCTTCGGCGCGGCGCTCGATCTCACCGGCATTATTTTGACCAAGGCCGATGGCGATGCGCGCGGCGGCGCGGCGCTTTCCGTGCGGCAAATCACGGGTAAACCCATCGTCTTCATCGGCGTTGGCGAGAAGACCGATGCACTCGAGCCGTTCGATCCCGAGCGCATGGCGAGTCGCATTCTCGGCATGGGCGATGTCGTCGCCTTGGTCGAGCAAGTGCAGGGCAAGGTCGATGCGGCCGAGGCTGAGCGTCTTGCCAAAAAAGTCGTCTCGGGCGGCAAGTTCGATTTCTATGATCTCAAGAGTCAGCTCGAGCAGTTGCAGAGCATGGGTGGACTCGAATCGCTCATGGACAAACTCCCAGCCCAGCTCGCCAAGGGCGGTTTGCCCGCCGGGGTCGGGGACGTCCAGGTCCGACGTCAGCTCGCGATCATCAATTCCATGACCCATCGGGAGCGGAGACGCCCCGAGGTCATCGATGGATCTCGACGCCGCCGGATCGCGGCCGGCTCAGGCACCCAGGTCCAGGACGTCAACCGGCTTTTGAAGCAGTTTTCCGAGATGCAGCGCATGATGAAGGGCATGAAGGGCGGCAAGTTCCGGCGCATGCTCGGGGCCCTGAAGGGTGGGGGGCTCCCCCCGGGGCTCACTCCCCCCCGTTAGCGCTTCCATCAAGTCCCTGATTTCTGTAGACTCCGCGCTCTTTTTCGACCCCCTGGAAGGGCGTACAGATCATGGTAACGATTCGTCTCACCCGTCGTGGCGCTAAGAACTCGCCGTTCTATCACGTCGTGGTCACCGACAGCCGCAAGCGTCAGGGCGGCCTCAGCCTCGAGAACGTAGGCTTCTTCAATCCTGTCGCCCGCAAGAGCGAGCCGCGTCTGCGCCTCGATCTTTCGCGCATCGAGTACTGGGTTGGCCAAGGTGCCAAGCCGTCCGATCGCGTGAAGACCCTCGTCAAGGATTACCGCAAGCAGGCCACCCAGGCCGCGGCCTGAGGGTCTTGCCGCCCAGTCGCGCGTGGACGTCTCCCGCGTGTCATGGGTGGAGTTGGGACGTCTCGGACGCCCCAAGGGACTGAAAGGCTGGTTGCATCTCGAGTCCTGGACCGAGCCGCCTGAAGCCCTGTTCGATTACCCCTTGTGGTTTCTGCGCTCGGCATCGGGCGAACGACGAGAGGTGGAGATCGCCGAGTCGCGACAGAGTCCGAGTGGATTCGAGGCGCGAGTCGATGGAGTGACCACTCGCGAAGAAGCTGAAGCTCTCGTGGGGCAGGTGATCGAGGTGCCGCGTTCGGCTTTGCCGGAGACGGCGCCGGGCGAGCACTACTGGGTCGACCTCATCGGTTTTCGGGTGGTCAATCTCGAAGGCGTCGAGTTCGGCGTCATCGAGCGGTTCGAAGACATGCCGGCCAATGCCGTCATGGTGGTGCGCGGTGATCAGGAGCGTTGGCTCCCGGTGACTCGCCAACACCTGAAGTCGATCGACGCCGAAGCGCGATGCGTGCGTGTCGATTGGCCGGAGGAGTTTTAAAGTGACCGGGCGGCAAACGCCTTTGCAGATTGCGCTGGTCACGCTGTTCCCCGCGATGGTGCGTGGGGCGTTGGGTTACGGAGTGCTGGGTCGCGCGTTGGAGCGTGGTCTTGCACGAGTCGAGTGCGTCGATCCGCGGTCTTTTACCGACGATCCGCACAAGACGGTGGATGACCGGCCCTACGGCGGTGGTCCGGGGATGGTGGGAACGCCATCGACTTGGGCAGCCGCCATAGACGCCGCGAGGGTGCAGTTGCCGGTCGGAGTGCCGAGAGTGCATCTGTCGGCGCAGGGTCAAAGATTCGACCAGGGCGTGGCGCGTGAACTCGCAGCCTTGCCCGGGTTCGTGCTGGTGGCGAGTCGCTACGAAGGGCTCGACCAGCGCGTGATCGATTCGCGAATCGATCGTGAACTGTCGCTCGGAGATTTCGTGCTCTCGGGTGGCGAGTTCGCGGCGCTCGCAGTAATCGACGCGGCGGTGAGACTTTTGCCCGGTGCGCTCGGCGACGAGCGTTCAAACGTGGAAGAGTCCTTCACTGCGGGGCGACTCGACTGGCCGCACTACACGCGGCCGATCGAGTGGGAAGGTCGGACGGTGCCGGAGGTGCTGCAGGGTGGAAACCACGCAGCGATTCGGCGATGGAGGTTGCGAGAGTCGTTGGTGCGCACGCAAGCGCGCAGACCCGACTTGCTGCAACCGGGTGGATCGGGTCGTGCTCTCACCGATGAAGAGCGCGAACTTTTAGAGGAAGACAACAATGGCTAACGTGATTGCCGAAATGGAAAAGCGTCGTACGACGCGAGAGCTGCCGGACTTCAATCCGGGTGACACCGTCGTGGTCGACGTAAAAGTGGTCGAAGGCGACCGCGAGCGCGTTCAGGCTTACGAAGGGGTCGTGATCGCCAAGAGCAATCGCGGCTTCAACTCCTCGTTCACCGTGCGCAAGATTTCGCACGGCGAGGGCGTCGAGCGCACGTTCCAGTCGCAGAGCCCGACCATCGCGTCGGTCTCGGTCAAGCGTCGCGGCAATGTCCGCCGCGCCAAGCTCTACTACCTGCGCGACCTGTCGGGCAAGGCTGCCCGAATCGAAGAAAAGGTCTGATTTCGGCGCGGTGCCATGGGGCTTTTGCAGCCGCATGGCACCGCCCAAGACCTGTTGATAGACTGCCGTCCAGAGCGGGGTGGCCCGCCCCTCGTCTGAAAATAGGTTCGGCATGCCCCTCCGGCTTCTGGCCAGCGTCCTGGTCCTCATCTTTGCGGTGACGCCCTCCGTCGGCGTTGCCTCGCCTCCGAATCTCTCCGAGCTACGTCTGCCTGCGGGCTACGCCATCGAGGTGTGGGCCGACGAGGTGGCCAATGCTCGTTCGATGACCCGTTCGCCGCGGGGCACGGTGTTCGTCGGCACTCGAACCGGAGGCGGTCGGGTCTATGCCATACGAGAGGGGCAAAACGGCAAGCGCGACGTCAAAATCATCGCGAGCGGGCTCAACTCGCCCAATGGCGTCGCGTTTCGACAGGGCGCCTTGTACGTCGCCGAGATCGATCGCATCACGCGGTACGACGACATCGACACCCAACTCGATCAAGGCGTGACGACGCTGCGGACTGCGGTGACCGTTGCGACGTTGCCCGCGGATCGGCATCACGGTTGGCGCTACATTGCCTTTGGTCCCGACGACAAGCTCTACGTGCCGATTGGTGCGCCCTGCAATGTCTGCGATCGAGACAGCGACGGCTACTCGATGATCACTCGCATGAATCCGGACGGCACAGGTCGCGAGATCGTGGCGCGCGGCGTGCGTAACACGGTGGGATTTCGTTGGCACCCGAAGACGGGTGATCTTTGGTTCACCGACAACGGCCGTGACATGTTGGGTGACGACACGCCGCCCTGCGAGCTTAACCGCGTCAGTCGAGTCGGCGAGCATTTCGGCTTTCCGTTTTGTCACGGCAAAGATGTCGTCGATCCGCAGTTCGGCAAGCTCGGTCGCTGTGGTGATGTCACCCCGCCTGTGCAGGAGTTGGGTCCGCACGTCGCACCGCTTGGCGTGATGTTCGATGCCGAAGGGAATGCGATCATCGCCGAGCACGGGTCGTGGAATCGCACCGAGAAAATCGGCTATCGGCTCACGCGTGTTCGGTTGCAGGGCAATCGGGCCGTGGCTTACGAAGAATTCGTGGGTGGATGGCTCCGCCCCGACGGCAAGGTGACCGGACGCCCCGTCGATCTGCTGGCGCTGCCAGACGGGTCGATGCTGGTGTCCGACGATCTTGCCGGCGTCATTTATCGCGTTTTCAAATCAGGCTGAAATCACTATGGAACTCATCAAAAAATTCTTTCGCGGGTTGTTCAAGGGGCTCGATGGTCTGCGCAAAACGCTGCATTTCATCGTGCTCGTCGTGATTTTTGGGGTCCTTGTCGGCGCATTGCAGAGCTCGATCCCCAAACTGCCATCCGATGCCGCACTCGTGATTCGCCCAGTGGGTGAAATCGTCGAGCAGCCTAGCGGTGATGCTTTCGATCGCGCGCTTGCCGAGGCGCGGGGCATGGGAGGCAGCGAGACCACGCTGCGCGATCTGACCGACGCCATCGCCGCAGCCAAGGGTGACGAGCGCATCAAGACGCTCGTGCTCGAGTTCGACGACATGTCGGGTGCTGGCCAGCCGACGCTCGATGAGTTTGCGCGTGCGATCACCGACTTCCGCAAGTCGGGCAAAAAAGTCGTCGCCACGGGTCTTGGCTACTCGCGCGACACCTACTATGTGGCGGCGCATGCCGATGAGCTCTACCTCGATCCGCAGGGCCTCGTCGTCCTCGAGGGGTACGAGCGTTATCGCAACTACTACAAGTCGGCGCTCGACAAGCTCGGCATCGACATCAACGTGTTTCGCGTCGGTACCTACAAGAGCGCGGTCGAGCCGTACATTCGCGACGACATGTCGCCGGCGGATCGCGAGGCGAGCCAGGCGTTCGTGAACTCGCTGTGGGAGACCTACGTCGGCGTCGTGGCCAAGGCGCGCGGCTTGAAGTCCGAAGATCTCCGAACCTACGCCGATACGCTCGCCACGCAGGTGAAGGCGGCCAAGGGTTACACCGCGAAGGTTGCGCTCGATGCCAATCTCGTTACCGCCCTCAAGACGCCGATCCAGGTCGAAGAGCGGGTGATCGCGTTGTCCTCGAAAGACGAGGAGACCGAGTCGTACCGTTCGGTCACGCTCAAAGATTATCTGCGCGTGGTGCGCGCCGAAGACAAGATTTCGAAGCATCCGGATTCGCGTATCGCCGTGATCATCGGCTCCGGGGAAATCGTCGACGGCGGTGGTGGTGGCGGAGTCATTGCAGGCGATGACACCGCCGAGCTCATTCGCAAGGCGCGACTCGACAAGGACATCAAGGCGCTCGTGCTGCGTATCGACAGCCCGGGAGGCAGCGTGACCGCCTCGGAGAAGATCTACCGCGAACTCGTGGCCTTCAAGCGCACGAAGCGTCCGGTCGTCATCTCCATGGGCGATCTTGCCGCTTCGGGTGGGTACTACATCGCGGCCCCCGCCGATGAGATCTGGGCGAGCCCGGCGACGATCACCGGCTCTATCGGCATCTTCGGTTTGTTCCCGACCGCCCCTCGCACGTTCGAGAAGCTCGGGATCGGAGTCGATGGCGTCGGCACGACGCCGCTGTCGGGTGAGCTGCGCATCGATCGTCCGATCGGTCCTGCGGCCTCGATGCTACTGCAATCGACCATCGAACATGGCTACGAGGAATTCCTCGCGCGCGTTTCGTTGGGTCGCAAGAAGACTCGCGACGAGATCGACAAGATCGCGCAGGGTCGCGTGTGGACGGGGCGTGATGCGCTGCGTCTCGGGCTTGTCGACAAGCTCGGCTCGCTCGATGAGGCCGTCGCGTCGGCAGCCAAGCGTGCCGGTCTCGCCGAGGGCAAGTTCGAGCGCGATTACCTCGAGGCGGACAAGAGCTTTGCGCAACAGTTGCTGACGAACCTCGAGGCGAGGGCGGCGGCTCTCGTGCTGAAGACGGTCGACGCCGAGGCGTTCGGTGGCTTCGGATTCGGCGCGTCGGCCTCGCTCGATGCGCCGACCCGGGCCGCGGTGCTCGCGGCACGTCGCGATTTCGGGCCCATCGAACGCAGCGTATTGCGGTTCAATCGTTACGCCGTGCAAGGTCAGGTGTACGCGCACTGCTTCTGCACGCCGTACTGACCTCGGTAACAGGAGCCCCGCATGCACGTCTCCGATCAGCGGACCAACCGCCTGTTCGTGGTGCTCGCGGGGTTTTTCCTGACCAACGCGCTGCTCGCCGAGTTCGTCGGCGTCAAAATATTCTCTCTCGAGGCGACGCTCGGTATTGAGCCCATCGAGTGGTCGTTGCTCGGTGTCTCGGGAACGCTCAATTTCACGGCTGGCGTCTTGCTCTGGCCGGTCGTATTCGTGATGACCGACATCATCAACGAGTACTACGGCGTGAAGGGCGTGCGGCTCGTGTCCTGGGTCGCGGTCGGGTTCATCTCCTACGCCTTCATCGCCGCGTACATCTCGATCGGGCTCGCACCCGCGGGCTTCTGGATCGACGCTAATCGATCGCTCGGCGTGCCGGACATCCAGCATGCGTATGCGCAGGTTTTCGGTCAGGGTCTCTGGACCATCATCGGTTCGATCGTCGCGTTCTTGATCGGACAGCTGGTCGACATCACCGTGTTCCGCAAGATTCGCGCCGTGACCGGCGAGAAACTGATCTGGCTGCGGGCGACGGGCTCGACGGCCGTCTCGCAGTTCATCGACAGTTTCGTCGTGCTCTACATCGCGTTCGTGCTCGGGCCGCAACAATGGCCGATCCCGCAGTTTCTCGCGGTGGGCACGGTCAATTATCTCTACAAGATGTGGGCGGCCATTGCGTTGATTCCGCTTCTCTACCTTGCGCGGCGACTCATCAAGAGCTACCTCGGTCACGAAGAGGCTGAGCGACTCAAAGCGCTCGCTCACTGAGTAGCGGGGCATGGCTCGTCGCGCTCCTCGGCTTCTCAGCGTCATCCCGCCGATGACGCAGCTCAACACGCCGTATCCCTCCACAGCCTACCTTACGGGTTTTCTGCGCTCTCGCAGCTTCGATGCCCGACAGGAAGATCTCGCCCTCGAGCTCGTGCTTCGCCTGCTCTCATCGACAGGTCTCGAGGCGGTTCGCGGAGTCTGTGAGCGTGTTCCGAAACGACGGCGCGGTCCTCATGCGAGCCGCTTTCTTGCAGAGTTCGACCGATACCACGCGACCATCGACGGCGTGATCGCATTTTTGCAGGGCCGCGATACGACGCTCGCGCACCGTATCGCTTCGCGCCAGTTCTTGCCCGAGGGGTCGCGGTTCTTCTCGCTCGAGAACTACGTGGCGGAGCATGAGGATGGCGACCCGCTTGCGTGGGCGTTCGGTGCGCTCGGCACCAGTGACCGCGCGCGCCATTTCGCCACGCTCTATCTCAACGACATCGCCGACGTGCTGCGAGAGGCGGTCGATCCGCGTTTCGAATTCGTGCGCTATGCCGAGCGGCTGGCCGCGAGTGCGCCCACCTTCGATCCGCTTGCGACGGCGCTCGAGGCGCCGCATACGCTGATCGACGAATGGTTGCATGCGATCACGCTCGAAGCCATCGGGCGACACAAACCCGACATCGTGCTGTTGTCGGTGCCGTTTCCGGGTGCCGTGTATGGCGCGTTTCGTATCGTGCAGTCGGTGCGGGAGGTCGCGCCGAAACTCACGATCGTGCTCGGCGGCGGCTACGTCAACACCGAACTTCGTGAGCTCGCCGAGTCGCGAGTCTTCGATTTCTTCGATTACGTGACACTCGATGATGGAGAGCGTCCGCTGCTTGCGCTCATCGAGGCGTGGCAGGGGCTCCGCCCGCCGGATCAACTCGTGCGGACGTTCGTGCGCGAGGCGGGGAAGGTGCGGTACCTCGACGTCGGAGAGTCCGACGTACCGTTCGCTGAAGTCGGCACGCCGACCTGGGACGGACTGCCGCTGCGGCGATATCTCTCGCTGCTCGACATGCTCAACCCCATGCACCGTCTGTGGTCCGACGGGCGTTGGAACAAACTGACCGTCGCGCATGGTTGCTATTGGAAGAAGTGCAGCTTCTGCGATATTTCGCTCGACTACATCTCGCGCTACGAGACGGCCAATGCCTCGGTGCTCGTCGATCGCATCGATCGCATCATCGACGAGACCGGCGAGACAGGCTTTCACTTCGTCGATGAAGCCGCACCGCCCAAGGCGCTGAAGGCGATGGCGCAAGAGCTGTTGCGACGCGATCGTCAGATCTCCTGGTGGGGAAACATCCGATTCGAAAAATCCTTCACGTCGGAGGTTTGCGAACTACTCGCCGCAAGTGGCTGCATCGCCATCACCGGGGGTCTCGAGGTCGCATCCGATCGGTTGCTCACGCTCATGAAGAAGGGCGTGTCCGTTGGGCAGGTTGCACAGGTGACGCGCGCGTTCAGCGATGCGGGCGTGCTGGTGCATGCGTATCTGATGTACGGGTTTCCATCGCAGACCGTGGCCGAAACGGTCGATTCACTCGAGTACGTGCGACAGCTCTTTCTCGAGGGCTGCATCCAGTCAGGTTTTTTTCATCGTTACACCTGCACCGTTCACTCGCCCGTGGGGCGAGACCCGGCGGCCTACGGTGTGTCACTCGCACCCTTGCCGAAGGGCGGGTTTGCACGCAACGACATCAATTTCATTGATCCGACAGGCGTCGATCATGATGCGCTCGGTCAAGCGCTCAACGCGGCACTCTACAACTACATGCATGGCGTCGCGCTCGATCGCGATGTGCGCGAGTGGTTCGTGCCGCATGTGAAAAAGGCACCGAAGACGACGGTGCCTCGGGATTTCGTACGTCGCGCGCTTAGCCAAACACGGCGTCGTGCGACGAGCTGATCGAACTCCAGTCGTCGGCGTCGAAGGTCACCGAACACCATCCGGCCGTCGCAAAACCGCCGAAGTCGGCATGGGCCTCGAATTGCCGAGCCCATCGCAGTGCGAGCTCGGAGAGTCCCGGGTTATGACCGACGAGCAGCAGATGCTGAACCGACTTCGGCGTGCTCCGAATCACCTCGAGCAGCGTCGATGAACTGGCGTGATAGAGCGTCTTGGTGGTTTCAAAGGACGGAACGGCCTGGAGATGCTCTTGCAGCAGTTGGGCGGTCTCTCGAGTGCGCTCGGCCTCGCTCGCGAGCATCGAATCGGGTGCGGGAATGCGGGCGCTGAGTGTCGCGCCCGCGCGAAGGATTTCCGCCCGGCCTTGTGCGCTCAGAGGGCGGTAGAAGTCTCCCCCCTCGGCCCGAGCTTCGGCATGACCATGTCGAACGAGGGTGAGACGCTTCACGGGGCGAGCACCTCGATCCGACCGGCACGCTCGCGCACCTCGAATATTTTGAGTGGCTCATAGGCCGGGGGTGTCAGGGCGTTACCGGTGCGAAGACAAAACTTTGCGCCGTGTCTGGGGCAGACGACGACGCCGCAGGGCGTCGTGGTATCGGGCTCGACCTCGGCGCCGGCGAGCGACTCACCGTCATGGGTGCAGCGATCTTCGAACGCGTGCAGCGCGCCATCGAGTTGCACCACGGCGACGTAGAAACCGTCGACTTCGGCATCGAGCCGTCCGCCGGAGGCGAGCGTTTCGGCTTCGCCGACGTCGATCCAGGCGCCCGACGCGCTCATCGTTACATCATTCCTGTCTGCAGGCGGGCGGCCTCGGACATCATCGACTGATTCCAGGGCGGGTCGAACACGAGCTCGACATCGGCCTTCGAGACGGTGGGGATGATCTCGATCTTCTCGCGTACGTCTTGCACAAGGACTTCGCCCATCCCGCAACCCGGCGCGGTAAGGGTCATCTTGACGCCAACCGTACGCGAACCGTCATCGTTGGGCCGTACTTCGCATTCGTACACGAGTCCGAGCTCGACGATGTCGATCGGAATCTCGGGGTCGTAGCAGGTTCGCATCTGTTTCCAAGCGAGTGCTTTGACGTCTTCTTCGGTCGCATCGGGTGGGAGCTCGGGCGGGATGAATCCCTGCTTGCCGATCGCGTCGGCGTTTTCGCCCGAGAGGCGATAGAGGTTGCCCTCGATGTACAACGTGAAGCTGCCGCCCAAGGCCTGGGTGATGAACCCAGAGAGGCCGGCTTTAAGCTCGATTTGGTCCCCCGAGGGGACCATGACCGCCGTCGCATTACGACTCAGGACGAAGGCTTCGTTCTCGTGACTGCGCATGATGGTGAAAGCGTCTGTGAGTTATTCCGTGGAGACTGTGGTCGGGCCCGTCGGCGTCTCACCGAGGGTCTTCGCGCGATGGCTCAGCGCGGCATCGAGGGTATGCCAGCAGAGGCTCGCGCATTTCACGCGGGCCGGATACTCGCGTACGCCCGCGAGGGCGGCGAGCTTGCCGAGTTCCGCGGGCGGCGCGGAGTCGTCGCCGTGCGCCGTCAGCGCCTGATGCACGAGTTCGCTCAGGTGTTTGATCGACACGCCATCTTTGCCTTTGACGGCTTCGGTCATGAGCGAGGCCGAGGCCGTCGAGATGGCGCAGCCCTTGCCCTCGAATTTGATATCGCTCACCCGATCACCCTCAAGGCGCAGGGTCAGCGTGAGCCGGTCGCCGCAGAGCGGGTTGTTGCCATCGGCCGAGGTGTCACAGGGGTCGAGCCGCCCGAAGTTCCTCGGGTGTTTGTTGTGATCGAGAATCACGTCCCGATAGAGATCTTTGAGATCCATCAGCCGAATACCTCACGAGCGCGGCCGAGCGCCCGCACGAGCTGGTCGATGTCCGCGTCGTCCGAGTAGCAACCAAACGAGGCGCGGGCCGTCGCCGGGACATCGAAGAAATCCATGACGGGCATCGCGCAGTGATGACCGGTGCGTACCGCGACGCCTTCGTCATCGAGAATGGTACCGAGGTCGTGCGGGTGCACGCCCTCCAACACGAAAGAGATCACGCCGGATTTTTCCTTGGCCTCGCCGATGATCTGCAAGCCTTCGATCGCCTTCAGCGCTGCGGTCGCCCGCGTGAGCAAGCGCTGTTCGTGCGCGTGGGTGCGTTCGATGCCGAGTGCCTCGAGGTAGTCGATGGCGGCGGCGAGTCCTACGGCACCCGAGATGTTCGGTGTGCCCGCTTCGAAACGGTAGGGCAGATCGTTATACGTCGTGCCCGAAAAACTCACCGTGAGGATCATGTCCCCGCCGCCTTGCCACGGTGGCATCTCGCGCAGCACGGACTCACGCGCCCAGAGCACGCCGATCCCCGTAGGCCCGTAGAGTTTGTGGCTCGAGAACGCGTAGAAATCACAACCTAGCGCCTGAACGTCGACCCGTTGGTGCGCGACGGCCTGGGCGCCGTCGACGAGCGTGAGCGCGCCGACCGCTCGCGCCGCCGCGATCATGTCTTTGATCGGCAGCACGGTACCGAGCGCATTCGAGACTTGCGTGAACGCCACCAGCTTGGTGCGGCTCGAGATGAGCGCGCGGAAGGCTTCGAGATCGAGTTCGCCGCGGCGATCGATCGGAGCGACCTTGAGTGTGGCACCAGTGCGCTGACAGAGCATCTGCCACGGAACGATGTTCGCGTGATGTTCCATCCACGTGATCAGGATCTCATCGCCGGGGCCGAGGCGCTGACCCCAGGACTGCGCGACGAGGTTGATCGATTCGGTCGTGCCGCGAGTGAACACGACTTCTTTGAGGCTCGAGGCATTGAGAAAGCGCCGCACGCGTTCGCGTGCGCCCTCGAAGGCATCGGTGGCCTTCTGACTGAGTTGATACACACCGCGGTGCACATTGGCGTGGCTGGTGCGTTCGTAGTGGTCGACGGCTTCGATGACGGCGAGGGGGCGCTGAGCCGAGGCCGCGGTGTCGAGAAAGGCGAGGCGCTTGCCGCGAACCGTGGTCGAGAGGATCGGGAAATCCGCCCGGACACGCGCGACGTCGTAGGGGGTTTCGGCAGGGCGAGCGTTCATGTCCCCGACCTCGCAGCGACGGCGCCGGGCAGTACGCGTTCGAGCGAGTGCTCGACATCCGCGCGCAGGGCGGGGTTCGAGAGTCGACTGAGCACGTCGCTCACGAATGCCCACTTGAGGAGCGAAGCCGCCGCCTCTTCGGGGATGCCGCGCGAGAGCAGATAGAAGAGCATGTCCGGGTCGAGCTTGCCCACGGTGGCGCCATGGCTCGCTTTGACGGCATCCGTGTAGATCTCGAGCTGCGGGCGGACGTCGGCCTCGGCCTCCGGCCCTGCGAGCAGGCACTTCAAAGATTGATCGGACTGCGCATTGGGTGATGTGGCATCCACTCGCATATGTCCGTTGAACGACACCCGCGAGCGACCCGAGGCGATGCCGCGGAATTGTTGCAGCGTCTTGGCGCCGGGGGCCGAGTGCGAGATACGAACATAGGCATCGTGCGACTGCGTGCCTTCGCCGAGTGCCGCAGCATGCCACTCGAGCGCGGACTCGCGTCCAGCATGCTCGACGAATGCGGTCGTGCGGCTGAACGCCGCGCCCGTCGTCAACTGAACGACCTTGGTCGTCGAGCCTTCGCCAAGTTGCAATTCGATCGTTTCGAGGTGCTGGGCCTTGGGGCTCGCTTGAGCGATACGCGAAAGTTCGAGACGGGCGTGCGTACCCACGACGGCAGAGACGGCGAGGTTGGTGATGACCGCCTCGGTGGCGAGCGGAAGGTGGCGCTCGATGAGCGACAGCTCTGCACCCTCGGCGAGCGTGACCTCGATCGCCGGATGTGAGGTCCCGAGAGACACCACGACCACTTCCACGGCTCGCTTTTGATGACGTCCGACCTCAAGGCGAAGCGTGCCGGTACGCAGACGGCGGTTGAGTTCGAGGAAGTACCGATCGGCCTCGGTCGTGCCGAGGGTCGGCGGCGGCGTCGTGGCCGTGCCGTTCGGGACGAACCCATCGATCAACACGATGCGCTCGAAACCTTCGAGGGGCGCAGGCAGGGCGGCTGCGATACGCGCCGCAGTCTCTGCCGAGGGTGGCGGTGAGGGCTCGAAACGCGCGCGTGAGAGTCCGCGAAGATTCGCGTACTTCCAGTTCTCGTCTCGAGGCGTCGGCAAGCTGGCGGGGAGGGCGCTCATGATGCTCTCGAAATGTCTCAGGCCGCCTCGTTGAGCAACCAGTCGTACCCGCGCGCCTCGAGCTCCTGCGCGAGTTCCGGTCCGCCGCTACGGATGATCTTGCCGCGCGCGAGCACGTGCACGCGGTCGGGTTTGATGTAATCGAGCAGGCGCTGGTAGTGCGTAACGAGCACGATCGCGCGGTCGGGCGATCGCAGCGTGTTCACGCCGTTGGCCACGACCTTGAGCGCATCGATGTCGAGACCCGAGTCGGTTTCATCGAGAAGGGCGAGCGAAGGCTCGAGTACCAGCATCTGCAGAATCTCGTTGCGCTTCTTCTCGCCACCCGAGAAGCCTTCGTTGACGCCGCGCGACAAGAACGACTCGTCCATTTGCATGATTTTCATCTTCTCGCGCACGAGCGTGAGGAACTCGAAGGCATCGACTTCGGGCAGTCCGCGCTGTTTGCGCGCCGCGTTGAGCGCAGCCTTTAGAAGATAGACGTTATTCACGCCCGGAATCTCGACCGGATACTGAAAGCCCAAGAAAAGTCCGCGTTGGGCCCGTGCTTCGGGCTCGAGTGCGAGCAGATCTTCGCCGCGATAGCTCACGCTGCCGCCCGTGACCTCGTAACCCGGGCGACCCGCGAGCGTGTAGGCGAGGGTGCTTTTGCCCGATCCGTTCGGACCCATGATGGCGTGCACTTCGCCGGCGGGAACCTCGAGACTGAGGCCATCGAGTACTTTTCGATTACCGACGGTGGTTCGCAAATCTTTGATGCTGAGCATGGCGTATGTTTCCGACATGTAAAGTTATCGCGGTGCGGCGTCAGCCGACCGCACCCTCGAGGCTGACGGCGAGCAGGTTCTGTGCTTCGACGGCAAACTCCATGGGCAATTCCTTGAAGACGCTCTTGCAGAAGCCGTTGACGATCATGTTGACGGCATCTTCTTCGCTGATGCCGCGCTGCAGGCAGTAGAAGAGCTGGTCTTCGCTGATCCGCGAGGTCGAGGCCTCGTGTTCGACCGTGGCCGTCGGGTTTTTCACTTCGACGTACGGGAAGGTATGCGCCCCGCAGCGTCCGCCCATGAGCAGCGAGTCGCACTGCGTGAAGTTTCTGGCGCCGTGGGCCGTCGGCAGAATTTTCACGAGACCGCGATAGGTATTTTGACCACGGCCTGCGGAAATGCCCTTCGAGACGATGGTGCTACGCGTGTTCGCGCCCACGTGGATCATCTTGGTGCCGGTGTCGGCCTGTTGGCAGTGGTTGGCGAGGGCGACCGAATAAAACTCGCCGACCGAGTTCTCGCCCCGCAGCACGCAGCTCGGATACTTCCAGGTGATCGCCGAGCCGGTCTCGACCTGCGTCCAAGAGATACGCGAGTTGCGACCCCGGCATTCGCCGCGCTTGGTGACGAAGTTGTAGATACCGCCGACCCCGTTCTCGTCACCCGGGTACCAATTTTGGACAGTGGAATATTTGATCTCGGCGTCGTCCATGGCGACGAGCTCGACGACGGCCGCATGAAGTTGGTTCTCATCGCGCATCGGCGCGGTACAGCCTTCGAGATAGCTCACGTGGCTGCCGGAATCGGCGACGATCAGCGTGCGCTCGAACTGCCCGGTCTTCGCCGCGTTGATGCGGAAGTAGGTCGACAGCTCCATCGGGCAGCGCACGCCCTTCGGGATGTAGACGAACGAGCCATCGGAGAACACCGCCGAGTTGAGGCAGGCGTAGTAGTTGTCGGTGTGGGGCACGACGCTGCCGAGATACTGTTCGAGCAACTCGGGGTGCTTCTGCACGGCGTCCGAAAACGAACAAAAAATGACGCCGGCTTTTTCGAGGCGATCTTTGAAGGTCGTGGCGACCGAGACGCTGTCGAAGACGGCATCGACGGCGACTCCGGCCAGGCGCGCGCGCTCGTGCAGCGGAACACCGAGCTTTTCATAGGTTTCTAGAAGCTTCGGGTCGACCTCGTCGAGACTCTTCGGCCCGTCGGTCTTGGCCTTGGGCGCCGAGTAATACGAGATCCCCTGGTAATCGATTGGGTTGAAGCGCACATGCGCCCAAGTCGGTTCGCTCATGGTGAGCCAATGACGGAAGGCCTTGAGGCGCCACTCGGTCAAAAACGAGGGCTCCCGCTTGATGCGCGAGATCGCGCGAACGACATCTTCGTCGAGACCCGGGGGCAGGCTCTCCGATTCGATGTCCGTCACGAAGCCGTGCTGGTAGCCGCGGCCGACGAGATCCTGAAGTTGGGCGTTTTCAGTCATGGGGTGTCAGGCTTCTGCCGATTTGTCACGTCGCAGGGCTGCCGCGGCGCGGCCGCCGACGACAGGGTTCAGTTGCTGTTCGAAGCCGCGCAGCGCGAAATCTTTGGTGTCGAGGCCCGCGAGCTGCGCGAGACTCACGTCGTACAGCGAACGACGAATGGCGAGATTCACGCGCTGCCAGGCTTGGCCCACGCCGCAGGTGGTTTCGATCTCGCAGTGACCTTGGCCTGCCGAGCAGTCGGTGACGGCGACGGGGCCCTCAAGTGCATCGAGAATGTCGGCGGCGGAGATGGCCTGCGCCGGACGCGCCAACGAATAGCCGCCATGCAAGCCGCGTGTCGAGCGCACCAGGCCGCCGCGTTGCAGGATCTTCAGAACCTTGCTCACCGTCGGCATGCCGATACGCGTGCGCTCGGCGAGCGCGGGTGCGCTCAGGCAGGCTTCCGGCTCCCGGGCGAGGGCGGCCAGGAGCACAGTGGCATAGTCGGTCATGCGGGAGATGCGGATC
The DNA here is from genome assembly GCA_044375575.1 of Steroidobacteraceae bacterium. Taxonomy (GTDB): domain Bacteria; phylum Pseudomonadota; class Gammaproteobacteria; order Steroidobacterales; family Steroidobacteraceae; genus UBA964. The sequence continues at coordinate 77,616 of JBILMJ010000006.1, read as the reverse complement.
ATAAACGGGACCATTTTAGTCCAGATTCGAAATAGTTGCAGGGAATTCACGTGCTTGGAGCCTCATGGCCGACCCCTCGCTTTGGTAAACTCCCGGCCCTTTCCGGGTCGCCATGGCGGCGACCCCCGCAACCCCAGGGATGGCATGACAGAGCCGGTTATCAAGGTCAGTGGTCTGGACTACGAGGTCGGCGGCCGGTCGATCTTCAAAGGTCTCGATTTCGAGGCCCAGCCGGGTCGCATCACGGCCGTCATGGGCCCGAGCGGCACCGGCAAGACCACACTCCTGCGACTCATCACGGGGCAGTCGAACCCGACCCGAGGCCGCGTCGAAGCCTTCGGTCAGGATGTCAGCACGCTCGACAAGTCGGGCCTTTATGCCTTGCGTCGACGCATGGGCATGCTCTTTCAAAACGGCGCGCTCCTCACGGACCTTGATGTTTTCGAGAACGTGGCGTTTCCGGTGCGCGAAAACGCGCATTTGCCCGAGGCCGTGTTGCGTCAGCTCGTGCTCACCAAACTTCATTCGGTGGGACTACGGGGCGCGGCCAAGTTGATGCCGTCTGAGCTGTCGGGTGGCATGGCGCGGCGCGTGGCGCTCGCTCGAGCCACGGTGATGGACCCCGAACTTCTGATCTACGACGAGCCATTCGTGGGGCTCGACCCCATTTCCATGGGCGTGATCGTTCGCTTGATTCGTGAACTCAACGAAGCGCTCGGCATCACGAGCATCGTCGTCTCGCATGACGTCGGCGAGTTGTCGTCGATCGCGCATTACAGCTACCTGCTCTCGGGTGGTCGTGCGGTGGCCTCGGGAACGCCAGAGGAGTTGCGCGCGAGTCCACTCGAAGTCGTGCGTCAGTTCATGAGCGGGCAGGCCGACGGTCCCGTGCCGTTCCATTATCCCGCGCCCGATTACCACGCGGAGCTGCTCGGCACGCGGAGCGAACCATGATCGTCGCGTTCATCCAGCGTGTCGGCCGAGTCGCCGTATTCTTGGGCAGAGTGCTCGCGCAGTGCGGCCCGGCTCTGGCGCGTCCGCGGTCGGTCGTGCATCAGATCTACAACTCGGGGGCGCGCTCGCTCGTCATCGTCATGCTTTCGGGTCTCTTCGTGGGCATGGTGCTCGGGCTGCAAGGCTTCGACCTGTTGCAGCGATTCGGCTCCGAAGATGCGCTCGGCGTGGCCGCTGCGCTCGGACTTCTCAAAGAATTGGGCCCCGTGGTGACGGCGCTGCTTTTCGCCGGACGTGCGGGTACGGCGCTGACTTCGGAAATCGGTCTGATGCGCGCCACCGATCAGCTCACCGCCATGGAGATGATGGCCGTCGATCCCTTGCGTTACGTTGTCGCACCACGCTTCCTGGGTGGCGTCATCGCCATGCCGCTGCTCGTCGCCGTGTTCAACGTCGTGGGTCTCTTTGGTGCGCAGCTCATCGGCGTGCAGCTGATGGGCGTCGATCCCGGTGCCTTCTGGTCGCAGATGCAGGGTGCAGTCGAACTCAACGACGTCAACGAAGGTATCGTCAAAAGCCTGTTCTTCGGCGTGGCCTGCAGCCTCGTCGCTGTCCATGAGGGCTTCACCGCCAAACCCACCGCGCAGGGCGTGGGTCTCGCAACGACGCGCACGGTCGTCATTTCTTCGGTTCTGACGCTCCTGCTCGACTACATGCTCACTGCCGCATTTCTTGGAAGGTAATCGACTATGAAACCGCAACGCTCTCTCGAGATTGGCACCGGGCTCTTCGTGCTGCTCGGCTTCGCCGCGCTGTTTTTCCTCACGACGCAGCTGCCGGGCAGCGGGCTCTCCGTGGGTGGAGACTCTGGATATCGCGTGACGGCCCGCTTCGACAACATCGGCGATCTCAAGGGTGGGTCGCCGGTCAGCATGGCCGGTGTGCGCATCGGTCGGGTCGAGTCGGTGACCTTCGACTCCAACGACTATCGCGCCGTCGCCACGCTGCGCATCGATCCGCAGTTCGATCGTATTCCCGACGACAGCGACGCCAGCATTCAGACTCAGGGTCTGCTCGGCGGCAAGTACGTCGGCATCGGCCCGGGCGGCTCCGAAACTTTCCTCAAAGACGGCAGTCAGATTGAGTTCACGCAGTCGGCCATCGTGCTCGAGTCGCTCGTGAACAAGTTCTTCGCCAACTTCGCAAGCCGAGGCAGCGAAGGTGATGCCGCCAACGAGGGCGGCGCCAAGGAGGGTGATCAATGAGATCGAGTGTCGTGACGCGCATTCTGCCCGTGGTGGTTGCGGTGCTGGTGCTGGGCGCGGGCTGGGTCGCCGCTCCGGCACTCGCGCAGGCCAAGTCGGCGGTGCCGACGTCGGTCGACGCCAGCGAACCCGGCAAGCTCATCGACTCGGCGGCCAACATCATGATCTCCGAACTCGACGCCCGTCGCGCCGAGTTCCGCAAAGACCCCTCGAAAGTGTCCGCGCTCGTCGAGCGCGTGCTGTTGCCGCATTTCGATGTCGAGCATGCCGCTCGGCTCGTCCTCGGTCGCCATTGGCGAACCGCCACGCCCGAGCAGCGCAAGCGCTTCATCGATGCGTTCTACGGTTCGCTGCTCAGCAATTACGGTGATGCGCTCATCGAGTTCACGGGTGATCGCATCAAGGTGCTGCCGTCGCCGGTTGCGGCCGATGCCACGAGTGCCACGGTACGAACCGAGGTCAAGCGCAGCAACGGTCAAAAAATTCCGGTCAATTACACGCTGCGCAAGACTGAAGCGGGCTGGAAGGCCTGGGACGTCGTCATCGAGGGCATCAGCTACGTGAAGAGCTTCCGGGAAGACTTCGGCTCCGAGATCGACCAGAAAGGTCTCGATGCCGTCATCGCTCGACTCGAGGCGCAGAACCGCGCCGCGCAATCGGGGGGTGCGAAGCCGGCGGGTGGTCGCGGAGTGCCTCTTTGAGCCCGTTTGCGTTCGACGACCAAGGACCGTCGCGCCACGCGTTGCGCGGCGATCTCACTTTCGCCACTGCTTACGTGGCTTATTCCGACGGATTTCGTCGGTTGATGGCGCTCGAGCGCGGTGCTCGCTGCGAGTTCGATTGCTCGGGTATCACCGACGCCGACAGCGCCGGACTGTCGGTGCTCATAGAGTGGAAGGGCGAGGCGGCCCGACGCGGCATCACGCTCGTCTATCTCGGGTTGCCGTCTGCGGTCGAACGGCTGGCCCGCATCAGCGAAGTCGACACGCTGCTGAAGGCAGCCTGAACGCATCGAGAGGGTCGTCTAAGTTCGACTCAAGCGCGATTTAATCGCAACTTAAGCGCGACTTAATAGCGACTTAATCGCGACTTGATCGATCAGGGCGTCGAGTCGGCTGCGGGCTCGTCTTCCTCGGCAAACTCCGACTCCAAGTCTTCGGTTGGTACGTTGCCGTCGAGAACCTGGAACTCGCGCCGCTGCAGATAGGCGCTGCGCACGAAGGCATAAGGATCCCCTGAACGTTCGAGCAGCGCGTCGGCGTCGAGCAGTCGCACGCGGGTCTCGAACTTGTCGAACATCCAGAGCGACCAACGCGTGCTGTCATCCTCGAGGTGGGAGCGCGGCTCGGCAAAATCGTCGGCAAGGCTGCCGAATCCGTCGCGCAGCGTGGTCGGTCCGAAGAGAGGCACGACGAAGTAGGGACCGGTACCCATCCCCCACACTCCAAATGTTTGACCGAAGTCTTCGTCGTTGCGATCGAGTCCGGCGGCCGTAGCCGGATCGAACAGGCCTCCGAGGCCTAGCGTGGTGTTTAGCAGGAATCGAGCGGTGTCGTTGGCGGCGTCGTCGAACTTGCCCTGCAAGGCGTTGTTGACCAGCGTGACCGGGTACTTAGCGTTGCCGAAAACGTTGGAGACCCCGGTTTGCACGAACTGGGGAGTCGCGGCGCGGTAGGCCTTGGCTGCGGGCCTTAGTAATGCACGATCGAGCCCGTCGTTGATGGCATAGGAGACGCGGTTGATCGGCTCGAAAGGGTCGCGCGGATCCGCCGCTCGAGTTGCAGTCGTGGCGCAGGCGGAGAGCGCGCTGAGCAACAGCAGGGCGAACGCAAGCCGTGCGACGGGGCGTTTCAATACGTGGGGCATACCGACAATTCTACAGCAGCGGGCATGCGTGTTTACACTTGAGCGGCGCTTAACGCTCCGCTCGCGCCGCATCCCGCGCTCTGCGCTTGCCGCTCTCGGCGAGCGCCTCGCGGACTTCTTTCATGCGTGCCTCGAAGCGGGCCCGCTGGACATTGGAGATATCGGGGTCGGCGAGGGCGAGCTCCAATTGTTTGACCGCGAGCATGAGATCGCCGGTCGCGATGTGGTACTCGCCCATGTAGTAATAGGCGTCGCCCGTGTCGCCGGCGCTGCTCGCGGCGAGGGCGGTCAGCCGAATCTGCTCGGGTGTCGGCGGTACGTTGTTGAAAAGATCGAGCAGCACCGTGTGGGCTTCTTTGGCATCGCCCGTCTGCAGCAGCACTTCGGCATAACGAATGGTGATCGGTACATTTCGAGGCGCCACCTCGAGCGCACGCTTCAAAGTCTGGCGAGCAAGCTCGGGCTGATCGGCCGCAAAGAGCGCTTGCCCCAGTGCGGCTTGCAGCATGGGACTCTGCGGCTGCGACGCCGACAGCTCGACGAGCGCGCTTGCGGCGCGCTCGCGATCGCCTGCGCCGAGCCGGGCGAGGGCTTCGCCGTAGCGCTGGGCGGCATTGAGCGGGCCACGGTCGGCAACCGCGGCATAAAACGGCCGAAGATCCGAGCCGCTCGGTGCGCCGAGCACCCGAACTCGTTCGCGTACGAATTCATAAGATGCCGCCTGTGGCTTCACGGCCGGGGTGATCTGCGCAGCCCGGTCTCGCGACTCCGCGATACGGTTGGTCGTGACCGGGTGGGTGCGCAAAAACTCCGGAATGCCGCTGCCTGCGAGGCCCGAGCGGCGATTCAGAGTTTCAAAGAAATCGGGCATCGCATTGGGGTCGAAGCCCGCTGCGGCGAGAAAGCCGATGCCGATCCGATCGGCCTCATACTCGTTGGCGCGAGTGAAGTTGATCCGCTGCTGCGCCATGGTGCCCTGGGCGATGGCGATGCCCGCTTGCACGGCATCGGGGCTCCCCGTGGTCATGCCGATGAGGATGGCAGCGAGCATGGCGGCGGTGGAAGCGATGGAATTTCGTCCCTGCGCCTGGATGGCTCTGGCGATGTGGCGCTGCGTGACGTGGGCGATTTCGTGGGCGAGCACGCTGGCCAGTTGCGACTCGTTGGTCGTGGCGGTGATGAGTCCGTAGTTGATGCCGATGAATCCGCCGGGCAGGGCAAACGCATTGACTCCGGCTTCGCGCACCACGAAGAACGTGAATCGCTGCTCCGACTCGGGGATCTGCGCGGCGATGCGACTGCCGAGGGCTTGGATGTAGTCGGTGACCTCGGGGTCTTCGAGTACGAGTCCCTGATCGCGCAGATTGCGTACCACCATGCGCCCGATTTGGTACTCGTCGTTGAGCGTGAGAGTGGAGTTGGCGCCCGAGCCGATATCTGGCAGATCGGCCGCTGCAGACTGTGCCGCGGCGCGACCGGGCAGCAGGATCGCAAGCGCGGCGAGTGACGCCGCGACCGAATGAACCAAAAACTTTCGCAGTACTGACGGCCGCATCAGGGAGTAGACCCGCCGGGCGCCGGCAAGTTCAGAGTGCCTCGGAGGCGTGATCGGCGAGTCGCGAGCGTTCGCCGCGAACCAAGGTGACGTGACCGGCGTGCGCCCAGCCTTGGAATCGACTCACGACGAACGTGAGACCCGAGGTGGTCTCGGTGAGGTAGGGCGTATCGATTTGCGCGATGTTGCCTAGGCAAACGATCTTGGTGCCCGGACCCGCACGCGTCACCAGCGCCCGCATTTGTTTGGGCGTGAGGTTCTGTGCCTCATCGAGGATGACGAAACGGTTGAGGAAGGTTCGTCCGCGCATGAAGTTGAGCGAGCGGATCTTGATTCGATTGCGCAGCAAGTCGTTCGTTGCGGCACGACCCCAACTGCCGCCCTCGGAGCTTTGCGTGAGTACCTCCAGGTTGTCCATCAGGGCGCCCATCCAGGGCTCCATCTTCTCTTCTTCGGTGCCGGGTAAAAATCCGATGTCCTCGCCGAGTGGAATCGTGACGCGCGTCATGATGATCTCGGCATAGCGATTGTGTTCGAGCGTCTGGACGAGCCCGGCTGCGAGCGTGAGCAAGGTTTTGCCGGTACCCGCTGGCCCGAGGATGGTCACGAAGTCGATCTCCGGATCCATCAATAAATTGAGCGCGAAATTTTGCTCTCGGTTGCGTGCGCCGATGCCCCAGACGCCGTGACGCTCGCTGCGAAAATCGCGTACGAGTTCGAGCGTGGCGGAGTTGCCGTGGATGCTGCGCACCATGGCTTCGATACCGCCCTCGCGTTCTTCGTACACAAACTGGTTCGGATGCCACTTGGCGACGGTCGGACCCGAGATTTCATAGAAGGTTCGTGCGCCGTCTTTCCAGGAGCGCATGTCCTTTCCGTGACGTTCCCAGAAATCGGCGGCGAGCGACTCGTGACCCGTGGAGAGGATGTCGGCATCCTCGATGGCGCGATCGCTGAAATAGTCCTCGGCATGCACGCCGACGACCGCTGCTTTGATGCGAAGGTTGATGTCCTTCGAGACGAGCACCACGCGGGTTTCAGGGTGAAGCGACTGCAGGGCAAGCGTCTGCGCGAGGATTGCGTTGTCGTTGCCTTGGCCGGGCAGGCTGTCGGGCAGTGTGGTGCTCAGGCGTTGGGTCTGGAAATAGAGTCGGCCCGAAGAGGGCGTCTTGCCATGGTTGCCGGAGAGGTTGTTGGGCAGCGGCAGACCCTGCTCGATCTGCTCGCGTGTCGCGTCGCGCATGAGGTCATCGAGAAAACGGCTGACCTGTCGAACGTTACGCGAAGCTTCCGAGACGCCTTTCTTGTTGGCATCGAGCTCCTCGAGCACCACCATCGGCAGATAAATATCGTGCTCTTCGAAGCGGAAGATGGAGGCCGGATCGTGCATCAGCACGTTGGTGTCGAGCACGAACAGCCGGCGCTGTCGTGCGGCGCGGCGCTTGCTCAAAGGGCTTTCGCCGTGGCGAGCACTTCGGCGGCGTGACCGTCCGCCTTCACCTTGCGCCACTCCTTGGCGAGCGTGCCGTCTTCGTCGATGAGGAAGGTGCTGCGTTCGATGCCCATCACCTTTTTTCCGTACATGTTCTTTTCTTTGATGACGTCGAACAACTTGCACAGCTGCTCGTCGGCATCGGAGAGCAACTCGTAATTGAGTTTTTCCTTCGTCTTGAACTTCTGGTGCGACGTGCAGGTGTCGCGAGAGACGCCGATGACGAGGGTGTTCGCCTTGCGAAATGCATTGTGCAGATCACGGAACTGCTGAGCCTCGACGGTGCAGCCGGAGGTCATGTCCTTGGGGTAGAAGAAAAGCACCACCTTGCTGCCCTTGGCCTCGCGTAGCCGCCATGCCCCGCCATCGGTGGTGGTGGCGGTGAAATCCGGAATCTTCTTGCCGAGTTCGATCTTGGCCGAGGCGGACTTGGGCATGCGAGGGCGCTCCAGGGTCAGGACTTTACGGGCTCCAGGATGGCGTCGAGGTTCCGAGCATCACAGAACTCCATGAACTCTTCGCGAAGGTGGGCGAGATGCAGTCGGCTCGGCACGTTGACGATCATCTGCACGGAGAACATCAGCGCGCCGGTGTGCGCAGCGGGATAAATGCGCGTGGCCACCTCGGCGATATCGATGCCGCGGGTCGAGCAGAACCCGGAGAGTGCGGCCACGATGCCGGTCTGATCGAGACACACGGCGTCGATGGAGTAGGGCAGTTGGTCGGTGCGTGCGCCGCGCGGGTCGGTGCGATGCAGGTGCAGCGTTAGGCCCGCTTCGGTCGCGAAGTGCTGAAGCTCGGTCTCGAGCTTTGCAATGGAATGCCAATTGCCCGCCACGAGCAGCACCATGGCGAACTCGTTGCCGAGACTCGCCATGCGGCTCTCGCTGATGTTGCCGCCGCAGTCGCTGATGACTTTGGTGAGGTCGTGGACGAGACCAGTACGGTCGGGCCCGATGGCCGAGATGGCAAGGTACTGCTTCATTATTGAGGGCAAGTGTAGCGATTGCGGCGCATGATCGCGAACGAATCGTTCGTGGCGGCCGCGGGTTGCGCCGCTCGGTCACGCGCCCGTAACATCCGAAGTTCCATTTGCCGTGCGGTTGAGCGATGTTTTTTGGCAGTTCTGTAGCCGTGGTCACGCCGATGCATCCCGACGGCGCGATCGATTTCGAAGCCTGGCACCGCTTGCTCGAGTTCCATTTGAGCGGGGGCACGGCTGCCGTGGTGGTCGGCGGTACTACGGGCGAGTCCGCCACGATCACCGACGCCGAACTCAAGCAGCTCGTCATCGCAGCGCGCGACTTCGCGCGTGGTCGCATGGCGATCATCGCCGGCGCGGGTGTGAGCAGCACCGCAGCGACGGTCGAGCGCGCCCGTTGGCTCGGCGAACTCGATATCGACGGATTGCTCGTGGTGACGCCGGCGTACGTGAAGCCGACTCAAGAGGGTCTCTTTCAGCATTACTCTGCGGTCGCTGCGGCGGCCAAGGTGCCGGTGGTGCTGTACAACGTGCCCGGCCGAACGGGCGTCGATATGTTGCCCACCACCGTCGCGCGGCTCGCTGCGCTATCGCGCATCGTTGCCATCAAAGAGGCCGTGGCTGGGGCTACTCGCGTGCGCGACATCCTCGCGCTGGCGCCCAAGTTCACGGTGCTTTCGGGTGATGATGCGACCTGTCGCGAGGCGGTGCTCGCAGGCGCTCGCGGCGTGATCTCCGTCACGGCCAACGTGGCGCCGAAGGGCATGAGCGAGATGATCGCGGCCGCACTCGAGGGCGATGCGGCGCGCGCTTCGGCACTCGATGCGCCGTTGGCTCTGCTGCATCAGGACCTCTTCGTCGAAGGCAACCCGATTCCGGTCAAGTGGGCGCTGCAGAGAATGGGTATAATTCGCGGCGGTATCCGCTTGCCCATGACGCCGCTCGCCGAGTCGTTTCATGGTCGGGTCGCTGCAGCGATGGACTCTGCGGGGCTCAAACAGGATCCCAGAGGTTTTCAGGCTCATGCGTAGTACTCGATTCATTCCCCTCTTGGCGGTCTGCCTGGCGATTTCGGGCTGCGGCTCCTTTTTCAAGGTGAGCTGTGCGAAACCCGAGGATTTCGCGAAGGTCGAGGACAATGCACCCCTCAAGATTCCTCCGGGTTTCGATGCGCCCGACACCCGATCGGCCTTGACGATTCCGCCGCTCGAGACCCCCGAGGTACCCCGGCCCGCCGATGCGCCGTGCCTCGATACGCCTCCTAAATTCAACCCGACACCGGCAAGGCGACCCGAGGCTTGATATCATTCGGCCCGCCGGAGAGATGGCCGAGCGGTCGAAGGCGCTTGATTGGAAGTCAAGTAACATCGCAAGGTGTTCGTGGGTTCGAATCCCACTCTCTCCGCCATGACTATGGCGTCCCGCACCGGTTCCTTCGCGACGACCAGCCGTTAACCCCGCCAGGCCCGGAAGGGAGCAACGGTCGCGGCGATGTCGGGTGCCGGAGTCCAGCTGGTGCGGGCCGCCTCCAGTAGGACCAGCATGAGCTACACCGCACTCGCGCGAAAATGGCGACCCCGCCGATTCGATGAACTCACCGGGCAGGAGCACGTCCTGCAGGCGCTGTCGAATGCGCTCGAGACCAATCGGGTGCATCACGCGTTCTTGTTCACCGGCACGCGCGGCGTCGGTAAGACGACCATCGCGCGAATTCTCGCCAAGTGTCTCAACTGCGAGACGGGCATGGGTGCGACGCCGTGCGGCACCTGCGCGACGTGTCGGGAGATCGACGAGGGTCGCTTCGTCGATTTGATCGAAGTCGACGCGGCCTCGCGAACGAAGGTGGATGACACGCGCGAGCTCCTCGACAACGTGCAGTACGCGTCGACGCGAGGTCGATACAAGGTCTATCTCATCGACGAAGTCCACATGCTCTCGACGCATTCCTTCAATGCGTTGCTCAAGACCCTCGAAGAGCCACCGCCGCACGTCAAATTCTTGTTGGCGACGACCGATCCTCAAAAATTGCCGGTGACGGTGCTCTCGCGTTGTCTGCAGTTCAACCTCAAGCGTTTGTCCGTCTCGATGATCGCCGATCGCATGAAGGTGATCCTAAAAGCAGAGAACATCGACTTCGAACCTGCAGCCGTGCGCCTCATTGCCGAGGCTGCCGACGGCAGCATGCGCGATGGGTTGTCCTTGCTCGACCAATTGCTCGCCTTCGGAGGCGGCAAGGTCGCCGAGAACGAAGCGCGGGCGATGCTCGCGACGGTCGATCGCAAACAGGTCTTTCAATTGGCCCGTTTGCTCGGTACCTCGGACCCCGCCGAACTCATGCGCTTTGCGCAGTCGCTCGATGAGTGGGCGCCGGATTACGGCGATGTGCTCGATGCGCTCGCGACGCTGCTGGTGCGCGTGGCGCTCAGGCAAACGCTGCCGACGTATGAGGGCGACGAGCTACATCCGCCCGAGCAGCTCGCGGAGCTCGCCTCGGCACTGAGTCCCGAAGACGTTCAGCTGTGCTATCAGACGGCAATCCTCGGGCGTCGGGACCTCGCTTGGGCGCCAGACCCGCGTACAGGCTTCGAGATGACCTTGCTGCGGATGGCGGCCTTCCGGCTCGCCCCGGGCGCCTCAGGCGCTTCAGGGGGCGCTGTGGGGTCGGGCATGGGCGAGGGCAAAGCCGCGTCTCCGAGGCGTAGCGCGGCGCCCGCTGCCTCCCCGGTGGCGCAGGCTCCGAGCGGGGCGACGGCCCCGACGTCGGCGCGGGTGTCGACTGGCGCGACCCTCGACCTCTCGCAGTGGCAGGACGTGATCGCCGGTCTCGAGCTCGGCGGTGCGGCGCGGCAGCTTGCGGCGAACTGTGCCTACGCGGATCGGGAGGGAGGGTTGATCCGCCTCACGCTCGACCCGGCACAGTCGCTGCTCAAGACACCTTCGCTCATCGAAAAGCTCTCTCAGGCTCTGGCGCGCGCGCTCGGCGAAACCGTGCGGGTGGAAATCGAACTCGCGCAGGCGCCCGTCGATACGCCGGCGCGTGCGGAACAGCGTGCCGTGGACGCCGAACTCGATGAAGCCCGCCGTTCACTCGAGGCCGACGCGACCATTCGTGGCTTCAAAGAAAAATTCGGCGCCAGCCTCAAGACCGATTCAGTCAAACCGCATTAAGGAAAATCAGCGATGGCCAATTTCGGCAATATGATGAAGCAAGCGGAAGCTCTGCAGCGCAACATGCAAAAGGCGCAGGAAGAGATCGCGCAGATGGAAGTCGTCGGCGAGTCCGGCGGCGGCATGGTCAAGGTCACGATGACCGGCAAGCACGAAGTGAAACGCGTGCAGATCGAGCCGGCCGTCATCGGTGACGATCGCGAGATGCTCGAAGATCTGGTCGCGGCGGCCATCAACGATGCGGTGCGTCGCGTCGAGACCGAAAGCCAGCAGCGCATGTCGTCCTTGATGTCCGGGCTGCGTCTGCCGCCTGGCTTCAAGATGCCGTTCTGAGTTAACGCCTCGAGATGAAGCACACTCCCGCGCTCGCTCGGCTCATCGATGCGTTGCGTACGTTGCCCGGAGTCGGTCCCAAGACCGCTCAGCGTATGGCGTTTCATTTGTTGCAGGAAGGGCGCGACGGTGCGCGTGCGTTGACCGAGGCGCTTTCGGGAGCGCTCTCCAAAGTGGGTCGATGCCGACAGTGCCGTATGCTCACCGAGAGTGAGCTGTGTTTCATTTGTAGCTCGACGCAGCGCGATGCGAGTCAGCTTTGCGTCGTCGAGTCACCGGCGGATGTCGTCGCCATCGAGCAATCGGGTGGCTACCGTGGGCGTTATTTCGTGCTGATGGGGCATCTGTCGCCGCTCGATGGGGTTGGTCCCGAACAACTCGGTATCCGCGAACTCGAGGGTCTGCTCGATTCGGGAGCGGTGCAGGAGTTGATCCTCGCGACGAATCCCACGGTCGAAGGCGAAGCGACCGCGCATTTTCTGTCGGAGATCGCCAAAGCCCGCGGCTTGCGTGCGACACGCATCGCGCATGGTGTGCCGATCGGTGGAGAGCTCGAGTACATCGACGGCGGCACGCTCGCCCACGCGCTTGCGGGGCGCCAGTCTCTGATCTAACTGCGTCTTCGACCCGGGCCCTGGGCTGCTTTCAAGTCGTTATGAAGGCGCCGCAATCGTCGATAGCTTTCATATCTTCGCGGATCGATTCGCGCACCTAATTTCTCTTCGCCTTCTGCCGCGCTTCGAACGGCACAGCCCGGTTCCTGCAGGTGCTGGCAGTCGGCGAATCGACAACCTGTCGAGAGGTGATCGACCTCGGGAAAGCCGAGGCTGCGAGGCTCGAGCGAGTCGATGGCTGGCGCGAAGTCGCGTACGCCCGGTGAATCGATTACGTATCCGCCGCCCGGTAGATCATGCAGCGAGGAGCTCGTTGTGGTGTGCCGACCTTCCGCATCGCGATCGAGTTCGCCCGTCGCTAGATCGATGCCGGGAATGAGTCGACCAATGATCGAAGATTTTCCGACGCCCGATTGTCCGACGAATACGCTCGTCTCACGACTCAAGATTTCCTTGAGCGCGTCGAGTCCCTGACCGCTCTCGGCACTGCAGAGCAGCACGGGGTAGCCTGCCGTCTCGAAGGAATGGGTGAGCGCGGAGAGATCGACGTCCGGAGCGAGGTCGCACTTGTTGACGAGCACGAGCGCTCGGGTACCGGCGGAGGAGGCAGCGCAAAGGTATCGGTCGATGATGAACAGATCGGGCATCGGCGCGGGCGCCATCACCGCGACCAAGAGCGAGAGATTCGCAACGACCGGCTCGGCATCGCCGCGCAGCGTGGCGCGGGCGAGGAGGGAACGACGCGGCAGAATTTCGGTGACATGCACCTCCGCGTGCGTCGCGTCTTCGTTGCAGCGCACCCGATCTCCGCAGACCACCTGCAAGCGACGCCCGAAAGGCCTCGCTTGAACGATACGTCCCGTGTCGTCGCGTACCCGAACGTGACGTCCGTACGCGGCAATGACCTGCGCCTCGAATTCCAAGATCTTGCCGTGCCGTATCGCCCGAAGAGGGCGCCACTCTAGCCTCTGATAGACTCGGGCTCAATCTAAGACCTCACGATGGACCGTAACAATGCCGAGTCGCGATGCGCTGATCTGGATCGATCTCGAGATGACCGGGCTCAAACCCGACACGGACACCATCATCGAGATTGCGACCTTGGTGACTGACTCGTCTTTGCGGCTCATCGCGGAAGGGCCGGTGCTCGCGATCCATCAGGATGACGCCACGCTTGCGCGGATGGACGAGTGGAACCAGCGGCAGCATGGCGGCTCAGGTCTCATCGCTCGCGTTCGGGCGAGCACGATCACGCTTGCCGAGGCCGAACGTCAGACGCTCGAGTTTTTGGCCCAGCATGTCGAGTCAGGCGCATCGCCCATGTGCGGCAACAGCATCTGCCAGGACCGTCGATTCATGGCGCGTCTGATGCCGAAGCTCGAGGCGTTCTTCCATTACCGAAACCTCGATGTGAGCACCGTCAAGGAATTGGCCAAGCGCTGGTCGCCGGAGCTTGCGGCAGCCTTCAACAAGGAAGGCACGCATCTCGCGCTCGACGACATCCGCGAGTCGGTGCGTGAGTTGCAGTATTACCGCGAGCGGTTCTTCGTCTTCGGACCCAGGGGCGCGTGCTGAGCGTGTCGAGGCTTGATCAGCCAGCAGGCGATCTGCCGACGTTCGATGACGTCGTCGCCGCGCACGACCGATTGCTCGGACGGGTGTTGCGCACGCCGGTGATGAACTTCCCGCGCTTCGATGCGCGCGTCGGTCGCCGCGTGCTTTTTAAGTGCGAAAATCTCCAGCACGTCGGTGCGTTCAAGTTGCGCGGGGCCACCAATGCCTTGCTGCAACTCGAGTCGAAGACAAAGGTCGTGGCGACCCACTCCTCGGGTAATCATGGTGCCGCGCTCGCCCGAGCGGCGCGCGAACTCGGTTGGCGATGCGTGGTCGTGGCGCCGCGCGACGCCTCGGCGGTCAAGTTGCAATCGATCCGGACCGAGGGCGCGGAGCTCGTCTCCTGCGAGCCGGGGCTCGTCGCCCGTGAGGAGGCACTCGCCGAAGTCGTCGCGCGTACGGGCGCAGCGGTGGTTCATCCTTTCGATGATGCTCGGGTGATTGCCGGGCAGGGCACCGCCGCGCTCGAATTATTGAGTGAGTATCCCGACATCGACGTACTCACCGCGCCGGTGGGCGGCGGGGGCTTGCTGTCGGGCACGGCGATCGCGGGCAAGGCGATGGCGCCGAGCTGCCGCGTGATCGGTGTCGAGCCAGAGATGGCCGACGATGCGGCTCGCTCGTTTCACGGCGGCACGCGCGTGGGCGTTCAGGGCTCGCCGGCTACCATCGCCGACGGTCTGCGCGGCTCGATCGGCGTTCGACCCTTCGCCATTTTCAGATCGCTGGTCGACGACGTATTGACGGTATCGGAGAGCGCCATCGTCAACGCGATGCGCATCGCACTCGAAGATATGCGGCTCCTCATCGAGCCTTCCTCGGCCGTGCCGCTGGCCGCGATCATCGACGGCCGCCTCGGAAAGCCGGGAGAGATGATCGGCGTGATCGTCTCGGGTGGAAACGTCGATCTTTCGGTGTGCCCGTTTTTGGCTGGCCGCGCGTCGCTCAACGCTTAGCCGCTGCGGCCGCATCCTGCGCGAGCATCAACCAGGTTTCGATCACCGTGTCGGGGTTGAGCGAGAGGCTGTCGATGCCTTCCTCCACGAGCCACCGCGCGAGATCGGGGTGGTCGGAGGGGCCCTGACCGCAGATCCCGATGTACTTCCTGGCCTTGCGGCAGGCACGGATGGCTATGGAGAGCATTTCTTTGACAGCCGGATCGCGCTCGTCGAAGTGCTGGGCCACGATTCCGGAGTCGCGGTCGACGCCGAGCGTCAGCTGCGTCATGTCGTTCGAGCCGATCGACATGCCATCGAAGAATTCGAGGAAGCGCTCGGCGAGCACCGCGTTGGAGGGCAGCTCGCACATCATGATGACCTTGAGGTCGTTTTCGCCGCGCCCGAGGCCATTGGCAGCTAGTAGCTCGGTGACCTCTTTGGCTTCACGCAGGGTACGCACGAAGGGCACCATGACCTGCACATTCGTCAGACCCATCTCGTTGCGAACTTTTTTGAGTGCGCGGCATTCGAGCTCGAAACACGGTCGGAAATTGACATCGGTGTAGCGCGCTGCGCCGCGAAATCCGATCATCGGATTTTCTTCGGTGGGTTCGTAGAGTCGTCCGCCGATGAGGTTGGCGTACTCGTTCGACTTGAAATCGGAGAGGCGCACGATGACCGGTTCCGGTGCAAAGGCTGCGGCGATTTGCGCCACGCCCTCGGCGAGCTTGTCGACGTAGAAGCCTACGGGATCGGCATAGCCCGACATCTGCGCACGAATCTCTTCTTTGAGCGGCGCATTGAGCTGGTCGAACTCGAGCAGGGCGCGCGGGTGCACGCCGATCATGCGGTTGATGATGAACTCGAGACGCGCGAGCCCCACACCGCGATGCGGGATGCTCGCGAAGTCGAAGGCGCGATCAGGGTTGCCCACATTCATCATGATCTTGACCGGGGCCTGCGGCAGGGCGTCGAGCTCGATCTGACGCCGCTCGAAGTCGAGCGCGCCCTCGTAGACAAAACCCGTATCTCCTTCGGCGCAGGAGACGGTGACCGGTTGTCCCTCGCGGATGCTAGTCGTCGCGTTACCGCAGCCAACCACGGCGGGAATGCCGAGTTCTCGCGCGATGATCGCCGCGTGGCAGGTGCGACCACCGCGATTCGTGACGATGGCCGAAGCACGCTTCATGACCGGTTCCCAGTCGGGGTCGGTCATATCGGCGACGAGCACGTCACCCGGTTGGACGCGGGCCATCTGCGACGGGTCGGAGATGACACGAGCGGGTCCTGCGCCGATGCGCTGCCCGATGCTGCGCCCCTGCGTGATGATCTTGGATCGCTTGGCGAGCGTGTAACGCTGGATGGTGCGGCCGCTGCGGCTCTGCACGGTCTCGGGTCTCGCCTGAAGAATGTAGATAGTGCCGGTGGCGCCATCTTTGCCCCACTCGATATCCATCGGCCGACCGTAATGCTCTTCGATGATGAGCGCCTGTTTAGCGAGCTCGAGCAGATCGGCATCGTCGAGGCAGAAGCGTTGCCGGTCGGCTGGCGCCACATCGACGTTACGGACGCGTTCGGCCGAGTCGGGTTCGGCGTAGACCATCTTGATGGCCTTGGCACCGAGATTGCGACGCAGCACGGCGTGACGACCGGCGCGGACGGCGGGTTTGTAGAGATAAAACTCGTCCGGGTTCACGGCGCCTTGGACGACGGTTTCACCGAGGCCGTAGGACGCGGTGATGAAGACGACGTCACGGAAGCCGCTGTCGGTATCGAGCGTGAACATGACGCCGCTCGCACCGAGATCGGAGCGCACCATTTGCTGGATGCCCGCCGAGAGCGCCACCTGCGAGTGGTCGAAGCCTTGGTGGACGCGATATGCGATGGCGCGATCATTGAAGAGCGAGGCAAACACGTGACGCATCGCTTCGATGACGGCGTCTTCGCCTTGCACGTTGAGGAACGTCTCTTGTTGGCCTGCGAACGAGGCTTCCGGCAGGTCTTCGGCCGTGGCCGAAGAGCGCACGGCGACGGCGACATGATCGCCGAAGCGGCGATAGCCTTCGCGAACGGCTCGCTCAAGTTCGCTTGGCAGCGGCGCTTGGAGGATCCAGCCGCGAATGGTGGCGCCGACGTCGGCAAGGCGTACGACATCGTCGACATCGAGTGACTGCAGAAGCTCGCGAATGCGTTGGTCGAGCCCGTTGTGCGCAAGCATTTGCCGATAGGCTGCCGCCGTCGTCGCGAAGCCGCCCGGAACTTTGACGCCGAGACGCGCGAGCTGGCCGATCATCTCCCCGATGGAGGCATTCTTGCCACCGACGGTTTCGACGTCGTGCATGGTCAGTCGTTCGAAGGGCAGGACGAGTTCGGTCACGGGCACATCCTTGAGTTGGAGGGCGAGGCGAGGGAGACTGACGTCTGGCGTTTGATGGGTAGAACCACTCGTGACAACACGGACCGTATTTTTTGTTTCCGACCAAACCGGCGTCACGGCCGAGACCATGGGACACAGCCTTTTGACGCAGTTCGACGGGCTGCAATTTCGGGCCGTGACTCTGCCATTTGTCTCCACCATTGACAAGGCACACGAGGCGGTTCGGCGTATCAATGCCGCAGGCGTCGACGAGGGTGCTCGGCCCATCGTGTTCAGCACCTTGGTTCAGGACGATTTGCGGCTCGTGCTGCGCGAGGCCGAAGCCTTGGTGCTCGATTTCTTCGAAGCCTTCGTGGGCCCGATGGAGCGCGAACTCAATACGCGTTCGACGCACAGTGCAGGCAAGGCACACGGCATCTCCGATTCGGTGGGATACGCGGCCCGTA
Source organism: Steroidobacteraceae bacterium (assembly GCA_044375575.1). Classification (GTDB taxonomy): domain Bacteria; phylum Pseudomonadota; class Gammaproteobacteria; order Steroidobacterales; family Steroidobacteraceae; genus UBA964. The sequence continues at coordinate 60,012 of JBILMJ010000006.1, read as the reverse complement.
TCGACGCCACGAATTACGCGCTCTCGAACGACGACGGCTCGAACCGTGATTATTCGAAAGCCGACGTGGTGCTGGTCGGTGTCTCGCGCTCGGGCAAGACACCCACGTGTCTTTATCTTGCGATGCAGTACGGCATCTTTGCCGCGAACTATCCCTTGACCGACGATGATCTCGAGTCGGCCCGCTTGCCGCCCGCGCTGCAACCGCACAAGAGCAAGCTCTTCGGTCTGCGTATCGCGCCCAATCGTCTGCAGCAGATTCGTCAGGAGCGCCGACCGAACAGCCGCTACGCGTCGCCTCCGCAAGTACAATTCGAAACTCGCGCGGCCGACGCAATTTTTCAGAGAAATGCCATCCCGGTGCTCGACACCACGGAATGCTCGATCGAAGAAATATCGGCGCGTATCCTCGAGGCCACGGGCATCGAGCGACGTGTTCGCCCATGACTTGAGACCCAGACCCGCGCTATAGTCCGATCAATGAAATCGTCATCCGACAAGTTCGACTCGCGAAAGCTCGCCCTGCAGGGTTTGCTTGGTGAGCCGCTATTGCCGGCGAGTTGGCGATCGCGGCCCGGTAGTTTCGTGGCGCTCATGTCGCTCTACGAAAGCAATCATCGCAGACTCGGCGCGCTTGCCGGTGAGCTGCGTTCGGTCGACGGCTTGCATCGCTCGAGTGTGCAAGGCGATGTCGAACTCGAGCTTCGCGTGACCGAGCGTTCACCGTACACGACGATGTTGCAGCTCACCTACGTCTTCTCGGACGATGGGTCGGTGCCGAACGCGCCCGACATGGAAGTTCGGGTGTACCACGATGCGCGTCTGGCCGAGGCTCATTCCTGGGCCGATACGCACGAACATCCGCTATTACGCGGCTGGCGCCAGCATGCAGGGCTCGATCTCGATCAGCGCTGGGCGCGCAACATGATGCTCAACAAGTGGCTCGAGTACTGCCTCGAGCGCGGGCACGGTTTCAGGCGGCTTCGCGCTTCGCCGTGACCGCCTTCGGTTTCGGCGTCTTGGCGGGAGCCGAAAGTTTGAGCATGTCCACCATCACCTCGGCCGACTGATCGAGCACCACATCAGGCTGCTTCGAGACGTCGAGGTCTTCGATCGAGGCGAGGGGAGATTCCGCGCGCGCGACACGCCGGGCGTTCTCCCGGGCGAGCCGATTCGCCTCGAGCTGCGCGCGTTCGGCGCGACGCTTTTCGAGGCTGAGCGAGAGGGCTCGCTGGTCGCGCAGTCGATTGAGGGCCGAAATGTCCTCGACGAGCCAGCGATAGTCTGGGTCGCGGTTCTGACGGGTGTTTTCCTCGAGTGCGAGTTTTGCAATCGAAGGCAGTCGCGTATCCAGGGCTTTGAACTCGGCGCGATTGATGCGATCCCACGGTAGGGCATCATCGAGCGCGCTTTCGCCGATGTCCTTCAGGCTGATCGGCGAGGCGAGTTCGACATCCGGCTCGACACCGCGATGCTGCGTGCTCTCACCGGTGACGCGATAGAACTTGCCGATGGTGACGGTCAGTTGTCCGTTGACCGGCCGCGCACTCCAACGCGAAAGCGGCACGAGGTTTTGTACCGTGCCTTTGCCGAAGCTGCGTTGACCGACGACGATGCCGCGCCGGTAATCTTGTATGGCGCCTGCGAAGATTTCGGAGGCCGAGGCGCTGAAACGGTCGATCACCACGACGAGCGGGCCGTCGTAAGCGATGCCCGCATCCGGGTCGTCGAGTACCTCGCGTTCGCCGTTCGAGAACTGCACCTGCACGACGGGACCTTGATCGACGAAGAGCCCGGTCAGGGACTGGGCCTCGGGTAGGAAGCCGCCGCCGTTGCCGCGCAGATCGATCACCAGGCCGTCGATCTTCTCTTCTTTGAGCTCTTCGATGAGGCGTCTGACGTCTCGCGTGGTGCTGCGATAGTTTTTATCGCCGGCGCGTTGACCATCGTAATCGGAGTAGAAGCCCGGTACGTTGATGACGCCGACGCGATACTCCGCATCGCCGCGTTTGATGGTCTTGAGTTCCTTGCGGGCCGCCTGCGCCTCCAGCGTGACCTTGCCTCGCGTGAATTCGAGGACTCGCTCGGGCGAGCCCGGTGCGGCGCCCACGGGCAGGATCTGCAAGCGGACGATGGTGCCACCCTTGCCACGGATCAACTGCACCACATCGTCGATGCGCCAGCCGACGACGTCGGTCAACGGGCCCTGTTTGCCTTGGCCCACGGCGGTGATTCGATCGTTGACGCTCAGGGTGCCTGAGGCGGCGGCCGGACCACCTTCGATGAGATTCATGATGGTGACGTAATCGTCGATGAGCTGCAGCGAGGCGCCGATGCCCTCGTAATTGAGGCTCATCTGGATCTTGTACTCCTCGGAATTTCTCGGCGAGAAATAGTTGGAGTGCGGATCGAAGGTGCGCGCGTAGGAATTGAGGAAGATCTCGAAGACCTCTTCGGGTTTGACCTGATCGGCACGCTTGAGCACGCGGTCGTAGCGAGTGCGCAGCACCTCACGCGCTTCCTCCCAGCTCTTGTCGGCGAGCAGCAGCGAGATGGCATCGTTCTTCACGCGCTTGCGCCACAGTTCGTCGAGTTCGGCGGTGCTCGTCGGCCATGAAGCTTTCTCTCGATCGAACTCGAAAGACTCGTCGATCGTGAAGTCTGGCGTTTGATCGAGCAGGGCGAGCGCATGTCGGATGCGCTCCCGATTGCGTTGCTGGTAACGCGCGAACATCGCATAGGCCGGCTCGAGATCCCCGGTGCGGATCATGTCGTCGAAGCGCAAACGGTACGCCTGGAACTCCGCGACGTCGCTAGCGAGAAAATAACTGCGCTGTCCATCGAGGCCATCGAGGAACTTGTCCATGATCCGCGGGGACATGGCGTCGTCGATGCGTTGCTGGCTGTAGTGGTTGTCCTCGAGGAGGGCGCCGACCTGACGCGCGATCATGCGCTCGCGGGCCGAGGGCGCCATAGCGCCGGGTGGCAGGGCGGAGGTGTCGGCGGTCAGCCGCGACGAGCTGCCCAGGGTGAGCAAGCCGATCGTCAGGGCGACGTATGCGATGAGTGCCGCTGGGCGGCGTCCTTGAGGAGTCATGGGCATCCGGTGTTCGGTAGAATCCCCTGCAGACTAGTTCCCCGGAGGCGCCCCTTCAAGTGCGGCGCCGTTCGGGCTGAGGGTTTCATGCGTCCTTTATCCGTCCTGCTCGGAATCGTCCTCGGTTCGGCCGTCTCCATCACCGTGGCGCTGGTGCTCACACTGGTGGTGTTCCTGATGCTCCCAGAGTTCGCCGAGCGCATCGGGGAGGAGTTCCCCCCGCTGCTGCTGACGCTCGGCGGTTCGACGCTCATTGCTGCGGTGTCGGCCCTCGGGTTTTATGGTGAACTGCGCGAGACTAAATGGCGACGGGCGCCGCAGATCGCGCTTGCGCTCTTGTTGCTCTTCATCGGCTGGTGGGTCTGGCCGCAAAAATGAATTTCCGATCATCGGGGAGACCTTGCATGTCCAAGTCTGCAGTACTTGCTCTGGTTGCGATCACCTTGGCCGGATGTCACGGCGCACCGCGTTCCGCGCCGCCGCCGATCTCGGCTGCGGAGTACGAGCGCCACATCGTCACGTTGTCGAGCGACGAGTTCGAAGGTCGAAAACCCGGTACGGCCGGCGAGCGCAAGACTGTCGAGTACCTCGAGTCGGAGTTCAAAAAATTGGGCCTCGCACCGGGTAACGGCGACTCGTATCTGCAGCAGGTTCCGATCGTGGAGATCACGGCAGGCAGTGACGCCTCGTTATCCCTTGGCGGAACCAAGCTCGAATACGGCACCGACATGGTGATTTGGACGAAGCGCATCGCTCCCGAGGTGTCGATCGCCGATAGCCCACTCGTGTTCGTCGGTCATGGCGTGGTCGCGCCGGAATACGGCTGGAACGATTACGCGGGCGTCGACATGCGCGGCAAGACTGCCGTAATCCTCATCAACGACCCGGGCTTCGCGACGAACGACGCCACGCTCTTCCGCGGTCGGGCGATGACCTACTACGGGCGCTGGACCTACAAATTCGAAGAGGCCGCACGCCAGGGCGCTGCAGCGGCCATCATCATTCACGACACCAAGCCTGCCGCGTATGGCTGGGGAACGGTGCAGACGAGTTGGACGGGTCCGCAGCTCGATACGGCGTCTGCCGATGGCAACGCCGGTCGTGCAGCGATCGAGGGATGGATCACGCGCGAGGCGGGCGATGCGCTGCTTCGCGCAAACGGTCGAAGCTACGACGAACTTTTGATCGCGGCGAGTCAGCGTGGCTTCAAGCCGGTTCCGCTCGCGCAACAAGCGTCTGGCAGCCTTCGCAATCTCATTCGTCGATCGAACTCACCGAACGTGGTCGCCATTCTCAAGGGCAGCAAGCGGCCGGACGAGTACATCATCTACACGGCGCATTGGGATCATCTCGGCAAGTCGCTCGCTCGAGGCGGTGACAACATTTTCAACGGCGCGCTCGACAACGCGACCGGGACTTCAGGTTTGCTCACCATCGCCAAGGCGTTCGCCGAGTCGAAGCGTCGCCCCGAGCGTTCAGTGGTGTTCCTGGCCGTGACGCTCGAGGAGAGTGGCTTGCTGGGTTCGGCGTACTACGTTCAGAACCCGATCTTCCCGCTCAATAAAACGGTGGCGGCACTCAACATGGATGCCATCCCTTGGGGTGGGCCGACGCGCGATGTCTCGGTCATCGGCTACGGAGCCTCTGAACTCGAGCCGTATCTCGAGCGTGCTGCTGCAAAACAAGACCGCGTTCTGCGCGAGGAGCCCACGCCCGAGAACGGGTTCTTCTATCGCTCAGATCATTTCAACTTCGCGAAAGTGGGCGTGCCGGCGCTCTATTTCAAGCTCGGCGTCGAAGACCGCGAGAAGGGCGCGGAATGGGCGAAAGCGCAAGCGGCGGAGTTTACGGCCTTGCACTACCACAAGCCTTCCGATGAATTCAGACCGGGCACGGACCTGCGCGGCGGCGTGCAGGATCTCGAGTTGCTGTTCGATGTCGGCTCGGTATTGGCCCGAGAGAAACGCTTTCCGAACTGGTACGCGACGAGCGAATTCCGCGCGGCACGCGATCGGAGTTTGGCGGCCGACTAACGATCGATCGACGGTCGTCAGTCGTCAGAACCGGCGAGCGCCCCAGGCCGCAAGGCGCAAGGCGCCAAGCAGGACGTAGGGCGCGAGTAGCAGTATCCAGGCGGAGACCGACCCTGAGTAGAGCAGGGTGAAGAAGTCGCCGAGGATCGCGAACATGCCGCCGTTGGCGTACGGGCCGAGCAGGGCGCGCCCCGTGAGCCATACGATCAGCGGAAGTACGACGGCCGAGAAAATAAGCGAGCCCGCGAGCAGTCGTGCCTCCCGATTGAGGGTGAGCAGATCGAGCTTCGAGTTTCGGCGGCCCATGCGGGCATAATACGGCATGGGCACCATTCGGGCAGCAGTGATCGGGGCTGGTTATCTCGGCCGATTCCACGCACAAAAGTATGCGAGCGAGCCTGCGTGTACCTTGGTCGCGGTAGCCGACCCCCGGGCCGAGGCCCGCGAGGCGCTAGCGCGAGAGCTGTCCACCCGCGGCGTTGCCGATCATCGAGAGCTGCTCGGGCAAATCGATGCCGTGAGCATAGTCACGACAACCCCGGCGCACCATGCCATCGCGCGCGATTTTCTCGAGGCCGGTGCGCACGTGCTCGTCGAAAAACCGATCACCGAAACACCCGAGCAAGCAAGAGATCTCATTGCGCTTGCCGCACGTCAGGGACGCATTCTGCAGGTCGGACATCTCGAGCGGTTCAACCCGGCGATCGTCGCCGCGGAAGGTCGACTCGAGGGTGCGCGCTTCATCGAGTGCCAGCGGCTCGCGCCCTTCAAAGAGCGTGGTACCGACGTCAATGTGGTGCTCGATCTCATGATCCACGACATCGACATCGTTCAAAGTATCGTGGGTCGTCCCATCGAGTCGATCGATGCCGTGGGTACGCCCGTGTTTTCGGGGGCCGTCGATATCGCGAATGCACGCATTCGATTTGCGGGAGGGTGCGTCGCCAACGTGACGGCGAGCCGGGTGAGTCTCAAGACCGAGCGCAAGCTGCGAGTCTTCCGCGACGATGCCTATCTTTCCATCGATTTGCAGCAACGCATTCTCACCACCATCACCAAGCGCTCGGCACCGAGCGCAGCGGGCGAGTTGCCCGTCAACATCGAAGAGCAGAGCTTCGAACAAGGCGATGCCCTGCGGGCCGAGATTCGATCCTTCCTCGAGTGCATCGCCACGGGTCGTCCGCCGGTGGTGGACGGTGAGGCGGGGCTTCGAGCGCTCGAGACGGCGATTCGAATCACCGAAATGCTGGCGCCGAAAGGAGGCTGAGCGAATGTCTGCCAAGCCGAGTTCGAAAAAAATCACCGTCGCGGCGACGCAATTCGCCTGCGGTTGGGATCGCGAGGCGAACATCGCACGTGCCGAGGCGCTGGTGCGCGAGGCGGCAGGTCGTGGTGCGCAGATCATCTTGCTGCAAGAGCTTTTCGAAACGCCTTATTTTTGCATCGAGCAAGATGCTCGACATCTCGAACTCGCGACGACGGTTTCCGAAAACTCCGCGGTCAAACATTTCAGGCGAGTGGCGAGAGAGCTCGGTGTCGTATTGCCGATCAGCTTCTTCGAGCGGGCCAACCAGTCGTTCTTCAACAGCGTCGCCATCCTCGATGCCGATGGCGAAGTGCTTGGTCTCTATCGCAAGTCGCACATTCCGAATGGTCCGGGCTATCAAGAGAAGCAGTACTTCAGTCCGGGCGACACGGGCTTCAAGGTATGGCCGACGCGCTTCGGACGCATCGGTGTGGGTATCTGCTGGGACCAGTGGTTTCCGGAATGCGCGCGCTCGATGGCGCTGCAGGGCGCGGACCTGCTTTTCTATCCGACCGCCATCGGCACCGAGCCGCCGCCTGCGCCGCCCATCGACTCGCGTCTGCACTGGCAGCGAACGCAGCAAGGTCATGCAGCCGCCAACGTCATGCCGCTCATCGCCTCCAATCGATACGGCGTCGAGCGCTCATCCCAAGATCCCAAAAATCTGTTCATCCGTTTCTATGGCTCGTCATTCATTGCCGATCAGACGGGTGGCAAGGTGGCCGAAGCGAGCGAGGAGGGTGACGCCGTACTCACGGCGACTTTCGATCTCGAGGATCTGGCGAAGCAGCGCGCGAGTTGGGGCGTATTTCGTGATCGTCGACCCGATCTCTACGGCGCGCTCGTAAGTTATGACGGCGTCGACCCCCGCCGCTGAGTCGGATTCGCGCGTGACGCCGATCCCGGCTTGGGTGATCACCGGACCGTTGGGCTGTGGAAAAACCACGGTCATCGCGCGGTGGCTTGCCGAAAAACCTGCGGATGAAAACTGGGTCGTCCTGCTCAATGAATACACCGATGCCGGCATCGACGCGCTCACGGTCGCCGCGGCCGCGCAAGGCGCCTACGACGTCCGCCTCGTTCCGGGAGGGTGTCTGTGCTGTGCAGGTGAAGCCGATTTCCGGCGCAACCTTCAAGATCTCATCGATCGAGTGCGGCCGGCCGGAATTCTGGTCGAGCCGTCGGGCATCGGTCATCCGGGCGGCATCGTCGAAGAATTGCTGGCGCACGAGGCGGCCGGGAACATCCGCCTCTGTGGTGTCATCGGGCTCGTCGACCCGACGAACCTCGATCGGTCGGATGAAACTTCGATCGCCGTTCGGGAGATCTGCGATGCCTGGGTGTTGACCAAGGCGGATGTCGCCTCGTCCGAGCATATTCAAAGATTTCGAGCCATTGCGAGTGAGCTTTTCCCGGCCAAGAGCTGGGTAGGCGAGATCGCCCAGGGCGAGCTTCCGGCATCCCTGCTGCAGGCGATCGATCGCGCACGATCCGATCGTCAGGTCACGACGTCGCTCTCAAGGCCTCACGGTCATGCGCTCGAGCGCGCTTCGTCGCACGCTCACGCACACCACGAGACGGATCGTCCCTCGTACCCGGATGATTCGATCGGTCGTCGCGAGTTTCATCATCTGGGTCGGCACGGCGCGCGTTGGGTTTTTCCGCGTGCGATGTCGTTCGTGGAGGTGCGACTACTGACCTTGCTTTCGAGCGACCTGTCGCTCTTCGACCCGGGCCTCAGTCGCCCCGAGCGTTTGAAGGCCGTCATTCGTGTCGATGAAGACGCATGGCTGCTCGTGCAGATGGTCGAGGGTCGATTATCCATGCAGCCTACGGCGTGGCGGCGCGACAACCGTATCGAAGTGCAGTTGTTGGCAGGCGCCGAGTGGGACGTCGAGGCTTGGGATCGGCTCTGGGCCCGCTGCCTTCGAGGCCCACCCGTCATCGCATGACGCGCGACATCAGAGCGGCGCTCGGCCGGTGGCATGCGGCCGCCGTGGCGGCGGTTCAGGGCGAACGGGTCTTTCGCGATCACGCTCGACTCGTTGACGAGGTGTTTTATTTTGAGCGCGGCGATCGGCGGTTGGCGCTCTCCCTCCCGCCGGTCGAGGGTCGCTTGCGCATCATCGGTTTGGGTAAAGCCGCCGTAGGGATGGCTCGAGGATTTCGCTCGACGCTGCAGGCGGCGGGGCGTGATATCGACGATGGCTTATTGATCGTCCGAGATCCTCCTAGTGCGAGTGATCACGACGAGCCTTGGCGCGTTCTGCAAGGCGATCATCCCTATCCCGGCGAGGCGAGTGTGCAGGCGGCGAGGGACCTGCTCGAATTCATTGGTGAGCCGCGAGCCGATGATCGATTCGTCGTGTTGCTCTCGGGGGGTGCCTCGGCGCTCTGCGCCTTGCCTGCGCAGGGCGTCACGCTCGAGCAGAAGCATCGCGAGACGCTCGCCGTCATGGCATCCGGCGCCTCGATCGCCGAGATCAATCGAGTTCGTCAGCGGCTGTCTGCGATCAAAGGGGGTCGCCTCGCGGCGCGTCTCGCGCCTGCCCAATTTGCGACCCTCGCGATTTCCGATGTGCCGAGCGACGATCCGCTCGTGATCGGCTCGGCGCCGACGTGGTCCGAGGATCTCGCAACCCGCGGCGGCCGTTATGCCGTGATCGCGACACTCGACGACGCGCTCGAGGCGGCGGCCACGGCGGCACGCTCGGAGGGCTTCGAGGTGGTGCCACTCGGTCGTTGTCTTTACGGTTCGGTCGAAGACGAGACGACTCGAGTGCTGCAACAAATCTTGAAGCGCGGACCCCATGGTCACCGACATCCAAACGGTGGGTCCGTCGTCCTCATCGCCGGAGGAGAGCCGCTCGTCGTCGTCCGCGGCGCCGGGCGTGGTGGGCGCGCGCAAGAACTCGCGCTACGGCTCGGTCTGGCGCTGGGTTCGCAGGGCGATGCGTTGGATGCCGAGATCAGCGGGCTCGTCGCCGGAACGGACGGTTCCGATGGGCCGACGAGTGCCGCGGGGGCGTTTTTCGATAGTCAGACGATGGCGAGAGTCCGTCGAGCGAACCTCGATGCTGCGGGGGTGTTGGACGTCAGTGACTCGGGTTCGGCCTTGGCAGCGATCGACGACCTGTTCGTCACGGGGCCGACGGGGACGAACGTCGCCGATATCCTGATGGTCGCGATTCCGGGTCGGTAGAATTCGGTCGACTTGTCCACAAGAGTTTTCGGAGATACCCATGACTGATTCCGTCCCTGTCATCGCCGTGATCGGTGGCACTGGAGACCTCGGTTCGGCCATCGCGCGACGCCTCGTCAAGGCGGGCGAGCGTGTGTTGATCGGTTCGCGCGATGCGAGCAAAGCGGCCGAGTCGGCGTCGCGCCTTGCCGCCGAGACCGGTCGCAGCGTCGGCTCGGGCAGCAACGCCGACGTCGCCTCTCAAGCGGACATTGTCATGCTCACGGTGCCCTTCGCCTCGCAGGAGGCGACCTTGCGCGACATCGCCTCGGGCGTCGCTGGAAAAATCGTCGTCGACACTACCGTGCCGCTCGTGCCGCCCAAAGTCATGCGCGTGCAGTTGCCGCCCGAGGGCAGTGCCGCGGTTCGTGCTCAAAAAATTCTGGGTGAGGGCGTGAAGGTCGTTTCGGCGTTCCACAATGTCGCGGCCCACAAACTCGCCACCGATGCGGTCGTGGAGTGCGACGTGCTCGTGTTCGGCGACGACAAAACCGCGCGCGATTCGGTCGTTCGACTCGTCGGGGCTTGCGGTCTGCGAGGTCTGCATGCCGGAGCGCTCGTCAACTCCGCGGCCGCGGAGGCCTTGACCTCCATCCTGATCTTCATCAACAAGCAGTACGCCGTCGATGGCGCGGGCGTCCGTATCACCGGAATCAAGCTCTGATTTCCATGCCGACGGCGGTCAGTTTCCTGGCGTTGCAGGGGTTGCCCGAGATCCGGGCCGGTGATGATCTCGCCTCGATCATTCGTGTGAGTCTGCGCGAGAGCGGCCTCGTGCTCGGCTCCCACGATCTCCTCGTCGTCGCTCAAAAAATCGTCTCCAAAGCCGAGGGGCGACTCGTTCGCCTCTCCGAGGTCACGCCCTCGACAGAAGCGCAGGCGCTCGCAGCCAAGGTGCAAAAAGATCCTCGCTTCGTCGAGCTTGTGCTGCGCGAGTCCAAGGAAATTCTTCGCGCGGTTCCCAACATCCTCATTACCCGTCATCGCTGTGGCTGGGTGATGGCCAACGCGGGAATCGATCGATCCAACATTCCCGATGCCGATGAGCACGTGCTGCTATTGCCCGAAGACTGCGATGCGTCGGCGCGACGGCTGCGCGAGGCGCTCGCGCCGGAACATCCCGCGGTCATCATCAGCGACAGTTTCGGGCGTCCGTGGCGCGAGGGTACGGTGAACGTGGCGCTCGGTGTCGCGGGCTATGCGGGCGTTCTCGATTTGCGCGGGACGACCGATCGTGCAGGGCGCACGCTGCAAAGTACGCAAATCGCATTGGCCGACGCCGTGGCAGCCGGGGCAGGACTCGTGATGGGAGAGTCGACCGAGGGCGTTCCGGTCACGCTCGTGCGTGGACTGGACTTTTCCGTGCCGGTATCGGATGGTCGGTCCATCGTGCGACCGAGCGAGGGGGATCTTTTTCGGTGAAGCCGGCGATCAAAGTGCTGGCCCTGTCAGGGGGTGTGGGCGGTGCCAAGCTTGCGCTTGGGTTGTCGCGTCGTCTGGCGCCCGGCGAGCTCGCGGTGCTCGTCAATACGGGCGACGATTTCACGCACCTCGGCCTGCGCATTTGTCCCGATCTCGACACCGTGCTGTACACGCTCTCGGGCGTCGTCCACCCCGATCAGGGTTGGGGGCGCGCCGACGAGACTTTCGGATTCATGCAGGAGTTGCGTCGTCAGGGCGGTCCGGACTGGTTCCTGCTCGGTGACCGCGATCTCGTGCTGCACGTCGAGCGCACGCGACGCCTCGCAGAGGGCGAGCGTCTGACACAGATCATGAATGACCTTGCGAGCCGTTTCGGTGTGGCGAGTCGGCTGCTACCGATGAGCGATACGCCGGTCAGCACGCTGCTCGACACGGATGCCGGCGCGCTCGAATTCCAGCATTACTTCGTCCGCTTGCGCGCGATGCCGAAAGTTCAAAGATTGCATTATGCCGGTGCGGCGCAGGCTCGTCCGACCGACGAAATCCTCGATCTGCTGCGCAGCCGATCACTCGAAGCTATCATCCTGTGTCCATCCAATCCCTATCTCAGCATCGACCCCGTGCTCGCGGTGCCGGGGTTGCGCCTCGCGCTGCGTGCGGCGCAGGTGCCGATCGTCGCCGTATCGCCGCTCATCGCTGGCCGAGCGATCAAGGGACCCACCACGAAAATCATGGCAGAGCTCGGAATTGCTGCAGACGCGTTGGCGATTGCGCGGCATTACTCGGGCCTGATCGACGGTCTTTTGATCGATGAGGTCGATGCGACTCCCGACACGCGCGCTGCACTCGAGCAAACGGGTCTGCGAGTCGGGGTGACGCGTACGCTAATGAAAACGCTCGACGATCGCGAGCGTGTGGCGCAAGCGGCGATCGAGCTTGCCGCCGCGCTCAGGGCGGTGCCCGCCAATGCGCGGAGTGCGGGGTGATGCGAGTCGTTGCCGTCGTTCCCGTTCGCTCGTCTTGCGAAGGCAAGTCGAGGCTTGCGGGCGTGCTGTCGATCGCACGACGGTCGGCGCTCGTGCAGTCGATGCTGGCCCGTGTCCTGACTGCCTTGTCGGGGGCGAAAAAGATCGACCATATCGTCATCGTGAGTCCCGACGATCGCATCGAGGTGCCGCCCGGTGCCGAGCTGCTTCAGGATTACGGCACCGGACTCAATGCCGCGGTGCAGTTGGCACAGCAATCTTTGACCGAACGCTTCGATGCTATGCTCGTCGTGGCGGCCGATGCACCTCAAGTCACCTCTGAAGAACTCGATCGACTGATCAATCGGGCGATGACCGAGCAAGTGGCCGTCGTGCCGGATCGTCGCGGTGAAGGCACCAATGCCTTGTGGATGACCTTGCCTTCGACGCTCTTGCCTCAGTACGGATTACGCAGTGCGGAGGCGCATCTCGATGCGGCGAGCCGGTTGGGCTTACGAGCGGCCCGAATCGAGGTTCCGGGCCTCTCGCATGATGTCGATGTGCCGGATGACTTGAAGGCGGAGCCCATGCCGGCGGATCAAGCGCGCCTGCTGGCCGAGGAGAGCGATCTGTCCGGGCTGTTGCAGCGGGCCAAAGATCTCACGCTCGATGGCTTTGGTGTGCGAGTCGGTTACTCGCGCAAAGTATTCATCCCGCTCACGCAGCTCTGTCGCGATGTGTGCCATTACTGCACGTTCGCGGCGCCGCCCAAGAAAGGTCAGCGCGCCTATCTCACGATCGACGAGGTCCTCGCGATCGCCCGCCAAGGCGCCGCAGCTGGTTGCGACGAAGCGCTGTTCACGCTCGGCGACAAGCCCGAGCTGCGGTATGCGTCGGCCCGAGCGGAGCTCGAAGCACTCGGATTTTCGAGCACCCTCGACTACCTCGAGTATTGCGCGCGCCGCGTGTTCGAGGAGATCGGCCTGCTACCGCATCTGAACCCCGGGGTGATGACCCGCGAGGAGATGCAGCGGCTTCGTCCCGTCGCGGCCTCCATGGGGATCATGATGGAGAGCGGCTCGTTGCGCCTGACGCAAAAAGGAGGGCCGCATCATCGTTCGCCCGACAAGCATCCGGCCGTTCGATTCCAGACGCTCGAGTGGGCCGGCGAGTTGTCGATACCGTTCACGACGGGGCTTTTGATCGGTATCGGCGAGACACGTCTCGAGCGGATCGAGACCTTGCTCGCGATTCGCGAGTCGCATCTGCGGCACGGGCACGTGCAAGAGCTCATTATCCAGAATTTTCGCGCCAAGCCGGGCACGCGCATGGCCAAAGCTCCTGAGCCTTCGCTCGAGGAGCTACAGTGGACGATCGCGGTCGCTCGAAGAATCTTTGGCTCGTCCATGTCCATCCAGGCGCCGCCCAACCTGAGCGCGGGTTCCTTGCAGGCCTTGATCGACGCCGGTATCAATGATTGGGGTGGCGTGTCGCCCGTGACGCCCGACCACGTGAACCCCGAAGCGCCGTGGCCCGAGCTCGAGACGCTCGATCGGCTGACTGCTGCGGCGGGCCGAAAACTCGTTCAGCGATTACCCATCGTGCCCTCGCACGCGCTCGAGTCGCGGTGGATCGATCCTGCGCTACGCACGTCGGTGTGGCGTCGACTCGATGCCTCGGGTTACGTACGCGAGCGTGGTTGGCATGCTGGCGCAGGTGATGCCCCGCCGGCGGATTACGTAGCGCTCGCACGATCCACTCGCTCTGCGGGCCCCGTCTCGCCGCGCGTCGCCGCGGCGATCCGTCGCTGCCTCGCGGGAGATGAGCCCGACGAAGACAGTCTCGCGTGGCTCTTCGCAGCCGATGGGGCCGACTTTCAAGCGGTGATCAGCGCCGCCGACGGTCTGCGCCGGTCGGTGAGCGGCGATGCTGTGAGTTACGTCGTCAACCGCAACATCAACTACACGAATATCTGCAGCTACTCCTGCGGATTCTGCGCATTCGCGAAGGGGCGCAGCGCCCGCGCGTTGCGTGGACCGGGGTACGTTCTGGATTTCGAAGACATCGGCGCGCGAGTCGCCGAGGCCCGCTCGCGTGGCGCCACCGAAGTGTGTCTGCAAGGCGGGATTCACCCCTCGTTCACCGGGGAGACCTATCTCGAGGTCGTTCGCACTGCGCGCCGTGCGGCGCCCGACATCCACATCCACGCCTTCTCTCCACTCGAGGTCACCCACGGCGCCGAGACGCTGGGGCTCTCGGTGCGTGACTATCTCGCGCGGCTCGCCGAGGAAGGATTACGAACCTTGCCCGGCACGGCGGCCGAAATTCTTTGTGATGACGTTCGAGCGGTGATTTGTCCCGACAAGCTCGACACCCGAGCGTGGCTGGGCGTGATGCGCGATGCGCATGCGATCGGCTTGCGCAGTACGGCCACCATCATGTTCGGGCATGTCGACCGCCCGACACATTGGGCGCGCCACCTGCTCGAAATTCGACGGCTGCAGCAGCAGACACATGGGTTCACAGAATTCGTGCCGTTGCCGTTCGTGCACATGGAGGCGCCGATTTGGCGCAAGGGCGTAGCGCGCAGTGGTCCGAGTTGGCGCGAAGCCCTGTTGATGCATGCCGTCGCTCGGCTTTCGCTCGAGCCCGTGATCCGCAACATTCAGGCGTCGTGGGTGAAGCTCGGGCGCGACGGCGCGCTCGAGGCACTGCGAGCCGGAGCAAACGATCTCGGCGGCGTACTGATGAACGAGTCGATCACTCGCGCCGCGGGTGGTGTCAACGGACAGGAAATGGACGCCATCTCGATGGAGCAGGGGATTCGCTCCATCGGTCGGGAGCCCCGCCAGCGCAGCACGCTCTATCGCGACGTGCCTACGACGCGATCAGCGCAACTTCGGGATCACGTGCTGGCCGATGATGTCGAGGGCTTCCATCGGGTTGTCGTGCAGGCGTAGCGCGCATTCGGATAATCCCGCCTTGGCGAAGAGGCGGAACCGCTCGATCTCGCGATCGAGATCCTCGAGTCCACCGGTCGAGGTGAAGTACTCGCAGAGTCGGTTCGGAATCTCTTCGGGAATGCCTTGCACGTTGCCCGATCGATCAAACCATGCCGCCACGAATTTGTCGTAATGATCGCGCACGAGTTGTGCCTCGTCTTCCGACAGGCACTGCATGATGAGTTCCTTCTGAAGCTTGATCGCTCTCCATGGCAACTCACGACGTGACTCGCGATAGCCCTCCGCACGATCTCGCTTGAGGTGCCAGGCCCAGAAGGTGTTCGTGCGCAGCGCCGGCATGTCGGGCTCGCGCTTTGCGGCGCCTTCCATGACTTCGTTCATGGCATGGGCCATGACTTCAGGCGGCGTGCAGCCGATGAAGACGCCGTCCGAGACCCGCGCCTCCATGCGCATCATCTGACCCCGATACGCGGTGCCATATACGAGGGGCGGCGAGGGTGCCTTGAGCCAGCCGTAGGCGCAGGGGAGATTGACGACGAAATCCTCGCCCTTGTAGCCCTTGGCGAGTTTTCCGCGGCCGGCGCCACGGACGATCTCGATGCCTTCTCGGACGGCGCGGACGATCTTCTCGGGCCGTTCGATGCCCATGCAGTCGATGTTGCCTTCGCCTGCGCCCATCGCGATGACCGCACGACCGCCCGCGAATTCATTGAGCGACAGCAGGCTGTTGGCGATCTTGAGCGGGTGCATTTCGAAGGGGCTGACGGCGAGCGGCCCGAGCAGCAACTTCGAGGTCGATTGTGCGAGGGGCACCAGCGACAGGAAGCAGTCCCAATGCGCGAAATAGTTGGAGCTCCAGAGGGCTCGTACCCCGTAGCGCTCGGCTTTTTGGCCCAATTCGGCCACTTGCGCGGGGGTGAGGTCCGGTTCGAGGATGATATCGATGTCCATATCCCCGAGACTATCCAAAGCCGTGAGGGATCGCAGCCAGACCCGTGCGCGCTGCGCATCACGTGGGCAATAGGTCGTGGTCGGGAACTTCCCGCCCTCGGCGTCGTCCATCTCCACTCATCCAGAGGTCGTCCGCCAATGAACCCCAACGAACAACGCGCCCTGCTCAATATCATGATCCACGCCGCCCTGGCCGATGGCCGCAAGTCCGAAGACGAGCGGGCGGCCATCCGCGACGCGGCAGAGTCGTTGGTCACGTCCGGGGGCGCGACGCTCGCAGGGGTGTATCAAGATGTGCTCCTCAAGCGGGTAACGCTCGAGGCGGCGGTGTCGGCACTCCCCACGCTCGAGCATCGGCAGCTCGCCTATGAGATGGCGGTGTGTGTCATCGATGCCGATGGCGTGCAGAGCGAGGGCGAGCAGGCGTTTTTGACGTCCTTGCGTCAGCGTCTAGGCCTCGAGGGCGACGACACCGCGAAGGCGGCGGCATCGCGAGCCGACTCCATCGTTGCCGCGGCCTACGCTCCGGCTGCGTATGCCCCCGAAGTCGTGCTCGGCGCCTCCGCGGCGGTGGGCGTCGCGGCAGCGGCCTCGGCTTCCACCGCATCGACACCAAGAGCAACGACCGCTCTCGAGCCGACCGCCAACGCCGCGCTCGACAAGCGCATCCTCAATTACGCCATTCTCAACGGCGCGCTCGAGCTTCTGCCGCAGTCTTGGGCCTCGATGGCCATCATCCCCTTGCAGGTCAGGATGGTGTATCGCATCGGGCAGTCCTACGGGGTCAACCTCGACCAGGGGCACATCAAAGAATTTCTCGCTACCGTCGGCGTGGGCCTCACGTCCCAATATGTCGAGCAGATCGGACGCAAGCTCGTGGGGGGTCTGCTTGGCAAAGCGGCCGGGGGCATGATCGGAGGCTTGGGTCGTGCGGCGACCGGCATGGCTTTTTCCTTTGCCACGACCTATGCGCTCGGTCATCTTGCCAAGCGGTATTACGCGGGTGGTCGGGTGATGTCGACGGCCTTGCTGCGCAGCACCTACCAAGATCTGCTCGCCTCGGCCAAAGGCACTCAGCAGCAATACATTCCTGCGATCCGCGAACGTGCGAGCACGCTCAGTCCGACCGAGGTCATGCGACTCGTCAAAGAATAACCACCAACAGGGGTCAGATCAGGCCGCGATCCTGTGCGCGGGTGACGGCCTGGACCTGCGAGTGCACATCGAGCTTTCGGTACAAATTGCGGATGTGGGTCTGCACCGTCGAAATGGCGATCTCCATTTCTTTGCCAGCCTCGGCGTAACTGCGCCCGCGCGACAGATGCTTCAGCAACTCGAGCTCCTTCGGGGTGAGCTCGGCGAGGTCAGCAGCCCGATCGCGCGAGCCCGCAAGCTTGAACAGATAGCGGGCGAGGGCCGGACTGATCGGGTAGTTGCCTTGCAGAGTCTGCCGCAGAGCCTCGGCGATTTCGGTGGCGCTGTCTTCCTTGAGCACGTACCCCTGCGCGCCCGCTCGGATCGCGGCGAGCACGCTGCGCTCTGCCGAGATGACCGAGACCACCATGATGGGCACTTCCGGATGCATCTCGCGCACGCGACTCACGACTTCGATTCCGCTGATGTCGGGCAGGCCGATATCGATGAGCGCGAGATCGACCCGCGCGTCCGGAGAGTCGAGATAGCGAAGTCCATCGGAGGCGTTTCGGAAGCAGGTGGCTTCCCATCCTTGCCCCAAATTCGAGATCGCCGATCGCATGGCGGTCTCGAAAGTCGGGTCATCCTCGACGATCAACGCCATCGGGCCTCGCCCGGATCCGACAACATCTAGAAGACTCATACGTCATTAGTTTATGCGAGTCATGTGAGAGGGTGGGTACTAAATGATCGTAATCCCATTTTTATGGGATACGAGTCTGTGCGCTCGACGCCGCTAGACGCTCGAAACCGTGCTTCGCAAAAAAATTTTGCCCCTCCTCGCTCGAGAGAAACGCGAGATACGCGGTCGCGGCCGCGTTCGCCTCGCGTGTGAGTGCCGCGGGGTACAGGATGCGCGAATGCAGCGAGCGATCGAGTGGGGTCACCACTTCGACCCGTTGCTCTGCAATTGCATCGGTGGCGTACACGATGCCGAGCGGGGCTTCGCCTCTCGCCACCAGCATGGTCGCGACTCGCGCGTTCTCGGCGCGTGCGAGTCGGGGCTGCACGACATTCCAGACGCCGAGGGCGGTGAGCGCTTCGCGCGCGTAACGTCCGAGGGGTACGAAGTCGGGGTCGCCCGTCGCGAGTCGTCCTCGGTCGAGCGCACGTATCCAGTCGCCGGCATCGACGCTTCGAAGTCCTGCAGGCTGGATCACGACCAATCGATTTCCGGCGAGTGGTCGCAGCGTACGGACATCGATGCGCTGTGTGCGTACGAGTTCGTCCATCCACTTTTGATCCGCGGAGATGAAGACGTCCGCTCGAGCGCCCGCTTCGATTTGCCGCGCGAGTTGGGCGCTCGAGGCGAATGAGTGCTTGACCGCGATCCCAGTGCTGCGCGTGAACGCAGCGCCTGCATCCTGCAGCGCCCCGCTCATCGAGATGGCCGCAAACACCATCACCGGAGGCTTCGCTGACTCGGCCGCCTGAAGGCTCGCGGCAAGGCACCAGGCCCACATCATCGACCCGAGTACGAGAGACCGCCTGAGTCTGGATTTGAGGGAGCGCGACATCCACCCATTCTAGTCGCGCGTATACTTCTCGCGAGGCCGTAGCTTGGCCAACTTGAAAGAGGCAATACGATGATCTCTCGTCGACAGGCCATCTCCGCGGCCATGCTCAGTGCCATCGTCCCGCTCATGGGTCCCGTGGCTGCGGCGCCCGCGTCTTCGAGGCGACAGGCGGTGAAAGATGTCGCCCGAGGTCCTGTGACCGTCAAGCCGCCGCGTATCGCCGCGGGCGACACGATCGGACTCATGATCCCCTCGAGTGCCAACTGGGATCCGATCGACATCGACATCCTGCTCGAAGCGCTTGCCGCGCTCGGCCTCAAGGGCAAACTCGGTCGTCATGTGAACGATCGTTACGGTTATCTCGCCGGTCGCGACGCGGATCGTGCCGCCGACCTCAACGATCTTTTCCGTGATCCTGAGGTCAAGGCCATCCATTGCATCCGCGGGGGTTGGGGGGCCGCGCGCTTGTTGCCGTTGCTCGACTGGTCGGCGATCGCCGCAAATCCCAAAATTTTGATCGGCTACAGCGACATCACGGCCCTCTTGCTCTCGCTGCACGCGAAAACGGGGCTCGTCACGTTTCACGGCCCCAACGGGGCGAGTGAATGGAATCGCACGAACGTCGAGTGGTTGCAACGCGTGACGTGGAACGGCGAGGCGGCCACCTTCGCCAATCCCAAAGACACCTCCGATACCTTGGTTCCGAGCGACGACCGCACGCGCACCATTACCTCAGGCAAGGCGCGCGGAAAGTTGCTCGGCGGAAATCTCACCGTGCTGACGGCCATCCTCGGATCACCTTACGTTCCCGACTTCAAAGACTCGATACTCTTCCTCGAAGATGTGCAGGAGGCGCCTTACCGCATCGATCGAATGCTCGTGCAGATGAAGCTCGCCGGTATCCTCGATCAAGTGAAGGGCGTCGTCTGGGGGACGTGCAGCAAGTGCGATCCGGGCGAGGGGTTCGGTTCGCTTACCATCCCCGATATCTTGAACGATCACGTGAAGTCGCTCGGTGTTCCGGCGTATTACGGTGCGATGTTCGGTCATGTGCGTCGTCAGTTCACGCTGCCGGTTGGCGTTCAGGTGGAGCTCGATGCCGACGCTGGGACGTTGACGATGCTCGAATCGGCCGTGACCTAATCCGTTGTCCGCGTCTTCGCAATTACCCGACGATTTTCGTGAGCTCAATCCTGACTTCGGCTCAGGAGCTCTTCGCCGTCGCATTCGATTGATCGCGACGCCTGGCCTCGTGCGCGCGGGGGTCGAAGATTCCTACCATTCGTTTCGACTCGAGTTTTCGCACGCTGCCGGTGTAGTGTCGGGAGTAAAGACCCGCGCGGTCCGGTATCCGCTCACCACCTGCCCGTTGGCGAGCGAGCACCTTCAAAAATTCATCGGGCTGCCGCTGAGTACGCCGTGGTCCGATCTCATTGCGCGCGAGAATCCTCGCGCACATTGCACGCATCTCTACGATCTTTTTTTTCTCGCGATGACCCATGTCTCGCGAGGCGGACAACGGACCTACGACATCACCATCCCCGATGAAAATCCGGGTCCTGTCTGGTCGACGGTATATCGCGACGGGATCGAGGTGCTGCGTTGGAAAACGCAGACAGGGGTCGTGCTCGAACCTCTCTCGTTGGCGGGTCGCCCGTTGCTCAAGGGATTTTCGCGCTGGGCGGGTGAGCGGCTCTCGGGCGATGAGCTCGAAGCCGCTCTCGTGCTGCACAAGGGTTACTTCGTGAGTCGCGCAAGGCGTTTCGACATCGCCGGCGGGGCGGGGGAGCGGGTGGCGAATCTCGAGGTGATGCGCGGAGCGTGTTTCAGTTACTCGGAACCGCGGATGTCGGTCGCCGTGCGCATGGCGGGTCACGTCATCGACACGAGCTCGCCTACGACGCCCTTGCTCGAAGAATGGCTTTAGGCGACGGCACAGCCGTTCCTTGATCGACGCTGCGTTTGCTGATCGACGCCGCGCTTATGGGTCGAAGCCGCGGAACTCGGCGAGTTCGTCGACGCCGATCCGATTTCGCTCGAATTGATTGACGGCTTTGCTGCGGTCTGGATATCCGACAGCCATACCGCAATACACCATCTCGTCAGTTCCCAACTCGAACATCTTGGCGAGTTCAGGTCGGAACGCCGCCCAGGCTTCCTGCATGCAGCAGCCGAGTCCGCGCTCTTCGATGAGGAGTGCGACGGTTTGGATCAACATGCCGAGGTGCGCCCACTGCCCGTGGGCAACGCGACGATCGATGACAAAGAAAAGACCAACGGGCGCCCCGAAGAATTCGAAATTGCGCGCGACTTGTTTCAGACGAGCCGGTTTATCCTCGCGCGGAATGCCAAGAGCGCGATACATGTCCTCGGCAAGCGCGAAGCGCCGTGAGCGCAGGGGCTCCCAGAGGTTCGAGGGGTAAATCGGAAAAGCGTCCGAGCTCGCAAGGCCCGCATCCGGCTTGGCTTGAGCCATTCGGATGACCGCATCGCGCTCCGCCCTTGCCACAGCGATGATCTTCCAGGCTTGCACATTGCTGCCCGAGGGCGCCCAGCGCGCCGCATCAAAAATTTCGCGCAACACCGACTCGGGGACGGGGTCGGGGAGGAAGTCGCGGATCGATCGGCGGCCGCGAACGGCGTCAGAGACATTCATGTTTCACTTCTTGCCGAACGACGGCGCAACTCGCGGAACCCACAGCTGGGTTTGACGGCGGCAAGACTATCCGACCTGCGGATCGGGGTGAAGGTGTCTGTGAATGTCCTGCAAGCAAATGTACTGAGCTAGGTTGTGTCGCGAGATTCAAAAGGAGGCGGCATCTCCGGAGGCAAAGGGTAATTTGTTGCATTCTGGAGTGCGGCTAGGGCACGGTGCCGACCGAGTTTAGATTGGTTCATTTCGGTGCCTTCAATGCGGTCTATCAGAGCCCCGACTGCCACAGGGTGGCCACTTCGAGCCGCGCTGTTAATGTCGTTTTTGCAGTTGGCGGATTTCGTTCCGCCCGCGCTCGCCCAGAGTGTCGCTCAGCCCTCGATCGCGTTCTCCGCGTCCTCCAGTGAAATCGCAGCCGGTCGTACGGTCCGTTTGGCCTGGACCACGACTGGAGCGCAGCGCTGCGTCGGCAGCGGCCCGGGTTGGTCTCGGACCTATGAAGGGAAGGCCGCCGCTCAGGGCAGCTTCACGACCGGGCAGCTCAACGCTCGCACCAATGAATTCAGCTTCACTTGCACAGGCGCCGGAGGTACGAGCGTTCGGAGTCTGACGGTGACGGCTTTGTCCCAGCCGAAGGTGACGCTCGAGGCGAGTTCGGATCGGGCGCTACCAGGCGGCTCGGTGCAGCTCACCTGGCGCAGTCAAGATGCGACGAGTTGTACGGCTAGCGGAGCGCCCTTTGCGGGTACCAAATCCACCTCCGGAACCGAGCGTCTGAGTGATCTCACCAAAGGCACGAAGACGTTCAAGCTCAACTGTAAGGGATTGGGCGGATCAGGGTCAGATGATCTAAAGGTCACGGTCATCGCGAAACCCACCCTCACGTTCAGTGCGAGCAGGGCGCAGATCGCAGAGAACTCGGGCACGCAGTTACGCTGGCGATCGACCGATGCCTCGAGCTGTCTCGCCTTGGGCGACTGGAGCGGCCCTCAAAACACCTCAGGGAATGTTGCGACCGGTAATCTCTCGAGCGACCGACGTTACACACTCACCTGCACGGGGCTCAACGGCGACGTTAAAGAAACAGTCACGGTCGAGGTGGTGGCGGCGCCGGTGGTGAGTCTCTCGATCTCCGATGAGGTCGTCGCTCCGGGCGAGAGCGTGACGCTAAATTGGGCGGTTGAACGTGCGCAGAGCTGCACGGCGAGCGGCGGTTCGTTCACGGGATCAAAGAATGCTTCGGGTGGCAGAGAGACGCTGAGCAACCTCACTAGAGGGGCGAGGATCTTAAAGCTCACGTGCAAAGGTATTGGCGGAACAACTTCCGCCGAAGTGAAGCTCAACGTCATCGCCAAGCCCACGCTGACTTTAAGCGCCTCCCGCTCGCCGATCGGTGAAAACACTGGCACGCAGTTGCGCTGGCGTGCGACCGACGCGACAAGCTGTCTTGCGTCAGGCGACTGGAGCGGTCCTCAAAATACCTCCGGTAGTTTCGACACGGGTGCTCTTGCGAGCGACAAGACCTACAGACTCACCTGCACCGGGCTTAATGGTGAAGTTGAAGAGACTTTGACAGTCGCGGTGATCCCCGCGCCGACGGTTAGCCTCTCACTGAGCGACACGCTCGTTGAGCCCGGCACTGCAGTGACGGTTTCATGGGAGAGCGAGTACGCCCAGAGTTGTACGGCGAGTGGCAGCGGATGGTCGGGTAGTCGAGAGCTCACAGGGGCAGAGAGCGTGACCTTCGCGACGCCAAATAAGCGGGTGTTCACGCTGACCTGTCGTGGAGTGGGAGGCTCAAAGACGGCGACGGCCGATCTCGGAGTGTTCCCCCGACCACAAATCCTTTCGTTCACGGCCGATCCGTCCCCGGTTCAAGCGGGACAGACGACGACGCTCAAATGGCAGACGCAGGACACGAGGGCGTGCACGGCCTCCGGCGCATGGAGTGGACCTCAGGCTCGAAACTCGACGGGTAAGGCGTCGCCAGTGCTGACGCAGCGCACGAATGTGCTCACGCTGACGTGCCAAGGCGACGGCGGTGAGACGTCCGAAAGTGTGACGGTCGAGGCGCAAGGTGCACCGGAGATCACGCTATCGGCCGATCGAACGCTCATCACGTCCGGAGAGAATGCGACGCTGACTTGGACAAGCACGGACGCCACGAGTTGTACGGCGACTGGTGCGTGGTCGGGTAACAAGGCTCTTTCGGGAAGTGAGACGAGCGCTGCGCTCGAGACGGGGAGCTACACGTTCACCTTGAACTGTACGAACAAGGTAGGGTCTGACACGAAGAGTGTGAGTGTCGAGTCGGCGAAACCTGAGGCCGCCATCGATGTGGCGACGCTCGCCTTCGGTGATACGGGTGCGGGCCTCACGCCGCGACGAAGTCTGAAGGTAACGAATACGGGTAAGGTCCCGCTCACGGCGCTCTCGGCGACGCTGGTTGGCGCGAACGCGGATCAGTTCGCCCTGACCTCGAATTGTGCAGCGACCCTCGCCGCGAATGCAGCATGCTCGGTCGAGGTGACGTTCCGGCCGACGGGTTTCGGGGCGAAGAGCGCGACCCTCGAGATCAGCGGTGCAGGCGCTAGTCCGCTCGCGGTCGCATTGTCGGGAACGGCTGCGTTCCAAGCGTTCACCGTCTCCAAGAGCGGCACGGGATCGGGCACAGTCGCGAGCAGCCCCGCCGGGATCGATTGCGGCAGTGGCTGTACTGCGAACTTCAATATCGGCACGATCGTGACGTTGACCGCGACGACGGCGAACGACTCCACGTTTACCGGCTGGAGTGGAGCATGCACGGGGACTGCAGCCTGCGCCGTGACGGTGGACCAGGCGAAGAGTGTTACAGCGACGTTCACGCTGAAGAAGTTTGCGTTGACGGTTGCGAAGGCGGGTACCGGTAGCGGCTCGGTGACGAGCGGTCCGATGGGGATCAGTTGTGGCGAGGTATGTGAAGGCGACTACACGATCAATACCGCTGTGACGCTAACTGCCGCCGCAGCAAACGACTCCACATTCACAGGCTGGAGCGGAGCGTGTACGGGAACTGCAGCCTGCACCGTCACGATCGATCAAGCGAAGAGCGTAACGGCGACGTTCGTACTCAAGACGTTCGAGCTTGCGGTGGTCCGCAACGGTTCCGGCAGCGGCACTCTGACCAGTGTGCCCTCGGGCATCGAATGCGGTACCGATTGCGCGGAGACCTACACGATCGGTACGAGCGTAACGCTGACTGCTACGGCGGCGAATGACTCCACATTCACGGGCTGGGGTGGCGCGTGCACGGGGACCGCAGCCTGCACCGTGACGATGGATCAAGCGAAGAGCGCGACGGCGACGTTTACGTCAAAGACGCCCGTACTGACCGTGACGAAGGCGGGTTCCGGCAGCGGCAAGGTGACGAGTAGTCTCACAGGTATCGATTGCGGTGAAACCTGCAGTAGCGATTTCACGATCGACACCAGCGTGGCGTTGATCGCGACGGCGGAAAACGACTCGATCTTTGAAGGCTGGAGCGGAGCGTGCACGGGCACCGCAACCTGTACGGTGACGATGGATCAAGCGAGGAGCGTGACAGCAACGTTCGCGCTGAAGACGTTCGCACTTTCGGTGACGAGATCGGGTAATGGCAGTGGCACGGTGACGAGTAGCCCGGCGGGGATCAACTGCGGCAGTGCGTGCAGCGCGAGCTTCAATGCCGGCACCAGCGTGACGCTCACGGCGGCTGCGGCGAATAACTCGACGTTTACGGGTTGGAGCGGGGCGTGCAGCGGAACGGGCAGCTGCTCCGTGACGATGTCCGAGGCCAAGAGCGTTTCTGCAGCGTTCGAAGCGGGTTTGAGCGCAGCCGATTTGTCTTTGTCACTCGATGTGCTGGGCTACGCAGAATCATCCGTCTCGGGGGTGATTAGCGTCACCGGTGTTGGCAACTCATCGGTCGAGTTTTCGATTGAAACGCAGGGTCAGTATGGCGCCGCAACAATCAATTCGATCACAGGCGCTGTCACCTACACCGTAATTGGATCACCCACGGTCATTGCGACGTCTGACCAAGTCGTCGTCAAGGTCACCGTCGGTACCGCAACGACCACAGCCCTCGTCAATGTGTCGTTGCGACACGATCCCTTGTTTGCTTACCAGTGGCACCTGCGTAATGTCGGCCAGTCCACTTTCGCCGATGTGTCGCCGACTCCAAGGGTCGATATCAATGTCGAATCGGCCTGGGCCGCCGGATATTCGGGCAATGGAGTCAAGGTTGCCGTGGTGGATTCTGGTCTTGAAATCGCTCACGAGGATTTGATTGGCAATATCGACGTCGGCAAGTCGATTAATTTTGCGACCGACGGTACAGATCCGACTAACTTGACGCCTGCGGCGAGCGAGTACGGCGACCCGGGAACCAAAGTCGCCGGCATCATCGCGGCGCAAGCGTTCAATGGCAAAGGTGGTCGCGGTATCGCGCACCGAAGTCGACTGCGCAGTTACAACCTCGCCAAGTACGATGCGTTGCAATTCTTCAGTCGTGCATTCGGCATGGATCCGCGCAGCGAAGATACCGATATCTTCGTCGGAAGCTATGGAAGCGGCGGCCAGCTCATGCCGAGTTTGAATTCGTCAAAGAGCATAGTCCTCAACGCGACCACGTCACTTCGCTCAGGAAAGGGCGCGGTGGTGGTTTTCGCCGCAGGAGATAATTTCGAAAACAATAGTTCAGCATTTTCGCCAAATAGCTGTGGAAATATTGCCACGCGTATTCCGGTGTCATGCGGTCTACCGGCCGCCGATGACTTCAAGCAGAGTATCGTTCCGATAATCGTCGGTGCGCTTGCGGCGGACGGCAAAAAAGCGTCGTATTCCAATGCGGCATCTTCTGTTTGGGTTACTGCGCCCGGGGGAGAGTTCGGGTATCAAGCCTCCGTCGCGGGATCGGCCTTGACCGCCAATGCCTACAAGCCAGCGATCGTGACCTCGAACACGAGGGGGTGCGCCAACTACTCGGGATCACGAAATACTTTGGATCGCGCAGGCGCGAACCCGCTGGCGGCGAATTGCCAGTACACGGCCTCGATGAATGGAACGAGCGCTGCAGCCGCGATGGTTGGAGGTATTGCGGCGCTCATGCTCGAAGCAAATCCGAATCTCGGGTATCGCGATGTGGCTCACATCTTGGCGAAGACGGCCAAAAAGGTAGATCCGACTTTTAACGGGGTGTCCACCACCTTGGCGAATGCGTCACGGAATTTAGAGCCTGGTTGGATCACGAACGCCGCCGGGTACAACTTCTCCAATCGTTATGGGTTCGGCGCCGTTGATGCGGGCGCGGCGGTCGCCATGGCCAAAACCTATTCCGAATTTCTACCGCCGCAGACGCTGGTTTCCGCAACGCCGGTTCGATTCACGACTGACCGGAATATTGGTGTCAGCGGGAAGGTTGTGAATTTCGCGATCAGCAGCAATCTTTCCAAGACGGAGAAAGTATTCGTCAAGGTGAATTTTTTCATGCGAGAGTTTGGTTCTACGGGCACGTCTTGCAATCAAATCGAACTGACATCGCCTGCGGGAACTCGCTCTGTATTGCTCAACGCTCGGGGTGGGTTCACCAATACGTCGTTGACCAACGTAGTGCTGTCATCCAACGCGTTTTATGGTGAGAATCCGAACGGCGCGTGGAAGATGACGATTTATGACTGGTGCGGTGAGTCATTTTTGATGAACACCCAGTTCTCCAATACCGCTTCCCAAGAATTCTCTTTGGCAGGGCACTAGCCATGAGTCGTGTCATCAAAGCGTGGCTGCTATCAACAATTCTCATCGCACCGATATCTCTCACGGCGGGGCAGCCAGTCCCCTCGGTGCGCATGACTCAGCCGCCGAAGGATCAGGTGGCGCGGTTGGCTGGGATCAATCTTGGTGTGTGGGCATCACGACGGGCGGTATTGGGTGAGCGTGGGATAACCGATATCAAATCCATCAAGCTGGCCGCGACTGGAGACCCGATCAGCGAGAGAGAGGGGAGTCGTGTTCAACTACGGGATGGGGGCTTACGGGCTGATATCGGGAGAGATCGCCTTCGAAGTCCTGCCGGGTTTCGATCCTCGTTCGTTGAGTTGGGTCGCAACGCCCCCGCCAAAACTTCTGGTTCCGCCCTCGGTGTACGTGGTGAATGCTCCAACGGGGTCAGAGTTTCTTCGAATCATGTCGATGCTTGAGACATCGAAATCGGTTCGTTGGGTTGAGCCGGCGGTCAGTTACATTCCGTTTGTGATCGAGTGACGAAGCGCCCAACCACGCCACCGCAACGGTGGCGTTTTAGTTGAATGGTGGAGGTGGCGAAAAAAAGTAAGTAGTTGAAATTCATATCTTCAGCCAAAGCGAGTGAGGCTCCAATTACGCGCTGCCGTGTCGTCCCACGATGAATTTCCTATTGGTGGACGGGTTAGGTGTCAAAAGTGCGCGGCTTTGCTACGACTCACAGAGAATAATTTGTTGCAATCTAGAGGTTGGCTAGGGTACGGTCGCGCTTGGGGGTAGATCGGTTCGGTTCGGAGTTTTTTTATGCGGTCCATCGAAACCGCAACATCGTTGGTTTGGCCGCTTCGAACCGCTCTGCTGCTGTCGCTGTTTCAGGCAGTGGGGGTTGGCTCGCCCGCCCTCGCCCAGAGTGCCGCACCCCCCTCGATCACCTTAACCGCCTCCGCCCGTGAGGTGGCCGTCAATCGTACGACCCGATTGTCCTGGACGACCACCGGCGCGCAGCGCTGCGTCGGGAGCGGTCCGAGTTGGTCTCAAAATTACGAAGGGACGGCGGCTGCGGGGGGTAGCTTTACGACCGCGGCGCTCACCGCTCGAACGAACGAGTTCAGTCTTAGCTGTACCGGTGCCGGAGGTACGAGCGTTCAGAGCGTGACGGTAGCCGCGTTGCCCGTACCGAAAGTGACGCTCGAGGCGAGCTCGGACCGGGCGCTACCAGGCGGATCGGTGCAACTCACCTGGCGCAGCGACGATGCAACGAGTTGTACGGCAAGCGGAGCGCCTTTCACGGGCACCAAGCCCACCTCGGGAACCGAGCGCCTGAGTGATCTCACCAAAGGCACCAAGACCTTCAAGCTCACTTGCCGCGGGGTGGGCGGCTCAGGGTCCGCTGACGTCAAAGTCACGGTCATCGCCAAGCCCACCCTCACGTTCAGTGCGAGCAAGACGCAGATCGCCGAGAACACGGGCACGCAGCTCAAGTGGAAAGCGACCGATGCGACGAGCTGTCTTGCTTCGGGCGACTGGAGCGGTTCTCAAAATACGTCGGGCAGCTTCAATACGGGCAATCTCTCGAGCGACAAGACCTACACGCTGACCTGTACGGGACTCAATGGTGAGGCCGAAGAGACGGTGACCGTCGAGGTGGTTGCCGCACCGATCGTAACGCTCGCGATCTCGGATGACATCGTCGCCCCGGGCGAGAACGTGACGATCAACTGGGATGTGGACGATGCTCAGAGCTGTACGGCCAGCGGCGCTCCGTTCACCGGAGCAAAGAACGCCCAAGGCGGCAGCGAGACGCTGAGTAACCTCACCAAGGGTGTCAAGACGTTCAAGCTCACCTGCAAAGGTGGTGGGGGAACGACCGCTGCGGAAGCCAAGCTCACGGTCATCGCCAAGCCCACGCTCACGTTCAGTGCGAGCAAGACGCAGATCGCCGAGAACACGGGCACGCAGCTTAAGTGGAAAGCGACCGATGCGACGAGCTGTCTTGCTTCGGGCGACTGGAACGGTAGCCAAAGCACCTCTGGTTCGTTCGATACCGGCAATCTCTCGAGCGACAAGACCTACACGCTGACCTGTACGGGACTCAATGGTGAGGCCGAAGAGACGGTGACCGTCGAGGTGGTTGCCGCACCGATCGTAACGCTCGCGATCTCGGATGACATCGTCGCCCCGGGCGAGAACGTGACGATCAACTGGGATGTGGACGATGCTCAGAGCTGTACGGCCAGCGGCGCTCCGTTCACCGGAGCAAAGAACGCCCAAGGCGGCAGCGAGACGCTGAGTAACCTCACCAAGGGTGTCAAGACGTTCAAGCTCACCTGCAAAGGTGGTGGGGGAACGACCGCTGCGGAAGCCAAGCTCACGGTCATCGCCAAGCCCACGCTCACGTTCAGTGCGAGCAAGACGCAGATCGCCGAGAACACGGGCACGCAGCTTAAGTGGAAAGCGACCGATGCGACGAGCTGTCTTGCTTCGGGCGACTGGAACGGTAGCCAAAGCACCTCCGGTAGCTTCGCCACCGGCAACTTGACCAGCGACAAGACGTACACGCTGACCTGTACGGGACTCAATGGTGAGGCCGAAGAGACGGTGACCGTCGAGGTGGTTGCCGCACCGACGGTGAGTCTCTCGCTGAGCGACACGCTCGTGGAGCCAGGCACCGCGGTTACGTTGTCCTGGGAGAGTGAGTACGCACAAAGTTGTACGGCCAGCGGCGGCGGCTGGTCGGGCAGTCGGACGCTCTTGGGCACGGAGACCATAACCTTTGCAACACCGGGCAAGCGTGTGTTTACGCTCACCTGTGTTGGCATCGGCGGCACGAAGGCAGCGACAGTTGAGCTCGCGGTGTTCCCGAAACCCCAGATCCTGTCGTTCACGGCCGACCCAACGCTCGTTCAAGCAGGACAGACGACAACGCTCAAGTGGCAGACACAGGATGCGAATGCGTGCACCGCGTCAGGTGCGTGGAGTGGATCGCAGGCTCTTAGCTCGACAGGTACGTCCTCGCCCGTGCTCACCCAGCGTAACAACGTACTCACGCTGACATGTCGAGGAGACGGTGGCGAGACTTCGGCAAGCGTGACGATCGAGGCTCGTGGAGCACCTGAGGTCTCACTGTCGATCGACCGAACGCTCATCACGTCTGGAGAGAAGGCGACGCTCACGTGGACGAGCAAGGAGGCGACGAGTTGCACCGCGAGCGGTGCATGGTCAGGCGATAAACCTCTCTCGGGAATCGAGGCAAGTACCGCGCTCGAACCGGGAAACTACACGTTCACGCTGCGCTGCGAGAATGCGGTGGGGTCGGACACGAAGAGCGTGAGCGTTGAGTCGGCGAAGCCGCAGGCTGCCATCGATCTGACGCCGCTTGCGTTCGGTGACACGGGTGTCGGTGTGACACCTCGACGAAGTGTCAAAGTGACGAACACGGGCAAGGTTGCGCTCACCGCGCTCTCAGCGACGCTCGGGGGCGCGAATGCCGATCAGTTCATTCTGACGTCATCCTGCGGAGTAACCCTCGCTCCGACAGCGGAATGCTCAGTCGAAGTCACGTTCCGACCGACGAGTGGCGGTGCGAAGAGCGCCAACCTCGAGATCAAAGGCGCCGGCGCCAATCCGCTTGCGATCGCGCTGACGGGCACGGCTGTGTTCCAAACGCTTAACGTGTCGAAGAGCGGTGGGGGCAACGGCACGGTGACAAGCGTTCCAGCCGGCATCGACTGCGGTAATACCTGTAGCGCGAACTTCAACACCGGCACGAGCGTGACACTCACGGCATCGGCTGCGAACGACTCGACCTTTACGGGTTGGACGGGTTGCGCCACGACGAACGGTAACGCCTGCACCGTCACGGTGGATCAAGCCAAGAGTGTGACGGCGACGTTTGCGCTGAAGAAGTTTGCATTGACGGTGGCGAAGACTGGGACGGGCACTGGCTCGGTGACGAGTGATCCTGCGGGGATCAACTGCGGCACGACGTGCAGCAACGATTACACCATCGGCACGAGCGTGACACTCACGGCATCGGCTGCGAACGACTCCACGTTTACGGGTTGGACGGGCTGCGCCACGACGAACGGTAACGCTTGCACCGTTACGGTGGATCAAGCCAAGAGTGTGACGGCGACGTTTGATCGACCTGCTGTACGCGGCAAAGTCATCGACGGATACATCAAGGGTGCCCGCGTATTCGTCGACATGAACTGGTCGCTGCAATACGAGGAGGGTGAGCCCGTCGCGGAGTCTGACGATTCTGGGAACTGGGTGTTAAACCCGTCGCAGCTTGCAGGGTTCAGTTGTTATGCGGATGCCAATGGTCCGCGTCCGATTATCGCGAGTGTGCCAACGTCGGCGGTGGACAAAGCTCGAGGAGTCGTCAAAAAACCGTTCAATCTCGTCTTCCTTCCGCCGTCGTGGCTAGGACTGAATTTGCCGGGTGGTACGGCCAATCTCACGCCGTTCACCACTCTTTTTGCGACGGCGATTTCGAACGCAGGGGGTGGTCAGGGTCTGGGCACAAAGCCAATTCCAGTTGATCAGGCCTGCGGAGGTGATGCGAACGCCATTGCCGACCGAGTGCGTACCCAGATGTCTCGGCTCGGCGAAGCCATCGTCGGCGCTGGTTTTTCGACCCAAAAACTTTATGACGACTACATCGCCTCCAATGACGCGACAGCGCAGCGCAAGGGTGAGGTGCTGGTCGATTATCTGACCCGCTCTCTGGAAATTACACAGATTCTCGTCGAGGCGATTCGACAAGAAGTCGGTATCACCGAACGTATTTTCTCAACCTCAGGTTTCAGCACCGAAGCCATCACGGCGATTTTGGGCGATAGCGTTCCGTCGGTCTTGCCCTTCGACCTGAGATCTTCCGCTCAAGGCATTGCGGTCCCGGGGGGTGGGGTGGGATTCCTGCATATCGACGTCGAAGGCATCCGATTGCGATCGAATGGCGATGGCATCGCGTTCAACTGCACCGAGTCCGATCCGGCGAAGTGCTCGGCCGTTCCGTTGCAATCGGCTGATCAGATTTACAAAGCCGCAAAATACGTGTTTAAGGATGTGAAGTTGGGTGACGGTCGCGGCCTCACCTTCGCCAAGGGCTTGAAAGACGGCAAGGTCGATTGCGAGAACAGGGTTCGCTTTGATTACGAGCCCATGAAGACGTCCGATGTCGACCCGTCGAAGCTCACGAAGCGGGAGTTGGCCCAACTCGAGTTCATCTACAAGATGCCGATCGAAAACGGCTTCAGCCGCTTCGGTTGTGAGACTGGCGATGTGGGTCTCTCCATTACCAAGGCGATCGTTTATCCGCCGACGACCGAAGGGAACTACTACTCACTGTTCCGTTTCGGCGGTCAGCCGACCGAAGATCGGATCACACAGTTGCTGCCCTATTGGTCGGCGTATTCGCGCGGGGATTTCATCAAGACACCGTTCGATCGTCAGCGAGCGATCGACGAACTCGCTGCGTTGCCGAGTACGCCGAATGAGTTACCAAAAATCGAAGAGCAGCTTGGCAGCTCTGGATGGTACTTGCAGACGGGTTCGAAGCAGCGTGATTACCTGCTGCAGAGTAGCAACTCGAATTATGTGTGCACGATCACAGCCGTCAACAATGCGAGCCAAGTCTTTAGCGTGACCGAAGGGGCTGGAGCGATCGCCGCGTGTTATTCGGATCTCTCGGTCTTCGGTTTACCTGTACGACTGAAGGTGTCTACGGTCGATACGGGCGGACGCACGGGCAAGATTGTGAGTAGTCCCGCGGGGATCGACTGTAAGTCCTGCAGCGCTGATTTTCCGGTGGGTGCATCGGTGACGCTGACTGCGGTGCCCAGCGATGCGGATTCGGCGTTTCAGTCCTGGGGTGGTGCCTGCAGCGGTTCGGGATCGTGTGTTGTTTCGATGACCGAGCCGAAGTCTGTGACGGCAACATTCGCATTGAAGACGTTCGCGCTCTCGGTGACGAAGGCTGGTAACGGCAGTGGAGCGGTGACGAGCAGTCCGACGGGAATCAGCTGCGGTAGTTCCTGTAGCGCAAGTTTTACTTCCGGCACCAGCGTGACTCTGACGTCGTCGGCTGCGAACGACTCGACCTTTACCGGTTGGACGGGTTGCGCAACGACGAACGGTAACGCCTGCACCGTTACGGTGGATCAAGCCAAGAGTGTGACGGCGACGTTTGCGCTGAAAAAGTTTGCGTTGACGGTGGCGAAGGCGGGCAAGGGCAGTGGCTCGGTGACGAGTGATCCTGCGGGGATCAGCTGCGGCACCGCGTGCAGCAGCGAGTACACGATCGGCACGAGCGTGACGCTGACGGCAGCTGCCGCAAAAGACTCGACTTTCTCAGGTTGGAGCGGCGCTTGTTCGGGAGCCGATGCATGTGCGGTGACGATGAGCGAGGCCCGCAACGTCACGGCGATATTCGACTATCGCGCTTTACCGACTGGACTCTCGGCCACGCTCTCGCCCAAGGCGGGGTCTATCGCTTCGTTAGCTGGACAGGGACCGCAGTCCATTTCTGGCGACAACGGCCGCGCGCTCGTCGCGGAGTTCAACAGCATTTCTTCGATGGCGGTTGGTCCGAATGGAGACCTGTTTGTCGCCAACGAAGAGGATATTCGGCGTGTCTCCAGCGTGACGGGTCAGGTTACGCGTTTCGCGGGTCGGGGGTCGCTCGGCTCCAGATCAGACTCGGTACGCGCCTTAGATGCCCGACTTGACGCCGATTCCATAGCGATTGATGCCAACGGTACTGTGTTCTTTGCTGGGGATTGCCGACTAAGGAAGATCGACCCAGCCACTAACGAAGTAACGACTCTGGCGGGCACGGTCTGCAACCCGAGTTCGTCGACGTCGGAGGTTTTCACATCGCTAGTTCTCTCGGCGGATGAAAACTACCTGTACGTCATCAAGAGATCTGGGAGTACCGCAGACTCGATTCGAACGAGTATTTGGAGATTCGATCTCCGAGCAGGAACATTTGCGGTCATCGTGTCACCAGACACGGACATCGGAGATTACATCTCTCTTGCCTCTCGGCCGGCATCGTCAGAACTTTATGTTTTTGCTCGAAAGACTTCGTCGACGGGCGCATCGGTGACGTTTATTGAGAGCATATTACTGGATGAGGATCGGTCCGGACGCTTCGCCGGCAACGGGTCGATTGGCTCTGCGGCGGACGGATCGAAGGCCACCGAGCAGCCGCTGCCGGCGAATTTGAAGCTAGCGGTCGGTATCGACGGTGATCTGTACCTGACGGACTACGAATCCATTCGCAAGATCTCGTCGAAGACGGGGCTTTACTCCACGGTCTATCGCGGGACGACGGGGCTCGCATTGGCCTTCGATAAGCAGGGGCAACTTTATTCTGCGGGTGCCGGGAGCGATGCCACTAATTTGGCTTATACGAGCTTCCCCGGATTTTTCTCACCCGCGGTCATCTCGCGTATCGATACGAACACAGGCGTCTCTGAGCGTATCGCAGGTCAATCGGAATTCCCGCGTTTTGTCGGGGAGTCGGTTGCGCCGACGGAGGCCGGGCTGAGTTCACCGACCGGTATCGCGGCGCCCGCCGACGGTCGGATCATCATCGGCGATCGACTGAGCGGTCGAGTTCGAGTCATCGCAAACGGGAAGATTTCGACGCTCATCGACCGTTCGTCGGATTCCGCGAGTTTTACGACAGCGCGTAGAAACTTCCCGACGTTTGTCGTCGCCGACAGCAAAGGCAACGTTTACTACGCGTCATGGAACGGGAACTCGGTTATCCGGGTTGACACGAATGGTCAACCAAAAGTCTTCGCAGGCGGCGGCACGCAAAGCGTGTGCGAAAACATCGAGGCATCAACCTGTGCCTTGAGCTTCCCTTGGCATCTTGCATTCGACCCGCAGGACAATCTGTATTTCAGTGACAACGGTCGAGTTCGCAAAATCACCGCCCAAGGGCTTATTTCCACTGTCGCAGGTGATGGCACGAATTGGGTGAGCGACCTGTCCGCCGTCGGGGATGGCGGACCTGCGCGCAGTGCAAAGGTCGGTCGCCCGGGACTCGCGTGGGTTAATAATCGGCTGTACTTGCTTGACTACCTCTACTCACAGATTGGTTACGAGCAAACTGGCGAGGTTATTTACTCTGCCATTCGAGAAATCGATTTGCAGACGGGCAAGATCAGTCGCTACGCAGGGTCTGGTGAGGTTGGTGAGGTCAAAGAGGGCAACGCGCTCGAGTCGCCATTGCCTGATATTACGGTGGCGCTCACGGTAGACGTCGACGGTAATCTGTTCTTCACCGAATGGTCGGGAGAGGCGGTTTACCGGATTGATCAAGGCACTCGGGCGATGACCCGGGTTGCGGGCGGCCATAGGGGTTTCGACGGTGACGGTCTTCCCTCGGTGTCTTCGCGACTCGCGGCACCGCAGGGGCTTGCTATCGATACCCGAGGAAATTTATTGATCGCCGATCGTTCGAACAATCGAATTCGGGTGGTGATGTGCGCGGCACGTCCTTCGCCGGGGCAAGTATCAGATTGCGACGGATCGATCACCCCGCAGACTGCAAAGGGGTTCTTGGTCAGTTGGAATCAACCTGGGGCGGACATCTGCACGGCAACCGGCAAGTGGTGGTCCGGAAAAAGACGTCCGTCGGGTTCCGAGTGGGTATTGCTTGGAGCCAGTGCATTCACCGGTGAGAGCGTACCGACCGTGGAGCTTCAGTGCGCGATGCCTGACCGTTCGGTTGTCTGGATGAAGGCGACGGTTGATGCATCCGGCGGTGAACTCGGGTCGTCCTACAAAACCAATACCTCGTCGATCGGCTTCGCCGATGCGTCGACCTCAGCGACCGGCGTCGCCCAGACCTTCACGATTTCCAATCCGTCGAGTGCCAACCTCGCGATCGGTTCGATCAGCGTGGCCGGTGCCGATGCTAGCTCTTTTGCGATTCAGGGCCATACCTGCGGGTCCGTGTTGAATGCCGGTCAGTCGTGCACGGTGACTGTGCGATTTAGTCCCAACGCGATCGGCTTGAAGACTGCCGAAGTAACCGTTGACGGGAGATCGGTCGTTAGCCTGTCGGGTCGAGGTACTTCGAACTCGAGCGGCTCCAACGGACTCGTGGTCACCACCGCGCCGAAAGCGGGAACGGTGTCGACCATCGCCGGTATCGGACCGGATTATGAATCGCGTTGGGACGGGCCGGGCCGTGATGCGCGGCTTGTAGTCAACGATTTCGAAATCGACCCGTCGGGAAATCGGCTAATCTTTGCGTCAGGCAATCAGCTGCGAATCGGCGCGGTTGATCTGAAATCATCCGACTTCCGCGTCACGTCTCTTGTGGGTGATGGCCGAATCAATCGCGAGGGTTCAGCCTCCGTTGTCCCGGGTACGGGGACAGTCGGGATGGTCGCTTATGACCTGTCGGGGAATCTCTATTTCTCTGAGCCGGCACTCGATCGCATCCGCCGGCGAACGCCGAGTGGGGAACTCACGACAGTCGCCGGTAATGGAGTGCGCGGCTTCTCAGGCGATGGAGGTCAGGCGATCAAGGCTACGTTGTCGAACCCGAACGCGCTCGTGGTCATCAACAACGTTCTCTATTTCTTCGATGGCGGAAACTGGCGTATTCGAGCGGTCAACCTCGCAACGGGCGTTATCGATACCCTTGCGGGGGATGGAGTCTCGGGCATCGGCATCGGTGATGGAGGTCCGGCTGCTAGCGCACGTCTCGGCAGCGTCCTTCAGCTCGGCGCCGACTCTTCTGGTCGGTTATTGATTGCAGAATCGTTCCGACTTCGTCGAGTGGATCCCGCAACCGGCGTCATTTCTTTGGTCGCTGGCGGCGGAAGTGGCGCCGTAACTGTCGGCGCGCTCGCAGGCGCCATCAACATTTCGGCAATCCGCGGGTTGGCGATCGATGCCACCGGCCGGATCTGGCTTACGAATAACGGTCAAATCCTCGCGCTCTCGGGAGATCCGCTCAAGGTTTCCTTGGTGTACGGAATAGCTGGATTTGACTCCGCTCTGTCCGGGGGAACAACGCCTACCCTAGCGTCCATATTGTCGGGGAGGCCGAACGCGTTGACGCTAGCGGTGCATAGCGATCACCTTTATTTCTCTCAAAATATTTACTCGTTTTTCTACCGTTCGGCGCCGGGCGGCGGGGGCAGTGCAATTGCCGCTCCGTTAAGGATTATCCGAATCAAACTGGACAGTCCGACTACCGTTGAGTGGATTGCGGGCCGAGATTATCAGTGGACGAACACGCAATCAGGGTTGCCAGCCTCGGGCTCTTCGGTGTTTTACAACGGCGGAGAGATTGCCAAAAACGCGAACCAAGACCTTGTTTTCGGTGAGTTATCCGCGCGTAGGTTTCGTGCGGTCTCGGCGCTCAGCGGGACCATCGAAACCATCGCCGGAACGGGTACCGCTGGGACCTTCCTTGAGGGCTCCCTCTCATCCGTCGCGTCGATCAACCCAAGCGGTGTGGTGGTCAACGATCGGAACGGCAATCTCTTCTTCCTAGAAAATTCGGGTGGCGTTCCGAGCGTTCGCAAGATCGCCGCCGGTTCAGGGGTGATCACTACCGTGGCAGGAGGCGTCACCGCCAACACCGGCACGTGTTTCTCATCGGATGGAGGACAAGCGGTCGGGGTTCCAAGTCTCGGATCGGGCGCGGGAGACCTGACGATTGATAACTCGGGCAACCTCTATGTCTTGGTGTGGGATTATTGTGGCCCGACGGCAAACGGAGTCGTCACCGCGCAGTCTCAGCGTTATCGTATTCGCAAAATCTCGGGCGCGACCGGGGTGGTCACAACCGTAGCAGGTGGGGCGAGCTCGCCAATATTCAGCGGCGATGGCGGCGATGCGCGCCAAGCGGGTTTCCTTGCGCCTAACTCGATCGGCTGGGCGAGCCCGGATCTTCTGTTCGTCGCCGATAGCTCGCGTATTCGTGTCATCAACCTTCCGGCTAATCGCATCGATACTGTTATCGGTACTGATATCCGCGATATTTCTGGGGACGAGGGGTTAGCGCGAGATGGTCGAGTCGCCGCGCCGGGTGATCTCGTCGCGGACTCTGCAGGAAATTTGTTTTTCCGTGACCAAAACCTCATTCGCAGAATCGACGCCAAGACATCGATCGTCACCACGATCGCCGGGGGCGCCGCCGGATTTGGTGGCGATGGCGGCCGCGCGATCGATGCGCAGTTTTTGTCACCGAGAGGTTTGTATATCGATGAGCGCGGCGACCTTTATTTCAACGACGTCCTGAACAACCGGTTAAGGGTCGTGCATTGTGTGGCGCCGCCGTCAGACGGCGCCGTGTCATCTTGCGCGAATTCGGAATTCCTTGCTGGCTATCGCTCGGTAACGGTCCAGTGGGCTGTGCAGGGCGCAGTATCTTGCGTCGCGAGTGGTGCCTGGAGCGGAACCAAAGCGGGTTCAGGTTCGGAAATCGTCTTGGTGACCAACGCGGGGACGACCAACTTTGAGTTGGCTTGCCAGAATGCAGCCGGTGGTTCAATTGCGGTCACGCCGGTCCAGATCACAGTAAAACCGAACCCGACGTCACTCACGCTATCGGTAGCGAAGTCGAAGCTCAAGTTCAACGAAACGACCGTCATCTCTTGGAATTCAACGAGCGTCACGCGTTGCGTGACGACTGGGCCTTGGAGCACCCCGGGAGTCAAGTCGGCCAGTGGCTCGGAGACGGTTGGACCGCTCGCCGTTGCCTCGGCGACACTAGGTCTCGTTTGCTCGGGTTCTGCCGGTAGTGTAAGTCGCGAAGTGCAGCTCCAACTTGAGGACGAGCCTCCGACGGTTGCGCTCTCGGCCTCTGCGACGGCTGTCAACCTCGGAGACAGCGTCACGCTGACCTGGAGTTCTCAGCGGGCGACGGAATGTTTTGCAAGCGGCGATTGGAGCGGCACAAGACAGGTCGCATCATCGACCTCGGGAGAGGCTTCGGCGCCGCTGCGTGGCGCAGCCCAATTTACGTTGACCTGTCGCGGTCCGACGGGACAAAGCTCCCGAACGGTCGACGTGACGTTGGCATCGCAAAACCCCGTCGCCGTCGTGAAGGCGGTCTTACGACCCGTTGCCGGTGTCATCTCCACGCTTGCGGGGTCTGGGCCGGAGCGTAATCCACCCGAAGGCGAGCAAGCGTTGGTCCAGTCGGTCCGGCCGAGTTTCATGGCGGCCGACAGCCAAGGAAATGTGTTCTATTTCGAGAGCAGCACGAGGCGTATTCGCCGAATTCGAGCCGGATCGAACGTCGTCACAACAATTATTGGGGATGGCGGAACCGCTTTCACACCAGATGGCCGTCAGGGAACAGCGACGTCTTTAAATAGTCGGGGGCCCATCGCGATCGATTCCACCGGAAACATTTATTTTGAGGACGCATACCGAATTCGGCGATGGGATTCGCGAACCGGCCTTGTGATGACGATCGCCGGGAACGGCAGCTACACCTCCACGGGCGATGGTGGGCCAGCGAGCGCGGCGAGCCTCTGTTGGGTCAGCGGGCTTGCGGTTGATCGCGCCGATAACTTGTACTTCTCGGAGCAGGGGTGCAGCCAGCGGGTTCGACGGATCGATGCTGTCACGAAAGTGATTTCGACGATCGCGGGTTCCAGCACGAGTGGGTTCGCGGGTGATGGCGGTCCCGCCAGTGCCGCGCTGCTCGCGGGACCGGGTGGGTTGGTGGCTATTGGCTCTTCACTGTTCATAGCCGACGCGCAAAACGCTCGCGTTCGGCGGATTGATTTGAATTCAATGACCATCACGACCGTAGCGGGTAATGGCCAATTCGGTGAGCAAGGAGATACTGGATCCGCTACGGCGGTGCGGCTAAACCCGAACCAATTGGCGGCGATTGGCGATAAAACCTTGCTTATTTCCTCCGCAAATAGGATTCGATCGGTTGATCTCCCTTCGGGAATCATCACGCTCTTCGCCGGAACTGGCGCTACCGGATCGACGGGTGATGGCGGCTCTCCGATCATTGCTACCTTCGATAACGCCGCGGGATTGGCAGGTAACTCGTCGACGGTATTTGTTTCAGAGAATAACGGCATCCGTGCCATTAGACCGGTCGCCGGTACGAGCGATTATCAAATCGTACGTGTCGCTGGTGTCTTGAGCAGTAACGCGAACGTGCTGTCGAACCCATCGAGTGTGCTCGTTGATGAGGCGCTCGTCGTGGCGAACCCCTCGCGTGGAGAGATTCGCCTATTCAATCGAGATGGGTCGACGCGCGCAGTATTGGGTCGTGGGTTCAATTGTTCGTATCAGGCGAGTGACAATGGGGTACCGGCCTCCAGCTCGACATGCTTCAACTCTCCGCGGGGAATCGGCTTTGAACAACCCGGCCTCAACGCCGTCTACGTCGCAGATTCGGGCAACCATAGAATTCGTCGGATCGACCGACGAACCTTGATCATCACCGATGTAGCCGGTAACGGCACTTCGTCGGGTGCTTTGGGCGATGGCGGTTCGGCATTCGCCGCGACGGTCAATCAGCCTGACAGTGTCGTAGCGGATGTCCTAGGCAACCTTTATGTCAGCGAGCCGTTAACTCACCGTATTCGACGCATCGACAAGGCGACAGGGATCATCTCGACCTTTGGCGGTAATGGCGCGTGTTCCGGAACAGTCGATGGCGTGAACGCCAGCGCCACCTCAATTTGCGGACCGAGAGGGCTCGCAATCGATACTCGTAACAATCTCCTTCTCGTGACCGAAAGTGCGACGAACCGCGTTCGAGCGATCAATCTCTCGACGGGCGTGCTGTCTACGGTGGCTGGAACGGGTGCATTCGGTTCTTTGGGCGACGGTGGTCCAGCCACTGCAGCTCAATTGGCATCGCCCTATAGCGTAGCGATCGATCCTGCCGGCAACCTGTTCGTGGCGGAGTCCGGGGGGCATCGAATCCGCCGGATTGCTGCCTCGACCGGGACAATCACGACGCTTGCCGGAACGGGCTTTCCGGGGTTCTCCGGCGACGGCGGCTTAGCTACCAGTGCCCAACTCGATTCGCCGCAAGGACTTTTCATCGATCGGGCAGGAAACGTTCTGGTAGCGGACACGACGAACAATCGCATCCGAGAAATTCATTGTGTGGCATCGCCCGAGGCTGGCCGGACATCCGATTGCGAGAGTGCGCTGCCCAGTAACGAAATCTATCAAGGTCAGCGGGTTCGAGTGCGTTGGTCCGTGTTGGGTGTGACGAGCTGTGTGGCGACCGGCGCCTGGAGTGGAACCAAGTTGAGCACCGGCGATGAGTGGGTTGCGCTATCAGCCACCGGATCCCAGTCGTTTGGTCTGCAATGTTCCAGTGTCACCGGGGAGTTGACCACTTTTTCGCTCGGCTCGGTGGTGGTCAAAGAAAATCCACTGAAGTTGACCCTGACGGCCGCGAGTAGCTCTGTTCGTTTTGACGGATCGGTTGCCATCACCTGGCAAGCGACGAACGCGACGTCTTGCCGAGCTATTGGTAATTGGACTTCCTCTTCGGCCACGAGTGGAAGTCAGACCGTCAGTGGAATCCGTGCGCCAACGACATTCGAGATGGCCTGTGCAGGTTCGACCGGTGAGGTTTGGAAAAGTGTATCGATTGAAGTCGTTGATGAAGCGCCGCTTCTCGAAATGACGGTGGATCGCCCAGTGATCCGTACCGGCGAGTCGTCCACGATCAGATGGAATGCGTCGAAAGCCTCTTCGTGTTTGGCCTCAGGAGCGTGGAGTGGCAGCCAGCCGACTCAAGGGACGTTCAACACCGGACCGCTGTCGTCGCCGTCCTCGTTATATCGATTGACCTGTGTGGGGCCTGGCGGGTCGGTTTCGGATCAGGTGACGATCGTCACGTCGGCGGCTCCGGCCGTCTCGGGCGACAGGCCTGTGGTCACGCTGCAGGTGAAGAACCCGACGGTTGGTACGATTTCCACGTTGGCCGGGTCGGGACCCGCCCGCTTTGCTGGTGATGTTGAAGTTGATGGGACTGGCGGGTCGCTCACGGGCGCCTCGTTCAACTCGATCGGTCAGATCGCGGTAGACAGCGCGAACAACATCTACCTGGCGGATCAAGCAAATCACCGTATTCGCAAGATCTCGGCTGACGGAAAGGTATCGACGTTCGCTGGCACGGGGGATCAAGGATTTTCGCCAGACGGAACCTTGGCGGCCAATTCAAAACTGTCGAATCCGATTGGACTCGTGCTCGCTGGCGACGACAACGTGTTGATTTCCGAATTGTGGTACGGCCATCGAATCCGGAAAGTGGGTTCGGATGGGAAGATTGCGACGATCGCCGGTTCGCAGCAGCAAAATACGTTTGGTGGGGACGGCGGCCCGGCGTTGACTGCGGCCTTCAGTCACCCGGCGGGGATGGCGCGCGATGCATCCGGTAATCTTTTCGTTATCGATCGAGACAACCATCGAATTCGTAAGATTTCACCGACTGGCGAGATCACGACTGCGGTGGGTATTGGCGAGCCAGGCTTCTCCGGGGACGGTGGCCTGGCGACTCTTGCTCGAATCCGCTATCCCGAGGCGATCGCGATCGACGGCGCTGGTAATCTTTTGATCGCCGACTCACAGAATTACCGTATCCGTCGGGTCTCTGCGTCGGATGGGAAAATCACAACCATCGCAGGGAATGGGAGCAATGGATTCAGCGACGATGGTGGATCAGCGCTGGCGGCGTCGTTCAGCCTGGTCCGCGGTATCGTCGTCACGGCCAGTGGTGACGTGCTCTTTACAGATTCCGACTCCCACCGCATTCGAAAGATTAGCCCGAGCGGCACCATTTCTACGGTCGCTGGCAATGGACAGTACGGATATGACGGAGAGGGCGGAGCGCTTTTAACCACGAGGTTCCGCCGTCCGTCATCGCTTGCTTTGGATCGGCAAGGGCGCTTGCTTGTCGTCGAGGAATTTTCCTATGTCCGTCGAGTCGACCTCGGCGCCAACACGGTCTCGACCGTCGCCGGAGAGACGCTTTCACGGAATTCATTCGCTGGCGACGGTGGCCCAAGTGCATTGGCAGGGTTCAACCCACTGTTGTCCACAGCTGTCGATATCGCCGGAAATATCTATATCGCTGAAAGAGGCTCAAACCGCGTGCGCAAGGTCGACGCACGTAGTGGCGTAGTGTCTACGCTTATTCAAAACATCTATGTGACCGGACTTGCAATTGATGACTCTGGCCGATTGCTGGCAACGGCGGGCGCCCAAGTGATCAGTATCAATCCGCTGACCGGAGCATCGACGGTCGTCGCGGGCTCCGGCTCGTACGACTTCTTAGGCGACGGCGGACCCGCTTTGAGTGCCGCGTTCCGCCATTCGTGGGCTGTGGCCTCCGATCGATTCGGCAATCTGTACATTAGCGATCGAAATGACCATCGAGTTCGTCGAATTGCGGTGGATGGGACGATCTCCACCATCGCGGGTACCGGCGAATACAACTCGACGGGGGATGGTGGACCGGCGGCGGCCGCGACGTTGCGGTCACCGCAAGGGTTGGCCGTCTTTGGGGATCACTTGTTCATCGCCGAGCAGGACTCTCGGGTGGTGCGCAAGATCAATCTTTCAAGCGGGCAGATCACCACCGTTGCGGGTGGAGGTGAGTCGTTCTCGGGATCGACGGCGCGGGCGTTGTCGTTGGCGAGGGTCAGTGACGTCAAGGTCGACGTTGAGGGTAACTTGTTTATTGCCGAGGAGGGCTACGAGGGCTCGGTTTGGGCGCCGAGGCCGCGGATTCGAAAGGTATCAAAGCCCTC
Organism: Steroidobacteraceae bacterium; assembly: GCA_044375575.1. GTDB lineage: Bacteria > Pseudomonadota > Gammaproteobacteria > Steroidobacterales > Steroidobacteraceae > UBA964. Next base: position 16,124 of record JBILMJ010000006.1, on the reverse strand, counting down.
GGCCGGATGGGATTCGCCGACCGGTAACGAGGCGGTCGAGATCATTGCGGGTAGAGACGGAGTTCAGGGCTTCAATGGTGACGGTGGTGCGGCCATCAATGCCCAACTTGATAATCCGTCCGGATTGACGATCGATGGTCGAGGAAATCTGCTCGTCGCCGATACCGAGAATCGGCGAGTTCGTATCGTGCATTGCGTGGCAGCGACCTCAGCGGGGAACGACTGTGCGGCTGGTGCCAGCGCGGCGGCCGGACGGCGAGTGCAAGTCGTTTGGAACGTCACCAATGCTATGTCGTGTACGGCGAGTGGTGCTTGGAGCGGACAAAAACCAGCGAGTGGTGCCGAATGGATTCTCGTGCCGAGTTCGGGGGAAAAGAAATTTGCCCTGACGTGCTTGTCGACCTCTGGGCTGGTGAGCATCTCGGAACTTAATGTTCAGATTGGAGCCGGCTCGATCTCGGCGCCGCAGATCCGACTGTCATCAAGCGAATCCCTCATCGCGATTGGTAATCGAGTGAGGTTGAGTTGGAGCTCGACCGACTCCACGTCGTGTTTGGCATCGGGTGCGTGGAGCGGAGCGAAAGCGACTTCGGGTTCGGAGTTGTCCGCCACGATTTCCGGCGCATCGAGCACGTTCACGATTCAATGCACCGGCCCGACCGGGCTTTCGAACTCACGGTCGATCACGGTCAGTGCGACCGATAAACTTCCGGACGTCAAATTCTGTTCGAAGTTGGAGAGCTCGTCGAACACCAGTTGCGATTCCAGCGCTGGCTCTATTTCGAATAATCAAGTTCCGCTCGGAAACAGGGTACGACTTGTTTGGGCGACCCAAAACGCGTCTCGTTGCGAAGCGAGCGGTGGCTGGAGCGGCGCCGTCGCGCTGAGCGGTTCCTTTTTGACGAGCGAGCTCGTTCAAGATACGACCTTTACGCTGGTTTGTGTGGGACCCGTCGGTGGTTCGACGGCCTCGCAGACGATCACGCTGTCTTCCCGTGCACCGAAGAAACTTCAGTTCGATGTCGCCACATCGCCGATCGCACAGAGTATTTCGACGGTGGCGGGAATTGGTCCCGAAAGATTCAATGGGGATGATCGCTCGGCTGTAGGTGCCGCTCTCGGGGGTGTGGGCGATCTCGTGATCGACTCGAAGGGTAACTTGCTCATCTCGACACTCAATGCGGCACGAATCCGTCGAGTCGACGTCTCATCTGGGCGAATCACGACCTACATGGGTAATGGTCAGCACCAGTGGGGCAGCGAAGGGGGGTTGGCGAGTACCTCTCCGGTGGTGTCACCCTTCGGCATGGCGTTTGATTCGGATGGAAATCTTTTCTTTGTCGAGAGCTGGGCGCACCGTATCCGTCGTGTGGCGGCGACGACCGGGATCGTCACGACCATTGCCGGCTCGGGTCAATGGGGCTTCGCCGGCGATGGCGGTCCAGCAAAAGACGCGCGGTTCCACAACCCGGGTATGATTGCCCTCGACCGGCTGGGCAATCTTTACGTTGCAGATAGCAACAACCACCGAATTCGCAAGATATCGACCGCGGGGATCATTACCACGGTCGCGGGCAACGGTGACTACGGGTATTCAGGCGATGGAGGTAACGCGACTCAAGCTCGGCTGCAAAATCCAAGGGCGGTGGCGATTGATGGGTCCGGGAATTTGTTCATCTCCGATCAAAACAGTCATCGAATTCGACGGGTTGATGCCGCAACGGGCTTGATCTCTACGGTCGCAGGAACGGGTGACTGCGGAACCGATGGTATCGGTGGTCAGGCGACGGCGGCGCGACTGTGCAGCCCATCTGGACTGCGTTTCGATTCGAGCGGTGCTCTGGTGATTGCCGATGAAGGCAGCAATCGAGTAGTTCGTCTTGGCGTCGATGGCATCCTGACGCTGGTCGCGGGTAATGGACAGAGCGCCTTCTCAGAAGATGGTGATCTGGCTAGCGCCGCATCGTTGCGCAACCCGATAGCAATCAATTTCGACCTCAGCGGTAACCTGCTGATCGCAGAGCGAGACGCTGAAGTCGTGCGGAAGGTAGATCGAACGACCGGAAAGCTATCGACCGTGGCAGGACTTTCGGTGGCTTCCTCGTTTGCAGGAGACGGCGGGCCGGCGACTTATGCCGCGATGCGCGAAACGCAAAGCGTGGTCATTGATAACGCCGGAAATCTTTTCATCGCCGACATAAACAACAGCCGCGTTCGTAAAGTGGATGGAGTAACCGGCCTCATCTCAACTTATGCTGGGACGGACCGATGCTGCAATTCGGCTGATGGTGTGGCCGCCGTCGATTCAAACGTCCGGCCCTTCGCGTTGGCGCTCGATGGTCAAAACAATTTGTTGATCGCCGACAATAATCGCGTTCGTCGGGTCGACGGTGATTCAGGGATCATCGTCACCGTTGCAGGTAACGGGCAGTGGGGTTACGGCGGCGATGGCGGTGGTGCTCTAGATGCCCGCTTCAGTACGATTCGGGGCCTCGCAATTGACAGCAGCGGCAATATCTTCATCGCGGACCATGGTAATCATCGCGTCCGAAAAATTGATAGTGCAACCGGTGTCATCACAACCTTGGCCGGTAATGGTCGATGCGATGCCTTCGTCGAGGGTTCGCAAGCGACTAATGCCTCGATATGTGGGCCAGCCGGGCTGTTCCTCCGAGGAAAAGATCTACTCATTCCAAGCGAGTGGGGTAATCGAATCCATCGCGTCGATCTGGTGACCGGAACGATTACCACCGTTGCGGGCTCGGGCGGCTGGGGTTTCGCGGGTGATGGAGCCTCGGCGCTCGAGGCTAATTTCAGGCATCCGACGGATGTGCAGGTTGACGCGCAAGGAAACCTGTTTATCGTCGATCGGGCTAATCAGCGTATTCGAAGGGTAGACGGCAGCACGGGAATCATCTCTTCGGTCGCCGGCATCGGAACGCCGGGATTCGCGGGCGACGGGGGCCCGGCGATCAAAGCGATGCTCGATGAACCGATCGCAGCAGCGCTCGATAATTCCGGAAATCTTTATTTCGCCGACCTTGAGAATCGTCGAATTCGAGTGGTTCACTGCGCGGCAAACGCGGCGCCTGGGGCGCAGTCGGATTGCTCGCAAGGAAGCGGAACGGTCTTCGCCGGTCAGCGAGTCCGAGTCAGTTGGAACGTACTCGGCGCGACGTCGTGCGTCGCGAGCGGCTCGTGGTCTGGAGTGAAAGCATCGAGCGGCTCTGAATGGGTTGGCCCCGTTAAAGAAGGTCAACTCAAGTTCGAGTTGACGTGTACGGGCGCTGACGGCGTCTCGGCAGACAAGCTGAGCACGGCCTCGATCGATGTCGCGGCGAACCCGCTGGCGCTCACGCTGACAGCCGCTCAGCCCTCGGTCAATTTCGGCGGCGAAACGACGCTCTCGTGGCAGTCCAATGCGGATACGTGCTCGGCGAGCGGGGCGTGGGCCGGCGCCGTCGAGGCAAAGGGTAGCGCGAGCACCGGCCCGCTTAGTGCCGAGAGCAATCTTTTCACGCTGACCTGCTCTGGAGAGGGAGGGCTCAAAATCACCCGAAGTGTCATGGTCAAAGTGGTCGACACGGATCCGACGGTCACACTCTCTGCGTCTGCGTATCGGATAAATCCGGGTGACACTGTAAGCCTGAACTGGTCTAGCTCCAAAGCGACGTCCTGCTCGGCAAGTGGCGCTTGGGAAGGTTCTCGTCCGACTCGGGGCGTCGCAGTTTCCAGGCCGCTTGTGGCTGCGAGCAATGTGTTCAAGATCGATTGCCGTGGACCGAACGGGGTCGCGCGTGACGAGGTGACCATCGTGGTGTCCGACGCGCCTGTGGCGTCGCCTGATCAACCTCAGATCACCATGACCGTAGGTGGATTAACGTCGTTGTCGAAGGGCAAGATTTCGACATTCGCGGGCACGGGTCCTGAGCAGTTCTCGGGTGATGGCGGTTCGGCCCTTGCGGCATCACTCGGGCAAACCGTCGGGACGGTGGTCGATGCGGACGGTAACGTGTTGTTCGCCGCGCTAAGCGCGAATCGAATTCGAAAGATCGATCGTAAGACGGGCAAGATCTCGACGTACGCGGGCAATGGCAGACACGACTGCGGACGGAACGACACGATTTCCTCACCGCGCGGATTAGCGTTCGACCTGCAGGGTAATTTGCTGGTCACCGAACAGTGGTGCCACAGAGTTCGACGAATCAACAAGAACACCGGCGAGATCACTACCGTCGCGGGGTCGACATCCAGCGGCTTCGAAAACAACGTAAACCCGTTGTTGGCGAAGTTCAATTCACCGCTGGGATTGGCCGTCGACGCCGCGGGAAATCTGTTCATCGCGGATGCCGGCAATCAAAGAATTCGAAAAGTCTCGACTACTGGCGTGGTGACCACGATTGCTGGATCCGGCGCGTGGGGCTACTCGGGAGATGGAGGCGACGCCACCTCGGCCGCGTTCCGCGGGCCGAATGCCGTTGCGGTGGACCAAAATGGCAACGTCTACGTTTCGGACGAGGGAAATCTCCGAGTTCGACGTATTTCGTCGGCGGGCGTGATTTCAACAGTCGCCGGCTCTGGCCAGTGTTGGGGCAATCAAGCCGACCCATCGATTGATCCGTTGCAGGAACCAATCTGCCATCCATCCGGATTGTGGATGGGGTCGAACGGCACCCTTCTAATCGGGGAGTTGCATGGGCGTCGTCGGATTCTCGCGATGGATTCGACGGGCCGACTGACTCGTCTCGCTGGGGATAACGGCAATGGGCTCGGGCCGGATGGTCCAGCAAACGAAGCGTCCTTGGGTGCGATCGAGGGCTTAACTGTTGCTTCGGGCGAAGTGATCGTGTCTGCGGGTTGGAGCGGAGTGATATGGAAGATCAGTCCGTCCGGTGAGTTGACCAGGCTCGGCGGCCAGGCGCGCGATTTCGGTGAAGTGGTCGACGGAATGGCAGCCTCGCGCGCGCCTTTGTGGTACCCCGAGCACATCGCGACAGATAGCCAAGATAACGTGTACTTCTCGAGCGGGTGGCGTGATCGCGTGTTCAAGATCAGCTCGGCGACCGGTCAGATAGCCTTGTTGGCGGGTAATGGCAATCGGACGTTTGGCGGTGACGGTGCCCTTGCCGCTAGAGCGGGCATCAATCCTCGGGGTATTGCCGTCGATGTTTCGGGGAACATGTTCATCGCTGATAGCGAGAATCATCGAGTCCGAAGGGTCGATGCACTGACCGGCGTCATTACGACATTCGCCGGTAACGGCGTGGCAGGATTCTCGGGTGACGGCGGACCTGCCGTTCTGGCCAGTCTTAATAAGCCAGCGGCCGTCGCGGTCGATTCGACTTCGAACGTCTACGTTGCCGACTACGCGAACTATAGGATCAGAAGGATTAGCCCGGATGGCACCATCACGACCGTCGCTGGCGGTGGCCGTGTCGAAGGTTCTACGGGAGAGATCCCCCCGCTCCCGGTGGGTGAGATCGCAGCAACGAGTGTATTGCCGCCGACAATGGCGCTGGCGATCGACACGGATGGAGCTCTGCTCGCGGTGCTCGACTGGTTCAATCAAGTCATCAAGTTGAAGCCTGAGGGTAATGGCACCAAGATCGAGTTGATCGCCGGTAGCTCGAATAGCAACAATACCCCTGGTGCAGATGGGGATGCGGCAACTGCGCGGCTTGAACGTCCAACCTCCGTCAGCACGGATGCGAAGGGGGACTACTTCATCGTCGAGGGTAACGGCCTGCGCGTCCGTAAGGTCGATCGATCGACGAGGGCGATCACGACTATCGCCGGCACCGGCCAGCGTGGCTTCTTCGGAGATGGTGGAGCAGCGACCGCCGCTTGGCTCGACTCGCCGTCAGGAATCGCTGTCGATAGTGCGGGTAACGTTTTGTTTGCCGATTCGTCGAACAATCGACTCCGCGTCGTTCATTGCGCGGCAGAGGCTCGAACGGCGAACGGATCTTCATGTTCGACGTCAGCTTCAAGCGCGACCGTCGGAAATAGAGTGCTCGTCACATGGTCAGTGACGGGCGTGAGCAGTTGCCTTGCGAGCGGCGCTTGGAGCGGTGACAAACTTGCGACCGGGTCGGAGTGGGTGACGCTCTCGGCCGCCGGTGACAAGAACTTCGGTTTGACCTGTAAGAGTTTCTCGGGATCGACGAGCACGTTCAGCGTTCCCGTGTCGGTGGCGCCCGCGCCGGTCGGAGAGCCTCGAGTGACGATTACGGCGAGTTCGTCGCTCATCAAGGCCGGCAGCACAGTTCGACTGACATGGAGTTCGGTAAACGCGACCTCGTGTACGAAGGCGGGAGCGTGGACGGGATCCGCAGCGCTGAGCGGAAGCGAGGAGAGCGCGGCCCTTTCATCCACCTCGACCTTTGAAATTCGGTGTACCGGCCCAACCGGATTGACCAAGAGTGCTTCGACGAAGGTCGAGGTCGTGGCGTCGGCGCCGGTGATCAGCAAGTTCATTTCGACGCCTGCAGGGAGCGTCGATCTCGGCGAGTCGGTCGTTTTAAGTTGGGAGACTACGGGCGCCCAGCGATGCGAGGCGAGCAATGGTTGGCAAGGCGTGCAGGCGGTCAAGGGAAGCTTCCAGACGCCGCCCTTGGTATCGCCAACAACGTACTCGCTGACGTGCACCAATCCTGCGGGCTCGACGACGAAGTCGGTGTCGCTCTCATTGCTCTCCACAAATCCGTTCAAGGAGACCTTCAGAATGTCTGCCCCGTCGGCGGGGGTCATTTCGACCTTGATGGGTAACGGCCCAGAGAGATTCTCGGGTGAGGGCGGTCTGGCTCGCGCGGCTGGCCTGCGTTCCTTGTCGATTGCGGTCGATCCGGCGGGCAACGTTTGGATTGGCGGAGATAATCCCACTCGCGTGCGTAAGGTGGATGTCGAGTCGAACCGAATCTTTACCGTGGCGGGAACCGGCCTTTGGGGGTCATCGGGTGACGGCGGCAGCGCTCTGCGTGCGGAGTTCACGGCGATGGGGGGACTTGCCGAGCATCAAGGTCGGTTGTTCGTCGTCGATACCTATGCCCATCGCATTCGTGTGATCGAATCGGACGGCCGTGTGTTGGCTTATGCGGGTACCGGACGAAATGGGTTCAATGGTGATAATCGCTCGGCATTGTCGGCAACGCTCAACGTTCCGCGCGGTATTGTCGTCGATCCCGTCACCGGAGACTTGTACGTTGCGGATTCGGAGAACAATCGTGTTCGTAAGATCGCGGTGGTTGGCGGTAGTGCCGTCATTTCGACGGTTGCCGGGACGGGTGAGGCGGCGTCCTCGGGGGATGGTGCTGCGGCCAATTTGGCGGCGCTAAACAAACCGTTTGGACTCGCGCTGAATCGCAGCGGAGGGGTTCTGCAGCTCTACGTTACAGAGCATGACGGCCATCGAGTTCGCCGAATCGATATCAATTCGGGCGGCGGGTCGACTATCCAAACTGTCGCCGGTACGGGTCAAGGCGGTTTCTCGGGTGACGGCGGCTCCGCAACGAGCGCGAGCTTGCGTCATCCGTACGACATCGAGGTCGACGCCAATGGCAATCTGTACATCTTGGACGGCGGAAATGGTCGGGTACGTAAGGTTTCCGCGGGCAGCAATCTCATCGAAACCCTGGCGGGCGGCGGAGGCAACAAAGGCAATCTGAACTGTCCGACGGGTATGGCTATTCACCCGCAGAGGGGGCTGTACGTGGTGAACAACTGCGGTGGAGTTCCAGTTGTTCGTATCGATCTCAACTCGGCTGTGCTCGCCCCGTTTGCCGGACAATCTCAGGATCGTAAACGAGAGGGCGACGGGTCTGCGGCGAATCAGGGCTGGCTGAGCTTTCCGACGAGCGCCGCGTTCGACAATCTCGGAAACTTGTTCATTGCCGATCTTTGGAACGGACGCGTTCGAAAGATAGACGCCACGACCGGGGTCGCGAGTACTTACGCTGGAGGAGGAAACTCTTCAGCGGAGGGCGTTTCGGCGACTGATGCCAACATAAGCCCGAACTCGGTTGCCTTTGATTCGGCGAACAATCTCTACATTAGTGATCGGAGTCGCTTGCGCCGAGTCGATCGTGACTCAGGCGGTATTGTCACTGTGGCTGGAACGGGTGAATGGGGCGATACCGGTGATGGCGGACCCGCGATCACGGCACGGTTCAGCAATATTTACGGAGTGGTGGTCGATTCGTCGGGCAATATTTTTATCTCCGATCAGGACAACCATCGAGTTCGTCGAATCGACTTCATCACAGGTGTTGTCACGACGATTGCGGGTGATGGCCGCTGCGACAACACGGGTGACGGCGGATTGGCGCGCGACGCCTCGATCTGCTCTCCTGCTGGTCTCGCCATTCACGAAGATGGTCTCTTCGTGGCCCAATCCAGGCGTCACTCCGTGCGCCGAATCGATTTGTCATCCGGGCTGATCACGACGGTTGCCGGAAACGGGCGGTGGGGTAACGCCGGGGACGGCGGAGATGCTTTGCAGGCTCAACTTGGGCAGCCGCGTGATGTTCGGATCGACGGCGAGGGCAATCTCTTCATCGTCGATCAAGCGTTCCACGTGATTCGTCGAGTCGATGCGAAGACGCGTGTCATCTCGACCGTCGCCGGTTCGGGTTATCCGGGTTTCTTTGGCGATGGTGGTTTGGCGACCAAGGCATTGATCGACTCGCCCTACGGGGCAGCGATCGACTCATCAGGAAACCTGCACTTAGTCGATACGGAGAACAACCGTATTCGAGTCGTTCATTGCGCAGCCGTTCCGCAGCCGAACCATGCGAGTGACTGCTCCGTGACCTCCAATCGCTTCTATGCCGGGCAGCGGGTGCTGGTCACGTGGAATGTCCTCGGAGCGGAATACTGTGAGGCCCGAGGGGGTTGGTCTGGCAGGAAGGCTCCCAGCGGATCGGAGTGGGTAGGCCCGCTGAGTACCGGAAATAACAACTTACTTCTGGATTGTTACGGCACGACATCCTCGGCCATCGGCTTCGAAACGTCATTGCAAGTCTTGACGAACTCGCTCGACTTGCTGTTGAGCACCAACAAGACGCAGGTCAAATTTGGCGAGCGCGTCACGTTGAAATGGAACACCTTGAATGCGACATCCTGTGTGGCCGGCGGATCGTGGAGCGGACCGCGATCTGTAACGGGGTCGATGAGTGATGCGGATTCGTTGACGGAACTGAGCGTGCCTCTTAACGCCGCGCAGAACCTTTTCTCTCTGACGTGCTACGGATCGACCGGCAAGGTCACTCGAAGCGTATCGGTCAAAGTTAACGATTCTGCGCCGACGGTATCGCTCAAGGCGGATCAAGCGATCGTGCCCGTTGGTAGTGTGGTGCGCCTGCGTTGGACGTCGAGTAAGGCGACGTCTTGCGCAGCATCGGGTGCATGGTCGGGCAATAGAGCCACCTCAGGCGAAAGCAACAGTCCGCCGGTAGACGGAGTGTCCGCGAAATTCGTATTGACCTGTCGTGGTCCGGGCGGAGTCGGTGAAGATTCAGTCACGATCTTGAGTAACGTGATATCGTCGATTGAACCTCGAGCGGGCGATTCGTTCAACGTTGTTTCAAGACCTGCAGCCGGGACAGTGGCGACATTGGTGGGCGTCGGGCCGGAGCGCTATCAAGGCGAACAAGTCCCCGCGAAGATGGCGGGGTTGGGTGGCCCGAGTTCAGTCGTCAGCGACTCACAAGGGCGGATCTACATCGCAACGCCGGAAACGCGGCGAGTACGCGTCCTTACCCCAGACGGGCGAATTTCCACGTTCGCTGGCACCGGACGATCGGGGTGTCCACAGGCGGGACAACTTGCCAGCTCCAGCAATTTGAACTACCCGTCGAGACTGGCTTTCGACAACTCAGGTCGATTACTCATTCTCGATGAGGCTTGCAGTTCGCTGTGGCGTGTCGAGTCCAATGGGACATTGCAGGCGGTGATCAACGCGACCAGTCAGAGGGGTACCGCCGGAGACGGACAGTCTGCCCTCAACGCGCAGCTACAGAGCCCCTCCGGTATCGCAGTGGCCACAGACGGTCGAGTTTTCATTGCTGAGCAGTGGGGGCACCGCATCCGGGTAGTAAGTTCGAACGGCATCATCTCGACGTTGGCAGGTTCCGTTCAGGAAGGATTTGTAGATGCCACTGGATCGGCGGCGCAATTCCGTCGACCCAGCGGGTTGGCGCTCAATGCGGGCGAGAATGAGCTCTTTGTGGCTGACCAAGGAAATCATCGAATCCGTAAGATCAATCTCTCCAATGGTAGCGTGACCACATTCGCCGGTGACGGGCAGTGCGGATTCATCGGAGAGAACTCGTCCGATCTGCTCAACTCGAGGTTCTGCAATCCCCTCGCTCTCGTGGTGCGTGCGGGATCACTCTATGTCTCCGATCATTCCACTCATCGGATTCGAAAAATCGACTTGTCCAGCAATATGTTGTCCACGGTAGTTGGAACGGGTAACTGGTATGGAAGTAGTGTCGAGGCAACTGCTCCGCTGGCCGCGACGCTCGATTCTCCAGATGGGTTGTGGTTCGATGCCAGTGGCGATTTGTTGATCGCTGAGCGAGGCAGTAATAAAGGTTATCGAATCCGTAAGTGGATGGTGAGTTCGAATCAGGTATTCACGGTCGCGGGCCGTGGCGGGCTTGTTGATTTCTTTAATGATGAGTTGACGGCGTCCGCCGCCTCGATTTGGAGTTCGCAAGGGGTCACGGTGTCACCCGCGGGAGATGTCGTGTATTCGGAAAGTGCTCCGCCTCGAATCCGAAAAGTGGACATGGCGAACGGCTTGTTGGGGCAGTTATCGGCAGGTCTGAATGGATGTCTCAATAGCGTCGCGTATGGCAAGACGGGTGAAATGTATGTGACAGATCCGTGTTCGGCGGTAGTTTGGAGAATCGCAGCCGGTGGCGTTCAGGCGACAGTTTTCGCCGGAACCCAGAATCAGTCGGGATACAGCGGCGATGGCGGACTTGCGACATCGGCCAAGCTGAACAACCCCAATGCGGTCGCCGTCGATACGAGCGGTAACGTGTTTATCGCGGATACCAATAATGCGAGATTGAGACGCGTCGACGCCTCGACAGGAATCATCAGCACTGTTTTGGGTAATGGTGACTGCAACTCGAACACCGGCGTCTGTTGGTTGAATGGACTCGCTTTCAATGCGTCGGGAGAACTGTTTATTTCAAACGGTTCGGGTCAAATCATTAAAGTCAATCTCGCAACGCCCACCGTAATCGAGAGGTACGCGGGAGGCGGGGGCGATAGCAGCGACGATATCCCCGCAACGTCAGCGGCGCTGCATGGCGCGCGCCACCTGTCGTTTGATGCTCGCGGTGATTTGTTCTTTGTCGAAATAGGAGCAGATCGCGTCCGAAAGATCGATTCAACGACCAAGAGGATTTTGACGGTAGCCGGCAGTGGTATTCGTGGCTTCGCTGACTCTATAAATCCGTTTCAGGCGATGTTTGACGAGCCGCACTCCGTAGTCGTCGATCCGACCGGCAATGTGATCGTGGCTGATTCCTCGAATAATCGAATTCGCATTGTGCTGTGTGGCGCAACGCCGGCAAACGGAAAAACGTCGGTCTGTAGCAGGGCCGGAACGAGCTTGGATATCGGATATCCGGTCCTCATCAACTGGGCGATTGCCGATGCGACATCCTGCGTGGCCGGCGGTGCGTGGAGCGGCGTGAAGGCCGCCCAAGGGCTCGAAATTTACTTCCCTCGGTCGGGAGGTGAGAAGCAGTTCATCCTTCGCTGTGACACCCCGTCTGGCATTGTAGAGAGAACGCTGACGAGCCAGATCACCGGCGCGCCTGAGAGTCGGATCCTCGCATCCACGAGCGGGGGCGAAGTTCTGGCTCTTTCCGCTTCGGAATCTACGACCCCCGCGACAAATGCCGTTTCATCGACGATCGCGGCCTTTGCAGCCCCGTTGAATGGCTCGAGCCGAGCGGCGGCAGCGGTAGTGGCGGATCCGTCAAGCGACGGTGTGAGCGGCGATACCGTCGATGCTACGGAAAACGTTGAGAGCGTTGATCCGTCGACGGCGAGCGTGTATCAGCTAGTCAATTCGATCGGTTCACCGGGTGGTCTGCGAAATTGGGAAATTCGTTACCTCGACTCAGGCCGACGACTGTTGGGAGCGAAGCCGCTGTCTCCCACCCGGGATGTGCTGTGGTTCGATGCCAACGCGAGGGCTGTTGAGTTGCCATCGCAGGGATATGTCAGACTTTGCGGCGAGCGTGTTTGGGTTGCGCGTGACGGCTACTCGATGTCGCTCACTCGTTCGGACAAATTGCTCTCGTCGGTTTCATCGCGCGACATCGCCATTGGATCAGAAGGGCAATCAAAATTGATTTCCAGCGTGTCCTGTTTGGCGGGTGGTGGCGTCAGCGTCTCCGGGTTCTTGTTGCCTGTCGATGGAGCGCATCCTCTGCTTTACGGCCTGATGCAGGCTGAGGAGTTCACCATCGATCTCGACCAAGCGGGCAGCGCGATCCGGCAATCTCGTCGAGAGACTGAGTTTGATGTCGATCGATTCTGTGAGGGACGCGCCTCGGTGGAGAGTGCTGAGTTCTGCCGCGCGCTCCAGTAACGTGCTCCGCCGATCGAGCACCGGCGGGTGCGATGGGTTAGTCTAGCGGCGGTTTGCAACGGACTCCTACGGAACTTCCCCGACTGCCTTTGAAGGACATCGGAAGGACACGGTCTTTTTTTTCTGCTCTAAGTCCTTGATCTGCCGGGTTAGCACAGTGGTAGTGCAGCAGTTTTGTAAACTGTTGGTCGGGGGTTCAAATCCCTCACCCGGCACCAATTTTCAAGGGCTTACTTCAGCCAGTCTCCCAACTCCGTCACCGTTTTTGGTGGCCTTGGTGGCCCAATGGTGGCCAGAGTTGAGTGCCAACGGCCCGTCACCGGTCCGTGTGACTAAGTATACAAGTAACAACGTTTAAACGCCCAGAAAACCATGCCGTAACCTTGCCGTCCGGCATGGTCCTAAGGTTATCCCGTTCTCAAAGTTTACGGTCTGTTAGCACCGGCTCCGGGCGAATCCAATTTCTTTCTATTTGGCGCTATAGTCCCGCCATCCTGAGTAACCGCTTCTTTGTTGAGGCCGGTAGAAGGGCGAGAGGGCTTGTTTTGATTCTTTGGGTTTTCAGAGCAAGAGTTAAGTCGGGAAAAAGGAGTGAGTCATGCGCCGCTACGTTTCTTTAACTTCTCTATGCGCGATTTTCATGACGCTCACCGGTTGCGTAAGCACTAGTGCCACGCGCCTCGGCGCAGCCGCTATCCGTCCGGCAGTAGATCCTGAGACTGTGGTGATTTATCGGACAGCAGATCAGGTTCCCAGCACCTATGACGAAATCGCGCTGGTCTTCGCCGAAGGTGATCACACCTTCACAAAGGAAGAACGACTCTACAGTACGATGCGAAAAAAAGCGGCGACCCTCGGCGCTAACGCACTGATTCTTGATAGTGTCGTTGAGCCTCAAATGGAGCAACGATTGTCGGGCAAGTGGTGGCTAGAGATTGGTCATGCTCTCTACACTAACGTCGTCAACCCCCCGAATCGGAAAGGAAAGGCGCTTGCCATTTACGTCCGACCACGCTCTGAATAAGAAGGGAGTTACCAATGATTTGGATACATAGCGCGGTTGGTTGGGCGATATTCGCCGTTGTCGTTGGCCTTATTTGGTACGTCGTCGGGAAAGGGGCTGACCGGGATGTCACGTCTTCCGATAAGAACGATCAAGGGTCAAAGTATTCGGATAAGGACTAGGCAGACAACTCCGTTGCCTCTGGCGCTATAGTCCCGACGGGAGGGTCAAGCCCATGAGCCGAATCTTTTTCGCACTTCTTCTCGCAACCGCGTGGCTAGACGCTTACGCGCAGTTAGCCCCGCCGCCGCAGCCAATACCCCGCGATGGCTCTTGCCCCAGCGGCTACTACGCAAGCGATCGCTATTGTGTCCCGACAAGTTCAGCGAGGTTCGCAATCAAGCGTGATGGGTCATGCCCGAGCGGCTACTATGGAAGCGATAAGTACTGTGTCGCCGCGACCGACTTGGTGAAAGCCGTCATCCCTCGCGCTGGGTCATGTCCGTCAGGTTGGTATGCGAGTGGGAACTACTGCGTCGCAATGAGGTAGGTCGTAACCATGCGTAAAGACGAGTCACTGTTAACGATTGATGTGCAGGGATCGGCAGCAGGTACTCTTATGCGATTGATATTGGTTCTCGTCGCTACTGCATTGATGACTTCATGCAGTGGAATCCCCTCTCAATTTTCCTCTAACTACTTTGGGCAGTCTGCGGTATGCGGCCCATCGGAGGAGTCGCACTGCGCTGTTCCAACGGCCCAAGCCAGCACCGTTGGATTTCTCTCTACCTCCAATGCTGTAGAGCCAAGCAGTTACTGCTGTAAGGTTTGTTCGAAAGGGAAAGCCTGCGGTGACAGTTGTATATCTAGGGACAAGGAGTGCCACAAACCGCCGGGGTGCGCCTGTAACCGTTGAAAGAGTAGGTAATATCTATATGAGTCTTAATTCACAGAAGCGGAACTCTCTTCTCAGTCTTTCGATATTTTTTTTAGTCGTATCAGGCCTAAACTCCGCACACGCGATTACTGCGCCGGTTCTTATTAAGCAGTCAGCGGAGTCAAAGCTATACGTAGCGGTAGGGGATTCAAACTATAAGATTGGACGATATGTTGTTATGCACTTCGCGGAAGCGAAATCTTTAGCTTTAGGAAACTCCGAAACCACAATATGGGTGGTGCACGCACAGCTCATAGCTTGCGACGGAAAAAATACCTACTTGCCACCTTTAGCATTGGAACTCATGGCGGAAGGTAAATCCGCGTCGGAGGTAATCTCAAGATTTTTGGAGAGTCGACAAAAGCAAAGTATTCCATTGACTTCGACTCGGCTCGTAGAGGAGTCATCAGGAGATTCATTTTTAAGCGCTGTGAGGCGGTTGCTACCTAAGTTATGCGAAGGTGCGCGGCCGGAGCCAAGAAATACTTTTGTTACCTTGTACGGTGCAGATCCTAACGGTACGAGCTCCGAAGGATCGCTGTATAGCCTTATGTCCGGTAATGCGTCGGTGAGCGCTGGCAGTGTTACGACTTGGATTCAGGAAAGTAAGTTTAAGATAGGATCAAAAACGGGCCCACTAGGTGAATTTGAGACAACAGAGTTAACCGGACAAGCTTCCCGTCAAAAGTGGCGCATCGATTGCCGTAGGAAATCCTCAACTCTTCTGTCGTCAGTTTCTTACCGCGCGGATGGATCGGTGAGTGAGTCGTTTGATGCGAAAGATTTACCAGCGGAATATGTCCGGTCTCGCGACTGGGTACCCATGTCGGCCGGCGAGCAACAGTTCCGGACGATCTGCGACTTGTATGGGTTATAGGGTTGCCACCCATCCGAATGCGCGCGTGGCCTTTCCATCACGGTGTAGCTTCTTATGAGAAAGTTTGTCGCTCTTGCAACTTTTTTTACAATCCTGACGTCGGCCTGCGGTGGTTCCAGTGGATCAAGCGGTGCAGGCTATCGCTATGCCGATGACGCTTCGTCCGAAACGGGGTTTGACGAGGACGCAGCCCGTGATCGGGCCGCGGATGATCTTTCTTATGAGTCATACAGTTCTATCGGTGAGCCATACGGATGCACCGACGACTGCTCCGGCCATGAAGCCGGATTTGAGTGGGCCAAAGAGAATGATGTGACTGACGGCTCTTGTTATGGAGACAGCGAATCATTCAATGAGGGGTGTCAGGCGTACGCAGACGCGATCGAAGAGAAGGTCGATGAATATCGGGCTGAGGATGACTCAAACTGGTAGTCACGGTACCGGTCAAAAGAATTGAGGTTGTTCATGCATTTACGTAACTGTATCGCCGCCGTTGCGCTAACTTGTTTAGCCGGTTGTGCTGTAACGCCAGAGCAGTTTTATAGTCAACGTGGTTCCCTCAGCTGACCTGACCCGGTATTTTTGGTCCATGTTTAATGTTCATAAAAGGGACAGGAGACGTGGACGATGGCGAAGCAGAGATACACGACCGAGGAGATCATTCATAAGCTTCGGGAGGCGGATGTGCTGA
>JBILMJ010000017.1:0-16036 GCA_044375575.1 Steroidobacteraceae bacterium | reverse complement strand
CGCGGTGGTTCGAGGACTACAACAACAACCATCCGCACAAAGCCCTGCGAATGAAGTCACCCCGTGAGTTCATCCGCAGCTTCCATCAACAGGCAGCCAACTGTGCGGTCTGATGGGGGCAACTCCAGACGAATAGCCGTGGGGAGTGCTGCCAGCAATTGATTTTCACGGCTTAACAGCATGGCACCCTCAGGTAAGCTGAGTTATCCGTTAAACGAAGATCAGGCTGGCAGTAACTCTATATTTCTATTCCATAAAAATAGAGATTAACTTTAATGGTCGTGTTTAGTCACCGCTTGATCGCAGGTCGATAAGACATTACTTCAATGCCGCCTCCAGCTCGGGCGTGTGCTGCGCGCCTACCGGTACTTTGGCTGATGACATCTTCACGGTATCGCCGATCGGCTCTGCGCGACCACGCAGACAGCCTGCAAGGAAGTTCTCTGTCACCGCATTAAAGGCAATATTGTTTTCGGGACGAGCGAACCCGTGACCCTCATCCGGGAAAAGCACGTAAGTCACCGGAATACCTTTAACCTGCATTGCTGCGACGATCTGGTCGGACTCCGCCTGATTGACTCGCGGATCATTGGCGCCTTGACCAATCAGGAGCGGTCGAACGATATTCCCCGCCTTGTAGAGCGGCGAGCGTTCCTTCAACAACGCGAGTCCTTCCGGTGTATTCGGATTACCCATGCGCTGGTGAAATTGTTCGATCAACGGCGTCCAATAAGGCGGGATAGTCTTGAGTAAGGTCTCGAGATTCGATGGGCCCACGATATCGACGCCGCAGGCGAACACCGTCGGCGTAAATGTGAGCCCAGCCAGCGTGGCGTATCCGCCGTAAGAGCCACCCATGATGGCGACCTGGTCTTTTGGCGTAACGCCTCGCTTGACTGCCCAATCGACGGCATCGATCAAGTCGTCGTGCATTTTGCGACCCCATTCCAGATCGCCAGCTGAAATGAACGCCTTGCCGAAGCCAGTAGAGCCACGGAAGTTGACTGAAAGTACGGCGTAACCACGATTAGCGAGCCACTGGTGATACGGGTTGTAGCCATAGTCATCGCGCGCCCAAGGCCCGCCGTGCACCAACATCACCATCGGCACCGGCGCCGAAGGTACTCCATCACCGTCGGGGTCTACTCCAGGCGGCAACGTGAGATAGGAAGGGAGCGTCAAGCCATCACGCGATTTGATCTCAACGGGATACATCGCCTGCAATGGCGCACCGATAAGCTCCGGACGCGAGACATAAAGCAGCGTCAGAGTTTTTTTCTTACGGTCGTAAAGATGAACCGATGCCGGTGCCACCACCGGATCGACGGCGACAGTCCACAGGCGATCATCTTCGGTTCGTGATGTGACACCGATGTCGCCCTTCAGTTGCTCGCGCAACCAGGCGAGATCGGCACCGATCGCCGGATCGAGGGCCGTCCACTCATCACGTAGATAAGTCACCGCATACGCTTCGATAACACCCGTACGCGGATTCGACATCGCGTTGCTTATATCCGCGCGGGCGTTCTCGCCAATAATTCGCGTCGCACCCGTCGTGGCATCTTGAGCAACCAGAGCGGCCGTATTTCGACCACGACTGTCGATCCAATACAGGGTTTTGCCGTCAGTCGTGAAACCCGCCGGGTTGGTGGTCAACGAATCATCGAGACCGGTTGACGCTACCGGCTTATCCGAAACTTTACCGCCCAAAACGGTGAAGTAGTCCATGCCGCCAGCAGCATTTGGCCGCAGCGCGAGGCGCAGCGTGTGCGTGGCGTCGGCTACGAATCCCGCGTAGCCATCACCACGCATGATCTCCGTGAGTTTTCCCGTTTTGAGATCGAGGCTATGGATGTCGCGCCATTGCGGGTCGCGATTGTTGAGCCCGACAAGAATGCGGTCTTTGATCAGTGGCGAGACACTGATGATCTGAACTCGGGTTTTTTCAAAGGGTGTGAGGGTGCGCTCAACACCGTTTTGAACGTCGACGCCATAAAGCAAGAAATTTTCATCTCCGGCCTTATCCTGGATGTACATCACCATCGCACTGTCCGGAGACCAAAACACGACGCGGATGGGTCGGTCTTTGGAGGCTGTCAACGGACGCGCAGCATCGAGCCGATTAATGGGTGCGACCCAAATATTCATCACGCCATCTCGAGGCGCCAGCCAAGCGAGGTGCTTGCCATCGGGAGCGAGCGAGGCTCCAGACCGACTCGGATTACCGAAAAGCTTCGCGCGCTCGATGAGGGGCGACGATGAGTTTTGCGCAGGACCGACTACTGAACTGATCGTTAAAGCGGCAGTGATCAATGCGGTGACGAGATAGCTTCTCATGATCATCACTCCTCAGATTTGATCGAAAAACGTAGGCCTTCGATGAAATGGAGTATATATACTATTATAGTATTAATACAATAATTCGAGTCGTGAGACTTTCCTGCACATCCGCCACCGCGTTGCTTCGAGGCGTAATAGAAATGGATACGAAAAAGTCGAGCTCATCGAGTGCATCCGATTTCGGTGTGTTGAAGGGCATGATCGTCGGGGGCCTCATCGGCGGCCTCATTGCAGGTTTAGCAGTGTGGTTGGGACCCCTGCTCATTGATTCGGACCTTTCAGAAAACCGGCTGGTTCAGCAACTCGCGAAGGTCGAGGGGAGCTTAACGGCGTGGGATCTTTTAGCGCTTCCCGTCTTGATCCTCATCGTCCTCGCCACACACGAGATTGGGCATCTTCTTGGTGGCTTATCGCAAGGAATGCGATTTTTTCTGTTGATCGTCGGACCATTCGGCTGGCATGCGTCCGTGTCTGGCACACGATTTGAGTGGAATACGAATCTCGCACTCATGGGGGGTATCGCTGCCGCCGTACCCACGAAAGTAGGCGCTGATCTCCGTCGACAGCTGCTCGTCCTGATTGCGGGAGGACCTGCAGCCAGTCTTCTACTCACAGTTCTCGCCGTTGGGATAGCGTCAGTATCCGATCCGCGTTTTACGGCGTATTGCGTCGTTGTTGCCGCTTCTTCATTCGGAATTTTCCTAGTCACGCTCATCCCTGTGCGCTCGGGCGGATTCATGAGTGATGGGATGCAGCTCATCGACGTCTTGAAAGGCGGTAGCGCTGTGGTGGAACGCAGCGCACTCATACAGATTTTTGCTCAAAGCTTAGACGGAGTTCGTCCCCGTGATTGGGACGCCAAGGCGATCGACGACCTGTCAACAATCAGCGCGGGCGATCCCCTTCGGTCGACCGGTAGCTCGCTGTGTTTGCTCTATCGAGCGATGGATTCTCAGCATCATACCGATGTCGCGCGTTACAGGAACATGCTCGAGGACGGCGTCGATGGATATCCCTCGGGATTCAAACAAACGATTTATGTGGAGCTCGCCATCTGCGCATGGCTCGCCGGAGATACGGACGCCGTTCGTCGGTATCTCGGAGCAAGCAAGGGTGGCATCGTCGAAAAATCTCGCAGACTTCTCGCGCAGGCCGCCCTCGCTAAGCTCGAGGGGCGTCACGAAGACTGTGAGCGAGATTGCTTGCTTGCCACAAAAGCACTCGCCAAAGCGTCGGACGCCGGGCAAGCGAAATTGACGGAGGACCAACTGGCGATGCTGACCCGCCGGTAATCAAGTCGTATCAAGGCGAAT
The DNA here is from genome assembly GCA_044375575.1 of Steroidobacteraceae bacterium. GTDB lineage: Bacteria > Pseudomonadota > Gammaproteobacteria > Steroidobacterales > Steroidobacteraceae > UBA964. Next base: position 12,383 of record JBILMJ010000017.1, on the reverse strand, counting down.
GCCCGTTTAACAATTTGAAAGCTAACAATCTTTCAAAACATCAACACTGCCGTGACTCCTGTAAGCACTAGAATCATCGACACCGAAAAAAAGTAAAGAAAACCTAGTGACACGAATTTGAAAATTGCCAAATTTCTGGAATCGCTATAGAACACCCGCATTCCCCGCCAAGAGTACCAAAGCAAGTAAATTACGAGTCCCAGTAGCAGCCAACCGGAGACGACTTCAGGTACCAGCCACTCGGCTAAGGAGAAAATCATCAGAGCCGCGAAAATGGCACTGTGGTTATGAATAAGGAACAGCACATGCTCGGCATACAACCTTCGCGGCTTCCACCAGAAAACCAACATTAGCAGTGCAAACACCGGAAGCAGCACCCACATCGCCTTTGGAAGATTCATCAAGAAAGCATCGCTGAACGCGCGGGCTCCATCGCCCTGCTGTAGTCGGGAACACGCCTCCTGTAGCTTTTGGGTCATGAAATCAGGGAACGGCCCTGTGTATTCTATGTCTGCGCACCCGCTATCCATCTGAATGCCACTGAATCCCTCGGAAGCGGGGTCGCCGCTCGGAATGATGGCGAGACTTAGAAAAAACGCGACACTGAGAACGATATACAGTCGGATAGGCGGCAAGTAACGGGATCGCTTTCCTTCGAAAAACTCCCTGGTCAAAAACCCGGGCTTGGACAACAAGAGCCAAAGCGTTTTCCAGAGTCTGGAGTCGGCGTGGGTCAGACTCTCGACGGTTTCGCTGAAGAAATGCCCCACCGTCGGTCTAGTCGAAGCGGGTTTTTGACCGCATTGCGAGCAGTAGGACCCAGTCAAAGGAGCCTCGCAGTTAAGACATTTTGCTGATGGCTTCATCACCAAAGTTTACACTCGTAAAGCGAAATCGTGTCAGACCCAAGACCTAGGAGAACTCCGATGAACAGTCACAGCGGAAAACTACGCGGCAAAGTCGCGATCGTCACCGGCGCAGCCAGCGGAATCGGCGAGGCGATCGCCGCGCTCTATCTGAGCGAAGGCGCCTGTGTGGTCGTCAGCGATCTGCCCGAGCGCGGACTGACAAATCGTTTCTCTAATCATCCTCAAGTCCGTGCCGTCGAGATTGACGTGACTGCGGACGAGGCGCCACAGCAGATCGTCGAGACCGCGACACGCGAATTCGGTGGCCTCGACATTTTGGTAAATAACGCAGGGATCGCTCTCGGCAAACAATTCGAGGAAACCACCGACGAGGAGTTCGATCGGATCATGAATATCAACGTCCGGTCGGTTTTCCGAATGACGCGCGCCGCCGTGCAATCACTCAGAGCGCGCGGTGGGGGCAGCGTGATCAATCTTGCGTCGATCATGTCGTCCACGGGCGGACCGCAGCTCTCAGCGTACGCGACCTCCAAACACGCAGTGCTCGGCCTGTCGCGCGGCATGGCGGTCGATCTTGGGAAGTACGGAATCCGCGTCAACGCACTTCAGCCCGGCTCGATCTGGACCGGCATGTCGAGGCCGTTCTTCGACGACCCGAACTTCCGTAATTATTGGGAGGCCAAGGCTCCATTAGGCCGTATCGGCGATCCGATCGACGTTGCGGTTGTCGCGCTTTTTCTGGCGACAGACGAGGCGAAGTTCGTGTCGGGTGCGGGAGTGGCGATCGACGGCGCGGCAGGCGTCAACTTCTAATGGTCGCGCCAAATCGTGCCGATCGAGAGTGATTTAGCGACGAACTAACTCGTCGAACAATCGCACTCCGAAGCCGACGGCTCCCTTGGGCTCGGTGGGTCTACCACTTGAGTCCCACGCTGTGCCGGCAATATCGACGTGCACGAAAGGCACCTCGGGCTTGGCCCATTCCATGATGAACGCCGCACCCACGGATGCGCCGGGCGCCGAGCCGCCATCGGAAACGTTTTTGACGTCAGCGATGTCGCTCTTGATCGCGTTGATCGTGCCCGCGGTCACGGGCAATCGCCACAGTCGTTCACCAACCGCCTCTCCCGCAGCGATGAAGCGCTCAGCCAGTGCATCGTCATGGGTGAATACGCCGGCATGATCGGAACCAAGGGCGCGCACCACGGCACCTGTCAGCGTCGCGATCGTCACTGCCAATCGCGGCTTGTAGGTTTCCTGTGCCCACCAGAGCGCATCTACCAAAACCAAGCGACCTTCAGCGTCGGTATTCAGTACCTCAATGGTCTTGCCACTCATCGAAGTGAGAACGTCACCCGACCGGATCGCATTACCATCCGGCATATTTTCCGCTAACGCCAACACTGCGACTGCGTTGATCGGGGCCTCGCGCTTGGCAAGCGCCAACACCGCGCCTGCGGCAGCCGCTGCGCCCGACATATCGGTACGCATGCGCCACATGCCGTCAGCCGGCTTGATCGAAATGCCGCCGGTATCGAACGTAACGCCCTTACCGACGAAAGCGAACGGCGCTTCGTCAGACTTTCCTCCGCGATACTCAATGGCAACCAAACGCGGCGGCCGCACGGACCCTTGGCCAGTGCCGTAGAGCGCTCCCATACTGAGGCTTTGGATACGGCGCTCATCGAGCACCGTCACGGTTACTTTTGGCACGCCTTTAAACTGCTGACGAACCTGCTCGGCAAACCACTCCGGGCTTTTGACATTGGAAGGTGTCGAGATGAGATCGCGTGCAAACCAGACGCCGGCTGCAACCGCCTCACCCTCGCGCTGGAAAATCATCTTGGATACTGCGGGTTGCGGTGCAAGCCACACCAAAGTCGAGCCAAGTGACGGGTTTGCGGGTTTAGGTGCCGCCCACTTGCCGAATTGATATTCACCCAAGCGAGCACCGAGCGCAGCCTCCGCCGCATCATGTGCGACGTCGGCGCCATCGGGTACCACAACCTTGGCCTCCATCGGCCATCCAGCCGTACCTTTGGCTGCCACCGCACCGAAGCTGCGCAAGTCGACGGCGGTTCGGGGCGTCTCGCCGACACCCACTAACAACACAGCCGCGAAGGGGCCAACCCCGTAGAGCGCCAGCGACTGATTCGCCTCGCCCTTGAACTTGGCAAGTCGGATCGCCTCACCCACCGCGCCATTGGCCGCTTCGTCGATCTGCTTCGCTAAGCCCGAAAGTACGCCATCCTTGCCCACCGGTAGCACGACCGCTCCAGAGACCGGACGCGTAGCATCGGCGAACTCTATCGGTCGCGACGCGGCAATAGCCGGTGACGCCAACACGAGACTGACCAGCAATGACGACAGCGAGACGATCGATCTCATGGCGAGAACTCCAAATTGAACGCGGGCAGAGCGAACATTTTTAACTGTCTTGGAGGCAGTCGACAACCGCCCTGATCCAGGGCTTGGCGGGGACCAGGCCCGCGGGACCGCAGTCGGAGGTATTAGCGGTGCAGTGTCGTGATGGTCGTGCGCGGGTTGCAGGCTATTCAGTTTCCCAGTGTCTTGTCGCCAACCGGGCTATGCAACGGAGTTTCGTCTAAAACCCAGGATCGCGACTCCCGTCGCCCCGGAGATGGAATGGCATACGCGATATCGCCCTCGATCATGTTTTCTCTCAAGGCTTTGAGATCCATACGCCAGCCGCGAGCCTCGAACTCCTTCAACTTGTCTCGGTACTCAAGAATTACCCGATCGGCAGGCATCATCAGTTCCTTGTTACGGGTCCGCGGAGTGAGACGCGGAAATACCGGATTCATCACGACGATATCTTGCTTGGCGATTGCGACGTTGCGCTCGTTGACCTTTTTATCAAGCAGCTTGTTCACGAACTCGAATGCCTTTGAGCGAATGAAAATATTGTTTCTGAAGCTCAAAAGAAATAGTTTTGTCTTGTTTTCGTCAATCGGCGCTTCGAAAACATATTGATGCAGCCAAAACTTTGGTGTGATGTGGATGTAAGTCCACATCTGGTTCGGCCCGCAGGTTCCCGTTCCGGCCTCCATCTTCGCTCGTTCACGCTTCATGGCACGCATCACGACGTTGCGAAGCGGCGGCGCATCGAAGGTCGACATAAATCCCCGGCCCCATTCGTCGTTTTTATAGGGCCGAAGATCCGTCATCTTGTATTCGTCTTCATGCTCGCCGGAGAAGCCGTGCGTAGGATGCACGTACTCGTTGTGCGCCGGATCCAGCCCGTTCTCATACGAATTCGCGTCATTCATAACGACAGTGCTTAAGCGACTTATATAGTCGTGAGTACTTAATCGATCTACGCGTCGATGCCTCTTAAAGGTATTACGAGTTGTTTTGCTACCACTTTTCTGGTGCAAAACACCTCTGCATCGTTCTCGACAACATGCCTCTTGGTGCCCTCCTGATGCGGTACTGCTGACTGCCAGACGCAGCATCCTTTGGACATCAGGTAATCTCATACTCAATACGACTTGAGATGTTGTGCCATGAAGATTCGATAGAAGGGGATCCTATGTCGAGAGAGTTAGCTTCAGAGTCATTTTCCAAGGGCGCACTCGTATTGGCCTTGGTTCAAGCTTTCGCCCTTTGGTGGCTTCATCAATCGATCGATAGTGGTAGGTGGCCGGCAAACGCTCCTGGTGAACTCTTTGCCGCCTATCTCATCACCGTCTTTTTGCCCTTGACCCTGCTGGTCTTATGGTCACACCGTCACAAACGAATGCTGTGGGTATCGGGCATTACTGGGGCGACGTTTTTGGTGCTCACCGGTTATGGGTCTTTTGGTGATCTCCCCTCGTTGGTCGGCGAAATCAACCTTGATGAAGATCGTATCGCAGGCTTCCTACTGCCTTGGGCCGTATCTTGGCTCATCGCACTGCCGATATTGCGTGGGCGTCTCGAAATGGGCCAATGGCATACTCCTTACCCTGTGCTCTTTCGTAGTGCTTGGCGAAGTTATCTGACACTCGCTGAGTCTGCGTTGTTCACTGGGGCGTTCTGGTTGTTGTTAATGCTATGGGCGGCGCTGTTCGAGACCCTTGGCAATGACTTTTTCAAAATAATCTTCAGTGATCCGCGTTTTGTCTATCCCGCAACGACGCTGGCTTTTGCGGCCGCGACCCAGATCATCGGAAGCAGCGATCGATTCATCGACGGCGTACTCGATCAGTTGCTCGGTCTGATGAAGTGGCTTTTGCCGCTCGCAGGTGTCATCGTCATCGCCTTCTCCCTGGCTTTGCTTCCCAAATTGTCAGCATTACTCGGTAGCGGCGAGCGCGTCATCAATAGTGCCGTTCTGCTGGCACTCATCGCTGTAACCTTGCTGCTCTTCAACGCCGCTTACCGCGAGGGTGATATTGATCCGGGTTACGGACGCTGGTTACAGCAGGCGCTGCGGGTGGTTCCGCCGTTGCTCGTTCTGATTGCATTGACGGCGCTGTATTCGATAAGCCTACGACTAGGCGATTCCGGTCTCACGCCTTCTCGATACTGGGGCCTCGTGACGGCGATCTTTGCGGTTCTGTATGCGGTGGGATATGCCTACGCAAGTCTGAGATCGGGCCCTTGGCTTGGCGCAATCAGTCGAGTGAATTTTGGCGTGTCCATCATTCTGCTTGCGACGTTGCTGATCAGCCTGACCCCGATTGCCGATCCACTACGATTGAGTGTGGCGAGTCAACTTCAGCGCGCATTCGCCGCATCGACAGCCGATGATCGAACGAGCGCACTAAAATTTTTACGCTTCGATTCGAGCGAGCGTGGTCGTAACGCGCTGAACGCGATCGTGCGAGGCGAAATCTCCGCTGATGATCCTGCGCTTGCTACTATTTTGGGTGTTGAAGCTCGTCGAGTTGCGGCGCTGGAATCAAGTAAATCGTTGCCTAAAGCGGACCCTTCTGCCACACCGAAACGCTATGCAACTTGGCGGGCAACATTACGCATCGTGCCTGCCGAGACACCGATCAGTGCCTCGCTCGAAGAAGCTATCCGTCAGGAGTTTTCGCTGTCAGCCGCTATGCTAGATCCAGGCGGTGACGCGCCAGCTCCGCAACTCGTGTTCGTCGACCTCAATGGGGATTCGTCACCCGAAGGGTTACTTTGGGCGGGAACGCGGCGCGGTGATCCGAAGTTACTGCGGGACTATCGAGTGTTTTGCAAGGTCGACGGTACTTGGTCTCTTTGCTGATCACCCCCAGACGGCGTCCGATTCAAAATCGATGAAATGGCGGAGCTACGTCGGGAGTTCGAGATCGCCCGTAACAGGCACCAAGACGATGGTTTACGTCGGTCGCAAAACTCAAGGTGGGAGTGGCAAGGGCGTCTCGATGCTCACCGGACTGCTAATGACGCACACGGCACTCAAGGAACTCGCCAAGCAACTCAAAACGCGTTGCGGCTCCGGCGGACACGTCGGGAACGGTTCGATCGAGATCCAGGGCGACCACCGGGACCTTTCGGTCGCGGAGCCGACGCGCCCCGGCTATCCGGCGAGGCCTTCGGGCGCCTGACCGTGGGCTTCGGCTCGCGCACCTCGAATTTCGGTGTCGGCAAAAACGGAACGCTGCGACGCATCGTACGTTCGATATCTCGCAGCAAACCAGCCTCGTCCGGCGACACCAAAGACACCGCCCGACCCGTCGCGCCGGCACGTGCCGTACGACCGATTCGGTGCACGTAATCTTCGGGGACGTTTGGCAATTCGTAGTTGACCACCTGCGGCAATTCTTTGATATCGAGGCCCCGTGATGCAACCTCGGTCGCCACCAATGCTGCGATTTTGCCTTCTTTGAAGTCTGCGAGTGCGCGTACGCGTGCCGCCTGACTCTTGTTGCCGTGGATCGCGGCCGCCCGGATGCCCGCATTCTCGAGGTGCTGGGCAAGTCGATTCGCGCCGTGCTTGGTGCGCGTGAACACCAGCACTTGATGCCACGTACCCTCGCCCGAGGCGCCATGATCGAATAGGTGGACGAGCAAATGGCGCTTCATTTCTTTGGGTGCCGCGAAAGCGACTTGCTCGACCCGTTCCGCAGTAGTGTTACGCGGCGCCACCTCGATCGAGATCGGGCTGCGCAGAAAACGCGCCGCGAGATCCCGAATGTCATTGGAATATGTGGCAGAAAACATCAAATTCTGCCGCGATACCGGCAGCAAGCGGATGATGCGCTTGATGTCATGGATGAAACCCATATCGAGCATGCGATCGGCTTCATCGAGGACGAAATGTTTGATACGTGAGAGATCGAGGGCGCGTTGTTCGACGAGGTCGAGCAAACGACCGGGTGTTGCAATCAAAATATCGCAGCCGGAGCGCAGTGCCCCGATCTGCGGTTTTTCGCTGACACCGCCGAAGATCACCGTCGTACGCAGATTGGTGTATCGGCCATAGACACGCGCGCTTTCGGCTACTTGCGCTGCCAGCTCGCGGGTTGGCGTCAACACCAAAACACGAGGCGTACGACCATCGGCTGCGACCAAGCGCTGCAGCAACGGCAACACGAAGCCCGCAGTTTTACCGGTACCCGTCTGTGCCCCAGCGAGAACATCCCGACCGCCGAGCACTGCCGGGATCGCCTGCTGCTGGATGGGTGTAGGGGTGTCGTAGCCTTTTTCTGCGACTGCGCGCAGCAACTCGGGCGAGAGCCCGAGATCGGAAAACTTCATCGTTCAGAAGTATACAGGAAGCTCAGCCACGCAGTGCCTCGAGTTCCGCCCAGCGCGCGTACGCGGCATCGATTTCGGCGCCTAAGGACTGCAGTCTTGTAAGCGCGCCACGTACTTCGTCTTGCGAGCGCTGATAGAACACCGGATCGGCGACTACACGTTCGAGCTCCGCCTTGTCGGTCTCAAGCGATTCGATCGATGCCGGCAGGCTGTCGAACTCGCGTTGATCTTTGAACGAAAGACGCCGCGATCGCGACGGCGTCGACTCTTTGGCGCGCGCGGAGGCGGCTTCGGACTCACGTGAGGGTGCGGTTTCACGCGGCGGCGCCGTTGCACGCTGTCGTAACGTCCGCCAGGTAGCATAATCGCTCCAGCCGCCGATGAACTCCTGCACTCGACCGTCACCCTCGAGCACGAGCAGACTGGTGACGACTCGATCGAGAAATGCGCGATCGTGACTCACGAGAAGCAAAGTGCCGTCGAAGTCGGCGACGCGCTCCTCAAGTAGTTCGAGCGTGTCGAGATCGAGGTCGTTGGTAGGCTCGTCGAGCACCAACAGGTTTGCCGGACGTGCGAACAGCTTTGCGAGCAACAGTCGATTACGCTCCCCGCCCGACAACGCGGAAGCGGGTGTACGTAATTGATCCGGCCGAAACAGGAAGTCGCGTAAATATCCCGAAACGTGCCGATTCTCGCCACCGATCGGCACGAACGTGTTGCCCTCGTTGACGTTGTCTTGCACCGAAGCGGACAGATCGAGGCGCGCGCGCTGCTGGTCGTAGTACGCCGCTTCGAGACGCGTGCCGCGGACGACTTTGCCGGTCGACGGTTCGAGTTCGCCTAGCAATAATTTCAATAACGTACTTTTACCTGCACCGTTCGGACCGACGATGCCGACTCGATCGCCGCGCTGAATCTTGAGTTCGAGATCGCGAATGACGACGTGATCGCCGAATGAAACACCCACGCGGTGCGCTTCGAACACCCGCTTACCTGATTCGGCCGCTTCGGCGACCGCGAATTCGGCGCGGCCGATACGCTCGCGGCGGGCACGACGTTCGCTACGCATCGCCATCAACGCGCGCACACGGCCCTCATTACGCGTGCGGCGCGCTTCGACACCTTTACGGATCCAAACTTCTTCTTCGGCAAGCTTGCGATCGAACTCGGCGTTGGCCTTCGCTTCATTTTCGAGCTGCAGTGTTTTGCGCGCCACGAAATCGTCGTAGTTGCCGGGCCACGAACTCAAATGGCCTCGATCGAGTTCGACCACTCGCGTCGCGAGTCGGTTGACGAAGGCACGATCGTGACTGACGAACAGCAATGCACCACGAAATGACAGCATTGCGCCCTCGAGCCATTCGATTGCGGCGATGTCGAGATGGTTGGTTGGTTCGTCGAGTAACAACACGTCGGGATCACCGACCAACGCACGACCGAGCAATGCACGACGGCGCCAACCGCCCGACAGCGAAGCGAACTGCGCCTTGCCATCGAGTCCGAGCCGCGACATCACCGCATCGACGCGAGGCGTCGTTTCCCAAAGTTCACCGGCGTCGGCGGGCAGCTCCCCTTCTACGATATCGCGCACGCGGGTGTCGGCCACCGCATCGAGATCTTGCGCCAGCATCGCGATCCGCGCGCCGGGCCGACTCCAAACGGACCCGTCATCGGGCGTGGTTAGCCCGGCGACTAGACGCAACAACGACGACTTGCCCTCGCCGTTTCGACCGACGAGACACACGCGCTCGCCTTCGTCGACGAGCAAAGAAACATGATCGAGAAGAGGTCGCGAGCCGAACGCTAGCGACACGTCGTCAAAACGCAGCAACACTCGCTAGGTCCTCAGCGAATCAAGTAACCGAAAAATACTATCTAAGTTTAGGTCGGTTCTGGGACTTTCGACAGCCTAATACACACCGTTTTCTTCCCTCTACTGCGCATCGCCGACGCTGCGACGAACTACGCTCTGACTGGGCGCCTAACGGAACAGAACAACTTATTTGAGTTACAAGACTGGACTTCGTAGTCCCGGTTTCAACACCACCGGCTCGATCCGCCGCACCAGCAGCATGATGCACGCCGCCGAGACGATGTGCATGAGCGCTACGGCGACGAACACAGGCTCGTAGGAGTACTTGTCGATCGTCCAGCCGATGACGGGCTGCGAAAACGCTGCGGCGAGGCTGCCGGCGGCACCGCTTGCTCCCCACACGGTGGCGACGGCCGTCGGCGGGAAAATGTCGGCCGGCACAGCGAACAGTGATGCGCTCTTAACCTGGATGCCGAAGATGCCGAGGCCCATGAGCAGCACAGCGAGCACCGCCGAATCCACGTACACGGCCGGCAGCGCGAGCGGCACGAGCAACGCACCGATCCAGATCATCGCTTTGCGCGAGGCATCGACGGTCCAGCCGGTGCGGATCAATCGCTGGCCCGCATAGCCGCCGACCAGCGAACCGAGATCCGCGAACACGAACGGGATGGCAGCCGCCCACGCGATCTCCTTGAGTCCGAAGCCGCGCACGTCGCTCAAGTAATTCGGGATCCAGAAGGCGAGGAAGTAGAACGCGCCGTCTGCGGTGAAACGCGCGAGCGCGAGTCCCCAGGTCTCGCGGTAACGGAACCAGTAAGTCAGGCGCGCAAAATACGCACGCATCTCCTCGCTCAGCGGTCGCCGCCCGGTCGACTCGACAGCCGGCGCGACGCGTTCGGCCATCACCAACGCTCGCTCGTCCTCACCGAGTGCGGGGTCGTGCTCCGGAAGGTGGAAGTGCCGCTTCCAGATCCACACCCAGACGAGGCCGAGCACGCCCGGCACAATGAACGCGGCTTGCCAGCCATGGGTGGGCGACAAGCCACGGGCATGCAAATCGTCAAACGCGACAATCAGGAAGGTGATCAGAGGCGGCGCGATGATCGCGCCGATGCCTGTACCCGCAGTGATGAAGCCGCTGGCCATGCTGCGCTCGGCGCGCGGAAACCACTCGGCCACGACCTTGTAAGCCGCCGGGAAGTTGACGGCCTCGGTGATGCCGAGGAATGCGCGGGCCGCGAAAAACCCACCCACGCCCCGGGCGAACGCGTGCACGCAAGAAGCGACGCTCCACCAGAATACCGCGAGTGACAACGAGCGCTTGCTGCCCAGCCGGTCGATGAAGGGCCCGAGAAACAACTGGCCGGCGGCATAGGTCGCCAGGAACGCGAACGTGATGAAGCCGTACTGCTCGTTGGTGAAGCCGAATTCCTTGCGGACTACGGGCGCCGCGACCGACAGCGCGAGACGGTCCACATAGCCGATCATCGTGACGGCGCAGAGCATGATGGCCACCCACCATCGCTTCTGTCTCCACCACGGACGGGCGATCCCCTGCGTCGTTGTTGTCATTGGACCGATCATGGCATCACGCTTCCGTTAGAATCCAGCGGCCGGACCGGATTTCAATGAGTAGGAGCAGCGTGAGCGATCGAGTCATCGTCGTCGGCGCCGGGCCGGTGGGTCTCACGTGTGCCGCCCTGCTCGCCCGCGCCGGCATCCCAGTGCTGCTGCTCGAAGCGACCCCGGAGCGCGCGCGCGACCTGCGCGCTTCCACCTGGCACCCACCCACCCTCGACATGATCAATGAACTCGGGCTCGCGAACTCGTTGGTCGCCCGCGGCCTCGTGACGCCTACGTGGCAGGTGCGCATGCACCCGTCGGGTGAGCGCGCAGTGTTCGATCTCGGCGTGCTGGCCGGCGAGACGAACCACCCGTACCGGCTGCAGTGCGAGCAGCAGGTCTACTGCGAACTTCTCGAAGAACGGCTGCCGACATTCAGCAAATTATGCACCTTGCAGCGCGGCGTCACGGTCACCGGACTGCGGCAATCGGACTCAGGCGTCGTGGTCGAGGCTCGTGAGCCGGACGGCGCGACAGTGGCACTGCAGGCCCGATGGCTCATCGGCGCCGACGGTGCGCGCAGCACAATTCGCGAAGCCGTGGGCCTGCACCTCGAGGGCAGCACATACCCCGAGACCACGATTCTCGCGACCACTCAGTTTCCCTTCGAGCAGCACCTCGAGGGCCTGTCGAACGTGAACTACTGCTGGTCTCCGCACGGCACGTTCAGCCTGCTGCGCCTGCCGAATCTCTGGCGTGTCAGCCTCTACGCCGACGTCGACGAGAGCATCGAGCAGGCGCTGACGCGTGCGTCCATCGAGGTGAAGCTGCAGCGAGTCGTACCGACGGGCCGGCTGTACGACGTGCTCGAGGCGAGGCCCTATCGCATTCACCGCCGCATCGCCCCGACTTACCGCGCGGGCCGGGTGCTGCTCGCAGGCGATGCCGCACACTTGAACAGCCCGAGCGGCGGCATGGGTATGAACGGCGGCCTACACGATGCGTTCAACCTCTGCGAGAAACTAGTACAGGTCTGGCACGGCGCCGACGATGCGCTGCTCGACCGGTACGTGCGGCAGCGCCGGCCGGTGGCGCAGGAGCAGATCATCGCGCAGGCCCACCAGAACCGAACGCGCATGCAGGAGCGTAACTCTGACAAGCGGCAAGCCACGCTGCGCGAGTTGCAGGCCATTATCTCCTCGCCGGAACGGGCCCGCGAGCACCTGCTGAAGACGTCGATGATCGCCGGGCTGCGCCAGGCTGCAGAGATCGCATGAGCGCGAATCGTGATGACGACGCCCATCGACTGGAGCAGCCCCCATTTCGACCGGACAGTGCTGTCGTAAATAGGAGCTAGGCGTAAGCCTAGTCATACGACTATGTCTTCGAATGCAGAGCGTGTTGAGATTTATTCGGGTATTCAGCGCCGTAGA
>JBILMJ010000014.1:0-72126 GCA_044375575.1 Steroidobacteraceae bacterium | reverse complement strand
TTCGCGTTGCATCGAATTAAACCACATGCTCCACCGCTTGTGCGGGTCCCCGTCAATTCCTTTGAGTTTCAACCTTGCGGCCGTACTCCCCAGGCGGAGGACTTATCGCGTTAGCTGCGACACTGAAAGGCTGACCCTTCCAACATCTAGTCCTCATCGTTTATGGCGTGGACTACCAGGGTATCTAATCCTGTTTGCTCCCCACGCTTTCGTGCCTGAACGTCGGTACTGGACCAGGAAGCCGCTTTCGCCACTGATGTTCCTTCCGATATCTACGCATTTCACCGCTACACCGGAAATTCCGCTTCCCTCTTCCGTACCCTAGCAGTTCAGTTTCGAATGCAATTCCCAGGTTGAGCCCGGGGATTTCACATCCGACTTAAACAACCGTCTACGCACGCTTTACGCCCAGTAATTCCGATTAACGCTTGCACCCTCTGTATTACCGCGGCTGCTGGCACAGAGTTAGCCGGTGCTTTTTCTTTGGGTTAAGTCAATTCTCGACGTGTTAGGTCGAGTGTTTTCCTCCCCACTAAAAGTGCTTTACAACCCGCAGGCCTTCTTCACACACGCGGCGTCGCTGGATCAGGGTTTCCCCCATTGTCCAATATTCCCCACTGCTGCCTCCCGTAGGAGTCTGGGCCGTGTCTCAGTCCCAGTGTGGCTGGTCGTCCTCTCAGACCAGCTACGGATCGTCGCCTTGGTGAGCCGTTACCTCACCAACTAGCTAATCCGACTTCGGCTCATCCAATAGCGCAAGGCCTTGCGGTCCCCTGCTTTCACCCGTAGGTCGTATGCGGTATTAGCCAGTCTTTCGACTGGTTATTCCCCACTAATGGGCAGATTCCGAAGCATTACTCACCCGTTCGCCGCTCGCCGCCAGGATTGCTCCCGCGCTGCCGCTCGACTTGCATGTGTTAAGCACGCCGCCAGCGTTCAATCTGAGCCAGGATCAAACTCTTCACTTGAAGATTTTGAGCTTCAAACAAAAAGAGTAATCAAATTAGGCCCATTGCTGGACAAAAATTTAGTTACTCGGTCTATGCACCCAATGGACACATCGACGCGAGTCCCCACACAAATTACCTGCCAAATTTTTAAAAAGCGCTTGCGCCGCTGGGGCGACAAGAGGGCCGGGAAGTATAGCCCTGCGGCTACTTCCGTCAACCCGTAAATCAACCTATTTGGCCCCGCCGGAGATCCCGGCGCAGCCCGAAGCTGAGGGCGCGCATTATAGGCGGGTAAAGCCCGCTGTCAACGTATTGCAACAAAAAACCCAAAAATAATTTAAGTCATTGAATTAATTGAGTTTTTCGATCTTGACTCGGGCGAACCGGCGGGGTCCGACCTGCAAAATGCGCTCGGCACCGGGCGCCAAACGGAGGGCCCGATCGGTGACCTTCTCGCCATCGATGCGAACCGCCCCTTCCGAGAGCTTGCGAACGGCTTCCGAATTGCTGCTCGCGAGCCCCGAAGCCTTCAGCGCTGCCACCAGTCCTTCGCCTTCCGCGTCGGCCGTACGCAACACATTCAGGGGCAAATCCGTGGGCAGGCTCTTCTGCGAAAAACGGGCAATGAATTCGCCCTGCGCGCGCTCGGCGGCCTCGAAACCGTGGAAACGCCCGACGATTTCTTTGGCGAGTTCGAACTTCACGTCCCGAGGATTGCGTCCTTCGGCGATGCTCTGGCGGAGCGCTGCGATTTCCTTGAGCGGCCGGAATGACAGCAACTCGAAGTAGCGCCACATGAGCTCGTCACTGACCGACATGAGCTTGCCGAACTGGGCGTCCGGCGCCTCGGCGATGCCCACGTAATTGCCGAGGGACTTGGACATCTTGTTGACGCCATCGAGACCCTCGAGCAACGGCATGGTGAGCACGCACTGCGGCTCTTGCCCATAAGCCTCTTGCAGCTGACGCCCGACCAGCAAATTGAATTTTTGGTCGGTTCCGCCGAGCTCGACATCGGCTCGCAACGCGACGGAGTCATAACCCTGCGCAAGCGGATAGAAGAATTCGTGCACGGAAATAGGCTGTCCGGCCTTGTAGCGCTTGGCGAAATCGTCGCGCTCGAGCATGCGCGCCACGGTGTATTGGGCGGCGACCTCGACGAACTTCGGCAACGGCATGTTGCTCAGCCACTTGGAGTTGAACTCGATGACGGTGAGGGCCGGATCGAGGATCTTGAAAATCTGCTCTTGGTAGGTACGCGCGTTCGACTGCACGTCTTCGGGCGTGAGCCTCGGACGCGTGGCGTTTCGACCGGTCGGGTCACCGATGAGACCGGTGAAGTCTCCGATCAGAAAGACGACCTCGTGACCGAACTGCTGGAGCTGGCGCATCTTGTTGATGAGCACGGTGTGCCCCAGATGCAGATCGGGAGCCGTCGGGTCGAAGCCGGCCTTGATCCGCAGCGGCTTGCCGCGTGAAAGCTTTTTGACGAGTTCGGCCTCGACGAGGAGCTCGGAGCTGCCCCGACGGATTTCTTCGAGTTGTTGCTGAATACTCACCATGTTGCAGCGATGCCTCTATCGTCGCCCTGCCGAGTCCACTCTGCGAAAACCCTCGGCCGATGGGTTGACCCTGTCTGCCGGCGCGGGTACCGTTCGCCGCTCTCGTGGCGGCGAAGTGTAGTCCATGACGCTGGAAGTCGGATCAAAAAACCGCGTCCTCGCCTTGCTCAAAGGCCGCTGGCTGCAATGCACGGTCGTAGCGGTGCTGGCCCTAACCTGGTGGCGTGGAGAATCCTGGCTTTCGGACCTCGGCCGGTTGGACGAGAGCGCCATCAACGCCCTTCAGGCCGCCGAAGCCGAAGCCTCGACGAGGGCGATCCTCGTTCCGCTCACTGTCGATGTCATCGTCGGCACCAACGACACCCTCGAACGAATCTTCCGCAAGCTCGAACTCTCGGTGACCGATCTTGCGACACTTCGGGCGTTACCCGACATCCGGCGGAGCCTCGATCGGCTCTACCCCGGCGAAACCCTGAAGTTCGGCGTCCGCGACAACCAGCTGGTCAGCCTCGAACGACAACTGAGCCCGAGCGAAACGCTGCAAGTCCGGCGTGACGAAAACGGCTTCGATAGTTCGGTCATCGTCAACCCACTCGAAAAGAACGTGCGCGTCGGCGAAGCGACGATCAAGAATTCGCTCTTCCAGGCGGCCGGTGAAGCGGGTCTCAGCGATTCGCTCGCCATGAAGATCACCAACATCTTTCGATGGGATATCGACTTCGTCCTCGACATCCAGCCGGGCGATCGCTTTCGCGTCATATATGAAGAGTTGAGTCAGGACGGCACGCCCTTGGGCGAAGGCGATGTGCTCGCGGTGGAGTTCATCAATCAGGGTACGGTCTATCGCGCCCTTCGCTTCGCTCCAGAGAGCGAGGACGGTGGTGCCGAAGACGGTGACTTCGGTTACTACACGCCAGACGGGCGCAGTCTGCGCAAAGCCTTCCTGCGCGCACCGCTCGAGTTCACTCGAGTCAGCTCGCGTTTCAATTTGTATCGCCGTCATCCGGTACTCAACCGAATGCGCGCACATCGCGGTGTTGACTACGCCGCCCCGACCGGCACGCCCGTCAAGGCAGCGGGTGAGGGCCGGGTGCGCTTCGTCGGAACGAAGGGCGGCTATGGCAAGGTCATCGAACTCCAGCACGCCAACGATGTACGTACCGTCTATGGGCACTTGTCCCGATTCGCACGCGGGTTGCGCCAAGGCGAGCGCGTACGTCAAGGTGAGGTCATCGGCTACGTGGGCATGACGGGACTCGCGACCGGCCCGCACCTGCACTACGAATACCTGCAGAGCGGCGTCCATAAAGATCCGCAAAAAGTCCCGCTCCCGAACGACCGACCTATCCCGGCATCGCTCATGGCCGAGTTCCGCATGCAGGCCGGTCCCTTGCTCGCCAGCCTCGATGCGGGTCGGGTGACGCCCGCACTTTTGGCCGCCACCTCGGGCACCGACTCGGCGATCGCGCCCGGTACGCCACCCGGGAAGACCCCGGTTGACGCCGGCGGCGCAAAATCCGCTGCTCGCGGAGCTTCGCTGTAACAATCTTTTCGAGCGTTCATGGTCTACTAAAGACCATGAATAACGCAGCGGCCGCCGCGTCGCCTACCCTCATCAATCGAGAGCTTTCGTTGCTGGAGTTCAACCAGCGCGTACTCGTACAGGCACTCGATCCGTCGGTACCCCTGCTCGAGCGTCTTCGTTTTCTTTGCATCTCGTCTAGCAACCTCGATGAATTCTTCGAAATTCGTGTCGCGGGCATCAAGCAGCTGCAAGAAAACTCACCAGGGGGTCTGGGCGTCGATGGCTTGACCCCCGCCGCGCAGCTCGCTGCCATCCATCACAGAGCGACCCTGCTGGTGGCCGAGCAGTACGCCTGCTTGCGCAATGTCTTGTTGCCCGCCTTGCGCGAGGCCGGGATCGTCCTTGCCCCGAAGGGGGACTGGCCGCAGTCCACCCAAGAGTGGCTTGCTGCTTACTTCGAAAACGAGGTCGAGCCCGTGTTGTCACCACTCGCGCTCGATCCGTCGCGGCCTTTCCCTCGCATCCAGAACAAGAGCCTGAATTTCATCGTGCGCCTTCAAGGCGAAGATGCGTTCGGTCGCGAAGCGACGCTGGCGGTCGTTCAAGCGCCTCGGTCGCTCCCGCGCGTAGTCCCGATACCTTCCGAAAGCGGTGAGTCCCAAAGATTCGTACTGCTGTCGACGATCATCGAGGAATTCGTGCCGAGGCTCTTCGAAGGCATGCAGATTCTGGCGTGCCATCAGTTTCGATTGACTCGAAACAGCGATCTTTTCATCGATGAGGAAGAAGCGGACGATCTTCGCCGAGCGCTGGAGGGCGAGCTCGCGCAACGGCGTTACGGCTCTGCGGTACGGCTCGAAACCGCTGACGACTGCCCGCGTGACCTCGTCGATTTTCTGGCGAAGCAGTTCGGAATTTCGCCGCTCGATATTTACGCGGTGCCATCTCCGGTCAATCTGCATCGACTGTCTGCCATCTACGACCTCGCTCACCGAAGCGATTTGAAGTATCCGGCCTTCCGCCCAAGCTTGCCCCGCCGCCTCAACGATGGTCCGGACATGTTTGCAGCGATTCGGCAGAGCGATCTGCTGCTGCATCATCCGTTCCAGTCTTTTGCTCCGGTAGTCGATTTCTTGAAGCAAGCGGCGAACGATCCGCAGGTGCTCGCAATCAAGCAAACGCTCTATCGAACCGGAAACGACTCGGCTATCGTCGACGCACTCGTCGCAGCTGCGCACGCCGGCAAGGATGTCACGGTCGTGATCGAGTTACGCGCGCGCTTCGATGAAGAGGCTAACATCGAACTCTCGGACCGATTGCAGGAAGCCGGAGCCCATGTCATGTACGGCGTCGTCGGCTTCAAGACTCACGCCAAGCTGGTGTTGGTCGCACGTCGAGAGCGCGGGGGCATTCGCCGTTACTGTCATCTCGGCACCGGCAACTACCACTCGCGTACCGCACGGACTTACACCGACTACGGTCTGTTCACCTGCGATCCCGAAATCGGTCAGGACGTCCACGAAGTTTTTCTTCAGCTGACAAGCCTGACTCGGACTCCGCGCCTCTCTTGTCTCTTGCAGTCGCCCTTCGAAATGCATCGCGCGATGATCGCTCGATTGGAGCGTGAATCGGCTCATGCGGCGGCAGGGCGACCCGCCCGGGTCATTCTCAAAATGAACGCGCTGGTCGAACCGGAGTCCATCGCCGCGCTGTGCAAAGCGTCGCAGGCTGGGGTTCAAATCGATCTCATCGTCCGCGGCGTGTGTGCGCTGCGTCCCGGCGTGCCCGGTGTGTCGGATAATATCCGGGTGAGGTCGATCGTCGGAAGATTTCTCGAGCACTCCCGCGTGTTCTGGTTCGCCAACGGCGGCGACCCGGAGATTTTCTGCAGCAGCGCAGACTGGATGGACCGAAATTTCTTTCGACGCGTCGAGATCGCCTTCCCGATACGTCGCGAGAAATACAAGAAGCGCATCCTGGAGGATCTGGAAATCTATCTGCGCGATGACACGCAGGCGTGGGAACTCGATCAGGACGGACATTATCGACGCGCCACCGGACGGGGCGCGCATGGAGTCTGCGCCCAGGACGAATTGCTCGACGCCTATACGGCGGGCAGACCCCTCGAAGAGTAAATCCGCAGTCGGAAATCGACGGCCTTGAGCAGATCGATCTCCTGACTCAGATCGGCGACCGTGAGCGGATGATCGCGTAACCAGCGAACCGGGAATCTCGCCTCCAAAATATTTCGCCCTCGCGCGATGAGCGTGAGTTCCGGCAATGGCGCTCGCCCACGCCCTCGGTGCAGCAATACGGCAAGCCGCAAAAGAACAATGAGGTGGAGGGTTCGCCGATCCCAGGGGGGCAGGAGTTTGTCGAGGCCCTCGAGTGACAACTTGCGACGATGACCGCCGACGAGACGCGCAAGCAATCTTTGTTCTTCTCGCGGAAACCCGGGCATGTCGGCGTTCTCGAGCAGATAGGCGCCGTGCTGGTGGTAGCGCGAGTGCGAGACGTCGAGACCGATCTCGTGCAAACGAGCCGCCCAAGCCAGAATCTGACTGGCCGCAGAATCCTCGAACTGCCACGAATCCGAGACCTGTTCAAGAAAATTCACGGAGGTGGCCTCGACGCGCTCTGCCTGCGCAGAGTCGACGTGATATCTCGCTTGCATCGCCCGAACGGTACGATCCCGCGCATCTTCGTGGGTCATCCGACCTACGAGGTCGTAGAGCAAGCCATCGCGCATCGCGCCATCCGAGACATCCATTTTTTTGATGCCGAGGCTCGCAAACACCTCGGCAAGGATCGCAATGCCTCCGGCAAACACTGCCCGACGATCCTCGCTCAACGACTCGAACCCCACGTCCCGGACATGATCGGCCTTGAGCGTGGTATCGAGCACGGCCTCTAATGCCTCAGCCGTGATGCCTTGGGCGGAGGGATCGAGCTCACGTACCGCGTCGGCGACGGATTTCACCGTCCCCGAGCTGCCGATCACGGCTTGCCATCCGGTCTTTCGGTAGGCCTGCTCGATGGGTTCGAGTTCTCCTCGCGCCATGACTCGCGCACGGGCAAAGCGCTTTTCCGAGATTCGTCCGCCGGCGAAAAAGCGCTCGCTCATCGTCACGCACCCGAGCTCGGTACTCGCCAGTCTCAGCGGAGCGAGTGACTCGCCGATGATCAACTCGGTGCTGCCCCCGCCGATATCGACGACCAGCCGTCTGCCCTCGCGCATGGGCGAGGTGTGGGCGACGCCGGAATAGATGAGCCGCGCCTCTTCCACTCCCGAAACAATTTCGATGGGCGAGCCGAGCGCCGCGCGAGCCTTTTCGAGGAACGCCTGTTTCCGGTGGGCGCGACGAAGGGTGTTGGTACCGACCACGCGCACTCGGTCAGGGTGGATTTCGCGAAGTCGCTGACCAAATCGCTCGAGACACGCCAGAGCCCGCGCAGCGACTTCACGGTCGAGTCGACCTTCTTCATCGAGCCCCGAACCTAGACGGACGCTTTCGCGCAAGCGATCGATGACGGTCAGCTGCCCGTGGATATAACGGGCAACGACCATGTGGAAACTGTTGGAGCCAAGATCGACTGCGGCCAGCAACTCTGGCGCAGCCCGACCATTCCCCCGACTCACGTCACTCCTTGAAAGTCGCGAGAGGAGTTATGCCGAGAACGAGGACCCGCAACCGCAGGTCGTCGTGGCGTTGGGATTGCGGATCACGAACTGCGCGCCTTCGAGTCCTTCGCGATAATCGATTTCGGCGCCCGAGAGATACTGCAGGCTCATCGGATCGACCAACAACTTGACGCCCATGTTTTCGACCATGGTGTCGCCATCTTGTGCTTGCTCGTCGAACTCGAATCCGTACTGCATGCCCGAGCAGCCGCCGCCTTGCACGAAGACACGCAACATCAGGGACGGATTACCCTCGCTCTCGATCAGCGAACCCACCTTGCGCGCCGCCGCGTCGGTGAATACCAGCGCGGGAGGCATATCGAGCGGTAGATCTTCTGCCACAGTCGTCATCTTCGAATCCTCAAAAAAATCC
Organism: Steroidobacteraceae bacterium; assembly: GCA_044375575.1. Taxonomy (GTDB): domain Bacteria; phylum Pseudomonadota; class Gammaproteobacteria; order Steroidobacterales; family Steroidobacteraceae; genus UBA964. The sequence goes on along the minus strand of JBILMJ010000014.1, from coordinate 64,034 downwards.
AGGTGGGCGCGTTGCGCGGCGAATGCTAGTGCCGGCCCTGCCGAACGTCAAAGGGACGGACCACATTCGCGCCCCAGTCTGACTCCGCCGAGCTTTCCGGCGGGCTCGCCGCCTCGGCCGACGCCTTCGACGCCAAGGGAACCAATTTGCCCTCGATGCGCGCGCCCAGCGTCATTTCGATGACTCCGTAGGACACGTCGCCCGTCACACGCGCCTTGGCGCCGAGCACCACGCGCTCACTGCCTCGCACGTTGCCGACCACCTCGCCGTTGATGACGGCGACGGCCACTTCGACGTTGCCGTGAACGCGTCCCGGCTCCCCGACCCAAAGCGTGGCGGGCGTCGACCCCTCGAGGCCACGCACATTGCCGTGGTGAGCGCCGTCGACGTGAAGCCCGCCGGTGAACTCGAGGTCGCCCTTCAATGTGGTCCCGCGACCCAGCAGGGTGTCGATACGGCCCGACAAACGGGGCGTCTTGCGTCGTCCAAACATTGCCAACCCCCCAGGCCGGATCAGAGCGGCCAGAGCAGGGATTGAACCACGAGGCGCCCCGGTCTGCCAGCCGGCTCCACTTCGATCTGGAGGCGCTCCGGTGAGACTCCGTCCGGCGCGAGAAGTTCGCGATCGATGTTCTCGAAGTATCTGAAGTTATAGGGCATTTCGAGAGCCGTCACACGGATCGGACGACCCTCTCGACTGCCCTCGATGAGGATCTTGATCCGCCCGGAGACCATTCCCCGGGGATTTCCGGGCTGAACGAGGGAAAGTCGAAGCTGTACCCGACCTGCCGTTGCGCCACGATCGACTCGAACATTTCGGATGGCGACATCAGCAGGGGGTTCGGTACTGGCCACTACCCCTTTGTAGAACTCCAACTGCTGCCGCTGTCTGGCAACCTCGGCCTGCAACTCGCCGATGGTTCGGGATACTTCTTGCCGTTCACGATCCTGAGAGCCTTTGAGCATCTCGAGCTCGGCCACGGATCGCCTAAGGGTCTCGATCAACTCGTCGCGTTCTCGGATGGCCTGACGCAACGTTGCCGGCCGGCTCTGAGGCCCGGTGTCACCGACGCCGATCCCCGCACGCCCCAACGAAAACAGACCCCAACCCACCAGCGCCAAAAAAAGGATGGCAAGCCCGGCAAGCACCCGCAAACGAGTCGGACTCACGCCCCGGAGAACCACATGCTGATTCCGATCGCGCACGTTCACGATGTCAGCCCTTGACCCACCAATCGGGATAGGGAGGCAGACCCTCCGGGAACGCGAGTCGCCCGAGCTCGTGCAGGGCGCGACGATAAACGGGTCGTTTGAAGTGGATTACTTCTCGCACCGGCTCCCACCACTCCGACCATCTCCACCCGCAAAACTCGGGTTCGTTCGTCTGATCGAACCGGACAGGAGGCGTCTCCAAGCGGCTCTCGAGCAAATACCATCGCTGTTTTTGCCCGACGCACAAGGGCAACTGATCGCGACGCTGATAGCGTTGCGGAAGACGATAACGTAGCCAGCGACGAGTAACGCCCAGGATCCGGACATCATCAGGGCCGAGACCGATTTCTTCGGCGAGCTCCCGAAACATGCCCTGCTCCGCCGGCTCGCCGGCTTGTAACCCGCCCTGCGGAAACTGCCAGCCTTTGCCGCCCGCTCGCTTGCCCAAAAACACACGGCCGCCCTGCTGCATGAGCACGATGCCCACGTTGGCGCGAAAACCGTCCTTGTCGATGGAATCAGTCATGCGATCGGCGATCTATCAGGCGCGGCGCTCCGTCATGGATTTTCGATCCTCGAGATATTCTCGGCCTTTCTCCATCAATGCAGTGAACGCACCGGCGTCACGAGATAACACCGAGCGTCGCAGGGACTCGACGGCCTTGGCGAGCGCCTCGAGCGACTCTGCACCGTAATCATTGAGTGATTGGATTTCGTAGTAGAGCTGCGGACTCTCCTGAGCCACGCGAGTGGCGACATCGAGCTGCGCATCGAATGTGGTGCTCGAGAGTTTCGCGAGCCGGGGCGCAGCCTCCCCGCTCTCGGCCAATGCCGTGAAGAACGCAATATTCAACGCATGCGACAGCCCGAGCACGTAGGCGATGAGTCGATCGTGCTCATCCAGACTCATCACGACTTGCTCGACCATGGTCGGCGCAAATAATTCTTTGGCCTGGGTCAACGCTTCGGCGTGGCCGAGATCGACGAAGATCACGTGTCGCCCGGACAATAGCTCGGTATCGGGGCCGAACATCGGGTGCACGGACGTCACGCGACAGCCGTGGGACTTGAGCGCCATCAGCCCTCCGCGCAAGGGCGACTTCAATGATCCGACATCGAAGATCACGCCTCGCGGTCGACGCATCGCCAGCTCGCGAAGCACGGCGTCGGTATACCCGAGCGGTGTCGCCACGACGATGTAATCCTGCTCGAGCTCCGCTTGCCGATAGTCGCCGATGTCGGTCGTTCCTTCGGGCGCTCCCGCCGGATCACTGACGTCGATCTCGAAACCCTGAGAGGCGAGAAACTCGACGAACCAGCGACCAAGTTTGCCGGCTCCGCCGATCACAAGCGCGCGACGACCCGTTCCCTGGCCGGTCGCTGCGACGCTCGAGCGCTCCTGGGTCGTCAACGAACTTCGGATTAGCATGCGCATGAGATCTTCGGCGATTCGCGGCGAGACACCCTGCGCTTGCGCCTCGGCTCGCGCGCCGAGAATCACGTCGCGCTCGCGTCCGTAGTCACGCGTCGCGCGCCCCGTCGAGCGCTTGACCCGTGCGATCTCACCGCTCGTGCGCTGCCGTTCGGCAATCAGCTCGATCAACTGACGGTCGATGTCATCGAGATGTTTTCGGAGCTCATCGAGAGTGGCCATGCGCTTGGACTCGCGGAAACGGGGCGATTTTGAGCCCTGACGGGTCCTACTATAACTGCCCAGGCATGGATAACTGTCCGGGCGTTACTGCCGGGCTTCGGAGGCGGTACCATCCCGGTTATGCCTGTGCCCATCCAATTCCTGCCCGACCCCTTGCCTGCAGAGCCGCTCGCGATCGCCGCATCCTGGCTCGAAATAGCCCGCTCAAGGCGTGATCAGCCGAATCCCAACGCCATGGTGGTGGCGAGCGTCGGCGCAGAAGGCCAGCCCTCGGCTCGTGTCGTGCTGTGCAAAGAAATTGTGGTCGATCCGGGATACATCTGCTTCTTCACCAACTACGACTCTCGCAAGGGACACGAGATCGAAGCGCATCCGCGCGTGGCCATCGTGATGCACTGGGATCACCTCTTTCGCCAGGTCCGCATCGAGGGGCGAGTCGTGCGCGCGCCTGCCGCAGAGAGCGATGCCTACTTCAAGACACGTCCTTGGCAGCGCCGAGTGGGCGCTTGGGCGAGCGCTCAGAGTCAACCCGTGGGCTCTCGCGCCGATCTCGAGGCGGCGGTCGTCGCGACAGCGCAGCGCTTCAACGTGCCGGTACCGGGTCCCGAAGACGCACCCGCGCCCGCGGGACTCGGCGATCACATCCCCCGCCCCCCTCATTGGGGCGGGTATCACGTGTATGCCGAGGCGGTAGAGCTCTGGGTCGAGGGCGAATCACGCATTCACGATCGTGCGCGATGGACCCGAAAATTATCGAGCGGCTCCGACCCCCACCAACCGCCGACCATCGGCAGCGAATGGAGCGTGACGCGTCTACAGCCCTGATCGAGGGTGCTTTTAACGCAGCGCCGCAAGGAGCGGCGCGTGCAGGATGCCGTTGGTCGCGAGCACCGACGTAGTCGATAGACCCACCGCAGACCCCTCGAGATCGGTGAATGTGCCGCCGGCTTCCTCGACGATTACCGTGAGCGCCGCGATATCGAGAATATTCACGTCCGACTCGATCACGGCATCGAGCGCGCCGCGCGCGAGCAAATGGTAGTGCACGAAATCACCATAACCGCGAATGCGATTGACGCGGGTGACGAGTTCGCCGTAACGCGTCCAGCGCGGACTTGAGGCCAAAGTTTTGAGATTGCCGCTCGAGACGATCGCCGCATCGATCGCATCGACACCACTCACCCGGATGCGTTGCTGACCGAGCCACGCGCCCTCGCCTCGCTCGGCCCACGCGAACTCGCCGTATGCCGGCGCCGACGACACGCCAAGCACCATGCGCCCTCCACGCATCAATGCAATTTGGGTCGAGAAAAACGGACACTCGCGTACGAACGACTTGGTACCGTCGATCGGATCGACGAGCCAGATGCTCTCCGCACCCATGTGATGCTGACCGGTTTCTTCGCCAAAGAATCCGTACGCCGGGAAATGTCTCGACAGCACGTCTCGGATGGCTTCTTCCGATCTCACGTCCGCCTCGGTCACCGGCGATTTATCAGCCTTCGTCACGACCTGCAGGTTGCGCTGATACAGATCGCGAATGACCGTGGCGGCGGCCTCGGCGGCCTCGATGGCGGCCTTCAGTTCTGCGGATGGCACGATTTGATCCCGGATCGATGAGTCTGGAGTGGTATCTTAAACGCCATGGGAAACCGCTTGAGCAAGATCTACACCCGCACCGGGGACGACGGTACCACCGGGCTCGGTGACGGGAGCCGCGTCGCCAAAGACGACCCGCGTGTTGAGGCCTACGGCACGGTCGATGAGGCCAACTGCACCATCGGCATGATCCTCGCCGTCCCGGGACTCCCCGAAGACGTGACGGACTGTCTGGTCGAGGTGCAGCACGACCTGTTCGACCTCGGGGGCGAGCTCTGCATCCCGGGTATGACGCTCATTCAGTCGGCGCACGTCGATCGGCTCGAAACCGCACTCGACGCCTTCAACGAACACCTGCCGCCCCTCAAGGATTTCATCCTTCCGGGCGGAGGCCCCGCCTCGGCCACCTGTCACTTGGCGCGAACTACCGTACGCCGCGCCGAGCGCCGGGTCTGGACACTGGCGGCCCAAAGCCCGATCAGCCCGGAGCCTGCGCGCTACCTCAACCGGTTGTCCGATCTGCTTTTCGTGATCGCACGCGTCCTCGCCCGCCACGAGAACGGCAGCGAAGTCCTCTGGAATCGCGATCGGAAAAAGGCGCCCTGATAAAAAGACGTCCTTGAACCGGCGACTCAGTCGCGACTCGCGAGCACGCGCTCGTCGACTTCGCTCTTGATCTGCGTGCCGATCACGATCGAGAGCGCCAAGGCGCACGCCAGCCCCGCGAAGGGCACCTGATAGCTGCCGAACTCGTCGAACAGCTTGCCCGTGATCCAACTGCCGAGCCCGACACCAATCGATTCCATGAAGCTGATGGATCCGTTGATGCGGCCGATCTCGCGTAATCCGAAATTATTGACCGCGAGCATGTTGTAGAGCGTGAAGAGGCCGCCCCACCCGAGACCGATGACCACTGCCGAGATCGTCACCCACTCGCGTTTCATGCTGGCGAGCCCGATGAGCCCGACGAACATGATCACGAGACAAGCCATGAATACTTTGTGTCGATCGATTCGATCGGCAATGGCGCCGTTCGCAAGCTTCGCAAACATGGCCACCAAGCTAAACAGAAAGAGCTGAAGTCCTGCTTCTTTGAGCGTGAACCCGAACCCCTTGTTGAGATGCAGCACATAGTGCTGCACGAAAGAAAAGATCGCGAAGTAAGACAAAAAGCCCGACAAGCCGATCGCCCAAAATGTACGGGTACGAATCGCCTGCTGGAACGTGAGGCCGTGCTGCTTGAGGTCGCCGAGCGCCTCGTTTTGTCCCACCGCCTTGTAGCCAGCCTGCGCGGGGGTCCCGCGAATCACGAAGAAGATCAGCACCAGCAACACGATCGGCATGACCGAGTTGTAGAGATACGCTTGCCTCCAACCGAAGGCCTCGATGAGATACGGATTGACGAAAGGCAACACAGCGCTGCCGAGGCTCGTACCCATCAGGGCGATGCCGATGGCGAGACCGCGATGTTTCACGAACCAGCTCGACACCAAATAAATCACGGTCATCGAGCCCGCCGTCGACAACGCAAGCGAGAACATCAAGTGGATGAGATACACCTGCTTGAGGGCGATACCCATCCAGTTCTGTGCGTAGAGCCACAGACCCAAGGCGGCAAGCGCCAAGGCGATCGCGATGGCCACAGATCGACTGAGGCTCGGTGCGAGGGAGCCGAGCGCCACCACCACGACACCCCCTAGCCCGAGCGCGGTGATCACGGCGATGGCTTCGATGAGCGGGACCGGACCGCCATTCGCGATGAGGCTGTAGCCCACGTACCCGAGCGTCAAAAGACCACATCCGGTCATCAACAGGTACCGAGGATTGACCCGATCGATCAGGATGCCGATGAAGGGCGCGATCGTTGCCGTCACGGCAAAGTTCAGGAAGTCGCGGAACTTGAAGTCGCCACGCGCCCAGCCGAATTCGTCGAGCAGCGAGGGATCGAAGATGGTGATGCCGGTGGCGGTCATGCCGTTCGAGAGGAAGAGCGCGAGCATCCCCATCACGGCGACGACCCAAGGATAGTAACGAGGCGCTTCGCGCCCTCCGGCTACGTTGTTCATGGACGAGTACCCCCTTCGCCAGATCATACACGCACCGGAACGTGCCAAAATCACCGCATGATCCACCCCTCGAACGCCGAGTTGCGCGCCCTCGACCTCGCGCACGTTTGGCACCCCTGCACGCAGATGAAGGATCACGAGGCCACCATGCCGCTCGTGCCCCTGCGCCGTGGTCAGGGCGTCTGGCTCGAGGACTACGACGGTCGCCGTTATCTCGATGCAATCAGCTCATGGTGGGTCAATCTTTGGGGTCATGCGAATCCGGACATAAATGCCGCGGTGAGCGAGCAGCTCGAACGACTGCCGCACGTGATGTTCGCGGGCTTCACCCACGAGCCTGCCGCGCAGCTCGCCGCCGAACTCGTGACGCTGGCGCCTCCCGGACTCAACCGTTGTTTTTTTGCAGACAGTGGCTCGGCCTCGATCGAGGTAGCCATGAAGATGAGTTTCCACTTCTGGCAGAACACGGGGCGTCCCGGCAAAACCCGATTCGTGACCTTGTCGAACAGCTATCACGGCGAAACCTTGGGCGCGCTCGCCGTGGGCAGCGTCGAACTCTACAAGGCGATCTACCGACCACTGTTGATGGACGTGATCACCGTTCCCTCACCCGATGCATTCCTCGCCGAACCCGGTGAGAGCCCGGCCGATGTCGCGCGTCGTCGTGCATCCGAACTCGAGCGCGTGCTCGCCGCGCAAGCGGATGAAATTGCCGCGGTCATTCTCGAGCCACTCGTTCAGTGTGCCGGCAACATGCGCATGCATGACCCGCTTTACCTCAAGCTCGTGCGCGAGGCCTGCGATCGACACGGCGTCCACCTGATCGCCGATGAGATTGCGGTCGGCTTCGGACGAACCGGAACGCTTTTCGCCTGCGAGCAGGCGGAGATCACCCCGGATTTTCTTTGTCTCTCGAAGGGTCTCACGGCAGGCTATCTACCGATGTCGGTCGTACTGACTCGCGAATCGATCTACGCAGCGTTTTACGATGAATACGTGAAACTCAACGCGTTCCTACACTCGCACAGCTATTCGGGGAACCCTCTGGCCTGCGCAGCGGCACTGGCCTCGCTACGACTTTTTCGCGAGCGCGATGCGCTCAAGGCTAATCGGGTATTGGCCGATCATCTGGGCGCTGCGACACGACGGGCCTTCGATGACCATCCGAACGTTGCCGAGGTGCGCCAGCGCGGCCTCATCGTCGCTGTCGAGTTCGTGCGAGACCGCAGCACGCGCCGCAGCTTCGATTGGCGCGAGCGCCGTCACCTTCACATCTATCGGCACGCGCTCAGTCGAGGCGTCTTGCTGAGGCCCCTCGGCAATGTCATCTACTTCATGCCCCCTTATGTGATTTCGCCGGAAGAGATCGATCTCATCGTCGAGGTGGCACGCGAAGGCCTAGATCTTGCCGTTCGTGCCGAGGCTACGGCATGAGAGATATTCGGGTTCACGTCGATTCAGCGCTCGAGCCAGGTCGTCGCGTCACCCTGGGTAAGCAGGCGGCGCAACACGTCACCAAGGTGCTGCGACTTCGTGACGGCGCCCAACTCACGGTTTTCGACGGCCGTGGCGGCGAGCACCAAGCCACTCTCCGTCTCGCGGGTCGGGAAGCCATCATAGAAGTTGGCGAGCATCGGCTCATCGAGCGTGAGTCGCCCCTCCGTCTCGTCCTGCTGCAAGCGCTCGCCCGCGGCGAGCGCATGGACTTCGTCATCCAGAAGGCGACGGAGCTCGGCGTTCATCGAATCATCCCGGTCGCCGCGGCGCGCAGCGTGGTCCAGCTGGATGCCGATCGGGGAGACAAGCGTGCTCTCCACTGGCAAGCGGTCGCTGCTGCGGCATGCGAGCAAAGCGGTCGCAACACTCTGCCCATCATCGATGCGCCGCTGTCTTTCGAATCAGCTCTCAGTGCGGTGTCGCATGTCGACGGCCGGCTACTCCTGATGCCAGAGGCCAGCGCCTCCCTCGCGAGCGCCCTGACGGGCTTCGATCCGCCGCGAGAGATCGCGCTCCTCGTCGGACCTGAGGGCGGGCTCGAGGAAACGGAGGCGGAGCGGGCGTTGGAGGTCGGATTCCGGGCGATTCGGCTCGGCCCCCGGGTGCTGCGTACAGAAACTGCGGGGCTTGCGGCGCTCTCCGCACTACAATGTCTCGCAGGAGACTTTGCATGACCCGACCTACCCTCGCCGTGGTGATGGACCCCATCGCCGACGTTAAGTACGCGAAGGACTCGACTCTCGCCATGCTCTGGGCCGCAGCGGCCGACGGATTCGATCTTCTGTATCTCGAACTCGGCGATCTCTGGCTGCGCGACGGCGTCGCCTGTGGCCGCGCTCGGCCGCTCAAAGTATTCCAGAACGAGAAGCGCTGGTTCGAGCTCGGCGAGGCCGCGACGATGCGCTTGGGTGACATCGACGTCATCCTGATGCGCAAGGACCCGCCCTTCGATACCGAATACATCTACAGCACTTATATTCTCGAGCGCGCCGAAGACCAAGGCGCCCTGGTCGTCAACAGGCCGCGAGGCCTGCGCGACATGAACGAAAAGGTCTATACCGCATGGTTTCCGCAATGCTGCGCACCCACGCTCATCACCCGCGACATGGGCGACATGCATGTCTTCTTGGCGGAGCACTCGAAGATTGTCTGCAAGCCCCTGCATGGCATGGGCGGTCGCTCGATCTTCGTCATCGAACAAGGCGACAAGAACGCGAGTGTCGTATTCGAAACCTTGACGAACTACGGTAGTCAATTCGCGATCGTGCAGCGCTACCTTCCCGAAATCGTCGCCACGGGCGACTCGCGCGTTCTCTTGGTCGACGGCGAACCCATGCCGTTTGCGCTGTCACGCATCCCGAGCGCCAGTGACAACCGCGGGAATCTCGCTGCCGGCGCAACCGGCGTCGGCCGACCGCTGAACGAGCGCGACCGATTCCTCGCCGCGCAAATCGGTCCTCGCCTTGCCGAGCAAGGCATGCTGTTCGTCGGCCTCGATGTCATCGGTGATTTCGTCACCGAGATCAACGTGACGAGTCCGACCGGCATTCGTGAACTCGATAAACAATTCGGTATCGACATCGGCTCGGCGCTGATCGCTGCCATTCGTCGTCGTATCGAGGCACATCGCGCATGAGCGGCGAACACAGTCTGACCAATCATCTTCTGGTCGCCATGCCCTCGCTGGCGGATCCCGAGTTCTCCCAGACCGTGACGCTCGTGTGCGAGCACAGCATCGACAAGGGCGCGCTCGGGATCGTGATCAACAAACCTTTGCCGATGACGCTTGGCGAGGTGTTCGAACAAATGAGTCTCGAACCTGCACGACCCGAACTTTCGGGTCGATCCGTGCTGCGTGGCGGGCCGGTTCATCGTGATCGCGGGTTTGTGGTCCATCGTCCCGCGGGACGATGGGACTCCTCGCACGCAGTGTCGGAACAGATTCACGTGACGACATCCAAAGATATCCTCGCGGCGATGGCGCGAGGAGAAGGCCCTGCCGATGCGTTCATCGCTCTCGGTTATGCAGGATGGGAGGTCGGCCAGCTCGAGCGCGAAATGCACGATAACGCCTGGATCTCGCTTCCCGTCGACGAACGCATCGTGTTCGAGATGCCCTTCGAGGATCGATGGCATGCCGTGTGGCGCCAGCTCGGAATCGATATCGGCCGCATGAGTCATGTCGCCGGTCACGCCTGAGGGTGAATTTCGCGTTCCCGAAGTCGTGATCGGCTTCGATTTCGGCATGAAGCGCATCGGCCTTGCCGCAGGCGATACCCTCACCGGGACCGCGCGCCCGCTGCGAGCCATCGAGCGCAAGACTCCGGAATTGACGGATGTCGAATGGCGAGCCGTCGAGATCGAAGTGGTCAAGGCCGGCGCCCGGCAGCTCGTCGTCGGCTGCCCGTATAATGTCGACGGAACGACGAGCCCCATGACCGGACGCGCCAAGGCCTTCGCCAAGTCGCTCGGCGAGCGGCTCAAGTTGCCGGTCCACCTCGTCGACGAACGTTACTCGTCGCTCGAAGCCGAGGCGGCCTTGCGCGACCGACGCAGTACGCGTGATCGCAAACGATATGACCGGGGCGCGATCGACAGTGCCGCCGCGACGGTGGTACTCGAACGCTGGCTCGCCGGCGAACGCTGAGGGACGACGACGGATGCCTGACTCGAATCGCACGCCCACCGCCCAGTTGCGCGCAGACGGCTCACTGCGACATCTGCTCACGCTGGAGGGCTTGCCGTCTCAAGTCGTGCGTCACCTTCTCGAGCGATCGGAGCACTACGCACGCCCCCTCTCGAAGCCCGCCGCACGCAATGATTCGCTCGCGGGTCGCACGGTGGCGGTGATGTTCGCCGAGCCCTCGACGCGTACACGAGTATCTTTCGAGCTCGCCGCTCGCAGACTCGGCGCCGACGTCATCAATATCGAAGTTCAACTCTCCTCACGTCTCAAGGGAGAGAGCGTGCTCGACACGGTCGCCACACTCGAATCGATGCATGTCGATGCCTTCGTGTTGCGCGATGCGGACGCCGCCGTACCCGATCTCGTCGCCTCCCATGTGGCGGAACATGTGAGTGTCCTTTCGGGCGGCGCGGGCAGTCAAACGCACCCGACGCAAGGCCTGCTCGATGCGCTCACCGTGCGTCAGCACAAGGGGCGCATCGAAGGTCTGCGAATCGCCATCGTCGGCGATATCCGCCACTCGCGCGTGGCGCGCTCGTCGTGGCAAGCCTTCGCTGCGCTCGGCGCAGAGGAAGTTCGCATCGTCGCGCCCCAGGGACTGATGCCTGAAGAGCGAGAGTTCAAAGATTGCAAGCGCTTCACGTCGCTCGAGGCTGGCATCGAGAACTGCGATGTCGTGATGATGCTTCGTATCCAGAAAGAACGGATGACCGCTCTGTCCATCCCCGATGAGGCGAGTTACTTCGCGGAGTGGGGCCTCACCACCGAGCGCCTGCGGGCCGCCAAGGCCGACGCGATCGTCATGCATCCCCAACCCATGAATCGTGGAGTCGAGATCGCCTCCGACGTCGCAGATGGTCCGCAGTCGGTCATTCGTGATCAAGTACGAAACGGTGTCGCCGTACGCATGGCGGTGCTCGAAGCCACTCTCTCCGGAGGACGCCGATGAGCGTTCAGCATCCTGCGCATCGCGGCAGCATCTGTCTCGAGGACGGCAAAGTCCTCGCTCAACAATCGTTCCACGGCGAACAGTTCGTGATTCGCATCGAAGCGCCGAAGTGTGCCGCGCGCGCCCTTCCAGGCAGCTTTGCGCACCTGACGGTCGACGACGACATCCCCATGCGACGGCCGCTGTCGATCATGCGTGCCGATCCCCGCGAGGGGTGGATCGACATCCTCTACAAAATAGTCGGTCCGGGTCTCGCGGCGCTCTCTCGTCGCCGTGTCGGTGATCAACTCTCGGTGCTCGGGCCCATCGGACGCGGCTTCGAATTGAATCCCGATCGTCCTCGACCGCTACTCATCGGCGGCGGCGTCGGAATCCCGCCCATGGTGTTCCTCGCCGAGGCGCTCGCGTCCGATCGTCGAGCCGAGTGGAAACCCCTCGTGTTGATGGGATCGGAGATTCCGTTCCCTTTTCAATCCCGTCCTTCGACCATCCTCGTGCCCGGCATTCCCGATGGCGTCATCGCCTCGATGCCACTACTCGATGGTTGGGGTATTCCCTCTCGCCTCGCGAGTCGCAGCGGCTTCCCGGGGTGCTTCGACGGATTCGTCACCGAACTCGCGGCGACTTGGCTGTCGACCCTCGATGAGCGGGCGCTTGGCGAGGTCGAAATCTTTGCTTGTGGCCCTACCCCCATGCTGGAGGCCGCCGCCAAAGTCGCAGCCCGATTTGGCGTGCCCTGCCAAGTCTCGCTCGAAGAATTCATGGCCTGCGCCGTGGGCGGCTGCGCCGGTTGCGCCGTGCGCGTGAAGACACCGACCGGCCCAGCCATGAAGCGGGTCTGCGTCGACGGACCCGTCTTCGACGGCTACACCGTCTTCGACGTCTGAGCCGTCGATGACTGACAGTGCCCTCGCAGCTTCGGAGCGACTGGCTGCGGTGCATCGCCGCATCGAAACCGCAGCAGGAGAAGCCGGGCGATCCGCCGGAGATATCACCCTCATCGCCGTCAGCAAGCAGCAGTCAGTCGAAGCCGTCGCCGCTCTCGCCGATCTCGGTCAGCGCGACTTCGGAGAAAACTACTTTCAAGAGGGTCTCGCCAAGATCGACGCCCTGCGCCACCGACATCTGATCTGGCACTTCATCGGTCAACTCCAGTCCAACAAGACTCGTCCCGTCGCCGAGCATTTCGACTGGGTCCATACCGTCGACCGACTCAAAATCGCGGTGAGACTTTCGGAGCAGCGCCCCTTCCATGCTTCGCCGCTCGCGGTCTGCGTGCAGGTCAAGCTGGGAGATGAAGACACCAAAGGCGGCGTTCAGCCTGCAGAGCTACCGAGCTTGCTCGAGGCGATCGCAGCCCTGCCACGCCTTCAGCTGCGCGGCCTGATGGCCATCCCGCCGGCCGAAACCGATCCAGCGCGGCAAAGACGTTGGTTCGCCGAGCTCCGTCGCCTCTTCGTCGAGGCACGAGCCCAGCACGCGACGCTCGATACGCTCTCGATGGGCATGAGCGCCGACCTCGAAGCGGCCATCGCCGAAGGGTCCACCCAAGTCAGGATCGGCACCGCGCTCTTCGGTGAGCGTCTACAATCCCCGACATGACGGCACCTGATCTCGGTCGTGGACTCGGCGTGCTGGGCGGTGGGCACATGGGCCGCGCCTTGGTCGAATCGCTACTCAAACAAGGCGTCGACCGATCTCGGGTCAAAGTTGCCGAGACTTCACCATCGACCGCCGCGACGCTCGATCGGGAGCTCGGAGTCCAAGTGGTCTCCGACAGCCCGTCCTTGTTCCCGAACATCGACACGCTGATCCTCGCCGTAAAGCCCCAGGATATGGCGTCCGCACTACAACTGTTGCGCCCACAACTCGAACAGCATCGTCCGCTCGTCATCTCGATCGCAGCCGGCCTGTCTGTCGCCCAGTTACAACAGTGGTGCGGAGTTGCCCTTCCGGTCATCCGAGCGATGCCCAATCGCCCTGCTCTGGTGGGCGCCGGAGCCACAGGTCTATTTGCGCCAACGGATGTCGCCCCTGACATGAAAGCGCGCGCAGCCGTTATTCTCGGCGCAGCGGGCGAGGTCGTGTGGGTGGATGACGAATCACTCATGGACGTCGTCACGGCGATTTCGGGGAGCGGACCCGCATATTTCTTCCGATTGGCGGAGGCTCTGGCCGCTGCCGCTCGTCAGCAGGGTCTGCCTGAATCCACAGCACGGCAACTGGCGCGCGCGACACTGCACGGGGCTGGCATGATGGCGACGTACGATGCCGACTTGTCGGAACTGCGGGCATCGGTCACCTCCAAAGGTGGGACGACTCAAGCCGCTTTGGACTCATTTGAACGACAGGGGCTCGATGCCGTCGTGGCCGCAGCGGTGTACGCAGCGGTTCGTCGCGGTCGAGAGCTGTCCGATAACGCCGATAAAGGGGGTTAAACGTGCATCAGGTCGTGCTCTTTCTCTCAGAGACCCTTTTCTCTTTGCTGCTCTACGTCTTCCTGTTGCGGCTGATGCTGCAATGGGCCCGGGCGAACTTCCGCAATCCCGTCGCAGACGCCATCTTGCGCATGACCAACTGGCTCATCATGCCGTTACGCCGCGCGTTGCCCCCCATCGGACGTATCGACACCGCTTCGGTTGTCGCCGTATTTGCCGTCTCGCTCGTCAAAACGGCTGCGCTCAGCGTCATCCTCGCCGGCGCACTGCCCGATGCCTTGCCTTGGATGTGGGCCGCAGCCATCGAGCTGCTGAGATCGGCTTTATGGCTCTATTTCTGGGCCATTTTCATCTATGCCCTCGCCTCGATGATCGCTCCGGGGGTCCGATCGCCCTTTCAAGATCTGCTCGAATCGCTCTGCGAGCCGGTGCTGGAGCGAATTCGAAGTGCCGTTCCGGCGATCGCGGGACTCGATCTGTCTCCGATGTGGGCCGGAATCATCATTCAAGTGTTGCTCATCCTCATTCGCTGAGCGCGCGCTACCTTACGCGACGTCGGTCAAAGCAAGACGAAAAGGCCATTTTTTCCGCCGAAATACTGCGAAAAGTGTTTGCTAGCGCGTGGCTCTATGCTATTTTTCGCTCCGTTCGCAACGCGCAAAACAACGCGCAAACCTAAAAAACCAGGAGTATTCCAAGATGGCGAAAAAGGGTGGTCCTCCGACCAAGTCGGAAATCCTCAACCAGATCGCAAAAGAAACCTCGCTGTCGCGCAAGAACGTGGCGGCGGTGTTCGATTCTCTGAACGGTCAGATCAAGAAGAGCTTGCGTTCGCACGGTCTCTTCACGCTGCCGGGCCTTGCCAAGCTGAAGGTCGTCAAGAAGCCTGCCACCAAGGCACGTGAAGGCATCAACCCCTTCACCGGCGAGAAGATGATGTTCAAGGCGAAGTCGGCCTCGAAGAAGGTTCGCGCGATGCCGCTCAAGAACCTGAAGGCGATGGTCAACTGATCAGCCTCTCGTAAAAAGAGCATGAAAAAAGGCCCGGAGCGTCATGCGTTCCGGGCCTTTTGCTTTTCTGGAGATCAACCGATCTCGTCGAGTTCCTGCATCATCAACACTCGCGGCTTGCCGCGATGAATTTCGATGCGCTCGTTCACGCGTTCACGTGCGCGCTCTCGCATGGTCTCGGCGCGCTTGCGCTGTTCAGGCGTCATCACCTGCCACATCTTGCCGCGAAGATCGGCGCCCTGCTGGACGAGACTCGTCGTGAGCTCACCCATCTTTCGAGCGATCGCTGCACTCTCACTTGCGTACTTGGAATCACCCGCATCGAGATTTCTGAGGCGTTGCGACTCAGCTCTGATCTCTCGAGAGATCTTGGTCATGCCGGGTCGCACCGTTTCCACGAGCTCGGTCATCTTGCCACGCTGCTGCGGCGTGAGCTCGAGCGCATCGGCCATCCTCAAGATCATCCGAGGATCGAGCCCATAAGCCCCCATGAGATCTGCACCCGCCCGTTCCATGCGAATCATGGGGCGCGGTCCGTCCTGATCCCCACGAACGATGATTCGTCGCATCTCCCGACGCTCGATACCCGGACCCTCTGCTCGTGCACCCGGCACATCGGGTGGTGGAGGTGGTGGCACTTGGGCGTGGACGCTCACCGAACTCAGCAAGGCAACCAGGGCCGCAATGGATAACGTCGTTCTCATGATGTGTGCTCCGATGACACGTCCGTAATGGGTGTATCTTCTCTCACTTCGACCGCAGCAGAACGAAAAGATGCGAAAACGGTCTGCAAAGTTCTGTGAAGCAATCGAGTTACGGGCTGACAAATGAACGGCATCGTCGCAGCATTACCTTCGATGACTTCTCGCATTCTGCTCGTAGATGACGATCATGATCTCTCCGCGATGCTGGGAGAGTTCATGGGTCAGGAGGGCTTCGAGATCGCCCTCGCCACCAACGACTCGACTGCTATCGCCGAACTTTCCCGTAGTCCGATCGACCTCGTGATACTCGATGTCATGCTTCCGGGTCGCAGCGGCTTCGACATCCTGAGAGATATACGGCAACTCAAGCCTCGCCTCCCCGTCATGATGCTGACCGCACGAGGCGAAGCAATCGATCGAATTCTCGGACTCGAACTCGGCGCAGACGATTACCTCGCCAAACCCTTCGATCCGCGAGAGTTGACTGCTCGTGTCCGGGCAATCTTGCGACGCACCTCTGCAGGGCTCGAGACTCCAGGCTCCGAATCCTCACTGACGCTCGGCCGCATGAGCCTGGATCTCAAGCGACGCCGCGCCTCGATCGATGGGCATCCTCTCGAACTGACGGGTGCCGAGTTCCGCATTCTCCAGTTGCTGTCAGAGGAGAAAGGACGGCCCGTCGAACGACGTGTTCTGACGGAGCGCGCGCTCGGACGAAAACTCACCCTCTACGATCGCAGCATCGACACCCACGTGAGTAACCTTCGACGAAAACTCGAACGGTCAGATCAGTGTGGAATAGAAATACGATCAGTGCGCGGAACGGGATATGAACTCATCGAACTCGATCCGACCTGATCAACCGATACGTTGATTTGCATGAGCAAGCTCGCGCTGAGAATTTTCGTATCTTTTTTTGCCGCCCTAGTCCTCACGGTTCTCGGGGCGATCGCCGTCACCTCATGGCTGATCGCCGAAAGAAAAGTATCGGCAGAAGCCGAACTCTTCACCGCAGCGCAAGAGGCTGCCAATGCGCTGGCAGACGGCGGAGTGTCCTCTTTGAAAACATGGGCGAGTAATCGATCCATCGATTCCGGTAACAGCCTCGATATTCTGGTCATGGATGAAAACGGGGTCGATCTGCTCGGACGTGTGCCTCCAGGAACTCCCCGCACATCGACATCGATGAGCGATGATTTCTTTGCTTACGACCTGCCGGCCGTACTGCTTAATCTTCCAACGGAAATGCCGGAGCTGATCAGCGACGAAGGCGAGTCGTTTCGACTGATGGCGGTTGAGACGCACACAGGTCTCGGCGTCTTTCGCGATGTCCCCCTTCCCGTGTTGTTACTCTCCTTGGCGGTGACTGTTCTCGTCAGTTTCGGTTTGGCGAGGTCCATCACCCGCCCCATCATCGAGCTACAGCAGACCACCGAAGACCTGGCGGTCGGCAAACTGGACTCACGTGTTTCGGAGACGGCGCGGTCGAGGCGTGACGAGATCGGTCAGCTCGCGCGATCGCTCGACTCGATGGCTCGCCAGATCAGCTCGCTCATAAGGGGGCAGCAGCAGCTGCTCCGGGACGTCTCCCACGAAGTTCGTTCGCCGCTCACCAGGATACGGCTTGCATCGGGACTTTTGGCGCAGAAAGATTCGACCGCTTCCGCTACGGCAGCGCGTATCGACGGCGAGGTGACGCGCCTCGATGAACTCATCGACAAGATTCTCGACGTCTCACGTCTCGAGTCGGGCGCCGTCGCGTGGAAGCGAGAACCGCTCGAGCTGCAATCCATCCTGCAAACTGTATTGGCTGACGCCACATTCGAAGCCGAGCAGCTCGGAAAAACCCTGTCGTCGACGCTCTCGGACTCGACCCTCGAGATAATCGGCGATCGATACTGGATACAGTCGGCGATGGAGAACGTGGTTCGCAACGCACTCAAACACTCCCCGAAAGCCGCCTCGGTCGAGGTGCTGCTCGATCGTCACGAGGCCTTCGCCAGACTTCGCGTTCGAGATTCCGGCCCCGGGATTCCGATCGAAGAACTCACTAAAATCTTTGACCCGTTTTACCGAAGCACGGCGAACCGCAACGAACGGACGGATGCCAGTACGGGGCTCGGTCTCGCGATCGCCGCCCAGGTGATGCGGAGGCACAACGGACTGATCGAGGCGCATAACCTCGGCCGAGACGCGAATCGCTCGAGCGGATTCGAGCTATGCCTGCAATGGCCGCTTTCGGAGAGCGCGAGTTACTAATGGCCAAACTGTAAACGCACCCGCAATCCGGGGTCTGCGTTTTCGAGAATGAGCTTGCCTCGGTGCAAACGCGCGACAGCCGCCGCGATGGCAAGCCCGAGCCCTGCACCCGGCTGACGAACGGGACTCTCGAGTCTCACGAAGGGTCGAACCGCCTGTTCGCGCGCATTTTTGGGGATCCCGGGTCCGCTGTCTTCGACGACGATCTCCGCCGCGCCGCTCTCGGGTGACGGCTTGACCGTCAGACGCAGCGTGGATCCAGCAGGCGAATACTTGATCGCGTTTTCGATCAAGTTCCCGAGCGCTTGCTTGAGGATCTGCGGATGGCCAAAGATGCCGATCGGAGAGATATGACGCTCGAGACGCTGCCCCCGCTCCTCGGCGAGAGGCTCGAACAATTCGGCGACGTCGGTCGCGAGCGACCCGAGATCGAGCTTTTCCATCGAGTCGCGAGAGAGCCCCGCTTCGGCACGCGCCAGATCGATCAAGGAATTGAACGTCTGCAGCGCACGAGTGGCATCGGTCTCGGCATCATTCAAAAGTTGCTCGCGAACGACATCACTATCCGTTTGGCGTACTGCAGCGATCGATCGACTTACCCGCATCAGCGGCGAACGCAAATCGTGAGCCAAACTTTCCGTGACGGTACGCATGCCGGTCACGAGAGACTCGTTTTGATCCAGCATGTCGTTGAACGTCGTGGTGAGCGCACCCATGGCGTCGAGTCGTCGTCGAGCGGGCGCACGCGCAGCCATTTGGCCTCGCATGATTTGCCGGGCCGTCATGGACAGTCCGCGCACATGATCGAGCAAGTATCGATTGAGGACATACGCGGCGATGACACCGATCAGGATCACCATGAAGGTGTTGACGGCGGCTGCACGACCCAAAGACAGCGTGATCTCTCTCTGGTCCTTGTCGCCCTGCACCATGACGAAAATTGAACCATCTTCGTTTCGCATGCTGGCGACGTAGTATTTGATCCCGTTATCCGAGTCGACGGTGTAGGGCGCAAAACGGGATTCGAAAACCCGCGCGCCGCCAGGTATGGCGGACAAGCTGCCGACGACGGGTTGCCGGTCCGATGTAAAAAGCGCGAAGTATCTGCCGTCCGATACCACCCGATTCCGCAGATCGATGCCCGCCACGAGCGCTTGTCGCCCGACCGATCGCTCGTATTGCTGGCGCAGCAGGAGCTCCTGTCTCATCGACTGGAGAATCTGGCGGCTATGGAGATCCACCATGCGGTACTGAAGCCACGTGAAAGCCGCCACGAAGGTGAGCACCATCACCCCGAGGGCGACAAGCGTAGCGATCAATCCCCGCCGGTCCACGATAGTGAAGCGCATGGGTGTAGCATGCCACGAGAAGAGGCCATAAAGTGTCGCAGTCATGACCCGGATGCTGCTCATCGAAGACGACGTCGACATGGCCGAGGAGATCATCGGCGCCATGCGCGCCCGCGGCTATGACACGGCCCATTGTGCCGACGGTCGCGTAGGCCTCGATAGCGCCGTATCCGAAGACTTCGACGTCATCGTTACGGACCGTATGCTCCCGGGAATCGACGGCCTCAATCTGGTTCGCGCCCTGCGCTATGCCGGACGCTCCACACCCGTCCTCGTCTTGTCCGCGCTCGATTCGGTCGACGAGCGAGTCGCCGGGTTACGAGCGGGCGGAGACGATTATCTCGGCAAGCCCTTTGCCGTCGAAGAGTTGGCGGCCCGGGTGGAATCCCTGACGCGGCGCAAGACGCAGGCCGCCCTGACCTCCCTCAAGGTGGACGATCTGCAAATCGATCTTCTGACACGCAAAGCCAGTCGCGGCCCACGCACGCTCAACCTGACAGTACGGGAGTTTCGACTGCTGGAATTCCTCGCACGACATGCCGGACAAGTCGTCACGCGCACGATGCTGCTGCAGGGCGTCTGGGACATCCACTACGACCCGCAAACCAACGTTGTCGACGTACACGTCAGTCGTTTGCGCCAAGAGGTCGATCGAAGCGAAGAGCGCCCTCTCATTCACACCGTACGTGGTGTGGGTTACTCGCTGCGCCCGTCAGCATAGTCAGTCACAAATCGGGTAACGGCATCCCGAACGCCGTGCAGTCGGGCATGGAAGAAATGATCCGCCTCGGGTAACAAAAACATCTGCGGCGGAACGACGGACCGACCTTTCAAAGAAAAGAGCCAGCCCTCGACGGCTGTCGCGTCGACAAGCTCGTCCTTCGAGCCTTGAACGACGAGCCAAGGACACCTCGGCGCCTCGAGCTTTGAGAAATCCCATCGACCGACGGGCGGCGCCACTGTGACGAGCAAAGAAGGCTGCAAGATTGGCTGCGCACGGAGGGCGACCCACGCGCCGAACGAGAATCCCGCGAGCCAAAGCGGCAATCCGGGCCATCGCTCACGTGCCCAAGTGGCCAGCCCGATGACGTCTTCGGTCTCACCGTCACCGCCGGCGTGAGTCCCTTCCGAAAGTCCCACACCTCTGAAATTGAAACGGATCGTGATCGCGTTGGATGCCACGAACGAACGCGCCACGGTATGAATGACTTTGTTGGTCATCGTACCGCCGAAAAGCGGGTGAGGATGACAGCACACCGCCACGGCTCGAGGCGCCGGTTGCGGTGACTCGACGAGCGTCTCGATCAGACCTGCCGCTCCAGGCAGCAGCAGACGCTCAGGGCTGACGGTAGACAACGCCGTCCTTCATGACGAAATGGACCCTCTGCATTGCGGTGATATCGACGAGCGGATCCCCGGGAACGGCGACCAGATCAGCAATCTTGCCGACCGATACGCTGCCGAGTCGGTCGTCGATCTCGAGGAACTTGGCCGTGACGGAGGTCGCCGATTTGATCGCCTCCATCGCAGGCATACCCGCTTCGACCATCAACACGAACTCCCGCGCGTTCTCGCCATGGGCTGAAACACCGGTGTCCGTACCGAAGAGAATCTTGACGCCCGTCTTGTAGGCCTTTGCGAAAGTCCCCTGAATCTGCGGCCCCACGAGCGCGGCTTTGGGGCGGACGACAGCCGGGAAATAACCGTCTTCTTTGGACCGATCGAATACCCATCGCCCGGCCGTGATGGTCGGGACGTACCAGGTGCCCCGTTCCTTCATGAGTGCCATGGTCTCCTCGTCCATGAAAGTGCCATGCTCGATCGTGTCGACGCCCGCGCGAACCGCTCGCTTCATTCCCTCCGCGCCGTGCGCATGGGCCGCCACCTTGAAACCGTAGTCTCGCGCAGTCGTGACGATCGAACGGATCTCCTCTTCGGTGAATTGCGGATTGAGTCCGTTCTTGGCGATCGAAAGCACTCCCCCCGTCGCCGTGATCTTGATGAGGTCGGAGCCTTCCTTGTAGCGCTGGCGTACGGCCTGCGCGGCGTCCTCAGGGCCATTGACGACGCCTTCCAGCGGGCCCACGTCCTCGCCATTCAGATACGAGGCCCAACCGTTGGTCGGATCGGCGTGTCCGCCCGTAGTCGCGATCGACTTGCCAGCCGCGAAGACTCTCGGACCGGGAACTTTGCCCGCGTTAATGGCGTTGCGAAGAGCCACACTGGCACGAAAACTGTCGCCGAGATCACGGACCGTCGTGAAGCCCGCCATGAGTGTGCGCTCCGCATACGTCACGCTATCGATCGCGACGTCAGGCGCGTCTTTCTTGAATCGATCGAGCTCACTATTTTTACTGTGCTCGCTCGTGAGATGAACGTGCATGTCCATGAGGCCGGGCATGACCGTGGACTTGCGCAAGTCGACGAGCGTATCGCCCGAGCCGGGCTTGCGAAAACCCTGTTCGATCGCGGCGATCCGACCCTTGTCGACGACGATCGTCCGATCTCTCGAAGATTCCCCACTCACACCGTCGATCACGCGACCGGCGTGGATGAGCGTTGCCGCCTGGTTCATCGAGGGGTACGAAGCCAACGCCACCGCTACGGCCAATGCCGCGGTCGTGATCTTTGTCATGGGCAATCTCTCCTGCAACGCTGGATCAGCGAATCGCCGTCAACTCGACATCGAATACGAGTGTGGCGCCACCGGGGATGACGCCACCCGCCCCGCGAGCGCCGTAGCCGAGTTCTGCGGGAATGATCAATCGGCGCTTTCCGCCGACCTTCATGCCTGCAACGCCCAAATCCCAACCGCGGATGACCTGACCACCGCCGACGATGAAATCGAAGGTATCGCCATGATCACGCGAGCTGTCGAACTTCTTTCCCTTGCCGTCGGGCTTCGTCGGATCGTGCAGCCAACCTGTGTAATGCACGACAGCCGTTTGGCCCGGAGTGACTTCCGCGCCGGCACCGACTTCGAGATCTTCTTTGACGAGTTCTGACATCGCGGCCTCCTGAGCCAAGGTGTCGCCGCGATTCGACGCAAGCAACGTGGGAAACAATGCACTCGCCAACAAGATGCCGGCGATCGATGCAATCAAGGTCCAGACCATCACTCTCATGGGGATTCACCGTTCGCAGAGGTCTCGGGCTCGAAAGCGAGCGAGACGGAATTGATGCAATAACGCAGCCCAGTGGGCTTGGGTCCGTCGGGAAACACATGTCCGAGATGGGCGTCGCAGTTTGCGCACACCACCTCGATTCGAACCATGCCGTGACTGGCATCGCGATGCTCACGGATACGCCCCTCGACGAGCGGCGTCCAAAAGCTCGGCCAACCCGAACCCGAGTCGTATTTGGTGCCGGAGTGGAAAAGCTCCGCGCCACAGCACGCGCAAGCGTACACGCCCCGATCTTTGTTGTAGGTATAGGCGCCGGTGAAGGCGCGCTCGGTCCCCTTGTTACGAGTGACCTCGTACGCCAGCGGCGACAACCGGGCACGCAGTTCGTCATCGGTCGGGGCAGGCTTTTTCATGCCCAGATTATGACATGCCACCCATTGCTCCGAGTCAGGCTATCAACTCGCGGTCATCAGCTGTCCCAACAATTTGTTGAGGCGGCGGACAAACTCCCCCGGGTTGGCAACCGAGCCGGACTCGGCCAGCTTCGCTTGATCGTGTACCAGCAGCGCCAGCTCGGCGAACTCGTCTTCAGCGCGCGTGGCATCGAGTCGCCGAATCAGGGGGTGGCCCACGTTGATTTCGATCGACGGCTTCGCCTCCGGCACGGCCTGCCCGGTCGCGGCCAGGATGCGGCGCATCTGCGAACCGACATCGCCCTCCGAGAGGACGAGACACGCCGGCGTATCGGCCAGACGCGAACTCACCTTGACCTCGGACACACGCTCCCCGAGCGCATCCTTGATGCGCTTGAGCAGTTTCTTGTTTTCCTTGACGGCCTCGTCGATCGCCGCCTTGGACGCTGCATCTTCGAGGTCACCGAGCTCGAGGTCACCGCGCGAAACGTCTTTGAAGCGCTTCCCCTCGAATTCCCGGAGGTAGCCCATCATCCACTCGTCGACGCGATCGGCGAGCAGCAACACCTCGATACCTTTGGTACGAAGCTGCTCGAGATAAGGGCTCCCTCGGGCTGCCGTGACCGAGTCGGCGATGACGTAATAGATGCGCTCCTGGCCGCTCTTCATGCGACCGACGTAATCAGCGAGGGTGGTCTTCGGATCATCGCTCTCGTCATGCGTGCTCGCGAAGCGCAATAACGGCAGGATTTTCTCGCGATTCCCCTGATCTTCGCCGGCGCCCTCCTTGAGCACGGGACCGAATTCCTTCCAGAAGGTGGCATATTTCTCGGGCTCGTCCTTGGCGAGGCGGGCGAGCAAATCGAGCGCGCGCTTCGCAAGCGCGGATCGCATGGCTTCCACTTCGCTGTCCTGCTGCAGCAGCTCACGAGACACGTTGAGCGGCAGATCGTTCGAATCGAGCACACCGCGGAAGAACCGCAGATACATCGGCAAGAATTGCTCTGCGTCGTCCATGATGAAGACGCGACGCACATACAACTTCAGGCCACGCGACGCATCTCGTTGATTGAGATCGAACGGTGCGCGACTCGGCAGGTAGAGGAGCGAGGTGTACTCGCGCTTGCCCTCGACCTTGTTATGACTCCAGGACAGCGGCTCTGCGAAGTCATGGGCGATATGCTGATAAAACTCTTTGTATTCCTCGTCCTTGATATCGCTTCGTGGCCGGGTCCACAACGCCTGAGCCTGGTTGGCAGCCTCCCAATCGAGGCTCGCCTCACCCTCTTTACGCATCAAGACAGGGAATGCGATGTGATCGGAGTATCGACGAACGAGCGAACGAATCCGCCATCCATCGGCGAACTCCTTTGCGTCTTCTTTGAGGTGCAACACCACCAAAGTTCCGCGCTCCTCTCGGGTCGCCGTCTCGATGGTGAATTCGCCGTCGGCTTTGGAAGCCCAACGAATCGCCGATGACGCAGGCTCTCCCGCTTTACGCGAAAAAACCTCGACCTCGTCGGCGACAATGAACGCCGAATAAAAGCCGACGCCGAACTGACCGATCAACTGCGAATCTTTTTGTTGATCGCCCGTCAGACGCTTGAAGAAATCCGCAGTACCGGATTTGGCGATGGTTCCAAGGTGGGCGATGGCCTCTTCCCGATTCATGCCAATGCCGTTGTCGCGAATCGACAGCGTTCGCTTCGTCGCGTCGTAATCGACCCAAATCCTGAGCTCGGCATCGCCTGACATCAGTTCCGGCTGAGCGAGCGACAGAAAGCGCAGCTTGTCGTTAGCATCCGACGCATTCGATATCAGCTCGCGCAAGAAGATTTCGCGATGGCTGTATAGCGAATGAATCATCAGGCGAAGGAGCTCCTTAACCTCGGCCTGAAAACCATGCTTCTCGGCGTTCTCGGACATCGATCCTCTCCCTGGAATCACGGAAAAACTGTTGGAGTGGGATTTGGGGCGTCCCGGCTCGATTTCAAGGCCGAACGATGCGGTAACAGGGAACGTAGGCCGTGCCCGGCAGCTTCATTCTTTGCTGGGCCACGAAACTCGACAACAATTCATCGAGTAGCGCCATGAGGTGAGGGTCGCCCGAAAGCTCGAACGGACCATGGCGCTCGATCGCCCGGATACCATGCTCTTTGACGTTGCCGCTCACAATTCCGGAGAACGCGCGTCTGAGATTCGCAGCGAGCTCATGCGGCGGCTGGTCTCGGTATAGCCGCAGCGTGCGCATCGAGGAGTGGGTCACCTCGAACGGCTGCTGGAATTCCGGGTCGATGCGAAGCAGCCAGTTGAAGTTGAACGAGTCGCCATTCTTCTTGCGGAAGTCGCGAACCTCGTCTGCGCCACGATCCATGATTCGAGCGACCTCGGCCTGGTCGTCGATGACGATTTTGAGCCTCGATAGCGCGACATCGCCGATGGTGCCCGCCAAAAAATCCCGGATCCGCTCGAAGTAAGGCGCACTGCTGCGCGGACCCGTCAACACCACCGGAAACGGCTGATCGGCGTTCGCCGGATCGAGCAGGATTCCGATCAAATAAAAGATTTCCTCAGCCGTGCCTGCACCGCCCGGAAACACCACAAGACCATGCGCCACCCGGACGAACGCTTCGAGACGCTTTTCGATGTCGGGCATGATCACGAGGTTGTTGACGATCGGATTCGGCGGCTCGGCTGCGATGATGCCGGGCTCCGTCAAGCCCACGTAACGCCCCGAGCTGATTCGCTGCTTCGAGTGACCGATCGTCGCGCCCTTCATCGGACCTTTCATGGCGCCCGGGCCGCAACCGGTGCAGACATCGAGTCCGCGCAACCCGAGCTCGTAGCCGACGCGTTTGGTGTACTCGTACTCCTCGCGACTGATCGAATGGCCACCCCAGCACACCACCAAATTCGGCCTGATCCGGTGATCGAGCAATCGCGCGTTGCGGAGAATGTGAAACACCGCATTGGTGATCGACTGGGATCGACTCAGATCGAAACGTCCGCTATCGACGATTTCGTTGGCCGTATAAACGATGTCGCGAAGCACGGCGAACAAGAGTTCTTTGGTGCCCCGGATCATCTGACCGTCGACGAAGGCCTTTGCCGGTGCATTCTTGATTTCGAGCTTCACGCCCCAGGCATGCCGCACGATGCGAATGTCGAAGTCGCGATAACGCTCGAAGATCTCGCGGGCATCGTCGGTATCACTACCGGCGTTCAGAACCGCCAGCGCACATTGACGGAAGAGCGGATACAAGCCGCCCTGCCCCGTCGAGAGAAGCTTTTCGATCTCTTCTTGCGAAAGACTCTCGAGCGCGCCGCGCGGGGCCACGCGGGCATCGACGACTTCTGGAATGATGATGCTGGTTTCCAAGGCGATCTCCGGGTCTATGGACGGATGTCGATCGGAGTCCCATCCGATACCAGCATCCATACTTCCATCATGTCGGCATTGTTGAGAGCGATACACCCGTCCGTCCAATCCTCGCGGGCATAGTGTTCCGGAGGCCACCGCGGTTCGTTGGGTAATCCGTGGATCATGATCAGGCCACCGGGCGGCACGCCGGCCTTGCGAGCCCGCGCACGATCACGCTCATTGGGATAGGACACACGAATCGAGAGGAAAAAATCGCTGCGGGGATTGCGCGCGTCAAGCAGGTAGCGCCCCTCCGGCGTTCGAAAATCGCCCTCATGCTGCTTGTGCCCGTCGGGCCGCAGCCCGAGCGACACTCTGTAGGAGCGCATCAGGGTCGGACCTCGCCAAAGCTCGAGGCGCCGAGCCGATTTGTGCACCACGACTTCGGTCGCCTTGGGCAATTGCTCGATGCTGCTCGACGCGGTCGGAGCTATGAGTCCGTACGAGAGGGCGAAAAAGATGGCAAGGCGCCACATGCCTCGCATTATAGATCGCGGGGGCGTTGCACCCTAGAGGCCAGCGCCCGCGGCGGGTGTCTCAGTCTGGGCCGCAAGCTCAGCGAGCGTCGAAGGACGATCGCTCGGTAACTGCAGGACTCTGCCGCGCTTGAGCTTGGCAGAGGGATCGAGGCCGTTGAGCTCTGCGAGACGACGAACGTTCAGCCCGTACCGACGCGCGATCTGGTGAAGAGTTTCGCCACGTCCTACCTTGTGAGCCCGCGGCCCGATCTGGGCGATGTAAATCTGATCGGCACCGACTTGAGCGACGAACTCTTCAGGAGAGATCGTCCGCTCGGAGGGCAGCCGCAATCGATATCCGCGTGGAACAAGGCGCTCTCCCGACCAAACTGCAGGGCGCAAGGCCGGGTTCAATTCGCGCAACTGCGCCACCGGCACCTCAAGCGCCTTCTCGAGACGTTTTATGTCGGCATAACCCGGCATAGCGACTTCGTGAAATTGCAGTTCCGGCGCTCGCGTGACACCGGGGAAATAACGCTGCGGATCTTGGTCGATGGTGAGCGCAGCCAGAAACGAGGGATAAAAGTTTCGCGATGCAAAACCAAAGGAACGACTGCGATAGTTGCGAGCGATCACGCCGAAGTCGTCCGTACCCATCACCTGACGGGCGCGTCGCATTCCACCCGGCCCATGGTTATACGCCGTAATGGCCAGAGGCCAACTCCCGAGCAACCGGTAGTTGCTGAGCAGCAATCGTGCCGCGGCTTCGGTGGACCGGAACGGGTCGAGTCTCTCATCGACGATGTCATCGACCCGCATGTAGAGGCGGCCGGTCGAACGCATGAACTGCCAAAGGCCCGATGCGCCGACCTTCGAGTAGGCACTCGGCGTGAAGGACGACTCGACATGCGGCAAGGCCGCGAGCTCGGGCGGCAGCCCCAAAGAATTGAATGTCCGCGCGATATGAGATTCCCAGGTGCCAGAGCGCACGATTCCGGCACGGAATCGATCCGCCTGCCCGAGCTGGAATCGAACCTCGGCACGCGCGTCGCGCAGTCGAGCTGCCGTGGCATCTTTACCCCAAAGCTGCAGCACTCGACGCGCGTCGCCCGTGACGGACTCCGCCGTCCCGGCTTCGAGTGCGTGTACCGCGACATCGAGCGCAGCGGTCCAACGATCCCTCGCTCGTTTTATCAATTCGCGGCGTTGTGATGAACCCGGCGGACCCGCAAGGGCGAGATCGAGTGTTTCATAGACCACGCCGAGATGGCGCTCGTCGTGCATGAAGCCCTGAAGCGTGGTGATCTCGCTGTAAACGCGAATCCAGAACTCGACGTCTCGCTGAAGCTCGGCGGGTCGCGGGATCTCGCGCGATATCGGCTCGACGGGCCGCGACGCCTCCGGCGGGACGATCGAGGGCTGGCCCGCGCTGAGCGCGGGCGACACCAAGACTGCGAGGACGAGAGAAGAGGCTAGATGACGTGACAGGCGCCGCAAGGCGTTACCCGCACTTCGAATCGCCGCAATTGAGGCAGGTCATGCAGCCGTCCATCATGACCACGGCCGCAGTGCTGCACTTGGAACACAACTGCGCACCCTCCGGGAAATGCGACTTCGCGAAAGCATCGGCCTGCTTACCGCGAGCCTCGAACTCGGCTCTCTTCTCCTCGACGAGCTTTTTCTGGTGCTCATCGAGTTCCGTGCGCCCCAGGAGACCGATGGTCTGCAGGTGCTTTTCGATGACGTAGCCAAGTTCGGCGATGATGGAGGGCATGAACTTCCCGCCCGGCTGCCAGTAGCCGCCGCGCGGATCGAATACCGCCTTGAGTTCCTCGACGAGGAACGTGACGTCGCCACCCTTTCGGAACACCGCAGAGATGATCCGCGTGAGCGCGACGATCCACTGGTAGTGGTCGAGATTCTTCGAGTTGATGAAGACCTCGAAGGGTCGCCGCTGCTCGTGCTCGGTGCCCTCGTTGAGGATGATGTCGTTGATCGTGACGTACATCGCGTGATCGGACACCGGAGTCTTGATCTTGTAGGTCGAGCCGATCAGCACCTCGGGACGCTGAACTTCCTCGGTCAGACGAATGACTTTGCCCCCGTGGGACGTCGTCCGCTCGGCAACGGCAGGCGCCGGCGCAGGTTCTGCGCCCGGCTTTTGAACACGATATTTGGAGATCTTTCGATCGATCTTGATGGCGGCCATAGACAAACTGATCCTCAGAACTTGCCGTAGTAGCCTTCTTTCAAGGCGTCATACAGATTGGCGGCGGTATGTTTTTCGCCGTCGTATTCGATTTCCTCGTCACCCTTCACGGAGATCTCGGAGCCGTCTTCGAGCGTGAACACGTAAGTGGTGTTCTTGAGATCTTCTTCCTTCACGAGCACACCCTGGAACGCCTCGGGGTTGAAGCGGAAGGTGGTGCAACCCTTGAGCCCTTTCTCGTGCGCGTAAAGGTAGATGTCCTTGAAAGACTCGTACTTGAAATCGGTCGGGACGTTCGCGGTTTTCGAGATGGATGAGTCCACCCACTTCTGCGCCGCAGCCTGGATGTCGACGTGCTCGGTCGGCGTGATGTCGTCGGCAGTCGTGAAATATTCCGGCAACTTCTCGGACGGGTTCGTGGAGTTCGGCATCGCCTTCGTGTTGATGATCTCGCGATAGGCGAGCAATTCGAAGGAGAAGACGTCGACCTTTTCTTTGGACTTCTTGCCTTCGCGGATCACGTTACGGAAGTAGTGATGCGCGAACGACGGTTCGATACCGTTGCTCGCATTGTTGGCGAGTGACAAGGAGATGGTTCCGGTCGGAGCGATGGAGGTGTGGTGAGTAAAGCGGGCACCGACCAACGCAAGCTGCTCGACGAGCGCTGGGGCAACCGAAGCCACACGCTGCATGTATCGGCTGTAGCGCGCATGCAGGACACGGCCCGGAATCTTTGATCCGACTTTCCAGCCGTCGCGCGCCATTTCGGGGCGCTTGCGCAGCATTTCGCCGGTGACGGTGAACTCCTCGTTCATGATCGGCGCGGGGCCCTTTTCACGGGAGAGATCGAGCGCAGCTTCCCAGCCAGCGATCGCCATTTCGCGCGAGACGTCTTCGGTGAACTGAACCGACTCGGGCGAGCCGTACTTCATGCGCAGTAACGTCATCGTGCTGCCGAGACCCAGGAAACCCATGCCGTGACGGCGCTTGCGAAGAATCTCGTTGCGTTGACCCTCGAGCGGCAGTCCGTTCACTTCGACGACGTTGTCGAGCATTCGGGTGAATACTTTGACGACCTCGCGGTACTCCTGCCAATCGAACTCGGCGTGTTCGGTGAACGCATTACGCACGAAACGGGTGAGGTTGACCGAGCCCAGCAAGCAGGAACCGTAAGGCGGCAGAGGCTGCTCGCCGCAGGGGTTGGTCGCGCGGATGTTTTCGCACCACCAGTTGTTGTTCATTTCATTGACGCGGTCGATGAGAATGAACCCGGGTTCCGCGAAATCGTAGGTGGACGACATGATGACGTCCCACATGCGGCGAGCCGGCACCGTCTTGTAGATCTTGCAGGCCACGAGACCGCTTTCCCCGACGACGAAGTTCTCGGAGTACGGCCAATCACGCCAGACGTACTTGCTCTCATCGGAAAGATCAGGCTTCTCGGCCTCGAACTCCTTCCGCAGCAACGGGAACGCAAGCTTCCACTCGCGATCTTCGCGTACCGCCGCCATGAACTCGTCGGTGATGAGCAGCGAGAGGTTGAACTGCCGAAGGCGACCGTTCTCACGCTTGGCACGGATGAACTCCATGGCATCGGGGTGACCGACGTCGAACGTGCCCATCTGCGCGCCGCGACGACCACCGGCCGACGACACGGTGAAGCACATCTTGTCGTAGATATCCATGAAAGAGAGCGGGCCCGAGGTGTACGCGCCGGCACCCGACACATATGCACCGCGAGGACGAAGCGTCGAGAACTCGTACCCGATACCACACCCCGCCTTCAACGTGAGACCGGCCTCGTGAACTTTGTTGAGGATGTCGTCCATCGAGTCGCGGATGGTTCCTGAAACCGTGCAGTTGATCGTGGACGTCGCCGGCTTGTGCTCGAGCGCACCGGCATTCGACGTGATGCGACCGGCCGGGATCGCGCCGCGGCGCAACGCCCAAACGAAACGCTCGTACCAGTGCTCCCGCTCTGCCGGCGCCTCGACATCGGCGAGCGCACGAGCGACGCGCTGATAGGTGTCGTCCATGGATCTGTCAACTGGCTCGCCGCTCTTCGAAACCAAGCGGTATTTCTTGTCCCAGATATCGATCGACGCCTCCTGGAACGGAATGGTGTCGACGTCCTTGGTTTCGAGCTTCACAACGCTGTTCATGCCTGAGCCGGCCCTCAAATTCCAAATAAGTTGCCCACAGAACGACGGGAAAACCAATGAAATCCGACAAGACCGCCCACGGGACCTGCGCAGACCTTGTTTTCTTTATTGGCTAGCCGCGCAAAAACGGCTTCTTCCCCACCCCAGACACCCCAGGTGGCCCCAGTCGGAGCGCACAAGATGTAGTGTCGAGGGAGAGAGAGTAAGCATGCCCCCATGGAGCGTCAAGACTTAGATTTTAAAATAGATAAACTATAATTATAATTAATTAAATCAATTACTTATGTTGTTTTAGGCCGAAAAATTTGTTGCGCAATGGGAGACGAAGGAAACATCCGAACCGAGTGGGGATCACAATATCTTGTGTGGCTGCGCATTTTCGCGCAGTACCCACAAGTTATCCTCTTGAAACCACCCTCGAAATCCGCATATCCGCGATTCGACGCCTAATTCCAGACGGAGACGTGTCATGACCCACCCGAACCCGAAGTTCGAGCACCCCAAGGCACGGCGGCGTTGCCTCATGATCGAGGTCGCGTGATGCGCCGGATCGCTCTGCTCGGTATGTGGGTTGCCGCCGCTCTGGCTGCCTCGTTGCCGTCTCGTGCCTTGGCGCAGGCCGTGGATGCGCAGACTGCCAACGGCAGAGCGGTCGCGCCGATGCCCTCGCTCGCACCGATGATCAAACGCGTCTCGCCCGCCGTGGTGAGCATCGGCATTCGAGGCGCCGTGCGTGAACAGGGTCGCAATCCCCTGTTCGACGACCCGTTTTTCCGTCGATTTTTCAACGTCCCGCCTGATGCGGGTGCTCGGGAGCGCCCCTTTCAATCCGCAGGCTCGGGCGTGATCATCGATGCCAAGCAGGGTCATATCATCACCAATGCGCACGTAGTCGAGAATGCGCGTGAAATCACCGTGACGCTTTCCGATCAGCGTCAGTTCCCCGCGAAGGTGGTCGGCAGTGATCCGCGCACCGACATCGCCGTCATCCAGATCAAAGCCCAAAGCCTCTCGCAGATTGACCTCGGCGACTCTGATCAACTCGAACCTGGCGACTATGTCGCGGCGATCGGCAATCCCTTTGGCCTGCAGCAATCCGTCTCGTACGGCATCGTCAGTGCACTCGGTCGATCTGGCATGAACCCGGACGGTTTCGAAAGCCTCATTCAAACCGATGCCTCCATCAATCCCGGCAACTCGGGTGGCGCTCTCGTAAACCTGCGCGGCGAACTCGTCGGCATCAACAACATGATTCTCTCGGGCAGCGGCGGCAACATCGGTATCGGATTCGCGATCCCGGTGAACATGGCGCGCAGCATCACCGATCAACTCATCAAGTTCGGATCCGTGAAGCGAGGTCAACTCGGCGTTACCATCGCGCCGGTCACGCCCGACGTCGCCGAGGCTCTGGCGCTCAAAAATACGGGCGGCGCTCTGATCACTCAGGTCACGAAAGACTCGGCTGCCGCTCGCGCCGGATTACGCGCGGGTGACATCGTCACCGCTCTCAACGGACGCAACGTCAAATCTGCAGCCGAATTTCGCAATGCCATCGGCTTGCTGCGCGTCGGCGAAAAAGTGGAGATCGCCCTGCTGCGCGACGGACAAGCGCGAAAGTTCACCGCTGAAGTGGCCGATCCGGCTGCGCAAACCAACGGTGAAACGAGCGACTCGCGCGACCTTCCGGAAGGTACGCAACACCGCGCATTCGAGGGCGCACAACTCGAGGATGCGCCGTCGGGCGGCGTGCTCGTTCGGACCGTCGCGCCCGGCAGCCCGGCAGCTGCTGCCGGGCTCCGCGCGAACGACGTCATCGTTGCCGCAAACGGTGTTCGCGTTTCGAGTGGCGCCGATCTCAGCGCGGCTTGGCGCGCATCGGCGAATCGCGGCGGCTCGACGATCGTCCTGCAAATCCGGCGTGGTGGCGAAACAGCCATCATCCTGCTGCGCTGATCATGCGCAGACTCGAGATCACGGTGCTTGGTGGCACCGGCTTCGTCGGTAGCGCGCTGGTCGCACGCCTTGCCGCAGCCGGTCATCGAATCCGTTTGCCTTCGCGCAACCCTCAATCCGCGCGACATCTTGCCGTCCTACCCAACGTGGAGCGGATCCGAGTTGATGTTCATGACCCCGAGGAGCTTCGGGCGGTCGTGACCGGCAGTGAGGTGGTCATCAACCTCATCGGCATCCTCAATGAAAAAGGTCGATCGGGTCGTGGATTCGATATCGCGCACGCCGAACTGACCCGGAAAACGGTCGCGGCCTGCATCGAGACGGGCGTCTCGCGTTACCTGCACATGAGCGCACTCAGTGCACACGAAAGCGGACCCAGTCACTACCTGCGCTCGAAAGGAGTCGCCGAACGACATGTTCGCTCGGCACCGGCATCGCTCGATTGGACGATCTTCCGTCCCTCGGTAATCTTTGGCCGCGGCGACTCGCTCCTCAATCGTTTCGCCGGACTCTTACGCCTCAGTGGCGGGATCATACCGCTCGCTCGCGCCGAGGCGAAGTTTTCTCCCGTCTGGATCGACGATGTGGTCTCGGGTTTCGAAGCGGCGTTGTTCGGTGGCCCCACGAGCCGGCAGTCGTACGATCTCTGTGGGCCGGAGGTCATGACGCTCGCAGATCTGGTGCGATACACCGGATTGCTCGCGGGCACCGGGGCACATGTCGTCGCCCTGCCCGATGCAATCGGTCGGCTTCAGGCCCTAATCATGGACTTCGTACCCGGCAAGCCATTCTCGACCGACAACTTCCTCTCTTTGACCGTCGATAACGTCTGCCGGGAAAACGGGTTCGCCCGACTCGGCATCACGCCCACCCCACTCCATAGCATCGCGCCCACGTATATCCGTCCGTCGCGCTAACATCTGCGCGTGGACATCTACCTCGTAGGCGGCGCCGTCCGCGATGAACTGCTCGGTCGTCCCGTGGGCGAGCGCGACTGGGTCGTCGTCGGCGCGACCCCCGCGGAGCTCGAGTCGCGCGGCTATCAGTCCGTGGGCAAAGACTTTCCGGTCTATTTGCATCCCGACACGCGTGAGGAATACGCGCTCGCGAGACTCGAGCGCAAGGTTGCACCAGGATACCGCGGCTTCACCACCGAGTTCTCGCCTTCGGTCACTCTGGAGCAAGATCTCGCGCGACGCGATCTCACCGTCAATGCGATGGCACGAGATTCATGGGGCAATATCATCGACCCGTTCGGCGGTCGCGAAGATCTTGAAAAGCGCGTACTGCGCCACGTGTCACCCGCCTTCGCGGAAGACCCCGTCCGCATTTTGCGCGTCGCCCGATTCATCGCGCGATTCGCATCGCTCGGTTTCACTGTCGCACCGGAAACATTGACGCTCATCAGACGCATGGTCGAATCGGGCGAAGCCGATGCGCTGGTCCCAGAGCGCGTCTGGCGCGAACTCGCGCGTGCACTCGATGAATCGACGCCGCGCGCAGCCCTCGAATTGCTGCGCGAGACGGGCGCGCTGCGAGTGATTTTGCCGGAGCTTGACGCGCTCTTTGGCGTTCCTCAACGACCCGAATGGCATCCGGAAGTCGACACCGGCGAACACACTCTGCTCGCGCTTCAAGTGGCGGCGTCCCGCGGCGCCTCTCAGGCCGTACGCTTCGCCGTGCTCGTGCACGATCTCGGCAAAGCCCTCACGCCGCGATCCGAATGGCCAAAACACCACGCGCACGAAATGCTGGGTTTGCCGGCTATCGAGGCGCTGTGCGCACGCCTCCGAGTACCGCAAGAACACCGCGAACTCGGCCTGCTTGCGAGCAAATTTCACACTCACGTGCACCGCGGGCTCGAGCTGCGCACGAGCACGCTTCTCGAGTTGCTCGAACATTGCGATGCATTCCGACGACCTGCACGCTTCACGGAATTCCTCGAAGCCTGTGAATGCGATGCGCGCGGACGTTTGGGTTTTGCCGAAAAGCCTTATCCTCAACGCGCCCGAGTGGAGCAGGCTCTCGAGATCGCGCGCGCCATCTCGCTTTCTGAATCGGAACGTGCGGGAATCGACGGCGCTGCGATCGGCGAACGACTGCGCAGCAAGCGCCTTGCGGCATTAAAGCGAATCGCGCATGTCTCTCAAGGCGAATGAGGGTTCACCGGATAGCTCACTCTCATCGATATTTTTCGTGAGCATCATGAACTTCACCGACTCGCCCATCTCGCCGGGCAACAGAAGCGTCCGAGCACCGCGGGCAAGCGAGAGGTATTCGGGGCTCGAGGGATCGAGACCTGCCGCCATCGCCTGCAGCTCCTGCTCGATACCCGCGCCCATCAGAAATGCAGTTTGAGTCGTGAAGCCAGCCACTTCGAAACCCGCTCGACAGGCGGACTCGGCCACCGCAGAGAAGTCCACCCACGCGGTGATGTCGCAGAGCCCAGGAAAAGCAAAAGGATCGCGATGGGCGTAGTGTCGGTAGTGACAACGCAGACTGCCCTGCATTCGATCGGGATGCAGCAACTGGCGTCGCGGCAATCCGTAATCGGCGAGCAATACGACACCCCTGTCCATGGCTGCTGACAAAGAATTCAGCCAACCATCGAGCCACGGATGCCACTCGCCGCAATAGCCCTCGGGTAGCGCCTCGCCATTTTTCAGTAAATCCTTGACGCGCTCCGCGGCGTGCTCGGCGAATTCCGAATCGCCGGGAGCGGCCCCATCAGGCGGCCTGACTCGCCATTCGAATCCCGAGGCGCCGAGGCCGACCCCGAGCCGCCACCACTTTTGATCGCGAACCACGAAGCGCTCGCAAGGCAGGGCATCGAGCACCTCGTTCGCGAACACCACACCCTGGAATCGACGTGGTAATTCATTGACCCACTCGACGGTCGCCACCGCTCGCAATTGCTCGGCCTGCTTCGCGCGCAAATCGCCACTCACCTCGAGCAAGACGTAGCGGCGCAAGGGGGACCCCTCCCCCGAAAGCACCTGTAACGCGTCAGCCGCGAATCGGCCCGTCCCGGGGCCGAACTCGAGCACCGAGTCGGTCCCGGTATCGCTCAACCAGCGCGATATTCGTCGCGCACAAGTTCTCGAGAAGAGTGGCGATATGAGCGGCGCGGTGACAAAGTCGCCCTCGCTGCCGAACTTTGCCGCCCCCGCGCTGTAATAACCCAAACCGGGAGCATAGAGCGCGAGCTGCATGTACTCGGCAAACGAAATCCAGCCCCCCGCAGCCCCGATTCGATCGGTAATGAGACTACGCAAGCGTTTCGAGTGATCCAGCGCGTCCGGCGACGGCTCCGGGAGACCGTTTTGACCGACTTTCGACGTTGAGACTGGTCCGAGCCGGGTCATAATCGAACCCCATGAGCGACCCGAATTCCTCGAACCCCGTTCGATCGGACCAACCACTCGCTGGCAAGGTAGCGCTGATCACGGGAGGAGCCCGTCGCGTCGGCGCCGAAATGGCACGGGTCTTTCACGGCGCGGGCGCCATGGTCGTGGTGCATTACCAGCGCTCGTCCAAAGAAGCCGAGTCGCTCGTTGCCGAGCTCAACTCCAAACGCGCGAACAGCGCGGCATGCGTCGCGGCAGACCTTCTCGACACCGCTCATCTCGGCAAGCTCCCGCAGTTCGCTCAAGAGCGATTCGGCAGACTCGATATCCTGGTCAACAACGCGTCCACGTTTTATCCCACACCGGTCGGCGAAATCACCGAAGCACACTGGGATGACCTGCTCGGCACCAACCTGAAGGCGCCGTTGTTTTTGTCGCAGGCTGCCGCGCCCGCGTTGCGACTCTCCAACGGTCTCATACTCAACATCGTCGACATTCACGGGATGCGTCCACTGCGACGCTACCCGGTCTACGGCGTGGCCAAAGCGGGTCTCATCATGCTGACGCGCTCGCTCGCCAGAGAGCTCGGCCCGCAGATCCGCGTCAACGCGATTGCTCCGGGCCCCGTGATGTGGCCTGCAGACGGCGTCGCCGACGCAGCGCTTCAACAAAAAATCGTCGGGCGCACTCTTCTCAAAAGAAGTGGCTCGGCACTCGATATCGCTCGCACCGCTCTTTTCTTTGCAGCGGATGCTCCTTTCATCACCGGGCAGGTGATGCCGGTCGATGGAGGTCGCAGCGTCGCTTGGTGAATTCATCGAGCGCCGAGTGACAGCTCGATCTTCGTGAGCGGATGCGCATCACGATCAAATATTTCCCACAACTCGGAAATCGTTCGACCCTCGAGCGGGTGGATCACTTCGCCGCCGACGTCCGCCATCGGCCCGAGCATGTAAGCTCGACGCAAGAGATCCGGTCGCGGCAGCACGAGCCCAGGCTCGTCGCACACCATGTCTCCGAACAGCAAAATATCGAGATCCATGCTTCTAGGCGCCCACTTCGGTGCGTTGCGCTCTCGACCGCACATCGCCTCGATGCGCTGTAACTCGGCAACGACCTCGCGCACCGACAAGTCGGTATCGAACGCCGCCACGAAGTTGATGAAATCGTCGCCCTCGAAGCCCGCGGCGACATTCCGGTAGGCAGGTGAAAAATCGACTCGACCGAATTCTTTGACAAGCTCATCCGATGCCAGGCGAAGATTTCGTCCGGCCTCGACGTTGCTTCCCGCCGCCACGAATACCCGTGTCATGAGGAACGATTATTTTGACGCGGCAAGATCGGCGCGATTACGTTCGATGGCGACGCCCACGTCGCGCGATCCGCGAATGGCGCCCGGTTTGTTGATGGAGATTCGAACCCACTCGATGTCGAACTCTTCGAGAATCAACATCGCCATGCGATGAGCCATCGTCTCGACGAGCATGAACTCCGAAGCCTCGACGAATGTGATCACGCGCTTTGCCACACTCTTGTAGTCGAGAGTGTCGACCACGTCGTCGGAACGCGCCGCGCGCGTGCAGTCGACCGGCAACTCGAGATCGATCTGGATGCGCTGCTTCACGCGGCGCTCCCAGTCGATGAAGCCGATGATGCACTCGACCTCGAGGCCTCTCAGGAAAATTTTGTCAGCAGCGCGAGTCGTCACGGTATGAAACACTCCTCAAAGATTTCCGGGCGGATGCAAACTGTCGAGCGGCCATTGAGCACGTGCCCGAATTCCGGCCGCGTCCCGCTCGCCCGCCGCAAGGCGTGCATGACCGGCTACGGCGATCATCGCGGCGTTATCGGTGCAAAACTCGAGCCGCGGATAGTACACGCGAACACCTTGTTTCGCGGCTGCGGAGTCGAGCCGAGATCGCAGAGAACGATTCGCGCTTACACCGCCCGACACCACGAGCGTATCGAGTCCGGTGTGGGCGACGGCCCTCAGACTTTTGGCGACCAGCGTATCGACGACGGCATCTTGCAACGCGAGTGCGATATCCGCGCGATCCTGATCGCTTGCGTCGGGCAGCGCGCGAACAGCGTGCAGCACGGCGGTCTTCAGACCTGAAAAACTGAACTCGAGTCCCGGTCGATCGAGCATGGGCCGAGGAAACACATGACGCGAAGGTCTACCCGTCTCGGCGAGGCGCGCAAGATGCGGTCCACCGGGATAAGGCAGCCCCAGCAGTTTTGCGCTCTTGTCGAAGGCTTCACCCGCCGCGTCGTCCCGCGTTTCGCCGAGCAAGGTGTACCGACCGATCCCGGCGCATTCGATCAACATCGTATGACCACCCGACACGAGCAAAGCGACGTGGGGATACGGCGGCGGATCGGGCTCGAGCAGCGGCGCGAGCAAATGCCCCTCGAGGTGATGAACGCCGAGCGATGGGACGGACCACGCGTGCGCTAAGGAGCGCGCGAGCGCCGCTCCGGTCAGCAAAGCTCCGATCAAACCTGGGCCGGCCGTATAAGCGACACCCTCGATCAGCTTGCCATCCTCACCGGCCCGCGCGAGAACCCGATCAACCATCGGGAGGAGGCGCTGAACGTGGTCTCGAGAGGCGAGTTCGGGCACCACACCGCCGTAAACCTGGTGCAAATCGATCTGCGAAAACACCTCGTGCGCGAGCAAACCGCCCGCCCCGTCAAAAACGGCGGCAGCGGATTCGTCACAGGAAGATTCGATGGCTAGGATGCGCATGGACTACCGATGATTTTGCCTTTTGCTCCGAGGATCATTAGAATCGCCGCCCCTGTTTCCGCAGGGCGCTTTAGGAATTCCTTACTTATCAAGGGGTTGAGGTCGAGATGCCGAGCGTTCGTGTTCGAGAAAATGAGTATTTCGACGCTGCCCTGCGTCGCTTCAAGCGCGCCTGCGAGAAGGCCGGTGTCCTCACCGAGCTTCGCCGCCGCGAATTTTACGAGAAGCCGACTCAGGAGCGTAAGCGCAAGAAAGCTGCCGCCGTGAAGCGCCATCAGAAGCGCTCCTCGCCGCGCACCAGCATTTCTCGCGCGCGATAAACGCCGATGTCGCTCAAGGAGCGCATCACGCAAGACATGAAGGACGCCATGCGCTCCGCCGAGAAGGAGCGTCTGGGCGTCATTCGCATGCTTCAGGCTGCCATCAAGCAGCGTGAGGTCGACGAGCGGATCACGCTCGACGACGCCCAGGTGCTCTCGGTCATCGAGAAAATGATCAAGCAGCGCAAAGAGGCCATCGCCCAGTTCGAAGCGGGCGGACGCACCGATCTGGCCGAGAAAGAAGCCGCCGAGGCCAAACAGTTGTCGGCTTATCTGCCGGCCCAGCTGTCTCAGGCCGAGGTCGACGCGCTCGTCGTGGCGGCCATCGCCGAGACCGGCGCCGCCACCGTCAAGGACATGGGCAAGGTGATGGCGCTCGTCAAATCTCGCGCCGCAGGCCAGGCGGACATGGGCGTCGTCAGCGCCCTCATCAAGGCAAAGCTCAGCGCCGGCTGAACTGACCGCTTACTATTTGCCCATGAGCGGGCGCAGCGGCGGGCTAATCCCACAGAGTTTCATTGACGATATCGTCGGACGTTCCGACATCGTCGAGCTCATCGGCGCGCGCGTTCCGCTGAAGAAAGCCGGCAAAGAATTTCGCGCCTGCTGTCCCTTTCACGACGAAAAAACGCCCTCGTTCTGGGTCAGTCCGGATAAACAGTTCTATCACTGCTTCGGCTGTGGCGCCCACGGCACCGTGCTCGGCTTCCTCATGAATTACGATCGACTGGGCTTCGTCGAAGCCGTCGAAGAATTGGCCTCGCGACTTGGTGCCGAGATCCCTCGTGAGGCCCGCCTCAACGATGATCGGAGTCGAGACCAGGCCGATCTCGCCGGGCTCATGGCCGAAGTCGCCAAACACTGGGCTGCCAAACTCAAGGCTGATTCACGCGCGTCCAAGTACCTTGCGAATCGCGGCCTGAGCGCGGAGATCATCCAGCGATTTGGTATCGGATATTCAGCCAATTCGTGGAATGAAGTCCTTGATCGTTTCTCCAAAGATACAAAAGGACGTGAGGCCTTGCTCGCTTGCGGCCTCATCATCGAGCGCGACGGTGGTGCCGGCCGCGACGGCGAGCGTCACTACGATCGATTCCGCGACCGCATCATGTTCCCCATCCGCGATGCGCGCGGACGCGTGATCGCCTTCGGCGGGCGAATCATCGATCAAGGGGAACCCAAATATTTGAACTCTCCGGAGACGACACTTTTTCACAAAGGCCGCGAACTCTACGGCCTCTACGAAGTTCGTCAGACTCGTACACCCCTCCATCGCCTGATGGTGGTCGAGGGATACATGGATGTGGTCAGACTGCATCAGGCCGGTATTCATTACGCCGTCGCCACGCTCGGGACGGCGACGACACCGGAGCACCTCAAGCGCTTGTTCCGGCTGGTGAGCGAAGTGGTATTTGCGTTCGATGGTGACCGGGCGGGCCGCTCCGCTGCATGGCGCGCGCTCAACAACGCGTTGCCCGAGGTGCGCGAGGGTCGGCAGTTGAAGTTCTTGTTCTTGCCCGACGGACACGACCCGGACACCCTGGTAGGCGAGGAAGGTCGCGAAGCTTTCGAGGCGCGGCTCGACCGAGCCCTGCCGCTCTCCGAGTATCTGGTTCAACAACTGTCGTCCGAGGTCGATCTCGCCCACGCCGACGGGCGCGCCCGCTTCGCCGAAATGGCTCGCCCGCTCGTCGCCAAAGTGCCGGAAGGGATATACCGCGAATTGCTGGTGGAGCGCCTTGCCGAGGCGATCCGACTCCCTGCGACACGCCTCCGCGAATTGTGGGCGGGTGGCGGCGCGGGCGGCAGTGAAGCCGGCTTCAACGGAAACCGTCGCTCGAACGATCGAGATTCGTCGGGTTCCCGACTCTCGTCGCGCAGTGCAGGCCGCGGAGGCCTTATGCGGCAGGCGGTACTCACCCTCGTCCATCACCCGAAGGTCGCCACGCGACTCACCGAGCCTGATCTCGACATCCTCTCGAGCCTCGATGAACCGGGCTCTGACATCCTGCGCGAGCTCGTGTCCGATCTTCGCGAAAACCCCTGCGCCAACACCGGTCAGCTTTTGGAGAGGTGGCGTGATCGTCCCGAGGCGGAGCGCTTGTCCCGGCTCGCGGTCGCGGAATCGCTCATGCCGACCGACGAGGCGGCCGTGCAGGAGGTGCGTAACGCGCTTGCACGAATGCGGGACGAGCAACGGCGGCGGCGGCTCGATAGCTTGTTGGACCGCGAAAAATCAGCGGGTTTGTCGCCAACGGAACGCATGGAACTCCAGCAACTGATGGCGGGTCGTACTCGCAGTTAGGCGCCCTACGGATTGCGCTTTTTTGGGCCCCGGAATCTGGCCTAGACCCCCTCTTTCCCGTATAGTTGCCGGTTCGCTTCCAAGGCCCGGGCCTCGACCCGGCAGGCATCCAAATGAGCAAGAAACCCAAGGCTTCCCCTGGCAAGAAACCCGTGCGCCCGGCTGCTGCGAAACCAGTCGTGAAACCGGCTGCAAAATCCGCCAAACCGCTGCCGAAGGCCGCCAAGCCGATCGTCAAGGCCCCTGCCAAACCGGCCGCGTCGGCCAAGCCGACGCCTGCCGCGAAGCTCGCGCCGAAAGCTCCAGCGAAGGCTGCGGCGGCGCCTGCCACACCGAAACCCGCCTCCAAAGGCGTTTCGACAGTCAAACCCGCCGCCCCGACGGCGAAAGATACGTCTTCGGCCAAGGGCGCGGCCCCCGCCAAGACGGTTGCGCCCGCCAAGGCCGCAGCGCCTGCAAAGGCCGCAGCGCCTGCGAAAGCTGCGACTCCTGAGAAGGCCGCGACGGTCGCCAAAGCCGGCCCCACGACCAAGGCCGCCGTAAAACCGGCCACGCAAGCGCCCGCCTCGGAGTCGAAGGTCAGCGAGAGCAAGCCCAAGGGTTCGTCATCCAAGGCCGCCAAGGCTGCCGCGAACGAAGGCAGCAAGGTGCTGAATTTTCCCGAGCGACGACCGCTCGCGCTCCCCGAAGAGCGCCAGTCGCAGCTCAAGCAACTCATCGCGCTCGGCAAAGAGCAGAGCTATCTCACCTACTCGCAGGTGAACGACTACCTGCCTTCCGAAATCGTTGATCCCGAACAGATCGAAGAGATCGTCAACACGATCAACGACATGGGCATTCCGGTCTATGAAAAAGCACCGGAGAGCGAGTCGCTGCTGGCGCCTGAAACCAATGCGTCCTCTGACGAAGAGGCCATCGAAGAGGCCGCTGCGGCACTCGCGGCACTCGATGCAGAGCTGGGTCGCACTACGGATCCCGTGCGCATGTACATGCGCGAAATGGGCACGGTCGAGCTGCTCACCCGCGAAGGCGAAATCAGCATCGCCAAGCGCATCGAGGAGGGCCTCAACTCGGTACGCGGACAACTCGCAATCTACCCGCCGACGTTCGACTTCATCTTCAAGGTTTACGAGAACGTCAAGGGCGGCACGGGACGCCTCGCCGATATTCTGGTGGGCTTCATCGATCCGAATGCACCAGACGTCATCGCGCAGCCGCAAAATCCCACGAAGGTCGATGCCTCCGCGCCCGTTGCCGAAGAAACCGAGTCGGAAGACAGTGACGACAGCGAAGAAGTCGTCGATACCGGACCTGATCCGGTCGAGACCGCCGCTCGCTTCGCTTCGATGATCAAGCTGCATGGGCAGATGCTCAACTCGATGGCCAAAGTCGGCACCGAAGACCCCAAGACTCAAAAAATTCGGAAGAAGCTGGCTGCCGAGTTCATGGAGCTCAAACTGTCGCCTCGCATGTTCGAGGCGCTGATCGACCATCTGCGCTCCCACATCAATGAAATTCGTCAGTTGGAAAAAGAGATCATGGTCATTGCCGTGCGAGATGCCGGCATGCCTCGAAAAGAATTCATCGGGTCGTTCCCGCGCAACGAAACCAATGATCGTTGGGCCGCCAAGCACATCAAGGCCGGCAAGAAGTGGTCGGCACCGCTCGCCCGATTCGCCGATGACATCCGCGCGAAGCAGAACGTGCTGCGCGAGATCGAGAAAATCCGGCATCTTTCGATCATCGAAATCAAGGAAATCAATCGCGAAGTTTCCATTGGCGAGGCCAAGGCTCGCAGAGCCAAGAAAGAGATGGTCGAGGCCAACCTTCGCCTCGTGATCTCCATCGCCAAGAAGTACACGAACCGTGGTCTCCAATTCCTCGACCTCATTCAGGAAGGCAATATCGGCCTGATGAAGGCGGTCGACAAATTCGAGTACCGTCGCGGGTACAAGTTCTCGACCTATGCCACATGGTGGATTCGCCAGGCCATTACGCGCTCGATCGCCGACCAGGCGCGAACCATCCGCATTCCGGTCCACATGATCGAGACCATCAACAAGCTCAACCGTATTTCACGGCAGATGCTTCAGGAGATGGGCCGCGAGCCCACACCCGAAGAGCTTGCCGTTCGCATGGAGATGCCCGAGGACAAGGTCCGCAAGGTGCTCAAGATCGCAAAAGAACCGATCTCCATGGAGACGCCCATCGGAGACGACGAGGATTCACATCTCGGTGATTTCATTGAAGATACTTCGGTCGCTTCGCCCATCGACCAGGCAACCGCAGAGTCGCTAAGGGAGACGACTCATGCCGTGCTCTCCCAACTGACTCCCCGCGAGGCCAAGGTGCTGCGAATGCGCTTCGGAATCGACCTCAACACCGACCATACCCTCGAGGAAGTCGGCAAGCAGTTCGATGTCACACGCGAGCGCATCCGTCAGATCGAAGCCAAGGCGCTCCGTAAACTGAGACATCCCAGTCGCTCAGAGCAGCTTCGAAGCTTCCTGATCGAGGACTGAGTTCCGGCGTACTTCGGCGGATCGCACTTTTCGATAGAATAGGGACATCAATAAATTCGTTAAGAGGATCGCCCCATGGCTCTGATCTCGATGCGACAACTGCTCGACCACGCCGCCGAGCATGGTTACGGCGTTCCGGCCTTCAACGTCAACAACCTCGAGCAGGTCCAGGCGATCATGCAGGCTGCGGATAAAACCGACAGCCCGGTGATCATGCAGGCGTCGGCTGGTGCACGGAAATACGCCGGCGAGCCGTTTCTGCGGCACCTCATCGAGGCAGCCATCGAGAGCTATCCCCACATCCCCATCGTGATGCATCAGGATCACGGGGCGAGCCCCTCGGTGTGCGTCCAATCCATTCGTTCGGGTTTTTCGAGC
This sequence comes from Steroidobacteraceae bacterium, assembly GCA_044375575.1. Lineage (GTDB taxonomy): Bacteria > Pseudomonadota > Gammaproteobacteria > Steroidobacterales > Steroidobacteraceae > UBA964. The sequence goes on along the minus strand of JBILMJ010000014.1, from coordinate 19,248 downwards.
GTCATGATGGACGGATCACTCAAAGAAGACGGCAAGACCCCGGCACCGTACGACTACAACATCGATGTCACTCGACACGTCGTGCGTATCGCTCATGCGGTCGGCGTATCGGTCGAAGGCGAGCTCGGCTGCCTCGGCTCGCTCGAGTCCGGAAAAGCCGGCGAGGAGGATGGACACGGTGCCGAGGGGCATCTCTCGCATGATCAGCTTCTGACCGACCCGGATCAGGCCGCCGACTTCGTGGCCAAGACCGGCGTCGATGCTTTGGCCATTGCCATCGGCACATCGCATGGCGCCTACAAGTTCTCGCGCAAACCGACCGGGGACATCCTCGCCATCGAGCGCATCCGCGAGATCAATGCAAAGATCCCGAACACTCACCTCGTGATGCACGGGTCGTCCTCCGTGCCGCAGGAGTGGCTGCAGATCATCCGCGAGAACGGCGGAAAACTCCGCGAGACCTACGGGGTGCCCGTCGAGGAAATTCTCGAGGGGATCAAGCATGGGGTTCGCAAGATCAATATCGACACGGATATTCGACTGGCGATGACCGGTGCGATTCGACGCGCCATGAACAAAGATCCGGCCGAATTCGATCCGCGAAAATACATGAAGGAGGCCATGCTGGCCGCTCGCGAGATTTGTATTGCGCGGTACGAAGCCTTCGGCTGCGCAGGCAAAGCGTCGAAAATCAGGGTGGTGCCGCTCGAAGACATGGCCAAGCGTTACGCGGTCTGATCGACTCGCTGCACGCCTGCCTCAGAACGCCGGCCTTAGGGTCGGCGTTTCCATATCTGGTCGAAGCGCTGTTCAAGCTCGGAATTAGCGCCCCGTAGTTGATCGACCACCTCCTTCGACCAGTCGAAATAGGCACGCTGGCGCTCGACGGCCCACCCGTTCGGCGGGCTCGAAACCATGCTGCGAAGGTTGCAGATTTTGTCCGCAAGCTTGACCTGTTTCGCTTCCTGCGATGCAAGACGAGCCCGCGACACTTGGAGTTTCTTTCTCGCGCGCCAATTGATGGTCGGTTCGTCCGTGACCTCCATGACGATTGCAGCAACCCGCTCTCCGAATTCGCCTTGAAGTTCTTGCAACGTCGTTTGGGTATCCTCGAGCGTATCGTGCAGGAGCGCTGCCGCTAGAGTGACCGGATCCGTCACGCCGCCTTCGAACCAGAGTACGTGTGCCAAATCGAGCGGATGGTTGATGTACGGCAAAGCCCCGCGACCCTTTCGACGCTGATCGCGGTGCTTCCAGGCCGCGAACCGCGCAGCCCGAAGCACTAGACCCGTGTCGACGAAGTGATTTTCCGGGTTGTCGGCCGAAGCCGTCTGACGGAGGCTACGCTCGGGCATAATGCGTTGACTCATCAATCATGGACTCACGGTAACAAGTATGCCCCGAAGCATTTGTGATCTCGCAGACGACTATGGCACCCGCATCCGGGTATTGCAGCCATTGTTTCGGGATTACGGAGCGATTACCAGTTTTCACGGTCCGGCCACTACGATCCGCTGCCGGGAAGATAACGCTCTCCTGAAGGCGACCTTAAGCACACCGGGTGAGGGTCGAGTCATGGTGGTTGATGGCGGCGGCTCTCTGGAGCGCGCACTCTTCGGCGATAACCTCGGATCCATACTGATCAAACACGGTTGGGCTGGAGTTCTGATCAATGGCGCCGTGAGAGACGTCGAGTTTCTGAAGTCCATGCCGCTTGCAGTGCGCGCTCTCGCCATTTGCCCCACTCCCCCTCGCAAAGAGGGAACGGGCGAACGCGATGTCATCGTCTCGTTCGCCGGCGTGACGATCTCTCCGGGCGAATGGCTTTATGCCGATGAGAACGGCATCATTTTGAGTGCTACACCGATCGAATAGCGTTTCGCGTTATAGCCAGCGAGTGCGGCTCGCGAAGTCCGCTGGGCGCACGGGACCCTTGCCCAAGGGCGTTCCCAGGTGAATGAAGCCGATGATGTTCTCGCTGTCATCGAGACCCAATGCTCGCTTGACCACCGGACTGTAGGCGTGTGAGCCCGTTTTCCACGCGGCTCCCAAGCCCAAGGACTCCGCCGCAATCCACAAGTTCTGAATGGCCGCCCCGACGGCGACCCACTGCTCGATCTCCGGCACCTTCGGGTGCGATCGCGCCACAGCCGACACCACCAATAACGTTGGGGATCTCCAGGCTTTGGCGGCCTCGCGCTCGAGCGTTTCAGAGTCGGCATCCGGTGATTTTTCGCGGAGCCCCGCAGCCATGGCGTTGCCGAGCACCGCGCGACTCCCGCCCTCAACCACCGTGAACCGCCACGGCGCCAGCAGCCCGTGATCGGGTGCGCGAACCGCCGCAGAGAGAAGAACGTCCAACTGCTCCCGCGTTACCGGAGTATCAGCAAACTTCTTGGTTGAGCTACGACCGAGAATTATGTCCAGCACGTGATTCGATATTGCCGGCGTCGCATCTGAACCCATTCGAAGATCCTCCACCCGTTCGATCACGGGTGGAGGATAGCTCATAGCATGAGTCGCTAGAGAGGTTTTGGCCTGATAATGGCGGGCTGTCGAACGATGGGCGGCGGGATCCTCAACTCATCGCAATTTAACCAGCAAAAAGTCCGCCCCATTATCGTTATGAATCGACCCTCGATCTCTATAAAAGAGCCGGCAGCGGCAGGTTTAGAGGAAAAAGCTGCCATAGCCGCCGCGAAAATAATAAAGAGCACCTTAGCGCTCAGCCCAGTGTGACTTAATTTCATTAGTTGCCTCCGCTGTCAGTAGTAGTAATTCAAACGGCGAGCAACAATAGGGCGTAGCCCACTATCTCTGTACATCTATTTCTTGCTTTATTTCAAAGAAATGGCGCCTCGGCTCTGACGCGCATAAGCATTTTTACGTCGCGCTTTTGCTTTTTCCTTAGAATTTCCCCATTAAGCTCAGATGCCGCAATAACTATCCGACTCTCATCTGGATACGCAGCTCTCAACACTGCTATCGCACGATCTGCATCTTTAACGGCGAATGTTTCCCCCGAATCCTCTGCGCTTGAATTAAGCCTGCTCAGGAGCCTCGCATAGACTATCGACGCAGTAATCGGATGCCACTCTTTAAAGCGATCATTCGATAAACGAAGCGCCTCCCCAAGAGATACAAACGCGGACCGGCTATCACCAACACTTTCAAGAGCTACTCCTTAAAAAAGAAAGAAAAAAATTCTTTCATCGACGCTTGCATGGTGTCGAGCATAAGCGGCCGATTGCCAGCTCTCGCTTGAAAGAAATTCGATCGCGTCTCTCGGCTTACCCGACCGTATCAAAGCCTCTACCAGTATGAGATCTAACGAAAAGAAGTAGTTTTTATACTCGCTATTGTTTTTTGCCTGCGAAATCAATTTTATCGCGGCCGACGGATCACCATTTGCAAGTGCAAATCTTGCTTTTGCCAAAATAAACTCTGCGTCGAAAGCAGTAGATTTAATTGAATCTTTATTGACGTCGTATTTGTGTAGAGCGACCAATAACTCCCTTGCAACATCTAAATCTTCAACTCTTATGGCCCAGTTTATACCGAGTATGTAGACGTCAGAGGTGACCCGGGAAACTCCCCCAAGGGTTGTTTCGACCATCTTCAAGAGCTTCTTCAGTGTCGGCCATCCAGCCTCATAAGCACCGGCATCAAAAAGCGCGCCGTGTAACTCCAAGGAACGCCTAATACCTTCACCATCCGAAATTTCCCCACTATCAAGTATTTGGATCGCCTCTTTAAAAAATATCATCGCCTGCGCCCAATTGCCGTTAGCGAGGTTTACGGAGGTTCGCCCGTACAGAGCGCTGATCTCACGAGCTAAGTCTTTTTCGCGTCGCGCGTAATTCTGAGCAACTGCAAATGACTTTTCTGATTCATCGAACCTCCCGAAAGACTGAGCAACCCACGCCCGTAGCCAGTGATAATCGGATTGTAGTGATGCCGGCAACGACGCCACGGACTCCGGTGTTTTCAACCGCTCAAGCACCTTAAGCACAGATGGAAGATCACCAAACCGGCTTGCGACTTGCGCTTCGGCCAGCAGGGCTGAAGCGTATAGGGCAAAATCGCCCTGTTTTGACAGAAGTTGTGAGCGGTGCGAGGCTAGTTTCATCTGCTCTTCGTAATCGCCCAGTTGGGCCCAGACGTTTCCGATCGCTAAGGCAATCTCAGCAGCAGTTTCCGGGTCTTTTCCGAGACCTTTAGATAACCCGTCGCTGCCGATGAGCAGAATCTGCCTTACTGAGACATCCCTCCCCCCATGCAGCTCGGGATTAGCGTTCTCAAATAATCCGATCAGGAAGTCGCGGGTTGCAGCGGCGCGGCGCGATTCGAGTCGAGCCTCCTGTGCCTGAAATATCGCGATAACGGTTGCAGCGATCACCGCACACGTTGCAACGCTGCCGATCGAAACCGCGACTGCATTGCGCACCACGAACTTGCGGATAGCGGAGATCCTGGAGGGCGGCTTCGCGAACACTGGACGTTCGTCCAACCAGCGAATCAGATCCGTCCTGAATGCGTCGACCGACGGGTAACGATCGGCCACATTTCGGGCAAGCGCCTTCAGCAGTACGGCGTCGAGATCCCCACGGAGGGAGCGCGACAGTCGCGAAGGGGTGGTCGAACGCTTTACCGCGATCGACTCATCGATGCGGGCACGACTCGGCGTTTTGAGGTAGCCCTCGAGAATCGCGGTTTCGATCTCGGCTCGCGACCCTTTCTGGGTGATGAGCGGTGAACTCCCGACCAATAACTCGTAAAGCATCACGCCGAGGGAGTAGACGTCGGAGGCGAGCGTGAGACGCAGATGCTGCACTTGCTCCGGGCTCGCATAGCGCGGCGTCATTGCTCGCGCCAACGTACGGGAGTTTTGATCGACCGGGAGCGGACTCTCATCCTCGCCCATGAGCTTGGCGATACCGAAGTCGAGCAGACGAACTTCACCACGCTGGTTGACGAGCACGTTGCCGGGTTTGAGGTCTCGGTGCAGGACAAGATTGACGTGGGCGTAATCCACCGCATCCAGCACTTGAAGAAAAAGGCGAATCCGAGAGTCGACCGAAAGTTTCTGGTCATCGCAATACTGGTCTATCCGCTCACCCTCTACGTTCTCGAGTGCAAGGAAGGGCCTGCCAAACTGGTCGACTCCGGCGTCGTACAGGCGAGCGATGTTCGGATGCTCGAGGGAGCCGAGGATGTCACGCTCTCGAGCCATACGCGCCGAAAGGTCGCGCGCCCACACCATCCGCGGTAGCTTCAGGGCAACGCGGCGTTTGAGAGTGCCATCGGCTCGCTCAGCGAGCCAAACGGATCCCATGCCGCCGTCGCCGAGCTGTTGCAGTAACCGATAGGGACCGACCACATCGCCGACAATGACGGTGGCCGGCGGCGTGAGGCACTCGATACCGTTCGTGAACGCGTCGATGAAGGGGCGTGTTTGTATCCCCGCCTGGACCTCGAGCAGTCGTCGCAACGGCTCGCGGAGCAAATCGTGTTGCGGCGGAAGTCCTGCCAGCCAGGCCGGCCGCTCGTCCAAAGGCAGCTTCAGCCCAGCCTCGAGCAGCCGCTGCAAATCAGACCAATCGGCTGGGTTTTCTGAGGGTGTCACGGAAAGATTAGTAACCGTCTTCGCGGATTACCGAAAGAGTTACATCGATATTCCGCCCCGTCACCCCCGGGAAATGATTCTATTTTGGGAGTTTCTAGTCTTGATCTCCCGAGAGGAGCGTTCGGACTCCCTCCTCGATCTGCGTCATCATCAAAGAAAACCCGTCCGACTCCCCGTAGTACGGGTCAGGGACTTCGCGATCTCCCAGGAAAAGACGGATGGACGTAGAGTTGCCAGCAGGTCGGCGAGACTCGAGTTGTGAGGCGTTGTCACGATCCATCGCCAAAATCACATCGTGTACTCGGTAATCGTCGTCGGTGATCTCGCGACATCTAAACGCGGACAGGTCGTAACCTCGAACCGCACAGGCTTCGACTGATCTGGGGTCTGCGGTATCGCCAACATGCTTGTCCTTCAGTCCCGCGGAGCTGAATTGCCAACCCGATGTTCCGTCTCGGGCGGCTATCGTCTTCGCGACGATCTCGGCAGCGGGTGACCGGCAATAATTCCCAGCATCGACGAAGAGCACTTTCACGAACAAACTCCTACTCGGACTTGGATTCACACTCATTGACGGCACGATCGACCCGATCGAGCCAATCACCCGGATATTTATCTCGATACCAATCGCGTAGCGGCGCCGTCGCAGCGCGGAACTCGGCGCGCTGAGCGTCGGTGGCGTAATCGATGGTACCGCCGCCTGCGACGAATTTTTCGATTGCCGGGCGCTCACGATCTTTGGCGGCTTGCCGCGTCGCTACGGCGAGCTCTCCATAAGCGATCGTGACTGCGGCCTGAACGTCGGGCGGCAGACGCTCCCACGCTTTCGCCGAATACCACCAAATCGCCGACATGTAGCTGTGACGATCAACGAACACATGCTTGATATGGTCGTCGAACTTCATGCCCATCACGTCCTGGATGCTGTTCTTGGTCCCCGCAAGCATCCCGGCACCGAGCGCCGAATAGATTTCGGAAAAAGGCAAGGCCATGGGACTGCCGCCGAGCTCCCGAACCATCTCCTGTTCGAGCGCCGACGGTAACGTGCGGATACGCAGACCCGCGAGATCGTTCGCCGACTGAATACGCTGATCGGTCATCGCGAAACTGCGCCATCCCCCCGTGTTGCCCACCGCCATCAGGCGCAGGCCTAACCCATCCCTCATGATCGCCTCACCCATCGCTTTCGGCACAGCGCCATCCATCACGCATTCGGCGATTTCGTCATTGGCAAATAGATAAGGCAGATCGAGCACCTGCGCCGGGCCATAAAGCCCAGCGAGACCGCCTATGGTGGTTTGGTGCACCTCGAGGATTCCGCTTTGCAACGCCTCCATGCACTCGCGCTCGTTTCCGCAAAATTGTCCTGAAGGATAGATCTGCACCTCAACCCGATTTCCGAGTTGTCGCTTGAGCGACTCCCTGAACGCCACCGCACCAATGTAGTCCTCATCATCCTGTGAGGCGAGAAAAGCCACGCGAATGGTGAACTCTGCCTGCTCGGCTCTGGAGTTGAGAATTCCGATCACGCAACCGATCGTGATCAATGCGAGCAAGGTGTTACGTAGTGTCGATGTCATGCTTCGTGACTCACATGAGATCAAGCATGCGTGGCAGCGTCAGGACGAGTGACGGGAAGTAGGTAATCAAGAAAATCACCAGAACCTCGACCGCCAGGAATGGGATGAGCGCTCTCACGATATTTTCGACTTTCTCTTTCGCTACCGACGCCGTCACGAAGAGCAGCAACCCCATCGGAGGGGTGGCGAGACCAATCGTCAGGTTCACGCACATGATGAGCGCAAAATGCACCGGATCGACACCCAGACCGATGAATACCGGCGAGAGCACGGGACCCAGGATCAGGATGGCAGGACCGGCATCGAGAAACATGCCAACGACGAACAAAAGAAGATTCAGCAAAAACATCAGCAAATACACGTCATCGGTGATCATCAGCATCGCATCGGCGATTTCTTTGGCGAGCCCCGATACGGTAACGAGCCAGCCGAGCGTCACGGCGGCACCCACCAGCAGCAGAATCACACCCGATTGCAGCGCGGTCGCTTTGAAGATCGCGGTGAGCTCCGACTTGCCGACGTTTCGCGTCACGAATATCGTGACGAAAAGCGCATAGGCAACGGCCACACAGGCCGCTTCGGTCGCCGTGAAAACGCCGCTCAACATCCCGCCAAGCAAAACGACAGGCAGCAGCATGGCGAGCCAAGCACTTTTGAATGCCGCGCCCCGCTCAGTCCAACTTGCTCGTGGCCGGGCAAGCGGGAGGTTGTAGCGCTTGGCCAGCAGCCTGATGGTCCCCATGAGCGCGAGCCCTATCAAGATGCCGGGGACCACGCCGGCGGCGAACAACGCGCCGACGGACACATTCATCACGAAACCGTACAGCACCATGATTCCCGAGGGCGGAATGATGGGGCCGACTACCGCCGCAGCCGCGGTGACCGCGGCGGCGAAGGGGCGCGGATAGCCCTCACGCTCCATCGCCGGAATCATCATCTTGCCGATCGCCGACGCGTCCGCCACGGCGGAGCCGGAGATCCCTGCGAAAATCATTGAAGACAGGACGTTAACCTGGGCAAGCCCACCTCGCACATGACCGACGAGGGACTGCGCAAAGCGCACGATCGATGAAGTGATTCCACCGGCGTTCATGATCTCGCCAGCAAGGATGAAGAACGGTACGGCGAGCAGCGGGAAGCTATCTATGCCGTTGTAAAAACGAGCCAGCAGTGCGGGGAAATACTGCGTCTCACCATCGATCAAAAGACTCAGCCCCGGTCCGAGCAGCAACGCGAACACGACCGGAGTACCAAACGCCATGAGCAGCACGAGAAACCAGAAAAACGCGGCGGACATGGTCTAGCTCTCGCCGTCTTTCTGCATCATGGGGACGACGCCGACCAGCAAGTCATCCGTTTTGCCAATCATGAGCGCCCGGCCCAAACGCAGCGTCGCTTCGATCGAGACGAGTAGCAACGCACTCAGCGCGACCGGCACGATGAGGTAGACATACGACATCGGGATACCGAGTCCGGTCGACAAGATCGTCGATCCTCGCGCGACGAAATCGACGCTCTCCAAAAGGAACATCACGCAGATCCAGCCGACGAGGAGGTTCACGATGACGCCAGTGAGCTGCAGCGCCTTGGGAGGCAGCCCTTCTATGAAAGCCGTGATGGCAACATGCCCGGCAGCTCGGTAGCCCATCGGCGCAGCAAGCAAGGCAGACCACACGAGCGCCATCCGCGCGGCCTCCTCGGCCCAGTCGAGCGTATGGTTGAAGATCGCCCGCGAAAGAATTTGAGCGAGCGCGACGAACAGCATCAACCCAAGCAAGATCGCAGAAAAAGAAAGCCCCCATCTTGCGATGGGGGCGTTCAGTTTTTCGAGACCTCGCAGCGCGAGGTCGATGATCTTCAACATCACCTCAGGATCTTATTTGGTCCCGAAGTTGTAGCGCGCCTGGAGACCAAAGTAGCGATTCGCATCGCGCGGAATCTGCAAACGCACCGCACCACCCGGACCACCACTCGTCTTGAGCACGGTGTAGGCCTCATCCGTCATGTTGCGACCGATCAGAGCAATCCGGAAGCGATCGTCAGCATCGGTGAGTGCGATCGAGACGTCGACGGTGCTGTACGACGGAATCTTCAGCGCAGTGGGCTCGTTGAGATCCGAGAAGCTGTCATCTTGATACGCCCAAACTATATTCGGGGTTAGCGTGAACGTACCCATCGGGATGTTGAGCTCGCCCACGAGCGAGGCCTTCCACTCCGGAGCAAGCGGCAGCTTCGTTCCCGAACGAACCGAAGGAGTCGAACCGGGCGGCGTAAAGAAGTTGTCGACCTTCGCGTCGTTGTAAGCGATGCCGGCGCCGAGCGTCAGCATGCTGTTCGGACGCGCCTGGATGTCCACTTCCCAACCGCTCGAGGAGACTTCACCGGCATTCGTCAGGGTAGTGATGAGCGTGCCGTTCAAGAACGTGAAGTTGTTGGCTTGGAAGTCATCGTACTTCGCATCGTAGATCGCAGCATTGACGAGTACGCGCCCATCGAAGAGCGTGCTCTTGATGCCTGCTTCATAAGAGTTGGCGGTTTCGGCTTCGATGAGCGGTGTGTTGTTCAACGTCATGTTGAAGAACACGTTGTACGCCGGGCCCTTGTACCCGCGCGCGTAAGACGCATACACCATGACATCGTCGGACACGTCGTATTGCAAACCCGCACGACCCGACGCGTTATCCGAAGAGTTTCTGCCCGTGAAATCCGAACGGTCTGTACGGATACCGGGCTGTCCGGCGAACGTGGTGGGGACGCGGTTGTGGAAATAGCTGAGTTCGTCCGAGGTCCAACGGACACCACCAATCAGACGCAGGCGATCGGAGGCGTTGAACGTTCCATCGGCGAAGACGGCCAGATTTTTGAAATCCGCTCCGAATTTGGCGTTGGAGAACGTGCTCACGTAGGTCGAGGAGCCCGAGCGGCAGGGACGCTGACCGGTCGAATCGACAGCGAGCGTGCTCGCGGTGCAATTGAAGATATTGCGCTGGAAGAAACGCTCGGAGTCCGTCTTCGAGAAATACATGCCGAGGACATAGTCGACGGTTTCGCCGCCCTTCGAGGCGTAACGCATTTCTTGAGAGAAGGTTTTGGTCGTCTGCGGACCGTAGTCGTGCAGCTGCGCAAAGCCGTTGCCGACGTAGGGCGCTGGGACGTCGATCCAATCGCCTTCGCGGAACTCGGTGGCATCCCAGGTTCGATAGGCCGTGATCGTCGTGATCGTGCCCGACCCGACATCGATGTCGCCCGAGAGCGACATGCCCCATGCCTCTTCGGTCGAACGCATTTGCAGATCTTGCTTGACCTGACGAGTCTCGTCGCCGGCAAACGTCACACCGCTATACAACGTGCCGTACGCGAGCGCGGTGCCGCCGGTCGGAGCGGTACCAATCACCTCGACGCAGCAGTTGTCATCGGAGCTGCGGAAGTCACCAGAGAAGACCCAGTTGCTGTTGTCGCCATCGAACTCCCACACAGTGCGAACACCTTGGCGCTTGTAGCCGTTGAGGTCGCCGCGAGCGGCGGTCGAAGTGACGTTATCGATGTAGCCATCGAACTCGCTACGCATGATTACCGTGCGAGAACGAATGGAGTCGGAAATGGGCGCGTCGTACGCGGCTTTGATCCGCATTTCATTGCCCTCGAACCAACTGACGTCGAGGTATCCGCCCATCGTTTTTCCGGGACGCTTGGTGACGATGTTCACGACACCGGCCGAAGCATTCTTGCCGAACAGCGTGCCCTGCGGGCCACGCAGCACTTCGATGCGCTCGAGATCGTAGAGATCACCGAAGGCCTCGCCGGCCGATGAGAGCACGACGCCATCGAGGACGGTTGCGACGCTGGGCTGCGCGGCAATCGCGAAGTTGATGGTGCCGACACCACGCAGGAACAACGACTGGTTCAGCGAGGTGTTGGTCTTTCGGATATTCAAGGAGGGGACAAGCGTGCGCAGGGCTTCGATATTGAAGTTGCCTGAAGATTCGGCGAGATCGCCAGTCACGACCGAGACCGCGATGGGCACGTCTTGAAGTCGCTGCTCGCGCTTCTGCGCGGTGACGACGATTTCATCGAGACGACCTTCGTCCTGAGCCAGTGACGCCAACGGAAAAACAGCGGCACACGTGGCGACCGCCACGGCTCTCGCGATGATCTTCTTGCTATTCGACTTCAGCATGAGTTGTCCCCTTCGTTGTTGCTTTAGCGCCACAGATGCCCCGGCGCGTTCAGTCATGATGACGCTAACAAAGATTTTTATGTCATACAACCCTTATATAAGACAGCGGACTAAGCGCGTCGGAATGCAGCGATACGCGCAAGCGGCAGGACGAAGTCATGGACTTGACCGCCGACGATGGCCTCGCCCGAATCGAGCCAGACCCATCGTCCCTGTGGCAGGTAAACCGAGACGCGTCCCTGCGGATTGAGGCAAGGCGCGACCAAGATATCGTCCCCGAAGAAAAACTGATCCTCGAAGCCCCAAGCGACCCTGTCTTGCGGACAAGCCAGCACCATCGGCCTTTGAACCGGCAGACCGGTGATGGAGGCCTGAGCCACGACGGTCTGGAGATAGGGTCGCAAGCGCTCACGCAAATCGAGCGCGTCTCTTGCGAGTGTCTCGGCTTCAGGTCCGTAACTCCAGGGCTCGCGGGCGCCGATGCCGTGCAGCCGGAGGTGGGCCGAAAAAACCGCTGCCTGCAGCCATCGCACATAGAGAACCGGGTCTCGCTGATCGCCGTAGAAACCCCCAACGTCAGTGGCGTAAAAGGGCGCGCCCGTCAGACCCCAGGACAGGCCACTGCGCAAATTGCCTGCAAGCCCACCCCAGTCGCCTTGAGGGTCTCCACCCCACTGCGAGGGATAGCGCTGCGAACTCGACCACCCGGCACGACTAAACAGGAACGGGCCGTTTCGGGAATATCTTTCAGCGGCCTCGTAGACACAGCGGTTGTAAAGCAATGCGTAGATGTTGTGCAGCGCATCTCCTTGCGAGCCATCGCTCGCAACCATGTGCTCTTCGATTTGCTCGCCGAAGTCGGCCTTGATCATGTCGATGCCGAGATCGAAGAGCGCCTTGTGCTGATCGCGCCACCACGCGTACGCCTCGGGGTGAGTGAAATCGAGCAGTCCCGACTCCGGAAGTTGGGTGAGCACGGCACCAAAAGGCTCAGGATCCCAGGCGTATCGATACGCCTCACCGGTGCGCGCATCTCGAATCAACCACCCTTTATCGGCCAGGGTCTTGAAGAGCGGATTGCGTACCGAAATCAGCGGGTACTCCCACACGCAGATCCGGAAACCCATGTCCCGCAATGCATCAACGGTCGGCTTCGGATCGGGATAGCGCTTCGGACACCACTCGAAGGCAAACCGCGTATCGGTGTCTTGCCAAGCGCGACCATCGAAAGTGATGACCTCGCAAGACATGCCGCGACGACGCACCTCTCGCGCGACCGACAAGATCTCTTCGGAATCTTTGTAATACGCTTTGGAAAGAATGACGCCGAGGCTCCATTCCGGCGGTACTGGCGCTCGACCGGTCAGCGAGGTGTACTGCGCAAGTTGGTCTGCGCCCGTGATCCCCGAAAAGATGAATACGTCGAGCGCAGCATCTTCGATGTCGAGTACGTACGCGCGTTGCGACCACGGACCGAAACCCACGCCGTGCGTCACCGGCGCTGGCGTATGCACGAAAACACCCCAACCTTCGGGGCTCCAGGCGAACGGCGCGTTCTTGTAGCTCCACTCTGCATTGAGACCGAGAGCATCCCGGTTGTAGGAGCGAATCAACTGCCCTCGCTTATCGAGCCGTCCGGACTTCTCGCCAAGACCATAGACGGGTGTCGAAGGCCCGAGCTCCAAAGACAGCAACCAGCGATCGTCGTGGCGCGCGAGCGGCGGCAACCTGAAACGTCGCACGAAGTGCCCGTCGCTCGGTGAGCCTTGAATAAATCGCTCGCCACGGTGAAAAGCAAAACTGAAAGGTGCATGACCGATCGTGACGACGAGACGCGATCCATCCGGCGTGACAGCTTCGAGGTGACTGGTCTTGGTATCCCCTTCTCCCTGATGGCTCAGTGCTGCCGGGAGCGGGCAGACATCTCCACAAAGAATGCCGTAATCGCGTACTTCCTGTTGGCTGCGCAAGCGCATGCCGTCCTCATGCAGCGTGATGCGCAACACGCCCAGAGACGTCGGAATAGTCAGTACATTGGCCGATAGTGTCGGCTCACCCTCGATTCGCGCGGGTGCCATTCGGCCCCAGTGAGGCGCGACGGGATCAAAAACCGTTTGCATGGACACCTCTCGAAAAAGAAGCGCTTAGGCCAGCTCCAGCACAGGGATGCCCCAGCGAAGCGCTAAGGCGCGCAAGGCATCTCGATGATCACCGTACGCTAATGCAAAGTGATGCTCGAGCGCTTCATCGAGAATGCGCGAACTGACTTCTTCCGCAGGCTTATCGAAACGCACTGTTCCCGAACAGCCGGTAAAAGCCATCGGTGCCCGGATCACTTCGGCACCCGCCAGCACGAGCTTCAATGAATTGCGAGAGCGCGAGAGACGTGCGAGCGTGATTCGGCCTGGCTTGATCGGGAATTGATGCAGCAATGGCATGCGTCGGTTGGTGTGGATCGTCGCCTCGGGCTTGACCTCTGGGTCACACATGGAAATGGGCGCAAGTCCGCAGTGCCACAACACGGCGGTGTCGTCCGAGGAGGTGATATCGACCAAGTCGGCCATCCAGGCGGGCTCGCCAGCGAGCTCCTGCAGAATGAGTTGCGTCACCGAGCCATTGACGTCGGCCTCGCAGGCGGAGGGAACCTTTTTCTGGTTCATCATGGCCATCGGCCCACACGCGGCACAACCGTACTCGGTGAACATCTCGGGCCAACAACGCACCGCAAGCCCCCGCGCGCCGGTGTCTCGTTGCACATCTTCGAGCGCGCAAAACACACGGAACGATCGGTCGAGTTGCTCGGCGTCTACTTCTCCCAAACCCGCGACCTCCGCCTCAGCTCGATCTTTGACCGCCGCCACACGACTGGCATCGGTCGATCGAGCGCGATCGAAGAGATTGCCTAGCGTGACGTGATCCACCTTGATGTTGGCGAGACGAGTCAGGAGATCGGGATCAAACTCGCAGGTATCGAAACCATCTGGGTGCTTGCCGACCACCGTGATGCGCGAATCAGCGAGCGCGCCCAGCACTCGGTCTGCAGCTCGCTCCGCAGCACCACGAGCGCTCGCCGAAAGTTGCGCGTCAGCAGCAGTGCTCTTCGGCAGCGAATGCGGTCGGGACAGTGCACGCAAGCTCTCTGCGAGATCCGGCGCCGACGGATCGGCATACAACGAGCCATGCGCGACTCCCGCGCGACCCAAGGCGTGCGCTGCGAGATTGAGCCCGCAGTAGGCATTGAGACGCAAACGTCCGCCGATGCGCGGCTCGGGCAGCGCCCAAATGGCAAGCGGTGTCGTCGCTTCTTTGGCGAGCTTCACCGTCATCGTGGCGTCGGTAAACGTCACCTGCAAAATAAGGAGAAGATCAATCGGCCCCGATGCGGCAATGTTGGCGATCGCTCGCTCGGCTGCGTCACGATCGAACAACAATTCGCGAGTTCCGACCGTGCGGATACCTGCAGCCTCGAGCGCTGCAAACGCACGGTTCTTCATCTCTTCAGCAAAGGGCACATCGAACGTCGGCCGCGCGAGCGCCGCGACACCAAAAGTCAGCATGGCTTCAATCTCCGAATCCTGGATAGACGTGTCTGAAACTGGCGTCGGCAGGCTCGACTCGAGCGCCGACCTCGCCGTACACCGCGTGGCGATTCCACGGCGCGGCGTCCTTGTCGGTGAGCTTGTTGAGCGAGCGCATATAGTCGACGGCCTCTCCCCTCAAGCCGCTGCGAATGGCATCCCAATCGGGGAATTGGGTGAAAGCTTTCGACCAAATCGCTCGACCCGCGAGGTACCCCGATGCGCCCGCATGATAAGCGTGCGTCAAAATTCGGCGGAACTCATCCATGCCGGCACCTGCCGAAAGCATGACCCAGGGTCGTCCCGCTGCGGCACCGATTGCATCGAACCACTTTTGGGCGGACTCCCAACCGGGCGCACCGACGCCTGGCACATCTGCAGCCGCGAGAGGACTTTCGAGCTTAAAGAGATCGACGCCGAATTTCGGATCAGCAAAAGTGCGAACGCTATCGAGCACGAACTGCGGATGTTTGCTCTTCATCTCGACGTAATCGCGAGTTTGCTCCGCGTCGCTCGGCAACGGATAAACGAGCAGCTCGAACACGAAGGGTATGTCGTACTTGCGACACGCATCGCCGATGCGCTGCGTGAAGTCCTGCTGCGCTCGGCACACCGCCGCATCGGCATCAGGCCGATACCAGGCTAATACTTTGACGGCATCGCCGCCGATACGCTTGATCTTCTCCACCGACCAGTCGTCGATTTCGGATGAGAGACGCCCGGAAGTTGTCTCGCGGAATATGGAGTCTTCCAGCGTGACGATCAGGCCTCGCGACGCGAGCAGCTTCGTGACACCGCGGGGATAGGCAAAATGCGGATCGAGCAACATGGCGGATGATTCGCCCTGCAGCTCTTCGATCAGCATTTCTTTGAATCCTGCGACGTCCTCCCAAGGTGCCTCCGTCGTGCCACGCTTGGCCTTGATCGGGTTCTTGATCGGGGGGCGCTGATCGACCGCCGTCATCTTGAATCGTCCCTGGGCATCGGCCATTCGGCGCATACCCCAGTATTTTCCAGCCGAAAGAATCATGTGGACTCCAACAAAGAATCTCGTTCAACTCGAGTCGGCGCGCCAGCGCGGCCGCCGGTTCGAGTCACCTTGATGGCCGCAGCGGCCGAGGCCGCCCGGACGGCGGAGATTTCGTCGGCCCCCTCGGCGAGAGCCAAGGCGAATGCGCCGTGCCAGACATCACCGGCACCCAACGTATCGACAGGTTTGACAGGAAACGCCGGGATAGTTCGGGCTGTAAGGCTGTCCTGATCATCGCGCCCATCGGCGATGAGTACTCCGTCCCCACCCATCGTGACGCAACACCAGGCCTTCAGGCGAATCGCCGTTTGCCGTAACGCCTGCTCGATATCCGGCATTGCATCAGAACACTCTGCGTAATCTTTGAGTCCCGCCATGGAGAACGCGACGTGGGTGGCGGATTGGAGCAAAGGTCCCGCTTTCGGCACGGGCACATCGGCATCGAGTACGGCGGGCAACCCGGCCTCGCGGGCGCGTTTGAGCATGACGATCGCGCCCTCCGGCCAGCGTGTATCGGCGAGTACGACGTCGACACCCTCGAGCGAGACCGATGATTCGAGCCACGATGGGTCGGTTGGCAGTAAAGCGTCGGTGTGATTGACGATCAGTCGCTCGCCGCGGGCGTCGACGAAAACCGCCGAGACAGAGGACTGGAATCCTGGAAACCGATGTAGATGACGGCAATCGACCCCATAACCTTCGAGCTCACGCTGGATCGCATCGGCGATGACGTCATCACCGACGCGCGCCACCAACTGCGCGTGACCGCCAAGTTTGCTGATCGCCACCGCGGCCGTGGCAGCGGGGCCACCGCCGACGATCGAGAAACCCGTTGCGCGATGCTTTTCGGCTAGTTGCGGGATTTGCGGGGTGCTGAAGACGAAATCCTGCACCGCGTGGCCGACGCACAGCGTCCGCTTCATGTGAAGGTGACGTCGTAAGAAAGCGTACTCGTATCGCAACGGCTGAGACGCCACTCCACGCGGCGGCCGTCCACCGCCAACGCGACCCGTTCGACCTGCAAGAGCGGCGCGCCCAACTCGACTCCGAGTCGACGAGTATCGTCGCGGCGCGCCACATCCGCCTTGAGCTTTTCGTTGGCTGAAACGATGTTGATGCGATATTCGCGCTGATAAAGCGCGTACAACGCGTTCGGGAGCGGAGAATGCTGATCGAGTCCCGGGAAAAAAGCCTCGGGCAAGATGATGCGCTCGATCGCAACCGGTCGCTCATCGACGAATCGCGTTCGGATGATCTCGAAGACGTCTGCTGTGTCGGGCAGCTCGAGAGCTTTGGCTTCAGGGGGTCGGATTCGTCGTCGCTTGACCGATTCGTCGCCGCTCGTCGGCACGGCGCGCTGTCCGTCGGGACGCGTCAACCTGAAAAACCGGAACAGCGAGCGCTCCTGCGTGAGCTCCGCCACATAAGTGCCTTTGCCTTGACGTCGATCGATGACTTTATCGAGGGCGAGCGCATCGAGGGCCTTGCGAACGGTTCCTTGGCTGACGCCAAGCTGCATCGCCAGCGCCTGCTCGCTCGGCAATACTTGGCCTGGCTTCCACTCGCCGTCTGCGATGCGTCGAACGAGGGTCTCGTAAACCTGACTATAAAGAGGGCGGTACTGGGGGCTGTCCATCTTTGACGAAAGATCGCTAGAAGAAGCCGAAGGGATCGCGCCGCTTGTGGACACAGGGGTCATGCATTTAGTATCTTATATAAGACTTGCAGCCGCAAGCGCATCTCAAGATATCTCAGGAGTACATGAGTGAGCGTTCCACAACTGCTCGTGCACGATCACCAGGACAACGTGGGCGTTGTCGTGATCGAGGGACTGAAAGCCGGCACCGACATGCTATGCGTCATCACGGAGGACAACTCCGATTTCCGCCTCACGTCGAAACATGACGTTCCGATCGGGCACAAAGTCGCGCTGGTCGACCTGAAAGTCGGCGACACCGTCATCAAGTACGGCCAGGACATCGGCAAAGTCGTTGCGCCCATCGCGCGTGGCGAGCACGTTCATGTCCATAACCTCAAGACCAAGCGCTGGTAGGAACCCACCGATGAGCAACACCAACCGAAAAATCTGGGCCTATCGTCGCGAGAACGGTCGAGTCGGCGTGCGCAATTACGTCGCCATTCTTCCCGTCGACGACATTTCGAATGCGGCCTGCGAAGCCGTCGCGAATAACATCAAGGGCACGATCGCCCTACCCCATGCTTATGGTCGCCTGCAGTTCGGCGAAGATCTCGAGTTGCACTTCCGGACCATGATCGGCACGGGCGCGAACCCGAACGTCGCCGCCTGCATCGTCATCGGCATCGAGCCGGGCTGGACGCAGCGCATCGTCGAAGGAATCGCCAAGACCGGCAAGCCGGTCGCAGGGTTCTGGATCGAAGGCAACGGCGACATCGCCACCATCGCCGCCGCATCGCGCAAAGCCAAAGAATTTGTGCACGCGACCTCGGGACAGGTACGCGTCGAATGCGACATCAGTGAATTGTGGGTCGCTGCGAAGTGCGGCGAGAGTGACACCACCACGGGTCTCGCCTCATGCCCAACCGTCGGCAACATGTACGACAAACTCGTTCCCGCCGGGCTTTATGGCTGCTTCGGCGAAACGTCCGAACTGACGGGCGCCGAACATCTTGCGGCGGCTCGTGCGGTGTCGCCCGAGATTCGCGACAAGTTCATGAAGACTTGGCAGTCCTATCAGGACGATGTCATCGAAGCACACAAGACGTCCGACTTGTCTGAGAGTCAGCCCACCAAGGGCAACATCGCAGGTGGCCTCACCACCATCGAAGAAAAAGCGCTCGGCAATCTCGAGAAAATCGGCAAGAAGGTCAAGTTCATCGATGTGCTTGAGCCCGCCGAAGCTCCGGCTCGCGGACCTGGCCTCTACTTCATGGATACCTCATCGGCAGCCGCCGAGTGCTGCACACTCCAAGCTGCGGCGGGCTACGTCATCCATATCTTCCCGACCGGACAAGGCAACGTGATCGGAAATCCGATCATGCCGGTCATCAAAGTGACGGGTAATCCGCGTACCGTTCGACTCATGCCTGAACACATCGATGTCGATGTCTCGGGTGTTGTCCGACGCGAAATGACGATCGACCAGGCAGGGGATGCACTCATCGACTGCATCGCTCACACGGCGAACGGCCGGCTCACCGCCGCCGAGGCGCTCGGCCACGTCGAATTCGTCATGACCAAACTTTACCGTAGCGCCTGAGTGGTTGCGGGGGGGCCG
>JBILMJ010000009.1:0-97750 GCA_044375575.1 Steroidobacteraceae bacterium | reverse complement strand
TCCCTATCAAAAAATTTCGCGGGGGGGGGGGGGGGGGGGGGGGGCCCCCCCCCCCCCCCCAACCACTCCGCCTTGGGGAGATCATCGTGGACGCATCGATCCGCCTGACGCTGGCGGAAGCCGAATCACTGGCTGCAGAGGCATTACGTGCCAACCGCACTTCCGACTTGGGTGCGCGTGCCACGGCGCGCGCACTCGTCGCAGCCGAAGCCGACGGACAAGCCGCGCACGGATTGAGCCGTGTTCCTGCCTATGCATTGCAGGCGCGCTCCGGAAAGGTCAACGGTCAAGCGGTCCCGACGCTCACTCGCACCGCACCAGGCGTCGTACGGGTCGATGCGGGGCTCGGCTTCGCTTATCCCGCCATCGATCTTGCACTCGAAACTTTGAAGTCGATTGCCAAAGATCAGGGTATTGCGCTGGCTGCCATTCATCACTCGCACCATTTTGGTCAAGTGGGCGCTCACGCTGAACGATTGGCTGAAGCCGGCTTGATCGCCCTCGTGTTCGGCAATACGCCGAAAGCCATGGCGTTTCATGGTGGAAAACGCGCGATGCTCGGCACCAATCCGCTCGCCTTCGCGGCTCCGCTTCCCGGCGCACGAGCGCCACTCGTCATCGATCTCGCATTGTCGGTTGCGGCGCGAGGCAAGATCGTCGCGGCTCAAAAAGCGGGAAAATCCATTCCCGAAGGCTGGGCCGTGGATGCCAACGGTCAATCGACGACTGACCCCACCTCCGCGCTCGCGGGCACGCTATCTCCGATTGGCGGCGCGAAAGGCGGTGCGCTCGCACTCATGGTCGAAATTTTGGGTGCGGCATTGACGGCCGGTGCTTTCGGTTGGGAAGCGTCGTCGTTCTTCGACGCGGAGGGACGCCCACCGGACATGGGTCACTTGTTCGTCGCGATCGATCCAGGCCCGGCTTCCGGCAACGCGTTCGCCGATCGCATGCAAACCCTCATCACTGCGCTCGAGTCGGAGCCAGAGGTCCGCTTGCCGGGTTCGCGCCGACTCGATGCGCGCGCCAAGGCCGAGCGCGAGGGCATCACCGTGAGCAACGCACTGCACGAAGAAATTCGTGCGCTGCATCAATCCTTTTCTGGGAGAGCATGAGATGGCCGAGATCGTGATCACCGAATTCATGGACGAGGCAGCGATCTCGAGCGTATTGGCCGGTCGCGATGTGATGTATGACCCCAAACTCGTCGATCAACCGGACAATCTAGCGCGCCTCGTCAAAGACGCCCGGGCACTCATCGTTCGCAACCGCACCCAGGTACGTGGCGCCCTGCTCGAGGCGGCTGAAAAACTTGAGGTCGTCGGTAGGCTCGGTGTCGGTCTCGACAATATCGATGTCGAAGCCTGCAAGACTCGCGGCATCGCGGTCTATCCGGCGACGGGCGCCAACGACGTATCGGTCGCCGAATACGTCATCACGGCAATGCTGGTCTTGTTGCGCAGGGCGTGGTTCGCAAGCGATGAGGTGGCTTCCGGAAAGTGGCCACGCATGTCGACCATCGGTCGCGAGGTTCAAGGAAAAACATTGGGTCTGATCGGCCTCGGCGGCATTGCTCGCGAGACTGCCTCTCGTGCTCGCGCCCTCGGCATGAATGTACTGGCCTTTGATCCACTACTTCCGAAAGACCATACCGCCTGGCAATTGGCCAGCAGCGCCTCACTCGACGAGCTCATCGCTCGCAGCGATGTCATCAGTCTGCACGTGCCTCTCATCGCATCGACGAAGCGGATGATCGGCCCGTCGCAGATCGCCGCCATGAAACGCGGGAGTGTCATCATCAATGCCGCGCGAGGCGGAGTCATCGACGAGGCGGCGGTCGTCGGTGCGCTGCGCTCGGGGCAACTGGGCGGCGCTGCACTCGATGTATTCGAAACCGAACCACTCGATGTCGCTGCTGGGGCGCTTTTTGCCGATGTGCCCAACTTGATTTTGACTCCGCATATCGCGGGCGTCACCGAAGAGTCCAATGTCCGCGTCAGCGAGGTCACAGCGAGAACAGTTCTTGCTCACCTGACCCGCAGCGGCGGACGATGACCGCGGTTACGCATTCCAAAGTCTTTGATTTGCTTGTCGTCGGTGGCGGCGTCAATGGCGCCGGCATCGCTCGTGATGCCGCCGGACGCAGTCTTCGCGTCATGTTGGTCGAGCAAGATGATCTCGCCTCACACACATCCTCGGCCAGCACGAAACTGATCCATGGCGGGCTACGCTATCTCGAGTTCATGGAATTCGGGCTCGTGCGCAAGGCACTGATCGAGCGCGAAGTACTCCTCGGTATCGCACCACATATCATCAGCCCGCTGCGCTTCGTGATGCCTCATGAGCCATCCTTGCGCCCCGCCTGGATGATTCGGATCGGGCTGTTTCTGTACGATCATCTGGCGCGCCGCCGGAAACTCGAAGGATCACGCGGGATCGATCTGCGCCGCCATCCGGCCGGCATCCCTCTACATGACGGATTCGATCGCGGATTCGAGTATTCGGACGGATGGGTCGACGATGCACGACTCGTCGCGCTCAATGCGCTCGATGCACAGGAACACGGGGCGACGGTTCTCACGCGCACCCGCTGCATCAAGATCACCCCGACCGCGACCACCGGCAATGCCGAACAGGCCTTCTGGACTGCAACGCTGCGCGATGACGCGGGTAAAGAGCATGTCGTCCGCGCGCGAGCCGTCGTCAATGCGACAGGCCCCTGGGCCGCGGGCTTTCATGATGCCGCAACGCCGGGTCGATCAAAACACGGGCTGAGATTGATCAAAGGCAGCCATATCGTCGTTCGCAAACTCTTCGATCATCCCTACGCCTATATTTTGCAAGCGGCGGATCGACGCATCGTATTCGCTATTCCGTACGAACAAGATTTCACGATGATCGGCACGACGGACATCGAGTATCACGGCGACGCCCGAGTCGTCGCCATCGATCCGGAAGAGACGGCTTACCTCTGCGAGCAGAGCAATCGATATTTCAAAACCACGCTCACTCCGAACGACGTTTTATCGAGTTGGTCTGGCGTACGTCCCTTGCTCGAGGATGAGTCGACCGATGCTCGGGCGGTGACGAGAGACTATGCACTGGAACTCGAGAAGGCACCCGCACCGCTGCTGAGCGTGTTTGGTGGAAAGATCACCACGTATCGAGTGCTTGCTGAGGAGGCCGTCGATCTCGTCAGCTCTACCCTCGGCGAGACGGCTCGCCGCTGGACGGATTCCCGCCCGCTGCCCGGGGGAGACCTCCCTGAGGGAGTCGAGCCAATTGAGCAACGTCTCTCGGATGTTCACCCTGAGGTGTCGCGCAATACGGTGCGGCGATGGGCCCGGGCCTACGGATCTCGCGCGTTGGATATTTTTTCGCGCTCGAATGACCTGGGTGCTGAGATCGCGCCCGGGCTCTACGAGTCGGAGTTGCGCTACCTGTGCCAGAACGAATGGGCACGAACAGCCGAAGATGTGCTGTGGCGACGCAGTAAACTCGGCCTGCATCTCGACGCGCAGGCGACACAACGAGTCGCGGACTGGTTGAACACCCATGGGAGACCGCAATGAGCCGATGGATTCTCGCCCTCGATCAAGGCACGACCAGCTCCAGATCGATACTCTTCGATCACGACGGCAACATCGTGGAAAGCGCGCAGCGCGAGTTCACCCAGTTTTTTCCGCAGACAGGTTGGGTCGAGCACGATGCCAATGAAATCTGGAACACCCAGCGCGCGACCATCGATGAAGTGCTTCGGAAATCGGGAGCTCGATCGGGTGACGTGGCTGCCGTGGGCATCACGAATCAGCGTGAGACCACCTTGCTTTGGGACCGGAAGACCGGGGAGCCCGTGGCCCCGGCCATCGTCTGGCAAGATCGACGAACCGCCGATGTGTGCGGCACGTTGCGCGCAGCAGGTCATGAGCCGGAAGTCACGCGCCGAACGGGCCTGTTGCTAGATCCGTACTTCTCGGGCACCAAGCTCGCGTGGCTACTCGATCACGTACCCGGTGCTCGCGATCGTGCGATCCGAGGCGAACTCTGTTTCGGCACCATCGACACTTGGCTCACTTGGAAACTCTCGGGCGGCACACACCATGTGACCGACGTCACCAATGCGAGTCGAACGCTGCTGCTCAACTTGGCGGGTGAATGGGACCCGTGGATGCTCGATCTTTTACGGATCCCGAAAGAGGTACTGCCTCAGGTGCTGCCCTCTTCTTTCGATATCGGTATCCGTATCAAGCTCGGCGACGCCGAGATTTCTCTGACCGGTCTCGCAGGCGATCAGCAATCCGCACTCTTCGGACAAGCGTGTCTGCAGCCAGGCATGGCAAAGAATACCTATGGCACCGGATGCTTCATGCTGATGCACACCGGTGATCGACCTCTCGCGTCAACGCATCGACTGCTGACCACGCTGGCGTGCTCACCTTCGACGACCGAGGGCCGTCCGCAACTCAACTATGCGCTCGAAGGGAGCGTGTTCGTGGGCGGGGCCGTGGTGCAATGGCTCCGTGACGGACTCGGTTTCGTGACGCGTGCCGAGGAAATCGAAGCGCTTGCTTCGTCCGTCCCCGATCATGGCGGCGTATATGTCGTTCCCGCTTTCACGGGCCTCGGCAGCCCCCATTGGGATCCGTTTGCACGCGGCTCGATCGTCGGCATCACGCGTGGTACGACACGCGGTCACATTGCCCGCGCCGCGCTCGAGTCCATCGCCTTTCAAAGCGCCGAGCTGCTACAAGCGATGCAGAAAGACGCGGCAGCGCCGCTACGCGAACTGCGGGTCGACGGTGGCGCATCAAGAAACAATTTCCTGATGCAGTTCCAGTCCGACTTGCTCGGAGTGCCCGTCATTCGCCCCGCCGTCACGGAAACGACTGCACTCGGGGCCGCGTATCTCGCAGGCATCGCCGTCGGCTTCTGGAAGTCGACCGAGGAAATCTCGGCGCGTTGGCGGGTCGAAAGACGATTCGAGCCGACCATGTCCCGCGAGACTGCGGCAGCTCGAATGCATGAATGGTCGCGAGCGGTCGAGCGCTCACTCGGCTGGGCCGTCTCCTGAAGCGACTCGCGTCAATTGCTGGCTAACGGACGGCGGCCACCCCAGGGCAAGACCGAGAAGGTCAGGCACAAGAGAACCCCGAGCGGGAAGAGCCAGGGGAACGCCACGAGTTCCCGCTGCGTCGTCAGCCCAAAGAATTGCGCGTTATGAACGACCAGCACGCCAACCAGCGCGACCGCCACCCCGAGCGGCGCACTCGTGATGCGCTCTTTGGGGGCGAACAAAGCCAACAGAAACAAGCCCAGCATCGGCCCGTAGGTATAGGCGGTCATCGCGAAGGCCAAGGGAATCAACCGCTCGTCTGAGCCGGAGAGTGCGAGTGCGAATCCGCCGAGCACCACCGCCCACGCGATGACCAGCATGCGCGAAAGTGCGACGGCTCGGGTCTCGGACAATTCGCCGCGACGATGCCCCTCGTGAAACATCGTGATCGTCGTCTCGGATAACGCCGACAGCACGGGACTCGACATGGCAGCAGCAAACAAGGCGGCGACCATGAAGCCGCGTAATCCGGTCGGCATTTCGGAGAGGATGAACGCGGGGAAAATCCGATCGATGTTGTCCGCCACCAAAGAAGCAAAAGCGGGATCGATGGGGTTGAACTGGTAGAAACCCCACAACGCAACGCCCACCAGCAAAAACAGTACGACGACGAGCTCGCCGAAATTGCTGACGTACAGCGCCAAGCGCGCCTCGCGTACCGACTTACAACACAGCATGCGCTGGGTGTTGAGCTGATCGGTGCCGTAAGCGGCGAGGTTTTGGAAAGGCATCGCAAAGACACCCGCCCAAAGCGTGAAATTCACCCGCGGATCAGTGCTCCATTCGAGGATGCGAGTCTTACCCTCGGAGTCGGCAGCCGCCCAAAGACCCGAGAAACCGTCCGGATAGCCGTTCGTCACGTAGAGGATGGCGATCACACCGCCGGCGACGAACATTATGAACTGCACGACATCCGACCAGACGACGGCGCGAATCCCACCGAGCATCGTACTCAGCGCCGAGACGCCGACGCTCAGAAACACGCAACCGACGAAGTCGAGTCCGGTGAGCAACTCCAGAACCAGCGCAACAGCGAATACCCGGACACCCTGCCCGAGTACGGCGCCAATAAAGAAAAGGAATGCCGAGATTTTTCCGAATACAGGGCCGAGCTTGTCCCGGATGAAATCGTAGGGACTCGCGTAGTTTTTTTCGTAAAGCCTCGGAAGAATCCACTGACCAAGAATGGCTTTCGAGATCAAACCGGCGAGACAGAACTGCAGGTACCGGAAGTCGCCCTCTTGCGCAAAGACGAGTGAGGGAACTCCGATGAAGGTGACCCCACTGACCGCCGTCGCGACGATGGACATCGCCACGGCGTACCACGGCAGCGATCTCGATCCCAAAAAGTATTCGCGGGTACTGCCTTGCAGATCTTTTACGCTGTGCCCGATCCACGTGACGAGCGCGAAATAGGCCAAGACGATCGCCCAGTCGAGGGCGTGAAAATAAACGCTACCCATGAGCAAGCCGCTGCAACGTTCGACAAGACCCGCGTCCCGGATAAACACGACCATTGGCACCGGGATACGCGTACCCGTTGATCAGCACGCGACGCGGAACGGAAGAGTCGTTCGAGGTGCTGCCATGGATCGCATAAGGCCCGAAAAAGAGCACGGAGCCCGCCGAGCCTGTCACGGTCACCGCTTGCGACTCATCGAAAAGCTGCGGCGCAGTGCCGGGAGTCATCGGCTTGCTGTAATCGTACGACTCACTCGAGAGACGAACGTGCCCTTCGCCCTTTACCGCACTGCGGGGAATGAACTTGAGTGGTCCGTTGTGCTCGCTCATGTCATCGACC
The DNA here is from genome assembly GCA_044375575.1 of Steroidobacteraceae bacterium. Taxonomy (GTDB): domain Bacteria; phylum Pseudomonadota; class Gammaproteobacteria; order Steroidobacterales; family Steroidobacteraceae; genus UBA964. Next base: position 90,836 of record JBILMJ010000009.1, on the reverse strand, counting down.
AGCATGATGGTCTGAACGTAGGAGCCGCGGCCATTGAGGTCACGCCAGGTCCCCGGTCCCTTGTCGCGATGCTGAACATCTTGATGCCAATCGAACGACACACCATCGCCGGGCATCTTGAAGTGCGCCTGACAGAGCAACTGCTCGCACCGATCGCTGTCGAGCAACTGAAGTGCAGGCTCGACGAGACGCGGGTCAGCGCTCAGAGAAAGCAAATCCGGTTCTGCGCCGCCAGCCCACACGACGCGCTTGACGATCACCTCTCCCGTCGGCGGAGCATCGAGAACGAAGAAGGCGCCGTCGTGATCTTGGGTGGTGCGTAATTGCTGGGCTTTGTCGTAGAGGCGCTCAAACGCCCGCCGGGCCAAGGTCATCTCCTCGACCGAGAAGAGTCCCGGCACGACCGTCCAACCTTGCTCGTAGAACTCGCGGATCTGCTCCGACGACAACATCATCTGATTGACCCTGCCCGCATTCCCATCCCCGAGGTGACACTGTAGCCGATCTGACGGTCGACGAGCGAAACGGATGCTGCCAATATCCGCCCAACCGTCCATGCGAGTTGCGCGTGATTTCCGATCGCGATCGTTCACTCGACGTGTTTCGTGGTGCCACCGTCGCACTGATGATTCTCGTCAATAACCCAGGCAGTTGGAGCCATCTCTACGGCCCACTCGCCCATGCCGCGTGGCATGGCTGGACCCTCACCGATCTCGTATTTCCGTTTTTTCTCTTCGCGGTAGGGAATGCTCTCGCTTTGACGATGTCGTCCGACAAGACGGTCGATGCGAGACGATTTTGGCCGAAGTGGCTTCGACGAACATCGATCATTTTCGGCATTGGCTTGTTTCTGAATGCTGCGCCATTCGTCGCTTGGACGCCTTCCGGTTCACTCGAAGTGCGGAACTTCGAAACCCTGAGGATCATGGGGGTACTGCAGCGCATCGCCCTGTGCTGGGCGGTAGCAGCACTCGTGATTCGTACCGGTGGAGTGCGCGCCGCTTGGATCGCGAGCATCGTGCTTTTGGTCGTCTACTGGCTTGCCTGCCTTGCTTTCGCACAAGGACCTGATCCCTATTCGCTCGAGGGATTTTTCGGGACGACCCTGGATCGAAATCTCCTCGGGTCTGCACACCTTTACAGAGGCGAGGGGGTTCCATTCGATCCCGAGGGACTCGTCAGTACGCTACCGGCCACCGCGCAGGTACTGCTCGGGTATATCGCAGGACATTGGATGCTCACGAACAAGAGCAGCCCGTCGCTCGTGACGACGCTGATCGGCGCCGCCGTCCTCTTGACGGCCGCGGGTCTGCTTCTGGACACATGGATGCCGATCAACAAAAAACTCTGGACCTCGACGTATGTACTGCTGACCTCGGGCCTTGCCCTTGCGGTGCTCGCGCTGCTCATCGAAAGCATCGAGCGACGTCGCGAGATTTCCCTTCCCCTCGAAACCGGCTGGCGTGCGTGCGAGGCCTTCGGGCGGAATGCTCTGTTCATCTTCGCCCTGAGTGGTCTCGTTCCGCGAATGCTTTCATTGATAAGATTCGAAGACGGCTCCAACGAGGACGGCACGGTGACCTATATCAATCTTTTGTCCTTCATCCATCGAGAGTTTTTTGCACGGCTCGCCGACGATCCGCGGTTTGGATCTCTTCTCTATGCAATCACCACTCTCCTCGCGTACTGGGCGATCGCCGCCTTCATGCAACGTCAGAACTGGTACATCAAAGTATGAAAATCGTCTTGGTCCTTCTCGCCTCCCTCATCGCGGCCCAGCCTGCTTTCGCTTCGCCAACGGTTCAACTCGGTGTCGACGTTCTGCTGGAGCGCGAAAGCGCCTACATCGCCCTCGTTAGTGGCAAACGTATCGGGCTCGTCACCAATCAGTCCGGTGTCGATGCCGCGCTCGTCCCTACGGTCGATCGCCTCGCCCGTGATCCTCGGGTATCGCTCGTTCGTCTCTTCGGGCCAGAACACGGCATTCGAGGAGAAGTCCCCGCAGGAGAAAAAGTCGACGATGGGCGAGATCCGCAAACGGGGGTATCCGTCGTCAGTCTCTATGGGAAAGATCGTAAGCCTTCCAAGGCCGCGCTAGAGGGTGTCGACATGCTGATGTTCGACATTCAGGACGTCGGCTCGAGAACCTATACCTACATCTCGACTCTCGGCGAAGTCATGCGTGCCTGCGCGGAGACCAATATCCCCCTCATCGTCCTCGATCGTCCCAATCCGCTGAGTGGCCTGCATTTCGAAGGGCCGATGATCGAGGATCGATTCCGAAGCTTCATCGGCTGGGGACCCATGCCGGTGACACACGGCATGACGCTTGGCGAGGCGGCGCGGTTCTTCAATGATCGACTGAAGATCGGCTGTGAGCTTCATGTCGTGCCGATGCGCGGGTGGAAACGCTCGATGATCTGGGACGATACGGGCCTGACGTGGACCATCACCTCTCCGCACATTCCATCGGTGACGCAAGCCTATTTGTACGCCACGACGGGAATGGTCTCAGCGACGCTGCAAGGCGTAAATGACGGTGTCGGTTCGACCATGCCGTTCGAAGTGATCGGCGCGGAGTTCATCGACGCTTCGAAGTTCGAGGAAACCTTGCAGGCGATAGGCCTGCCTGGCGTCCGCTTCCAGGCAATTTACTACAAACCCTTCTACGCCTCGTTCAAAGACAAACCGCTGCGCGGGGTGCGTCTGAAGCTCACCGACCCTGGAGCCTATCGTCCCATCCGGACGTCGATCGCCATCCTCACGACCCTGCGGACGATGTATCCCGAGAAGTTCCTGTTCAAAGAGGAGCGCCCGGTCGGCATTCATTGGGGGAATACGGAGCTCCGGCGACAACTCGAATCCGGACTCAGCGCAGACACCATCATCGATTCGTGGCGCGAAGGAAATGCCGATTTCGCCGAAGCACGCCAACGCGCGCTGATTTACGACTGAGCGCGCAGAGAAAAGAGCCCGAAGCCAGTGTTTCAAGTACCAGCCCTGATGATCCCTTCACCATCAGAGTAGTGGACGAGAACCGCCCACCGCTTCGGGCTCAGCGATTCGCGATTGTCCCCAAGGGGCGGAACGTTCGCGATCTCGACGGGAGACAGTTTCTCGCAGATGCGCCGCTCAGTCCGCGCGACGTCGCACGAAAAACGCCGGAACTCCGGCCTCAGGCTTTCAGCGCGCCCAGGACCTCATCGAGCATCTTCTTCGCATCGCCGAACAGCATGCGATTGTTTTCTTTGAAGAAGAGCGGATTGTCGACCCCTGCATAGCCTGAAGCCATCGAGCGCTTCATGACGATGGAGGTCTTCGACTTCCAGACTTGCAGAACCGGCATCCCGGCGATCGGGCTCGTCGGATCATCCTCGGCAGCCGGATTGACGATGTCGTTGGCACCGATGACGATGGATACGTCGGTGCCCGGGAAATCATCGTTGATCTCGTCCATTTCGAGGACGATGTCGTAAGGCACTTTCGCCTCGGCAAGCAGAACATTCATGTGTCCCGGCATGCGGCCCGCGACCGGATGGATCGCGAAGCGAACATTCACGCCCTTCTCACGCAGGAACTTGGTGATTTCATAGACGGTGTGCTGCGCCTGGGCGACGGCCATGCCGTATCCCGGAATGATCACGACGCTCTTGGCGACACGAAGCATCTCCGCCGTCTCGATGGCGCTGACCGCAACGACCTCGCCCGCGGGTTGTTCACCCGGCGCTGCAGCCGGCGCGGCACCCCCGCCAGTGCCGAAGCCTCCGGCGATGACACTGATGAAATTGCGATTCATCGCGCGGCACATGATGTACGACAGGATGGCGCCCGAGGACCCGACCAGCGCGCCGGTCACGATCAGCAGATCGTTGGACAGCATGAATCCGGTCGCGGCGGCAGCCCATCCCGAGTAGCTGTTGAGCATCGACACCACGACCGGCATGTCGGCGCCGCCGATCGCCATGACCATATGGATGCCAAAAAGCAACGCGATCACCGTCATGATCGCAAGAGGCACCATGCCGGCGTTGACGTCGGGAGCAGCCACGAATTGAGCTCCGTACCAAATGACGACGACGAGCGCGATGAGGTTGAGCCAATGGCGTCCGGGCAGCAGCAAGGGCTTGCCACCGATTTTTCCGGACAACTTTCCGAAGGCGATCACCGAACCGGAGAACGTGACGGCACCGATCAGGATGCCGATGTAAATCTCGACTTCGTGAATGGTTTTTTCGGCGCCCGCATAAACGACCGAGGTGTCGACGTAACTGGCAAACCCGACGAAGCATGCGGCAAGACCGACGAGGCTGTGCATGAGCGCAACCAGTTCGGGCATTTGGGTCATCTGTACTTTGCGCGCAGCGTACAAGCCGATGGCACCACCGACGACCAGCGCGCCGATGATCCACGGCAGCCCGACGACAGGATCGACACGCGGCCCGAACACCGTGGCAAGCACGGCGATGGTCATGCCGACCATACCGTAGAAATTTCCGCGGCGCGAGGTCTCGGGATTCGACAATCCGCCGAGACTCATGATGAAGAGAATGGCAGCACCGAGATAAGCAACAGTCGCGATATTTTCTGACATGTCGGCGGCCTCTTATTTGCGGAACATCGCGAGCATGCGACGAGTGACGGCGAATCCGCCTAACATGTTGATCGCCGTCAGCGCGAGCGCTGCGACGGCCAAACCGAGAATCAGGGTGTCTGGCCGATCGGAGGTCGAGCCCGCCAAGGGCGGCGCGACCTGCACGATCGCCCCCACGGCGATGATGCTGGATATTGCGTTGGTGACGCTCATGAGCGGCGTATGCAAGGAGGGCGTCACGTTCCAGACGACCATGTAGCCGATGAAGCAGGCGAGCACGAAGACCGTGAAATGCCCGAGGAATGACGCAGGGGCATAGGCTCCGATCAACCAAAACAAAGCGCCCGCCACCGCAAACGTGATGGCCAGCGACTTCGCGGACATGGGTTCTCCGCCACCACCATGACCATGAGACGATTTCTTTGGCGCGGCCGAGACTGCAGGCGCCGCCGCAGCCGGCTTCGCTTGTTGCGGCGCGGCCGACAGACGAGGCGCCGGCGGCGGCCAGGTGACTGCGCCTTCCTTGATGACGGTCGCGCCCCGAATGGCCTCGTCTTCGAAATTGACGTTGATCACGCCATCCTTCGTCTTGCAGAGCTCTTCGGTCAGGCGAAGCAAATTGGTCGCATAAAGCGTCGACGCCTGCTTGGAGAGTCGGCTCGGCAAGTCGGTGTAACCGATGATGGTGACACCCTCTCGCACCACGACCTCACCCGGAACGGTGAACTCGCAGTTTCCGCCCTGCTCCGCGGCAAGATCGACGATTACGCTGCCCGGACGCATGGATCGAACCATCTCGGCGGTGATGAGCTTGGGCGCAGGTTTGCCGGGAATCAGCGCAGTCGTGATGATGATGTCGACATCTTTCGCCTGCTTTGCGAAGACTTCGCGCTGGGCTTTTTGGAAACCTTCGCTCATCACCTTGGCGTAGCCACCCACACCGGTGCCTTCTTCCTGATATTCGACTGGCACGAACTCCGCGCCCATCGACTTCACTTGATCGCCGACTTCAGGTCGGGTGTCGTTGGCACGAACGATCGCACCGAGACCGACCGCAGCACCCAAAGCCGCGAGTCCCGCAACGCCCGCGCCGATGACGAAAACTTTGGCGGGCGGCACTTTGCCTGCAGCGGTGATCTGGCCGGTGAAGAATCGGCCGAAGTGATGAGCCGCCTCGATGACGGCACGATAGCCGGCAATGTTCGCCATCGAGGACAGTGCGTCCATCTTTTGCGCTCGCGAGATGCGCGGGACGCTGTCCATGGCAAGAACCGTCAGCTGACGCTCCGCCATCTGCTTCATGAGCTCCGGATTTTGAGCGGGCCAGATAAAGCTGATGAGCGTGGTGCCCGGCCGCATGCCCGCTACTTCGGCAGACGAGGGTGCGCGAACCTTGAAGATGATCTCCGAACTCGCAAAGAGATCTGCGGCATTCGGTGCGATCGTTGCACCGGCGGCGACGAAGGCCGAGTCACTGAAATTCGCGGCATCACCCGCGCCCGACTCGATGCGAACCGAGAATCCGAGCTTGATGAGCTTCTCGACCACCTCAGGCGCGGCAGCGACTCGCTTTTCGCCTGCAAAGGTCTCCCGTGGAACGCCTATGGTCAGGGACATGGCAACCTCATCATTGATGTCAGCAGGGCGAGTGCGCCCGGGTGCGGAATGATACTCGAAAGACCGGCCTTTATAAGGACGCAGCGACGAGGGTCGCTTGCCGAATGGCCCGCTTGGCATCGAGTTCTACGGCGACGTCTGCGCCACCGATCAAATGCACCGGAATTCCGGCAGCGCGCAAAGGTCCCTCGAGCTCCCGGCGGGGCTCCTGGCCCGTGCAAAGGATGACGCTGTCGACCTCGAGGGTACGGGGTTGGCCTGCTTCGAGGATGTGCAAGCCGCGATCATCCACGCCGAGATATTGAACGCCTGCGATCATCTGAACCCGCTTCATTTTGAGCGCAGAACGGTGGATCCAACCGGTCGTCTTGCCGAGGCCCGCACCAGGCTTGCTCGTCTTGCGCTGCAGCAAAAAGACCTCGCGTGACGGCCGCGCCGGAGCAGGCGCCGCGAGTCCGCCCCGGGCGACGGCCGGGTCAGTCACGCCCCACTCTTTCATCCACAGATCACGATCTAGCGCCGGAGACGGCCCGTCGTGGGTCAGAAAGGTGGCGACGTCGAACCCTATTCCGCCTGCTCCGAGGATCGCCACTCGACGACCCACCTCGCGACGGCCCGTCAGTACATCGAGATAGCTCATGACAGAAGAATGTGTCTGTCCCGAGATTCCCGGATCGCGCGGCACGACACCCGTCGCGATGACTACCTCGTCGAACTTGCCGTCAATGATTTCCGATGCGGTTGCCGCGTGACCCAACCTGAGCTCGACACCCGTCTCACGCAATCGCTCGCCAAAATATCGCAAGGTCTGTTCGAACTCCTCTTTGCCAGGTACGCGCTTGGCAAGATTGAATTGACCGCCGATGTGCGAGTCCGCCTCGAAAAGCGTGACGTGATGTCCCCGCTCGGCGAGCGTCGTGGACGCCGAGAGTCCCGCTGGCCCCGCACCAATCACCGCGATACGTCTGGCAACCCTTGCGGGACGGATGACGATTTCCGTTTCATAGGCGGCGCGCGGATTGACGAGGCAGCTGGCGATCTGTTTTGAAAACGTATGGTCGAGACAAGCTTGGTTGCAGGCGATACACGTGTTGATGCTCGCGGCGCGACCCTCGGTCACCTTGCGGACGAAGTCGGGATCTGCGAGCAACGGCCTGGCCATCGATACGAGATCCGCATCGCCCTGCGCAAGAATCTGCTCGGCGGTTTGCGGATCGTTGATACGGTTGCTGGTACAAACGGGAATCGAAATCTCGGCCTTCAGCTTTTTGGCGAGCCAGGTGAATGCACCGCGCGGCACCGACGTGGCAATAGTCGGGATTCGCGCTTCGTGCCAGCCGATGCCGGAGTTGATGAGGGTGGCGCCCGCCCGCTCGATCGATTTGGCGAGCATCACCACCTCGTCCCAACTTTGCCCATCCGGGATCAGATCGATGAGCGACAAACGATAGATAAGGATGAAATCGGGTCCGACCGCTTCTCGTATCCGTCGCACGATCTCGACGGGCAGCTGCATGCGATTTTCGTAATCGCCTCCCCACTTGTCGTCCCGCCGATTGGTCGCGCGCACGAGAAACTGGTTGATGAAATAGCCTTCCGAGCCCATGACTTCGACGCCGTCATAGCCCGCCTCTCGCGCGAGCACCGCACAACGCACGAAAGCACGAATCTGACGCTCAACACCCGCCGAGCTCAGTGCGCGAGGGGTAAAAGGCGTGATTGGCGACTTGATCCGAGACGGCGCGACCGTCAGCGGGTGATAACCGTACCGACCCGCGTGCAGTATCTGCAATGCGATACGTCCGCCTTCGGCATGCACCGCTTGAGTGATGAGACGGTGTCGGTCTGCGGCACGACGCGTCGTCAGACGAGAAGCGAATGGCGCCAGCCACCCCTCGATGTTCGGCGCAAACCCTCCAGTCACCATGAGCCCCACCCCGCCGCGAGCACGGGCGGCAAAATATTCGGCGAGGCGAGGAAAATATTCGGCGCGATCCTCGAGGCCCGTGTGCATGGATCCCATGAGCACACGGTTGGGTAAGGTGGTGAAACCGAGATTCAGCGGCGCGAGCAAATTCGGGTACATGGCGCGGGATTGTGTCACAACACACCGTCGAATCGGCGAGCCGCACCTACGATTCGTATCATGGATTCGCTCCTTCGTTTTCGGAACGTATCGCTCGCAACCCTCACCCTTCTTGTGGTGGCCGCCTGTAGCAGCGGCAGTGATGACGATTCTTCGACTCCCATCGCTCAGAACAGCGGGTTCTTGACGGTCGCCCTGACCGATGCCCCGGTCGACGACGCGACAGAAGTCATCGTCGTCTTCACCGGCATGGAGTTGCAGCGTGGTCCTGCGAGTACCATCAACATCGATTTCGACACGCCTCGCTCCATCGATCTCTTGTCGTTCCGGGAAGGTCGGACCACCAATCTGGTTGAGGGAACCCAGGTGCTGCCTGGAAACTACGAATGGATCCGCCTCAAGATACGCGCTGAGCAAAATATTCAGGATGGGTCACGGATACGGCTGCGCGATGGTCGTCAGTTTCCTCTTTATATTCCGAGCGGATTGGAGTCCGGCCTGAAACTCAACCGTCCGTTCGTCGTCGCGCAGGGCGCAACGACGCGTCTGCTCATCGACTTCGACCTGCGTAAATCGATCGTCGCGCCGCCCGGACAGGGTCAAAATTGGATCCTTCGTCCCTCGCTGCGTCTCGTCGATCAACTTGAAATCGGCAACTTGACCGGCACCGTGGATATCGCCGGCCTCGCCGCAACACAGCAACTGGCGACATCGCAATGCCGTGCGGGTCTCTACATTTATCGAGGTAGCGACGTCACGCCGGACGATATGGACGGTGAACCGGCTGATGGCATCGATCCCGTCATCTACCAGCCCCTGACGGCATCCCCGCCAGGTGCCACCGTCGTCAACTACACGGTGCATTTCTTGGAAGCGGGCGATTACACCGTTGCAGCCACCTGCCAGTTCGATGTCGACGCCGACCCCTCGCGCAGCGAGTTCGATCCCGCGGCCACCGTGCCGCCAGGCACGCTCCCGGCCATGCGGTTCCTCCGCAAGAACGCACGCATCCTGACGGGATCGACGACACGCACGGATTTCCCGTAACGCATCGCTCCGTCTTGCTCCGACGCGGGATATCATGCCCCACGGCATGACCCCGCCCAGCAACCCTCGTTTCTTTCTGCATCTTTCGAACCGCCTCGAAGTTCTGGTGGATCAGCTTGCGAGCGCTTTGGCCGAGACGACGGGCGATCCGATGGCCATTCGCACGGTGGTTGTGCCGAGTCCGGAGACCAGTCGATGGCTGTCGATGCAGTTGGCCGATCGACAGGGTCTTGCGATGGGCGTGCGATATCCCTTTTTGCGTCGCGTGGTCGACGAGCTCACCACTGCAATGCTCGGAGGCCAGCGCCGGCACTCGCCTCTTTTCGGCCGCGAGGCGATGGCTTGGTGGTTCTTCGACAGGCTGCCCGAGTTCGTCAACCTCAAGGACTTCGATCTCGTTCGCCACTACCTGCGCGAGGGTACTGCGCTCCGGCGTTTCGAACTCGCACGACGAATCGCCGATTTGTTTGATCAATATCAGGTGTACCGACCTCAAATGCTCAGGCGCTGGGATTCCGCCGATGCAGAGGGCGGCTGGCAAGGCGCCTTATGGCGTGCGCTGCGTCGCGATCTCGCCGGACAAGACTCCTTCGTCGATCTCTATCACGCATTGATCGACCAGGACGATTCATCGATAGACCGCTCTCGTCTGCCCGAGTCGCTTGCGATCTTCAGTCTGAACACCATTCCGCCCGCCTTCCTCGATGTGCTGCGCAAGGCCTCGGGCCATCTCAAGATCGATCTCTATCTTCTTACTCCCACCGATGAATACTGGAGCGACCTTCTCACCAAGAAGCAGCAACTGAGAGCGGGCGCCGAAGTCGATGAGGTACGTGGCAATCCTCTCGGAAACTCGCTCGGAAAACTCGGCCGTGATCTGCTCGATCAATTAGTCGGCCGCGAAGCGCAGCAAGAGAGCGAACACTTCGATCATCCGATACGCCCGAGCTTGTTGGGGAAACTCCAAGATGATCTGAGAACGCTGAGAGATCGGAGCTCCGAACAGTCAAAAGACGCTATTCCGGAGACCGACTCATCCATCCAGGTTCACTCCTGCCATGGACCCATGCGTGAAGTGGAGGTGTTGCACGACTACCTTCTCGGTCTCTTCCAGGACGACTCGACACTCAAAACCCGCGACGTCATCGTCATGGCACCGAACATCGACGCTTACGCGCCCTACATCTCGGCCGTATTCGGCGCACCAGAGAGCGAACTCTCACAAATCCCCTACTCGCTGGCAGATCAGTCCGCGCGCTCAGGCTTCGGCACCGCCGACGCCTTCATCAAACTTCTCGAAGTTGGATTGTCGCGCTTCGAATCGACCAAAGTTCTCGGTCTTCTGGAGACCGATGTTTTCCGCCGCTGCTTCAAGCTCGATGGGCGCGATCTCGAACGGATCCGGGAATGGGTCAAAGAATGCGGCACGGTGTGGGGAATCGATGCCGAACATCGGGCGCGATGCGGGTTCGGTGATACCGACGACTTCACTTGGGCGCGACTGGAGGCGACTCTACTCGACGGTTACGCCCTCGATGGCGGGGGCTCAAAACTACTCGATGGCGTCCTGCCTTACTCCGATCTCGAGGGTGATCATCTCGATACGCTCGGTCGGTTCCTGTCGGCCTTCGAATTGCTTCGTCATACGGCGCGAGAACTCCGCTTGGATCGACCACGTAAAGGGTGGGCGGACACCCTCAGGCGGATACTGCTGCGGCTCAAGGTCGACGATCAGCTGCCGGCGGCCGAGGTACGATCGATACGCGACGTCTTGAGCGAGCTTGACGAGAGCGATACGTCGGAAACGCCCGCAGAGTTGCCGGCTGAGGTGATCGTGGAGTTTCTCGACCTGCGGCTACGAGAAACACCCGCCCTCGGCGGCTTTCTCGACGGCCGCGTGACGTTTTGCTCGATGAAGCCGATGCGGGCGATTCCGGCCAGGGTGATCGCGTTGCTCGGCATGAACGAATCGGATTTCCCTCGCCAAACGATACGTCCGTCCTTCGATTTCATTGCGATGCATCCTGCGCGCGGTGATCGATCGTTGCGCGACGACGATCGCTATCTCTTCCTCGAGAGCCTGCTCAGCGCAAGAGACTATCTCTTCATCAGCCATATCGGTCAGTCCTACCACGATCCTCGTACGTCTCCGCCTTCGAGCGTGGTGACGGAGTTGACCGCCTATCTCTCTGAAGGTTTCTCGTTACCAAAGCCGGTTGCGGAGCGGCTCGATATCCGACACCGATTGCAAGCGTTCAGTCGACACTACTTCGCGCCCGACGACCCGAGGAGCTTCTCTCGTGCCAACGCGCAGGCTGCTGAAATACTCGCTCAAGCGACTCCGACGATACGCGAGCTGTTCTCGGCACCCCTTGAGGAGCCGGACCTCGACAGCCGCAGCCTCACACCGAAAATTATTTGCAATTTTTTTGTCAACCCTGCGCGCCAACTCTGCGAAAGCAGACTAGGCATTCGATTGGAGCGCGCGGAGGATGGCCTGCGTACCCACGAACCCGTCGAGCTCGATGCTTTGACGAGTTTCCAACTTCAACAAGAACTCGTCGAATCGAGTCTTCGCGACGACCATCGACCCGTCTGGGATGCCGCGCGCGCTCGAGGACGACTGCCGACTGGACCGTTCGGAGACATCACGCAGGAAGTACTCGAGCAGAAGGTTGCGCGATTCCTGAAGTCGGTGCGCTCCGAGATCAGCGAGTCTCGACGCGAACAACGAATGGTGAGTTGGTCGCGCGCTCCATGGACGATCGAAGGTCAAATCGATGGTGTTTATGGCGGGCAACTGCTCCGAGCTCGATGCGCCACGCTCAAGGCCAAAGATCTGGTCGCAGGTTGGGTCGAACATCTACTGATCAATCTCGTCTCGCCGGGAACCACGACGCGACTCATCGATCGCGAAGGCATCGTGCGAGCATTCCATGCGCCGGCAAGTCTCGAGATTACCGAGCGCATCGTCGGGACCTTACTCGATCGATACGGATCGGGGCTCGTACGACCCTTGCATTTTTTCCCCGAAACCTCGCTGGCGTACGCGGTCGCCGCAATCAAGGCCGGAGAACGCGAAGAATCAAGCGTTGACGGACTTCGCGCAGCCTTGCGAGCCTGGCATCCGAACGACTTTTCGCGCTCGGTCAAAGAAAGCGAAGACCCGTGGAACGGCTTGGTACATGGTGATCGCCCGCCGCTCGACGACCAATTCAGTGAGATTGCCATCGTATTTTTCGAACCACTGCTCGAGCATCTAGACGGAGACCTCCCATGAGAGCCCCCTCCGCCTTCAGCTTGAAATCGACGCCCCTTGATTCCGGCGTCACGCTTCTCGAGGCCAGCGCTGGCACTGGCAAGACCTTTACGATCGCCGGCATCGTCACTCGGCTCGTGGCACTCGATGATTTGCCGATCGGCGAGATTCTGGTCGTCACTTTCACCGAAGCCGCGACGCGCGAACTCCGTGATCGAATCCGGAAGCGACTGGTTCGGGTCGCAAAGGAGCTCCGCGACGACACCAACGCCGATCCTGTCACCGAATCACTCAAGGACTCCGGCGTTGAAACCGACGTTCTTTTGCGACGCCTCGATCTCGCCCTAGCCTCGTTCGACGAAGCGGCGATTTCGACGATCCACGGTTTCTGTCAACGCATTCTTCGCGATCATGCATTCGAGGGGGATGCCCCGTTCGAGGCCGAGATCGTCACCGATGCGGCGGACATGTTCCTCGACCTCGCTCACGAGTTCTGGCACCACCAACTGCGTCCCGCCTCGACGCTCCTGGCTGCAATCGTCGAACAGAAAAAGTTACAGCCCGAAAATCTAGCCGCGTTGCTCCTTCGCTTGTCGCGCCACCCCTCGCTCACCGTGCTCCCCTCGGGGACGAAGCGCTTTTCTCAGGCCAGCGACCTAGCTGAGCAAGCCTACGGCGCGGTCGTGGCCTCGTGGAAAACGGAAGGCTCGCGCTTATGCGCCCTGATCGAGTCTCACAAATCGATCAGCAAGAGCAAGTCCAAGGGGCTCTCGGAAGATCGCCTCAACACCTTCCGCAACGCGCTCGACCGTGCGGCATGCGGCGGAGTCGTCACCAAGACGACGCTCACCGCCATTGATGCTTTCACTGAACAAGCGATCGAAGAGCAGCGACTCTCAAGCAAAGCCGCTCTCAAGACGCCCTTTCCTCACGACGAGTTTTTCGAATTTTGCAGCAGGTTCGTCGCCGCGAAGCAGGATTGGATCGCATCTTTTCGAGAATCGTGGTTGACGTTCAGCCGTACCGAACTCCCGAAGATGAAGGCCGCACGTCGCGTGATGACCTTTGACGACATGCTGACCCTGACCCACAGGGCTTTAAAGAGCGCTCAGGGTCATTCATTGGTGGCCGCAGTGCGCAAACAGTTTCGCGCAGCACTCATAGACGAGTTTCAGGATACCGATCCTTTTCAGTACGAAATCTTCAGACAGTTTTTTTCGAATGCGCCGCACCGACTGATGCTGATCGGCGATCCGAAGCAATCCATCTACGGATTCCGTGGCGCCGATCTATTCACCTACCTCGAGGCGCGAAAAGATGCCGAACGCGCTTCACCATCACGCATCCATACACTAGAGAACAACTACCGCTCATCGATAGAGCTCGTCGCGGCAGTCAATGACATTTTCAGCGCGAGTCCCGACTGCTTCCTGCAGCATGGCATGACGTTCGCGCCTGCCATCGCCGACGGCAAGATCGCCAACGAAGCGCCCTTGCGAAGGGATGATCACGCCACGGAAGCCCCCATGGTGCTGATTAGCGCCGAGATCGAAGGGCGAGACGACCAAGTCACCGAATTTCGACAGCGTATCGCAACGGATATTGCCGCCGAAATTTCGAGGCTGCTCAAGAGCTATCGACTCGGGAATCGGCCGGTGACGGCAGCGGATATCGCAATACTCGTGCGATCCCACCGCGAAGCCGCCTTGATCGAGGAAGTCCTGCGCGGCGCGCGGATTCCGGCCGTACGGCATACCGATGCGAGTGTGTTCCATTCAGTCCAGGCGCAAGAACTATTACGCGTCTTGAGCGCCGTGCTGGAGCCTGGAAATGACCGCGCCCTTCGTGCGGCACTCGCCACCTCATGGCTCGGGCTTTCGGCATCGGATATCGCGCAACTCGAGATGGACACGGCACGTTGGGCGCATTGGTTCAATCTATTTTCGGAGTTGCGCGAGCGGTGGTTCGCACGCGGATTCTCCACCATGTTCCGGTACTTGCTGATCGCCGAACACGGTCGACGGACATTAGCGGAGCAGACCGGCGGCGAGCGTAAACTCACCAATCTGCTTCAACTTGGCGAGCTCGCGCAGCAGGCCGAACAGCAACTCCGGCTGTCGCCGCTCGGAGTCGTGGAATGGATCCGAGAGCAGACGCGCAGCGATAAAGCGACATCCGACGAACACGTACAGCGCCTCGAGAGAGACGACGATGCCGTCAAAATCGTGACGATCCACAACTCTAAAGGTCTCGAATACCCGATCGTCTTCTGCCCCTCGCACTGGGCCGACAAAAAACTCAAGGACGTGCTTTTCCACGATCCGGATCACGACTGGCGACTGACCCTCGATTTATCTGATTCGACCGACGATCTGCACGACGCTGCGGCGTTCAGGGAATTGCTCGCCGAGGAAGTGCGCCTGTTCTACGTGGCTGTCACGCGTGCCGTACAACGCTGCTATCTCTACACCCCTCATCGCAAGGATCCGAGTAAAACTGCACTCGGCGTCGTGCTAGGGAACGACCTGCGCGACGCCTGCCGCACTCTTGCCGAAGCAGCGCCGTCTCGTTTCACGATTCGCTCCTTGCGCACAGCGCAGGAGCTTGTTGATGTCACGGTGCCGGCAACCCCTCCGACACTACGCGTGCGCGAGTTGCTACGCCGTCCGAGCAGCGAGCGGATGATCGGTAGTTTCAGTCAGTTGGTTGCAGGCGCCACCGAAGAATCCCCCAAAGATCATGACGAGATGGGTGATCCGGACGAGTCGCGAGACAACGCGCTGATCGATACGACACCCCTCGCCCGCTTACCGCGTGGCGCCGCGACGGGTATCGCTCTACATGCGGTGTTGGAGCACGCGGATTTTCAGCGCGAGGAGACACTCGCCCCCCTCGTGGCGCAGCACTTCGGCTCGATGAATCTGGACAACGACGTACTCGACGCGATAACGCAGCATCTGAGCTCGATGATGTCGCATCCGCTGAATGCGGGCGCCCATATGGTGCGCCTCAATAACATTGCGCCGTCCGACCGCCTGAACGAAGTGGAGTTCTACTACCCGATCACCCGCTTCGATTCCAAGACGCTCTCCGCCGCCACCGCACTCACATCCAGTCGTCTCCAGTTCAATCCCGTGGACGGCTATCTTCGCGGATTCATGGATCTCGTATTTCGTCACGATGGTCGGTATTACCTGCTCGACTGGAAGTCGAACTGGCTGGGACCGCGGAGCAGCGATTATTCGAAAAATCATCTCGAGCACACGATGAGCCGGAGTTTTTACTCTTTGCAGTCTTGGCTTTATGCGCTCGCCTTGGATCGCTTTCTGGCCCAACGAGTTTCTGGTTATCGATTCGAAGCTGACTTCGGCGGTATTTTTTATATCTTCGTTCGCGGTCTAAACCCTACGAACCCCGAACATGGCGTACATTTTTCGAAACCGGACGCCGCTTTCATCAAGTTTCTGGGCGACAAGCTCCTGCGTCGAGGTACGACGCAATGAAGCACGTCGTACTCGATACGTTTCTCGAACACGAGGCATTCAACGCACTCGATCGACATTTCGCGCGTCAAATCGGGCGGCGATCCAAGCCGGAGTCGGCACTCTCGGGTCATGCGGCGGCGATCGCGAGCGCGATGCTCAGACGCGGACACCTCTGCGCGTACCTTGATGAGCCGCCCGATTTCGGCGACGAGCTCCCACCGCTCATGGAGAGGTGGCCGAGTAACGAGGAGTGGAGAGCCGATCTCGAAGCAAGCGGGCTCGTAACGCAAGACAGCACAAGTTTCCTCCCGTTGGTTCTCGATTCGAAGGGGCGGCTGTATCTGCACCGATACTTCGAGTACGAACAAAGTCTCGCGAATTCATTACGAGAGCGAGTCTCGAGCGGACGACTCAAAGTCATCGTCGGCGGACCAGGCACCGGCAAAACCACTCGCATCCTCCAAGAGCTCACGACGCTGCAAACACGATCACCGCCTTCACGTGTTGCACTCGCAGCGCCGACCGGCAAGGCGGCGAAGCGGATGGAGGATAGCGTTCGCTCGGGAGGAGCGAGCCTTCCCAAGTCCGCTTCGACCCTGCACCGACTGCTTGGAGCACGCAGAGACTCGGCGTTTTTCAAGCATCATGCCGGTAATCCTTTGCCTGAGGACGTGGTGATCGTGGACGAGGCGTCGATGGTCGATCTGCCGCTAATGGCGAAGTTGCTCGATGCGCTCAAACCGTCCGCCGAACTCGTGCTCGTCGGCGATCCAGATCAATTGGCGTCGGTGGAAGCCGGTGCGGTCCTCGCAGACATCGCAGAAGCGGCGCTCACCAGCCGGGAAACCGCGACTCCTCTCGGCGCTTCGATCATCACTCTCAATACGCAATATCGATACGATCCTCAGAGTGGCATCGGTCAACTATGCGAAGCCATACGCGTGGGCGACGGAGACCAAGTCGTCGACTTGCTGACCGAGTCCAGATTTCCGGATGTGCGATTGCGAGCGCTGCCCTCGCGGGACACGCTCGAGGCGGCGCTCCAGCGCTCGCCCGTGGTATCGGATCTGCGCGAGGCCCTCAAGCTCGACGATGCCCGAGCAATTTTGTCGGCGCTAAGCCGCAGTCGAGTGCTGTGCCCGACGAGACGAGGCCCCTACGGATTGGACTCGATCAATACGCTGATCGAGTCTCGACTCGATAACGCTCGCCGAATCCGGCCGGTCGTACTCACCCGTAACGATCACGCTCTTCAACTCTTCAATGGTGACAGCGGATTGATCGTCGAGGACGTGCGACGAGGGGAGTCTTGGGCGTGGTTCAACGGCGGAGATGAGACGCTTCGCCAATTTCCGGCGGGCAGATTACCCCCGAGCGAAACGGCTTATGCGATGACCGTTCATCGAAGTCAGGGATCGGAGTTCGATCGCATACTGCTCATCTTGCCGAGCGGACAAAACCCCATCGTGACTCGAGAGTTGCTGTACACGGCAGTGAGTCGCGCTCGTCGCGATGTCGAAATCTGGAGCGACCCGCGGACGATTCGAGAGGCGTGTTCACGCAAGGTAAAGCGACACTCGGGACTCATCGATCGATTGCGTTTACGTCACGCCCACAAGCGCGCTGCGCCGCGCACACCCGAAGAGTCTCCCCATTGAGCTGGCACGATCCGTGTGGCCCAAGCATCCGAAAAGACGTGACGTCGAACCAGCGCGGGGAGCGCCTCATACAATTCATGGACATTGGCCATGCCGCCACCCAAGACGATGGCATCGGGATCGACGAGATTGACGACGGCGGCGAGCGAACGGGCGAGACGATCGGTGTACCGGCTGAGTGCGGCGGCTGCCAAAGGTTCTCCACGTCGAAACGCCGCGACGATCTCCTCGCCTGTTGCCGACACTCCGGTGACTTCAAAGTAATCACGTCGCAGACCGGAGCCGGAAATCCAAGTTTCCTGACACCCGGGCTGGCCACACCAGCAACGTGGTGCGTGTCTCACTTCTTCCGCCGACGGCCAAGGCAAGGGGTTGTGCCCCCACTCGCCTGCGATGCCATTGGCCCCGTGAATCAATTTTCGGTCGATGACGAGACCCCCGCCGCATCCCGTACCGAGAATCACGGCGAATACGGAGTGCGCGCCGTCGGCTGCGCCATCAATGGCCTCGGATAGCGCAAGGCAATTAGCATCATTGCTGAGACGAACACGCTTTCCTAGCGCACGCTCGAGATCTTGCGCAAATGGTTTGCCATTCAAATAAATCGTGTTGGAGTTTCTCAGAAGTCCAGTTTTCGGGGAGATGGATCCGGGCGCACCCACGCCGATACGATCGACGACGACCGTTTCAGTCTCGATGGCCTGCACGAGGTCGCCCACTGCAGCGAGCGCCGACGCATAATCGCCAGGCGTCGGCAGACGCTTACGAATGATCGGTGTGCCTGCGGCATCGAGTGCGGCAGCTTCGATCTTGGTGCCTCCGAAATCGACACCCACCATGATTGACGCCGTGTTCATGGTGCTATTACAACCGCATCCAGCGAGCTCGCGCAAAAAAAACGGCGACGCTTTCGCGTCGCCGTCTTTTTCCGGCGTTACCGAACTGGAGAGATCAGAGCCGGTCGAGGGTCATCACTTTGTCCCAAGCCTTGACGAAGTCTTTGACGAACTTCTCTTTACCGTCGTTGGCGGCATAGACCTCGGCTACCGCGCGCAGCTCGGAGTTCGAGCCGAACACGAGATCGACCGGGGTCGCCGTCCACTTGGTCTTGCCCGAGTCACGATCGAAGCCCTCATAGACGCCTTCGGTCGAAGACTTCCGCCACGCGGTCTGCATGTCGAGCAGGTTCACGAAGAAGTCGTTGGAAAGCGTGCCGGGGCGCGCCGTCAGGACACCGTGAGTCGACTTGCCATGGTTGGCGCCGAGCGCGCGCATGCCACCGATCAGCGCCGTCATCTCCGGCACCGTCAGGGTCAGCAGGTTTGCGCGATCGACCAAGGCTTCTGCCGGCGACAGATAGCTCGCTGACGTGTAGAAGTTGCGGAAACCATCAGCTGTCGGCTCGAGCGGACGGAACGATGCAACGTCGGTCTGCGCCTGCGAGGCGTCCATGCGACCCGGAGCGAAGGGCACCGAAACCTCGACGCCTGCGTTCTTCGCGGCCTGCTCCACAGCGACCACGCCGCCCAGGACGATCAGATCGGCCGTCGAGATCTTCTTGCCGCCCTTCTGAGCGCGGTTGAACTCCTGCTGAATACCCTCGAGCTGCTTGAGCACCTTCGAGAGCTCAGCCGGGTCGTTCACCGCCCAGGTGTTCTGCGGATCGAGACGAACTCGGGCACCGTTGGCACCGCCACGCATGTCCGTTCCGCGGAACGTCGAGGCAGAGGCCCAAGCCGTGCGAACGAGCTCAGCGGTGCTGAGACCCGAGGCCGCGATCCGCGACTTCAGCTGAGCAATGTCGTTGGCATCGACCAGCGGATGATTGACCGCCGGAATCGGATCCTGCCAAACGAGCACTTCAGACGGAGCCTGCGAGCCCAAGTAACGGGTACGAGGACCGAGATCACGATGCGTCAGCTTGAACCAGGCACGCGCGAAGGCATCGGCGTACTGATCCGGGTTCTTGCGGAATCGCTCAGAGATCTTTCGATACTCCGGATCGAACTTCAAAGAAAGATCGGTCGTGAACATGATCGGCGGATGCCGCTTGGTCGGATCGTGAGCATCCGGAACGAGGTTCCAGGCGCCCTTGTCCGTCGGCACCCACTGAATGGCACCACCGGGGCTGCGGGTCTGCTCCCACTCGAAGGTGAAGAGGTTGTCGAGGTACTGCGTGGTCCACGCGATCGGATTGGCCGACCAAGCACCTTCGAGGCCGCTCGTCACCGTGTCGGCGCCCTTGCCGGTGCCGCACTTGTTCTTCCAACCAAAACCCTGCGCCGTCACATCGTTAGCGGCGGGCTCCGCGCCCACACACTTCGACGGATCATGAGCACCGTGTGCCTTACCAAAGGTATGGCCACCCGCGATCAAGGCAACCGTCTCCTCGTCGTTCATCGCCATGCGGCCGAAGGTTTCGCGGATGTCGCGCGCCGCGGCGAGCGGATCCGGCTTGCCGTTCGGACCTTCCGGGTTCACATAGATGAGACCCATCTGTACCGCCGCGAGCGGGTTCTGCAACTTGCGATCACCGCTGTGACGCTCGTCTGCGAGGAACTTACCCTCAGGGCCCCAATAGGTGAGGTCGGCTTCCCAATCGTCCGCGCGACCGCCGGCGAATCCGAAGGTCTTGAACCCCATCGACTCGAGCGCCACGTTTCCGGTGAGCACCATGAGGTCAGCCCATGAAAGCGAACGGCCGTACTTCTGCTTGATCGGCCACAGCAGACGACGCGCCTTGTCGAGGTTCACGTTGTCGGGCCAACTGTTGAGCGGGTTGAAGCGGATCTGTCCGCCATCGGCGCCGCCACGACCGTCACCCAGACGATAGGTGCCGGCGCTGTGCCACGCCATGCGGATGAAGAACGGACCGTAATGACCGTAGTCGGCAGGCCACCAAGGCTGCGACTTCGTCATCAACGCCTCGATGTCTTTTTTGACGGCGTTGAGATCGAGCTTCTTGAACTCTCCGGCGTAGTTGAAGTTCTCGCCCATCGGGTTCGAAGCTTCGCCGTGCTGACGCAGCGGACGAAGATCGAGCTTCTCGGGCCACCAGAACTTGTTGGCCGTCGCGCTGCCGGCCATCTCAGCTGGTGCCGCGTGCACTGACGCTGCAGCCACCAGTGCCGCTGTAGCGATCATGGAAACAAATGAATGACGCATAACGACCCTCCTCGGGTTTTTCGATGGAACCGAGAATGCGCGCCGAGCCGCAAAGGGTTAAATCGATTTTGTCGATCCTAGTGATCGACGGCTTCTATCGCCGTGCGGCACCGCGCTTGCGGGAGGCCAGGAGCCGAAGGATGGCGGATCGACCCGGGGCTGAGGCTTGGGCGCCACGTCGAGTCACCGACCGCGCAGCGGCGGCATTCGCAAATTGCACCGCAGAACGTAGCGCCAGACCCTCGGCAAGGGCGACCGCCAGCGCACCGTTGAACACGTCGCCGGCGCCTGTGGTATCGATCGCCTCGGCCGGAAATCCGGCGACTCTCTCGCTCAGCGATTCGCCCGAGACGAACGCTCCGCGCGAGCCGAGCGTAATGATGACCGTCCCCACGCCCTGCTCATGCAGTCGTCGAGCGGCTCGGGCCGCGCTCGCATCCGTAGTCACGCGGATACCAGTCATCGACTCGGCTTCGGATTCGTTCGGCGTCAGGATCGATACATTTCTTAAAAGCGCAGACGGTAGCGGCTGGGCGGGCGCAGGGTTGAGGATCACTCGAGCGCCCGCTTCACGCGCCACGCGCGCGGCGGTTTGCACCGAGGCGAGCGGCGTCTCGAGCTGCAAAAGCACGATCGACGCGCCGAAAAAAGCCTTTTTTGACCGCAAAACCTGGGCGGAGGATAAACGTCCATTCGCGCCGGGCGATACCGCGATGCTGTTCTCACCGTCCGCCGAAACCAAAATCAACGCGACACCCGAAAATTCCGAGGTATCGCGGGCGACCCCTCGAACGTCGATGCCTTCCTTCACGAGTCCCGCTAGCGCCCGGTCGCCGAGATCATCGCGACCGACTCGAGCGATGAAACTGACCTCACCTCCCGCGCGACTCGCCGCCACCGCTTGGTTGGCCCCTTTACCCCCCGCGGCCATCGTGAACCGACCGCCGAGCAACGTCTCCCCTGGAGCAGGCAGTCGCCCAAGCTGCACCACCATGTCCGTATTGCTGCTGCCGACGACGACGATTTTCTTGCGACTCATCCGTCAAGTTTAACCCTCGTTTTAGATGTTGCTTTTACGCAACAACAATGGGGTTTTGGTACAGATGCCTAGTCCAAACCCAGCTGAATTCCGGTACGCTAGAGGAGCTCTACATCATCAGAGGGGACAGGCATGTCATCCAATTATTCCAAGTTGATTCATTGGGCCGTCGGGGCTGCCATCGGTGCCGCAGGGTTTGCAGGACCGACCTGGGCTCAGGACGCTGGCCTCGCGCTCGAAGAGGTGGTCGTCACCGCCCGTAAGGTCGAAGAGTCCCTCCAAGACGCCCCGATCTCGGTTACGGCCTTCACCAATGAAGCCATCACCGAGCGCGGTATCACCGACCTCAACTCGCTCGCCGAGTTTTCGCCGGGCCTCAGCTTCTCGCAGGCCTTCGGTCGCCAGAACGATCGTCCGGTCATTCGTGGTCAGGGCAACGTCCTCGCCAACGTTCAGTTCGGTGTCGAGTCGGGTACCGCGTACTTCATCGACGGCGTGTACTACAACGGCGATATCCAGGCGCTCGATTTCGACATGCTGCAGCGCGTGGAAGTCATCAAGGGTCCGCAAAGCGCGCTCTATGGCCGTAACACGTATGCTGGCGCCATCAACTTCGTGACCCGCGATCCGCGTGGTGATGAATGGGGCGGCGCGGTCCGCGCGACCGCCGGCAAGTTCGGCGAGCGACGTGCATCGATCAACGTCGATGGCCCGATCGCCGAGGGTCTCCTCACGGCGCGCTTCGGCGCTCGAATCAACAGTTACGACGGCGAGTACACGAACCAGGCCACGGGCAAACTCGTGGGCGACGAGCAGGACAAAACGTTCAACGCCACGTTTGTACTGACGCCGACCGAAGATCTCACGCTTCGTGCCTTTGTGCAGTACCGACAGCAGGACGACGGTCCGCTCGCGCTGTTCTTGCTGGGTGCAAACCTCAACAATTGCAAACCGGGCTTCCGATCCATCGGGTATCGCGGCCTCAATGCGACGACAGGGGCGGTCGCGACCTCGCCGGCATCCGGCCAGTTCGCGCCAGCGAATAACACCAACCAGTATTTCTGTGGAGCCATCCCGGCTCGCCCCGATCTGATCTGGTTGAACACTGATGCCCTTGGCACGACCGCCAAGTTCCCGAACAACACTTTCCGCGACGGAACGGCCTTCGACGGCGTCGAGGCCAAAGAAACCTTCTCGAGCTTCAGCGTCGAGTGGAATATGCCCAACGGGTCGACGATTCGCTCACTCTCGGGCTACCGCACCAATCACGACCGCTTCGGTACGGACTCGGACCACTCGGAGGCGTTTGTGTACTTTGGTCCGCCGAATCCCGCTGTGGAGCCGGCTTTCGCCAATACCAATCGTAACGATCGCCGCGAATGGTCGACGGAACTCAAGCTATCCTCGGCGGCGGACGCGCGTTTCCGCTACGCAGTAGGGGCGTACTACTACAACATCCGAGACGCCGAAAAAGATCTCACTTATGCGAGCCCTGAGTTCGGTGTCCTCAACTCCGGTGCAAACATCACCGGCATCGAGAACCGTGCGTCGTTCGCATCGGTGTCCTACGACCTGACCGAGCAGCTCTCGGCCACGCTCGAAGTTCGCCGCTTCACGGAGACCAAGAGCCGTCGCGAATTCAGCGCAGCAGGTGTGTCCAACCTCTATCTCGAGGCTGGTTTCAAAGACACTACGCCGCGTTTCACGGTCGACTATCGCTTGTCGGATGACGTATTGCTCTACGGCATCGTCGCCAAGGGCGTACGTCCGGGTGGTATCAACGGCTCGTCCGGTACGTTGGTCGGACGACCGCAATACGATCAGGAAACCTCGAACAATCTCGAGCTCGGAATCAAGAGCACATTGATGGATGGCCGAGTGCGCTTCAATGCCGCGGCGTACTACATCGACGCCAAGGATGTTCAGGTTACTCAAGCGCTACCGCCGGCGAGCGGTCAGGGTGCGGTCACGTCGATCGCAGTCAACCAAGCCAAGGCTGAGACGACAGGTCTCGAAGTTGAAGTCACGGCGGCGATCACGCAGTACCTCACGGGTACCGTAGCGCTCGCTTACTCCAATGCGGAGTTCAAGCAGGGCTGTGACGACTTCGAATACGTGCTGAACTCGGGCGGCGTCGCCTATCAGCCGGCCTTCTTCGGCTCTGCGCTCTGCAGCATCGCAGGACGCCGTCTGCCGCTTGCGCCGGAAACTCAAGGCAACGTCGTGCTGACGTACGAGCGTCCGATGTCGGACAGCCTGAGCTTCGTGGCTTCGGGCACGTTCACCCACGAAGGCAGCAAGTTCGTGCAGGTGCACAACCTCGCGGAGACGGGTGACACCAACATGCTCGGCTTGCGCTTCGGCGTGAAAAGCGACGACTGGTCGGTGACGGCCTACGGTCGCAACCTGACCGACGAAGACACGATCCCGCTCGCCACGCGGTGGTTCGATCTTCGTTACGGGTCGGGTGCACGCGGTCTGGCCGGTATCGCTCCGGCGGGCTCAGACCTCGGTACGCCGCGCGCGCTCTTCGCCGCGCTGCGCAAAGGTCGCACCTTTGGCGTCGAGGTCAGCTACTCGTTCTGATCATTCCGTAAAGCCAACGGAAACGAAGAGGGCCGGCATTTGCCGGCCCTTTTTGTTATAGGCTCCTTCCCATGATCCGTCATATCATTTTTGCCGTACTCGTCATCGCGTCGATCGAGCACGTCAACGCCGCTACGCTCAACTTCGACGCGTCGCGTTACTCGCAAACGGTCACCGGATGTGACCGTCTCACCTCTCATCCCGACGATCCGCTCAAAGTGGCGCCGGGTGTAGAGAGAGCCGATATCGATCTGCCAGCGGCCATCGCGGCCTGCGAACTTGCCGTCGCCCGCGACCCCTCGAACCCGCGTCTGCGCTATCAGCTCGGTCGAGTGTATGGCTACTCCGGTCAAGGCGAGAAAGGCACGCCACATCGAGAGGCCGCTGTCGCGGCTGATTATCCGCAGGCACTTTTCGTCATTGGTTATCTTCATCTCGAAGGCTTGAATAAGGCGCGTAAGGACGTCTGTCGTGCCGCAGAGCTCGTCCATCGCTCTGCGTTATACGGGCGATTCGCCGGTCTCGTCGGTTACCCCATGTGGGTGATGCAAGGCCGTTTCGAGGGATGCGCGACGCCGCAAGATCCGCAGCAACTGAAAACCTTTCTCGATGAGGCTGCCGCGCAGACCAGCGACTTCTACAAACAGTCGCTCATCGGGGAGTTGCGCAGTAAGCTTGCCGCCTCGAAATAACGTCAAGAGAAATTCTCAATGAGTCGATCGCCCTGCCTCATCGAGCAGGAAGACCGTTACGACGACGGCATCTTTCGTATCGGAAGAAAGCACGGTTTTTTACCGCAGCGCAGTCCGCTGGTTCGCTTGCCCGAACCCTTCGGCCCCATTCAGGCCCTGCTCGACGAACTTCCCGTGTGGCTCGACGTCGAGTCGGGACGCAAAGGCGTGCTCGGCACACCGGGCCTGATCGCTGAGCGCGTCGCCGAACTCCCTGACCTGATCGAAGAAGTTGCGACGGTGGTCGCCGCCTCGAAAGATCGCTCGCCCGAACATCGCGACATGCCTCGACTCGTCCAGGCTTTATTCCGCGGCTATGGTTTTCTGACGAGCGCGTATTTGCTCGAATCTGCGCATCACGGCACTCGAGCCGGCGGCGCTTACGGAAAGGCCCGTAACATACTGCCTGCCGTGCTCGCACGACCGCTCGTCATGACAGCCGATGCGCTTGGCATGCCGCCGTGGGTGGACTACCACCACGCTTATTCTCTCGGAAACTTCGTGCACCGCGACTCCACGCTGCATGGCGAGGATCTGTGGCACTGGAAAAATCTCGACATGGCGTGTCGATTCAGTGGCACCACCGACGAGACAGGTTTCATCATGCTGCACGTGCAGATCAATCAACACACGGCGGCGTTGCTCGGTGCTTTCCAAGATGTGCTTCGCGATGCGCAGAGTCGCGGTGAATCGGAAAACCCTGCCGGACCCTGGCAGCGACTGCTGCGCACCCTCGAGCACATCAATCGTTCACGTCGGGAGATGTGGCGAGCGAGTCGCCCCGAACGCTACAACGACTTCCGCGTCTTCATCATGGGCATCACCGGCAACGAAGCGATTTTCGGACCTGGTGTGATTTACCAAGGCGTCGAAAAATTCGGCGAAAAGCCGATGCAGTTCCGAGGTCAGACCGGCGCGCAGGATGACATCGTTCCAGCGTGCGATATTCTCCTCGGTATCGACGACACCTATCCCACCAACGACCTGACCGAATATCTGCGCGACCTGCGGCAGTATCGACCACCGGTGGTCCAAAAGTGGTTCGATGATGTTCGGAAAGATCGCGATGCCGTCGAGCTCGACAAGTTCGTCGCCTCCGAGCCCGGTGTCGCCTTGGTCGCTGCAGCCTGCGTCGAGCAGATCACCCTCTTCCGAATCGGACATTGGCAGTTCGTTCAAAAATATATTCTCGCGCATACTCGGCACGCGACTGCGACGGGCGGAACACCCATCACGTCGTGGCTCCCGAACCAGATCGACGCCTGCTTCGCGCGTATGGATCAACTGCTGCGTTACGCAGATCCGTCGAAGCTTTCGGTATCCGAGCGTCGCTGGCATGCCAACATGCGACAACGTACGGACGAGCGACGGCGCATACTATCCGAGCAACGCGCTTTACTCGAAAATCCTGCCTTCGATCCGCAGGAGATTTACGCTCGAAACGTAGGCCACGAAGACGTGGCCATCACCGGATGACGATCATGACCATCGACTGGGCTTCATTTACTCCCTGGACCGCCCTTGCGGGCGGACTGATGCTGGGACTGGCATCAGCGCTTTTCATCGTGATCAATGGGCGCATCCTCGGCATCAGCGGTATCGTGGGCGGTCTACTGCGACCGCGTGCGGGCGATGTATCCTGGCGACTGGCCTTCGTGCTGGGATTGATTTTCGCGCCGTTGCTCTACGGTCTTTTCACCGACCTTCCGCAGGCCCGAGTCGAAGCGAACTGGGGTACGGTGATCCTCGCCGGACTCTTGGTCGGCCTCGGAACCCGAATCGGATCGGGGTGCACGAGCGGACATGGTGTCTGTGGTCTTTCTCGTTTGTCGCCGAGATCCCTCGTCGCCACGCTGACATTCATGGGTGCCGGCTTTGTCACGGTCTATGCGCTGCGGCAACTCGGAGTAGTGTCATGATCCGCCGCATCAGCGAGTTCGGCGTCGGTTTGTTGTTTGGCTTGGGGCTCATCGTGTCCGGCATGACCGATCCGGCCAAGGTGATCGGGTTCCTAGACCTCACCGGCGACTGGGATCCGTCGCTCGCCTTCGTCATGGGCGGTGCAATTTCCGTCGGTATTTTTGCCTTCGCTATCGCCAAGCGTCGCGCCAAAGATTTTTTCGGAGAGGCCATCCGGTGGCCTTCGTCCACGTCGATCGATCCTCGACTCATCGGTGGCGCACTGCTCTTCGGTGCGGGTTGGGGGCTGGCCGGATTCTGCCCGGGCCCCGCATTGGTTTCGATGGCCGCCGGTGTACCCAAAGCGCTGGTTTTCGTCGGGGCGATGCTCGCCGGGATGTTCCTGTTCGAGTGGTTCGAGTGGCTCGAGCGGCGGCGCTAGTCGCGCACGCAGCCAATCCATCATGCCTCTCGTGATCTGGAGAATTCTGGGTTTCATCAGTGTCGGCATCGGCATCATCAACGCGTTCATTCCGCTGATGCCCACCACCGTATTTCTTCTCGTCGGGGCTTGGGCTTTAGGCAAGGGCTCGCCCGCCTGGCGTGCCAAGTTGCTCGCGCACCCGAAATTCGGCCGGGCCCTGCGTGACTGGGACGACGGCAAACGAGTCAGTCGTCGCGGTAAGCGTCTTGCCGCGGTGGGCATGATGCTCAGTTGGGTGATTCTGCTTTTTTGGCGAGGACTCAACCCATGGACCGCAGGCGTGGGCGTGCTGCTCGCCGCCATTGCGATCTGGCTATGGAAGAGGCCCGAGCCTCGAGCCGAGACCCCTGCTCCAGACCCTCAACCCTAATTATTTGTACTAGGCCCTTTGTACTCGATCGTACCCTTGGTGCGGTGCCGCCCTCACTGCGGTCTATCCGTATTGGCGGGATAATCGTCCGCTGACACAGTCCTCTGATGCGAGTTGACAATATTTTGTTCGTGAGTCGAGGGCTTGCCGACGATACGGCGGCGCTGACACAAACCATCAAATTCATTGATCCGGCAGGAGGCCGTTTTCACGCGCTCCTGGTCGCACCGCCCGTCCCGGAGTCGCTCCTCGCTTATCGAGAGACGCTTGCGAAATCTCTTCGCAATCAGTTCGACGACCAATGGCGCGCGTCCCTTGGCGAAACCGGTCGACCGGCGAAATCCATCGAGGTCACGGTAGACGTCGAGTTCGAAGCCACCCCTGCAGTGAGAGCGATCGCTCTGGCCATCCGCGAATCGGTTGACCTTCTCGCCAAAGCAGCCGACGAGGCTCATGGGGAGCCCGGGTTTTCCAGCTTCGATCTCACCCTGCTGAGAAAATCCCCCGTGCCAGTTTGGCTGTGTCGCGGCAAGGAATCCGTTCATCGACCGCGCCGCATTGCTGTAGCGATCGATCCTCTCGTGACGTCAGGGCCCGCCAAGGCCCTGAACCTGCGAATGCTCCGAGTCGCTCACGAACTCGCGGCACAAGGCGACGGTGGATTGGATGTCGTCTCTTGCTGGGACTTCGAATACGAGAACGACTTGAGGCGCAGCGTTTGGCTGTCCATACCCGAGGATGAAATCGCGCAAGCAGTCGACGACGCAGACAACACTCATCGCTTTGCGATCGACCGAGTCATCCATGAATCCGGGATCGGCACAGGACTTCGATTGCATCGGGAACGCGGCAAACCCTCGACGATCATTCCTCGATTCGTCACGGATAACAAAATCGACATGCTTGTCATGGGGACGGTCGCGAGAACCGGCATCAAAGGATTCATCATGGGAAACACCGCAGAGGGGATCCTGCATGCATTGACCTGCAGCCTCCTCGCTTTCAAGCCAGAGGGGTTCGTCTCTCCGGTGTCCCACAATTAGCCAGACGTCGAGTCTTTAGGGTCAACAATGAGTGCGAGGCGTACGACGTCGGCGATGGTTTCGCAATCGAGTTTTTCCATCATCCGGGCTTTGTAAACTTCGACAGTTCGCGGACTGATCCCGAGCTCGACCGCGATCTCACGATTTTGATAACCGCGCCCAAGCAAACGGAATACCTCACGCTCACGAGGAGTCAGACTGCTGATGCGCGCCTTGTGAGCATCGGTTTCGCGTTGCCGTGAGAACGATATGGCATCCTCTGCGAGTGCATGGGTCAGGACATCGACCAGAATGTCTTCGTCCACCGGTTTTTCGAGAAAGTCGAAGGCGCCGCCGCGAAGTGCAGCGCGCGTCGTCGCCACATCGCCGTGTGCAGTCAAGATGACGATCGGCAGTCGAATATGTTGAGCACTCAACTCCTCAAGAAGATCGAGCCCCGATTTTCCCGGCATCTTGAGATCACTGAGCACGCAACCTCGATGCTCCGCGGTCAGTTCGGCGAGCAGACTTTCGGCATTCTCGAAAGGTTTTGCAGCAATGTCCCGCAAACTCAGGAGCAGCATGAGTGCGTCGCGAACGCTAGGATCATCGTCGACGAGATAAACGGTGGGCGATTCCTTCATCGGTAAGGGCCTTGGGTTATGAGCGCTTGAGATGGAGTTCGAAGCAGGCCCCGCCGAGGGTGCTCGTGCCCTGCCGGAGTTCGCCGCCGCATGCTTCCGCCAATGACCGACTGACCGCAAGCCCGACGCCCATGCCGTCCTGCTTCGATGTGATGAATGGCTTGAAGAGGTTAGGCGCAATCGAGTCCGACACCCCACCACCGTTATCGTCAACCCGCAGGATGATGAACGTCTTGTCGGAGACGATGGACAACTCCACTTTTCCATGGTCGACATGACGGACTGAATCGAACGCGTTGGCGAGAAGATTGGCCAGAATCACTTCAATGAATACGCGATCCGCTGCGACGATCAGGTCGTCGGCGTCCCCCGGGTGAAGAACGAATTGCTTGGACCCAGCCGAACTTCTGACCGTCTCGACGAGGTTCCGCACGACGGGGCCGATCGCCAAGCGTTCGATCTGCGGATCTTTTCCTGCATAGAAGTTTCGTATCCGCCGAAGGATGTCGGCTGTGCGCAGCGCTTCGTCTGCGGCTTTTTGCAAGGTCGTGCCGACGCGCGGATCGGCTGTCGACCCGGAGCGAACCATGATTTCGGCAGCACGAAGGTAGCCTATCAGAGCGGTCATGGGCTGATTGAGTTCATGCGCCAGTGTTGCGGCGAGTTCGCCGGTGATCGCCGTTCGGGTCGCTCGCGCGAGGCTGGATTCGGTATCCCTCAATTGCTGCTCACGCTGCAGTGCGAGGCGTGAGGAAATCTCACGCTCTTTCACTACCGCACCCAAAGCGAGCCCCGTGATCAAGAGTGTGGACATCAAGTATTGCAGATCGACGAGAGGTGCGACCTCCGGCAGTCGCTGCACACCGATCACCAAACCGATTTGCAGAGTGACTGCAGTGACCAGAAAACCCGGAACGCCCCATATCAGCGCCGCAGCGATCGCAGGAACAAAAAGAAAGTAGAAGAAACGAAGATCTTCCGGATCACCCAGCGCGAAGATCAATGAAAATGCCGCAATCACGGCAAACACGATGCCCGTGGCTTGCCATTTTTTATCGAGCAATCCTCTGATGAAATCCGGAAACTCACCGAGCTTCATCAGAAGAGGAGTCAGCAGCAGGATGCCGTTCAGATCCCCAACCCAGAAGCGAGCGACCGAAGACCAAAAACTGCTCGTTGGCAGGAGTCCCGTCATTACATAGACCCCAACGCTGTACAGCGCGGCGGTGATCGCTGTGGCGGCAGCGATCGCGACGAAGATCAACGTCTGCCTCAAAAGACCCTGGGCAGTGATGTCGGCGAACTTGCGGCTCGCCACCGCCGCAAATTGATAAATTCCGGCAAGCCCTAACGCCTGCAGCGGGAGCGACCATAACTCGCGCGGCACCCCGCGAACGATGACCTCCGACAAAAGCAAGGCGAGGACGACCCACCAGAATCCTTTTCGCCTCGAGATCAAGAACGCAACAGCCAACCCCGTTTGGGGCGACATCGGAGTGATCCCGAGTTTGAGCACCGGCTGAACGAAACTCGCGGCATCCAGCGCGATATGCGTGAGGATGTACAACGCCGGCGTCCAAGGGTACGCCCCTAAGGGCTTACCCGAATCGCCCATTGAGGCCGGGTTGGGAATCATCACCGAAGGATAGGCCGCTCGCAGCGCCGATTCAATTGCACTGCCATAGGGTGAACGACATGCCTATATCCGCCCCAAGGTTCGGGATCGAAGAAGAGTTTTTTCTCTGCGATGAGGCAAGTCGCGTATTACTCAAAAATTTCTCGAAGGAGTTCATCGATCACTGTCATGATTCCCTCGGAGACCGGATTTCTCACGAACTACTTGCATGTCAATTGGAGCTTAAAACACCGATCGCAGAAAGTGCCAATGCCGCATCCGACTTCATGGAAAGCGGTCGGGAAACACTCGCGAAGGTGGCCGCGGATCACGGAATTCGGATATTTACGGCAGGTACACATCCCCTCGCTCAGTGGCGTCGTCAAAAACTTTCCGGCGGCTCGCGTTACGACGCTATTCATCGCGACTTCACAATCATCGCCCGACGCAACCTGCTTTGTGGTCTACATGTGCATGTCGAGATACCGAGCGACATCGACCGAATCCGGCTCATGAATCAACTGATGGAAAGTTTGCCCCTTTTATTAGCATTGAGCGGGTCGTCGCCATTTTGGTCGGGGCAGGACACGGGGCTTTCCAGTTATCGACAAGTGGCTTACGACGAGTGGCCAAGAACTGGAATTCCGAAACTATTTTCCGATGAGAAAGAATATCGACGCTATGTCGATATTTTGCTGAAGACAAGTGCCATCGAGGATGAGAGCTTCATTTGGTGGACCATTCGACCCTCGCTTCGGTTTCCCACGCTCGAGTTACGAATCACCGATGCTTGCCCTCGATTGAAAGACTCTCTGTGCCTCGCCGAAATATTCCGCGTGATGGTTTGGCAACACATTCAACGTT
The DNA here is from genome assembly GCA_044375575.1 of Steroidobacteraceae bacterium. GTDB lineage: Bacteria > Pseudomonadota > Gammaproteobacteria > Steroidobacterales > Steroidobacteraceae > UBA964. The sequence goes on along the minus strand of JBILMJ010000009.1, from coordinate 58,674 downwards.
GGTATTCGGGAGTTCGCCCAACGGGCGATCCCATCCTGCGGTTGATCATCGAAGAAAACCGCTGGCGGGCAAAGCGCTTTGGTCCTGCGGCCCGGCTCATCAATCTCGAGACAGACTCGGAGCTGACTACCCACGAAGCAATCATGTTTCTCCGGACACGCTGCTCATCGGCGGTGGAGCAGCTCGGGGCCGAGTGGGCCTTCGAGCAAGCAGCGCGTATCGCGCAGCTCGGAGGGAGTGCGGAGCGTCAACGAGCGGTCTACAGGCGTGCGATATCCGAAAGAAACCTGTCGAACCGAGAGGCATTGGGAGAGGTTATCGAGTCCCTGATCGCCGAAACGCGCGGGTGAGGGCTAGCCCGTATTGGCAGGCTTCGGGCAAATCCATACCGTTTCCGAGTTGTGAGCGATTCCGCTCACACGAAGCAACCTAGCCGGCGCCCGACCCTCCCCGGGTCGGGCGCCAACCTAAGCTTCAATACAGGGTCTCTAACGTGCGAGTCGCCGTCACCACTCTCGCCCTGGCTCTAATGGCTATCGCCGTCACGCCGACCGCCGATGCAGAGACGCTTCGAGCCAATCCCGCTGCTGCAATGACATCCGCAACGACCAAGGTAACCCGGGAGGCAGAAAAAACCTTGCTGACGGTCTCCGCATGGAATTCGGCCAATCCCGCATTGTTCTCGGATGACACCCGTCGGAACCAGCTATTCAACGTGACGTCCCAAACCCGGCGCGTGATTCGCAGCTTGGCGGTATTGAACGACAAAGATGCCGTCCCGTTCTTCGCCGAATATTCATCTTTCGCGAGTGCACTAGCCGACCTGCACAAAGCGGTGGCCCTCAAGACGGACTGGAGCCCGCTGATCGAAGAAACATTGGTATCGGCTACCAAAGCCTTACAGGCACTCAAAGACAGTACGGAAGAAAAATACTCCGCGGCCCCGGAACTCTCTCAATTCGGATCGACTCAAAACGCCTTATGACTCGACTTTTGAACCTGATCCGCTCCGAAGTCGGAGCCGGCTTGCTGTTGCTGCTTGCCGCGCTGACGGCCATGGTGCTCGCCAACTCGTCTTTGGCCGACGCGTATTCGAATACCTTGGGCACTCGCCTCCGGTTTGGATTGGCAGACTGGTCACTGGAAAAAAGTCTGCTCCTCTGGATCAACGACGGCCTCATGGCCATTTTTTTCCTGCTCGTCGGCCTCGAAATCAAGCGCGAACTCATGGACGGGGAGCTTTCCGATCGTCGTCGGGCCGCGCTTCCGGTCGCAGGCGCTCTTGGCGGCATGCTCGGACCCGCCCTCATCTACGCCTTCATCAATCGAGACAGCCCCGAGAGTCTGACCGGATGGCCGATCCCGGCCGCCACCGATATCGCCTTCGCCTTGGGTATCCTCGCCCTCGTCAAAAATCACATCGCGCCGGGGCTCAGAGTCTTCCTGCTCGGTGTCGCTATCATCGATGACCTCGGCGCGATCATCCTCATCGCGCTCTTGTTCACCGCCGACATCAGCAGTCAGGCGCTCACGCTGGCGGCAGTCTGCACGGGCATCTTGGCGCTCCTAAATCGTGCTGGCGTGACGCGTCTCTGGCCCTACCTGATTGTCGGCTTCGTCCTGTGGGCGTCGGTGTTGAAATCAGGTGTTCACGCGACGCTTGCCGGTGTCGTCATCGGCGTAATGATCCCACGAAAATCCATGCCGACTCTCGAGCATGCCATACACCCGTGGGTGATCTACGGCATCATGCCGATCTTTGCGCTGGCAAACGCGGGCGCCTCGCTCGCCGGTGTCGGACTCCACGCCTTCACCGAGCCCGTCGCGCTCGGCATCGTGCTCGGTCTTTTCTTTGGAAAACAACTCGGCGTTACGCTGGCGTGCTGGCTTGCCGTTCGCTCCGGCATCGCTCAACTGCCCACCGGGAGTTCATGGACGACCCTTCACGGTGTCGCCATCATCACTGGCATAGGGTTCACGATGTCGCTCTTCATCGGCTCTCTGGCCTTCACGAGTGGCCAGTACGACACCGCCGTGAGACTCGGCGTGCTCACAGGATCAGCGCTCTCAGCATTGGTGGGTTGTACTTGGCTGATCCTCGCCAGCAAAAAGCGGTCCGCTCACTGAGTGATATCGAAGCGCACCCTGAAGAGTCGACCGCCTGGTCTTGCGAGTTCGTAAACGAAATATTGATCGGCGACGAGCTCCAACGACCAGACGTTGGTAAGTGAAGCCGGCATGCCATTCGCACGAAACAACGCGAGGCTCTCGGCGTCAGCCGGAAAACTCTGACGAGTCTTCGAGCCCTCCGTCATCGTATCGCCACCATACTGAGTGATGGTGTCGGGTGTGCCGTCTGCGTGGCGATGGTCGTGCTTCAGTCGAAGGCCTGATGCCAAACGCGAAACGACCCAGGTGCGACTGCGATCTTCGCCCACCGAAAAAGGAATTCGGATTTCGTTGTCACTGCAATCGCGGACGTACATCTCCAAAGCTTTTCCCGTGAAGGGATCGTTGGCCGCCGGTGGCGGATGATCGGCAATGATACGTCCCGACAAACGACGCCCGCATAAGGTCTGCAACGTATCGAAAAACTGAACCGCAGCAATGTCCGTCTTTTCGGACGAGAGCGCAGGCCGCCCACAGATTGCAAGCACGACGACGAGAAAACCGGTCAGGACCTTGATCATTGGGTGGAATCTCCGCGAGTTGGGAACGAGGGCTACGAGCAATCATGATAACTTTATCACCGTGTTTCGCTTCGTCCCCATCGTCGTTGCCTTGCTGCCGCAAATCGCCCTGGCCCACGGAGTTCTCGTCACGGCCTCCGCGAGCAAAGAGGCCGTAGTGGGTGTTGCAACGTATGCCGATGGGTTCCCGTTGGTCGACGCGCCCGTCAAGTTGATGCGCTCCGACCCTTCGACAGGCAATACGCTGTTGGCGCAGACTCGCTCCGACCGAGACGGCCGCTTTGCGTTCCCCGCACCGCGTTCCGAAGGCGAATTTCTGCTCACGGTCGACGATGGGCTGGGTCATCGCGGGACAATCGATTTGACGGTGACCGGCAGCACGTCAAATACCTCATCGGCGCGTCCTGCACCCGACACTCCCGCCGCGCCCTCCCGCGCAGAGAACCCGGAGAGCACCTCAAACTGGGCTCGATGGGTAAGCGGCCTCGGCTATCTCTTCGGACTCTTCGGATTGATTTCGTGGTGGCTGTCGCGCCGCAATACCACGCGCCCCCGAGACTGATCCGATGCATCTCGCTGACGGCGTACTCGATCTGCCGACACTAGTCGGATCTGCCCTCTGCGCGACGGCAGGCCTCGCTTGGGGCTTGCGTAAACTTTCGCCCACTACACTTCCGACTGCGGCGCTGTTTGCCGCCGTATTCTTTGTTATCGGGACGCTGCACATCCCAGTCGGGATCGGCAGTGTACATCTCATACTCAACGGACTGATCGGCCTGCTGCTCGGATGGCTGGCGTTCCCGGTGATATTCGTCGCGCTCATTCTTCAAGCGCTGCTCTTTTCTTTCGGAGGCTTTACGGTGCTTGGCGCCAATACGCTGCTGCTCGCCACACCTGCCGTCCTCGCTCATTTCGTGCTACGCCCGTTCGTTGCCGCATCCTTGCACTCGCAACGTCGATTGATGCTTCTCGGATCGCTCGCCGCCACCATCGGGATCGGCGGAGCAACCTTGATCGCGTCCGCCATGTTATGGGCTACGGGGCAAGATGATTTGTTCAACCTGATCGTCTTGTTCAGCGCCGCGCAGCTGCCGGTCTGGCTCATCGACGGGCTCGTCAGCGCACTCGTCGTCGCGGCACTGGGTAGAGCCTTGCCGAGCGTGTTTCTCCGATGAGCCACGAACACCGACCCGACGGACGATTACGTGTCGCAGCGATCTTGGTCGTCAGCGTGGCGGCGACGGTGATCGATTCGATCGACACGCTCGCGGTGTTGTTGGGCGCTGCAGCCCTCGCGACAGCAATCCTCGTCGCCAGAGGCGACCTGAAATTTCGATCACTGTACAAACGGCTGGCGGTCGTCAATTTTTTCGTTTTTTGGATCTGGCTGACCATTCCCGTGGAGTGGCCCACGCTTCAATTGGATGATCTCGGGATCACCCTGGCGCTCAAAATTTCACTCCGCATCAATCTCATCGCATTGTCCGTCAGCGTTCTCCTCATGCGGATGAATGGCATCGACTTCGCCAGGGCAGTCGTCGGTCTCGGAATGCCGCAATCGCTCGGCGCCCTGCTCGCACTGACTGTTCGCTCGATCGCCCTTCTCGACAGCACCCGCTCTCGCCTCGCTCAGGCGATGCGCGCACGGGCGTATCGAACCACGGCGAGTTTCAGAACACTACGAGTCAGTTCGCAGTTGGTCGCGTGGCTGATTGTCCATGCACTCGTTCGAAGCGAACGCATCAGGCTCGGATTGGCGGCGCGAGGCTACACCACGATGCGATGGCCGACGCGGCAGCACAGCCATTGGCATTCGCTCCCCCGATCCGAATGGATGCTATTTGTCGGAGTACTCGCCGTCATACTCTCGGCGTGGATATTCCCGAAACTCTGGACCTGAACATGTCGACATTGCTGTGTTTCAAAAACGTGATCGTGCGCCGCGGAGTACGGACGGTCCTGAATGGGATCGACCTTGATGTATCGCAGGGAGAGCGCGTCGTCGTGCGCGGGGGTATCGGTGTCGGGAAGACCACGCTGCTACTCGCTGCTCTCGGACTCATCGAGCACGACTCGGGTGAGATTTCGCTGATGAACGAACCCTGCCGACGGGACGCGGATTTTTCGAAGTTTCGTGGTGAAGTCGGGTTGTTGTTCCAGGATCCAGACGATCAGCTCATCGGCCCGACGGTTCTCGAGGACATCGAGTTCGGACCACTCAACCTGGGATGGACCGCAGAGCGTGCTCATCAAGCTGCCGATCTCGCGCTCGAGCAAGTGGGTCTGGACGATCTTGCCGACCGTCCGGTTCACGAACTCTCGGGAGGTGAGAAACGACTCGTCGCACTCGCCGGTCTGTTGGCCATGTCACCCAAGCTGTTGCTGCTCGATGAGCCAACGGCCTCGCTCGACGAGTCGAGCGCGAGGCGTTTGCTCGACATCCTGCTCTCGAGTTCGCTTCCGATGCTGATTGCAACTCATGATCCGCTTTGTATCGAAGCCTTGGCAACGCGTGACGTCGTGCTGGAGGGCGGTCGGTTTCATGCCGATCAAAATCGATAGCTGAGCCCGAGATCAAAGCTGCGCTCCGGCCCCACGTAGATGCCCTGACGAAGGCTCGCAATATAACGCTCGTCCGCGACGTTCTTCACCGTCGCACCGAAGTCCAACTTCTCGTTCACCCGATAAAGCACACTGATGTCGGCAACCGTATACCCGTCGATCTGGCCGGTGAAAAACCCGCTGACGCTCTCGTTGATGGCACGAGTGTTCAGCACGTCCGTGAACTGGGCGCTCGTATGATGCACCTGCAAGGCGCCACGAATCGGACCCTGCTCGAACGTCAGAGAGATATTCGCAATCCACTCAGGGGCGTACGGAATGCGATTCGCGTCAGGCGTCGTGAGCGCTCCTGAGCGCGCGAAGCGATTCCCTACGAATTCCGCATTGGCGATATAAGTCAGATTGGCGTTCCAGGCCATGGCCGGGCCCAACTCGGAACCGATGCCGAACTCGATACCCTGATGCAGGGTTTTTCCACCGTTCGTGACCTGAAACTGACTGTTGCTGTTGGCCGGAATGATCTGATTGTCGAAGTCCATCCGGAAGAACGTCGCCTCATAGTTCAAGGCAGCTTTCGATCCTCGCAGGCCCACTTCGGTGTTGATCGAGTATTCAGCCTGCAAGTCCTGGTCTTCGAGTCCGTTCAAGGCGTCGCCGTTCAATGCGGGCGAAAAGGCCTTGTAGGTGTTCGCGAAGAGTTGCACGCCGTCGGATAACTGCCACGTGAGGCCCAAACCCGGGAGCCATTCGGTGTTATTAGCCGTCGCCTGATTACCCAATGACGCTGCTCTTCGCAGATCTTCCCGTCGCTGCTCATAGAGCTCTGCACGCAGGCCAGCCGTGATCGCGAAGCGATCTGTCAAAGAAAAACGATTCTGCAAGTGCAGTGACCAGCTCTCGGCAGAGTCGATCACCTCTCGATTAACGGACCCACTTCGAAGAGTCGCGCGATTGGCAGCAACCATCACGTCGCGCATGCGTTCAGACATGTACCGCAGACCGATCTCGGCGTCGTTGTCGAAGCCGAAAAGTTCATGTCCGAGGGTCAATCGACTGTCCACGCCTTCGCGCTTGAAGCTTCGATTGTTGCCATTCAGGTTATCGGTATAAATCCAACGACTCGCGGCAGCCGAGGCGCCGTTGTGGGTGGCGAAACGCCAATAGTCGCGATGCATCTCGCTACCGAACACGAGGGTGTGCAGTCGCGCACGATCGGAAATCGTCCACTCGTGACTCAGATCCACCGAGCGTCGACCGGTCAAAAACCAATCATCTGGTGCAGGGTTGCGATCGACCCCTGCCCGATACTCGGCCAGGAAAATCCCGCGGTAGGAGATATTCGCGTCGTTTCGGTAATCCGTGTATTTGAAGCCGATCCGTTGGTTCGCAGCGAGCTCGGTTCCAGCTTTGAGCATGACATCGCGCATGCGATAACCCTTGTCCATGAAGCCGTCGCTTTCGGCGCGGCTCGCTACGAGTCCGAAGGTCGAGTCACCCGAGCCCGATTCCATGCCAGCCTCGATGCTCCATTCGCGGGTATTGAAAGACCCCGCGCGTAGCTCGGTTCGGACACCGGGCTCCGGAGTTTTGGTCCGGTAATTGATGACACCGCCGATCGTGCTCGGGCCGAATCGGAGAGACCCGGCGCCCCTCAGTACCTCGATGCTATCCATGCGCTCGATTCGAGGGTTGTAGTACCGGCCATTGCCAACGAAGAGGCCCGGCGCCACGGGCACGCCGTCTTCGAGAATGAGGGTTTTGTAATCGGCCGAGCTCAGGCCCCGGATGCCGATATTGGCGACGATGGCGGTCTCTTCTTCGGGCTTGATCGACACGCCCGGGACATTGCGCAGCGCGTCCTCGGTGGAGCGCGGTTGCTGAAGGCGAAGTTCCTCGGAGGTGATCACCGTATTGGCAGCCGGTTGGCGCTGGCGGTCTTCTCCGGAGGAGCCGATGACGACGATCGTGGGCAGGGGGCTGTTTCCCGCCTCAGCCTCGCGCTCCAACTCACTACCCTGAGCCAACGAGGCGGCGCTCAGCACCGCCAAGCCGAGGCAAGTACCGCTACGAATGAAATCCGAACCTTTCACCCCTAACCCCTCAGAACTGTCCTGAGCAAACACTACAAGAAGCTTATGCAAATAACAATCATTCGCGTTTAGTCTAATACCTCCTCTCTCGTCATGTCGGTTCGTTGGCGCACAACCGCATGAAATCGTTGCTAAAAATTTGATTGGATCGGTGTCCTACCCCACTCAGGAAATTGCTGCGTTCCTGAGATTCTGGCGCGGTCGAGTTCGGGATCACGGGAACCCCTTCAACCAGCGAAAGCCGAAAACGAGGTAGCAGCATGAGTAAGCAGATCAAGTCTGAGCCCCAGTCCGGGGGCATGGGTCGAAAAAACTTTTCAGAGTCAGCCGCCACGGCGTCCCCGTACACGGGCACCCCAGGTGGCGTGAAGATTGGAACGGTATCGAGCAGCAACGGCTCCCCCTTCGTCGTGGGTGTGTACGCCGAGGCCGTCTCTGGCGGAGTGCAATTCTGGATTCAGGTCGAATCCGGCACCGGCGACTTGCGTGGCTTCTTTCTGGACATCGGAACCCCCGGCGGTCCGGTCACGCGCGCGGGAAGCAGCAGCAACACCATGAATGGCACAGGCTATTCATTCGACTACGGGGTCGAAATCGGCTCGCCCGGCACTTCGGATTACTTCACCAAGGCCACGTTCACCCTCTCGAATACGGGCGGTATGAACCTCGCCGAACTTCTGGACGGCGCCACCTTCGGCATCCGCGCGACGAGCATCGGCGAGACCGGCTCGAGCGTAAAGCTGATCGGTACGGCTGAATTCTCGGAAGTCACCGTCAGCATCTCGCCCAATGGTGATGTGCTCGAGAACGCGCCCGCCGAGTTTACTTTGAGCCTCAGCATGCCAGTCGGTGAAGACATGATCGTCACACTGAGCAACGGCGCCACGGTGACAATTCCTGCAGGCGAGTCCAGCGTGATCTATACCAACGGAACTCAGGGCGATGATGTGTACATCGACCCGGGCACCATCAGCGTGTCGATCACTTCTGCAGTACCCGCCGCCCCCATCATGCCGATCGTCATCGTCGACACCGATCCGGCGGTCGTCAACATCACCGACACCATCGATCCGGTCATCGTTCGGCTCTCGGCGACCCCCTCGACGAGTGAAGATGGTGGATCGATCACCTACACGGTGCGGATCGAAAAAGTCTCCGACGACTCATTGGTGAATGCTGCGAACGACGTCACGGTGACGCTGACCAACGGTGAAGTGATCGTCATTCCGGCGGGCTCGAGCAGCGCGAGTTCGGATCCTGTGCCCGTCAACCGTGACGACGTGTGGGTCGAGACCGATGCCATCACCAACAGCATTGCGAGTGCAGCCGAAGCCAACAGCGGCTCCCCCGGTGCCTTCGAGAGCCTCACGTTCGATGACTCAATCGTCAGCACCGATATTCTTGATGATGTCGATCCGGTGACCGTCGGAATTTATGTCTCTGATGATCCGCGAGACCCCGGCGATCCGATTGATTTTATCGTCAGACTCGATCAGCCACTCGACAGTCCGATGGTAGTCAATCTGTCGACGGGTGATTCGGTCACCATTCCAGCGGGTGCTACGGAGCAAACCTACACCGTTGAAGATCCGCCGCCGGGCGACACGACGGTCTCGATCACCAGCGCCGGCGTCGACGGCAAGACCTTTGAGAGCTTGACGATATCTCCGGACGGCGCCACGGTCACCGATCCGCCGTTCGGCGACGACAACTTCCCGACGCTGAGCACCAACATCTCGCACATCACCGTGTACTTCTCGGCTGCTGCCGGATCGGGGCTGGAAGCGAGCGATACGCGTGGTGGAACATCCTCGGGAGGTCAAGCGGGCTCCGACGGGCTTTACACGGTCAAGATCGACTGGCTCGAGAACGATCCGTCGATTCAAGATCTCGACGATGCCTGGGAAGACATCTACGACCGACTGCTCGAGTTGAACCCGGCCCTCGAAGGCAAGGAGCTTCTCGGCGTAGCCATCAAGGCGGGAACCGATGAAACGTTCTACGCCCTCGATGGCGACACCGATGCCGATCCAATTCCGCAGCGCACGGTGAACGGGGAACTCGTCAATACGCTGGTCCTCAATAGCGGTGCCGATACGGTGTACACCAGCGATACCAATGACGATGGGCGTAACGACTTCTTCGTCCCTGCGGGAAGCTCCGGCTTGGCAGAGTCCGGTCTTTCTTCGAGCATGATCGGACTACCGTGATCGGAGTTTCCTTGCCGATCGTTCGGGGCGAACTCGGTGACGCGGTGGCAGATCTGCGGCGTGGTTTGGTGGCGCTGGGCGTCTTCAGTGGTTGTATCAACCTTTTGCTGCTGATGCCCGCCCTCTACATGCTGCAGGTCTATGACCGAGTGCTCACCAGTCGAAACGAGGGGACGCTACTGGCATTGTCGGCTCTGCTGGTAGCGCTTCTCGCCGTCGAGGCCCTGCTCGATTGGGTTCGCTCAAGGCTCCTCGGCGCGATGGGCGGACGGTTGGATGATCGCCTCGACGGACAGGTTTTCGACGCTGCATTCAAGCGCTCGCTGAGCGGACAGCCCGGGACTCCGACAGAGGCTTTCAACGACTTGGCGAAGATTCGCGAGTTCATCGCCGGGAAAGGACTGCTCGCAATCTTTGATGCCCCGTGGGCCCCTGTATTTTTGGTGGCCATCTTTCTGCTCGACGGCACTCTCGGAATATTCGCGATGATTGCGATGCTGATTCTGGTCGCGCTGGCGTGGTACAACCAACGCAGCACCGGATCGATGATGTCGGACGCCGGTCGATTGGCCGCGGCCGCGCAGGATGAAGCCACTTCGCGACTCAGAAACCTCGAAATCATCTCGGCGCTTGGCATGCTCGGACGCTTCCGCGAGCGCTGGATCACCCAGCAGCATCGCATCCGACGTGTGTCCACCGATCTCGGAAATCGTGCGGCCTTGCTGGGTAGCGCGAGCCGATACGCACGGCTCGTACTGCAGTCTGGCATCCTCGGCATCGGCGCGTGGCTCGTATTGAATGGTCAGTTGACCGCTGGCGGCATGATTGCCGCCTCCATATTGCTCGGCCGTGCGTTATCTCCCTTCGAGTTGCTGATCTCGCACTGGAGCTCGATCGCCAAAGCCAAAGAATCCGCACTCCGACTCTCGACGCTACTCACACTGCGCGTGCCCACGACGCCACACGTCGTCTTGCCACGACCAAACGGGCGGATATCGGTCGAGAATCTCGTGATGGCACCCCCGGGTTATCGAATCCCCACGATCCGGAATCTCTCGTTCGAAGTGGAGCCTGGCGCACTAGTCGGTATCGTTGGTCCGAGTGGATCGGGGAAGTCGACGGTAGGTCGCGCGCTCCTCGGCATCTGGCAGCCGCTCTCCGGCGTCGTTCGTATCGACGGCGCAGCCGTCCATCAACTCGATCGCGAAGACATCGGTCGATGGCTCGGCTATCTACCGCAAGATGTCGAACTCTTCGATGGAACGGTTGCAGAGAACATCGCTCGATTCGGCGAATTGGATTCAGCGAAGATCATCGACGCCGCCCAGCGAGCGGGTGTGCATGATCTGATATTGAGAATGCCCAAGGGCTATGAGACCCAAATTGGTCCTGCCGGTGCAGTGCTTTCCGGTGGCCAGCGTCAACGAATCGGACTCGCACGCGCCCTGTTCGGCGACCCTGCGCTCATCGTTCTCGACGAGCCGAACGCGAGCCTGGATGAGGCGGGTGACGAGGCCCTGCTCGCTGCGCTTCGGAAAATGAAAACCGAGCAGCGGACGGTTTTCGTGATTTCTCATCGCGTCAACGTACTGCGACTCGTCGATCAAATCATCGTTCTCGATGCTGGCGCCCTCAAACTGGTTGGATCTCGTGACCATGTATTGAGGGCGGCGCATGAAGCGCGCGCACTCTCAAAAGCCGTCGGGGCTTGAGCAACGGAGTCGAACACATGGAACAAGAAATCAAAACCGGGTGGTCCATCGTGCTTGTGGGAGTCGTCGGTTTTCTGCTCTGGGCATCTTTTGCCCCCCTCGACGAAGGCATTCCCGCAACCGGGGTGCTGGCGAGCGAGTCGAGCCGAAAGCAGGTCGCTCACCATGCGGGAGGCATCATTGAAGGCATCGCCGTAAAGGAAGGTCAGCGGGTCGAGAAGGGGCAAGCCCTGCTGACACTCGATGAGACGCAGTCGACGTCGGCACTCAAGGCTGCCGAGTTGCAATGGTGGACCGCCTTGGCGACCGAAGCTCGTCTCGAAGCGGAGATGAACCAGCAGACCACGTTCAAAACTCCCGAGATCCTTGGATCGGAAGGCAGCAATCCGGACTTGCAAGCGATTCTCGAAACTCAGCGAGGCGTACTGCAATCTCGACGATCCGCCGCGGCCGGTGAAATCCGACTCATCCGAGGGTCGCAGCGCGGTCTCGAAACCCAACTCGACGCCCTTCAAACGCTGAAATCGAGCCGCGAGCGCCAGGTCGCGCTTTTCAGTAACCAGATGACCTCGGCTAATGCATTGCACCTGCAGGGTTACGTCTCGAAGAATCAGACCCTCGAAATCGAACGTCAGCTCAACGAAGTGCAAAGTCGTCAAAGCGAGGATCTAGCCAACATCAATGGTATTCAAGCGCGTCTTGCCGAGCTCAAGATGCGCGAAACGCAATTTCACATCGATCTGCGACGCGAAACGGAGGCCGAACTTGCCGACGTGCGTCGCGAACTCGGCGCCTTGGCCGAACGTGTCGCCATGCTGCGAGATGTGAATCAACGTCAAGTAATCCGGGCGCCCGTCTCGGGAACCGTCGTTGCACTCGCCGTCACGACCGTCGGCGGCGTGATCAAACCCGGCGATCGGGTTCTTGACATCGTTCCGGACGGCGACGACCTGATCGTCGAAGCCCGCGTCGAGCCGAGGTATGTCGATCGTGTTCGAGTCGGGCTACCTGCGGATCTCAGATTCGACGCTTACATCTCCTCCGCCCAGCAACCCATGGTGACGGGCGATGTCAAAGTGGTCTCGGCAGATGCGATGCACGATGAGCGAACGGGCCTGGCGTTCTACAAAATTCGGGTCGGTATTCCGTCAGCTGAAAGAAAGCGCCTGAACGGACTCAAGATGCAGCCCGGCATGCCATGCACGGTGATGATAAAAACGGGCGAGCGGTCGTTACTCGCCTACCTCACGCAACCCTTGCTGCGACGATTCGCCGGCGCGATGGCGGAAAGCTGATCGCCAGGTACTCAACTCTTCGATGGGCGAATGGATGACACGATCAGCGTCACGATGGTGATCGGGACGACGAATGACAACATGACGGACGAGTACGCCTGCAGTTGATCGTGTTGCTGCGCAGCGAGGATGAGATAGCCCGCGTACGCGGCGTAGTACCCAAGAAAAAGACCGCCCTCCCAGCGCGCGATTTCTCGTCCGCTGACGAAAATCGGCAGGCATGCCAAAGCGACGGCAAGCATGACCCAGATGTCGAAGGTGACGACCGCCAACCCGATGGCGAGCCCGTCGAATCCCGATGCAAGACCGGCTGCGCCAACACAGCCGAGAATATTGAAGAGGTTGCTCCCGATGACGTTACCGACCGCGATGTCGCGCTCGCCTTTGATGGCCGCAGAGACCGAGGCCGCGACTTCGGGCAACGAGGTGCCGGCGGCGACGATGGTGAGTCCGATCACCAATTCGCTGATACCAAGATCTCTGGCAAAGCCCGTCGCGGCTTCGATCAGCCACTGCGAACCCAAAATGAGCAACGCCAAGCCACCGATCACGAGTGCAATCTGAACGGGGAGCTTTCCGTCCCAAGCGACCTGAGCAGAGGGCCTGAGTTCGCTCGCATACTCGTCTTGGACCAATGCAGATTGTCGGCGCGACTGGACGACGAGAAAGACGGTATAAGCGATCAAGAGAATGAACAGAAATGCGCTCTCGAAAAATGAGACGCGCTGATCGAGGATGAATACGAGCAGCAGTGCTGAGGCGCCGATCATCATGGGGACTTCTTGACGAATGACCTGCGCGTTGACGCTCAGGGGAATCACCAATGCAGCAATTCCGAGGATGAACAACACGTTGAAAATGTTGCTGCCGACAACATTGCCGACGGCGATATCGGTCTGCCCCGACAACACCGCAGAGACCGACACCGTGGTTTCGGGGGCGCTGGTGCCGAAGGCCACTACGGTGAGTCCGACCACCAAGGGCGATATTCCAAAAGACAGCGCAAGCTTGGAGGCCCCCCTGACCAGGGCTTCGGCGCCCAAGACGAGCGCGATGATCCCGAGCGCGAACATCAGAATTCCGGACATGTCATGACATCCTGTCGACGGTTTTGAATGGCAGCGGCGGCGCTGTAGGATAACCATCCTATCGCGCCTTCGCGCTCCGAGTCTCCCATGCGCTTAAGAACCCTTTTTTTGACGCTCTCCGGCCTGCTCGTGCTGGCCGGGGCCCTGTGGTTTTACAGTCTCGACAAGGAGACCCGCGGACTGCTGTCTGCGCTACCCACCAACTCCGACGTGCTGAGTTGGAAACGAGATCAGCGCCACGCCGCATTCCGCGCGATGGATCGCCTGCCGTTGCTGGCGAAAGCGTCGGTGATCACCCCGTCGCCCGAGCCGTTGGGCCTCCCGCTCGGAGAGCCTCTCGATATTCCGGGGGTCGAGGAGTACATGACGGACCAGCACACTGCGGGGCTCGTGATCCTGCAGGATGGGAAAATTCGATTCGAACGCTACGGCCAAGACTTCGATACAGAGGGCCGTTGGACGAGCTTCTCGGTCGCGAAATCTTTTACCTCGACCTTGGTCGGGGCAACCATCCAGGACGGCTACATCAAGAGCCTGGAAGACAAGGTCAGTCAATATATTCCCGACTTGCGCGGCTCGGCCTACGACGACGTCACGATCCGTCAGCTGCTGACCATGAGCTCGGGCGTGAAGTGGAACGAAGACTACGAAAACCCCGAGGCGGATGTCGCCAAGTTCAACAATGCCAAAGCAGACCCGGGCCTCGACGCGACGGTCAGCTACATGCGCAAGCTGCCCCGCGCGCACCCGCCCGGAACGGTATGGCACTACAACACCGGCGAGACCAACCTTATCGGTGTCCTCGTTTCATCGGCTACCGGAAAACCTTTGGCAGAGTATCTTCAAGATCGCATTTGGCACCCGGGAGGCATGGCATCGACAGCCACATGGCTACAAGGCAAGACCGGTCATGAGATTGCGGGGTGTTGTCTGCAAGCGGCCACGCGAGACTTCGCACGCTTCGGTCTGTTCGTGCTCGCCAACGGTAACGTCGGTGGCCGACAAATCGTTCCCGAGGACTGGTTTTCTCAGGCCATTGAAAAGCAGATGGATATCGGGGTCGCGGGCAAAGGCTACGGATTTCAATGGTGGACTTACGACGACGGCGCTGTCGCGGCACAAGGCATTTTCGGGCAAGGCATTTTCATCGATCCGCAACGTCGGCTCGTGATCGCGAGCAACTCGAATTGGACGAGAGCGAATTTAGGTCCTGAACCCAAGGCTCGAGAAGCGTTCTATCAAAAAATTCGAGCACTGATCGATAGTGAGCAGCGTTCATCGGAGGTCGATGAGTAGCCCGACGAGTCCTGCCCCGGAAGATCCCCGATTGATGCGGAAAAATCCTGGGACACCCTCGCGATCATTTTTCTTGCGGGGCGGGCTTGAGATGCGTGATGACCAATCGTCCCTGCTCTCGCACGACTGAAAACAGCACGGCATCACCCACCTTTATAGCCTGCAGCATCGAGGGATCACGCACGTAGAAGGGCATGGTCATCGCAGACATGTTGATGCTCTTGATCTCCTCGTGACGTAGCGTCACGCGGGCGGTCTCGAGATCGATTTTTCGAACCTCGGCCGAGACCCACTCAGGTTCGTCTGCCATCAGGGGCGAAGCAAGCGAGATCAACAAGGCGATCAAGGTCCCTTGTATCAGGGCTCTGCCTTTCGAAGTGGATGCAAACATCAGTCACTCTCCTCGTCGAAACAAACAATTCATCGGTGATCCGAGTGGGATCTCACGGGCGATGGTGGCTCGCTCGGATACTCGTACGCTACGGTACCGGGCGGATGCTTGAACCAACCCGGGTCTGAGTAATCATCGCGCTTTTGGCCGCGCCGTACTTTGACGACGCTGAACATTCCTCCCATGCCGAGCGCACCAAAAGGTCCGTAACCCGTCATCATCGGAATGGTGTTGTCGGGGAGCGGCATCTCCATATCGCTCATTTCTTTCATGCCCCGTTCGCCCATGACCATGTAGTCGGGAATGAGTTTGTTGATCTTGCCGGCCAACTCTCCGTGCTGCACGCCAATCATGGTCGGTACGTCATGTCCCATGGCGTTCATGGTGTGGTGGCTCTTGTGGCAGTGGAATGCCCAGTCACCTTCTTCATCCGCCAAAAACTCGATTTGCCGCATCTGACCGACGGCGATGTCCTGCGTGACCTCGTAGGTTCGCGTCGAGATCGGCGTCGGGCCGCCATCGCTCCCGGTCACCAGGAATTCGTGCCCGTGCAAATGAATAGGATGGTTGGTCATGGTCAGGTTTCCGACCCGGATCCGCACCTTGTCCATGTGCCGTACGACCAGCGGATCGATCGCGGGAAACACACGGCTGTTCCATGCCCATACATTGAAGTCGAGCATCGTCATGACCTTCGGCGTGAAGCTTCCCGGGTCGATATCGAACGCATTCAGCAAAAAGCAAAAGTCGCGATCGACCTCGTCGATGAGCGGATGCTTCTCTCGAGGATGAGTGACCCAAAACCCCATCATCCCCATCGCCATCTGCACCATCTCATCGGTATGCGGGTGGTACATGAAGGTGCCGGGACGCCGGGCCATGAATTCATAGACGAACGTCTTGCCAGGCGGGATGCCAGGTTGAGTCAGCCCAGTGACACCATCCATACCCGCGGGCAGCCGCTGCCCATGCCAGTGGATGCTCGTCATCTCGGGCAAGTTGTTGGTGACGAATATTCGTACCTTGTCGCCTTCGACAACTTCGATGGTGGGGCCGGGGCTTTGTCCGTTGTAGCCCCAAAGATTGCCCTTGAAGCCCGGTGCGAATTCGCGAACGACTGGCTCCGCGACGAGATGAAATTCTTTGACGCCGCGATTCATTCGAAACGGCAAGGTCCAGCCGTTCAGGGTGACGACGGGTCGATAAGGCCGCCCCGCACTCGGCTGCAAGGGAGGCCGTGTCGCCGCGGAGGTTTCGACGACGGGCTCAGGCAGCTTCACCATCGCGGCGCGTGCCACACTGCCCGCTGCAAGCGCCCCGCCGGCGATTCCGGCAAACGCGAAAAAATCCCGCCTGGATTTCATGCTCAGTGTCCCCCGCCTCGATCTGAAGCCGTCGCGCCGCGTGGCGCCATGATTTCGACGCCCTGCGGCCGACCGACCACCGAGGCCCTCAGCGCCGCATCCGACAGCCAAAACTGCTGCTGCGCCGCAATCGACGACATCACCGCAGAAATTTGTTCGCGCGAGTCAGCCAAAAGCTCGAATACACCGATCAGCATGCCGTTGTAACGGAGCAGATTTTCCTCAGAGATCGTTTTGCGCAGCGGCACGATTTCGTCCCGATGATGGATCGCGAGGTCGTAAGCCGTCTGGTAAGCCGCGTAGTGCTCTCGCAGGTGCGATCCTGCGGCTCGGCGTACCGACTCGTAGCGATTAAAGGCCGCCATCGTCTCGGCATTCATGGCTGCTCGCTCGAGATCGCCGACATCGAACACCGGTAGCCGTAGTTCAACTTCGTAACCTCTGACCGTCTCGCGTGCGCCGCTGTCGTCGTCGAAAATGCTGTCTCGTCGACCAGCGACCTCCACGTCAATCCAACTCGTGATTCCGGTCAAACCCTGCGCAGCACGGGCGGACTCGAACTGATATCGCGCCCACTGCAAATCGAGTCGAGCCGTTTTCGCGAGCTGACTTACCTCTGCCGCCGATAACGCAGCCTCGGGCAAGGACGGCAACGTCGCCGGCAATATGAGCTTCTTGGCAGCCTCGTCGTCCAAGCCTAGCTCTCGGATCAATTCCTCTCGACGGGCGAGCGATTCTTGCCGCGCAACAGCCAACTGCGCGGTGGCGTCGGCATGAAAGGCTTGCTGACGCGCACGCGTGATGCGATTGAAATTCCCGGCCGCTTCCATGCGACGCGCGAGCTCTGCGCTGGCTTCGGCACTCTCGAACACCTGCGCCGCATATCCTGCAGTCTGCTGTGCAGCGACCGCTCTGACCCAGCTCTTGCGGACCGTGGTGATTTTTTCGACGACCTCGCCCGAAAGCTTCCACTCCTCCGCGAGTCGGCGTTGGGTCGCGATTTTTCGTCTCTGCGGCAGCGTCAAAAGATCGAGTGCGCCGATCGAAAGCAGTCTGCCGATCTCGAGCTCGTCACCGCCACGGAGACGCTCGAACGCAAAGACCGGATTCGGCACACGGGCCATCTGCATCGCCCCTGCCGCGTTTCCCCAGTACTCGTTCAACATGATCTGGAAGACGGGGCTGTGCATGAGAGCGATGCGTACCGCCATCTCCTGAGAGACGGGCTGATCAAGGAGGCCGCTGAGCGCCGCCTCATCGACCTCGACCGATCGCGATAGCCGCAGATCTCCGCCGGTGAAATCGCGGAATTCGCGATTGACGGCTGCGACACGACCATCGATGTCCACCGAAGCGCAGCCGCCAACAAAGAGTGCGGTGCTTGCGACGACGAGCGCAAACGCCGAAGCCGAACCACCCGTTCTTCGGCAGTCATGCGTTTTGGTGGTGATGGAAGCACTCATCGAAGTCAGTCATCCCTTGAAATCTTTGGCGACGATGTAAACCTCTCTCGACTCGGGCCGAGAGGCCTTGGGCTTTCGAATCGACACCTTGTGAAAACTCTTTCGAAGCTCTTTGACGTAGTCATCCGAGCCTTGGCCCTGGAACATTTTGGCCACGAATGCGGCGCCGGGCTTGAGCGCGAGACGCACAGTATCGAGCGCGAGCTCGAGGAAGTAAATCGAACGTGCCTGGTCGGCGGAGTCGATACCACTCAGATTGGGCGCGATATCCGAAATGATGAGATCGAATTTCTCACCGTGTAGCCAATCCTGGATCTGCTTCACGACTTCGTCGCTGGTGAAGTCGCCCTGGATGAAATCGACTCCCCTAATGGGGTCCATCGGCAGGATGTCGGTCGCCAAGACCCGACCTTTGGACCCGACCGCTCGGGCGGCAACCTGGGACCACCCGCCCGGGGCGGATCCCAGATCCATGACCCATTGGCCAGGGCGCAGCAAGCGATCTTTCTCGTTGAGCTCGATCAGCTTGTAGGCCGAACGCGAACGATAGCCCTCTTTCTGGGCGAGTTTGACGTAGGGGTCGGTCACGTGTCGGCGCAACCAACTGCCGCTGCTCTTGGATCGGGCCATGATGGGGATAGACTAGCGAAAATCATGACCTTCGACGATCTAAAAAATCTGCGTCACAAGGAACACCGTGATCAGCTCGGGGTTTATCTGGCCGAAGGCGAGCACTTGGTTCTCGAGTTGATCCGGGCGCTGCCGCACACGCCCGAGCTCGCCGCGACTCAGATCATCGTCACGCACGAGTACGAGTCGGAGAAACTTCCAAAGCCCTGGCCAAAAGAGTTGTCGCTCCAACGCGTGAGCGCCCGGCAAATGGCGGCACTCAGTGATACCCGTAGCCCTCAAGGCATCATCGCAGTCGTTCCCATGGTGGAGCCGATACCGGCTCGCCAAGGGGAGCGCGTGTTCTATCTGCACGAAGTGCAAGACCCCGGAAATCTCGGCACCCTATTGCGCACCTTGGCGTGGTTCGGGAATTTCAGATGCCTGCTGTCACCGCAAAGCGCCGATCTCTACAACCCGAAGGTCGTACGCGCAAGCATGGGAGCCATATTCCACGTCCCCGTCGAGCGCGAGGTCTCGCTGGAAACCTTACAGGCACGCTACCCGCGGCTGGCGCTACTCGATCTCGAGGGGGCACCCATCACCGCCTCGACCTTCAGGCAATTCGACGCTTACGTGTTCGGTAACGAAGCGCGGGGATTACCGACGAAAATCATTGAGCAATTGAGCGGCGCGACGTATTCGATTCCCGGAGCGCGGCACATCGAATCACTCAACCTCGCAGCGGCCGTGAACATCTGCGCGTATGAGTTGACGCGCGCCTGAGGGTGCGATCAAAACCCTTCGTCGTCACGCAAGAAACGCCACTGCCCGACGGGCAATGCGCCAAGCAACACTCGGCCGGTCCGGATCCGTTTCAAGCCCGTGACCTTGAGCCCCACCATCTCGCACATGCGACGAATCTGGCGCTTTCGTCCTTCACGCAAGCCGAAGCGCAGCTGATCTTCGTTCTGCCACACCACTTGGGCGGGCTTGAGTTTGACGCCATCGAGCGTGAGACCATGGCGTAATCGACGCAGCCCGTCGTCCGACAGAACGCCCTGTACCCGAACCAGATATTCCTTCTCGACGTCATTCCCACCGATCAGTTGCTTCGCGATGCGCCCGTCCTGCGTATAGACCATGAGGCCGGTCGAATCGATATCGAGACGACCCGCGGGCGCCAAGCCGAAAAGTTGCTTCGGATCGAAACGTCGACCCGAATCGTCACCCTTCCAGCGATTTTCAGGCCGGATCAAAACCGTAGCCGGTTCGTAGCCCTCCTCCGCCTGACCCGACACATAGCCGATCGGTTTGTTGAGAAGGATGGTGACGAGTTCGCTCTGTTGCTCACGCGCGCGGCGATCTATTTCTATTTTCGCATCGCGACTGACTCGAGAGCCGAGAACGTCGACGATCTGGCCATCGACACGCACCCAGCCATTGACGATCCATTCTTCGGCTTCGCGCCGGGAACAGAGCCCGAGTTCGCTCAGGCGCTTGGACAGTCGAGGTTGATCGTCGATCACACTAATGACGGTCCGAGCCCTTCGGCTTCGATTGTCGGTAGTGTTCGAAGACCTTCATGGAGAGAATGCCGAGGAACACCAACACGACAGCGATCGCAGCCCAATGCTGAATGGCAACGTCGTTGGCAAACTCGAACCACTCGGGACGCAGTCGCCACGCCGCAAGCACCCCGAAGACTAGCGCGATATGAATTCGCGCGATGGCGCAAACCCGGCAGTGCGTCCTGAACAGGAACTTCATGGTACCGGCTTGGTCTGTCTTGGCGGAGCGGACTTCACCAGACGCACATAGCGTTCCATCCCCGTAGTGTTGCGGCCGAAATTATGTCCCGTGAAAAAGTTGACGGTCCAATAACGGCCAATGGAAAGCGGCGCCTTCGAGTAGGTCCAGAACGGGGCTGCCGGGGTATCGGGGAACAGCTGTTGATCAATTTTAGGTGGCGGACACTTGTCGCAGACGAGCGCCTGCAACTCGTCCACAGAAGGCAATCGCCACTCGCCGCCGAGCTCTTTGCTCGCGCTCGCGGCGGCCTGCTGCGCCTGATCCCAAGTCATCATCTTGGGAACCCCGATGCAACGAAAGCCATTCCAACGTTGCCCGACGGTGCAACGGAGCCACTCCAGCCCGGTTTTTTGATCGGTGATGGTGAATTGCCGAAGTTGGGTCGGGGTGGGTTCCGCGCTCTTCGCGAATCCTCCCGCGAAACTAAAACACAGCGCCGCGATGATGACCGACACGCTGCTCCCCAACTTAGTAGCCTGATTACGTCCGTCTGGCGGACATTTTTTCATGGTCTGTGTCACAAGATTTTTATCGTGAAGTCGACTAATAAGACTCAGTTGCGCGCGAGTACCACGTACTTGTCGCGCAACAACGCACTGTCATGGATCATAGCGTCGCCTGAACTTGATGGGATAGCCGAGGGGCTCTGAATAATGGATATCGCAACACTCATTGGACTCGCCGGGGCTATCGGAGTCATCGTTTGGGCCATTTTGCTCGGGGGATCCTTCGGCGCGTTCGTGGATATTCCCTCGGTGGCGATCGTCATCGGCGGGACGGCGGCGGTCGTCATGTCCCGTCACACCCTCACGGAGTTCATCGCCCATTTTGCCGGAGCGGTAAAGGCCTTCATGCCGAAGACCCAAAAACTGGAACCCCTCGTCGAGCTGTTTCCGGAGTTTGGCCAGATCGCAAAAAAGGAGGGCCTTCTCGCCCTCGAACCCAAGGCGGCGGAGACCGGCGACCCGTTCCTGAAAAATGGACTGATGATGCTCGTCGATGGTCTCGATGAGGGCACCATTTCCAGCCGCCTCAGGACGGACATGGAATCGCGAGAACGACGACACGGCGCCATCATCGCCGCGTGGCAAGGGTGGATCGACGTCGCGCCGGCCATGGGAATGATCGGAACGCTGGTCGGTCTCGTGCAAATGCTCGGCAACATGTCGGATCCGAAAGCGATCGGCCCGGCGATGGCCGTCGCGCTGTTGACGACGCTGTACGGCGCGTTCATCGCGAACGTCGTGGCGGGTCCGATCGTCAACAAACTCAAGATCTACCACAACGAAGAAGCGCTCTACTGCGAAGCCGTCTTGACCGGCATCCAGGGCATCGCACGTGGCGAGAATCCGCGAAACATCAGCGACTCGATACTCGCGCTCCTTCCGCCTGCGACACAAAAGAAATTGGCTAAAGCCTAGCGACACGAGCCATGAGTGTCATAGCGAGCGAGGTGACCCCGGCGGATGATGCCGACGGTGAAGGCGAAGTCGACAGCAGCGCGGTACGTGCGAAGCCTGCTGCCGCCGAAGCTCCTCGCCCCAAAAAATGTCCGGAGTGCGTCGCCGGAGCTCCCGCCTGGATGGCCACCTTCTCGGACATGGCCACGCTGCTGCTATGTTTTTTCGTTCTGATCTTGTCTTTCGCCGAAATGAACGTCCCGAAGTTCAAGCAGATTTCGGGGAGCATGAGTAACGCCTTCGGCGTTCAGCGCGATATTCCAGTCGTCGAGCAACCGAAAGGGACGACCATTCTGTCCCTCAGCTTCTCCCCGTCGCCGACGATGGCACTCGTCGATAATTTGAAGCAGGAAACGACGGATACGACGCAGCCGGAAATAGAGGTTCGCGAAAAAGACCAGGACTTGCGCACCGAGGCGATTTACGAGGCCGCCGGGCGCCGTCCGGTCGACTCTGAGCGACCGGGTGCGCAAGGTGGCAGCGCGCCGGATTCGATCGAGCAAGATGCCGCGAAACTCAAAGCGGCTCTGGCAGCCGAAATCGCCTCGGGCGTCGCGACGGTGAAGGCCACGTCGACGAGGGTGACCGTCGAATTCAACGCCAAAGAAAACGCACCGCGTGCCGAGCGCCTCATCGCCGCACAAGCGATCGCAGGTGGCGTCAAGAAAGTGAGTGAGGTATCCGATGAACTTCAAAGCGAGGTGGCGGTCACGGGTGCCACACAAGCCTTGATTTCGTCGATGGAATCCAAATCCGCTGCGGGTCAATCCGAGGGAAGTTCCGGCAAAGGCGGCGGATCTGCGGAAAAAGTCGATGCGGCGGCAAAAGCCTTCGAGGCAGCATTCTCAGGCGAGATCAAGGAAGGCCTGGTCAAGGTCGAACGAAAAGACGGCGCCGTCATCGTGAAAATCGGGTCAGGCGGCGCGTTCGCCACGGGCGATGCTGCGTTGACGCCTCTCGCCTCTCAAATCATCGAAAAAATCGGCGATGTCGCGAACTCCACGAATTCGCGCGTCATCATCGGCGGTCATACGGACAACGTTCCGATCCGCACGGTCAAATATCGCGACAACTGGGATCTCTCGGCAGCGCGAGCGGTCTCGGTGGTGCGAGAGTTGGTCACGGCGCGTCGTTTTGATCCGGCACGTATCGAGGCACAGGGCTTTGCCGACACCAAGCCGGTTGCCGCGAACGACTCGCCGGAGAACCGCGCGCTCAATCGGCGAATCGAAATCGAGGTTCGGCTTCCGGAGGGCTGACCGATGCAGATCCTGACCTATTCGGACGGAAAACTCGGCGTCGCGATCATCCCCGATCGATTGCGACGATTGCTCAATACCGAGGCCGAGAAACTCGGAGAAAACACTTCCTTGCTGGCGGATTATCATTCTGTTGCTTCGCCCTCGAGCCCGCCGCAGTTGCCTCATGACCGGCTTTCCATTTTCTCGATGCCCGCGCACGGCTCGCGACCCGAGTATCTCGTGCGGTTCCAGAGAGGCCGGCTTTCCTGGGCTGTTTTGGTACTCGGAATAGACAGCCTGATGGACTTCGACAAACGATACATCCAATCGTTCGTCCAAAATCTCGCGGCCGCGACAACCCGCGATCTCTATCCGATCAAAGAAAGCCTCGATTCGCTCACCACTCCGTCGACCTGATCATTTTAGAAGCACACGCAGTGCCGCTTTTTCGGCATCAGGCAAATTGAGCTTGTCGATTTCGACGACTGCAGCATCGACCGGGAGTCTTTGCAGTGTCTCCCGCAGCTTGGCGATCTCCTCCGAGGCCTTGACGACGACGTAGGTCGTCGAGAACTCCTTCGCGTGACGCAAAAGCGCTCGCTGCTTGATCTTCTCGAACTGCTCGTTCGACAGATGCAATCTGACACGCTCGCTCTCGAGCTGCCGCTCCTCGTCTTCGGTAAGCACTCCGTCTGCGAACGCCTCTTCGACGGCAGACAACATCTGTTCGCGCTGCTGATGCAACTGATCGGTGAATGCCGATCCGAGAATACCGGCAGGCAAGGCGACGATACCGATACCCAGAATCGCCAACACCATCGTGAAGGCCTGTCCGATCGGGGTCACGGGCGAAATATCGCCGTAGCCGACGCTTGCGAGCGTGATGACGGCCCAGTACATGGCCCGCGGCATCGTGTCGAATTTATCCGGCTGCACCGGATGCTCAACCTCGTAGACGATCGCACCGGAGAGGATGGTGATCAGTACGGTGACGAACATCGCTGCAAAAAACGCCCGTCTTTCGCGGTTGAGCACCATGGCGAACGTCGTAAACGCCGTGTTGTACCGGGTGAGCTTCAGAACGCGCAGTATTCGAAGAATGCGCAAGAAGCGAAGATCGATGGTGATCAGGAACGACAAATAATACGGAAGGATCGCGAGCAGGTCGATGATGCTCGCGGGCTTTTTCATGAACGCCAGCATCGCCCCGCCTCGCGGGCGATCCGGCTCGCGTTCAGGAGCAGCGTACAGACGCAACAGATACTCGATCGTGAAAACGGCGATCGAAATGATTTCGATCCAGAAAAATTCTGTTTTGAGCGCTGACTGAATCGATGGAACAGACTCAAGAAAGGCCGTAGCGACGGCAATGATAATGAGCGCCATCAATAACAGATCGAGCTGATGATGAAGTTTTCCCGAGTTCGGGGTGTCGTTCATCAACGCATCCGCTTTCTGCCGAAGTGTGCGCCCCGCATTCATACGGTTAAATTCCCGAAGAGACGGGCCGAGCTCGCGGAGAATCTTGAGCAGACGAAGGAGTCGAACGACTCGGAGCGCGCGCAAATCGAGGGTTACCAAACCCAGCATATGCAGCCAGTACGGCGCAATCACGACGAGATCGATCAAGGCGAGCGGGGTCTTGGCAAACCGCAACGAGGCGAATTTCTTTCCTTGGTAACGAGGGTCGCCACCGGCGGCGTACAGCCTCAAAACATATTCGAGAGTGAAGAAATAGAGCGAGATTTCATCGAATAAACCAAAAAGGCCTTGGTGCTGCTCGTACCAGGGGAGTCGCTCGAGCAGGAGCGCGAGAACGTTCGCAATGATCAGCCAGACGACAAACTTTTCGAGTTGCCGAGCAAACGGATGTCCGTGCTCGAGGTCAAACAGATTGCGAAAGACGGCCTCACGCATCGAACGGCTACCGGTCATGCCAAGCCCCCGCGAGACATTTATAGCTCGCTATATTTCGTTGTTGTAAGTCCTCGGATTTTTTTGGAGTGACGATTCGTCCGACGGACTGAATCTTCTTGTCAGACTTTTTGATCGACGAGAATGCCGGTCAGTCGCTCGATGTTTCGAGAGACCTGCAATGCGGATTCGGGGGGAATCTGACGAATGGTGTCGCCGGTTTCGCGGTCCTTCACTTGCACGATCACGGCGTTAGTCGACTCGTCGACCGAAATATTGATCGATGCGCCACGATCGGAGAGACGCTCGTTCGCCATCTCGACGGACTCACGAAAATTTTCGCGCAGGGTGCTGAGGGTCGGAGTGGGCGAATTGATGTCGTCGCTACGAGTATCGCGCGCGGGCTCAGGCGTCTTGGACGCCGCAGAGGTTGCCGGAAGGCGGTCCGCAGGGCGCGTTGCCTCGATGGGCCCAGCCCGACCGATATCGGCAGAGGTTTCGGGGATGGCGCGCGCAACGTCCATGCTGAGAAAATAGCCCCAAGGCTGCAGCCCTGTCTACTGCCCTGCCATCAGGTCTTGTGCACGCGTGTTGTGCAGATCAGTCCTCGCCGTCCTTCGATTGTCGACGCCAAAAGTATCCGAGGACGAGAGCGCTGATGATCGTCGCGCCTGCCGCGAGGGCGAAGTCCGAAAACCCATTGATCTGAGCGATGTACGCGTAGGTCGCGGCGCTCACGATGAGCACGAGCGACAGGAGAGCCTGAACCGACGAACGCTTTCTCATATGAATATGGTATTTGTCTCGAGCGACGTCAGTCACTCAACACCACTTGAGCGCCCCCGACTTTCGGGGCAGCAAGGTAGGTGATTTGCGCATCGACGGTCTGCCCTCCATCGAACGCGACGTCGAACCGGACGTCCGCGCGACAGCGACGGGTGGCGACGAGATCGTCCTTGAAAAGCGTCTCGAACGCGCTCGCCTTGGCCGTCACATGGGTTTCGGCCCACGCCGTGCACACCGCCACACAGGCTGTCGTGTGCCCGTCAGAGTCTTTTGGACACTGCGGCGCGACCTGCGGAATTCTTCCATAGAGGCGAGAGGCGCACTGACCGGCGAGGTCGGTGACGACATCGCGCTTGGCGAGCTCGAGCATCTTGTCGACCACCTCGGACTCATCGCAGGCAACTTCGCGACTGCATCCGGTCAGAAGCAACAGCGCGATCGCACCGGCGCCGGCAAGCCGCAGCCTTCGCGCCGCTCTCGAATCCTGCGATTTCGCAGTCCGCGTCCAAAACATCATGGCGCCACTCCTGCCTCTATCCAATGGAGACGATCTGGAACGATATGCCAAGGAAAATAGTGCCTCAATACGCCCGCCGGTAATACCGCGTCCGTACCATGATCCATCCATTCTCCGCTCAGCCCCAACCTCTGCAACATCTGGGCATCCAGTTTCTCGAAACTCGTGAACGCGGTGGCGTCGATCAGTTTATCGTCGGGAATCCGTGCGGAGTAACGGTCGTGGAAAGACGCCCAGCGCCTGCCGGCGAGCCACTGCGGCAACTCGTCGAGACGCGCCTCGTAATCCTCGCGCTCGAGCGCCAGCTGCCCGAGTACATTGCAGAAGAGGATGGCCGCATCACCCTCGGCCGACAACACCTTCGGCAGGCAATCGACGAAGTCTCCCTGTACCCACTCCGTGGGCGTCCCGACACGCCGAAGCCCTCGACCATGCCGTAGCGCAAAAAATAGCGGCGCCGACGTATCGAGATCGATGAGGGTGAGTCGACTGAAACGACCGAGAAACGAGTCCGGCAAAAACCAACCGGCACTCGGGCCGACGATGATCAGTTGTGATGTTCCCGGGTTCCAGGATTGCAGAAATGCGCCGAGCGACTCCCGAAACGGATCATGCAAGCGACGATGACGGAGTGCACGAAAGTGCCATTGCAAACCTCCGCTTCGGCGCAGCAGGCCCGGCAGGGCGCGGTGTTGATCGTGACTCGGTGACATTCTGAGGCAAGATATAAGGCGTTTGGACAAGGAAGCAACCCAAGATGAAAAACCACTCGTGCACGCAGATCAAACCTGTCTTGGCTAGAGCCCTGATGATCGCCGCGCTGGCGATCACGTGGGGATCATGGAATTCTGCTGTCGCTGCCGAACGCGGGACGCCGAAGTCGAAGAGCCCCTCGGGAGGCCCCTGCGTGATGGCAACCGACCAAGCGGTAGCCGATCTCTTCCGCTCATGGAACCTGGCACTGGCCTCGAAAGACTCCGCCAAAGTCGCCGCCTTGTACTGGCCTAACGCCGTGCTTTTGCCAACCGTCTCGAATATCCCGCGGACCGATACGGCCTCGATCACCGAATACTTTGATCATTTCCTGCAGAAGTCGCCGCGCGGGACGATCGTTCGCCGAATGACTCAGCATTATTGCGGAGTCTCGATCGATGCAGGGCTCTACGAGTTCTCAGTGATGGATTCGGCGGGTAACGCCTCGACCGTCGCCGCACGCTACACCTACGTTTATTCCTATCGCGACGGTGCTTGGAAGATCCAACATCATCACTCTTCAGCGATGCCCGAGCCCGTCGCCAAGACGCCGGAGGCCAGCCCCGCAGCGCATACCGACGCGCATACCGAAGCGCACACCGAAGCGCACACCGATGCGCACACCGATGCGCACGCGGGAACGCACGCGGCAGCACGCGTCGAAACACCCGTGAAGGTCGCCGCCGAGGCGCCCTCCGGAGCGGACTCCGCGGCGATGCTTCGCATCGAGCTCGAGTCCGCAAGCCGAACGCCATCGTCGAAGTTGACGGCCGAGCAGCGCCGCAAGGTGGGTCGCGAGACGGTGGGCCTCAAAGTTTGCGCTGCCTCGCAGGAGAGCGATCGCTCCTTCGAGGTTTCGGATCCTGCGCCCTACCCCGAGGTCAATCAGGCGGCAGTCGCTTGGGCCAAAGATGCCACGTGGTCTGTCTCGGGCGCGCCGACTGCGGAGACGCCTGCCTGCACCCAGATCGTCGTCCGGTTTGCAGGCACTGGTCTTTGATCAATCGAGCGCGTTGAACTCGCGCGGCAGACGATAGGTTTTTTTGAATTCGGCCACGATCGCCTTCGCACGTTGTTGCTGCTCCGGCGTCATCGTACCCTCGACGACCAAGAGATTCTTGTCGACGGTCGTCACGAAATCCTTCTCCCAGCCTCCGGCCGACGCGAGTGACGTAGACATCCAAACATAGGCCTTCAAGGAATTCGGCTTTACACCCTTGCCATAGGCGTACCGCAGACCGATCTCCGCGCGTGCCCTGGGGTTCCCGCGTTGTGCGGCCGTCAAATACCAGCGACTCGCCAGCCGCTCGTTTTGCTTGACGCAAAGACCGCGTGCGTACAACTCCGCCAAACCGAAAGGCGAAGTCGAATCGCCCGACTTCTCGCTCTCCAACCACGCCTCGCGAGCCTCGCAATACTGACCGGTACGAAACAGATCGAACCCGCGAATGAACTGGGCATGGGCGGTCGCCGACCACGAGAGCACCGCGAGCATGACGACGAGCCCTACCGGGTAGCGAGAGTCACGAATCATTGCGGAGGTTTCGCTCCGTCGCGATAGAGCACCGTGATGCTGATTCGGCGATTACGAGGATCCGAGGGATTGTCCGCGTTGACGGGCTGCGAATCAGCGACACCCTCGATACGCGAGAAACGCGAATTATCCACCCCGATGGAATTTAGGAACTGGCGAGTGGAGTCGGCCCGACCTGCAGAAAGGCTCCAATTGTTCTTCGCCGCTGTTTTTTTGAATTGCAGACTGTCGGTGTGACCACGCACTGCAATCTCGTTGGGAATGCTCTTGAGACTTGCGCCGACCTTCTCGATCAAGGCGACCGCCTCACCCGACAACTCTTCGGTGCCTGATCCGAACATCGAGAAGCCGGCGTCATCGAGTATCTCGATACGCAAGCCTTCCTTCTCGCGTACGAACTTGACCACGGACATCAGATCAGAGGTTTTCTGATCTGCTCCGATCTGCTTCTCGAGTTGGTCCTGCAGATTCTCGAAATTCTTCTCGTCCTGCTCTGCGGCGATTTTTCGTCGCTCCTCGTCACTCAGCCCTTGCGGCAGGGCCTGATCCTCCGAGGTGACTTCCTGTTCTTCGGTCCCCGGCGCCGTCAGCTGCAACACGCCCGTCTGGGTCAACGTCATCGGAAGCGCCTTCGGATCGATCAGCGACATGCCGCCAAAGAATCCGGTGGAACCTCCCGACATATCGGCTCTCGGGGCGTTGGTCGGTTGGAAGTATTCCGCGATGCTCTTGCGTTGATCCGCATTGGTCGCGCCGAGCAACCACATGAGAAGAAAGAACGCCATCATCGCCGTCATCATGTCCGCGAGCGCGATCTTCCACGCGCCGCCGTGGCCACCCGCGTGACCCTCGTCGATGATTTTCTTGATGATGATCGGCGGCAGCTGTGGAGCTGCCGGCGCTGCATCGGCTTGAGGCGCCTCGGCTGCGGGAACAGGCGCCCCTCCGGCATTCGCCGGATCTTCGGTCGCCACGGCCGCGGCGACGTTACTTGCCTCGGAGGCCATCGAAGACTTCCGCAAACGTCGGTGCGGAGTGATGGTCGATCGCTGCGCGCGCGGATTCGATGATCAACGGAACCGGATCACCACGGATGTGCCCGATAAGCGTGAACTTCGCGACGGCGTAGATCTGGCCTTCTTCATCGACGATCTGCGCAAGACGCGCTGCGAGCGGTCCCACGATGCCGTATGCCATGAACACGCCAAGAAAGGTTCCGACGAGCGCACTACCGATCAGTCCACCGAGGATCGCCGGGGGCTGATCGATCGCCGCCATGGTCTTCACCACGCCGAGCACGCACGCGACGATGCCGAGTGCGGGCAGCGCGCCTTCGAGGTTGGCGAGCGCCTGCGCAGGCTTCAACGCCGAGTGATGGTGGGTCTTGATCGCAACCGTGAGGTTGTCCGCCACGGTCTCGGGATTCGGCGGCTGGTTGGACGTCACGAGCAGACGGATGGTGTCGCAGATCATGCCGATGAGCGCGTGATCCTTCAGGAGTTTCGGGAACTCACCAAAGATCGAACTCGCTTCCGGATTTTCGATGTGCGGCTCGAGAGCGACAGCGCCCTCGGCCTTGAGAAGTTTGAAGAGCTTGGTGATCAGCGTGATCGTGTCTTGGAACTCCTGCTTGTGATACGCAGGTCCACTCAAACATTTGCCGATTCCCGCACCGACTCCTTTGAGGATCGTGATGCTGTTTCCCATCACCATGGCGCCGATGCCCGCGCCGAGGATGATCCCCATCTCCGTCGGGGCGGCTTCGATGATCGGCGCCATCGGCCCGTGGTGCAGGATGTAGAACCCGAAAACGCAGCCGAACAGAATGACCAAACCGATAATGACGAACATGTCCCTTCTCCCGACAGGGCACACAGCCCTGCACGATGATTAACCCCGCAGCTCCCCGTTTTTTCGCGCTGATTCGCGGGGTGGAGGAGGTACCTTGCCGGTGACCTGCCCCATTTTCCTGGTAGCGCCTTCGCTGCTACCGTTGATCAACGATCGCAACTGTTTCGCGATCGCGGTCAGCATCTGACTGACCCGCGACTCGCTGACCTCGAGCACCGCTCCGATTTCCCGAAGCGTCAGCTCGCGGTCGTAGTAAAGCGCAACGATCGTTTTCTCGCGCTCAGATAAAGATGTGATCCCTTGCTTGAGCGCTGCACGAATACTGTCCTCGTCCGCGACTTGGTCAGGAGTCGGCTCTTCGCTCGCGAAGTTGATCTCCTCAAGTGTGACCGAGCCTGCGAGCCCCTGATTGCGTCCCCGCAATTCATGGTAGCGCCCGACGTCGAGCCCGAGTTCGTCGGCGATCTGCCGATGCGTCGCCGGGACGCCTTTCTCGTTCTCGATACGGGTGGCGGCGGCTCTCGCCTCCACCGCGACCTTCACCGTGCTTCGGGGTGCCCAGGCCGCACGCCGTATTTCATCGAGCATGGCCCCGCGGATACGGAGCTTTGCGAAGGTCTCGAAGTCGTTACCGCGTTCCGGATCGAAGGCTTCGATGGCCTCCATCAGGCCGACGATTCCCGCTTGAACGAGATCCGAGTGTTCTATTGCGGCAGGCAAGCGTCCGCGGAAATGCGCCGCGACGCGCTTCACCAATTTGAAATGCGATGCAAAGTCCGCACCGGCATGCGGAGCAGTCGATGACGCCACCTCGGAGTATGCGTCGCCGGGCCGCTTCATGGGCTTCGGGCTCCCGATGCTCCATCGACGAGCGTGAGGTTGAATCGTGCGCTGTCCGTCACGACCTTCAACTTCTCGAATCGAGTGGCGATCTCGAGAATGGCGGAAGTCGCCGCGCTTCGCGGCGCAGCGCTCATGAGGGTCTCTCGTCGACGAGTGACCATCATGGCCTCAGCCTCGTGCGGGACGATTCCGGCCAACACGAGATTCAACTCGAGAAACCTCATGGCCACCTGCTGGAGCCTCTCGAACACCAGATGTCCACGCTGCACCGACGAGACATCGTTCACGATGATCTCGAAGTTGCGGCTGCCGAAATCCCGGTACATGACCTTGATCAGCCCGTAGGCATCGGCGAGCGAGGCCGGCTCGTCACACACCACGACCGCGATCGTGTCAGCGAGGCGCGCCAACGTCGTGACGTGCTTGCCGATTCCCGCGCCAGTGTCGATCAACATGAAATCTGCCGAAGGCGTCAAGGTGGTCAGACTCTGGATGATCTGCGTCATCTCGAGCGTGCCCATCTCGGCCATATCCCGCTTTCCCGACGCACCGGGGATGACTTTGATCCCGCCAGGTCCGTCGAAGAGCGTCTGCGAGAGCGTGCAGCGTCCTTCCAATGCATCGGAGATATCGAACTGCGGCTGAATTCCCAGAAGAACGTGTACGTTGGCGAGCCCCATGTCTCCGTCGAACAACCAGACGGAATGGCCGCGCGTCGCCAGCGCCGCCGAGAGGTTGAGACTCAGGAACGTCTTGCCCACGCCGCCCTTTCCGCTGGAAACGGCGATCAAACGGGTTTTGCGTTCAGCGGCGTCGGTCATTCGACACCTGCCGGAGAGAGATCGAGCGTCAGCTCGAGCGCCACACGAACAGGACCGCCGAACGACTCGACAGTCGGGTCGACGAGTGAAGCCGTCGGATCAGCGCTTGCCGACAATCCCGCAAGACGCAGTCCACGCTCGGCCATGCAACCCAAAAGTCCGAGCGGTACTTCAGCCGAGGACCAATGCGTGAGAATCACGCCCGTGACCGACTTGACGCTGTCGAACCAACGCGCGGCGGTGATGCGGTTCAGATAAGCCGGCATGCAAAGATAAAGGTCGTAGCTCGAAAGCTCCGGTCGATCGATCGACAGATCCTCGCGGTTGTAACCTCCCGCGTCGACGACCAAAGCGCCGGGCGCGACGCCGCCCCAACTCGACTCGATGCGCGCCGCATCGGCCATCGCAAAAAACTTTTCTCGCGCACCCGGACGAGCATCGCGTGATGCGCTCACGACGGCAGGCGATCCCTTTTTATTTGCGATCGATCGAGCTGCCTGCATCGCGGCGGTGGTTTTGCCACCGGCGGCAGGACCCACGAAAACCGCAGGCCGACCTGCAATGCCGATCTCGGGGCCGCCGAGGTTCAGATCATCGAGCAGGCACGTGGCCATCGCCGTCGAACTGAGACCCGCCTCGACGAGGCGCCCGGCATAGCCGGCAGAGAACCCTTGTTCGAGCAGCGCCATTTTTTCGCGCAGACCATGGACTCCACCGTTGTTCGAGACGATTCGTCTCTCCAACTCGAGCAATTCTTTGCGGATGAGCGAGACGAGCGCAGCTCCATTTTCTGGATCCACGGCGCGCGTGATCGTCTGTGGCTCGGGATCCGCGATGACGGGTTCGACTGGTGGTGTCTTGGGTCGAGCCAACATTTCTTCTTGCATCGTCGCGGCAAAGGTTCCGCGTGCTTCGACATCGTCAAGTACCCGCTCGTCGTTGGACGACGCATCGGTGCACACGAGCAATTCGTGTGCATTCCCTACCCGGCTCGAGGAGATCAGCAGTACGTCGGGACCATACAAACGCCGTGATCGCTCACTGGCTTCGTTGAAGGTACCCGCTACCACTCGTTCGATACGCATGACTTATCCCCGTTACGCCGCCGCGGTCTGCCGCGCTTGCACTGTGATGCTGGTGTTGACCCGGAGGTTCGTGTCCTCCGGGAGTTCCGAATAAGAGAGAACCGAGAGTCCCGGTATTCGCGGACGCAGGATCCTGGACAACCAGGGTCTCAGCGTCGGCGAGGTGACGAGCAATGCCGGACGATCGCTGTTGAGTTCGTCTTGTGATGCTTTGCTGACCGAACGCAGCAGACCCTCGGCGAGTTCCGGCTCCACGGGGATGTTGCCACCCTGTCCGCGTCTCGCCGTCGCGTGCAGCACCTGCTCGAGCTCCGGAGCGAGCGTCATGACCGACAACTCGTCGCCATACTGAACGTACTGCTGCACGATCATGCGACCGAGCGCGATGCGCGCGACACCCGTGAGTTCGTCGATATCCTGAACCTTCTCCGCAACCGGAGCGAGCGCGAGCAACACGCCGCGAAGATCGCGAATCGAGACGCCCTCGGCGAGAAGATTCTGCAGCACCTGCGTCAGCACGCCGATCGACAATTTCTTCGGGATCAATTCTTCGACGAGCTTCGGCGCGGCCGCAGCCAATTTGTCGACGAGCTGCTGCGTCTCATCGTGTCCGAGCAGCAGGTTGCAGTTGTCCTGCAGGATTTTGTTGAGATGGGTTGCGATGGTGGTGCTCGCATCGACCACGGTATAGCCGAGCGATCGGGCGTAATCGCGTTGAGCCGGGTCGATCCACACCGCCTCGAGACCGAAGGTCGGATCTTTGGTGCGTACGCCTTGCAACTCACCATGCACGACGCCTGAATGGATCGCGAGCTCTCGAGTCGGTTTCACCTCGCCTCGTCCGATCACCACGCCGTTCACCATGATCTGGTAGGCCTCGGGCCGCAGATCGAGGTTGTCACGAATGTGTACCTGCGGAATCAGAAATCCGAGTTCGTACGTCAGCTTCTTGCGAATACCGCGGATGCGCGTGACCAATGAACCGCCTTGCTGGGTGTCGATCAACGCGACGAGCGCGTACCCGACTTCGAGCCCGATGGCATCGGCCTGCTGCACGTCGGACCACGACAACTCTTTCGGCGTAGCCGGCGCTTCGTCCGATTTTTTCTCGGCAAGACGAGTCTCTTCACGCTTGCGAGTCAGGACCCACGCCGCGCCCGCGGTGACCGCAGCGAGCGAGAGGAAGGCGATGTGGGGCATGCCCGGGATCACGCCGAGCAACGCGAGGATGCAAGCGGTCAACCACCATGCTTCGATATTGTTGAACTGGCTCGAGGTCTGCTGGTGCAGCGACTCTTCGCCCGACACTCGCGTCACGATGATCGCCGTCGCAATCGACAACAGCAACGCGGGCACTTGCGCCACGAGGCCGTCACCCACCGCGAGAGTCGTGTAACGCTCGACGGCCATGCTCATCGACATGTCGTGCTGCATGGTGCCGACGAGAATGCCGCCGACGATGTTGATGATCAGGATCAAGATGCCGGCGATGGCGTCGCCTCGAACGAATTTGCTCGCACCGTCCATCGATCCGTAGAAGTCGGCTTCGGAGGTGATCTCGCGGCGTCGCGTTCTCGCCTGCTCTTGGTTGATCAACCCGGCGGCGAGATCCGCATCGACCGCCATCTGCTTGCCGGGCAATGCATCGAGAGTGAATCGCGCCGTCACTTCGGAGACACGCCCCGCGCCTTTCGTGACGACGACGAAGTTGATGATCACGAGGATCGCGAAGACGACGATACCGACGACGTAGTTACCGGCGACCAGCACCGAGCCGAACGCCTCGATGACGTGCCCTGCCGCGTCAGTGCCCTCGTGTCCGGCGCTCAGTACCACTCGGGTCGAGGCAACGTTGAGCGCGAGGCGCAACAACGTGGCGAACAGCAGTACCGTGGGGAATACCGAGAACGAGAACGGCCTCGCCGCCGCGATCGCGAGAAACAGAATCACCAGCGACATCGCGATGTTGAACGTGAAGAACAGGTCCAGCATCAGCGGCGGCACGGGAAGCAACAACATCCCGAGCAGCAGCAGGAATCCCATCGGAATCGCCACGGCCTCGAGCGGCAATTTCTTGCCGAGTTGTCGAAGGTTCGACATTACGTCGAACGGAATTGAAGTCATTTTATTTATTCAAAATCAATGAGTTATAGGGTTTCTAATCGAGCTTTGCCGCATAGATGGGGATGCCCCCTTCCCTGATCTGCAACGACCGTGCCATGCGGGTTTCCGCCAGTTCGGATGGGATCGACGCTCAAGGCCCGGACTCACGGGCCGACTGACCGCCTATGGACCGTCGTATCGCACCAATACTGACCGTCTCGGCTGCCAGTCTCTGGCTGTCCGGGTGTTCTTTCGTGTCTGTCGTGGACCCGCTCGCGCAGGGCACCCCGCGGGGGACGTTCACTGTCCAGATGAAAGCCCGCGACCGATCGGTCGGGCTCGATCATCGGTCCGGTGATCGACACGCCGCGGTCGTCGAGAGCGTCGATGCGGATGACGCGACCACATCAACGAGGCTCGCCGACATCACGGCGATCGGATTTGCTTCGATCACTGCTCAGCCCGGGGCGGATGCGGCCCAACGTCGACTGCAGGCGGCGCGAGCGGCAAAACTCGATGCCTACCGTAACCTCGCCGAGCAGCTCTACGGCGTGGAGTTCGCCAGCGATTCTTTGATCAACGACAGCCGAGTTCGCGAGGATCAGATCCGCGTGCGGATCTCCGGCGTGATCGCCGGCGCCGAAGTCGTCGCGCTCGAGCCGCTGGGGAACGACTCGTATCAGGCGACGGTGCGGCTGCCCGCCGACAAAGTGGCCTGGCTCCAACGTCGATGACCGACCCCGCTCGACGCCGTACCTCACGGTCTCTCGCCACCGCCTTCGGTGCGATGGCGATGAGTCTTGCAGGAGTCGTCGGGTCTGCTCAGTCACGGAGCGACCTCTACGCCGACGCGGCGCTGCAGCGAGACGCCGATCTGTTGCAGCGCTGTCTCGAGTCGCAACCCGCACCCTGGCAACTCGAGTCGACGCTCAGCACGGATGGACGCATCGCCGAAGCCGTACGGATCACGCGATGGGGCGGGTCTTCGGACACCCAGTGTGGCTCGGTGATCTCCTCGCGCGAGATGTGTCGCGCTCCGCAAGCACTCCAGCGCGTCGTCGATCTCGAATTCGTCGCGGGTGAGCCCCATCCGGCCTGGTCCGTCAACGATCGCGTTCGATTCGAGCACCTCATCCCGTCGGCGCTGACCCATCTCTCGGGGAACGTCCGCATTCGCCCCGTCGCGGGTCGAGGCGTCTCCACGGGCAATGACGTGCTGCGAGTTCGAGTGGATTATCGAGGCATGACGACACCGCAACGTGACGTGGACGACTGGATCGTCGCGCCGCGAAAGCTGCTCGTGACGATGACGCTCGTCGAAGACCCGGCTCGTGGGGGTCGTACGATCTCGACTCGAGTACTCACCGCCAGTGAGGGATTGCAGATTCGCAGTCGTCATCCCTCGACCTCGAGTTCGCGCTGGATGACCCGCGTACTCGAAAAAGTGGACGCCACGGCCAAATCCATGGTCGAACCGCTCGGGTGCGGCACACCATGGCTCAACGTCTCGACCGATCGAGACAAGATCTGGCTGTCCGGTGGCAAGTATTCCGGTCTGCAAGAGGGTCTCTCGGTACTGCTCGTGCCCACGGCCGATACGGCGTTCGCGAGCCGGTGGCCGATTGCGAAGATCCGCAGTCTCTCACCCGAAGGTCGAGCGGAACTCGGCGTCGTTCGCGGCTCAGCCGAGCTTTGCGAAGCCGGCTGCCGCGCGATCCCGCTCTAAAACGCCGTTCCTGATCCGCTCTCTTATTTCTTGATGGTCGGTACGCCCGACTGCAACTCGCTCCCGCGACGCTCGATGAGTTCGCGCAAGCTCGCGATTTCCTGCTTGAGACGACCGACTTCTGCGGCGGTCGCCTTCATGTCCTTGGCTTGCGCATCGGACAGGACTGCCACCGGACGCTTGCCGCCCGCCTCGCTGGATGACCGCGCACCCATCGATTTTTCCATCGCGGACATTCGCTTCTCGCTCTGCTGTTCCATCGCAGCAAGGCGTGCATCGACTCGCGAAATCGCACCCTCGAGACCTGTCAATGATTTCTCGAGCGCGGCAAAGCGTTTGTTCTCCTCGTTTTGACGCGCCGAACCCGGCGGCGGCGCCCCGGCGACTGCGCCGCGAAACGAGGCGAGCACTTCGTTCAAACGCCGCACTTCGAGTTGCTGCAGAGCGATGCGATCGGCTTTGACCTGCTCGCGAAGCGTCACGACGGCTCGTTGCGTGGTGTCATCCGCTATTCTCTGGAATTTCTGCAGGTCGGATTCGAGATTGGACAGCGACTTGAGGGTCTTATCCATTTTCTCGAGACTCTCCTCCTGCGCGACGATCGCCTGATTCAGCGCAGCCGCCCTCTCGTCGAGTTTCGAGAAGACCATCGCCACGACGACGGCGATCGCGATGCCAATACTCAAAATGACCGCACCAAAGATTGCAGGTGCCGTACGCAATGCACGAGTCGTGTCGAGGTTGGTATCCACGACATGCGACAAACGCGAGATCGCCTCTTGCGTCGACTGGGCACTGTCGTTGGCGGCATCCGCCGCATCGAGTACCAGCGAAGTGAGCGTCTCGAGCGGGCTGTCGGCCTTGGCGGCCTCGCCCTCTTTCGATTCGGTTTCTTTACTCATTTTTCAATTCCTCCTTACCGACGACGGACGCGAGTCAACCTCGCGGGTTACCGTCGTTACCACGCAAGCGCTTCGTCCGCGCGACCGTGGCGTTGATTCTGTCTCGCAGGGCATTCGAAAAAGTCAGAGCCTCGGCGATCCGACTAACCTCGGCCAGCATCGCCTCGGCTTTGTTGTGGGCATCTTCGATTTGCGACTGTCGCTGTTCCACCGACTGGACGAGTGCGTCCACCTTGGCCGCCGTCTCTTCGAGGGTCTCCAGCGTCTCGGCAGCGCTCGCGACCGCAGCAGCGCCTTCGTCGACGACCGGCGCGGCCGGCGGTGATACCGTCGCTTGCGGGATCAAGTCGGATTTCTGGAACAACTCTTCGGAGGCGCGCTCCACGGCGATGTCGGAGACAGCCGAGGTCGCCCCCGGTTTCAGCCTCTGTACGGCGACATCACCGGACTTGAAAACACCGGTGAATTCTTTTGACGGGTTTTCCGGCTCCGTCGCGTCCGGTCCTGTCGGGATGTTCGTCATGAGCTCAACCTCCAGCCTTGCGTGCCAACGATTCCATCGCACTCAGGGCGATCGGATTGACGCGGCATGAACCGAGCAGCCAAGCCTGTTCCCGCACGGCCTCTGCGGCCGACTTGCTCGGAAACGGACCCAACTGCAAACGAAAACGTCCCAACTCGGCGGTCACTCGCGTGGGAGTGGACCGTCCTATCCGAGCGAGCAGCACGTCGATGGACTCCCGATCGGGATGTGAGCCGCAGTCATAGACGAGCGGCTCGGAATCCTTGGAAATCATCAATCCACTCGTAAGGCCATAGCCGAGAAGCAGAACGACGATCACGGCCGCCGCCACTTTCAGTGGGGTCGACATCCAACGACGCGAGAACGTCACATCGAAACCGCGCGTCTCGGCGCGTTCACGCGCAAGATCGGCGAGCACATCCGGTATCGGCGCGGCGACCTCATCGGTCGACGACTTTGCCGTCGACTTCGAAGTCTTCTTCGTAGGCTCCGCTTGGGTCGACTCCGCCTTAGGCGGCTCGACCTTGATCGGTTCAACTTTGACCGGCTCGACTTTGGGCGGCTCGTTCGGCGCTCGTTTGGCAGCGATCGGTTCGCTCTCTGGCTTGTCGGCGTCCCAAATCACCATGAGGTCGATCAAGTCGGCGAGCGGCAGCCGATCTACCTCGGATCGACTCCGCTTCGCGAGCAGAAGCACTCGGAACGCGCTGCCGCGCAGTCCTTGTACCAGGCGTCGAAGCGCCGTCGCTTCGGCACCCGACAACGTCTCGGCATCATCGATGATGAGCAGATGGGGCGGGAATAACTCAGTGCTCGACAGAATCGCTTCGAGGGGAATGCTCTCCAAAAGTCTGTTGGTCGATTGGAGCAACGCATCGGCATGACCGGGCGTATGAAACTCCACACGCGCTCCGTCACTGCGTAGCGTGCGCACAAACTCCCGCGACCGATTCGAGAGCACCTCGGCCGACGCCGAACAGATGAGGACGACCGTCGGATCTCCTCGCATCACGCTGCGTCGTGCGGCAGCTGCTTTATCGAGAACCGTCATGTGCCTTCCCCTTTCATCGGTTTACCGAACTCGTCGAACATGAACTCAGGCGCGAGCTCGGGCTTCGGCGCAACCGGCGTTTCGAGACCCGGTGTCATCGCACTGAGTCGGAATACATAGGCAAGCACTGCGGCTACTGCGCGATACAAGCCCTCCGGAATTGGGTCGTCCACTTCGGTCGTGAAGTAGATCGCACGGGCGAGCGGCGGCGCCGAGACGATCGGCACGCCTGCGAGCGTGGCACGCTCTTTGATCGACTTCGCGATCTCACCCTGCCCCTTTGCGAGAACTGTCGGCACCGCATTGCGCATCTCGTCGTATTCGAGTGCGACGGCGAACTCCGAGGGGTTGACGATGACGACGTCGGCGTCTTTGACCTTGTCGAGCATCCGACCGCGACTCATCTCACGCTGCTTCCGTCGTATCTGTCTTTTGACCTCGGGCCGACCCTCGATGTCTTTCATCTCATCGCGCACTTCCTGCATCGTCATGCGCAAGCGTCGCAAATAGCTCCAGCGCTGATACGGCACGTCGAGCAAGGCGATCGCCGCGACGGCGGCGCTGACCAACGTGAACGTAACGAGAGCGAGCGAGGCACCGGCCGCGATCATCATTTCGAACGAGTCGCGCGACATCGCGATCATCTCGGCACGGCGAGTCCAGAGCACGAAACCGAGAACCGCTGCGATGGCGAAAAATTTGAGCAGGTTACGCAGCAAACCGATCCAGGCTTGAGCGCCGAACATCCGCTTCAGGCCGCTGAGCGGATTGAGCTTGCTCAACTTGGGTGCCGCAGCCTTACCCGAAAAATTGAACCCACCATTCAGGGTCGATGCCAGCAATGCGACGACGACTGACGCGAGCAGCAACCACTTCACCGCCCACAGGCCTTCGAAAAGCCGCTCGCCCGCCACCAGTGGCAGATCCTGAACGTCCTCGATTTGACTACGATTGAACGTCAGTCCATTTTTCAACATTTCGGCAAAGCCGTCGACGATCTCGGCGCCGAGGAAAAACATCAGCAAGCAGATCACGAGCACTTCCATCGCGCCGCCAAAATCCGGAGAGCGTGGTAATTCGCCGCGCTCGCGGGCCTGCGAGAGTTTGCGCGCAGTCGGTTCTTCTGTTTTTTCCTGACCTTGCTCCTCGGCCACGCCTCACCCCTCCCCGAGCAGTTTCGGTCGGATGAAGGCGCCTGCCTCCTGCCACAGTTCGGCAATACGCTCACCGATCGCAGGCATCAACACGAACAGCAGTCCGAAGCCCACCAACAAGCTCACGGCAAAGCCAACGGCGAAAACGTTCAACGACGGCGTCGCGCGAGAGAGCGCGCCCACTCCGAGGTTTACAGCGAGCAGGGTCAACAATAGCGGAGCCGCCAGCTGGGCCGCCCCCTTGAAGATGATGCCCGAGAACTCGAGTAATGCGGGGATATCCATCAAGCGAAATTCACCCGGAGGCATCGCGCGGATACTCTCGGTGATCATCGCGATCATGATGGTGTGGCCACCGGCGGTCAGAAATATCAGCAGTGCCAACAAATTCAAGAACTGCGACAGGACCGGCGTCGAACCGAGCGAGGGGTCGAACGACTGCGCAAATCCAATGCCCACCGACATCGAAATCTGCTCACCCGCCGTGACCACCGCTGCCGTCACGAATTGGAGCGCGAGGCCCATCGTCACCCCGATCAGCGCCTCGCTCAAAATGAGCAGGAGATTGGGCTCACCATAGGGCATCGAGGGTTCCGACAACGAAGTCGGAAACGACGGCATCATGAGCAGACATAGCGTCGCGGCATAGATCACACGGATGCGCCCGATGCCGGCCGATTGTGTGAACAGCGGTGCCGCCAGAAAAAAGGCGCCGACCCGCGTCAAAGGCAGCAGCATCGATTGGAGCCAATTGAGGGTGAGTACGCCGAGGTCGAGCACAGGCTTACATCCCGACGTCGGCGATCCGTTCGAAGATTCGTCGCGCAAAGTCGACCAGCAGCTGCAACTGCCAGCCACCGATGAGCAGCGTGATGAACATGACCGCAAGCAGCTTCGGCAGGAAGCTGAGCGTCATTTCATTGATGGACGTCGCGGCCTGGAAGATACCGACGATGACACCAACGAGCAGCACGGTCACCAGGATGGGGCCCGCGACCAGTCCACCGACCCACATCGACTCCCTCACCAGATCGATGACGCCGGTCTCGTTCATGGCAAGGGCGCCGCAAAACTGGCCGCGAGGGAGCCGAGAATCAGCCCCCAACCATCCACGAGGACGAACAACAGGAACTTGAACGGCAAGGCGATCATGATCGGCGAGACCATCATCATGCCCATCGACATGAGCACGCTCGCGACCACGAGATCGATGACGAGGAACGGGATGTAGATCAGAAATCCGATCGTGAAGGCCGTACGCAACTCACTGGTCAGAAACGAAGGCAACAAGACGCTGAGCGGAGTCTCCATCGGCGCGCTGACCGGCGGCGTCTTCGCAAGATCCATGAAAAGCTTGAGATCAGACTCGCGGGTCTGAGCCAACATGAATTTCTTCATCGGATCGACCGCGCGCTCGAGCGCCGTCTCGAACGGGATGGACTCTTCCATGTAGGGCTGCAGTGCGACGCGCTGCACTTCATCGAGCGTCGGCGCCATCACGAAAAACGTCAGGAACAATGCGAGACCGACGATCACCTGGTTCGGCGGCGTCGAGGCGGTGCCCATGGCCTGCCGAAGAAGCCCCAGTACGATGACGATGCGCGTGAAGGCCGTCATCGACAAGATGATGGCCGGCAAGAGCGTCAGCAGCGTCATCAAGCCGAGTGCTTGCAACGTCAGGCTGTAGGCCTGTCCGCCGCCGGCAGTCGGCGTTGTACGGAGTAACTCGATTGCCGCGGCGTCTTGACCGATCGCCATCGGTGCCGAAACTAAGAAAAGCAGCGTCAGAACCGGCGCGAGCAGGCCTCGTATACGACTCACGGCTGCCGCTCCTCAATCGAAGAACCGTCGGTATCGGCCGTCGCGATGCGGGTGATGGATCCCGGCGTCACACCGATCAGATGATCTCGACCACCGAAACGCACGACCACGAGTTTCTCGCGCGCGCCGAGTGATGCATGCGCAGTAATACTGAGTGTGCTGCGCGAAGCATCGGGGTTACCGAAGCGAAACCGCCGCAGCATCCAAATGGCCAGCGCCAGCAAACCGCCGACAAGAAGTAGAGCGGTGACGTATCGAACAGGATCCATGATCGACGCAGCTTCCGCTTAAAGGTGTTTGACGCGATCTTCCGGATCGACGACCTGGGTGAGACGAATGCCGTAACGCTCGTTGACTAGCACCACCTCGCCGCGGGCGATGACGGTGTTGTTCACGCAGACGTCGAGCGGTTCGCCGGCCACGCGGTCGAGCTCGACGACGCTGCCTTGCCCGAGTCGGAGTAGATCGCGGATTCGGAGCAACGATCGACCAACCTCGACCGATACGCTGACTGCGACGTTCTGGATCAACTCGAGCTGCACGGCCGATTCCGCTCCAGCTTCACCCTTGGAAATATTGCCTACTGCTGACTCGTTCATGCTGCCGTTGCTCCTGCGACGTATTCTGTTTGCGTCATGCGCGCTTGCGTTGCGCGGGGGTGCCGTGTTCAGCACCCACCGATTCTTCCGAGTGATGCGACTCACTCGAGTCCAATGACTTCCTGTCTTCAGGCGGTTCGATCACCCGCTCGATTCGAATGGCGACATTGCCATCGGCGGTGCCGTACTCGGCATCGAAGACGTGCGAGGACTGCACGAGTACCTTGACGCTCTGCGGCGGCTTGAACCACAAGGTATCGCCGGGACGGATGGCGGCAAGATCGAGTGCCGACACGCGCAAGGTGACAAGCTGCGCGACCATCTCGAGTTCGGCGTCCGACACCGCGTCCTGAAGTTGATCCGACCATTTTGCGGCAAGTCGCTCATCGCGCTCACCGGCCTGGAGTCGACCACGAAGCAGCAGCCGGATCGGCTTGAGCGC
Source organism: Steroidobacteraceae bacterium (assembly GCA_044375575.1). Lineage (GTDB taxonomy): Bacteria > Pseudomonadota > Gammaproteobacteria > Steroidobacterales > Steroidobacteraceae > UBA964. The sequence continues at coordinate 14,966 of JBILMJ010000009.1, read as the reverse complement.
CGAGAACGGGTACATCACCGTGAGTTGTCCACGGATGTCGGACCCCAACTCGAGGTCGAACCGACTGACGATCACGGTTTCGCGATCCTCGCCGATTTGCGCGAACGCAGGATTGATCTCCCGACTCACGAATTCCGGGTTGAGCGCATAGACCGGCGCCCAAGCATCACGGAGGTTGTCGAACACCGAATCGAGCAGTAACTGGATGATGCGCTCTTCAGTCTGGGTGAAACCCCGCAAGGGCGACAACTCGAGCGAGCCGCCGCCTCGACCACCAAAGAAACTGTCGACTGCGCCGTAGACGATCGACGGCTCCAGTGTAACGAGGCCATAGCCGCGCAACGGCGGAAACCGAACGATGTTGACGTTGCAGGGCGAAGGCAGAGTCTTGAGATAGGCGCTGAAGGTCATCACATCGAACGGCGCCACGGTCACCTTGACCGCCTGCCGAAGCAAGGTGAGCAGACTTCCCCTGAACTGTCTCGAGAATCGATCATTGATCATCTCGAGCGCAGCGAGTTGCCCACGCGACGTGGTGTCGTTCGCGATCAGGCTGTAAGGCTGCACTGCCGATGGCGAGGCGGCCGTCGAGGACGTGTCGACGTCCCCGCTCTGCATGGCTTCCACCAATGCAGAGACCTCTTCTCGACTCAAAATTTGGCCGGTTGACGACATGTTCTTCTCTGTTTTTTTCCGACCGAGTCTTACTGGAATACGAAGTGCGTGAACATGACTTCGTCGATACCGCCGAAATCTTCGTTGCGGATCAACACATCATTCATCGAATCGCGTAGCGCAGCGGCAAGTCGCGCGCGACCCTCGACGGAGACCATCTCTTCTTCGCTGAACTGACTCGCAGTCGAGATGATGGCCGCCCCGATGGCGATCTGATGCTTGGTCACGCGCTCGACGATCTTCTCGCCGTAAAACGTCTTGTAGGCCACCTTGAACTGCACATACCGACGGGTGTTCGGTACGTTCAGCGTAAAGTCGCGCTCTTCGCCGTTGCTGCCCGTCACGGGCTTGTAGGTCGCCGCGAATTTTTCGCCGGCCGGGACTTCGGCATCGGGTTTCGGCTCGCCGCCCTCGGGGGTCGCGCTGCCGTCGCCGGCTTCGGCACCCTCTTCGCTCGCTTCACCCTCCTCGGCAGCTTTCTCCTCACCCGCCTTGGCCGTCGCGGCCGGCGGATTGAAGAACCCGGTAAGAAAGAGCGTTGCGCCGACAGAGATGCCGATCAGGGCCAGCGCGCCTGCGGCCATCAACACGAAGAAAATCAACTTCGACTTTTTGGTCGGAGCACCCTCTTCGCCCGCCGGAGCGGCCGCATCAGGGGCCTTTTTCTTGTCGTCTTTTTTGTCTGCCATCGCTGTATACCGTCAGTGAAATTTGAAAAGGGAATCAAACGAACAAATCGATTTTGCCAGATGCCGCGTTCCGGATTGGCATCATGCGTGAGCTATCGACCTCTGTGACGGATCCCGTCTCGTCGATTCGCCCACGAAAGACCGTCTGCGAGAATTTTTTTGCAGAGTCGTTGAAGGCTCGAGAGCCAGCTTGACCGAAATTCCATCCCGAAAGTTGCAACCCGGCCGATTCGAGCGACTCGCGAAGCCGCGGCAGGCCCGATTCGAGCAAGGCCCGTACGTCCTGGTTCGCGACCCCGACGGTCGCGGCGACGACGTTGCCTTTCAGGCTGAGGTCGATGTCCATCGTGCCGAGATTCGCCGGCTCGAGTTGCATCCGGACACTCCAGTTTTCTTCCCGGATTTGACCGATCACGCGTTGGGCCACCGCATCGGCGAAGGCCTGCACCCGCTCACCAAAACTCAGCTTCGCATCGGGGGTCTGGAGGACCATCGAGGTCTCTCCGGAAGCGGCACCCTGCGGAGCGGTAGTCGCGAGCGAAATCGATGTCGGCGACGACAAGTTGCCGATCAGCGCCGTGGCGGTCGAGGTCGGTGCCACGTCAGGGCGCGGCTCCGCGGTCATCGAGACGATCATGCCCGGAGTGGCAAGAGGACGAGCCGGCATTTCGCCGCCACGCTCAGCGCCAGATCCAGCACTGCTGTCCATGAAGTCTGCAAACTCGCTGGAATCCGCCTTCGAAATACCTTCGCTCGCAATAGAGGCCGAGGTCGATTGGACAGCCGAGTCATTCACGAAATTGAAACGACGCGAGCGCCATCCCGACTCCTCGGGCAACGCAACCGACGAGCTCGCGCCCATCGGCGACATCGTATCGAGCATGTCCGTGATCGCGGCGGGCGTCACCGTAGCGCCCGAGGCCATCGCCGTCGGCATCGCGATCGATCCGCCACGAGCCTTCAATTGCTCCGCGGTCGAAGCCAGCGCGGGCGTGGCCATCGGCGTCGCACCCTCGACAGGCGTCGCCGCGTCATCGCCCAAAGGCGCCGCGAGCAGCGACGAACGCCACAGCAGCAAGTCTTCATCCGCGATCGGCGCAGACTCGGCGATCGGGCCAGAGCCCGCCATCGCGCCAGAGCCCACCGTCGCGCCAGCGCCCACCATCGGCGCCGAACCCAGAAGCGTCGTCGCCTCCTCGACCGCAGCCCGCACCGACGAATCGGATGCCGTGGCTACTGCAGCGTCAGCCGCCAATACCCACTGCGTCGCGGGCTGAACCATCGGGACGGTCGGCGGAATGATCGGATTGGCGACGCCCGCGGAGATTTCCTCAACCTTCGCTTCGACGGCCCCCGCCGCAGCCGGCGCCGTCTCGCTCAGCAACAGCCGAACAAGTCCGCGATCGATCCCCATCCCTACGGCAAATTCTTCGAGGTTTTGGTCCGTGTCTGCGACCGAACGCAACCGCCTCGAATTCAAAGAACGATCCGGCAATTCCGGCAAACCCTTGCCGGTCTCGGAACCCGATTTTTCGGCCTCGTTTTCGTCGGCTTTTCTGGCGTCGACGTTCACTTCCGCCATGACGGCCGAGAAGGACGAGCCCTCCGCCCCCGAAAAAGGCGCTTCAGTCAGCGCTTCGAGCGGATTTTTGCCTGTCGGAGCCGAAGATCGGACAGCTTTCAGCAGAACATCTGGAATAGCCATGATTACGGAGTTTTATTGCCGGTTGTGATCGCTAACCGGGGAATTGCAACTTGAGTGCCAAGGGACGCCGAACGGCCCTGTTGCGCCATGTCGTCGAGCGTCTTCTGCTCCTCCGCCTCCGCCTCCCGGCGCGCCGCGCGAGCGGTCTTTTCGGACACTCGCTCGAGCGCATCGGCGAAGCGCCTTTTTTCTCGCACCTCTTCGAGCGCGGCTTCGAGCAAGAACTCGGCCTGCGCCACCTCGTTTTGCTGTTTTTGGGAAAGCTCGGTCAGCCAACCGGAAAAGTCCCGATACAGGCGCAGGCTACCTACCGACTGCGTACCCGCCTCACGCTCCTGGACCATCGCCCCGTAATCGCCGAGGTAGTGTCGCACCGTCTCAAGTCGGTCCTGCTCCGTGAACAAGGTACGACGACGATCGGCAGCCGCCCCTTCGGCGACCGCCGCGAGCGTCTCGCCGATCCGGGTGATACGCGCCAAGCGAGTCGCCCGCTGTCGCGTGCGCTGGCTCATGCGAGGACCTCGGCCAACTGCCGGAAGCCACCTTCATATTCCACTCGCTCATCGACGTCCTGTTGCAGGAACGCCTGCAAAGCATTGCGACGCTGCATGAATTCATCGAGCTCAGGGTTCGTGCCCGCGCGATACGCGCCGACGGACACGAGATCCCGGTTTTCCTCCCAGATCGCCATGAGCCGCCGAAATTTTCGAACCAAGGCGCGTTGCTCGCTCGTGACCAAACGGCTTGCGAGTCGCGACACCGACATATTGATGTCAATGGCGGGGTACTGACCCATCGCCGCAAGGTCGCGCGACAGCAGGACGTGTCCGTCGAGAATGGCTCGTGCGGCATCGACGATCGGGTCGTTGGCATCGTCACCCTCAGCCAGGATCGTGTAGATCCCGGTGACGCTGCCGCCACTTGCCACACTGCCTGCACGTTCGATCAATTCATTGATCAAGGAAAATACGGAAGGCGTATAGCCCTTGGTGGTCGGCGGTTCGCCGACGGCGAGCCCGACCTCTCTTTGAGCGTGGGCCACGCGGGTCATGGAATCCATGAGCAGCAGCACGTTCTTGCCCTGGTCCCGAAAGTATTCGGCAATCGCACAGGTGTAGTGGGTCGCGCGCAGACGAATCACCGGCGAACAATCCCCGGGCGCGGCCACCACGACCGCGCGCTTGCGCCCTTCCTCACCAAGGGTCTCGGTTACGAAGTCGAGCACTTCCCGACCTCGCTCGCCGATCATGCCGATGACGACGACGTCGGCAGCCGTGAATCGCGTCATCATGCCGAGCAATACGCTCTTCCCGACGCCACTGCCTGCGATCAAGCCGATTCGCTGTCCTTGGCCAAGGGTCAAAAAAGAATTGATGGCGCGGATGCCGACATCGAGTACGCCGTTGATCGGCGCGCGCTGCAGCGGGTTCTTCCGCTCGCCTCGAAGCGTGACGTAAACAGACGGCTCGATCGGTTCACCACCATCGAGCGGTTGACCGAGGCCGTCGACCACGCGACCGAGCAGCGCATCGCCGACGCCCACACGCGCGGTGTGCGTGATCACGCGTACGCCGGTGCCCGGCAACAAGCCCTGCACCGTGGCGAGCGGCATGAGCATGACTTCCTCACCGTTGAAGCCGACGACTTCGCAGGTGATGCCCTCGCCTTGTTCGGCCATCACTTCGCAGTACGCGCCGAGCGGGGCGCGAACGCCGCGCGCGCCGAGCAGCATGCCCGTCACGCGCGTCAAAACGCCACAAACTCCCGGCGGCGGGAGTGAGAGCGCCGAGAGTCGCTCGCCAAGATTTTCGAGCAGCTGTGCACTCATGATGGTGGCTCGCGCAGCAGATCGGCGGCGGCGGCCAACACCGCTTCTTTGGCGAATCGGATACGATTCTCGAAGCGGTCGTCGACCACTTTGTTCTCGCTGCTCGCAATCGCACCGGAGCGCGGGACGAGCGGATCAGAGATAAACGTGATCGAGGACGGGCGCAACGAGGCCCGCTCGAGCACCGCAAGATCCTCAGGATTGACGCGAACCTCGACGACGGGCTTCACCGCCGAAGGATCATCCTCAGAATGTCCGGGTTGTAACGCCGCCGTCACCGACTCGAGGTAGCGCTGCAAACCCGATGCATCGGCGAGTACCTGGCGCGCGAGCTCACTGCCGATCTGCAAACTCGCCTGCGCGAGCGGCGCCACCATGCGACGTTCGAGATCGCGATGCACATCGCCGACAGCACGTCCGGCGGCATCGAGTGCCGCAATGGCCTGATCGAGTGCCGCGACCCACTCCGCTTGCGCGGCCTCGCGGCCCCGCTGCTCCGCTTCGGCGACACGTCGATCGACTTCTTCTTGGGAAATCCCCGATGGCGCCACGAAATTCGTCGACGACTCGAAGGTCATCTTGGTGGCGAGGTCGTCGAGTGAAGATTCTTTGAACGATTCGATCGTGGCAGGCTGCGCCTCGTCACTCAATGAGGCCGTACGCGGGTCTTCCTGTTGACGAGCGTATTCACGCAGGATGAACCCTGCTCGCTTCACCGCAAAGTGTCGTGCAGCAAATTGCCCCGCCGGATCGGCGTCGGGTTTGCGAATGGAGTTGACGGGGGCGAACGGTACTCGCTTGTGTCGTCGCAACGTGATCGTGTCGCTCACCGGGTCGCCGCCTCATCAAACATAGTCGGCGCCGCGGCCGGAGAGCATCATCTCGCCGGCATCAGAGAGCTTGCGTGCGGTGCGCAGAATCTGCTTACGGGCTTCTTCCACATCAGACAAACGCATCGGCCCCTTGCTGTCCATTTCGTCGACGAACATCTCGCGGGCACGGCCTGACATGTTGAGCAGGAACTTGTCCTTGAGCAGATCGTCGGCGCCCTTCAGGGCTTGCATCAAAAGTTCGGACGGCACGGCACGCATCAAGGTCTGGATGCTGCGGTTGTCGCAGCCGGCCAGATTCTCGAACGCGATCATGTTGTCCTGGATGCGCTGCGCCAAATCCGCGTCTTTCTTGGTGAGCTGCGACATGAGCCCGATTTCGACCTCGGACTTCACGTAGTTCATGATTCGGGCGGCGGCTTTCACGCCACCGACACTCGAGGACTTCAGCGAAGAGTTGGATGAGAACTGCTTGCGCATGATCACTTCCAGCTCTTGCATCGCCGTCGGCTGAATCGTCTCGAGCGTGGCAACGCGCGAGAGCACCTCGGGGCGCAGCGAATCCGGCAGAAACCGAATGACGTCCGCCGCGACATCGTAGTCGAGGAACGACAGCACGATCGCGATGATTTGCGGATGTTCACTCGCGATCATTTCCGAGATCGATCGCGCGTCCATCCACTGCAACACTTCGAGTCCGCGGTTGGCGGAGGCCGGCATGATACGGCTGAGCACGCTGCTCGCCTTGTCTTCGCCGATGGCGTTTTTCAGAACGCTTTCGAGGTAGTCGATGCCACCGCCGATGTTCGTCTGCTTCTTGATCGTGGCGATGAAGCCATCGAGGACCGCGCTCACCGCCTCTTGCGAAAGATCGGCGACCGAGATCATCGCGGCACTCAGATGCTGCACTTCCTTGGGCGCAAGATGACGGATGACGCTGGCGGCTTCTTCTTCGCCGAGCAACATGAGCATCACGGCTGCGCGCTGCGTGTTCGAGAGCGCCGCCACTTCCATGGCGATCTGTTCAGGATCCACCGTCGTCGCGGGCACCGCGGTTGTCGTCGCCTCTGCCATCGTCTTGCTCCTGTTACGACAAGTCGCGGCCGATCAGGTTCTTGAGCACCAGCGCGACGCGCTTGGAGTCCTGAGACACCAGCATCCGAACCACGGTGACCTTGTCGTCGTAGCTGTTGGCGGTGTCGAGAAGATCCGCGGAGATCCCCTTCTTCTTGGGTTTCATGCGTGCCTTCAATTCTTCGAGCGTCTCGCCTTCGCGAAGTTCGACTTCGCCTTCGGCCGCCGCCGCATCGGCCACTGCCACACCGGCTGCACCCTCGACGGTCTCGCCACCCACCGTCGCCGCAAGGGCGAGGCGCGCCGCATCGGGACCCACCGGCTCCGGCGGAGGCGGAATGTAGGTCAACTTATTGACGATCGGACGGATGATGAGCAGTCCCAGCAGAGCGATTGCCAATGCGACCGCCAAATACTTACCGGTATCGAGCACCTGCGGACGCAGATAGATCGGTACTTCAGGCTCGATAGCCGGCGCCTCGAAGCTCGTGCTGATCAGATTGACCACGTCGCCGCGCGCCCCATCGAAACCCACCGTACCCTGAACGAGATTCGTCAGGCGGGTGATCTCCTCGGCGGGTAACGGACGTCGCGCAGGCGGCGTCGTGGCACCCGGCGCGGCGATCGCATCGTTGATGGCAACACCCACCGTCAGACGACGCATGCGCGGGGCCGGATCGACGACATAACGCACGCTACGGTCCATCTCGAAGTTTCGGCTTTCGCTGCGCTCCTGGCCACGAACCACAGGCTCGGTCGCCGGAGCCGGCGTGACCGGCACATTTGCATCGGCCACCGGTGCGACAGGCGGCGGAGGCTCGTTCGACAGCGAGCCCGGAACTCCGGTCGCGCTGGGTTCGGTGGTGCTGCTTTCTTTGAGCTGCTCCGACCGCACCCGCGTTCCGGCGTTGTTCGGGTCATAGTTTTCCGTCGTCTGCTCGATGACGGAGAAATCGAGATCAGCATTCACCTGCGCGCGAACGTTGGCCGCACCAAAGATCGGCGCCAGGATCTGATTGATCCGCTCGACGTAGTCCGCTTCGAGTTTCTGGCGAAGCTCGAGCTGCTTCGCGTTCAAGTCCTTGGCGCCAGCGGGCTCGGTGAGCAGTCGACCGAATTGATCGACCACCGACACGTTGGCCGGAATCATGTACGGAATGCTCGAGGAGACCAGGTGGATGATCGCCTGCACCTGGCCGTCACTGACCGTACGGCCGGCGAACGGCGTTACGATCACCGAAGCCTTCGGGTCCGCCCTGTCGCGGACGAACGCGCTCTGACGCGGTAAGGCGAGGTGCACTCGCGCATCCTTGACCGAATTGATCCGGCGGATGCTCTGCGCAAGCTCTTCTTCAACCGTCGCGTTATAACGCGCCTGCTCCATGAACTGACTCGTACCGAGCGGCATGCTTTCTTTGAGCATCGAAGAGCCGCTGGTGGAGTCTTTGGGCAACCCTGCCGCGGCGAGCATGATGCGCGCCTCGTGGAATTCGCTGGCCGGCACCGTCAAAGAACCCGTCGCCGGGTCGAGCTGCACGCCGATGCCGTTTTTGGTCAAAAGCTGTTGGGCGGCTTCCTTGTCGGAGTCCGCCATCTCCGGGTAAAGCGCCCGGGGCGGAGGCGTCGACATGGTCACGTAGGCCACGACCGCGAGCAACAACACGAGCGCGAAGCCGACGAACGGCAACGTGGTTCGAACAACGGGCTGCTTCAAGAAATTGGCAACCGGCCCCGCAGGCGCAGCATCGGCCGGCGCGAGATCGGACGAGCGCGCGGCATCACGGGAGGTGGTCACCATCACCCCGGCGCCGGTACCTTCCTGGTCGAGTCGCGACCTCAAGACATCTGCTTCGACCGCTGCCATGGGATTACACCGTCATGCTCATGATTTCTTTGTACGATTCGAGAATCTTGTTCCGAACCTGCACCGTCGCTTCGAACGCCACGGACGATTTCTGCATCGCGATCGCCACGTCGGTGAGCGAGACGTCCTCGCCCCGCACGTAGGCGTTCTGCAACTGGCGCGACAGCGACTGCTGCGCGTTCACCGAATCGACGGCCGAACGCATGGTGTCGAGGAACGACGGCCGATCGGCGGTCGTATCCACCATCTTCGAGGCCGTGCCCTGCAAGGTCTCGAGACCCGCATCGGGCGGACGAGCCGCTTCGCGCATCGCACGAAGATGCTCGAGAGCCTGTTGCATGGCGACCGATTGCACGGTCATAGGCCAGCTGCCATCAGCCCGTGCTCACGCAGTCGGGCCAGCTTGTAGCGCAGCGTCCTCTCGGATATTCCGAGCTGGGCGGCTGCAAGAGTCTTGGTGGGCGTCGTCTTGAGCGTCGCCATGATCACTTCGGCTTCCTGCATCGCACGACGATCGGCGAGCGAGAGATCGGCGCGCGGCGCACCGACCGGAAGGTCCGTTGAAATCTCTTCTGCGGCGGCAGGCTCCATCGCCATGGAGTCCACGGGCGAGAGGCGTGCCTCTTGCGGCAGCGACGCGTCGAGACCGAGATGCATCGCGGTCAACACCGGACCATCGGCGATCACCATCGCACGCTGAATCACGTTCTCGAGTTCGCGAACGTTACCCGGCCAGTCGTACGCATGCAGCGCCTCGACGGCCGACGAATCCAGATGCAGATCGCCCGAGATATATCGGTGGCGCTGAATGAGCGCGCGCGCGAGCGGCAGGATGTCTCCCGGACGCTGCTTCAGCGGCTTCATCTGCAAGGGGAATATATTGAGTCGGTAATACAGATCTTCGCGGAAGCGCCCCGCCTGCACATCGCCCTTGAGGTCGCGATTCGTGGCGGCGAGCAGTCTGAATTTGGTTTTCTGAGGCGTGGTCGAACCGAGCGGCGTGAACTCGCGCTCCTGCAACACGCGCAGCAACTTCGCCTGTACGGACATCGGCAGCTCGCCGACCTCATCTAAAAAGAGCGTGCCGCCGTCGGCCTGCGCGAAGAAGCCCTCGAAACGCGACACGGCACCCGTGAAGGCGCCCTTCTCGTGTCCGAACAACAAGTCCTCAACCATCGACTCGGGCAAACAGGCGCAGTTGAAGGCGACGAAGGCGCCCTTCTGGCGCAGCGAGTTCTGGTGGATCACCCGAGCCAGCACTTCCTTGCCGGTGCCGGAGGGGCCGCCGATGAGGACCGTCACTTCCGTCCGGGCAACGCGCGTGGCGAGGGCGAGCAGCTGTTTGGTGAACGGGTCACCGTAGACCATCTCGTACCCACCGCCCTCACGGGCATCGCCCATCGACATGGTAGGTCCCATGGATGGCGGGGTTCGGAAGTCGAAATTGTTTTCTGCGATCGCGGACACGTGATGCTATAAGCAACTCGTATGCCAATAAAGAAAACCCCTGACAGAACAGTGCCTTACAGGCGCTGGTGACCGAAAGTCGATTACTGTCGGAAAACCGAGGGCTCGTATTTGCGCAGCCTTTCGATGAAGGTGGTGCGCGGCAAGCCGAGCAAATCTGCCGCATGGGTGATGTTGCCCGCCGACACCCGCATCGCCTCGCGAACCCAGGACGCCTCGTAGTCGGCGAGCAGCTGCTTGAGATCGATCGCGGACATCTTTCCGCCGGCGGCCCCCGGAACCTTGGGTACCTCGACCGCGGCGGTCCACTCGAGTGAACCCGAAGACGCCGAGTCGGCCGGCGTTGCGGCGACCTCTTCGTCCCACTGCCACATGTCGAGCACCGCGCGCTGCTCCTCGGTCGACGGCGCTGAGGCGCCCCGCTTCCTCGGCAACAACGCCGCCGGAATCTTCGCGAGGGTCAACTCCTCGCCCGGCCAGAGCACCGACAGGCGCTCGACGAAATTGAGTAATTCGCGGCAGTTACCGGGCCAGTCGTAGCCCAACATCCACTCCCGCAAACAGCTTCCCGCCCGCACGGGGCCGAGGTCTTTACCGGCACTTCGCCGCGCAAAATGATCGAACAGCAGCAGCACGTCCTGATCGCGCTCGCGCAGCGGCGGCACGTAGAGCGGAATCACGTTGAGTCGGTAAAAGAGATCCGCCCGGAATTCCCCGGCGCCGATGGCGTCTTCGAGATGACGGTGCGTCGCCGCGATGATGCGCACGTCCACCGGAAACGACCGCTCGTCACCGACCCGATCGATCGAGCGCTCCTGCAGCACGCGCAGCAGTTTGACCTGCATTTCGAGCCGCATATCGCCGATTTCGTCGAGGAAAAGCGTGCCCGAATTAGCCATTTCAAAGCGCCCGCGCCGATCGACCAGCGCACCCGTGAACGCCCCTTTCGTGTGGCCGAAGAGTTCGCTCTCGAGGAGTTCGTGGGGGATCGCCCCGCAGTTCACCGGCACGAAGGCGCTGCGCGCTCGAACCGACAAACGATGGATGGATTGGGCCACGAGTTCTTTGCCGGTGCCGGATTCCCCGAGCACCAAGACCGTACTGTCGCTCGCGGCGACCCGACGGACGAGCGAACGCAGGGAACGCATGAGCGCCGAGTCGCCAGCCAGCGACTCGAGCGGATCACTCTCTATTAAAGAGGCGGATGCCGTCCAAGCGACCATACTCCGCCTATCCCGCCGCACTGACGCGCGACATGAGCCTCTCCCCTAAACCGGTTCAAATCGGATTTATTTGTCCGGATAGTAGGGAAAGGCTCAGGAATGCACAACAAACATTCGTCGGTTGACCTCGCCCACGGTCTCCGGCGTGATCACCGCCCAGGCCTCGCGGACCTGACCCAGCAGGTCTTCGCACTCGGCGAGGTCGTCGGTCGAGCCGACGCCACCGGCGCGGACCAGCCGACGCATCAAAAACTGATAAAAATCATCGAGATGCGCTGCTACCGAGCCCCCTTGGCTCCGGTCCAGCGTCTCGCGCAGGGCCGCCAGAATGGACAATGCCCGCGAGGTGGCCGTGCTGACCGCACGCTTTTCCTGACGCAGGGCGTGCTGACGAGCGAGCCGAATGGCGTCGATCGCCGCGTCGTACATCATGATGACGAGGTCCCGCTTGCTCGAGGTCTCGCAACGCGAGTCGAGGGCGGTATTCCGATAAGCCTTAAGTGCCATAGCCGACATGGTGGTGCTCCAGACGGTTCAAATCCCCTATGCCGGATCAGTCGGCATGACCCGACCTTCCTTTAGGAAGAACCCCTGGGAAAGGATTGGCGGCGGGGGTTTGACCCCCCGCCGCGATCCCGACAGTCAACCAGCCGACTCCGCCTAGAAGGCGGCGGCTACCGCAGCACCAATGGGTGCCGTCGCCGTCCGAGTGGACTCGGCCGGATTGACTGTCACGGCCGGCCCCGAGGCACTCTGGAGCGCAAGCTGCGACCAGGAACCTCGGACGTCTGTGACCATGTTGATGCACGCCTTGAGCAACTCGAGGTCACGGCGCGACTGCGCCTTGATGAGCTGCGCCGTCAGCGCGTTGTAGAAGCGGAACAGATCATCGGCCACGGGTTGACCGCGGTCGAAGTCGATCGTCTCGCGAAGACCCGCAATGATGGTGAACGAACGGGCGAACTGGTGCCCGGACTCTCTCCATTCCTTGCGCTCGATGTGCCCCTGGGCCTTGACCAGCGACTCGATGATGCCGTCGTACAGCATCGTAACGAGCTCTGCGCCTTTGCCCCCGTGAGCCATCGATTCCTTCGTGATCGACTGATATGCCTTGAGTGCCGCATTTGGTGCCATATGCTTTCCTCCAATTTACTCTCTGTGATCTACAAGAATCCCCGTCAATGCTTCGATGTTGCGTGCCACACGCAACGCGTCTTCCGACGGGATCTGCCTCACGACTTCTCCCGTCTTGTCGTCCGAAACCTTCACCACCACCGCGCCCGTCGACGGATCGACGCCGATGTCGAGACTTTGCCCGCGGTGAGCGAGCTTCTCGTTGACGACGCGAACCGAGTCGCCGAGCTCTGCGCGCAGCACCTCGATGGCGGACGTATTCGTCCCGCCGTCGTTGCCGCGCGAGAGTGCGGCGAAGTCCCCGTTCGCGACGAACTCACGTCGCTGGACTTGCTGCTCCGGCGGCAGTGAAGCCACCTTCACTGCGCCTGCTCCGATACTCATGGTTATCTCCGATTATTCATGTGTCGTTGCGAGATACCGGATGCCTATCGCAAGAGGGCCAGGATGTACTGCGGCGACTGGTTCGCCTGCGCGAGCATCGCGCTGCCCGCCTGCACGAGCACGTTGGCTCGAGCGAGCGCTGCAGACTCCGTCGCGAAATCCGCGTCCTCGATTCGCGAACGCGCTTCTTCGGTGCGCTGAACCACGTTCATGAGGTTGCTAATGGTGTGCTCGAGGCGATTGACCGTGGCGCCTGCGGTCGCGCGGTGCACGTTGAGGTTGCTGAGCATGGTGTCGACCACGGACACTGCAGATGCAGCATGCGTAATTTGCGACGCCTGTCCCACAGCCGAGAAGGCATTATCAAAACCTTGGACCGCCGACGCGCCGATCGATCCCGCGAGCGCGGACGCCGCGAGACTCCCGAACGCAATCGATACCGCATCGCTGCCCTTAAAACCCACCTGAAACGAGTAAGTCTGTGTTGAGGTGCTAGATGAAATATCCAGCGTCCCGTTGAATTTCGTCTTCTCTTGTATCCGATCGATCTCAGCCTTGAGCGCCTTGAATTCGAGCCCCGCGTTTGCTCCGTCGTTAGTCGTATAGGTGCCGTTTTGAGCAAGCGTTGCGAGTTCCCGCATTCGGATCAGAATGTCTTCTATTTCATCCGCCGCACCATCGTAGGTCTGCACCATCGACAGACCGTCGTTAGCGTTACGGATGGCTTGGTTTAGGCTGGTAATCTGAGCCTTCATACGCGAGACGACGGTCATCCCCGCAGCGTCATCCTTCGCGGCGTTAATACGCTTGCCGGAGGACAAGCGCTCCATCGCCTGGGAAAGATCGCTACGCGACTCGTAAACAGAGCGCGCTGCAGCGATTGAGGGAATATTGGTATTTGCCGAGACTGCCATAAATAAATCCTCTTTAATGCCGATTAACGCAAAAGCGCCAAGATGTATGAAGGCGACTGATTAGCTTGCGCCAACATCGCCGTACCGGCCTGGGCCAACACGCTTGCTCGCGCAAGCGCTGCCGACTCCGTTGCGAAGTCCGCATCCTCGATACGCGAGCGAGCTTCCTCAGTACGCTGAACAACATTCATCAAATTACTGACCGTATGCTCCAAACGATTGATTGCGGCACCCGCGGTAGCGCGATGTAAGTTGAGGTTACTCAATGCCGCATCAGCTGCTGTGACCGTAGCAGAACCCGGTTGAGCATCAACGCCGCTGACGGTTACACCGTTAATTCCAAGTGTTGTAGCATCGAGCTTATTGAAGCTGAAGGCTGCACTGTCGGTATTTCCGAACCCGATATGAAAGGTCTTAGTGCCACCTGCAGAGGCTACATCGAGCGTGCCATTGAAGAGCGTCTTCGATGCAATCCGACCGATTTCGGTAATCAATGAAGACACTTCTAAATCCGCATTTGCGCGGTCGGCCGTTGTATACGTACCGTTCTGCGAAAGCGTCGCAAGCTCTCGAATACGAACGAGGATATCCTCAATCTCATCAGCTGCCCCATCGTAAACGTTAAGCATTGATAGGCCATCATTAGTATTACGAATCGCTTGGTTAAGGCTTGAAATCTGCGCTCTCATCCGCGATACAACCGTCTGGCCCGCCGCATCGTCGTCAGAGCTGTTAATTCGCTTACCGGAACTCAATCGCTCCATCGCCTTTTCTAGATCGTTGCGTGTCTCACTTACGGCACGAGCAGCGGCGATAGAGGAAATATTTGTATTAGCGGAAATTGCCATAGTCGCTTTCCTGTACTAAAGAACAGTTGGTGCTGCTTTGAGTACATCGTCGTCATTCAGCTCCGACGAGCCAACGGACCCGACGCGGCCCGCGCGACGAACATCGTCGCTACTTCACTTACAAGAGGCGGCCACCAAGAGTAAATCTTGATAGCCGCCGACCTCAGCCCCTTTTAGCCGCGAAGCAACGCAAGCACAAACTGCGGATTCTGATTCGCCTGCGCCAACATCGCGCTTCCCGCTTGGACAAGCACATTTGCTCGAGCTAGCGCTGCAGACTCCGTCGCAAAGTCAGCGTCCTCAATCCGCGATCGCGCCTCTTCAGTGCGCT
>JBILMJ010000015.1:0-58540 GCA_044375575.1 Steroidobacteraceae bacterium | reverse complement strand
TACGGCGCTGAATACCCGAATAAATCTCAACACGCTCTGCATTCGAAGACATAGTCGTATGACTAGGCTTACGCCTAGCTCCTATTTACGACAGCACTGTCCGGTCGAAATGGGGGCTGCTCCAGCGATCGAAATAAAGAGCAACACCACGACGAAAAGTATTTCGTTGAAGGGCGTCGCAGTCAATCCGCCACCTCCGAAGTTGACGGTTAGCCCGAGCTCGCTCACGTTCACCACTCAGCCGGTCGGCACTCAAAGTCGGACACAGTCGCTCACATTGAAAAATACCGGGGGCTCGACCCTGCAGATTGCGACCATCTCGTTGTCAGGCACTCATAAATCCGATTATCTCGCCGTCAACGATTGTGGATCGCCGATCGCTCCCGGGGCGTCCTGCACCGTTGGGCTCTCCTTCGTTCCGCGAGGCGAGGGTTCTCGAGCGGCGATACTCGAAATCAAAGGCAATATCGATGCGAAGTCGATCACAGTTCGGGGAACGGGTGGCGCCGCTCCTGCGGCAGCGTCGTTGACGATCGATTCCGCGCCGTTGACGATCCGAGCCGGCGAGTCGCGATCCATATCCGTCACGATCAAAACCGCCGATGGGGTAAAAATCTTTGGGCGGACGCTGGTTTGGGAAAGTTCGGCGTCCAACGTCGCGACCGTGAGCTCCGATGATGTGGTGTCTGCGGTGAGTTACGACGGATTTGATGTCAAGACCGCTACGCTGACCGCAAGACTCGGGAACCTCAGCGCATCGACTACGGTTCGGGTCGTTCCGAAAGAAACGTTCAAGGGGTATCGCGTCGATCCGGCAGCGAAAACGCTCGGAAGCGCGTATTGGGAAAATACGACGGTACCTCTCGATCTCGTGCTTCGCGTTTTTCTTACGCGACAGAAAAACTTTGGACGGGATCCGCAGTATCAGTTTCAGTACTCGGGGTGGTCGGGATCTCTGACGGCCGGCGATTTCAATGCCGATGGCTTCATCGACGTATTTACCGCGGGATCGGCGTGCAACGGTTGGCAATCACGGCCGACATTCCTGATTTGGAATCCTGAAACCTGGCGGTTCGAAGAGAAGAACTTGTTCAATGATGGAACGGATTACCTTGGCGGTCCGATGGGCATCGCTCCCGCCTATCTGAACGACGACGACTATGTCGATCTTGTGATCATGGGCCACGGGGATGAATGCGGGACTCAGCTCAACGAGCCTGTGACCGTAGCCATCAGCGACGGCAAGGGCGGTTACGATCTGAAGACTCTCGAACTAGAGCCGAAAGAGCTCGCTGATCGATTCGGGCATGAGCTCGGTGATTTGGGTGACGTCTCAGGTGATGGCGTGCCCGACCTTTATATCAATGCGAATTCGCATTCCTATATTTTCTGGGGGCTGCCGAGATCCCCTTATTTCAGTTCATCCAATTTTGCCCACTTTGCGTCCGACACCAAAAACTTTCCTGACGCCCAGAATGGTTTTGGTGAGCGGGTTCCGAACGCATCGGAGTTCGCGTTCGGTGGAAAGATTGCGGACTTCGACGGCGACGGGCGCAACGACATGTTGATGCTGACGACGGAAGATGCCGGCACACCAAGACAGTCGCGGATATTTTTCAATCAGGGTGCGGGGCGCTTCGTATCCAACAAGTTCGTCAACCTGCCGTTTTTCTATGACGATGAAAATCCGAATCAGAAAAATCGAGTTGCCCATTTGATGGATGCGACGGTGGCAGACGTCGACCGGGACGGACTGAGTGACATCGTCGGAGTCAACCAAGAGAGCTACCAAAGTTGGAATCTCGTGGTCTATAAGAAAAAAGCCGACGGAGGGTATGTCATCGATCGAGATGCTGTCGTCTATAACGTCAACTCAGCAAACGATCGAAAGCAATACAAGACGACTCTCATACATGCGGATTTTGATGACGACGGAGTCAAAGATTTCTCGTACACCAGTTCGGGGAAGTCGTGCGTCGACGTCTTTCGAAAGACCGCGTTCCTTCTGAAGGGTGGGAAGCTGATCGAAACCAATATCGGCGATGTCGATCCCTACGCGAAGTGGCTGCTGACGAAGATAGTCCGTTACGGAGACGAGACAGACCCGACGAAGTATTACTACTGCCCGCCGTGATCTGCCGGACTTCTGCAAGTATTGGTATGTCGATTGTTGGTGCGAAGCGTCGTGAGCCGCAACAAAACTCTACTCGACGTTTTTAGATGATTTGATTTCGGCCGCTCGCCGCTGATCGGGTTGCTGCACGTCGGAGGTTAGGCATAGAGTGCCCGGCTTCGGGGGACGACGTTCATCGGTCGGGGTGATCTATGCGGAGCTTTTGCACCGCCAAAAACAATAATGTTGCGCTGAGCGCAATCTTTTCCTTCTCATTGCTTTTTGCATGGCTCTCGCCTCAGGTCGAAGCCCAAACCACGCCGAGTCCATCGATCACCCTCACCGCAAGCGCGTCCGAGGTGGCGATCAATCGCACTGCGAGGATCAGTTTCAAGGTTTCCGATGCGACCCGATGTGTCGCCTCGGGTCCGTGGAAGGGTGAGTTTCTCGGGGATAAAACCAAGTCAGGCAGCGTGTCGAGTGAGGCGCTCATCCAGAGGGTGAACACCTTCGTCTTGGATTGTCAGGGTCCCGGCGGAACGGCCTCGCGGTCGGTGACGGTCCTCGCTTTGCCGGCTCCGGTGGTCGAGTTTTCCTCGGATCGTGATCGGGCGATCCCCGGCGAGTCGGTTCGTCTGACTTGGGTTGCGCGTGACGCCCAGTCCTGCTCGGCGAGCGGTGCGCCGTTCACGGGTACGAAGCCGACATCCGGATCAGAAACCTTGTCGGGACTGACCAAGGGCATCAAGAAGTTCGCTCTGTCGTGTCGCGGTGTGGGCGGGACGACCCGAGCCAATGCAGAGGTTGCGGTCGTACCGGCGCCGACGCTCGATTTCACCGCTCGCGCGACGCAACTCCCGCAGTCCAACTCGGGGACCCAGCTCAAATGGAAAGCGACCGACGCCACGAGTTGTGTCGCGAGCGGCGATTGGAGTGGCGAGAAAGGCCTCTCAGGAACCGCTGAAACGGGAAGTCTCTCGACCGAAAAAACCTACACGCTCTCGTGCGTGGGGTTGAACGGCGATGTCGAGAAAACTTTGACGGTGGAGGTGGTCCCCGCTCCGACGGTGAGCCTATCGCTGTCCGATGACGTGGTCGCGCCGGGCGAGAGCGTGAGGATACGCTGGGACGTGACGGACGCTCAGTCGTGCTCGGCGAGCGGGGCGCCTTTTTCGGGCACCAAGAATCCGACGAATGCAGAGGAGGTCCTTTCGGGACTCACCAAGGGAACCAAGTCGTTCAAGTTGACCTGTAAGGGCGGTGGTGGAACGACGGTTGCGGAAGCCAAGTTGACGGTGATCGCGAAGCCTTCACTCACCTTCTCGGCGAGCAAAACCCAAATCGCCGAAAACACGGGGACGCTGCTCAAATGGAAATCGACCGATGCGACGAGCTGCGTCGCGAGTGATGACTGGAGCGGTGAGAAAGGCCTCTCGGGAACGGCAGAAACGGGATTGCTCGTCGCCGACAAGATCTACACGCTGAAGTGTGTCGGGCTCAATGGCGAGGTCGAGCAAACGGTCACGGTCGAGGTGGTTCCGGCGCCCGTGGTCGAACTCACCTTGTCCGACGATGTCGTCGCGCCGGGCGAAAGCGTGCTGATTTCGTGGGAGGTGACGGACGCACAAACTTGCACAGCCAGCGGCGCGCCGTTTTCGGGGTCGAAAAATCCCACGGGTAGCAGCGAGACCTTGAGCAACCTCACGAAGGGCGCCAAGACCTTCAAGCTGACTTGCAAGGGAGGTGGCGGAACGACTGCGGCCGAAGCAAAGATGACCGTCATCGCCAAGCCCACGCTCGAGTTCTCTGCTCGTGCGTCGCAGCTTCCGCAGACCAATACCGGCACGCAGTTGAAATGGAAAGCCACCGATGCCACCGCGTGTACGGCGAGCGGCGCTTGGAGCGGGGCCAAGGACCCCTCGGGTACGTTCGACACCGGAGTGCTCACCAACGACTTCAACGAGTACGGCCTGCAGTGCACGGGTTTGAATGGAGAAGTGTCCAAGCTGGTAACCGTCGAGGTTGTTCCGGCGCCGGTCATCACCCTGGAGTTGTCCAAGGAGGTGGTTGCGCCGGGCGAGAGCGTGAAGATTTTTTGGTCGGTGACGGATGCGAAGAGTTGCTCGGCAACGGGCGCGCCGTTCACCGGAAACAAGGATCCCGAGGGCGGTGAGGAGGTTCTGTCGGGGCTCACGAAGGGCACCAAGACGTTCAAGCTGACCTGCCAAGGGGGTGGCGGCAGCATCTCTGCCGATGTGAAGTTGCCCGTTTTCCCGCCGCCGACTTTGCAGTTCACCGCAGGCTCCACCAAGTTGGGGCAGAACAACAAAGGAACTTTATTGCGATGGAAAACCACCGACGCGACGAGTTGTGTGGCGAGCGGCGCGTGGGGCGATTCACGAGGCACCGGGGGTACTTTCGAAACGGGCATTCTTTCGCGGGAGATCAATGATTTCGAGCTGACTTGCGTCGGTGTGAACGGCGAGATCACGAAAACGATTTCCATCGAAGTTTTTCCGCCTCCGTTCATCGAGTTCGAGTTGAGTGCGAACTTCATCGAGCCGAATGATTCGGTCGAGTTGATCTGGTCCTCGCTGTATGCGGAATCTTGCAGTGCCACCGGCGCACCCTGGAGCGGATCGAAACCACTGTCGGGGAATGAGACGCTCTCGGGACTGAGCCGAGGAAACAAGCTCTTCAAGTTGACCTGCACGGGGCCTGGCGGCACCGAGTTCATCGAGCGTCCGCTCGCCGTATTTCCCATCCCGACGATCACGGGATTTGCGCCTGCAAAATCAGAGGTGATGACAGGATCCTCAACGACCCTGTCCTGGCAATCCGACGGAACCGATTCGTGCACGGCATCCGGTGACTGGACTGGGCCGAAACCTACCTCCACGCCCGAAGGCGGGTCACCGACCCCGACTTTGATCAAGGGCACGTACGTATTCCGCCTGCTCTGCAAGGGGCCGGGAGGCGAGGCCTCCGCGGAGACCCGAGTCGGCGTCATAGGCACGCCCAAAACGGAGTTCTCTTCGACTCTTTCGCTTCTCGCGACCGGTCAAAGCGCGGTGCTCAAATGGCAAAGCGCCGATGCAGCCCGATGCGAAGCCTCCGGGGATTGGAGCGGCAGCAAGCCGCTCAGCGGAGAAGAGAGTGTTTCTTCGAATTCTGCCCGTACCTTGAACTTCAAGCTTCGCTGCACGAACGAAAAAGGCGATTTGTTCGACGAGAAATCTTTGTCGATCGAAGTCATTCAGCCAGTATTGAAGATCACTCCGCTCGCGCTGGCATTCGATCCGCGCGCAGTCGGTTCTGAGAGTAACCCTCGGATCTTGTCGATCGAGAACACCAGCCGCGTGCCCGTCAACCTCGGCTCTCCGATCCTCGAAGGGGACGTCGACGATTTCGTTTTCCAAAACACCGAATCATGTGGCGATACGTTGCCACCCCTCGGTTCGTGCTCCGTCAAGGTGTCCTTCAAGCCGCAAGTGGGCGGTAATCGCAGTTTGCGTGCACGAGTCCCCACGAACGGCGCTGCAGCGCCGATTTTGCTCGAGTTCAGCGGCGTGGGTCTTGCTCCGAAGCTGACGATTTCGACGAGTCGTCTCGAGTTCGGTGTCGTTGCCGTCGGCGCAACGTCAGAGGGAAAAAAGATCACCCTCAAAAATGAAGGGACAGCGTCGTCACGAGTCGACAACGTCGACTTGACGGGCGATGCAACGGCTTACTCTGTGAAATCTGCTTGTGCGGCGGTTCTCGATCCGAATGCCACATGCGAAATCGTCGTGACATTCGCGCCGAAGAGCTCGGGTGAAAAGCCGGGATCGGTGATTGTCTCGAGTGGTTCGGTCAAGTTGGCAGTCAGTCTTTGGGGCTATGCTCAATCGTCGCCCAACCGTAACGAGACCTCTCTCAAAAATAGTCTCGTAGCCTTGCCTGGCGTCATCGCCTCGGTGGCCGGATCTGGCCCGATTGCGCTCGACGGTGACGGCGGTCCGGCTGTGAAGGCGGGCGTGCTGAGGGTCGGTAGCATCGCGGTAGCGGGTAACGGCGACGTAATGTTCGTCGACGGCTACTTCATACGTCGCGTCGAACGAGCGACGGGTTTGATTCGCAGCGTAGCGGGCACGGGCTCACTCTTCTTCGATGGCGACGGCCGCGCTGCGACAGCGACCTCGATGGCCCCCGGAAGGCTCATCGTTGGTTCGCAGGGCGATTTGTATTTCGTAGACCGAGGTACGCGCATTCGGCGCATCGACTCTGCGGGAGTCGTGACGACGATTGCCGGTACGGGTGAGGCGGGTAATACGGGCGATGGCGGCCCGGCGACTGCTGCGAAGATTTTGGTGGCGGACATGGTCCGTGACGGAGAAGGGAGCCTGTACTTCGCCGACCCTCAGAACGCGAAGATTCGCAAGATCTCGGCGACAGGGATCATCTCTACGCTTTCATTGACGAATGTCCCGAGCGGGTTTCTGCCTTCAACTCTCGCGGTCAATCCGTCCGGTGTGTTGCATGTTTACGATCAACGTAATCTTCAAGTCTGGCGAGTTGACCCGCAAACGTCGGCTCTTTCGTTAGTAGCCGGCACAGGTACGCGAGGTCTCGCGGGAGACGGCGGCTCCGCGACGGCTGCTCAGCTGTTCAACTTGGGCGACTTGGCATTCGACTCGACCGGTAATTTGTATCTCTCGGATATCAACGTTCGGGTAATCAACGCCTCGACGGGCGTCATCAAGACGATTGCGCTTGGAACGGCGACGTCGCCGGGCCTGCCAACCTTGGGTGGTTTGCCACGCGAGGTGTTGGTCATCGCAAACGGCAAGCTGCTGGTGGGTGTCGATCGCAGTGACTTGGGTTTGCAGATCAAGGCCCAGATCGTCAGCTTGGACGTCACCAGTCTCGCGGTGACGGTGGTCGCGGGCCGCAACGAGCAGGCGGGATACGCAGGCGATGGTGGCTCCGCTACCGCGGCTCGTATTTACGCGCCGACCGGTTTGACTTTGGACGCGCAAGGCAATCTCTTCATCGGCGATCGCATGAACGGCCGAGTTCGTCGGGTCGATGCGCAGACTGGAGTGATCTCGACGCTCGCGACGGGGGAGCCCAACTCCCAAACGTTCGGCCTCCGTTATCCGACGTATACGGCAGTCGCCCCCAACGGCGACGTGTATTACTCGGAATGGCGCGGCAACCGGGTGATGAAGTACAGCCCTAAGACCGAAACCGTCTCGGTGGTGGCCGGTACCGGTACGGCGGGCTTTACGGGTGACGGCGGTCCGGCGACCTCCGCGCAGATCTCCCAGCCGTGGGGACTCGCGGTGGACGAGCAGGGCAACCTCTACGTGGGTACCAGTTACCGTATCCGCAAGATCGATCCGAGCGGTGTCATCACGACTATCGCGGGTTGTTGCGATGGCCCCTCCACACCCGCCGAAATTGAGTCTCTCACGACTCCCATCGAGAGCGTGGTCGCGACCAGCACGCGAATTCTCAATAGCAATATTCAGCTGGCTCACTCGAAGGGCAAGTTGCTCTTCTCGGATTTCTCTGGTGGTTTAGAAAGTGCAGACGTGCTGCGCGAGCTCGATCTGACGAGCGGACGAGTCCGACGCATCGCGGGTAACGGCACGCAGGGTCAAACCCTCTTCAAGGGCCAAGCGCTGAACTCGCCGTTTGGTCAACTATTTGGTGTCGCAGCAGACGGGTCGGGCAATTGGTACGTCAGCGATGTGTTGTCCAACACCATCAGCCGCATCAACCCGACGAGTGGCGAGATACAGACCATCGCGGGTGGTCGTCAGGGGTATGACGGTGACGGCGGTACGGCGCTCGGCGCAGCCCTGAACACGCCGCAAGGTTTGGCATTTGACCGACGCGGAAATCTTTATTTTGCCGATCGAAGCAACCAATTGGTTCGAGTGATTTTGTGTGCGGCGCCCCCGGAGGCCGGCGAGGTCTCCGATTGCGAAGCGAGTGCACCGTCGACGTCGCGACGACGTACGTTGGTTCAATGGAATCAGGTCGGAGTCGATCAGTGTGAGGCGGTCGGTGCATGGTCTGGTCCGCGGGCGATCAGCGGTGCCGAGTGGCTATCCGTCCCGAGCAGTGGCGAGCAGGCCTACGCCCTGCGCTGCACGAAGGCGGATGGCTCCGTGTCTCTCCTCGAAAATGTCATCAAAGATGGTGTGGTGACGAGCAAACTGCCGAAGACGGCGAAACTCGATCAGACCTCGCTATTCTTTGGCCAGACGCTGGTCGGGCAAGTGAGTTCGACGCAGACCCTGCGTGTTCAGAACACCGGTTCAAACGCGTTGACGGTCGAGGTGGGTCTCGTCGGAGCCGGAGCGGCATCGTTCACGACGACGTCCTGCGGCACTGCGATCGTTGCAGGTGGTAGCTGCGAGATTCGAGTCGCGTTTGCGCCGAAGAGCTCTGGTGAGCAGGTTGCGCAGGTCGAGGTGAAGAGCGGGTTGTTGAAGCTGCTGGCGACGGTGTCGGGCAACGGTAATCTGCCCGTCTCGCGCGACCAAGCGCAGATCAAGATCTCGTCTGTGCCGCCCCGAGGCGTCATCGCGACCGTG
This sequence comes from Steroidobacteraceae bacterium, assembly GCA_044375575.1. Taxonomy (GTDB): domain Bacteria; phylum Pseudomonadota; class Gammaproteobacteria; order Steroidobacterales; family Steroidobacteraceae; genus UBA964. The sequence goes on along the minus strand of JBILMJ010000015.1, from coordinate 49,840 downwards.
GCGGGATCTGGCCCGGCCGCTATCGAGGGTGACGGTGGTCTCGCGGTGAAGGCTGGGGTATCCGACGTTGGTGCCATGGTGTTTGCGAGCAACGGCGACGTGCTGTTCGTCGACGGGTACTACATCCGTCGCGTCGAACGCGCGACGGGTCTGATTCGTCGCTTTGCGGGCACGGGCTCGCGCTTTTTCGACGGCGACGGTCGGGTCGCGACGGCGACCGCGATGGCTCCGGGCAGGCTCATCGTGAGTTCGCAGGGAGACGTCTATTTCGCTGATCAAGCCAGTCGCATTCGCCGCATCGACTCTGCGGGAGTGGTGACGACGATTGCGGGTACGGGTGAGGCGGGTAATACCGGCGATGGAGGCCCGGCGACTAGCGCAAAGATTTTGGTGGCGGATATGGCTCGCGATGCAGCGGGGAACCTGTTCTTCGCCGACCCCGAGGCTGCGAAGATTCGTAAGATTTCGGCGACGGGGGAGATCTCCACGCTTTCATTGACGAATGTACCGAGCGGGTTTGTGCCTTCAACTCTGGCGGTCAATCCGTCCGGTGTGTTGCATGTTTACGATCAACGCAATTTCCGACTCTGGCGCGTTGACCCGCAAACCTCGGCTCTGTCATTGGTGGCAGGCACGGGCACGCAAGGCCTCGCGGGAGACGGTGGTCCCGCGACGGCAGCCCAGTTGTACAACTTGGGTGATGTGGCATTCGACTCGGCGGGAAATTTGTACCTCTCGGATGCCAATGTTCGATCGATCAATGTTTCTACTGGCGTCATCACAACGATCGCGTTTGGTACGGCGTCCTCTTCGAGTCTGCCGACGCTGGGCGGATTCCCCGGCCCGCTTCTCGCCTCATCAAACGGACAACTGCTGATCGGCAGCGGCATCGGTGACGGATTCCAGATTTCGGCGCAGATGTTCAACCTTGATTTGAGCAGCAAGGTGCTGACGCTCGTCGCAGGCAGGGGCGATCGTGCCGGTTTTGCGGGCGACGGCGGGCGCGCGACGAGTGCGCGGTTCTACGGCCCGACGAGTGTCGTGGCGGATGCGCAAGGTAACCTTTTCATTGGCGATCGGTTGAACGGCCGAGTTCGCCGCATCGATGCACAGACGGGCTTGGTGTCGACGGTAGCCGCCGGCGCACCAACTTCGCCCACGATCGGTCAGCGATTCCCGACCTTCACTGCAGTGGCGGCGAACGGTGATGTGTACTACTCCGAGTGGCGCGGCCACCGAGTGATGAAGTACAGCCCGCAGACTCAGAGCGTCACGGTCGTTGCGGGCACAGGCACCGCGGGCTTCTCAGGCGATGGCGGTCAGGCGACCGCAGCGAGACTTGTGCTGCCCTGGGGACTCGCTTTCGATGAGCAGCAAAATTTGTACATCAGCACTGATGGTCGGATCCGCCGTGTCGCCGCGAACGGCATCATCACGACGGTCGCGGGGTGCTGTGATTCGATTTCTGATGCGGTCACGCCGCTCGACGGCGTGCCTGCGCTCAGTGCGCGACTCAACGGCGGGATCTCGCAGCTCGCGTATCGCAATGGGAAGTTGTATTTCGCGGACGCCGCCAATGGCGCGATCGCTAACCCGGTCGTTCGCGAGCTCGATCTGGCGAGCGGCTTGATCCGAACGATTGCCGGCAACGGAACGTTCGGCCAGTCGTTGACGAACGGACGCGCACTCAATTCACCCCTCGGGCAGATTTTCGGTGTCACGACCGACTCGAGTGGCAACGTCTACATCAGCGAGACGACGAGCAGCCGTATCAGCCGTATCAACCCGACGAGCGGCGAGATCAGGGCGATCGCCGGCGGTCGACTCGGATATGAAGGCGATGGCGGCAGCGCCCTCGATGCTGCGCTCTACACCGCGCAGGGCATCTCGTTCGATCGACGCGGCAATCTGTATTTCGCGGATCGCGCGAATCATCTCATCCGAGTCGTGTTGTGTGCCGCACCGCCCGAGTCGGGCGAGGTCTCCGATTGCGACCCGAATGCCACGCCAAGCGCGAATCGACGTGTGCTCGTGCAATGGAACCAAACGGGCGTCGATCAATGTGAGGCGGTCGGTGCATGGTCCGGTCCGCGGGCGATCAGCGGTGCCGAGTGGCTATCCGTCCCGAGCAGTGGCGAGCAGGCCTACGCCCTGCGCTGCACGAAGTCGGATGGATCCATCTCGCTGCATGAGGCGACCATCAACGGAACCACCATCGTCGAAAAACCGTTGATCAGCGCGCGCTTGAGCGGTAACTCGCTGACGTTCGGTACCGTTCGCGTCGGCGAAAGCAGCGCCGTTCAAAAATTGACGCTGACGAATAGTGGTTCGCAGCCGATCGCGCTCGATACAATTACGAAGACGGGTGACGGCGCTGATGCCTTCCTCATCGAATCGCGGTGCGGAAGCGCCCTCGCAGCGGGTTCGTCGTGCGAGATCGATGTCACGTTCAAGCCGAACTCGTCGGGCGATAAGCGCGCGCAGTTGGTGGCGGGCAGCGGCTCGTTGAAGCTCTCTGCGAATCTGTCTGGCTCAGCAGAGACGCCGCCGGCCACGGCCGGAAGTATCTCGGTGTCGACGTCGAGCCTCGTGTTCGGTTCGGTACGCGTGGGCTCCTTCAGTTGGACCCGATCTGTCATCGTCAAGAATGTGGGCGCATCGCCGGTGTCGGTGACCTCATCGATTCTCGGGCTCGCCGCCGATGAAATGACCGTTGGCAACACCTCTTGCTTGAGCTCGATCAACGCGGGTGCAGAGTGCTCATTGGATCTCACCTTGAGGCCGAAGTCGCTCGGTTCGAAGCAAGGCCAACTCCGCCTTGCGACGTCGACCGGCGAGTTGATCGTCGAGCTTCGTGGTCGAGCGGGTCAGTCGGAGAACCAATTCATTTGCCGCGCTGATCCCGCGCAGACCGAGCCGTTACCGGCCACCGGCGTCCTCGACATCACGGCGAACAGCAAGTCGAACTCGAATGCTGCGACTCAGGAATTTTGGCTGGATCAGACGCCGTTTCCTGAAGCCTCCAGCTATCAGGTTGAACTGAAATGGGAAGTCGGAGGGGCGAACTCATCGACGCTCACGTGGGGCAATATCGCGTCGTCGGCGACTAAGTCCTGTGCACGGTTGACGTTCTCTGTGACCCCGTCGTCCGAGGAGCCCGGCCTTCAATCAACCGGCCCATGCGAGTATGCGCTCAAGGTGCCTTTCGTCTCGGGTTCGAGCAAGGCTTTGATGCGAGTGACGACGGGCGGACGTACCGTCAGCGATTCAGTCGTCATCGGTAATAGCAAACCCGATAAGACGCCGCTTGTCGCGAGCGGCGGAGTTGGTCGAGTGTCTCTGACTTGGCTGCGAGTCGAGGATGCGACCGACTACGTGCTCTACAAAATCGAGGGGGCGACGGCCACCCCGATCGCCGAGACTGCCGAGCCGTTCAAAGATTTGAACGACTTGGTCGAGGGGACGAGCTACACCTTTGCCGTCAAGGCACGCTCGAGCGCAGGTTCAAGTGCGTTCTCGAATCCGGTGACGGTGACGCCGCGATCGGTGATGGCCGTCAACGTGCAGATCGACGATATCGTCGTCAATCAGGCGGTCGAGATCGGTACGGGCGCCACGACGAAACTGATCGCGGGCAAGCCCGGCATCGTGCAGGCCTATCTCAAAGTCTCCGGAGATGTTGTCGGCCATCTCGGCTACCTCACGCTCGAAGCGCCTGGATTGGAGACGATTTCCATGGTCGGGCCGCTCATGGACACTCCCGTGTCGACGGGGGCGGGCGCCTCGTGCGTGGCGACATTCGACCTTCGGGACGATGCCAGCACTTGGTTCGCAAGTGGTTCACGCTCGCTCAAGGCTCAGGCGCAGCTCGTCAGCACTTCGCCACCGACACCGGTGTCGGCGTCGAAAGTCTTCACGTTCGTTGACGAACGTCCGCTCTACGTGAAGCTGATTCCGGTGAACTCCGTTCGGGGCAATCCGACGTCGGCCGAAATCGAATTGGCCAAGACGTCGATCGAGAAGCAATTGAAAGCGATGTACCCGAACCGCAGTCCGCAGATCGTTCTGTCGGCGGCGCCTTACCAGTTTACGGGTACGGATCCCGGTAGCAATTTCTTGGGTGAACTGCTTCCGAAGATCAGGGATGTGCGATCGGCGGAGTTGTCGAATGCCGGTTGCGACCGTTTCTACTATGGGCTCCACAAAGACAACAAATCTTTGGGCTCCCGAACGGTCGGTTTGGCGTATACGCCGCCGGTGTCGTCGGTCGTGGCCAATTCGTGTCCACCGTTGGCCGGTGTCGGTGTCATCGAGTATCCGGGGACCGTGGATACGACCGCCCATGAAATCGGCCATAACCACGGACGTATCCATGTGGCGAGCAGTGGCGAGACCAACGACAACTGCGGTGCGCCCGATAACGCCGATTCGGGATATCCCTACCTGAAGGGGCGGATCGGCGTGACCGGATACGACAGCGCGGAGCATCGCTCGCTATCGAAAAATCTGTATCACGACATCATGAGTTACTGCAGTCGGAACTGGATTTCCGATTATCAGTATCGAGCCCTCAGAACTTTCCAGGAGGCTCTGTCGGTTCTGGCGCCGGCATCGGCCTCGATGGTCGACGCGAGGATGTCAGCCGAGACCGGGGGCGTGCTGTTCAGCGGCGCGATCGATGTGCAGGGTGTCTGGAGACTGGGGTCTCGGCTCGCGCTCGGCGGACGTCGCGCGGTAGCGGCAGACGCATCGCGTGGATTCGTCGCTCGGCTCGTTCTGACGGACGGCACCGAACAGACCCTTCCTCTGGAGATCGTCGACATCGACCATACGGCCCAACGTGATTTCTCGATTTGGTTGCCGAACGATTTGGCAGCCAAAGAAATCGTGGTGCGTTCGCTCGACGGCAGTGTCGTCTTCCGACTGGACGTGTCGACCGAGCGGATGGCTTCGGCACTCAGCACGGAGGCGGGCTATCGTGTCGTCGGATCGACGGTGGAGATCTTGCCGTGGGGCTCAGGTGATCGTTTGGTGATTCGTGTTCGCGGAAACGAGCGCGAGTTCGTCACCAACGACGGAGGCTCCGAGACATTGCGGCTCGCGTTCAAACCCGGCGATGTCTTCGAGGTGGTTGCCACCACGACGGAACGTCGGATATTGATCGGCCCGCTCGATGGCGACGCCTCCTCTCGATTGATCGACTCCTCCTCCGCGGCACGGGTGGTTTCGCCCGTGGTCACCGGAGATTCTTCGACGAGCGGTGGATCAGCGGGTTCGAATAGTGCGTCTCAGAGCGTCGTTGGAGCGCCCTCGGTGACTTCGACGCAGCTTGATTCGAGCGCGACGACGGAAGACGGGCCGGCGATGGTCTCTGCTTTCGAGACATCCGTCTCGGAAGACCCGATGACCGGAAGTCGTTACGTGCTGTCACGGTCAACCCAGCCGGGGATCGGCGGATACGCTTGGGTGCTCGGTTATCGCTCGGGCTCCGGGGCGCTGCTCAATCAATGGGGTCTTCGGTCTACGGCCGGCGTGCTCTGGCGCCGTGACGATACCTCTCGGTTGCTCGGTACGTCGGGTTGGGTTGCCGTGTGCTCGAATCGAGTCTGGGTGATCCGCGATGGCTATCAGCTCCTGGCGGGCCGAACGGACCTTGGCTTGATCAATCGCAGCGAATCGGAGATTCGGGTGGGCTTGGATGAGCCCGCGAAGGTGGTCGAATCTGTCTCCTGCGGTGGCGGCGGCCGTGGCCTCACGGTGACGGGGTACGCGTTGCCGGTGTCGGCGGACTCCCCGGCTCTGCGGTCGGGGTCGGTTGCGGCAACTCGCTTCGAGGTCAACCTGGATGAGGCAGGGCTGCCATCAGGCGAGCGATCGGAGATATCCGAGTTCGATCTTGATGCGTATTGCGCAAATCCCGTTGCAGCAGAGCGACAGTCGTTTTGTATCCAGGCGCGCAATTGAGCGTTGAATTCGCGATTCTTGACACGCTCGTCGCTTGCAGCCATCTAGTTTGCCGAATAAGATATCAATCCGTACGTTTCAATTTTTCAGGACTCCAAAAATGAATAAACCCCCCGTTCTCAAAACGACCCCGATGACTGTCGCACTGGCTGTCAGCATGTTGCTGGCGGGAGCTTCCGTCCCGTCTATGGCTCAGGCTGTTGATGGAACGACTGGGACCGATGGCACGGGCGTTACCACGGGGGAGGAAACCTGCGAAGGCGGCATCGGCGGCGCCGGTGGCATCGCGGGTACCGATAACGACAACTTTGGCGGCGACGGCGGCAACGGCGGCAACGGCGGCAACGCGAACGGCATTGGTGGAGTCTGCGCAGCCGGTGGCGACGGCGGCTTGGGTGGCAAGGGTGGTGTCGGCGGAACGGATGGAGCCGATGGTGAGTCCGATGGCGATGGTGGCCTCGACGGCCTTGACGGCGACGACGCGGATGAACCGGGTGACGGTATCGTGCTTGGCGAGGCAGGCGTTGCAGGCGCGGGCGGACTGGGCGGTCAAGGCGGCAAGGCTTCCAAAGGTGGTCCAGGCGCAGTCGGCGGCGTCGGCGGTTTCGGCACTGACGGTACAAACGCTTCGTGCACCGATCCTGAGACGGGCGAGGCAACTTGCACCCCGGGTATTGCCGGTCGCAATGGTGGTGCGGGCGGCAATGGTGGTAACGGCGGTAATGGCGCCAATGGCGGTGACGGTGGCGCGGGTGGCCAGGGCGGTAAAGCGGGAAGCGTGGTCGCGAGTACGACGACGTCCATCGCATTCGGCAACGCTGGCAACGGTACGGACGGCGGTGTAGGCGAGGACGGCGAGGACGCCACCGATGGATTGGGCGGTGCAATGGGGGGCGCCGGGCAAGACGCTACTAGTTTGACCGACGGAAAGGCCGGGGCAAACGGCGGCGATGGCCCTAACGGCAAGGCTGGCAAAGCCGGGCGTAATGGGTTAGCGGGAAAAGCGGGCGGCTCTGTGCTCTCGACGGGCGCGGGCTCGATCGCCATGGGAAGCGCCGATGGAACCTATAACGGTGCTCAGGCTACAGCGGACGGCGCGGTAGCGATCGGTTCCGGCGTTGCCTCGGCTCAGCAGAATGGCGCGGCCGCGAGCGGCGTCAACAGTGTTGCGGTCGGTTCCGCGTCCTCGGCTGCTGCCACGGGCTCGGTTGCGATCGGTACGGGTGCGACGGTGGGTGCAACCGCTACGAATTCGGTAGCGATTGGCGCCGGCGCCACGGCAACCTCGGCCAACCAGATCGTTCTCGGTTCGGCGGCTCACACCGTCGTGGTGTCTGGCGGCCTCCAAGTGGCGGGTGACTCGAGCCTCGGCGGCGATGTCGAAGTTGCTGGAGATGCCAGCGTTGGGGGAGACCTCACTGTTGGGGGTGGTGCCAGCTTCGGTGGCAACGTGGCCATGAACTCCAACCGTATTACCGGCTTGGCTAACGGTGTAGCGGATACTGATGCCGCGACCGTGGGTCAGTTGAATACGGCAGTCGCTACTGAGGCTGACCTCCGATCTGAGGCTGACAACATTTTATTGCAATTCATCTTTGATGAGGCCGAGGCTCGCGAGGCAGCCGACACCGCGGAGGCTGCTGCTCGCACGGCAGCCGACACGACTCTGCAGAACAACATCAACACGGAAAGAGCCGCTCGCACGGCAGCCGACACGACTCTGCAGAACAACATCAACACGGAAATTGCCGCTCGCACGGCAGCCGATGCGACTCTGCAAAATAACATCAACACGGTGAACAACCGTGTGACGCAGTTGGGTGAGCGTGTCGACTCGCTGACCAAGGAAAGCCGTCAGGGTATCGCCATGGCGATGGCGCTGGCTGCTATCCCGACGGTCAACTACGGTAAGTTCAGCCTCGGCGTCGGTGTCGGTACGTTCGCGTCCGAAACGGCTGCTGCGCTTGGCGTCGACTTCGTGATCAGCGAGCGCGTCAAGTTCAAGGTGGGCTTCACTACGACTGGCGATGAGTCGGGTGGCTCGGCAGGTTTCGCGATCGGCTTCTAAGTCGATCCGCAACTTCGCGATCTGAAAGACGGCCCCTCTCACGAGGGGCCGTTTTTTTTGACCCTTCAGAACCCGCGATGCTCTTGAGCGAGTCGTCGCAAATCGGATGCGAAACGATCGATCTCGAGACTCGGCTGCGCGATGAGCCGCAGCTGGTTCTCGCGGTCGTAGACGTAGATCGTGGCGGAATGGTCGATGGTGTAGTCGTCACCCGTCGTCGGGACCTTCACGGCGATGGCATGGAACGCCTTGACCACCTTCTCGAGGTCGGCGGGTTCTGGCCGCAGTCCGATGAACGACTCATCGAAGCTTTTGACGTAGGCGCCCAGACGGTCTGGGGTATCACGCTCGGGGTCGACGCTGACGAGCAGAACCTGCACTTTGTCCGCATCCTCGCCGAGCGCGTTGCGCACCTGACGCAGACGCATGAGCGTGGTTGGGCAGACATCCGGGCAGCGTGTAAAGCCAAAGAAAACGAGCGTGACCTGTCCTTTGAAGTCGTCGATGCGACGAATCTTTCCCTCGGCGTCGGGGATGCCGAGCCCTCGACCATACGCCAGGTTCGAAACCTCGGTCGCGTTGAACGGCGGCGGCGGGGGTGAGCAGGCGGTCGCGAGGACCGAGGTGAGCAGGGCGAGCGCGAGAGGCCTGGACCTCATCGGGTTCGCGCTTCGACGCTGAACTCGACTTTGACCTCCCCGGTCTTGGCGAAACGCAGCGTGACGGGGAAGGTACTGCCCGCGACGAGCGGCGCTCCGATGTCCATGAACATCAGATGCAAACCGCCTGGCTGCAAAACCACACGGCCGCCCGCCGGAATGGCGAGACCGCCTTCCACCGGACGCATACGCATGACCCCGCCGTCCATATTCATGGAATGAATCTGCACTTCGCGTGCGATGGGTGTGCTCGCAGAGATCAGTCGGTCTTCCCCGTTGCCCTGATGGACGATGGTCATGAAGCCGCCGCCAACGGTTTGACCCGGCGCGGACGCACGCGCCCAGGGGCGCTCGATGGTGATGGGACCTGCAGCGATAGCATGTCCGACCGAGGCGACGAGAACGACGGCAGCGAGCAGGAATTTCATGGGTCGGATTATATCGGGCAGAATGACGCGATGAGTAAAGCAAGGCAAATCGTCGGCGCGCTCGTGTTCTACGGGCGATTCGCGGCCTCGTTCTCGCAGGTGGGTTATCTCGTCCGTCGAGTATTTTGGCCTCCGTTCAAGCCGGATTTTCGTGGCCAACGCTGGCTCGTGACCGGAGCCTCGGGCGGGCTGGGTCGCCAAATGGTCTGGGCGGCGCTGCAAGGCGGCGCTACGGTCATCGCGGCGGCCCGTTCCGAGACCAAGCTTCGCGAACTGGTGTCCGACGCCTTGGCTGCAGGACTCTCGGGGCTCGAGATCGAACGCTGCGATTTCGCCTCCATGTTCGACACGCGCCAACTCGTCGAGCGGCTGTCGTCTCGAGGAGGCCGAATCGACGTGCTCGTGAACAACGTCGGCGTGATGAACGACGAGCTTGTCGTTACCCCGGAAGGTCTCGAGGCCTCATTCGCCTCCAACCTGCTCGCGCATTACGTGCTCACCGAAGGGTTGATCGAACGGGGCGTACTCGGAGAACGCAGTACGGTGATCAATATCACCTCGGGCGGTGGGTACAGTGTGCCGCTCTCTCTGGCGCTACTGAACGTGACCGATCCGGCGCAGTTCAGCGGGGTGGTGGCCTATGCGGCGCACAAGCGGGCGCAGATATCTTTGACATCGTTCTGGCGCAGACAGCATGACGGAAAAGGCGTGGGGTTTTACGTCATGCATCCGGGCTGGGCGGACACGGCCGGTGTGCAGCGTTCGCTGCCTCGGTTCCGCCGATTGTTCAGGCCGGTGTTGCGCGATGCGCGCTCGGGCGCGGATACCGCACTTTGGCTTGCAGCGACTCGGCCGAGCCAGCCTTCGCAGGAGCTCGTCTGGTTCGATCGAAAAATCCGCGCTGCACATGCCTTTGCGTACACCAAGGCGACCAAAGAAACGGCGACTGATCTGGTGAACTACCTTGCGAGCATCTCGCGATCGAGCGTTCGCGAGGAGAGATAAAAGCACCAGGCTGCCGGCAGCATGAAGAGGGCGGTCAGGGACATGGAGTTCTGCAGACCCTCGGCATAGACCGCTGTGCAAATTCTTTGCTGATCGGGTGATAGGAGCGATGCAGCTTTGGGATTACAGGCGCTGACGCTCAGGATGTCGGCGACGCCTCTCGCCTCGAGTGCCGCACCCATGAATCCATCGCTCATCAAGCCGACGATCTGCGGGCCGAGTCCGTTGCCCACGAGAGCGATGATGAACAACATGATCGCTATGGCTGAGGCCCGCGACGAAGCGGGGACGACGCCCTGACCGATGGTGTACTGCGCGCCGAGATAGCCGTAGTGCAGGAGTGCGGCGAGGAGCCACAACCCGAGCGCGAGGTCGAGTCTGTCGCCCGGTTGATTGAAGGCCAGAATGTAGAGCGGGGCCGCGAGCGTCATGGTGATGGCCGGCCAGATGGCGACGACGCGGATCGTGCGCGTGTTGAGCGCATCGATGACGTAGCCGGCCAGCAGCGTTCCGAACGCACCGGCGACGCTGAGCGGCACACCGAAACGCAACGCGAACTCGCCGGGCGTCAGGCCATGCAGTCGCTGCATCATGGGCGCCTGGAAGCTCGCGAATCCGAATCCGACCATGGCGATCAGCGATGCGCCGATGGTCATGAACCAATAACTGCGCTTGGTCAGGAGCAGATTCCAGGTCGCGGTGATCCCCATCCGCTCGGACTTCGGCAGATCTGACGGATCGGAATAACCGCGCGGCGGCTCGCGGAGGGTGAGCCAGACCACGAGGGCGAAGAGTACTCCCGGTACACCCAGCGCGATGAAGGCGAAGCGCCAACCGTAATCGGAGCCCCAGTCGAGCCACTCGGGCAGTTGCGAGAGACCGACGAAACCGAGGGCTGCCTTGACCGCTTCATCGGACATCTGTCCGAGCGGCCCACCGACAAGGTAGGCGAGCATGTTGCCGAGCATCACCCCGGTGGAGAAGATGGCGAGCGCCTTGGCGCGGGCCGACGCACGATAGTAGTCGCCGATCAAAGAATTGGAGGGAGGGGTGCTGCCCGCCTCGCCGATGGCAACGCCCACGCGCGCGATCAGTAGGAACAGGAATCCGGTGGCGAATCCGCAAAGCGCGGTCATCAACGACCAGAGCGCGATGCACACTGCGATGATCGTCACGCGGTTATGTCGATCGGCGGCGAGCGCGATGGGGATTCCCATGAGCGCATAGAAGAGCGCGAACGGGGGACCGGCGAGGAACCCGAACTCGGCGTCGGAGAGACCGAAGTTGGAGATGACCGGCTGCGCGAGCACCCCGAGTAGCGCACGATCGATGAAGTTGAGCGTGTAGATGGCCGTGAGCGTGATCAGCACGTACCAGCGATAGGACGCGCTACCGAAATCCCGTCCCTGGGCGGTGGGGTTGGTCGGGTGACTCACCCCGGAACTATACTGCGGATATGGCCAGAATAATCATTCTCGCGCTGCTTGTGATCGGCGCTCTGCTGCTCTGGCGGAGCTGGCGCAACCGCAAATAAAAACGGCTGCACCCCAAGGGCTGCAGCCGTTCTTTGCGGACCCACCCGCGACGAGCCCAAGAGGCTCAGCGTTGGCTTATTTCTTCGGCTTCTTGGCGTCTTCGATGACCTTTTCCGCGACGTTGCGCGGCACGAGGTCATAGTGCGAAAACTCCATGGTGTACGAGGCGCGCCCGCTCGACATGGCACGCAGCTGACCGATGTAACCGAACATTTCGGACAGCGGCACGGTCGCCACCACCGCAATGTTGGTGCCTCGCTCGAGCTGGTCCTGGATCGAGCCACGGCGACGGTTGATGTCGCCGATGACGTCGCCGAGGTAGTCACCCGGAGTGACCACTTCGACCTTCATCACGGGCTCGAGCAGCACGGGACCGGCCTTCGGCAGCGCTTCGCGGAAGCAGGCTTTCGCGGCGATTTCGAAGGTGAGGGCGTTCGAGTCGACGTCGTGATAGCTGCCGTCGAAGAGCGTCGCGCGGAAGTCCACGGTCGGGAACTTCGCGAGCACGCCTTCCTCGAGCTGCATCTTGAGGCCCTTCTCGACCGACGGGACGTATTCGCGCGGCACTGAGCCACCGACCGTCGCGTCGACGAACTCGAAGCCTTTGCCGCGCTCGAGCGGCTCGAACTTGATCCACACCTCGGCGAACTGACCGGCACCGCCGGTCTGCTTCTTGTGCACGTACTGCTGTTCGATGGGCTTGGTGAAGGCTTCTCGGTAAGCCACTTGCGGCTCGCCCATGATGCCTTCGACATTGAACTCGGTACGCATACGGTCGAGCGTCACGTCGAGGTGAAGCTCGCCCATGCCACGCAGAATGGTCTGACCCGTTTCGCGATCGGTCTCGAGACGCAGCGAAGGATCGGCACGAACCATCTTGCCGAGCGCAGCGCTGAACTTCTCGAGTTCGCCCTTGGATTTCGGCTGCACCGAGACGCTGATGACAGGCTCGGGGAAGCGCATACGCTCGAGCACCACCGGATGATCGGCGTCGCAGAGCGTGTCGCCGGTATCGGTTTCGGCCAAAGATACCAACGCGATGATGTCACCCGCGCGGGCTTCTTCGATGGCATTGGCTTCTTTGGCGAACATTTCGACCATGCGGCCGATCTTTTCGCGCTTGCCACGGGTCGTGTTGGTGACCGACATGCCCTTGGTGAGCACGCCGGAGTACACGCGTACGAAGGTGAGCGCGCCATAGGCGTCGTTGATGACCTTGAACGCGAGCGCGGCGAACGGTTCGTCGTCCGAGCAGATGCGCTCGCCGATCGGGTTGCCGTCGGCGTCGACGGTGTTAATGGCGGCGACGTCAGTCGGTGCCGGCAGGTAGTCGACGACCGCGTCCAGAACCTGGGTGACACCCTTGTTCTTGTACGACGAGCCGCAGAGCACCGGCGTGAAGCCGCCCGTCACGGTTCCCTTGCGCAGACAGGCGATGAGCGTGTCGATCGACGGATCTTTTTCGTCGATGAGATAGGCTTCCATCGCCGCATCGTCCATCTCGAGACAGGTGTCCACGAGCTCTTTGCGGTACTCGGCGATCTTGCCGAGCAGCTGGCGGTCGGACGGGACGGTGATGCCGAGCTTGTCGACGAGATCGTCGGTGATGTCGAGTTCGGCGGGCTTCGCATCGCGATCGTCGGAGTCCCACACGAGCGCTTTCATGCGAACGAGATCGATCATGCCCTTGAAGTTGTCTTCGGAGCCGATCGGAAGTTGGACCGGCAACGGCCGCGCGCCAAGGCGCTTCTTGATCATGTCGACGCAGCGCGTGAACGAGGCGCCGCTACGATCCATTTTGTTGACGTAGCAAATACGCGGGACGCCGTAGTTGTCGGCGAGGCGCCAGTTGGTTTCGGACTGCGGTTCCACACCGGCCACGCCGTCGAATACCACGACCGCGCCGTCGAGCACGCGCAGCGAACGGTTCACTTCGATGGTGAAGTCGACGTGCCCCGGGGTGTCGATGACGTTGATCTTCTTCTTGCGCCAGAAGGTGGACACCGCCGCGGACTGAATCGTGATGCCGCGCTTCTGTTCCTGCTCGAGGTAGTCGGTGGTCGTCGAGGACTTGAGATCCTTCGTGTCGTGCACGTCGACGATGGTGTGCTTGCGCCCGGTGTAATAGAGGATGCGCTCGGTCGTCGTGGTTTTGCCGGCGTCGACGTGGGCGATGATGCCGATGTTTCGAATGTCGGCAAGGGGAGTAGTACGGGGCATGGCGGTTTCCGTCGTGTCAGTAAGGTTAGGGCACGGGTAAACGCCGAATTATAGCCGTAAAGAGCCTGTTCGATCGATACCTCGAGGAAGGTCGAACTTCAGGGGGGGGCTTTGGGGTTCTGGGGCGCCCCTTGTGGGGTCAACGCCTCGGTGGCCTGGGGGCTGAGCCTCTCGGGGGCCGCGAACCTAGCCTTGGCCGGCGCGCAGCGCATTGCGATAGTCCGCCCGCAGGAGCTCCTGAAAATGATGCACGCCGGACTCGCGCGTCGGATTCAATAGGCCCGACACGTAGGAGCCGCTTTCGAGGTTGCGTTGTACGTCCTCGCAGATGCGGATGTCTTCCTGCTGAACGAGATCCGAGAACTCTCGGTCTTTGGCGAGCGGCGCCTCACGATAGAGAAAGTCGAACTCCACGCGACATCGGTTGCCTCGCAGGGGCAGCACTCGATTGGTTTGCAATCTTCCCGGCAAGATGTTGAGCATCGTGCTCGGGTAGATGAAGTAGTAGAGCGCTTCGCCGGAGCCGTAGGCATCGGGCGCGCTGTCGAGCGGGCTCGACTGCAGCGAGTGCCATCGCGAGAGCGTCGTCGTGTAGCTGCGGTAATCGAGGATGGCGTTCAGCGTCGGATGGACGTGCGGAACGTGATAACCCTCGAGGTAGTTGTCGATGTAGGTTTTCCAGTTGCAGTCGATGTCGTACGACACACGCGCATGAAAGCGCAGATCGGATAGTCGATGCCCTGCCCGAGCCAGACGGGGCGAGATCTCGGTGAAGACATCCTCGAGAGTGGCGGGGCCGTGTACGTGCCGACCGAAGATCAGGCCTTCTGATTCGGCGATTTCGATTTCGGGTAGTCGGATCGAGGCGGTATCAAAACCTTCTGCACCGCGCATTTCCGGGGCTGAGAGCAACTGCCCGTCGAGTCCATATGCCCAGGCGTGGTAGCGGCAGCGCAGAAAAGTCGTACCGCCTCCGCGACAGGGTTCGAGTGGCCCCGCGCGATGTCGGCAGACGGCGTGAAACCCTCTGATTCCCTGCGCCGAGCGGACGACGACGACATCCATGCCGCCGAGTGATGCCATGAGGAGATCGCCGTCGGTCGATAGCTGGCTGCGGTGCCCAAGATATTGCCAATGCCGCGCGAACACCGCGCTGCGCTCGACTTCTGCGATGGGGCCCTCGCGATACATCGATGCGGACAGGGCGCGCGCACCGGCTGCAGGTTGCGCCTCGATATCGGCTTCGTCGAAGGCGGACTCGAGCAGCGGGAGCGCAGGGGTGATCACTGCAGCGACCGTGGAGGGCGGCCGCCGAGTCGTACGAGATGCCCAGGCCGCTCGCGCGTGATGTGTCCATCGCGGATCACGGGCTTTCCGGCCACCCAAGTGCCGATATATCCGTGCGAGGTCTGCATCAAGCGCTTGCCGCCAGCGGGCAGGTCGCGCACCAGATGCGGGATCGCGGGCGCGATACGCAAGGGGTCGATGAGGTTGAAGTCGGCGCGCATCCCGAGCGCGATCTCTCCGCGATCATGCAGACCGATGTGACGGGCGTTGCGGCGCGTGAGCATTTCGATGAGGCGCTCTGGCGTGAGGCGGCCATCGCTGCGATCGCGTCCCCAGTGGCTCAGCATGAAGGTCGAGCTGCTGGCATCGCAGATCGTGCCGACGTGGGCGCCCGAGTCGGAGAGGCCATAGAGCACTCTCGGGTGATCGAGCATTTCGCGCGCCGTCGCCAGTGACCCCTCGTTGTAATTGAAGATGGGGAAGTGGATGAGGTTGCTGCCGTCGCCCTCGGCGAGGAAATCGTAAATCGCCTCGAGAGCGCTGCACCCGCGCTGGCGCGCCTGCGCGAGGAGGCTGCGCGTGACGGGCGGCTCGTAGTCCACATGGCCCCTGCCTTCCGAATCTTTGATGACGAGCGGGAACATACGGCCCGAGATCATCTCGATGCGCGCGAGCATGAGGTCGACGAGCGGTGGGATCGCGCTGCCATCACCCGCGAGTCGGCCCGACGTTTCTTTGAGGAGACGCGCCTTGCGGGCGGGGTCACGCAATGCGACCGCCCGCTCGGGGAGCGGCATCGATGCCACTTCAATGTAGGCCGGAAAGCCCATCAGGGGATGAAAAGTCGTATCGAGCCCGAGGATGACGCCGATGCCGCGAGGGCTCGCCTGCAGCCAGAGCGGCAGTCCGCCTGCGACTGCGGCGTCGGTGCGTGAACGGATCGAGCGCCACTGTTCGCCGCCGGGGTCGCGTTGCAGCCACGTCATGGAGAGCGGCTTGCCGCTTTCTTTGGCGAGCAGCTCGACGAGATCGAACTCGGCATCGAATCCGGCGGGGCCGTGCAGCAGGTTGAAGTCGCTGACGATTTGCACCACGCCGTGATCGATGTTTTTGAAGGCTTGCGCGAGTCCCGCGAGCTCGGTGGCGGCCGCTTCGGAGGCGGGTGTCGCGAGTCCTGCGGTCGTTCGATGGTTGTCGGTTCGGCCGGTGGAGAATCCTGCAGCGCCCGCCTCGAGTGCTTCGCGGAGTAGCTGACGCATCTGCGCGATGTCGCTGTCCGTGGCGGATTGCTGGGCGAGGGCGCGATCGCCCATCACGGCCATGCGTAACGGGTCGTGCGGAACCTGAACCAGAAAGTCGAGGCTGTGAGGCATGCGCTCGAGTGCGTTCATGTACTCGGGGAAAGATTGCCAGTCGAAGCTCACGCCTTCGGCGAGCGCAACGCCCGGGATATCCTCGACCCCTTCCATCAAAGAAATGAGTCCGTCGACGGCGCGCTGCTTGTCACCCGGGGCGAGCGGCGCAAAGCCGACTCCGCAGTTGCCGAATACCACGGTGGTCACGCCATGGTGGATGCTGGGATTGAAGGTTTCGTCCCAGCTCGCTTGTCCGTCGTAGTGCGTATGTAGATCGACGAAGCCCGGAGTGAGCCATGCGCCGTGTGCCGCGATGTGCTCGCGCGCTTGAGAGGTAATTCGGCCTATTTCCCGAATGCAGCCGTCGACGATACCGACATCTGCGGTGCGCGGCGCAGCGCCCGTCCCGTCGATGACCGTGGCCCCTTCGATGACGAGATCGAGCATTGCGTATTCCTCGTGTGAATTCAGCGCGGAATGCGCAAATCGACACCCACCGGACAGTGATCGGCGAGTTTGCGCTCGAGCGCGTCGCGTCCGTCGTAGGTGAGTCGTACGAACGAGTCGGGCGTGCGCCACTCGGCGAGTTTGGCGCCGAGTACGATATGGTCGATATAGCTGCGATAGTTTTGATCGGGCGCGCAGTTCATGAAGCGCTGACCTTCTGCGACATTGACGAGATCGGCGCCCACCGGCTCGCCGTCGTCGATCTCCGCCCAAAAATTGCGGAGCTGTCCCTGCTCGTTTCGCGCGGGGCCGGGTTCGGCGAGCAGGTCGTGGTTGAAGTCGCCGAGGATCGCGAAGCGTCGACCCGCCGAGGCCTGTTCGTCGATCCAGCGCTCGAGGATCGGCACCTGCTCGGCGAGGGTTTGGCAATCACGACGGGGGTCATCGAGGGGACGGCGCGGGCAACCGGCTTTCAAATGCACGGAGAGCAGTCGGAGCTCACGCTTCTCGCCGGGATAAACGACGAGCACGGCCCCGCGACGGACGCGATCATCGAGCGAGAGCTCGACGAAATCTTCGCCGCAGCGGTGGGGCACGCCCTTGCGGATGGCAAAACCGGTGTTCTGCACGCCCTCGCGGCGGGAGAAACAAAAATCATGATTTCGGAAGACCTTGCGCGCGGCGGCCACCCCATCGACTTCCTGCAACGCGACGATGTCTGCATCGAGTTGCTTGGCGTAACGTTCGAGCGCCTGAAAGTCGAGTGACGAGCGCTCGAGTTCTTGCGCGACGTTGCAGGGGATGGAGCGCTCGCGAGGGCCGGGCGAGGCGCCGCGTGGCACGCAGGTGCCCGAGAGTTTTCGGAATTCCTCCGGGGCGATCAGCCATTCGAGGTTCCAGGCTGCGATACGCAGCGTTTGATCGGCGGCATGTGATGCCGTGCTCAACAGAGCAGCCATCATGAGTGTCAGAGCGAGCATCGAGCGGTGCATGGCCCATTCTCGCCAAGGCAGCCCACGATGCGCAAACCATGAAACGTTATGATGGTGCCCGTCATGAACGACCCGTCAAAAGAGCCGCCAGAGCGACTGCAGAAGGTTCTTGCGTCCCTCGGCCTCGGGTCCCGTCGCAGCATCGAAGAGTGGATCCGGGACGGACGAGTGACGGTCAATGGGGTGGTGGCCGAGCTCGGCGTGCGAGTCGGCCCCTCGGATCGGGTGCTGATCGATGGTCGACCCGTGGATCTCGCCTCCCGCACGAGCGCGACGGCGTCCGTGGTGCTCGGTTATCACAAGCCCGTCGGCGAGATGACCACCCGGAGCGACCCGCAGGGTCGACCGACCGTCTTCGATCGTTTGCCGCCGCCGCCTTCGGGTCGCTGGGTGGTGGTCGGCCGTCTCGATGTGAACACCTCGGGGTTGTTGTTGTTCACCACCGACGGGGAGCTCGCGCATCGGTTGATGCATCCGTCATCGGAAGTCGAGCGCGAATATCTCGTGCGCGTGCGATCACATCCCGATCGCGAAACGCTCGATCGATTGCGTCGCGGCGTCGAGCTTGAAGACGGGTGGGCCCGATTCGATCGCATCGAGGCCGAGGCCTCCACCGACGGTCATGCGTGGTATCGCGTCGTGCTGCACGAGGGCCGCAACCGTGAGGTACGTCGGTTGTGGAGCGCGGTCGGTCACGAGGTGAGTCGACTCATGCGGATTCGCTATGGCCCCGTGGTGCTGCCACGAGATCTGCGCCCCGGCGAGTCGCGGTTACTGCCCGCCGATCTCGTCGCCGAACTCTCGCGGGCCACTGCATGAAATCTTTGCGCCGCATCCGCCAAGCCTTCTGGGGTCTGGTGTTTGCTGCGCTCTGGCGTCGTGTTCGTGATGCGGGGGCTGTGCCACCGCCGGCGTTCAGTGTGTTGATACGAGGCGGGCGGATCTACGACGGATCGGGCGGCGCGCCCATCGAGGCCGATGTCGGACTCGTCGGCGATCGTATCGCCGCCATCGGCGATCTTGGTTGGATGCGCGGCCGGACGGAGATCGATGCGAGCGGTCTTGCGGTGGCGCCGGGGTTCATCAACAGCCTCTCGTGGGCCACGGAGTCGATCATCGAAGATCCGACCGCCGAGAGCGATCTGCGACAAGGCGTCACGCTCGAAGTGTTCGGTGAGGGGCTGTCGATGGGGCCGCTCAATCCCGAAATGCGACGCGAACTTCGGCTGCGACGTGGTGAGAGTCGCTATCCCATGGATTGGCACTCGCTCGGCGAGTATCTCGAATTCCTCGAGAAGCGCGGCATCGTGCCGAACGTGGCTTCGCTCGTCGGTGCGACCACGGTACGCATCCACGAACTCGGACACTCGAATCGTGCGCCGACGGCGGCCGAGCTTGTTCGCATGCAGGATCTCGTGCGTACGGCGATGAGCGAGGGGGCGCTCGGCGTCGGCTCGTCGCTCATCTACGCACCGGCGGCCTTCGCGGGGCACGACGAGCTGCGAGCGCTCGCGCTCGCGGCCGCCGAATATGGTGGAGCGTATTACTCCCATCTGCGCAGCGAATCGCGCCATCTCGTCTCGGCGGTCGAAGAATTGATCGACATCGCGCGAGCGACGCGTACGCATGCCGAAATCTGGCACTTCAAGGCGGCAGGTCGCGACAACTGGCCCCTGCTCGCGGCAGCCATCGATCGCATCGAGGCTGCTCGCACAGAGGGTCTCGATGTCGGGGCGAATGTTTATCCGTATCTTGCCGGCGCATCGGGCTTCGATGCAGCCATGCCCCCTTGGGTGCAGGAAGGCGGACACGCGCAATGGCTGGAGCGACTGCGCGACCCCGATATCCGGCAGCAAGTCGTCAAAGAAATCGAGAGCATGCAGCCGGAGTGGGAGAGTCTGTATGCCGCGGCGGGTTCGGCCGAGAATGTGCGGCTACTCGGATTCCGGCATGCGGCCTTGCAGGAGTATTGCGGACTCACTCTCGCCGAGGTGGCAAAGAAACGAGGGCGGACCGCCGCCGAGACCATCGTCGATCTCGTGCTCGAGGACGATAGTCGTGTACACGCTGCGTATTTCATGATGTCGGAAGACAATCTCAGGCGCCTGATCACACTGCCCTGGGTGGGCATCTGCTCCGACGAAGAAGCGTTGGCGCCGCGGGGCGCATTCCTGCAGCACTCGCCGCACCCGCGCGCCTATGGCGCGTTCGCAAGGTTCCTGGGGCACTACGTGCGTGACGAAGGCTTGCTCGGTCTTGCGGAGGCCATTCGTCGACTGACGAGTTTGCCGGCGGGCAATTTCAGGCTGGCGGACCGGGGCGTGCTTCGCGCCGGCGCGTATGCCGATGTGGTGGTGTTCGATCCCGAGCAGGTGCGCGACCTCGCGACGTATGCGCGTCCGCACCAGTTTGCCGCGGGCATGCGGCATGTGGTGATCAACGGACAACTCGCACTGCGCGATGGGGTGCCGACGGGCGCGCGTCCCGGCCGATTCGTGCGCGGACCGGGCGCTCAGCGGAACTTGTCGGGTCTCAGCACTTCGACGTCGACCACCCACATCACGATGGCGTAGTGCTCGTAGTACTTCTCGCGCAGGCGCGCGAGTACGCGTTCGGCGAGCGGGGTGTCGCAGACGATCTCGACCCTGATGTTGCTACTGTGCCCCCAATGCGAGGCGCGCAAACCCTTGTCGCCGCGACCGCGGGCGTCGCTGATGGTGTAACCGGCGACCCCGAGCGATTCGATCTCGCGCACGAGATCGCGCTCGAGGTTCGATTCGGTGATCACGGTCAATAATTTTCGATGGGCTTCGGCAACGCCGGTCATGACGGAGTCCTCAGTAGCCACTCGGCCGCCTGCTGGTAAAGCGGGATGCCGACGAGAATGTTGAAGGGAAAAGTGATGGCGAGTGCGGCGGTCAAAGAAAGCGCCGGGTTCGCCTCAGGTACCGCGGAGCGCATGGCCGCCGGGGCGGCGATGTAAGACGCGCTTGCGGCGAGTGTTGCGAGCAGAATGGCGCCGCCCACCGAAAGCTCCATGAGCGCGGCGAAGCCGAGACCGATCATGGCGAACGCAGGAGGAATTAAAAGTGCGAAAGCGCTCATGAAGAGACCATGCCTTCGGAAGCCCCCGAGATGATCTGCAGCGATGAGGCCCATCTCGAGCAAGAAGACGGCGAGGATGCCCTTGAAGAGGTCAAAGAATAGCGGCGCGACGGGTTCGAGCCCCTCGGCGCCGGCCGCCCAACCGATGGCGAGGCCCCCGAGCAGCAACAACACGCTCCGGCCAAGCAGCACCTCGTGGGCGATTTCGCCCCAGGGCGTCCCCGCCTTGACCCCCCGGGCGAGCAGGATGCCGAGGACGATGGCCGGGATCTCGAGGAGGACGAGCAGCAGGGGGAGGGTGGGTTCATAGCTGATGCCGGCTCCGGCCAGGAAGGCGACGGCCACGGCGAAGGTGCCGATGCTGACTGATCCGTAGTGGGCGGCGACGGCGGCGGAATTGCTCCGGTCCAGTCGGCCGACATACCGTAGAATAAAAAAAGCTATGAAAGTCAATAATATACCGAGGACCAGGGTGAGAAGAAGGTCGAGGGCCAGACCGTCGGCGGGCTGCCTGGCAAGCTCGATACCCCCCTTCATGCCGATCGAGAGCAGCAACACAGTACTGACGAACTCGTAAATGGCAGGGGGTAGGCGCAGGTCCGCCTTCAGGATTCCGGCACCGAGACCCAGGGCGAAGAACAGGACGATCGGGTCGAGACCCATATTCAGATCGACTCCTTCATTGACACCCCGGCGTGGGGAAATCAGAATAGGCGGCTCGTTTCACGCGGAGGGGTACCCAAGCGGCCAACGGGAGCAGACTGTAAATCTGCCGGCTCACGCCTTCGTAGGTTCGAATCCTACCCCCTCCACCAGTGCGAGTGGGAGAGAGTGCATGAGTCGGCTTTTGTAGCGGATCCTGCGGGCTCACCCAAGCTTCCAAGACAAAGCGGGTGTAGTTCAATGGTAGAACCTCAGCCTTCCAAGCTGATGACGTGGGTTCGATTCCCACTACCCGCT
Source organism: Steroidobacteraceae bacterium (assembly GCA_044375575.1). GTDB lineage: Bacteria > Pseudomonadota > Gammaproteobacteria > Steroidobacterales > Steroidobacteraceae > UBA964. The sequence continues at coordinate 27,815 of JBILMJ010000015.1, read as the reverse complement.
CCAGGTTTCGGCTCACGTAGCTCAGTTGGTAGAGCACGTCCTTGGTAAGGACGAGGTCACCGGTTCAATCCCGGTCGTGAGCTCCAGAGTAAGTAATAGGTTGTCAGGGATTTTTTTGAACGGTTTTCAGGAGATACAGACGTGTCCAAGGAAAAATTCGAACGCAGCAAGCCGCACGTAAACGTAGGGACGATTGGTCACGTTGACCACGGCAAGACGACACTGACTGCGGCCTTGACGAAGGTGATGGCCGAGACGTTTGGTGGTGAGTTCAAGGCGTACGACCAGATTGACAAGGCGCCTGAAGAGAAGGCGCGCGGCATCACGATTTCGACGGCACACGTCGAGTACCAGTCGAAGGAGCGCCACTACGCGCACGTCGATTGCCCGGGGCACGCGGACTACGTGAAGAACATGATCACGGGCGCGGCGCAGATGGACGGTGCGATTCTCGTGGTGTCGGCCGCCGACGGTCCGATGCCGCAGACGCGTGAGCACATTCTGCTCGCCCGTCAGGTCGGCGTGCCGTACATCGTCGTGTTCATGAACAAGGCGGACATGGTCGACGACAAGGAGCTTTTGGAGCTCGTCGAGATGGAAGTGCGCGAGTTGCTGAGCACGTACAAGTTCCCCGGCGATGCGACCCCGATCATCGTGGGTTCGGCGCTGAAGGCGCTCGAGGGGGACACGAGCCCGATCGGCGTGCCTGCGGTGGTGAAGCTCGTCGAAGAGATGGACAAGTACATCCCGGTGCCGAAGCGCGACGTTGAGAAGCCGTTCCTGATGCCGGTCGAGGACGTGTTCTCGATCTCTGGCCGTGGCACGGTGGTGACGGGTCGTATCGAGCGCGGCATCGTGAAGGTGAACGAAGAAGTCGAGATCATTGGTCTGAAGGACACGGTGAAGACGACGTGCACGGGCGTTGAGATGTTCCGCAAGCTGCTCGATGAGGGTCAGGCGGGCGACAACGTGGGCGTGCTGCTGCGTGGCACGAAGCGTGAGGACGTCGAGCGTGGTCAGGTGTTGGCCAAGCCCGGCAGCATCCTGCCGCACACGAAGTTCGAGTGTGAGGTGTACGTGCTGACGAAGGAAGAAGGGGGGCGTCACACGCCGTTCTTCAAGGGCTACCGCCCGCAGTTTTACTTCCGCACGACGGACGTGACCGGCACGATCGAGTTGCCGGGCGACACCGAGATGGTGATGCCTGGTGACAACATCAAGATGACGGTCGAGTTGATCGCGCCGATCGCGATGGAAGACGGTCTGCGCTTTGCGATCCGCGAAGGCGGCCGCACCGTCGGTGCAGGCGTCGTCGCCAAGATCCTGAAGTAAGGAAAGCGAAAGACACACAGCACAGGCCAGTAGCTCAATTGGCAGAGCGGCGGTCTCCAAAACCGCAGGTTGGGGGTTCGATTCCCTCCTGGCCTGCCACTCAGGGTCGAAGATGAACGACATTGTCAGACAGGAAGGCGTCACCGGCGCCGACAAGGCGAAACTCTACGCCGCGATCCTCATCGCGGTGGCGGGTCTCGCTGCGTTCTATTTCCTGAAAGGCGATCAGGACGACTGGGTACGCTGGTCGTTGTTCGTCGGCTCGCTCGTCTTGGGCGCTCTGGTCTTTGCGGTGTCGCAGTACGGTCGCGACTTCTGGAAATTCGTGCTCGATGCGCGCATCGAGCTCTACAAGGTCTTCTGGCCCACCCGCCAGGAGACCGGCACGATGACGATCGTCGTCTTCGTGTTCGTCATCATCATGTCGCTGTTCTTCTGGGGTGTTGATGCGGTGCTCAGTTGGGCTACCCGCTCAATCCTCGGCGGCGCAGGCGCGGGAGGCTGAGCCGATGGCCTTGCGTTGGTACGTCGTTCACGCCTACTCGAACTTCGAGCACCGTGTAGCCGAAGGTCTCAAAGAGCGCATCAAGCGCGCGGGTCTCGAGCCGAAATTCGGCGAGATTCTCGTGCCCACCGAAGAGGTGGTCGAGATGCGTGACGGGCAGAAGCGCAAGAGTGAGCGCAAGTTCTACCCGGGTTACGTGTTGGTGCAGATGGAGATGGACGAGAACACCTGGCATCTCGTGCACGAGGTTCCCAAGGTTCTCGGCTTCATCGGCGGCACCAAAGAAAAGCCGGCGCCGATCACCGACCGCGAAGCGAACCAGATTCTGCGTCGCGTCGAAGAGGGCGTCGAGAAGCCGAGGCCGAAGGTCGTCTTCGCGCCGGGCGAAGTGGTCAGAGTCACGGACGGACCGTTCAACGATTTCAACGGTGTCGTCGAGAATGTGAATTACGAGAAGAACCGCCTGCAGGTGGCGGTGCAGATCCTCGGGCGCTCGACGCCCGTCGAACTCGACTTCTCGCAGGTTGAAAAGGCCTGAGCCCAGAAGGCTCGGGTCGTTTTAGGTAGCGGCACGCGACGGATCGCGTGCCGTAACGGCAAGGAAGCGCATGGGGAGCTCGAGCGATCGGGCGTTTGCACCCAGGAGAGACAACGATGGCCAAGAAAGTCCAAGGCTACGTCAAGCTGCAGGTCCCTGCAGGCTCGGCGAACCCGTCGCCGCCCATCGGCCCAGCACTGGGTCAGCAAGGCGTCAACATCATGGAATTCTGCAAGCAGTTCAATGCTGCCACGCAGAAGGTGGAGAAGGGTCTTCCGATTCCGGTGGTGATCACCGTGTATGCGGATCGCAGCTTCACCTTCATCATGAAGACGCCGCCCGCGGCCGTGCTGATCCGCAAGGCGATCGGCATCGAAAAAGGCAGCGGTACGCCCAACACCAACAAGGTCGGCAAGATCTCGCGCGCGCAGCTCGAAGAAATCGCCAAGACCAAGACGCCCGATCTGACCGCCGCCGATCTCGATGCGGCCGTGCGCACGATCGCAGGCAGTGCCCGTTCCATGGGCGTTGACGTGGAAGGAGTCTGACCATGCCCGCCTTAGCCAAAAGAATGAAGCCCTGGAAGGACGCACTCCCGCCGGGTAAGACCTATCCGGTCGATGACGCGCTCAAGCTCGTCAAAGAATTCGCGAAAGCGAAGTTCAACGAATCGGTCGACGCCGCGATCAACCTCGGCATCGACGCTTCGAAGTCCGATCAGCAGGTTCGTGGTTCGACGCTGATGCCGCACGGCCTCGGCAAGACGGTCCGCGTGGCCGTGTTCACCTCGGGTCGCAACCAGGAAGCCGCGAAGGCTGCCGGTGCCGACATCGTCGGCCTCGAAGACCTCGCCGAGAAGGTGAAGGCCGGAGAGCTCGACTTCGACGTCGTGATCGCGAGCCCGGACGCCATGCGCGTCGTCGGTCAGCTCGGTCAGATCCTCGGTCCTCGTGGCCTCATGCCGAACCCGAAGGTGGGCACGGTGAGCCCCGATGTGGCCGGTGCGGTAAAGAATGCGAAAAGCGGTCAGGTCCGCTATCGCGTCGACAAGGCCGGCATCGTGCATTGCACGATCGGCAAGGCCAGCTTCGAGCCGCAGCAGCTCAAGGAAAATCTCCTCGCGCTGCTCGCCGACTTGCAGAAAGCCAAGCCGGCGACCTCGAAGGGCGTTTATTTGAAGCGCGTCACCCTGTCCTCGACGATGGGTCCTGGCGTGTTGGTCGATCAGTCGTCGCTCGGCGGCTGATTGTTGTTTTGAATTGATGCGGGTCCGGCAACGCAAGGCGCCGGGTTCCATCTAAGACCGCAGGCGAGCAGGGGAACGGCTGATGCGTTCCGCCCGCTCTTAATGATCGCCTGCGCAGGTGGTGTGCCGCTCAGACGAGGATCGTCCTCGTATGAAGGTCACCGTCGAAAGGTCCGGCAGGCGACGCAAGTCGTCGGCCGGTGTGTGATCTTCAGGAGAGGAGTAATCAACTAGTGCCTCTGAACCTCGAAGACAAGAAAGCGTTGGTGAAGGAAGTGGCGGAGATTGCGTCTACGGCGCAATCGGTGGTCGCTGCCGAATACCGTGGTATCACGGTTTCGCAGATGACCGAGCTGCGTGCCAAAGCCCGTGCGCAAGGCGTGTACATGCGTGTCGTCAAAAACACGCTGGCGCGCAAGGCCATGGTTGGCACTTCGTTCGAGGCTCTCGGTGCCCAACTCAAGGGCCCGCTTGTCCTCGCCTTCTCGAAGGATGACCCGGGCGCTGCGGCGCGTGTGGTCAAGGACTTCGCGAAGTCGAACGAAAAGCTCGTCGCGACTCTCGTATCCCTCGGTGGCGATGTGCTGCCGGGCAAGGATCTCGAGAAAGTCGCGTCCCTGCCGACTCGCGAACAGGCTCTGTCGATGCTCTTGGGAACCCTCAAGGCGCCGATCGAGAAGTTCGTGCGTACGGTGGCTGCGCCGCACACCAAGCTGGTCCGCACCGTCGCGGCTGTCCGCGACGCCAAGCAGGCCGCCGGCGCTTGATCTTGTTTAGCCTTTGAAACAACTTGGAGTAACTACAATGGCTGTTAGCAAGGACGAAATCCTCGAAGCAATTTCTCAGATGAGCATCATGCAGGTCGTCGAGCTGATCTCCGACATGGAGAAGAAGTTCGGTGTCACCGCTGCTGCGCCGGTCGCTGTCGCTGCTGTGGCCGGTCCGGCCGCTGCCGCGGCTCCTGCCGAGGAGAAGACGGAGTTCACCGTCATCCTCAAGGAATACCCGGCCGACAAGAAGGTCGGTGTCATTAAGGTTGTTCGCGAACTGACGGGCCTCGGCCTCAAGGAAGCGAAGGACCTCGTCGAAGCCGTCCCGGGCACGCTGAAGGAAGGCGTGAACAAGGCCGACTCCGACAGCATGAAAAAGAAGCTGGAAGAAGCCGGCGCGAAGGTGGAAATCAAGTAATTCCGCCGCTTTAGCCGGTGGTTATTACGTTAGATCCGCGAGAAGCGACGCAGCCGGGGCTTGCTGGCCCCGGTTGCGTCGTCGTCTCCGAACAGTTTTGACGAGAGAGGTGACAGATGGCTTACTCATTCACTGAGAAGAAGCGCATCCGCAAGAATTTCGGCAAGCAAGGCAGCGTCCTCGAGACGCCGTATTTGCTCGCCATTCAGCTCGACTCCTACCGCCAGTTCCTGCAGGCCGACAAGGCCGAGGACGGACGCGAAGACGTCGGTCTGCATGCGGCATTCAAAACCGTCTTCCCGATCTCGAGTTATTCCGGCAATGCCGTACTCGAGTACGTGAGCTATCGGCTCGGTGAGCCGGTGTTCGACGTCAAGGAGTGCCAACTCCGTGGCCTGACCTACGCCGCGCCGCTGCGCGTCAAGGTTCGCCTCGTCGTGTACGACAAGGAAGCGGCGGGTCCGAAGAAGCCCGTCAAAGACGTACGAGAGCAGGAAGTTTACCTCGGTGAACTGCCGCTCATGACCGACAACGGCACGTTCGTCGTCAATGGCACCGAGCGTGTCATCGTCTCGCAGCTGCATCGCAGCCCGGGCGTTTTCTTTGACCACGACCGTGGCAAGTCGCACTCGTCGGGCAAGCTGCTGTTCAGCGCCCGCATCATTCCCTACCGTGGCTCGTGGCTCGACTTCGAATTCGACGCCAAGGACTGCGTGTTCGCGCGTATCGACCGCCGCCGCAAGCTGCCGGTGTCGATCATCCTGCGTGCCCTCGGCATGAACGAGGGAGAAATCCTCGACACGTTCTTCGACAAGAACCGCTTCTTCCTCTCGAAGGACGAGACGTCTCTCGAGCTCATTCCGGCTCGCCTGCGTGGCGAGACGGCGGCTTTCGAGATCCGCATCGGCGACAAGGTCGTCGTCGAAGAAGGGCGTCGCATCACCGCGCGTCACGTTCGTCAGCTCGAGGACGCGGGCGTCAGCCGATTGGCTGTGCCGCGTGACTACATCTACGGCAAGATCCTCTCGCACGACGTCGTGAACACCGAGACCGGCGAAATCATCGCCAAGGCCAACGAGGTGATCACCGCGGCGTCTGCCGAAAAATTCATCGAGACGGGCATCACCGAGGTGTCCACGCTCTACGTGAACGACCTCGACCGTGGTCCGTACGTCTCCGACACGCTGCGTATCGATCCGACCAAGAACCGCCTCGAGGCTTTGGTCGAGATCTATCGCATGATGCGTCCGGGCGAACCGCCGACGCGTGACGCTGCCGAGAATCTGTTCTCGAATCTGTTCTTCAACGACGAGCGCTACGATCTTTCGGGCGTCGGTCGCATGAAGTTCAACCGCCGCGTCGGTCGCAAAGAAATCACCGGCGAGAGCGTCCTCTCGAAAGAGGACATTCTCGACGTGCTCAAGGTGCTCATCGCCATCCGCAATGGCGACGGCACGGTCGACGACATCGACCATCTCGGCAACCGCCGCGTGCGTTCGGTCGGTGAAATGGCGGAGAACGCCTTCCGCGTGGGTCTCGTCCGCGTGGAGCGCGCCGTCAAGGAGCGCCTGAACATCGCGGAGACCGAGCCGCTGATGCCGCAGGAGATGATCAACGCGAAGCCGGTTGCCGCTGCCGTGAAGGAATTCTTTGGTTCCTCGCAGCTCAGCCAGTTCATGGACCAGAACAATCCGCTCTCCGAAGTGACGCACAAGCGTCGCGTTTCGGCGCTCGGCCCAGGCGGTCTCACCCGCGAGCGTGCGGGCTTCGAAGTTCGCGACGTGCACCCGACGCACTACGGCCGCGTTTGCCCGATCGAAACTCCGGAAGGTCCGAACATCGGTCTCATCAATTCGCTGTCGGTCTATGCGCGCACGAACCAGTACGGCTTCCTCGAGACGCCGTACCGTCGCGTCGAGAACGGCCGCGTCACCGACAAGATCGACTTCCTCTCGGCCATCGAAGAGGGTGAGTTCGCGATCGCTCAGGCGAACGCCACCACCAACCCGAAGGGTGAGCTGACGGACGATCTCGTCTCGTGCCGCTTCCAGAACGAATTCACGCTCATGCCGCGTGATCGCATCAACTACATGGACGTCTCGCCGAAGCAGATCGTGTCGGTGGCGGCCTCGTTGATTCCGTTCCTCGAGCATGACGACGCCAACCGCGCACTCATGGGCGCGAACATGCAGCGTCAGGCCGTGCCGACGCTTCGCACCGAGTCGCCGCTCGTCGGCACCGGCATGGAGCGTCCGGTGGCCATCGATTCGGGTGTCACCGTCGTCGCCAGTCGTGGTGGCGTGGTCGACTCGGTCGACGCCTCGCGCATCGTGGTTCGCGTCGACGACGCGGAGACCACCTCGGGCGAGCCCGGTGTCGACATCTACAACCTGACGAAGTACACGCGTTCCAACCAGAACACTTGCATCAACCAGCGTCCGCTCGTGTCGGCCGGTGACGTGATCGCTCGCGGCGATGTGCTCGCGGACGGCCCGTCGACCGATCTCGGCGAGCTCGCGCTCGGCCAGAACATGCTGGTCGCGTTCATGCCCTGGAACGGATACAACTTCGAAGACTCGATCCTCATCTCCGAGCGAGTCGTTCAGGAAGACCGCTTCACCACCATCCACATCGAAGAGCTCACTTGTGTCGCTCGCGACACCAAGCTCGGGTCGGAGGAAATCACCGCCGACATCCCGAACGTGGGTGACCAAGCGCTCAACAAGCTCGACGAAGCCGGCATCGCCTTCATCGGCGCCGAAGTTCGCGCGGGCGACATCCTCGTGGGCAAGGTCACGCCGAAGGGCGAGACGCAGCTCACGCCGGAAGAGAAGCTGCTTCGCGCCATCTTTGGCGAGAAGGCGAGCGACGTCAAAGATACCTCGCTGCGCGTGCCTCCGGGCATGGACGGCACGGTCATCGACGTTCGCGTCTTCACGCGTGATGGCGTCGAGAAAGACTCGCGTGCGCTTTCCATCGAGAAGGCGGAGATCGAGCGTGTCCGCAAGGACTTCGGCGATCAGCAGCGTATTCTCGAGGACGACTTGTTCCAGCGCGTGCGCGGCATGCTGCTCGGCAAGGTCGCGGCCGGTGGTCCTTCGAAGCTCAAGTCGGGCACGAAGATCACCGCCGAGTACCTCGACAGCTTGAAGCGCGACGACTGGTTCGAGATCCGTCTCGATGACGAAGACGCCAACTCGCAACTCGAAGCGACTGCCGAGCGCGTGCGCGAGCAGCGCAAGATGTTCGAGGCGCGCCTCGAGAACAAGCGAGCCAAGATCACGCAGGGTGACGATCTGTCGCCGGGCGTGCTCAAGATGGTCAAGGTCTATCTCGCGGTGAAGCGTCGTGTGCAGCCGGGCGACAAGATGGCCGGCCGTCACGGTAACAAGGGCGTCATCTCGACGATCGTCCCGGTCGAAGACATGCCGTACCTCGAAGACGGTACGCCGGTCGATGTCGTGCTCAATCCGCTCGGCGTGCCCTCGCGCATGAACGTCGGTCAGGTGCTCGAGACCCATCTCGGCTGGGCTGCTAAGGGCCTCGGCCTCAAGATCGGCCGAATGCTCGAGCAGCAACAGGCCGTCGGCGAGGTCCGAAAGTTCGTCACTCGGATCTACAACGAGTCGGGCGGACAAAAAGAAAAGATCGACACCCTGAGCGATCAGGACGTCGTCGCGCTCGCGAAGAACCTTTCGCGCGGCGTGCCGATTGCGACGCCGGTGTTCGACGGCGCCGCCGAGTCCGAAATCAAGCGTCTGCTCGAGATGGCCGATCTGCCGCTCTCGGGGCAGACCACCTTGGTCGATGGTCGTACCGGCGAGCGTTTCGATCGTCCGGTCACCGTCGGTTATATGTACATGCTGAAGCTCAACCACCTGGTCGACGACAAGATGCACGCTCGTTCGACTGGGCCTTACTCGCTCGTCACCCAGCAGCCGCTCGGTGGCAAGGCGCAGTTCGGTGGTCAGCGCTTCGGTGAGATGGAAGTCTGGGCGCTCGAGGCCTATGGCGCGGCGTATACGCTGCAGGAAATGCTCACCGTGAAGTCCGACGACGTGAATGGCCGTACGAAGATGTACAAGAACATCGTCGACGGAAATCACCAGATGGATGCCGGTATGCCCGAATCGTTCAACGTGCTCGTGAAGGAAATCCGTTCCCTCGCGATCAACGTCGAGCTGGAACAGGATTGAGGTGGAAGTCATGAAAGACCTTCTCAACATCTTCAAGCAGAACGCCCCGGTCGAGCACTTCGACTCGATCAAGATCGGGCTGGCCTCGCCTGAAATGATCAAGTCGTGGTCCTTCGGCGAAGTGAAAAAGCCGGAGACCATCAACTACCGCACGTTCAAGCCGGAGCGTGACGGGCTCTTCTGCGCCAAGATCTTCGGCCCCGTGAAGGACTACGAATGTCTTTGCGGCAAGTACAAGCGCCTGAAGCATCGCGGCGTGGTGTGCGAAAAGTGCGGCGTCGAGGTCACCCAGTCGAAGGTCCGTCGCGACCGCATGGGTCACATCGAACTCGCTTCGCCCGTGGCGCATATCTGGTTCCTCAAGTCGCTCCCGTCTCGTATCGGTCTCATGCTCGACATGACGCTGCGCGAAATCGAGCGCGTGCTCTACTTCGAAGCCTTCGTGGTCATCGAGCCGGGCATGACGCCGATGCAGCGTGGCCAGTTGCTCACCGACGAGATGTATCTCGAGGCCATCGAGCAGCACGGTGACGAATTCGACGCCCGCATGGGTGCCGAAGCCGTCTATGAATTGCTGCGCTCGCTCGACTTGCAGGCCGAGGTTCTCAAGGCTCGCGAGGAGATGGGCAACACCAGCTCTGAGACGAAGCTCAAGCGTCTCTCGAAGCGTCTCAAGCTCATCGAGTCGTTCATCGAGTCGGGCAACAAGCCCGAGTGGATGGTGATGACCATCCTGCCGGTGCTGCCGCCCGATCTGCGTCCGCTCGTGCCGCTCGACGGAGGTCGCTTTGCGACCTCCGACCTCAACGATCTCTATCGTCGAGTGATCAACCGTAACAACCGTCTGCGCCGACTGCTCGAGTTGAATGCGCCGGACATCATCGTCCGCAACGAAAAGCGCATGCTGCAAGAAGCGGTCGATGCGCTGCTCGACAACGGCCGTCGCGGCCGTGCGATCACGGGCACCAACAAGCGCCCGCTCAAGTCGCTCGCCGACATGATCAAGGGCAAGCAGGGCCGGTTCCGTCAGAACTTGCTCGGCAAGCGCGTCGACTACTCGGGCCGTTCGGTCATCGTGGTCGGTCCGACGTTGCGTCTGCACCAGTGCGGTCTGCCGAAGAAGATGGCGCTCGAACTCTTCAAGCCGTTCATCTTCCACAAGCTCCAGCTGCGTGGTGATGCGTCGACGATCAAGGCGGCCAAGCGTCTCGTCGAGCGTGAGGGTCCGGAGGTATGGGACATCCTCTCCGAGGTGATCCGCGAGCACCCCGTGCTCCTCAACCGCGCCCCGACGCTGCACCGTCTCGGCATCCAGGCTTTCGAGCCGGTGCTGATCGAAGGCAAGGCGATCCAGCTGCATCCGCTCGTTTGCACGGCGTTCAACGCCGACTTCGACGGTGACCAGATGGCCGTGCACGTTCCGCTCTCGCTCGAGGCTCAGCTCGAAGCGCGCGCGTTGATGATGTCGTCCAACAACATCCTCTCACCGGCGAACGGCGACCCGATCATCGTGCCGTCGCAGGACGTCGTCCTCGGTCTCTATTACATGACCCGTGAGCGCGTGGGCGCAAAGGGCGAGGGCATGATGTTCTCCGACGTGGGCGAGGCGCACCGCGCCTATGAAACCCGCGAAGTGGACCTTCAGGCCCGCATCACCGTCCGCATCAACGAGACGATCATCGAGAATGGCGAGAAGAAGGCCCGTCGTCGCGTGGTGAAGACCACGGTCGGCCGCGCACTGCTCTCGGAAGTCATTCCCGAGGGCCTCTCGTTCGACATCATCAACCAGGACATGACCAAGAAGGCGATCTCGGCGACCATCAACGCCTGCTATCGTCAGCTCGGCCTCAAAGATACGGTCATCTTCGCCGACCGACTCATGTACACGGGTTTCCACTACTCGACCCGTGCGTCGGTCTCGTTCGGCATCGACGACATCGTCATCCCCGAGCAGAAAGTGAAGATCGTCGCGTCGGCCGATCGCGAAGTGAAGGAGATCCAGGATCAATACGCCTCGGGTCTCGTCACGAACGGCGAGCGCTACAACAAGGTCGTCGACATCTGGTCGCGCGCCAACGATCAAGTCGCCAAGGCGATGATGGAGAAGCTCGGCTCGGAAGAGGCGACGGACTCCAAGGGTCAGAAGCAGCGTCAGAAGTCGTTCAACTCCATCTTCATGATGGCAGACTCGGGCGCTCGTGGTAGCGCGGCGCAGATCCGACAGCTCGCGGGTATGCGCGGACTCATGGCGAAGCCGGACGGCTCGATCATCGAGACGCCGATCACCGCGAACTTCCGCGAAGGCCTCAACGTTCTGCAGTACTTCATCTCGACCCACGGCGCCCGTAAGGGTCTCGCGGACACCGCGTTGAAGACCGCGAACTCGGGTTACCTGACGCGTCGTCTCGTCGACGTCGCCCAGGATCTCGTGGTCACGGAAGTCGATTGCGGCACGACCGAGGGTCTCTCTGTCACGCCGATCGTCGAAGGCGGCGACGTGGTCGAAGGCCTCGGCGAGCGTGTGCTCGGCCGCGTGGTCGTCGAAGACGTGCTGCGTCCGGGCGGCAAGGGTGCGGTGTTGATCGAAGCGGGCACGCTCATCGACGAGCACCTCGTCCGAACGCTCGAACAGCACGGCGTCGATCAGGTTCAAGTGCGTTCGCCCATCACGTGCGCGACTCGCTACGGTGTGTGCTCGATGTGCTACGGGCGCGATCTCGCGCGTGGTCGCATCATCAACATCGGTGAGGCGGTCGGCGTCATGGCCGCGCAGTCGATCGGTGAGCCGGGTACCCAGCTCACGATGCGTACGTTCCACATCGGTGGTGCGGCATCGCGAGCGGCAGCGGCCTCGAGCGTCGAGGTTCGCAACAAGGGTACGCTGCGCTTCCACAACGTGAAGACCGTGTCGCACGAGAAGGGTTATCTCGTCGCGGTGTCTCGCTCGGGTGAAATCGGCGTGGTCGATGAATTCGGCCGCGAGCGCGAGCGCTACAAGATCCCCTACGGTGCGCAGATTGGTCTAACCGAAGGCACTCAGGTGGCGGCGGGCCAGACCGTTGCGACTTGGGATCCGCACACCCACCCCGTCGTCACGGAAGTGGCGGGCTTCCTGCGCTTCCAGGACTTCGTCGATGGCCTCACGGTGACTCGTCAGGTCGATGAAGTCACCGGCCTTTCGTCTGTCGTCGTCATGGACGGCAGCAAGCAGCGTGGTGGCAAAGAATTGCGTCCGACGATCAAGCTCGTGAATGCGAAGGGCAAGGAAGTGCCGTTCGCGAACACGACGATCCCGGCCGTTTACACGCTGCCTGCCGGCGCCCTCATCAGCCTCGAGGACGGGGCCAAGGTGTCGGTTGGCGACGTCATCGCGCGCATCCCGCAGGAGTCCTCGAAGACCCGCGACATCACGGGCGGTCTGCCGCGCGTGGCGGATCTCTTCGAAGCCCGCAAGCCGAAGGACCAGGCGATCCTCGCCGAGAAGAGCGGCACCGTGAGCTTCGGCAAGGAGACCAAGGGCAAGCGTCGTCTCATCATCACCGACGAGAAGGGCGAGAAGTACGAAGAGCTCATCCCGAAATGGCGTCAGCTCAACGTCTTCGAAGGCGAGAACGTCACCCGTGGTGAAGTCATCGCCGACGGCGAGCCGAACCCGCACGACATTTTGCGCTTGCAGGGCGTCGAGGCTCTCGCGAACTATCTCGTCCGCGAGATCCAGGACGTCTACCGTCTGCAGGGCGTGAAGATCAACGACAAGCACATCGAGGTCATCATTCGACAGATGCTGCGCAAGGCCGAGGTCACGAGCACGGGCGATACACCGCTGCTCAAGGGCGAACAGCTCGACCGTTCGCGTGCGCTCGACATCAACGATCGCATGGCCGGAGAGGGCAAGCAGGGTGCGGCGTTGTCGCCGGTGTTGCTCGGCATCACCAAGGCCTCGCTCGCCACCGAGTCGTTCATCTCTGCGGCCTCGTTCCAGGAGACCACCCGCGTCCTCACCGAGGCGGCGGTTCGCGGTCTCAAGGACGATCTGCGTGGCCTCAAGGAAAACGTCATCGTCGGAAGACTCATTCCGGCGGGTACGGGGTTTGCCGCCCATTCACATCGTCGGCGCAAGCTCGACGACGCGTCGCCGCGCAGCTTCATGGACGTTGGCGGGGCATCGGGTGGTGAAACCGACGAACCCACCGTCGGCGAAGAAGAGGGTGCCACCGGCTGATGTACGAACCTGTCGCAGAGGATTTGTCGGACGACGATGAACTCGGCGCCGGCCTCGGCGACCGACGGAACGCGCTACCGGGGCATCCCACCCCGGTGCGCGTCCTGCTGCGCGGGCTCGAGCTGATGCAGGCGCTCAGTCGGCACGGTCCGCTGACCACAGCCTCTCTCAGTCAAAAGTTGCGACTCGCCCGAACAACCGTAAACCGCTGCCTGTCGACGCTCGAGGGACAAGGCTTCGTCGAACGATTGGCCAATCGCCGTTATGCGCTGACCGCCAAAGCCGTGACCTTGAGTCATGGCTTCGATGTGGCGACGGAGCGCCTGGAGGGCGTGCGTGCCGCGATGCATGCGGCATCCTCTCGAGTGCAGTGGCCGATGAGCCTCATGAGGCTGCACTTTCCGGAGCTGTTCATCGAAGACTCCACCGATCGCGAAAGTGGGTTTGCGGTGCAGCACTTCGAGCGTGGCATGTTCGTGCCCGTACTCACCACGGCCTCGGGGCGCGCCATCATCGCGTTTTCGAGTTCGCGAGTCCGCGACACCGTGCTCGAATATCTTTGGGCCAACCGCTCGGCCGATGCGATGTCCACGTGGGCCGATCGAGTCGCATTCGATCGTGACATGGCTCAGATCCGCGAGCGGGGTTATGCGCGATGCGTCCGCCCGCTGCGGCTTACCGAGCAGGGGAGTATCGCCGTTCCGGTGCTGGTCGACGGCGAACCGATCGCGGCGCTCGCCGTCCGTTTCGCGTTGTCGGCGGTGTCGTTCGAGGAGGCGCGCAAGCGTTTGCTGCCCGCCCTGCTCGACATCGTGGTCGGCAAATCCGTCTGATCGGATTCCCGAGACGCTGCCTCACCTTTTGATCCGCAACCGCTCTATAGTGAGCTCCGATGGGCTGCGATAGGGGTATGGCGTGACCGGGTCCTTGGTTTATCTGATGCTGTTCCTCGCCGGAGCCGTGCTCGGCGGCGTGATCGGGGCGCTCGTTGCCCGTCAACGGGCTTCCTCGGCGATGCAGTCACGCATCCTCGAGTTGACGGCGCAGAACGCCGCGTTGCAAGCCACACTCGAGCGTGATCGTGCCGCCGCCGACGAAAAACTCGCTGTGCTCGATGCCGCGCGCGAGCAACTCGCCAACGCCTTCAAGGCGCTCTCGGCCGAGGCGCTGCACACCAACAATCAGCAGTTCCTCGAGCTCGCGCGGACCCAGCTCGAGAATTTCCAGGTTCAGGCACGCTCCGATCTCGAGGTTCGGCAGCGCAAGATCGATGAATCTTTGAAGCCTATTCGCGAGTCCATCGACAAGTTCGATCTGCAGGTCAGAGATCTCGAGAAGAATCGGGCGGTGGCATATCAGTCGCTGACGGAGCAAGTCCAATTGCTCATGCGCGAGCAAGTCGCACTGCGCGGAGAGACGAGCAACCTCGTGAGTGCCCTGCGGCAACCCACGGTTCGTGGGCGTTGGGGCGAAATCCAGTTGCGACGTGTCGTGGAGCTTGCGGGCATGCTGTCGCATTGCGACTTCCGCGAGCAGCAATCGATCGACACCGAAGACGGACGGTTGCGTCCCGATCTCATCATCCATTTGCCGCGTGGGCGAACGGTGATCGTCGATTCCAAGGTGCCGCTATCGGGGTATCTTGCGGCGCTCGAGGCGCGAGACGAGGCGACGCGCACGTTGCATCTTCAGGAGCACTCGCGCGCGGTCAAAGGTCACATCACGGCGCTCTCGCGAAAAGGGTATGCCGCCGAGGTTCGTGGCAGTGCCGAGTTCGTGGTGATGTTCCTGCCGGGCGAAGTGTTCTTCAGCGCGGCGCTGGAGCAGGATCCTTCCCTCATCGAAGCGGGTGTCGATCAGGGCGTGATGATCGCGACGCCGACCTCGCTCATCGCCTTGCTGCGAGCGGTTGCTTACGGCTGGCGCCAAGAAGAGATCGCGCACAACGCCGAAAAAATCAGCGAGCTCGGAAAAGAGGTTTACGACCGCCTCTCCGTCATGGGGGAGCATTGGGCGCGCGTCGGCAAAAATCTCAAGCAAGCGGTTGATGGTTACAACTCGGCGATCAGTTCGCTCGAGAGCCGGGTGATGGTCTCGGCGCGTCGCCTGCGTGATCTCGACCCCGCGCTCGATGCCACGCGGCTCGAGCCCATCGATCCGGTGGATGTCACGCCGCGTCCCTTGCGTGAAGAGTCAGCCAGACTTGCCGGGCCTTCCGACCCCGCGGCTTAACGCGACTTCACCTCGAAAACGCGCGCAACGCCGCGGCCCCGCGGGTCGGCTGCTGCGCTGGTGTTTCCGGCCGCGTCGACATCGATGAGCTGCATGTCGCCGAATTCCCAACTGCTTTTTCGTACATCCCAACCGAGTGTCTTGAGACCCTCGAGGGTCGAGGCATCGCCGAGCTCGCAGCACATGCTGTGGATGACGACATTCGGCGGCAGCAGTTGATGGTGGAAGCGCGAGACGGATACCGCCTCGAGCGCGCTCATTTTGAAGTCGAGGCGATTCACCATGGTTTGAAACACGGCGGTGAAGATCGTCGATCCGCCAGGGGTACCGACGATCATGCGCGGCTGTCCGTCGGCGAGCAGTAGTGTCGGCGTCATGGAGGAGAGCATGCGTTTGCCGGGGACGATTTCGTTAGCGACGCCACCGACGACGCCATAAAGGTTGGGGACCCCCGGCTTCGTGCTGAAATCATCCATCTCGTTGTTGAGCAGGAAACCCGCGCCCTCGACGACGACACCGCTGCCGAAGCCGCCATTCAGGGTGTAGGTGAGCGAAACGGCATTACCGTCGCCATCCAGGATCGAGAAGTGGGTGGTTTCCAAGCTCTCTGCAAGCCCAGGGCGGACGCTCGCGTTATCGGAGATCGAGTTGCGACTGACCTCGGCCGCGCGTCGCGCGGTGTAACGCTCATCGAGGAGTCTGTCGACCGGCACTTGGACGAAATCGGGGTCACCAAGATATTCCGCTCGGTCAGCGAAGACTCGCTTCGAGATTTCGGAGATGAGGTGCACGTAGCGCGCCGAGTTGTGCGCAACACCCGAAAAATCATCGGCGAGGGCGTCTTTCATTCGCAGCAATTGAATGAGTGCGATGCCGCCGGAGCTGGGAGGTGGTGCGGTGACGAGGGTGTAGTCGCGCCATCGGGTCACGAGCGGCTCACGCCACAGCGCGCGATAGTCCGCGAGATCCTCGCGGGTGATGATGCCGCCACCGCGTCGCATTTCGGCGACGATGAGATTCGCGGTACGCCCCGAATAGAAGCCCGCGGGGCCGTCTTTGGCAACTCGCTCGAGGGTTCGAGCGAGCTCGGGCTGACGAAAGGTTTTCTTTGAGGTGGGCGTCGCGGAGGAGAATCGGGCGACCTCGCCGAAATAGCGCTCGAAGTTGGTCTTGCCGGCATAATCGGGCAGCGACTCGAGGGTCCGCTCGATCAGCTGCGGTTCAGGAACGAATCCATCACGGGCGAGACGAATCGACGGTTGGAGAAGATCGCGCCAAGGCAGACGCCCATATTTTTGATGCGCCTCCCAGAGCCCGGCGACCGTTCCGGGTACGCCCGCAGCGAGGTGTCC
The DNA here is from genome assembly GCA_044375575.1 of Steroidobacteraceae bacterium. Taxonomy (GTDB): domain Bacteria; phylum Pseudomonadota; class Gammaproteobacteria; order Steroidobacterales; family Steroidobacteraceae; genus UBA964. Next base: position 11,004 of record JBILMJ010000015.1, on the reverse strand, counting down.
AACCAGCGAGGTGCCGGGCACGGGTTTGCCCGAGGCATCGAGGTACATATCGCGTTTGGCGGCTTTCGGTGCGACCTCGCGGAAGTCGAGGAAAGCGAGATCCGAGCCCATCTTGAGCGTGATGAATCCGCCACCGCCGAGGTTTCCTGCTTCAGGGTAGGTGACCGCGAGCACGAAAGCCGTGGCAACGGCGGCATCGATGGCATTTCCACCGCGTTGCATGACGGCCTCGGCCGTATCGGCGCTGAATCGATCGGGAGAGGCGACGGCCGCCTTGCCTGCCCAGGCGGCCGGAGAAATCGCAAGGAGAAGGACGGCGAAAAGCGTCGAGACCGACGCTCGGGAGATGAAGCGTGTCATGGGCGAATGATCGCACGCCACGACCTATCGTGGGTTCGTCGAGGTTCAGGCTCGCCGCAGATCGGTGATCGATGCGGCTCCGGCGGCCACATCTTGCTCGTGCGCCGCCTCACGCCAAGGCTCGATCAATGCCGCCTCGTACCATTCCTGCATGGCAGGCAAGGCGCGAAGTCGAGTGGCGTAACCGTCGCAGACGGCTCCGAGCTCGATGCCGTATGTCTGAAATCGATACGCGACGGGAGCAAAAAAAGCGTCGACTGCCGTGAACTGTTGGCCGGCGAGGAACGGCCCACCGAAATGCGAAAGCCCGTCCTGCCACAACGCCCTTATGCGGCGAAGGTCGTTCTCGAGGGCTTTCGATCGGGTACGCAACACCACGCGTTGCCCGCAACTCATGCTGCATTCGTTGCGCAGTGCCTGAAACCCCGAATGCATCTCGGCGGCGGCAGATCGCGCCCACGCCCTTGCTCGGACGTCGTCAGGCCACACGCCAGCGTGACGCTCGGCGAGAAGCTCGACGATCGCGAGCGAGTCCCAGATACGCAAGTCGCCCTCGTGCAGGCAGGGCACTCGGGCACTCGGCGAGAGTGCCTTGAAAAGCTCTGCGCTGCCGGGCTCGCCGAAGGGAATCAGGCGCTCCTCGAAGTCGATGCGCAGGGTGCGCATCAGCACCCAGGGTCGCAACGACCACGAGGAGTAGTTCTTGTTGCCGATGACGAGCGTATACACAGTGAATGCCAGAGGTTACTGCGGCCGAGTTTTGACGACTCAGCGCGTCGGCTTGCGGAACTTCAGGGTGAATCGATCGCTGTATCCGCCGATGGACGGACGCTGGCTGTCGTACAGCAGTTGGTCATCGGGTCGGTAGTGCAAGTCGCTGAAGGCTTCGAAGATGAAGCCCGCGTCGAGTGCTTCCTTGATGATGACCACAGGGTCGACGCGCCGCCAGTTCTCGGGCGAGGTGGGTTCGTTGTGACGACGGGTGTGATCGACGACACCGTAGACCCCGCCCGGCTTCAGCGCGTCGAAAATCGCCTTGTTGAGCAACCCACGCGAGGCGGCCGTCATGTTGTGCACGTTGCGGAAGGTGAGCACCATGTCGGCGTTCTTCACCGGAATCTCGACGGTCTCGATGTCGAAGACGCCGCGCTGGCCCGAGGGGCGGGTGACGAACTTGCCGTCGACCACCTGTACCTTGTCGAGACCCCATTCTTTGAGGCGCGGCGCGAGGCGGGTTGTCCCAATGGCGACGTGCAGGGTGCCTTTCTCGGCGAGTACCTGTCCGAGGATCTTGGTGTACCAACCGGCACCCGGCATGATCTCGACGACGCTCATGTCGGGTTTGAGTCCAAAGAATTCCAGCGTTTGCACGGGCTTGCGCTCCGGCATGTCACGGGCGCGCTCCTCGGCCGTCCGGATCGGGCTGGCGAGCGCCTTCTCGATGGCGAGGGCGGTTTCGCTCTTGGGCGCGGTTTGGCCCATCTGGGCGTGGACCGGCAGGGCGAGCATCAGACATGCGGCGAGCGCGATCGGGAATACGGATTTCATCTTGTTCCTCCGAGGGAAGCACTGCGTGGAGGGCTGCGATTCTGGCATGCTTCGGTCCACATAGGGGTGAGGCATGACGATGGAACTCAATCGTAGGCAGTCCATTTTCGGGCTGATATCCGCGGCGATCGGGGCCGCAATCGGGTCGGTCGCAGGTTCGGCCATCGCGGCGGCCCGTGAGGTGGTGGCCGGGTTGCCCGGAAAAGTCGCGCTGCATCGGCTGACCCATCGCCCTCCGAACTACGAGACGCCGATTCGATACTTCCGCGACACCTTGACGCCGAACGACGCGTTTTTCGTTCGCTATCACCACGCTATCCTTCCTTCGGTCAGCGCCGAGGACTACCGCCTCGAAGTCGGCGGCTCAGCCGTGGAGCGACCGCTCGTCCTGTCACTCAAGGAATTGCGTAGCGACTTTCCCGTGGTCGAGGTCGTCGCGGTATGCCAGTGCTCGGGTAATCGCCGCGGTTTGTTCGACCCACCCGTCGCGGGCTTGCAGTGGGGCTACGGCGCGATGGGCAATGCGCGGTGGCGCGGAGTGCGACTGGCGGATGTCCTCGCACGTGCCGGGCTCAAAACCTCCGCCCTCGAAGTGGCCTTCGATGCGGCCGATGCGGCACCGCTCGAGGCCACGCCCGATTTCGTCAAGTCGTTGCCGATCTCGAAGGCCTTGCATCCCGATACCTTGCTCGCTTTCGAGATGAACGGTGAGCCGCTCCCCGAGCTCAACGGTTTTCCCCTTCGACTCGTGGTGCCCGGCTGGACGGCCACCTACTGGATCAAGCATCTCGACAAGATCACCGCGCTCGACTCTCCCGAGAAAAACTTCTGGATGTCGACGGCCTATCGCATGCCGCGATCGACCTTCCCGCTGGTGTCGCGATTTCCGTCGCAGGAGTCTGGCGAGCGCACGCCGGTCACCGAGATCGCCGTCAATTCTTTGATTACGTCGATGGAGACGGATGGAAGCTTGATCGCAGGTCGATCAGAGTTACGCGGCATCGCGTGGGATTCCGGCCTTGGCATCGATCGCGTCGAAGTGTCGTTCGATGCGGGCGTCACTTGGCGTCGCTGCCAGCTCGGCGACGATCTCGGGCCGTATTCCTTCCGGCCCTGGCGGGCGGACTGGCCGGCGCTGCCGCCGGGGCCACATGAGGTTTGGGCGCGAGCCGCGAACCGTGCTGGGCAAGTACAGGTCGAAAAACCCATACCTAACCCTTCTGGTTATCAGCACAACGCATTTCATCGTGTACCGGTGAGGGTGGTCGCATGAGACGAATTCTTTGGATCATCACGCTGATGTTCGCGCTCTCCGGTATCGCGCGCGCAGAACCCGAGGCCGCGACGGGCGAGGGTCGGGAGCTTTTCATCGCCCGCTGCAGTTCCTGCCACAGCCTCGATTACATCGAGATGCATGCGCGCTTCGGCACGCGTGCACTGTGGGAGAGCCAGGTGACGAAAATGCGCAACGCCTACAAGGCGCCGATGTCCGACGAAGACGCGAAAGCGATCGTCGATTATCTGGTGCGGCAGTACGGGCCCGATCGCAACGCGATCGGTCAGCGCACGACGCCGAGCAACTCGATGTCGAAGACGAGTGTCGCGCCGGGCTTGATCGCGGGTGGTGCTCCGCGCTCTCCGTAAGCGAGTTCGGCCGGGCAGACCACTCGGCTGCGATCGCCGACGCGCATCGCTTGCAGCGCCTCGCTCCAGCACGGAATCACGCCGCGCACTGGCAGGGTGGCCGGCGTGCCGCGCGATCGTGAACTTTCGAATACCGTGCCGTCGATGAGACGACCTTCGTAGTGCACGCGCACATGATCGTTCGCGTCGGGCTGCTCGCCTGCGCCCGATGCCAAGGGCTGCAGTACGAGCCCGCTCGGATGGCGTTTCGATCCGGGTGCATTGGCCATCGCGGCGATGAAGGCCAAGCCCGCTTCGCGCTCTCGCTCGACCGTTGCGAGACGACGGGCATCTTGCATCTTGTGGAGTCCATCGGCTTCCGCTGCAAGGTCGACCTTCGGGTCGCGCTTCAGCACGCCGTCCTCGAGTCCGGCCTTGACCCATTCGAGTTCATCGGAGGTGAGGGCGAACGTGTCGAGCGTGCGCGAGATGAGTTGACCAAGTGTGTAGAGCGTTCGCGCCTCGGTAGAGGGCGGCGTGTCTTCGGCGTTTGCGGGCGAGTTGGAAAGAGAAGAGGACGTTTCGGGCGATGCGGCTCGCCGATCGTTCGTCGCAGACGTTCCGGCGGAAGCCGAGGAAACGAAAAGCGCAGCCCAAACGACGGCGAGCATCGCGAAATTTCGCGACACGCCGCTCCGGTCCTCGACAGGCGGACGGCTCGTCATATTTTTTACCCCCGTTGATCGGTGACCCGAGAGGCTCGTCGCCACGCGGAACCGGTCGCCGTCTATCTTCCTCCTCGTGTATGGGCTGTCAACAGGGGCACCGTCCCGCCGACATACGGTAAGGTTCGCGACATGGCCAAAACGATCCTCATCACCGGCGCCTCCTCCGGGATCGGCGCCGGCCTCGCCCGCGAGTACGCCCGACGGGGTGATCGCCTCGCCCTCATCGCCCGCCGTCTCGACCTGCTCGAATCCCTGGCCGCCGAATTGCGGGGGCTGGGTGCCGAGGTTTCGGTGCACCAGGGCGATGTGACCCATGACGGCGACGTCGCGAGGGTGGTCGAGGCCCTCGCTTTGCGAGGGCTCGGCGTCGACGTGGTCTACGCGAACGCCGGTTTCGGCGTTGCCGGAAACGTGCAGAAGTTGTCGATCGACGACTATCAGCGCCAATTCGACACCAACGTGTTCGGAGTCTTGCGCACCATAAAGGAAACCGTCCCGGCGCTCCGCGCCAGCGGCGGCCAGCTGGTGCTCGTGGGATCGGTCGCCGGCCATGCGGCGTCCGCGGGGATGTCCGCCTATTCGATGAGCAAGTTCGCCGTTCGAGCCCTCGCCGAAACCCTGCATGGCGACTTGGCGCCCGAGGGCATCCGGGTGACGCTAGTTTCGCCGGGGTTCGTCGACTCGGACATTCGGCGGACCAACAACCAAGGAGTCGTCCAGACCGGGGCGAAAGATCCCATCCCGGCATGGCTTCGGGTGAGTACCGAAAAGGCGGCCCGCGAAATCGTCCGAGGGGTCGATCGCGGCAAGGCCGAGATCGTGGTCACCGCGCACGGCAAAGTCATCGTCTTCATCGCTCGGCATTTCCCGGGGTTGCTGCGCTGGGCGGGATTGAGGGTCTACAAGGGCCGTCCGGAGCCCTCGAAGGGGATAGCGACCCCGCGCTCCGGGGGTTGATGGCATGAGTCCGACCCGAGAGCTCTTCCCCACGCAGGTTTACGTGGCCCCCTTACTCAAGGGCCGAGTCGGCGTCTTCAATCGCCAAATTCTCAAGGAATCCATGCAGTTGCGCGAGGATGACCAAGCCGGACGGCAATGGTCGCGTACCCGTTACCCCGGGGGGTACACTTCGTATGGCTCACAGTGCCAACTTCAGCGAATTTCGCCGACGTTCGCCGCATTTGAGCGTTATTTAGCGCCTCATTTGAAGAAGTTTACCGCAGATTTAGCCCTGGATCTGAAGGGTCGGACACTGACGATGACCGATTGTTGGGTCAACATCATGCCGAGGGGGGTCGTTCACAGCCTGCATTTGCACCCCGTTTCCACGATCAGCGGCACCTACTATGTCCAAATCCCGGCGGGATCCTCCGGCCTGAAGTTCGAGGATCCGAGGCTCGATCGTTTCATGGCAGCCCCACCCCGGAAGGCTAATGCCCCCTCCGCCTTGCGGTCCTGGCACACGGTGCCCGCCAAGGTGGGGCAGGTCGTGCTTTTCGAGAGCTGGCTGCGGCACGAGGTCCCGCCCAATCCGGCCGGGGGCGAAAGGGTCAGCATCTCGTTCAATTTCAACTGGTTTTGATCGGGTTTTTGACTGCCGAGGCGGACGCGCCTCGTGTTGACAGTCCCCCGGCCGCTCCCTAGAATCCGCGGCCTTTCTCGGGCGTCCCGTGGTCGGGACTCCGAAAAACAGCGACTTCTCAGACGCCGGGCCGCCCTCGAGAGGGGGTGGCCCGGGTTGTCTCTGCAAGTCGTCCGCCGCAGCCGGTCGTCGAGCTGTCGGTCGTAGGTCCGGGTTCTCTTGCGTTCGCGCGAGATGTTTTTGCGGACCTTGCGAGCGATGTCTCCTGTCCGGTCGTTTTTGGTTCTCAAACGATGAAGATTTGGAGACTGCATGGCCACTACAGGTCAATTGATTCGCGCCCCGCGCCGCACGCCGTCTGAAAAGACGAAAGTGCCGGCTCTCGGTGCTGCGCCGCAGAAGCGCGGTGTGTGCACTCGCGTGTACACCACAACCCCCAAGAAACCCAACTCGGCCCTCCGCAAGGTGTGCCGCGTTCGTCTCGTCAATGGTTTCGAGGTCACCTCGTACATCGGCGGAGAAGGTCACAACCTTCAAGAGCACTCGGTCGTGCTCATCCGCGGTGGTCGCGTGAAGGACCTTCCGGGCGTCCGTTACCACACGGTTCGCGGAACCCTCGACTGCGCGGGCGTCAACGACCGCAAGCAGAGTCGTTCCAAGTACGGCGCCAAGCGCGCCAAAGCGAAGTAAGGAGAGCGAACGATGTCACGTCGCGCACAAGCTCCGGTCCGTCACATCCTGCCGGACCCGAAGTTCAACAACGACATGCTGGCGAAGTTCATGAACGTCGTCATGAAGAGCGGCAAGAAGTCGGCCGCCGAACGCATCATCTACGGTGCGATCGATCGTATTTCCGAGAAGACCGGCAAGCAGGGCAACGACGCCATGGATCTGCTCGCCCAGGCGCTCGATAACGTGAAGCCCGTCGTCGAGGTGAAGTCTCGCCGCGTCGGTGGTGCCACGTATCAGGTGCCCGTCGAAGTCCGCGCGCCGCGCCGGCAGACCCTCGCCATGCGTTGGGTCATCGAGGCCGCCCGCGGTCGCAGTGAGAAGTCGATGGCGTTCCGCCTCGCACACGAGCTCATGGACGCCGCCGAGAACCGCGGTGCTGCCGTGCGCAAGCGCGAGGACACGCATCGTATGGCCGAGGCCAACAAGGCCTTCGCGCACTACCGCTGGTAATCGTCGGACTCGTCCGAAGAAAAGGCACGCAAGGTCATGGCCCGCACCACTCCCATCGAGCGCTACCGAAACATCGGTATCTCTGCGCACATCGATGCGGGCAAGACCACCACGACCGAGCGGATCCTTTTCTACACGGGCGTCTCGCACAAGATCGGTGAGGTCCACGATGGCGCGGCCATCATGGATTACATGGAGCAAGAGCAGGAGCGTGGAATCACGATCACCTCTGCTGCGACCACCTGCTTCTGGAAGGGGATGAACAAAGATCTCCCCGAGCACCGCATCAACATCATCGATACGCCGGGGCACGTCGACTTCACCATCGAAGTCGAGCGTTCGCTGCGTGTTCTCGACTCCGCTGTCGCGCTCTTTTGTGCAGTCTCGGGCGTGCAGCCGCAGTCGGAAACCGTGTGGCGTCAGATGAATCGTTACGGCGTGCCGCGTATCGCGTTCGTCAATAAAATGGATCGCTCCGGCGCGAACTTCGCTCGCTGTGTCGAGCAGATTCGTACGCGGTTGCGTGGCAATCCTGTGCCGATCCAGTTGCCGATCGGCGCCGAAGACAGCTTCGAGGGCGTGATCGATCTGCTCAAGATGAAGGCGATCTACTGGGACGCCGACACTCAGGGGATGAGCTTCGAGTATCGCGACATTCCCGCCGAGTTGAAGGACGAGGCCGAGGTCGCGCGCACTCAGATGATCGAAGCGGCGGCCGAAGCCAACGAGTCGCTGATGAACAAGTACCTCGAGGGCGCTGAGCTCTCGCAGGATGAAATCAAAGCCGGTTTGCGCGAGCGAGCCTGGCGGAACGAAGTCGTGCTGTGCATGTGCGGCACCGCCTTCAAGAACAAGGGCGTGCAGGCGCTGCTCGATGCCGTCGTCGAATACATGCCTTCACCCGTGCACATGCCGGCGGTGAAGGGGCTCGACGAATCCGGCGAGCAGGCGACGCGCTCGGCGGCGGACGATGCGCCGTTCGCAGCGCTCGCGTTCAAAATTTTGAACGATCCCTTCGTCGGCAACCTGACGTTCTTCCGCGTCTATTCGGGCGTGCTGAACTCGGGTGACTCGGTCTACGTGCCCACGAAGAGCAAGAACGAACGCATCGGTCGCTTGTTGCAGATGCACGCGTCCGAGCGCAGCGAAATCAAGGAAGTGCGCGCGGGTGATATCGCTGCGGCCGTGGGCCTCAAAGATGTCACCACCGGCGACACGCTGTGCGACGAAAAGAAAGTCATCACGCTCGAGAAGATGGTGTTTCCGAACCCCGTCATCTCGGTCGCTGTCGAGCCGAAAACCAAGGCCGACCAGGAAAAAATGGGACTCGCGTTGCAGCGGCTCGCGAAGGAAGACCCTTCGTTCCGCGTGCACACCGATCAGGAGTCGGGTCAGACCATCATTTCGGGCATGGGCGAATTGCACCTCGAAATCATCGTCGATCGCATGAAGCGCGAGTTCAAGGTCGAGGCGAACGTCGGCAAGCCGCAGGTCGCTTATCGCGAGACCATTCGTGGCAAGGTCGAGTCCGAAGGCAAGTTCGTGCGTCAGTCCGGCGGTCGTGGCCAGTACGGTCACGTGTGGCTCAAGCTCGAGCCCAACGAGCCGGGCAAGGGTTACGAGTTCATCAACGGCATCGTCGGTGGCTCGGTCCCGCGCGAGTTCATTCCGGCAATCGACAAAGGCGTCAAAGAAGCCGTCGATACGGGCGTGCTCGCGGGTTATCCCGTGGTCGACGTCAAAGTCACCGCCTTCGATGGCTCGTATCACGATGTCGATTCCAACGAGATGGCGTTCAAGATCGCCGGTTCGCTCGGGTTCAAGGAAGGCTTTCGCAATGCGAAGCCCGTCATCCTCGAGCCCATCATGAAAGTCGAAGTTGTCACGCCCGAAGATTATTCGGGCGACGTGATCGGCGATCTCAATCGTCGACGCGGTCAAATTACCGGCATGGACGACTCGCCCTCGGGCAAGTCGATCCTTGCAGAAGTTCCGCTCTCCGAGATGTTCGGTTACGCCACGTCGGTACGTTCCATGAGTCAAGGTCGTGCGACCTTCACCATGGAATTCGAGAAGTACATGGAAGTGCCGCCGAACATCGCCGAGTCCATCATCAACCGTTAATTGTTTTTTGCTTCTGAGGAGATACAGACGTGTCCAAGGAAAAATTCGAACGCAGCAAGCCGCACGTAAACGTAGGGACGATTGGTCACGTTGACCACGGCAAGACGACACTGACTGCGGCCTTGACGAAGGTGATGGCCGAGACGTTTGGTGGTGAGTTCAAGGCGTACGACCAGATTGACAAGGCGCCTGAAGAGAAGGCGCGCGGCATCACGATTTCGACGGCACACGTCGAGTACCAGTCGAAGGAGCGCCACTACGCGCACGTCGATTGCCCGGGGCACGCGGACTACGTGAAGAACATGATCACGGGCGCGGCGCAGATGGACGGTGCGATTCTCGTGGTGTCGGCCGCCGACGGTCCGATGCCGCAGACGCGTGAGCACATTCTGCTCGCCCGTCAGGTCGGCGTGCCGTACATCGTCGTGTTCATGAACAAGGCGGACATGGTCGACGACAAGGAGCTTTTGGAGCTCGTCGAGATGGAAGTGCGCGAGTTGCTGAGCACGTACAAGTTCCCCGGCGATGCGACCCCGATCATCGTGGGTTCGGCGCTGAAGGCGCTCGAGGGGGACACGAGCCCGATCGGCGTGCCTGCGGTGGTGAAGCTCGTCGAAGAGATGGACAAGTACATCCCGGTGCCGAAGCGCGACGTTGAGAAGCCGTTCCTGATGCCGGTCGAGGACGTGTTCTCGATCTCTGGCCGTGGCACGGTGGTGACGGGTCGTATCGAGCGCGGCATCGTGAAGGTGAACGAAGAAGTCGAGATCATTGGTCTGAAGGACACGGTGAAGACGACGTGCACGGGCGTTGAGATGTTCCGCAAGCTGCTCGATGAGGGTCAGGCGGGCGACAACGTGGGCGTGCTGCTGCGTGGCACGAAGCGTGAGGACGTCGAGCGTGGTCAGGTGTTGGCCAAGCCCGGCAGCATCCTGCCGCACACGAAGTTCGAGTGTGAGGTGTACGTGCTGACGAAGGAAGAAGGGGGGCGTCACACGCCGTTCTTCAAGGGCTACCGCCCGCAGTTTTACTTCCGCACGACGGACGTGACCGGCACGATCGAGTTGCCGGGCGACACCGAGATGGTGATGCCTGGTGACAACATCAAGATGACGGTCGAGTTGATCGCGCCGATCGCGATGGAAGACGGTCTGCGCTTTGCGATCCGCGAAGGCGGCCGCACCGTCGGTGCAGGCGTCGTCGCCAAGATCCTGAAATAAGAAGGCAACACTATATGGCCAACCAGAATATCCGCATCAGGCTGAAGGCGTTCGACCATCGCCTGATCGACACATCCGCGCGCGAAATCGTCGAAACGGCGAAGCGCACCGGAGCCACGGTCCGTGGCCCCGTTCCGCTGCCGACCAAGATGGAGCGCTACACGCTTCTGGTCAGCCCGCACGGCGACAAGGACGCCCGCGACCAGTTCGAGTTGCGGACGCACAAGCGTCTGATGGACATCCTCAACCCGACGGACAAGACCGTGGACGCCCTGATGCGTCTCGAGCTTCCGGCCGGCGTGGACGTCCAGATCAAACTCAACTGATCGGAGCTGATCCAAAGGCAATTTGGGTGCAAGCGACCCGGAATGAACGGGCGCTTGCAAACCCCAGACCCCCCGATTACACTGCGCGCCCTTTTTGACCCCGGACCTTTTGCCGGGGCGGGCCGCCGAAAATCGGCGGGCATCGGGCGAGGTTGGCGGTACGCCGCCAAGACCACTCGAGACACTCCGCGGCGAACCGCTGCGGTGCCTCCAGTCGTCTTCCTCACCCGAACGGTTCGAAAATAGATTTGTTGCGCCTGCCAATCGCAGTAGGCGCAGGAGAGTGGTACATGGCAATCGGTCTTGTCGGC
>JBILMJ010000005.1:0-184319 GCA_044375575.1 Steroidobacteraceae bacterium | reverse complement strand
CGCCCACACCGCCCGCGGCGCCGCCCAAACCGCCGAGACCCCCGGATCCGCCGTTACCGCCGGCGCCACCGGCGCCGCCGTTCGGGTTCGTGATGTCTCCATCAGCGCCGTTACCGCCGTTGCCGCCGTTACCGCCGGCACCCGCGTTACCGCCGTCACCACCGTTGCCGTTCGTGCCGTTCGCACCGGCTTTACCCGCCGTACCCGTCGCGCCACCGGCCGCGCCACCGACGCCACCGGCACCCGCTTTACCGCCCGCGCCGCCGAAGCCGCCGTTACCGCCGGCGCTTCCGGAGGACCCGTTTCCACCCGCCGCACTGGCCGTGGCGCCATCGGCGCCGGCCGTGCCGTTGATACCGGCGAAACCGTTGCCGCCGGCGCCGCCGTTACCCGCGTTGCCCCCGAGGCCGCCGTTACCACCGTTGCCGTCGAGACCGTTCGCCGCGAGGCCGCCGCCAAGACCCGCTTTGCCGCCCGCGCCGCCCGCGCCGCCGTTGCCGCCCGACTGACCGCGTGCGCCGTCAGTACCGTTCGACGTGAGCAAGGTGCCGTTTACGCCCGCGGCGCCGTCGGCACCATTGAAGCCCGCGCCACCGTTGCCGCCGTTACCCGCAACACCACCGGCGCCGTCGCTACCGGCTTTACCGGCCACAGCGCCCACACCGCCCGCGGCGCCGCCCAAACCGCCGAGACCCCCGGATCCGCCGTTACCGCCGGCGCCACCGGCGCCGCCGTTCGGGTTCGTGATGTCTCCATCAGCGCCGTTACCGCCGTTGCCGCCAAATCCACCCGCGCCCGCGTTGCCGCCCGCGCCGCCGTTGCCGGCGAGGCCGTCAACGCCACCCGCGCTCGCCACACCGCTTTGGCCGCCCGCGCCGCCGTTGCCGCCGTCGGTTCCCGAACTTCCCGATTGACCCGAATCACCGTTACCGCCGGGCTCTGCAGCGTTCGCTCCGGCCGCGCCGCTCACCCCGATGAATCCGGCACCACCCGCGCCGCCCTGCCCACCGTTACCAGCTTTACCGCCGGTCGCGGCGCCACCCGCGCCGCCGACACCGCCGTTTCCACCGGACAAACCCCCAATGTTTGAATCCCAGCCCGCGCCGCCCGAACCACCGTCACCGCCGTTTCGTCCCGAGCCGCCGCTGCCACCATTTCCGCCGTTGGAATTTGCCGCAACGCCGTCGCCGCCGTTACCGCCTGCGCCGCCGTTTCCGAGCTGGCCAGTCGCTCCCGCTACGCCGACGAGACCCGCGGCACCTGCCTTACCCGCCGCACCTGCGACCCCGGCCGCGGCCGTCGTGCCGCCTTGACCACCCGTGATGGTGCCTGTGTTACGAATCGTCAGACCCGAACCTGAAATCCCGGCCCCGCCGCGTCCCGCGGCTCCACCGAGTCCGCCGGTTCCGCCGAGACCGCCAACACTGCCGAGGCCACCGAGGCCCGCCACGGCGCCCACACTACCGGCGGCTGCCGACCCGCCGTTGCCACCGTCGCCACCCTCTTCGCCGTCTCCGCCCCGACCGCCGTCACCGCCATCGGCGCCGCTGCCGCCCGAGCCACCACTGCCGCCTTGGCCACCGCTGCCACCCACACCGCCGGATCCACCGGCGCCCGCCTGACCGCCCGCGCCACCCGTGATCGAGCCGGCGTTGTTGATGACCAAGCCCGTTCCGCTGATACCGGCGCCGCCCGTACCGGCCGCGCCGCCTTGTCCGCCCTTGCCGCCGAGTCCACCGAGTCCGCCCGCCGCACCGCTGCCGCCGACGCCAGCGAGGCCACCCGTTCCGCCATTTCCACCGTTTTCGCCTGCGGCACCCGCGCCGCCGGCGCCGCCGGTACCTCCGGTACCACCCGAACCGCCGGCGCCGCCTTCGCCACCCGCGCCGCCTGCACCACCGTCTCCGCCACGGCCACCGGTACCGCCGATGCCTCCCGTCACCGAGCCTGCGCCCGAAATCGATACGGCGACGTTCGTCGCGCTGACACCCGCTTGGCCCGTCGCGCCCGAAGCGCCCGTTGCGCCGGCTGCACCCACGGCACCGGCACTTCCGGCCGTGCCATCGACGCCGTTCTCGCCGTTACCGCCGTTGCCACCGTTGCTACCCGCAACGCCTGTCGCACCTGCCGCCCCATCTTTGCCCGCGGGCCCGGTCACGCCCGACGCTCCCGTCACGCCTGAGGCTCCGATCGCGCCCGCATCACCCGTCGCGCCGATGATTCCGCGCACGGCGCTCGACACCGAGCAATTGCTCGTGCACACCACGGTCTGCGCAGCGCTCTGGTCCGGAGTCATGGCCATCGCACCCACGCCGAGTGCCCAAAGCAGCGAGAATGACGCGCCCCGCTCGAGAGCCTCCCCGTTCTTGACCGCGTTGCTGGATGAGGACGGGGTGGCGGGCGAGTGAGTGCGCTTCATGAACGAGTCTCCGAGGAAATTCTTGGAATTTGAAAGGGTTAAAATAAAAACAGATTCGGGTTTCGAGGTCGTTGTTGTTATCGAATCTGCTCTATCCAAAAAGGATTTAGTTACCTGAACAATAATCTAGACACCTTGACCAAGAATAGTCAGCTCGCCAATTTTTTTTGATGCACATTTCAGGTGGCCGCCATGCGGATGGATCGACACGCACAGCTCAAAGACATTCTCGCTAGCCCGAGCTATCGCCTCGCCGAAGACGATGGCGATTTCCTTGAGAGCGACCACGCGAGAGCCGTTCGGCTCGCCCTCGAGTTCGATCGCGCCGATACCTATTTGCGCGCCTACGGCATCGAGAGCACGGTGGTCGCTTTCGGCAGCGCTCGGATTCCCTCGCCCGAGACTGCGGGCGCCACTCCCGAACAACGACATTTTTACGAAGAGGCGCGCCGCTTCGGCTACGAGATCAGTCGCGGCGCCAAGCACACGCCCGGCTGTCATCGCCTGGTCGTCGCGACGGGAGGCGGACCCGGTCTCATGGAAGCTGCGAACCGCGGTGCGAGCGAAGCCGGAGCACCGACCATCGGCTTCAACATCCGCTTGCCGCACGAACAGTTTCCGAACCCCTACATCACCCCGGGACTCGCGTTTCAGTTTCGATACTTTGCCCTACGCAAGATGCACTTCATGTTCAGGGCGCGAGCGCTCGTCGCGCTACCCGGCGGGTTCGGTACGCTCGATGAAGTCTACGAAGCGCTCAATTTGGTGGCGACGCATACGATCGCGCCGATTCCGATCGTGCTCGTGGGGCGAAAGTATTGGGACTCGGTGTTACCGCTCGACGCGTTGATTGCCGACGGCTACATCGAACCGCAAGATCGGGAACTCGTACACTACACCGAATCAGGTGCCGAAGCGGCGGAGTACGTACTCGCGCGCTGCGGCTGTGCAGACGCGCCTACGACCTGACTCGCAGCGACGAACTCTCGCCTCAGCGCGGTGCCATTCTAATGGCGCCATCGAGCCGTACGCAGGCGCCATTGAGATAACCGATCTCAATCATCGACAGCGCGAGCGCCGCATATTCGTCGGGCGAACCGAGTCGCTTGGGGTGCGGCACCGTTGCCGCCAAGGCGTCGGTGACTTTCGTCGGCAGCCCCGCGAGCAGCGGCGTGGCGAAGATTCCCGGCAGAATGGTATTGACGCGAATGGCTTCGTTCATGAGGTCGCGCGCGATCGGCAACGTCATCCCCGAAATCGCCGCTTTCGATGCCGAGTACGCGGCCTGACCGATTTGCCCATCTTCGGCCGCGACCGACGACGTGTTGATGATCGCGCCGCGATCACCCTCGGGCAGCACGGGCAGAGCCAGCATCCCCGCCGCTGATTTGGCGATACAACGGAATGTGCCGATCAAATTGATCTGGATGGCGCGCTCGAAGTCCGCCATCGGAAAATGTCGCGCCTCACCGCTCTCGCGATCGCGAAACGCCGTCTTGAAGCCGTTGGCGATGCCGGCGCAGTTCACGAGGATGCGTTCCTGACCGTGAGCCGTACGCGCTTTCGCAAAACCCTCATCGACACTCGTCTCGTTCGTCACATCGACCTTGCAAAAGAGACCTTTGATGTCGCTTGCGACCGTCTCACCACGTTCGGTCGACAGATCGAAGATGGCGACGCGAACACCGCGAGCGGCGAGCGCGCGAGCCGTCGCCTCGCCGAGACCCGAGGCTGCACCGGTGACGACGGCAGAGAGGGAAGAGTCGAGTTTCATGTTGAGGAAACCTTTGGATCAGTAGGAGCGCGGCAAACCGAGCTCGTGCTCGGCGATGTAAGACAGGATGAGATTCGTCGAGATCGGCGCCACCTGATAAAGCCTCGTTTCGCGAAACTTTCGCTCGATGTCGTACTCGGCCGCGAAGCCGAATCCGCCATGGGTCTGCAAACAGGCGTTGCCCGCCTCCCAAGAGGCCTTCGCCGCGAGGTACTTGGCCATGTTGGCCTCGGCACCACAGGGCTGTTTGGCATCGTAAAGTTCGCAGGCCTTGAAGCGCATGAGGCTCGCCGCCTCCGTCTCGATGTAACTTTCGGCGATCGGAAACTGTACGCCCTGGTTCTTACCGATGGGTCGATCGAACACGATGCGATCATTGGCGTACTTCGTCGCGCGCTCGACGAACCAGTAGGCATCGCCGATACACTCGGCCGCGATGAGCACACGCTCGGCGTTGAGCCCATCGAGGATATATTTGAATCCCTTGCCTTCCTCGCCGATGAGATGGCTCGCCGGAATCTCGAGGTTGTCGAAGAAAAGCTCGTTGGTCTCGTGATTGACCATGTTCGGAATCGGCCGAAGCGACATCCCCTTACCGAGCGCCTCTCGAACGTCGACGAGGAATACGGAGAGCCCCTCGGACTTTCGCTGCACTTCGGCAAGAGGCGTCGTGCGCGCGAGCAACACGATGAGATCCGAGTGTTGGACGCGCGAGATCCATACCTTTTGACCGTTGATGACATAACGGTCGCCCTTGCGGACGGCTGTCGTCTTGAGCCGCGTGGTGTCGGTGCCGGTAGTCGGCTCCGTCACCGCCATGGACTGCATGCGAAGTTTTCCAGCTGCGATCTTCGGCAGGAACTCTCGTCGCTGAGCTTCGCTGCCATGACGGACCAGCACGTTCATGACGTACATCTGTCCGTGGCAGGCGCCGGAATTGCCACCCGATCGATTGATCTCTTCCATGATGACCGAGGCCTCGGCGAGCGAGAGCCCCGAACCACCGTACTCCTGCGGAATGAGCGCCGCGAGCCAGCCCGCCTCGGTCAACGCATCGACGAACTCGACCGGATAGCCGCGCTCAGCATCGACCTTGCGAAAGTACTCATCCGGAAATTGCGCACAAAGCGCGCGCACCGCAGAGCGGATTTCGGCGTACGGATCATTCGCGGACTTCGACATGGATCATCCCCCTGCGCCAAGGATACCGCGCGCCTCGAGCAGAGCGAGCACACGCTCTGCCGCCTCGTCCGCCGTGCAATCGACCGTATTGATCCGCAGCTCGGGTGACTGCGGCGCCTCGTAGGGTGCATCGATACCGGTGAAGTTCTTGAGCTCGCCCTTGCGCGCCTTGCGGTAGAGACCTTTCACATCCCTCGCCTCGGCCACGTCGAGCGGCGTGTCGACGTGAACTTCGATGAACTCGCCCGCCTCGAGTAACTGCCGCGCCATGTCGCGCTCGGCCCGATACGGCGAAATGAAGGCCGTGAGCACGATGAGCCCAGAGTCGACCATGAGCTTGGCGACCTCGGCGATGCGACGAATATTTTCGACTCGATCGGCCGCAGTGAACCCGAGGTCGCGGTTGAGACCATGACGAACGTTGTCCCCATCGAGCAGATAGCTGTGCTTGCCGCGAGCGAGCAATTTTTGCTCGAGCGCATTGGCGATGGTGGACTTGCCCGAACCCGACAACCCCGTGAACCACACCACAGCGGGCTGCTGATGTTTGAGTGCCGCACGTGTCGCCTTGTCGACGCTCACGGCCTGACGATGGATATTACTCGAGCGACGCAAAGCGAACCGGATCATCCCCGCCCCGACGGTGGCGTGACTCAGACGATCGATCACGATGAAACCGCCCATCGCTCGATCGATCTCGTAAGGCTCGAAGGCGACCGGCTGATCGAGCGCGACGTTGCAGGTTCCGATTTCATTGAGCGTCAGCTGTCGTGCCGCGAGCTGCTCGAGCGTATTGACGTTGACTTTGTGCTTGGGTGTCGAGAACACCGCGCCCACGGTTCGCGCGCCCAGCTTGAGCAGATAGGATCGACCGGAGAGCATCGGCTCATCACCGAGCCAAACCAGCGTCGTTTCGAACTGATCGGCAATTTCGGCCGGGTCGGTTGCGGCACTGATAACGTCGCCTCGCGTCACGTCGACCTCGTCGACGAGCGTCACGGTGACCGACTGCCCTTCCCCCGCCTCGGCGAGATCACCGTCGGCCGTCACGATGCGCGCGATCCGGGTTTGACGGCCCGAGGGCTGAATCCGTACCGGATCATCGACGCGCAGTACACCGCTCGTGATCAGACCGCTGTAGCCACGAAAATCAGGCGACGGTCGATTGACCCATTGCACGGGCAGCCGCGAAGGTCGATCGAATTTTTGCGAGGCGTCGATCTCGATGGTCTCGAGGTGACTCAGGAGCGTCGGCCCGCGATACCACCGCATCCGCGAACCATGGGTGACGACGTTGTCACCCGCGAGCGCCGACATCGGAATGGCGATGACCTCGGTCAAGCCGATGCGCTGCGCGAACTCGCGATAGTCGGCCAAGATGCGATCGAAGTCTCTTTGCGAGTAATCGACCAGATCCATCTTGTTGACGGCCAACACGACCCGCCGGATTCCCATCAAAGAAATCAAATAGGAATGACGACGGGTTTGCGTGAGCACGCCTTTTCGAGCATCGACGAGGATCACCGCGAGCTCGGCCGTCGAGGCGCCCGTCACCATGTTGCGCGTGTACTGTTCGTGCCCGGGCGTGTCGGCCACGATGAACTTGCGCCGAGGCGTACTGAAGAATCGATAGGCCACATCGATCGTGATCCCTTGCTCGCGCTCCGCCGAGAGCCCATCGACTAGCAGAGCGAAGTCGATGGCCTCGCCCTGCGTCCCCCACTTTTTGCTATCGGCCTCGAGCGCCGCGAGTTGGTCGTCGAGCACCTGACGAGATTCGTAGAGCAAACGACCGATGAGGGTGCTCTTGCCGTCATCGACGCTGCCACAGGTGATGAAGCGCAGAAGGTCGGACATCAGAAATACCCCTCTCGCTTCTTGCGCTCCATCGACGCGGGCCCATCGTGGTCGATCAAACGACCCTGCCGCTCGCTGAACGTCGATCGCTGCATCTCCGCGATGATGTCGGGCAGCGTCTCCGCCGCGCTTTCAATGGCCCCGGAAAGCGGATAGCAACCGAGCGTTCGGAATCGAACCTTGCGCATGACCGGCACTTCCCCGGGCTGCAACGGGAGGCGTTCGTCGTCCACCATGATGAGCATGCCGTGACGCTCGACGACGGGACGCTCCTTGGCGAGATACAGCGGGACGATCGGCACCTTCTCGAGCAGGATGTACTGCCACACGTCGATCTCGGTCCAGTTGGACAACGGAAATACGCGAATCGATTCGCCTTTTGCCTTGCGGGCGTTGTACAGATTCCAGAGCTCGGGCCGCTGGTTGCGCGGATCCCAACGATGATGCGCGTTGCGGAACGAAAAGACCCGCTCCTTTGCGCGCGACTTTTCTTCATCGCGGCGCGCGCCACCGAATGCCGCATCGAACCCGTGTTCATCGAGGGCCTGCCGCAGACCTTCGGTGTTCCATTGATCGGCATGTACCTGCGAGCCGTGGGTGAACGGATTGATCCCGAGACGAACGGCCTCGGGATTGCGATGCACGATGAGGCGCAGTCCGTACTCGCGCGCAACCGCTTCGCGCATCGCATACATCTCGCGAAACTCCCAGGTGCTGTCGATATGCAGCAACGGAAACGGCAGCGGCGACGGAAAGAACGCCTTGCGCGCGATATGCAGCATCACCGCGCTGTCCTTGCCACCGGTATAGAGCAGCACGGGCCGCTCCGTCTCGGCGACCACCTCGCGCATGATGTGGATGCTTTCGGCTTCGAGGCGCTGCAGATGAGTCGGACCGAATCGAGCCTGCGGCTGCTGCACGGCCCGACGACCCGCAGGTCGCGCGATTGCGATCGGCCCGGGCCCGCGCGGGGCACCGACCAGTCGCAGGCGCGAATACTTCGCAGTCCACTCGCGAAGCTCGGGCCGTGCCACGTCGATGCCATGCAACAGCACAGCCCGTGCCTCGGGCCAGATCGTCATGACTCGATCGAGGAACGTCAACCAACGCTCGAGACGAAACGGCTCGGCAAGCGGGAGCCAAGCCAACTGCCCGCGCAAAGTTTGGGCGACGAGCACTCGAGCCGACTCTCCGACCCGGCATTCCCCGCACCAAAGAATCTCGCCGGGCAGTCGTCGCGTTTCTTTGATGAGCGGCACGACGATGACATTTCGCCATTCCGTCATTGCCGCATCGTCTGCCGCGCGCTCGGCGAGCGTTGGTATCCCGAGCCCCGCACGATTCAACACACGCGAGAGTGCGCGACCGCCGAGCGTCACACCAAAGATTTCCTGCGCCTCACGTGCGACCCCGTCGGCCGTCCAGAGCCCCGCGTCATCGGAAGGACGCGTTTCGGACGGATCCATCGTCGAAAATCGGACGATCAGCCTCGCTTCATCTGCGGCGCTCAGCACCCGCCTCGCCCCGACCGGACGACCCCTGCGACGCTGGTCGAGCACCTCCCAGCCGCCTTCGGCAAACACCCGACAGGCTTCGATGATCGTCGGCGCACTGAGTCCCGTCTCGGCCCGTACCTCCGCGAGCGGACGACCGGCGAGCCGCAGTTCGACGGCGCGACGTCTCGATTCGATCAGTGGGGCAGATGGAGTCTTCGGCATCGATGCGATAACCTGTTGTCCCGATTGGTGAATTTTATGTCTATTAATTATTTAATCAAGGAGATCGACCAACAGGCTGCCGATCCCGAGTTTTTGAATGCGGTCATCCGCATCGCCCGCGACGCCGGGAAGGTCATTTCCGAGGTCTACGGCACAGCGTTCACGGTCTCCGAGAAGTCCGACACGTCTCCGGTAACGGTCGCCGACGAGCGCGCGGAAGCCGTCATTTTGGCGGGACTCGAGCGCCTCACCCCCGACCTGCCGATCGTCGCCGAGGAATCGGTCGCCGCAGGGCGTATCCCGACGGTCGACTCGGCGCGCGGCGCATTCTGGCTCGTCGATCCGCTCGATGGCACCCGGGAGTTCATCAGTCGCAACGGCGAGTTCACGGTGAATATCGCTCTCGTTCAGGCCGGAGAGCCTGTGCTCGGGGTCGTTTTCGCGCCCGCCCTCGATGCGCTCTACGCGGGAGCCCGATCGCTCGGCGCGATCAAAGAGCAGCAGGGCCGAAGGTCGCCCATTACCTGTCGAGCCGTGCCGACCGAGGGCCTGTCAGTGGTGGAGAGCCGCTCGCATGGCGACGGTGCGGCGCTCGATGCCTGGCTTCAGGGTCGACCGGTTGCCTCGCGAGTCAAGGCGGGGTCGTCGCTCAAACTCTGCGTGCTCGCCGAGGGCGGGGCCGATCTCTACCCTCGCCTAGGTCGAACCATGGAATGGGATATCGCAGCCGGCCATGCGGTCTTGGCCGCGGCAGGCGGGCGCGTGACGAGACTCGATGACGGTCAGTCGCTGCGTTACGGAAAACCGGGATTCGAGAACCCGGGGTTCGCAGCGCAAGGATTGTGAGGGGGTGGTGGGTCCTGCGCGATTCGAACGCGCGACCAACTGGTTAAAAGCCAGCTGCTCTACCGGCTGAGCTAAGGACCCGTCCCGTCGAGAGGGCGCGAATTCTACACATATCGCGTGGGATCGGGCACGCCCGCGGCCACGAAACCTTCGCGCCTCAGGCGGCAGCTATCGCAGCGCCCGCAGGCCTGCCCCGCCGGGTCGGCCTGATAACACGACACGGTCAACGAAAAATCGACGCCGCGACGATGACCCTCGCGGATGATCTCGGCCTTGGAAAGCTGCACCAAAGGCGCTTCGATGCGGATGGGCGCACCCTCGGTCCCGACCCGGGTCCCGAGCCGCGCCACCTCGGCGAACGCCGCGATAAACGGCGGGCGACAATCGGGATAACCCGAGTAATCGACGGCGTTCACGCCGATGAAAATCGTCTGTGCGCCGAGCACTTCGGCCCAACCGAGCGCAAGCGAGAGCATCAAGGTATTGCGTGCCGGAACATAGGTGATCGGGATTCCGGCTGCGGGAGACGTCGGGACGTCGATGGAAGGGTCGGTGAGCGCCGAGCCGCCGATCCCCGCGAGATCCACCCCCATCACACGATGTTCGCGAGCCCCGAGGGTAGCTGCCACACGAGCCGCGGCCGCGAGCTCTGCAGAGTGCCGCTGTCCGTAGTGCACCGAGAGTGCATACGCGTCGTAGCCCTGCTCGATCGCCATCGCGAGGACCGTGGCCGAATCGAGGCCACCCGAGAGCAACACCACCGCCCTCGGTTTCGACACGATCGAAGAGTGAGTCGTAGCGCTCATCGCCCGGGCACATCGCCCCAAAGATATTTGTGCAGCTGGACCTGAAAGCGCACCGGCAAACGATCTTCGAGAATCCAATCGGCGAGATCGCGCGCGGGGAGTTCAGCGTGGCTGGGCGAAAAGAGCACCGTGCAGCGCTCGGCGAGCGCCCGCTCGCGCAGTTGCGAGCGACTCCATTCGTAGTCGGCGCGATCGGCGATCACGAACTTGATCAGATCTTTGGACTGCAGCCGAACGAGCTCGTCGTAGCGATTGCGCGACTCTTCACCGGAGGCCGGCGTCTTGATGTCGACCACCTTGACGACTCGCGGGTCGACACGCTCAAGCGGCATCGCCCCGCTCGTCTCGAGCGACACGCGATAACCCGCATCACAGAGTGCGGTCATGAGTTCGAATACGGCAGGCTGCGCCAGCGGCTCTCCGCCGGTCACACAGACGTGGGTCGCCTCGAGCTCTTTGACGCGAGCGAGAATGTCCGCGAGCGCCCACCACTGACCGCCGTGAAATGCGTAGGCGGTATCGCAATATTTGCAACGAAGGGGACAACCGGTGAGTCGGACGAAAATGGTCGGGATGCCGACGGAGTCCGCCTCGCCCTGCAGCGAACGGAAAATTTCCGTGAGCTTGAGCCGACTCGCGTTCAAGGTTTTGTCAGCGCAATCGACCGAGCTGCTCACGCGCCGCGCGCGCGGCGTCGTTCTGCGGGTATCGACGGAGCACTTCGTTGAACGAAGCGCGGGCCGCATCGTTGCGACCAAGGCTCAACTCGGAGAGCCCTTTTTTGAGGAGGGCATCGGGCGCCTTGGAAGAATCAGGAGAGCGACTCCCGAGGGCGGTGAAGGCGTCGATCGCCTTGGCGTAATCGCGCGTCACGTAGTAGGTCTGACCCAGCCAGTACTGGGCATTGTCGGCAAGAGGATGCGTCGGAAACTGCGTGACGAACCCGCTCATGCCCGAGATCGCCTCGGGATAATTGGCCGCCTTGAGCGCATCGAAGGCCCGACCGTAGAGCACCTCGGGACTCTCGGTGGTGACAGGCGCCGACGTGGCAGCCGGTACCGATGACGCCGCTGGCGGCGTCGGCGCCACTCCAGCCGTTTCGCCCGATACCGTGCCCGTTTCGGCAGTCTGCTCGCCCGAGACAGGCGTCATGGCAGTCGGAGCGGCTGGCGCAGCGGTCGCTGCGGCCAGTCGGGTCTCGATCGCCACGATACGGCGATCGAACTCGCTCGCCAAATCGGCTTGCTGTTTTCGTCGCTCTTCGTTTTCTCGCTGGAGGATATCGAGTTCGCCGCGCAAGGCTCGCGCCTCGGCCTCGAGCGCATCGAGACGCTGTGACAACTCGACAAGGGCCTGACCACGCACGGCCTCTTGCAGCTGTGTCACCTGCGACTCGAGACTCTCGAGTCGCTCACGCGTGGATTGCGCGTGAGCCGGAAGGATCGACAACGCAAGCAACGCTGCTGCAAGAAACGCGCGAATCACTCGGTTCAGCCGCCGGCGACGTAGATGAGTTCGACTCGACGATTGCGCGAATAGGCAGACTCGTCCTCGCCCGCCACAGCAGGACGCTCTTCGCCATAGCTCACCGTGCTGAGCCGCGAATCGCCGACACCCTGGAGGCCGAGCACACGTCGAACGGCCTGCGCGCGACGCTCACTCAGTCCGATGTTGTACTCGCGAGTGCCGCGCTCGTCGGTGTGACCTTCGAGGCGCACACGCAAACCCGGGCGACTGCCGAGAAACCGGGCATGGGCGGCGAGCAAGGCCTGGTCATCCGCGCTGATGGCATCGCTGTCGAAAGCGAAATAGATCGTCGTGCGGTTGTTGAGCTCGGCCGGAAGACCGATCGCCGTCTCGGCGCCGGTACCCACTTCGCCTGCCGACACGGCACCGGCCGAATCATCCGGCTGAGCGATCGCCGAGGCTTCCGACTTGTTGGCGAGATCGGCGTCAGCGTCTGACTTCACCGGGGGCGCCGACTTACAGGCGGCAAGCAAACCGAGCAAAGCCACGACCGCGATCAATTTTTTCATCGTCTTCGAACTCCTGAATTTGAGTGTCAATTATTGCACGGGTACGACGTCGGGCAGGAAGGGTCCCCAGGCTGGCTCACGCACTCCGCCGCGGTCTGCGGCGAGTCGTTGCGCGATGAGACCATCGGCACTGACGGTGGCGAGCACCCCCTGGCCGCGTTCCCGCGAGGCGTACACGAGGGTGCCGCCATCGGGCGAAAAATAGGGGGACTCATCCTGCCGTCCTTTCGACAACACACGTACGGTCGCGTTCCCGAGATCCTGCACCGCGATGCGGTATGCGCCCTCCTCCCGAGTCACCATCGCGAGCAAACGGCCATTGGGGCTCACCCTAGGTCGGGCGTTGTACGAGCCGGCAAAAGTGATGCGTTGAGGCCGCGACCCGGGCTCGATGCTCAATCGATAGATCTGCGGACCCCCTGCGCGATCCGATGTGAAATAAACCTGCGTTCCATCGGGAGACCACACGGGCTCGGTGTCGATCGACGGATGATCGGTGAGCCGAGTGAGCCCACCCGAGGCCACATCGAGGATATACACATCGAGGTTACCGCCCGAGGATGACAAGGTCAGCGCCAATCGGCTGCCGTCGGGCGACCAACTCGGCGCGTTGTTGACCCCCGGTCGTGACGACACGCGACGACGCTCGGCCGTGCGCACGCGCTGCACATACACCGACGCGGCACGAGTTTCGAAGGACACGTACGCCAACCACTCCCCATCGGGCGACCACGCGGGCGACATCAAAGGAAGACGCGACTGCAGGATCACTCGCGCATTTTCACCATCCGAGTCGGCGACGATGAGCTGGTAGCGCTGCGACGGCGGCTGCCCATCGACCGACACGTAGGCAATGCGCGTCGCGAAGGCGCTGCGCGCGCCGATGATTTTTTGATAGAGCCGATCGCTGATGCGATGCGCGGCGTTACGCCACGCCGCAGGTGCCGCGCTGATGCGCTCGATCAGCAAACGTTGACCGGTCAGTAAATTGAGGAGCTCGAAGTCGATCGTGACTCGCCCGTCTCCCCCAACGCTCGCGCGGCCCGTCACCAAGTAATCGGACGCCGTCCGCTCGCCTACGAGAAAGCGACCGCTACGCGTCAGATTTCGACGAATGACCTCGGCGGAGGGCTGCGGATCGGCGGAGAAATCCTCGATCGCAATCGGAATAGGCGCCGTGATGCCCGAGGTGATGTCCACCTGCAGTTGGGCGTCGGCGACCGATGGCACGAAGACACCGACTAGGGTTGCGCACAAGACCACCCATGCCCCACCTGCGAATTTCTTTCTCTCAATCATTGGGTCTGAACCTCAACTCGATATTTCGCTCGAAGAGTGACGGCTCCGGGGGCGGCGGCAGCGGCGACGCACGAAACACCGCCGCTTCGAGCGACTGTCGCACCGCCTCGTCGCCATTGCATTCTTTGACCTCGGCCCGGATCACCGTCCCGCCCGCCGCTTGCGTGACCGCGACTCGACAATCGAGACCCGCCTGCGCAGAGGGAGGCCGGATCCACGCACGCTGGACCCGCGCCTGGATGGCCGCCGCCCATTGCGCCGATAGCGAGGCTGCGCGGGCCGCGGCGGCGCGGCGCGCTTCGGCAGCTTCGGTCGCCGCGATTTCTTCGGAGAGCTCGCGCTGCAAGGCCGCTTCCCGTTCCGCCCGAACGCGCGCATCGTCCTTGCGACGACGGTCCTCCGCATCGAGCTCTTCTTTCATCCGACGCGCCTCGGCCTCGCGACGGGCCTGCTCTTCGAGTCGATCGCGCTCGGCCTTGAGCTGCACATCTTTGAGCCGCTGCGCCTCTTTGCGGGCCTGCGCTTCCTTCTCGCGCTTCGCGGTTTCGACCGGCTTGGGCTTCGGAGGTTCCGGCTTCTTGGGTTCAGGCGTAGGCGTCGACGCAAGCGTGGGTTCAGGCTGCGGTGCAGGCTCGGGCGCGGGCTCGGGTTCCTCTTTCTTTGGCGGCGCCCGCCGGGTGAGTCGGGCGAGTTCGTCCGCCTCGATGGCCACCGCCTCGATCGCCATGACCTGCGGCATCTCCGACTCGGCGCGCCAATTTCGAATGCCCAACAGGACGATCACCACGACCAACGCGACGTGCAACCCGATCGAGAGAAGATACGGCCGGAGGCGCGAGGTCACGCTCGACATGGACGTCTCAACGCGCGCCTCGCACGGTCACGGGGTCCGTCAGGAAGCCGACCTTCCGAGCCCCTGCACTTTGCAACAGCACCATCGCCTCGACCACGCGTCCATACGGGACTTCGCGATCACCTTTGACGAACACCGGCACACCCGGTGCGCTGCGCAGCACCGCAGCCACCCGCGCCTGCAACAGCGTGTCGCCGAGCGGCTCCGAAGGATAGTCGCCTTCATTGAGATAGAGACGACCCTGGCGATCGACGGAGACGACTAGCGGCGGTCGATCTTGCAGATCCGCGGGGTCGATCGCTTGCGCGGCTGCATCTGGCAAATCGACCTTTACGCCTTGCGTGAGCAGCGGCGCCGTCACCATGAAAATGATGAGCAGTACGAGCATGACGTCGATGTAGGGCACGACGTTGATTTCGCTCATGGGTTTTCGGCTGCGGCCCGGTTGCGGCATGGCGCGACTCCGTCTCAGCCCGAATCACGCGTCGCATGACGCTGCAGGATCGTCGAGAACTCTTCCATGAACGCGTCGTAGCGCGATTCGAGTCGCCAAACCTGATCGGCGAACCGGTTGTAGGCTACCACCGCCGGAATCGCCGCAAAAAGGCCGATGGCCGTCGCGACGAGCGCCTCGGCGATGCCCGGCGCCACGGTCGCAAGCGTCGCCTGCTGCACCGAGCCCAGCCCCACGAAGGCATGCATGATGCCCCACACCGTACCGAAGAGACCCACATAAGGACTCGTCGAGCCCACCGTCGCGAGCGTCGACAAACTCTTTTCCAGATATTCGATTTCCTTGATCTGCTGCGCCTTCATCGCCCGACGCGCACCTTCGAGCAACAAATCGACGGCGCTCTCCCCCTGCTGACGCAGACGGGCGAACTCGCGAAAACCGCTGCGGAAAATGCTGTCGATACCGACGGGGTTTCCGCGAGCCTCGATGCTTTTGTAGAGATTGGAGAGATCTCCGCCCGACCAGAAATCGCGCTCGAATCGCGTGAGATCATCCTTGGCCCGACCGAGCACCGCTCTTTTTTTGAAGATGATGCTCCACGAGTAGATCGACGCTATCACCAGCAAGAGCATCACCGCCTGCACGATGATGGTGGCCTCGAGAATGAGCTTCAGGATGGACAGATCATTCACGACAGATACTCCCCTATGCGGCGCGGCCGCAACGTTTTCGCATCGACACAAACGACTCGGACTCGCGCCTCGAGGAGCAGTTCCCGATCAGCCGGATTGAGCGGATCGCCCCCGGCAGCCGATTCGCGCCAAATTTTTTGATCGAAGATCGCGGTGGTTCTACCCTCGGGCTGCATGGCACAGGTCACGATCAGCGCATCGTCGAGGCGAGCCGCGGCTTTGTAGTCGATGGAAAGTCCGAGAACCATAAACTGGACGCCCTGGGTCGCCGCAAGCTCGCGCTGGGCGATGCCCCGGACTCGCAACCACTCCGTCCGACAGCGCTCGAGAAACCTGAGGTAATTGGCGTAGTACACGACACCACCCGCGTCGGTGTCCTCCCAGTACACGCGGACGGGCCACTCGAAAGCGCTCAAGTGCCCTCCTCGAAAAGCGGCATCGCTCCGCTCGGACGTTGTGGAGGCGTGAGGCCAAAGTGAAGATACGCCGTGCGCGTGGCGACCCGCCCTCGCGCCGTGCGCATCAAAAAGCCTTGCTGGATGAGATACGGCTCGATGACGTCTTCGAGGGTGCCGCGTTCCTCGCCAACGGCTGCCGCCAGGCTATCGATGCCGACCGGCCCACCCTCGAACTTCTCGATGAGGGTCGTGAGCAACTTGCGATCGAGCATGTCGAATCCGACCGGATCGACCTCGAGCAGATCGAGCGCCGCGACGGCGAGCGTCGAGGTGATGGTTCCGTCGCCCTTGACCTGCGCATAGTCGCGCGCGCGACGCAGCAAGCGATTGGCGATACGCGGCGTGCCCCGTGAGCGCTCGGCGATGCGCAATGCGCCGTCTGGATCGAGCGGCACACCGAGGATACCGGCCGAGCGCTGTACGACACTTTTGAGATCGGGTACGTCATAGAACTCGAGTCGCTGCACGATGCCGAATCGATCGCGCAGCGGCGAGGTGAGCAGCCCCGCGCGCGTCGTCGCACCCACCAAAGTAAAGGGCGGCAACGACAGCTTGATGGATCGCGCTGCGGGACCTTCACCAATCATGATGTCGAGTTGGTAATCCTCCATCGCAGGATAGAGAACCTCTTCGACGATCGGCGAGAGGCGATGGATCTCATCGACGAAGAGCACGTCACGCGGCTGCAAATTGGTGAGGATCGCCGCCAGATCGCCGGGGCGCTCGAGCACCGGGCCGGACGTCTGCCGCAAGCTGACGCCGAGTTCGGTCGCGAGAATATTGGCGAGCGACGTCTTGCCGAGACCCGGCGGTCCGAAGATCAACACGTGATCGAGGGCTTCGGACCGCGCACGCGCCGCGCTCACGAAAATCTCGAGCTGCTCCTTGACGGGTCTCTGTCCGACGAAGTCAGAAAGGCGCTTCGGACGTATCGCCCGATCGATGGCCTCTTCTTCGCGCCCCCCTTCCGCACTCACCAGTCGTTCAGTCATCGGAGTGCTCCCTGCAATGCACGACGGATGAGTTCTTCGGTGCCTTCGCTGCCTGCCCCCGCGACGGCCTTGATCAGTCGAGTCGCTTCGGCGGGTTTATAGCCAAGCGATACGAGGGCCGCAAAGGCCTCGCCTTCGGCACCGCCTGCCGTCGCCTCCACCGGAAGCGAAACACCCATCGCATCGACAGAAAGTCGATCGCGCATTTCGATGACGAGCCGCTCGGCGGTCTTTCGGCCGACACCGGGAATCTTGGTGAGCGCGGTGACATCGTTGGACGTCACGCAGGCGGCAAAGCCCTCGGCCGAGGTGCCCGAGAGGATGGCAAGCGCAATCTTTGGACCCACTCCCGATACTTTGAGCAAATTACGAAAGAGATGGCGTTCGGCCACCGTCGCGAAACCGTAGAGGATATGCGCGTCCTCCCGCACGACGAGGTGCGTCACCAATCGCACCTCTTCGCCGACCGCCGGTAGGCCATAAAAGGTCGACATCGGCGCCTCGAGTTCGTAGCCGACTCCACCGACCTCAATGAGCAACTGAGGCGGAGCTTTCACTGCGATACGACCACGCAAGGAGCCGATCATCCGGCGACTCCTCGATGACCTGCGATGAGCCCGGCCAACTTTCGATGCTGCGCGTGACACAACGCGACGGCGAGCGCATCGGCGGCATCTGAAGTCAGACGGCCCTCCACTTTGAGCAGCGTTCGCATCATGTGCGCCACTTGCAGTTTGTCGGCACCACCGAACCCCACGGTCGCGAGCTTGATCGCCCGGGGCGCGTACTCGGCAATCTCGAATTCACCGAGCGCGGCCAAGGCCGCACCGCGCGCCTGCCCGAGCTTGAGCGCACTGTCGATGTTGCGATTGACGAAAACTTTTTCGATGGCGACTTCTCCGGGTGAATGTTCGAGCACCAGCGCGCGAACGCCTTCGTGGATGCGGGAAAGCCGAGTGGAGATCGACAGTCCATCGACCTCGATTCGCCCGTGCGTCACGCAAAGACAGTCGGGCCCGTTCACGTCGATGATGCCGTAACCCAGCCGACGTGATCCGGGGTCGATTCCGAGGATGCGGCAGTTCTGCGAAACGAGTGTCGTCGGGGCTTCGACCGAGCCGGAGGACTCCGGATCGTAGCTACGCCAGGACTTGGACCGATATCGCGCCATGCGCTCGCGACCCCGAGGATGCGCTGAAAAGCGACCGGCCTATGATAGCCGGAAACCCTCAGCGATTCGGCATGTCGATGGCGCGCTTGTCGGCCGCGAGAGCCGCCTCGTGCAGAGCCTCGGACAAGGTCGGATGCGCATGGATCGTTCGCTGCAAGTCCTCGGCGCTCGCCGAGTACTCCATGGCCAGCACCGCCTCGGCGATCAGCTCACCGGCCATCGGACCGATGATGTGGACACCCAGGATCTGGTCGTCGTCCTTCGCCGCGATCAACTTGGCAAAGCCCTGACTGGCTTCCATGGCCCGCGCTCGACCGCTCGCGAGGAACGGGAAACTGCCGACCTTGTACGCCCGTCCACTAGCCTTGACCTGCTCCTCAGTCTGACCGACCCATGCAATCTCGGGCGCCGTGTAAATCACCGAGGGAATCGTCTCGTAGTTCACGTGGGAGTAAAGACCCGCAATACGATCGGCGACCGCAACGCCCTCTTCCTTTCCCTTGTGCGCGAGCATGGGGCCGCGCACGCAATCTCCGACCGCCCAGACATTCTCGGCGCCGGTATGGCAATGATCGTCGACCTTGATGAACCCGCGCTCGTCGATGACGACACCCGTGCCTTCACCGAGCAGATTGGCGGTGTGCGGTCGACGGCCGATACAGACGACGAGCTTGTCGACGGTGAGCGAATGCGAGGCACCCGCCTCGTCGGTGTAACTCACCTGAACTTCACCCTTCGCCACCGTCGCACCCGAAACCTTGGCTCCGAGTCGGATGTCGAGCCCCTGCTTCTTGAAGTGCTTCATGGCCTCCTTCGCAAGCTGCTGATCCGCCATCGCGAGGAAGCTCGGCATGGCCTCGAGCACGACGACATCAGCGCCAAGACGACGCCACACGCTGCCGAGTTCGAGCCCGATCACGCCCGCGCCGATCACGCCGAGCCGCTTCGGTACCGAGTCGAACTCGAGCGCGCCCCAACTATCGACGATGTGCTGACCGTCGAAGGCCGCCGTCTTGAGGGGCGTCGGCTGCGAACCGCTCGCGAGCACCACGTGCTTGGCGGAGAGCGTCTTCACGCTGCCGTCGTGGGCCGTGAACTCGACTTTTCGACCTGCGAGCAATTTGCCGTGACCCTGCATCGCGGTGACGCCGGCCGCCTTCAGCAACTGCACGATACCGCCCGTCATGTTCTTCACGATGCCGGCCTTGCGTTTTTGCATCGCCGCGATGTCCATGGCGACCGGGCCCGTCTTGATCCCGTGCGAGGCAAACTCCGCCTGAGCGCGATGAAAGAGCTCGGAGGATTCGAGCAACGCTTTCGAGGGAATGCAGCCCGCATTGAGGCAGGTACCTCCGAACGTGGCGCTACCGTCGTAATTCTTCCATTCGTCGATACAGGCGACCTTCAGGCCGTTCTGACCCGCACGAATGGCTGCCGGGTATCCGGCGGGACCGCCGCCGATGACGATGACGTCGTAATCACTCATGATTTTCTTCCGCTGATGTCAGAGGCCGAGCAGGATACGGCCCGGATCTTCGAGGCAATCTTTGATCGCGACCAGGAACTGCACCGCTTCGCGTCCATCGATGATGCGATGGTCGTAGCTCACCGCGAGATACATCATCGGCCGAACGACGATCTGCCCGTCGATCACGACCGGGCGTTCCTGAATCTTGTGCATACCGAGGATCGCGCTCTGCGGCGCGTTGACGATCGGTGTCGAGAGCAACGAGCCGAACACCCCGCCGTTCGTGACGGTGAAGGTACCTCCTTGCAGCTCCTCGATCGTCAGCGATCCCGAACGGGCCCGCGTACCGAAGTCAGCGATCTGACGCTCGATCTCGGCGAAGCCGAGGTTCTCCGCGTTGCGCACCACCGGCACCACGAGGCCGCGATCGGTCGATACCGCGACGCCGATGTCGTAATACTCGTGATAGACGATGTCGCTGCCATCCACGGCCGCATTCATCAGCGGCACCTTGCGCAGCGCCTCGATGCTCGCCTTGACGAAGAACGACATGAAGCCGAGCTTCACACCGTGCTGCTTCTCGAAACGATCCTTGTGTCGGGCTCGAAGCTCGTTGATCGCAGTGAGATCCACCTCGTTGAAGGTCGTAAGCAACGCGGCCGTGTGCTGCGCCTGGACGAGACGCTCGGCGATGCGTTGGCGAAGCCGCGTCATCGGCACGCGCTGCTCGGCGCGAGGGCCTGACGGCACTGCCTCGCCCGCTGATGCACTCTTCGTGGGCGCCGATGCGGGAGCCGACTGTTTCGCCGCATGCGCGACGACGTCGGCTTTGGTCACGCGACCATCGCGACCCGTTCCGCTCACCGCGGCCGCCTCGACCCCCGTCTCTTCTACGACACGACGCGCTGCGGGTCCGAGTTTGGCACCGCCCGCCGACTTAGCCGAAGTTTCGGTCTTGCCAGCGGCAGACTCGGCCTTCGCCGCCTTCGGCGCCGCCGCTGCGGCAGCGCCCGGCTCGAAGATCGCGAGCAAATCACCGCTCTTCACGGTGGCACCCTGCTGCACCTTGAATTCTTTGATCACTCCGGCCGCCGGGGCCGGAACCTCGAGTACCACCTTGTCGGTTTCGAGATCAGCGAGGTTTTCGTCGCGATTGGCGGCCTCGCCGGGCTGCTTGCGCCAGGCGACGAGCGTCGCGTCGGCCACGGATTCGGGAAGTTGGGGAACACGGATTTCTATGGTCATGATGTCGATGTTTCCTGATCAATGCTTGCCAGCGCCCGCTGCAGAGCGCACGGGCTTGGTGTTCTCTTCGGCGAGTCGGCGGGTGACACGTGTGTCGCCTTCGCGAGCGACCGACTGCAGCGCAGCCTTCACGAGACCGGACTGCTCCGCATCGTGAATCTTGCCGATACCGGTCGCGGGTGCTGCAGCCGGAGCACGACCGGCGTAAAGCAACGTGCGTTTTCCCACAAACGGACGCTCGAGACGATGACGGATCTGATACCACGCACCCTGGTTTTGCGGCTCTTCCTGACACCACACGATTTCCTGGGCGTTCGGGTATCGCTCGATCGTCGCCGCATACTCCTCGGCGGGGAACGGATAGATCTGTTCGAGTCGAACGAGCGCGACGTCGCTCTCGCCCGAAGCGCGACGCGCCTTGAGCAAATCGAAGTACACCTTGCCGCTCGAGAACACGACTCGCCTCACTTTGGCGCGATCGATCTCATCGATCTCGTCGATGATGTTCTTGAACGAACCGCTCTCCAGATCTTCGAGTACCGACACCGACAAGTCGTGACGCAGCAAACTCTTCGGCGTCATCACGATCAACGGCTTTCGGAATTCACGCAGCATCTGTCGGCGCAGCATGTGGAACATCTGCGCCGGCGTCGACGGCACGCACACCGACATGTTGAGTTCGGCGCACAGTTGCAGGAAACGCTCGAGTCGCGCCGAGGAGTGCTCGGGACCCTGGCCCTCATAGCCGTGCGGCAAGAACAGTGTGAGTCCGCAATAGCGCCCCCACTTCGCCTCACCGGAGCTGATGAACTGGTCAATGATCACCTGCGCACCGTTGACGAAGTCGCCGAACTGCGCCTCCCAGACGACGAGCACGCCGGGATCGGTCTGCGAGTATCCGTATTCGAAGGCCAAGACAGCCTCTTCCGAGAGGACCGAGTCGATGACTTCGAACCGCGGCTGACGCTCCGCGATATGTTTGAGCGGTATGTGCGCCGCACCGGTGTTTTGATCGTGCAGCACCGCATGACGATGGAAGAACGTGCCGCGTCCCGAGTCCTGACCCGAGATGCGAACGGCATAGCCATCTTCGAGCAAGCTCGCGTAGGCGAGCGACTCGGCGCAGCCCCAGTCGAGCGGCAGCTCACCTGCGATCATCTTGGCGCGATTCGTGATGACCTGTTGAACGCGCGGGTGCATCACATGACCCTCGGGCGTCGCGACCAATCGTGCACCGAGCGCCTTGAGACGCTTCATTTCGACGCCCGAGCGAACCGTCGCCGTCCAATCGATGGTGCGCATGTACGCGCTCCAATCGACCGTATATTTGTTACCGATCATGCCGAGCGAGGCCTTCGCCTGCGGCCGCCCCTCATCGAGACCCGCACGATACTGTTCGATCAATCCGTCGGCATCGAACTGCGTGATCACGCCCTCCGCGACGAGTCGATCAGCATAGAGTTTGCGAGTGGACGGGTGCTTGCGGATGACGCTGTACATCATCGGCTGCGTGGCCGCAGGTTCGTCCGCCTCATTGTGACCGAGACGTCGATAGCACACGAGATCGATCACGACGTCCTTGTGGAAGCGCTGTCGGTATTTCATGGCGAGGCGCGCCACGAACACCACCGCCTCCGGATCATCGCCGTTGACGTGGAAAATCGGCGCTTCGAGCATCTTCGCGACATCCGAGCAATACATCGTCGATCGCATGTCGTTCGGATTCGAGGTCGTGAACCCCACTTGGTTATTCACGACGAGATGAACCGTGCCGCCGGTGTAATAGCCGCGGGCCTGCGACAACTGCATCGTCTCCATGACGACACCCTGACCACCGAACGCCGAATCGCCGTGGATGAGACACGGCACGACTCGCTCGCCGAGCGAATCGCCGCGGCGCTCCTGGCGCGCTCTCACCGAGCCTTCGACCACCGGATTGACCACTTCGAGATGCGAAGGGTTGAACGCGAGTCCGACGTGGACATTGCCACCCGGCGTTCGCAGATCGGCCGAGAAGCCCTTGTGGTACTTCACGTCACCCGAGCCCTTGACCTGAGAAACGTCGTACTTGCCTTCGAACTCTCCGAACAAATCGGAGGGTGACTTGCCAAGCACATTGACGAGTACGTTGAGGCGACCGCGATGGGCCATGCCGATGACGAACTCTTCGACGCCGAGGCTGCCACCCGTCTGTATGAGATCGTCGAGCAGCGGGATCAAGGAGTCGCCACCCTCGAGCGAGAAGCGCTTCTGACCCACGTACTTGGTGTGCAGGTAACGCTCGAGTCCTTCGGCCGCCGTCAGCTCCCAAAGAATGTTCCGACGTTCCTCGGCCGAGAAACGATGGTGCATCCGACCCGACTGGAACTCATCCTGCAGCCACAGTCGCTCGTCGGTATTCGACACATGCGCGAACTCCGCGCCGACCGAGCCGCAATACACATGCTCGAGGGTCGAGATGATCTCGCGCAGCGTCGCGCGGCCCGGCACGTTACCGACACGGCTGCCGGTGAAGAACGGCGTATCGAGATCACCTTCCGAGAGTCCGAAATACGCAAGTCCCAATACTTTGGGTCGCTCGCGCTGCATAAGGTTGAGCGGGTCGAGCTTAGCGATCAGGTGCCCGCGGTTCGCGTAAATCTGCAGGAGACGGGAGACCGCGCCTTGCTTCGCGCTGGCATCACCGTCCAGCGCCGCCGCGACGGCGACACCCACTTGCCGAGCGGCCTGGGCGCGCTCCGCGATCGCGTCCTGGATTGCACGATGCGACCGCTCCGGAGCAGTGGGCTGCGGTAGACGAGCAAAATATTCGCGCCAAGCAGCCGATACCGACGCCGGATCGTTCAAATATTGTTCGTAGAGGGACTCGACATAGTCGGCATTGCCGCCGTAAAGCGGAGAAGTAGCGAGTTGATCGCTGCGCGAGGCGCCCATGAGTGAATCAAACCCCCGGAACCGTAGAAAGCCCGCCATTCTACCCGAAGGGTATTAAGAGGTTAGGTCGTGGCGCCCCCGGCCGGAGTTGAACCGACGACCTTGGAGTGCTCCTTCGAGCGGAGCCGCAAGAGGTAATGGCGCCCCCGGCCGGAGTTGAACCGACGACCTACCGCTTAGGAGGCGGTCGCTCTATCCACTGAGCTACGGGGGCACGCCCGATACCCTGGGGAAATGGTGGAGCGGAGGAGGATCGAACTCCCGACCTTCGCATTGCGAACGCGACGCTCTCCCAGCTGAGCTACCGCCCCACACGAGGGCGGCGATTCTAGCACCACCCCACCGCCAGTTTTATATCGATCCGATATAATTCGTGCCATGGACGCCAAAACGCTCTGTTTAGGTTTGCTCTCCTTCGGGAACGCCAGCGGGTACGACCTCAAGAAGCACGTGGAATCGGCGGGGGACCATTTCTTCGCCTCCGGCTTCGGCTCGATCTACCCGGCCCTCTCCTCATTAATGAAGCAAGGACTCATCGAGCCCATCGGAAAATCGATCCGAGGACGGCAAGACCGAAAGGTCTACCGGATCACCGCGACCGGTCGCTCGGAACTCATTCGCATGCTCTCCGTGATCGAGCCTCGTCACCTGCTTCGATCGGATTTATTTGCGCTGCTGTACTTCGCTCACCTCGTCACTCCGGAGCGCATCACGCAAGTCATCGACGATCGTCTTACAGCGATGGGCGCAGCGAACGCCGCGACGATCGATCCTGCGACACCGCTCAAGCATCCGAACCCGACGAACGCGCAATTCGTCGCAGGACTGAAAACAGCCCTGTTCGACACAACGATCAAATATTTCCGTGAAAATCGCGGATTACTGGTTCCTTAGACCGTGGCCCACCTCAACAGGGCTCCTCAGTAGCGAAGTCGGAGCAGTGCCGGCAGGTCGCGATCGCCCGTCGTGACGACGAACAGCGCGTCGTACTCGTCGTCAAGCAACGCGACGGAATACCGCCCTCGCGTCAAGATCGAAATCATTTCAGGCACGGTGTTCGAGTGGCCAACGATCAGGATGGTCTGGCTCGCCCTGTCTTCAAGGACGCGCCCGATGAGCGCTGCGACGTCGCGGCCTGGATACTCCTCCGCGACGAGGCCGAGAGCCGAGGCTAGTGGTTGAACGGTCTGCCGCGCGCGTCGGGTATCGCTCGTATAAAGAGCCGCCACACCGGTATCGTGCAGCAGGCGACCCAAGAGCCGAGCCCGCTCCTGACCCTCGGTGCTCAGCGGCGGATCACGGGTACCGTCATCCGCTTTCTCTGCATGGCGAACCACGATGACGACCGTAGGCTCCACGGGCGACGCCGCCTCCGCGAACCCACTGGTCGCGAGGACGACCAAGCTGATCGCAACGACGATCTTTCGCAATGAACGGGACTCGAGGGTGACCACGCCTGCGCAGTGTAACGACTTGACGCTATAGTCGCAGGGTGAACCCGATCGTGTACG
Organism: Steroidobacteraceae bacterium; assembly: GCA_044375575.1. Taxonomy (GTDB): domain Bacteria; phylum Pseudomonadota; class Gammaproteobacteria; order Steroidobacterales; family Steroidobacteraceae; genus UBA964. The sequence goes on along the minus strand of JBILMJ010000005.1, from coordinate 158,604 downwards.
CCATCCCCGTATTCATGGTCTCGATTTTGCTCGAGGCCTGGATCGCGCATAGGCGCGGCGTTACGACATACGACATTCCTGACGCCATCACGAGCCTGAACTTCGGGATATTGAGTCAGGTGTCCGCGGTCTTCGTCCGGGTATTCACCTTCGGGATTTATGTCTGGACCTTCGAAACGCTGCGCATCGGCACGCTGCCGACGGATTCGATCTGGGTCTGGGTCTTCGCGCTGATCGCCTACGATTTCATTTATTACTGGGTGCATCGCTTCGGACACGAGGTCAACCTCATGTGGTCGGCGCATCAAGTCCACCATTCTTCCGAATACTTCAACTTGTCGACGGCTCTGCGCCAAACCTCGACCGGTGCATTCGCCTCGTTTCCGTTCTATCTGCCCATGGCACTTCTCGGTGTCCCGCCCATCGTCTTCGGCACCGTCGCGCTCATCGACCTGCTCTATCAATACTGGGTGCACACCGAGCTCGTACGCAAACTCGGCTGGGCTGACCGAGTGTTCGTCACGCCCTCGAATCACCGCGTCCATCACGGCCAGAACGATTACTGCATCGATCGAAATTACGGCGGCATTTTCATCATTTGGGACCGTCTCTTCGGAACTTTCGTCGAAGAGCGCGACGGGGAGCCCGTGGTCTACGGCATCCGCAAGCCGCTCGCGAGCTACAACCCCGTGTGGGGAAATCTCAACGTGTACGTCGATGTGTTCCGGAAATCTTGGAGTTCAGGATCGATGTTTTCTGCCATCAGAATCTGGTTCGATCCACCGGGCGGACGCAGCGCCACACTCGCGCATCTCGATCCGCGGAGCGTCAAAAAATTCGAGACCGGAACGCCGCCGAGCATGCGCCGATACACCGTCGCGCAATACGCCTTGCTCGCAGTGATCGTGACGTACTTCCTCGCCATCGCCCCCATGCTCAGCCTCCAAGATCGAATCCTGTGGGCACTTTTTATCGTCCTGTCGACGATCAGTCTCGGCGGGTTACTGGAGGGGCGTCGATACGCAAAAGTCTTCGAAGGCGCGAGGCTCATCGGCTTAGGCGCAGTCCTCGCTGTTTCCGCGCTGCCGACTCCCTGACGCTTTTAAGGGGGGGGGATATCGCACCCTCGCGAATCTCGCTTGGCGTCAAGCCGTGACGCTCCCGAAAAGCCTTCGAAAAATTTGCAGGCGTCGAATAACCGAGCGCATCGCTGATGGTGGATACGGGCACCGTGGTCTCGCAGAGCATTTGATGCGCTCGACGAAAGCGCTCTTCTCGCAGCCACGCGAAAACCGTCTGCCCACAAAACGCCTGAAACGCTTCACCCAGCCTTCGCCGATTACTGCCGACTCGCGACGCGAGCTCCTCGAGCGATGGAGGCGCGGAAATCGACTCGCGCAGGATGCGCTGAGCGGCAACGACGAGAACTTCATCCGGAGTCGTCAAAGGACGAATACCCCCGCCTGTTCCGCTGCGCCCGGCGTGTTCGTTCATGCGTCGCGCCGCGAGGCCGAGGTGTACGCCCACACGCGCGAGGACCTCCGTTTCGTTGAATGGCTTGGTGATGTAATCGACACCCCCCACCGTGAAGCCCTCGAGACGCGTGGCGAGATCCGTCGCGGCGGTCAGGAAAATCACGGGAATTTCGGCGGTGCTCGCATTGGCTTTGAGACGTCGACACACAGTGAAACCGTCGGTCCCCATCATGTGGATGTCCAATAATATGAGACCAGGATCGAGTACCACGGCCTGGCGATATCCCTGCTCTCCATCTCGCGCGACACTGAACCGCAAGTCGCGCAAGGTCATCAGCTCGAGCAGCAAACGAAGGTCGGTGATCGAATCGTCGATCATCAATACATCGATGCGTGATGGCATCAGACTCTCGACTCGGTCATCAGCGCCTCAAGCGCATCGAAATCGAGATCGGCCGCCGAGGCCTCGACTCGATCCGCGAAACTCGAATACTCGGGTGCACGTCGTCGCAAGGCTTGCGCCCACTCCCGCAGAGCGGTGACCTCACCAAGTTCCACCATATCGCGCAACGAAGCCAGCTCCGTCGCGTCGGGACGAGATACCGGAGGCGAGCCGAAGCCTCGTTCCTCATGCGACGAATAGGTCCATCGCAAGCCGAGCAAACGACCCACACAGGTCAGGAAGTCGTTGTGATTGACGGGCTTCAAGAACTCGGCCGAAAACCTTATTCCATCGATCCATCCATCAGGCCGACTCGCTGGCGCAGCGGAAATCATCACCACTGGCGTGTCGGGACGATGCCGGTGAATCGATTCCAGTACGGCCCAGCCGTCCCCGTCGGGCATGAACTGATCCGTCACGACGAGATCGAGAAGGTCAAAAGTCGAGAACACACCGATCGCGGCATTACCGCTTTCCGCTTCGTGAACGATGAACCCCGCTCGAGCGAGCAGACCGGCGAAGATCGCTCGACCGCCCGGATCGTCGTCGATGACGAATGCGATTCGCGGACGACCCGCGTACCCGCGCGCCTCGATGGGTCGGGGCTCCGCCTCCGCAATGGCGTTCGTTTTGAGGCGTGCTGACGTCGCCACGATGGAAAACCGAAAAATGCTCCCAAGTCCCGGCGTGCTTTCGACACCGACATCGCCCCCCCATGAGACCCACGAGCTGCCTGACGATGGCAAGGCCCATGCCCGCCCCTTTTCCACCGTACCGTTCGGCTCGCCCCACCCGCTCGAAGGGAAGGAAGATTCGCTCCCGATCTTCCGGCGCGATGCCCTCCCCTGTATCGATCACCGCGAAACCGAGCTCGAACGCCTCGTCGTTTTTCGAGCGCAAATCGTATTCGACGGTGATGACGCCATCGCGGGTGTGCCGAACCGCGTTGACGATCAGATTGTCGAGCACCTGGCGTAACCGGCCGGCATCGATGCGCAACACGACGTCGTCGATTGGCAAGCTCCCAGATCGAGCTTGGACGATGAAGGTATTTCGCGCTCGGGTGGCGAGAATCCGGGAGGACGTTTCGACCTGACGCAGAAACTCAGCCATCCGCACCGGCTCGACCCGAAGCGTCAAGGCTCCCGCCGAACCCTTTGCATAGTCGAGAATTTCATCGATCAGGCGCAGCAATTGACGACCGCTATTCACGATGCCAGAGAGTTCGGGGGCTGCACGAAGCCTCTCGGATGAGCGCATCAGCAACTGAGCGTTACCGAGCACCGAGTCGAGCGGGGTACGCAACTCGTGACTCATGCGCGAGAGGAAATCCACCTGCGCGTTGGTCGCATTTTCGGCCTCCATGAGTCTACGGTTGAGATTTCGCGACTTCTCCATCATCGCCATCAACACGAGCGCCACGACGATCAACATGGCGATCGGCGCGGTGACGATGTCGATCATGTATTCCGGCGCATTGACCTTCGCGATGGGAGCCCGGACCGCTACCGCACAGGTGAGCGCGACGAAGGCGATGAATGTCCAACGGGCGAAGCGCTCTCCTTGCCGCCACACGCGGAAGCTGACCCAAGAGAGCAGCATGAGCAAGGGAGCCGCCAAAGTAGTCCAGAGTGTCGAGCCCAGCGAGTAGTCGACGAAGATGCTGACGAGCTGGAACATCAGGACTGCGGCAAACAAAACTCGTAGCGCGAGATGCTCCTCGGGGAAGTTCCGTATCGTTGGCATGGCCGCATAGGAATAGCCGACGAGACCCAAGACCGTGAGCATTCCGCCGATCGACATCAGCTCGATCGGGATCGGCATCGTGGCAGGCCATAAAAATCTCAGAAATACTCCGCTCGAGATCACTGCCTGGACAAACTGCCCAACCAAAGAAATGGCGAAAAATCCATACTGCTTCTGACCGAAAGAAAGCAGCATCATGAGCGACAGCGTCAATCCGAAGAGCAAGCTGCCCATCGCCGCACCCATCCAAACGATGGTCGCCAACCGGAAACCTCGATAGGCAGCGCTGTCCCAAAGACGCGTTTCGAGATTGACTCGCGACCGACTCTCGACTCGGATCCAGACGTCGGACGTTTCGCCGGCTGCGACGCGTAACGGCGTCACGTCGTAATAACTGCCCACCCTGCTCCGCTCGCTGCGGGGCACGCCGTATCCCGTTCGATCCGAGCGCCAACCGCCCTCGGCGTCTCGTTGAAAAACGGTGACTTCGGTGAGGCGCGGGAGGCCGATCTGCAACCAAGGCTCGGAATTATCTGGAGATGAATTGCGCAGACGAAGACGCATCCAGACCGCGTCTTTGATGTACCCGAGATTGCGATCTCGACGAGTGAGGGTCCGAAGTTCGCAACCACCCGACGCCACAAACTCTCGGCTTGCAGCCGGCGACGCGCGACACCATTCGATTCCCTCGATGACTTCGACGTTATCTCGCACAGAAGCGACGTCGGTGACGAGCGACGCAGGTGCGCCGTCGGCAGCCGCCGAAGGCGCCGCGAAGAACAGAAGTAATAATGATGTGAAGACGGAGAGAACGAACACCAACAACCTCACCCCGAAAGAGTTGCTGAGAAATCGTCCAGAGCCGAACAACCCTTGCCAAAAAGATTGTCCTATATACATCGTAAGATAATTTTAAAGACAAACCAAACTGAATTGATCTCCGTCATGCGCGTGCGTCGCGGAATATCCGGTGCGCGCGGAGGAATCTCTTTAGCTGACGGTTGTGCCTACCATTCCTGGCCATGAACAATCCCTCGCCCCCCGGAAAATCCCAGTTCGACCCCCTCACCCTCGTCGCCGGGCTGAATCCGAACCCGCCGGAAGAGCCGCTGATGACGCTCCACCAGTCCTCATTACGAATTCGCGGTGTGTTGCACCTGCTTCACGAGGCACTGCAAAGCGGTAACGGCATCGGACCGAGTCATGCGGCAGCCGTCTGCGCCCTAATAAAGAGCGCGGAGACCGATCTCTCGGAGATCGATCAATCGATCGACGAATTGATCGACCTGCATCTCGGTCGGCCGAGGCGCTGACTGGCCGACGACCGACGGCCATCGGATCGGGTAGTCTGCACCTATGAAAGAACTACCTCGCGCCGCGATGTTCGTGGCTCTCGCGCTCGCGCTCAGCGGTGTACTCGTCTGGATTTTTCGCGGAGCGATCGCTGAAAGGGTCATCCTCCGTTTCGTCGAGCGTGCGGCGGCTACGGACGATCCAGCGGCGGGGTTACCCGACGGTCTGCATGTCGGGCTCTGCGGCACCGGCTCGCCGATGACGGATCCGCGGCATAGCGGTCCCTGCACCGCCGTATTGGCCGGAGATCGACTATTCATCGTGGATGCCGGCCCCGGCAGCGCCGCAACCCTCAATCGGATGCTTCTGAACCCCGGTCGGGTCGAGGCGGTGTTACTGACCCACTTTCATGGTGATCATGTAGGTGGACTCGGCGATCTCGCCCTGCAGCGCTGGATCGCCGCCTCGGCCGAATCACCCCTCGAAGTGTACGGTCCGACCGGTGTCGACTCTGTGGTCGAAGGCACCACCGTCACCTACGCCAACGACAACGACTATCGAATCGCGCACCATGGCGAACGGATCGCCCCACCCGCAGGTCGCGGCCTGTCGGCCAAAGAATTTTCGATGGAGACGACCGACCGTACAGTCATCATCGAGTCGCCTTCTCTCAAAGTCACCGCATTCACGGTGGATCACGGCCCGGTGAAGCCCGCGGTGGGTTACCGGTTCGACTACAAGGGACGCAGCGTCGTCATCAGCGGCGACACTCGGGCGAGCGCCGCGGTCGAGCGCGAATCGATGAACGTCGACCTATTGATCCACGAGGGGCTCTCGCCTCGACTCGTCGCATTGATGGAGAGCGGTTTCGCTCGTCATGCGCGTACCGCCTACGCCCAAGTCATGGCAGACATCCGCAATTACCACACCTCGCCTGAAGAGGCGGCCGAGATCGCCCAACGCGCTGGGGTACGGATGCTCGTGTTCAACCATATCGTCCCGCCCCTTCCGAGCCGACTCCTCGATGCGCGATTTTTGGGCGAAGCCAGCTCGCGCTATGACGGGCCCATACGCGTTGGGGTCGATGGCGACTGGTTTTCCCTGCCGGCAGGTTCGACGACCATCGAAGTCGACTCGCGGCCGTGAGCGTCTTGCGCACACAGATCGGACGCCGTGTCGCCCGCTTTTTGACGAGCGAAAAAAGGCTTGGCGTGCAGCGTCACTTCAAAGCTTTGGGACGACGCATCGCGGGCAGACCCGCAACGGTGTATTACTTCCATCAGTTCGATGATCCCTACAGCGACCTCGCGGCAACACAACTCGAACGGCTTCGAAACGAGTACGCGATCACCATCGAGTGCCACGCCGTGCCCCACCCCGATGTCGCTGCGGCGCCCCAAGCTGAGGCGCTTCGAGACTGGTCGAGACGAGACGCCGCCCGTCTTGCGCACCAGTTCGGTCTTGTGCGCCCTGAAGGCAGCGTCTCGCCGGAGGTGCTGCAATCCGATGCCGTCTCGCTCGAAAAGGGTCGTGTGCTGCGCCAGCGTCTTGGACATTACCTTGGCGCCACGTTTTATTTTGAGGGTGAATGGTACTGGGGCATCGATCGACTCCACTATCTCGAATCGCGATGGATCGAATCGAGACTCGCGTTACCTGGACGATCGCCGCAGCCGATGACTCCGCCAGCGCTGCGCTTCGTTCCCGTCAATGACTTGCCCAAAGCCGAACGACCCGCTCCGACCGTGGAGTTTTTCTGCTCGCTACGTAGCCCCTATACATGGCTCGCCGTCGATCGAATTCGACGACTTGCGAAACATTATCGTGCGACGCTCGAACTGAAGTTCGTTCTGCCGATGGTGATGCGCGGTCTGCCCATTCCAACGGCCAAGCGGATGTACATCCTGGCCGATGCCAAGCGCGAGGCCACGCGATTAGGGTTGCCCTTCGGCGATATCGCCGATCCCGTTGGAAAACCCGCCGAGAGAGGACTCGCAGTGCTGCATCAGGCGATTCAGCAGGGCGCCGGCGAAGCGTTCCTCGAGTCGTTCCTGCGCGGCGTCTTCGCCGAGGGCATCGATGCGGGCAGCACGCGCGGGCTCAATCTCATCGCACGGCGCGCTGGCATCGACCGATCGGCAGTCGCCGCCGCGCTGTCGGACGAATCATGGCGAGCGGTCGCCGAAAACCATCGCAACGAACTTTTGTCGTCGGGGCTGTGGGGTGTACCGAGTTTTCGGGTGGCGGGTTTGCCGGCCTATTGGGGGCAGGATAGGCTCTGGTGTCTCGAGAATGACTTGATCGGCCTTCAAACATGACCCGTCGATTCCGTCTGGCCCTCATCGTCGTTGCGATCTTCGCAACGCTCACGGCGTTGTTCCTCCTGGCAGGGGGACGAACGGGTCTTGCCCTCGCCTATGCGAAATACGTGCTCCATCAAGAAAACGCGCCCTACCGCGAGATCACGTGGCAACGCGGCCCCGATGCCGCGCGCGAAGACGACACCTCGGCAGGCACCCAAAGAAAGCCCAACGTCATTCTCATCGTCGTCGACGATCTCGGCTACGACGATCTGACCGTGCTCGGCGCAGGGGTCGCCGAGGGCCGAGTTGGAACGCCGAACATAGACAGTCTCGCAAGCGGAGGCGTGCGGTTCGAGGCGGCCTATTCGGGCAACGCAACCTGCGCACCGTCTCGCGCAGCCATCATGACGGGACGCTATGCCACGCGTTTCGGTTTCGAGTTCACGCCGGCGCCGACGGCCTTCATGAAGTTGATCTCCTCGGGAGTCAACCGAAATCCGGACGATCCGCCTCCGAAATATTTTGCCGAGCGCGAAGCAGGCCAACCTCCCGTCGAGGACATGGGGCTCCCGACGAACGAGATCACGATCGCGAAGCTGCTGCAGTCCGCGGGTTATCACACGGTGCAGATCGGAAAGTGGCATCTCGGGGATAGTCCGAGATATCGCGCTTATGCACATGGATTCAACGAATCTTTGAGCCTGCAGCATGGCGCCGCGATGTACTTGCCCGAGGATGACCCGCGCGTGGTGACCGCGGTCGCCGAAAAAGACCTGATCTCCAAGTTCATCGTCGCCAACGGTCCGTGGGGTGTGCGATTCAACGACGGCGAAGTGTTCAAGCCCGATCGATACCTGACCGACTACTTCACAGACGAAGCGATTCGAGTCATCGATGCGAATCAGCACCGTCCGTTCATGCTTTATCTCGCCTATAACGCACCGCACACGCCGTTGCAGGCCACCCGTGAGGACTACGATGCCCTCCCCTTCATCGCAGACCACACGCTACGCGTGTACGCCGCAATGTTGCGCTCGCTCGACCGTAACATCGGACGACTGCTCGCCTCGCTGCGCGAACGCGGGCTCGACGACGACACCTTGGTGATTTTCACGAGTGATAACGGCGCGCCCCACTACGCGGGCGTCGGGCATCGTAACCAACCCTACCGAGGCTGGAAGGCAACCTACTTCGAAGGCGGCATTCGAGTGCCTTTCTTCATGCGTTGGCCTTCGGGTCTGCCTGAGGGGCAAGTCGTTGCGGGACCTGCGGCCCACTTCGATATCTTCTCGACAATCGCTGCAGCCGCAGAGGTCGCTCCGCCCCGCGATCGCATCATCGACGGCGTGAATCTGCTTCCATTCGCTCGTGGCGAAATCGCGGGACCGCCTCACGAGGCTTTGTATTGGCGTACGGACGACTATCTGACGCTTCGTCTCGGGGACTGGAAACTGCAGACGAGTCGACTCGCCGGAAAAACCTGGCTCTTCGACCTCGCGACCGATCCCAGCGAGAAAACCAATCTCGTCAACCGCGAGCCGGCCCGGGTCGCCGACATGACCGCAAAGCTCGAGGCGTTCGATCGCCAACAAGCTGCACCGCTCTGGAAATCCCTCGCCGCCAATCCGATTCCGATAGACCGGTCTTTGCAAGAACCGGCCAAAGCCAAAGAAGAGTTCGTCTACTTCTCCAACTGACGAACCGTCTCGAGAATCTCTCGCAAGGTTTCGATGGGCAGCTGACCGGGTGCCGACCGTTGTGCGCCCGAGGCGAAGGTCAGCGCAGAACCGAACAGTCCGCCAAAGACCCGCGTCACGACCCCAAGGGATCCCATCGCCATCGTGATGAGTGGCAGCGATAACTCACGCGAGGCGCGCTCCGTCGCCGCGAGCAAGCGTAAAACGTCGGAGGCCGCCTTCGGCATCACGGCGACTTTGGCCGCATCCGCACCCACTGTCGCTGCCCGCGTGAGCAGGCCGACGATCTCATCTTCCGAAGGCGTGTCCTCGATATGGTGCGACGAGACGATCACCTGAACATCGTTTCGGTAAGCAACGTCGATGACCGCCAGAACGATGTCCGAGGGTAGCGACAACTCGACATCGACGAAGTCGAATTTCTTAGATTCGGCAGCACTCAACAGCAACTGACCGACCGCAGCCAGATCGAGCGCCGTCTTCGCCCCACCTTCCTGTTCGGAGCGCAGCGTGAAGATCAACGGACGCTCGCCCGTTGCGGCCCGTATCCGCGACGACACCTCGATGACCGCGTCGAGCGAGTCGACGTGGCGAAAATGGTCCACGCGCCACTCGACCACATCCGGCGCACGCCTCCGCAACGCATCGAGATCAGAGTCGAGTGTCGACAGATCAGCCGTCATCAAAGACAGGCAGATGGCGGGCTCTCGTCCGTTGCCCAATGTTTTTCCGCGGACCGAGAGAGGTCGGAAGCTCGTCATGACAACACGTTGAGGAAGGTGGTGATGATGACCGCATTGGTGAAATCGATGAAAAACGCTCCCACGATCGGTGCCACCAAGAATGCTCTCGGGGCAGGCCCGAAGCGCTCGACGATCGTGCGCATCACGGCCATCGCGTTGGCGGTCGTGCCAAGCATGAATCCGGTGAATCCGCCGCTCATCACGGCGGCATCGTAGTCACGGCCCATGACGCGGAACACCACCCAAGTGCAGAAGAGCGCCACGGCGATTAATTGCAGGACCAGATTCACGATCAGCGGCAGTGCCAGTGACGCCAACTCCCACAGTTTGAGATTCATGAGGGCGATCACGAGGAAGAGTGTGAGGCAGACCGCGCCGACTTTCGATGCGAGATCGTGCGGTATACCGATCCAACCTGTCCGGTCATCAATGTTTCGGATCAACGCACCGACGAGCATGGCGCCGACATATCCCGGAAGGGTGAGCCCTGCTTCGACGAAACCCCAGCTCAACACTCCGCCCGCTGCCATCGCCACCAGCAATACGGTCAGCGCCTTGAGCGCATCTCGGACTCCGTCCTCATCACCCTCGTCGTCGTGAATGGTACGCGTACTCTCTGGCGTCATAACCTCGACACGCACCGACGTGTCACGCGTCGCGCGAGGCGCCGATCCCTCTAGACCATGACGGACGAGTAACCGAGTCGCGATCGGTCCGCCGAAGAGACCTCCGAGGACGATACCCGCCATGGCGGCTGCGATGGCGAGACTCTCCGCCGCGGGCACTCCCGCCGCAGCAAACTGTGGTGCGAAGGCCAGTGCCGTCGCGGGGCCACCCGTCAGCGCCGTCGAACTCATGAGTACGCCGAGTAACGGCGTCTCGCCGAATGCGACGGCCACACCAATTCCGATGAGGTTTTGAGCGATGGCGAGAACGCTCGCGAGCGCGAGAAATAGCAGCGCCTGGCCACTGCCGGCGCGCAGCAAGGCGACACTCGCACTCAAACCGATCGAAGTGAAGAACGCCGTCATCAGCGGCGCCTGGAGACTGGTGTCGAAGCTGAACGTCGCGGTGTCCGTGACACGCAAAGACGTAATGATCAAAGCGATGATCAATCCGCCGACGACCGCAGCCGGAATGTTGTACCGCCCCAGCACCGGAATCGCTCTGACGAGCGCAAACCCCACGAACAGCGCGATGCCTCCGAGGGCGAGCGTCTGGATCAAATCAAACTCGATCATGGGTCACTACCCTAGCACGCGGATGGGAGGGGAGCTCCATCCGGGCGTCGCATGCGCCATCGCGCAGGCAGACTCAGCGCTGACGTTGGACTTCGTCCGCCTCGACCGTCGAGGCCTGATGCCCCCACTGGGTCCTTATATAAGAGGACAGAGCGGCCACCTCGCCATCATCCAGTTTCTGTTGAAAGCCCTTCATCGACTCCCACGCTCCGAACGGAGCAGGCACCCGGCCATCAGGATGCGCCCCATAAAGAATGACGTTGATGAGCGAGGACGGATCGGTAGACTGGACGATCGCACTGCCGGCGAGCGGCGGCGCCTTCATGAGGCCCCCTCGGCCAGAGTCTTTATGACATTCGGAACAGTGCTCCCCATACAGGTCGGCGCCCTGCTTCACGATCTCGAGCGGAGGCGATCGGTGCGTCTCCTCCTCGATCGGCGCAAGGCTCTTGAGAAACTCGGCGATCGCCGCGGCGTCTTCAGGGATCAAACTTTGCGTGCCCCCCGCAATGACTTTGTTCATGGGGCCGAAGGTACCGGCCTTCGATGAATGTCCTGTCCGCAGATAATTCTCGATGTCCTTGCTCGACCAGGCCTGCAATCCCGCCTTGGCCGGCGTCAAATTGACGGCGGACCAGCGACGGATCTTTCCGGGCTCGACCTCGTCGAATATGAAGCCTCCTCCGAGTCGAGCGTTTGCACGCTCGGCCAACATCAGATTTTTCGGTGAATGACAGGCTCCGCAATGACCGGGCCCCAGCGTCAGGTAGGCTCCGCGATTCCACGGCTCGGACTTCCACTCGTCGTATTCGAACGAATCCGACTTCCCAAAAAAATACTTCCACCCCGCGAGTAAGGGACGAATGTTTAGCGGAAACGGCAAATCGTTCTCGGGCGGACGATGACGAACGGGCTTTTCCCCCTTCAGAAAGACGAACAGCGCAAAAAGATCTTGTTCCGTCAGCGCAGCGAAGTGGGTGTACGGAAACACGGGGTAGAGATGCCGGCCATCCCTCGATACGCCCTGTCGCATCGCCCTCGCAAAATCGTTGAGCGTCCATCCGCCGATTCCTGTTTCGACATCGGGCGAGATATTGGTGGAGTAAAGAGTCCCGATCGGAGAGTCGAACGGCCCTCCCGCCACCTGGAACGCAACACCACCGCCAAGAGGCGGTCCGTCCTTGGCGGTATGACACGACGCACAATTGCCGATGGCGGCGAGGTATCGACCATACTCGACGTCGCTCTCCGAGGCGTTACGGAGATCGCGGTCCACCACGGGCGCCTGCTCGGTACACGACACCAATGCGAGGATCAACGTCAGCAGGCCGAGACGTAACCTCATCTTCGTAACGCTTATTTTCGTCTATAGACGTCGTGACATTGCCGACATGGCAATGCATCAATGACCATGACGGCCGCCGCATCCTTGCCGTCTTGTCGCGCGATGCGAGACGCCTTGAGTGCGTTGTCCGAAAAATCCTGCATCATCCGCAAGAATTTTGTTTTCTCCTGCCACGCCCTCGGCAGGGTGTCTCCACCGGGCGCACCCTTCTCGAAGGCACTAGAGGCGACACTCGCCGTCAGCGAGACCACTTCCAGATGCTGGACAAAGTTATCCTCGGGAATCGTTCCCGAGAGTACTTGGCCGATCGCCGACGTTTGCGCATCGATCACCCGCATGAGCTGTTGCCGATGCGCAATCGAATCGATGGCCCCCGACACTTTGCGCGCCGCAGTGGCCGTCTTCGCTACCGGCTGTCGATAGGCGTCGTGGCATCCGCTGCAACCGAGCGCCGTCTTGATATCGTTTGCACCCGAAAACGGAGCTGTCGACTCGGAGAGCTGCATGAGCTTCGAGTTTTGAGTCTCCGCTCGCTTCGAAAAATCCGCCCATTTTTTCCAGACGTCGGGCTTCGCGTATCCACCCTCGACCCGCGGCTCGAAGGCTTTCTTGATCTGTCCCGAGGTCAACGCCAGAACCCTCAGATGCTTTGCCAGCTCCGCTTGCGGCGCGCCCAGCTGCACTGCGGTCTGATAGGCGACGACACCCTCATCGAGGGTTCGCATGACCGATTTTCGATACTCGATCTGTTCGCCGGGCTCCACTGCCCAACCGACCGTCGAGCAGCTCGCCAAAAAAATGATCCACTTCGCAATCCGCATCGCCCCCTCCCATCTCACGGCAGCACCGGAAATTCGTCTGCGAGAACCGTGATGGCACCAAATCCGCTGACCTTCGCCTCGATTCCGTGACCTTGCACATCACCCGGTGTTTCGTCGGCGGCGAAGGTGTAGACCGGGCGGCCGTGATACGTCCACGCGCGAACGCTCGGAACACCCTCCCCGTACGCACCGGTAGGCTCCAAAAACTGCGGATAGGGAACATCGGCAACGGCCCATGCACCCGTCGACACCGCATCGGCGGCCGCCAGAACGGGCTGCCACTCACGCGCGCAAGCCTTCGCGTCGCCGCACAGCGCAGACCAGTGGGCGGCAGAATCCCCCACTTCGTCGCAGGACAAGCGATCAGACACCTGATCGTGGCAATACATCGCGTAAAGGGTTCGACCCCTCGAGTCGGCGAATACCCAGCCGATTTCCGGCACCGACATGTGCATCGTCAAAAATTTCGGCCGTGCGCTTGCAGGCTGGACCAGCAACGGCCGCCACGCCTTGGAGGCAACGAGCGACTGGACCAGAGAGGCCGCAGAATCACCGGTCACTCGATAAAGCGGTGCGCCGCGAAACACCCATTGCTTTCGTCCATCGCGGCGGGTTGCGACATCGGAACCCACCGCCATCTCCGGCGCATACAAAGGCACCAACCCCGCCACGACACTGCTACGCGAGGTCGACGGCGTCAGCAACAAACGACCGTCCTCCGCAGAGGCCAGCATCAATCCGTCGACCTTACGTACCAATCGCGTTCCGGGTGGTAATCGCAGCGGGACCGGGAGCACGCGCCACGCCCCGTAACGCGTCATGCCCATCGTCCCGTTCACATCACCCGGCCGTTTGTCCCGAGGCGAAAGGTAAATGGGCTGACCGTCGTACGCCCACTGCCGACGGCCATCGGGTCGCACGACGATCGACCAAAGATCCGAAGCGGAAGCATCGTGCTCGGCAAGAAAAGGTTTCCACTTGTCGAGGCAGGTCTGTCGACGGGCCGCGCCCGGCAGCGGATAACCATCTGCGCCTCCCGTCTTCTCGTAGCGCTTGTCGGTGCATCCGAAAGCGCCGTTCGGCTCGTCCAAACCGTTGACGTAAAGCGTCATTCCCGACGCCGTCACGTAGATCGGGCCGACGGAATCCGCTCGCCCCACACCAAAACCCGACGGCGGCGGACCTTCGGAAAAATCCGTCTCACCGAGCGACGATACGAGCACCGGCGCAGCGCGGCCATCGACCACGAAGAAGATCGCGACGATCAAAGATAACAATGACGCAGCGACCCTCGTCCTCACGCGAGGATCTCCGTGATCTCTCGCGAGGTACGCAGCGACGCCACGCCCCACTCCGCCACTGGAAGCCCCATGACTCGCTGAACGGTGTAGCCGAGACGCGTGGCCACGTCACCGCCACCATCCACGTGCAAGCCGGTGCGCAACCGGCCACCCGCCCTGCCGACCGTGAACATCGGAGTGCCGTTGAGCACATGCGTCTTCGCATCCTCATTGTCCGAGTGTGCGTAGACGAGCACGTTGTCGATCAGACTACCCGCACCTTCGGATTGTCGAGCCAATGCGTCGATGAAGTACGCAAACGACTTGAACGACTCCCGCAAAAACCACGAACTTTGCAGCTGTATTCCCTGCTTGGGGTCGTAAAGTTCCTCGTGCGTGATGTTGTGATGGACGCTGTCGAGTCCTTCACGGGTGATCAACGACGCGGAGTTCGAGTACAGCATGTTGAACACACGGGTCTTGTTGCAGGCCAACGCCAGCACAAGCAGGTCCGCCATAGCCGTGTGCCGCGACTCGACCCGTCGATAGTCGAGTCCAACGTCCACCCCACCGGGCTCGTCCGGCGCCTTGGGACAAACTCCCGCGACGTCGGTCGTCGAGAGTTGCCACTCCAGACGGGTTTCGAGCTCCCGCACCGAGGTCAAGAACTGATCGAGCTTCGCACGATCATCGGCGCCGAGCTGTCGGCTCAAGCTTCGTGCATCTTCGGCAACCCCGGTGAGTACGCTGCGACGCAGAAGCATCCGCGAATCGGTAGCGCCCCCGTCCGCGGACGACACGCTCGTGAACATTTTTTTATAGAGATCGACTGCCGAAATCTCCGGCGGATTCACCGAATCGGAATTTCGGAAGCTGTAGCTGTCTCGCGGGTTGCCCGTAGCAGCGAGGTTGATCATCCGAAACGGCGTACGTCCTGCGATCGCCTCCGCGATGGGGTTGTCGAGACTCTCTCCCGGCAAATCGCTCCTCGACTTCGGAGTCGCACCGCATCGCAGGGCAACCCATCCCGAGTAGTGACAAAGATTCGGATTCGCGTCGATCGGAACAGAAAACCCCGTGAACAAATTCAGATGACGCCGGAACGGCTCGAGTACCGCGATCTCCTCGGGAAAATCGAAATCCGCTCCCGTCTTGGCAGGAACGAATACGCGTCGATTCATCCCCAGCCCCCAGAACCAGGTGCCAAACCGCACCGGTAGCGCTTGCCCGGTCGCCGCCAAGGCAGCGCCGCTGTCCGACAAAAAACAGTTGAGCAAGGGCAGCGAGACCGATACCGCGCTCGCACCGACGACACCACGAAGGACGGAACGTCGTGAAAGCTTGGACTCCTGCTCGGAGAGTCGTCCTGATTTAATTAACACGTGCAACCTCCTGCCGCGGCAATGTTCGCGGGGGTGAATCCGTCGAAAAAAATTCTTCGCTCGTTGCGATCGATCTCAAAAGGTCTTTGAATCGATATCCGGAATCGACGAAGTCGGTACCGAGACGAGAAACCAATGCCTGATCGGCATCCGAGATTTTTCGACCGGCGCCGAAGGACAAGAGTCGTTTGACGAGACACGACGAAACCGCGGGGTCGCTCTTGAGCGCCTCACCCAACTGATTCGCATTGCGAACCAACACTCCGGCCACCTTGCCACTCGTATCGATGAAGGCTCCGTCTTCCGTCTCACGGTACTGCCCCGCCCCATCGAAGTGTTCGAGCACAAGACCGATCGGATCCGTGAGTCGATGGCAGGCAGCGCAAACAGGATTCGTGGCATGCGCATCGAGCCTTTCGCGCGCAGTCTTGAACTGGTGCTCCTGGTCTTCGAAAAGCGAAAAATTGACGTTCGGCGGAGGATCGGGAACTCGCTGACAAAGCAAGGTTTCACGGAGTCCACGACCTCGATTGGTGGGCGACGTGCGCCCAGGATGGGAATAACGCGCTAGGAATCCGGCAAGCGTCAAAACCCCGGCTCGCGGACTGCCCTCGGGGAACTCGTACTCCACCCACTGATCGGGCGCCACGCGCACCGGCACCTGGTAAATCGCGGCGAGATCACGACTCATGAACGTCTTGCGCGTGACGAACAGATCCCGATAGTCGAGATCATGTGTCACCGTGTGATCCACCAAAGTTCGAAGGAGCTGCTCCCTCGCCTGACTCACCACTCGGCTAGTAAATGCCGGGTAGATGATCGGATCCTTGGCGACGAGATCGAATCCCTCCACGACGAGCATGTCGGAGAAGAACGCTCGCGCACCATGCTGCATTCGATCGGAAGCGAGCATCCTTTTGACTTGGCGCTCGATACCGCGACGATCGTGCAACTCCCCTCGGGCTGCCGCGCGCAGCAAGAGATCATCCGGACCAGAATTCCAAAGAAAGAAACTCAGTCTCGAAGCACGAGACGCGCCATCGAGCCGCCATTGCCCAGGCCGCGTCGGATCCGGTTCGTAGGACTCCCGAACATATAAAAAATCGGGTGAGGAGAGCATGTACGCGAGCGCTGCCGCGATACCTGAGTGGAAGTCGCGGCCCTCCTCGGCCACATCGCCCGCGATCCGGAGCAATCGATCGGTTTCGCCACTCCCTAGCTCACGACGGTAAATCAGCCGCCCAACGCTCGAGAGAAAGATACTCGCACAGGCATCGTCGCGTTTCTTCGAGTCAGCGGGGCGGCAAGGAATGAAACGATCGCGATGCGCGGGATCGACGACCTTGAGCGCGACATCCTCTGCACTTCGAAACATGGGCTCGAGTGCACCCGTTGTCATCCCCGCTGTCCGTGCGCCCGCGCTCAGCAGACCATCGACTCGCTGAACGGGGGCAAATCGAACATTCGGGACCATCGAGGCACCGAAGATGGCGCTGATGCTATCGGCGTATTGCGATTGGTTCAGCAAACGCAGACTCGGAGAGCCCTCGGACATCGCGACGGTCGACAGACCCACGCCGAGCACACCCAGACTCGCCATCAAGCCGAGCTTCAAGCTTTTCATCACTCAATAACCCCTCAGATCGAACAGTGCCTGATCGAATCCGGTCTCGGAGTGCACGATGAATGCACGCACGGCTTTCAACTTCATGGACGAAGAGATCGCCGAACATTTACCGGTGTTCGGATCACGTCGGCCGTCAGCCATCAGCTGAGTCGCCGCGTACATCGCCGGAGGACTCCATGCGGAGTTATCCACCGACACGGCGAGACCGCGCCGGTACATCAACCAATATTTCTCCAAATCCTGATATCCGCCCATCAATCCTTCGGCAGCATCCGCCGACAATCTCAGTTGGAGATGAAGGTCGTACCAGTCACGAGTTCCGGTTCGAACATTCCACCGCATCGGAAATCGAGCGTGCTCGATAGGCTTGATCGTGAGCACGCCACCCTCGATCTTTCCGGTCGTTCTCGCGATTACCGGAAAACGCGTATCCACCCGATGAGGAAGTCCCGGCAGGAATTCGCCGTTGTTTTTCTTTGGAAGATCGTCGAATCCTTTGTAGAGCGCGACGACAACCTCAGGGTCATCACCCAGATCATCGACTCCGGAGATTTCGAGCAGAACGCGATTTGCCGTGTAGGTCGGGAACTCCATCATCCGATACCCGGCTGCTGCGCCCGAGGAACGCCACCCCTTCGCGCACCCCATGACTCGATACAACTGGTTGTCGACCGGAGCACCCGTCTGCGGATCCTTGAACTTCACGTGTCCGCAACTGGTCGCGGTGTCGCGACCGTCCTCGGTGCCGTCGAGATTGAAGCCGAGCGCCACGTCGCTTTTGACCAATCGAATTGACAGAGGATCTTTGATGGCCCACGGTACCGCCGTGGAATTCTCGCCATTGGGCCCGCGATTCCAGCGATGTCCGAATCGGTTTCGTCTCGCCTCACGCTCCGTCGGATCCATCGCTTCCCAATTTTCTTTTTCGGTGAAGTGAAGACCTTCGGGACACTCGAGACCCGCATCGGGACTCTCCCAGTGCCCCGGGGCCTCCGTGGTCACGACAAATCCGAGAACACTGCCTGTCTTGACGGAGACCTCTTGCGCAACGGCAAGGCTCGCCGAAGCGACCGCCAAGGCGGCCAGCCAGGTTGCGCCGCGGCGCAGAGCGCCAACCGTCCCCTCTAGCACGCGAATCGAAAGCATTTCGCCCCCCGTGGCAACAGCCTTCCACCCGAATATGTGAGTCAGTTGCCCTGCTGTGACCTATCTAAAGATAGGGTCGATGGGTCATACTGGCTTTGGAGGGTTCGGATGACCGTTCTGCGCCAAAAACTTCCTCACCGCTGCCTGAGGCTGCCGCCGGACTCCGCGCATCACGTTCGGCGACCGCGGCTGTCTGACTGGATCGGACCGCACCAGCCCTCCACGGTCGTGGCATCGGCGCCGATGTGGTTCGGCAAAACGACTCTTCTGCGGGAATGGCACGACCGCCTCCTCGATCGGGGGATCGTGACCGTGTGGATTTCGGCTCGCGAGCTCGAGGAACCGAGTACGCCCCTGTACGAGATCATCATCGCGGCCCTCGCCGTGAATACTCCGTCGAAAAAGCATCGACGACCGAGCCCACGAAGGAGCCGCCCTACGATCGATGACTGCGTCACGACGCTCTGGGAACATGTATCCGTAGCGATATTCATCGACGACGCCCACACCCTCTCCAAAGTTTTGCAAGACGAACTGTCCACACTGGTCCGCCGCTCAAACGAGTCATGCATGTTCGTCCTCTCAAGTCGCGGTGAATTGCCCGCAGGCCTTTCTGCCGCGTGGACGCATGGTCGAACCCGGCTCTTCACCGAGCAGGATCTCGCTCTCGATGTCGATGAGATCGAGTCGATGGCAAAGGCTGCTGGCGTAGCGGTCGATCGCCGCGATTGCGAGACCTTGATCCGAAAAACCGCGGGTTGGGTAGGAGCCGTGAAACTCACCCTGGATGCCCACGACTCGCGTCGATCTCCCGACGAGTCCATCGAGAAAAGCCTACATAGGATTCAGGATGTCCTGTATCGCATCATCGAAGAATCGTTGGCGTCGATCTCTCCCGACACTCGGCGTCTCCTCGAAGCGACATGCATTTTGGACGCTCTGACCGTCCCCGCGTGTCGCGCCATATCGGAAATGACCGACTGTGGCACCCACCTGCAACAGCTCAAAAAAAGCGGTGCGTTCATCCATGACGCCCACGAAGCTCCGGGCGCCTATCGTCTCAATCCGCTGTTTCGAGAGCTGCTCGAACGACGTCTGCAATCGCAACCTCCGAAGACCAAAAAAATCCTGCATGAGCGCGCGAGTCGGTGGTTTGCCGAGAACGGCCAGATCAACGAAGCCTTGGCGCACAGCGCACTGACCGGGAACACCGACTTTCATGCGGCGAATCTGGAACGCTTCTGCGAGGACATGGTCTACCGCGGTGAAATCCGTCGACTCGAGCAATATGCCGCCGACATCCCGGCGGCGATGCTGCGCACCCTTCCGCGTCTCTCCCTCGTCATCGCCTGGTGGCGAACCCGACAGTACCGATTCGTCGAAGCCGAGGAGCTGATCGAGTCCGTGCGAGGATCGCTCGATCGTGCGACGCGCTCGAAACGGGGGCGTGGCGCGCAGCTCACTGAACTCGCTGCGCTCTTGAAGCATCGGGAGCTCACCCTCCGATCAGCGCGCAGCGCGATACCCATCAGCGATCAAGAATGCCAACAGCTGATCGACGACTTTTCCAAGACGAATAACGACGGTCTGCAACTGAATCTGTATGCGCAACTCTTCGCCTCGTATCGACGGCAGTACAGAATCACAGAGATCCTGAAAATCGAGGCGCGGGCCTTAGAGCTCGCCGAACGATGCGGCATCGTCACGTTCACACCTTGGATACGAGCCGAACTCGGTGCGGCCTATGTCGAATGTGGACGAATCGCCGTCGCCGGTCGCTTGTTCGAGCGCAGTCTGGAGGACGCTTCGCGATTCGAGGGCGTGCGCCCCGGTCTCTCGGCGGTCTCCGGACTGTACTTGGCCGACTTGTGCTACGAAGCCGACGATCGCGCAAACGCCTCCCGCCTCATCGAGGCGCACCTCCCCGCTGCACGAGAGTTTGGACTCGTCGACCAGCTGGTCACGGCCTATACCACCCAAGCCAAACTGCATGTCGCCGAAGGTGATGTCGATCGAGCTGTTGCAACACTGCAGGATGGAATCCGATTTTCGGAGGAACGACAACTCGATCGTCTGCGCAGAGGCTTGCAAGGCGAGAAGGTTCGCTTGTTCAGTGCGCTC
Organism: Steroidobacteraceae bacterium; assembly: GCA_044375575.1. Lineage (GTDB taxonomy): Bacteria > Pseudomonadota > Gammaproteobacteria > Steroidobacterales > Steroidobacteraceae > UBA964. Next base: position 137,942 of record JBILMJ010000005.1, on the reverse strand, counting down.
GGCACCCCGACCACCCTCGAAGAAATCGCAAGTCCGCCTTCAAGTCGGACACATGCAAAGGACAGCGATACCGAAATCCACGATGCTACCAAAGCGCGGGTGATGCTCTCCAACTCACGTCACACCGAAGTTTTGCGACTCGCCAACTCATGGATCTCCTTCTGCACAGGCACTCTTGCGGTTCGCACCCTCACTCGCTGGCAACTGATTCGTACTCACGCACTCTTGTTGTCGGGCGACACGCAAAATGCCCGTCGATCGCTGCGTGAGGCACTGACCGGTGCGGCCCGAGGTGGTTTCCTGAGGAAGATCGTCGACTCAGCACCGCCCGTCAGGGCACTGTTGCTCGAGAGCTATCAGGCGCAGTCTGCACAAAACAACGAGATCGATGTTTTCGCAAAAAAAGCGATCGATATCATTTCGAAAAACCGAGGTGCAGGCTCGAGCGTGACGGCGCAGCGCCTCGATGACGCTGACACGCTCGGCGCAGCGCTAACGAGCAAAGAGCGTGAGATACTGACTCTCGTCGCCGGAGGATTGCAGAATCGCGAAATCGGCGAGAGATTGGGAATCACCGAGGGGACCGTCAAATGGCACATGCAACAAATCTTCATGAAACTCGGCGTGCGACGACGCGCGCAAGCCATATCGGCTTTTCGTGGCTCTGCCTGATCGCTTTCGCGATCACGACGCTGGCGCCTGCCGCGCGAGCCGATGAGGGACCGCCCTTCGAGTACATGGTCACCAAGATCGACGTGGGTGACCTCGAAAAATCACTGCGCTTCTATTCCGAATTTCTCGGATATCAGGAGGTCATCAGAACCCGACCGACCGCCGAAGGTTCGATTCAGGTTTACACCACGCGGGGTGGCCAAAATTTTCGTGACGGACTGACGTTCGTCCATACGCCTGGACGAGCGACCTCCCCGAACAACCCTGGCTTGCACACCCTGGTCTTTTCCATCAAGAACATCGAGGCCACCCTCGGCAAAATCGCTGCGGCAGGCTACAAAATCATCCGGCCCGCCAGAGAAACCAAGGCCTACGTCACGGAGAAATCTTCCAGCGTCGTCATCGCTTACGTCGCCGATCCCGACGGTTATCAGGTCGAGCTGGTCGAGTGGAAGCCCTGAGCCGTCACGAAAGTCTCAATCGAGCGTGGCGGGACGAGTCGAGCGCAGCAACGAGGCATCCTCAGGCAGCAAGAATCTATCTTTGACTGCCCGAGCGATCGCCGCATCGAATGCGGCGGCGAACGCGCCCGACGTCGGATACATCTCACGCAGTTTCTCCGGAACAAAAGGAACGAACCCGCCGTACAAGCGGCAAAAGCCCGGACCCGAGTTCGATTCGAGATACATGCCACGGGGCGCGTCGAGCTCTGGTGGCCTGACGCCGCCCACCACGTTGCCGACGGCGTCCTTCGACATGACAGTCTTGCCCCCTTCTTCCGTCAATGCGTAGAGGCGACTGGCTGGCGGCGCGGTACCACGCGACCAACGATCAAGTATTTCGAGCGCTGCCGCCTGATAAAACCCGGTACGCACCGGGTTGTAGGCCGCATCCGGCTTCGGGCAAAAACTCGGAGGCAGTCCAAGATCCCTGGCCAAAGCGATACCGCCCACTTCATCGAGATGCGCATCGACGTGTGATCCGCCGGCTACCTCATACGTTCTGACCATCGGAAAATCTTTGTCGTCCTGGCGAACGCGGTAGGAACCGAATCCGATGACTTCGGTCTGGGTTTGGAGACGAACGACCGGCGCATCGACACGAATCAGATTTCTCGGATCGCCCTCACCCAAACTCTCTGTCTGCGGTGTCGCCGCCGTGACGTCCTTGGCGCGAGATCCACCCGCTCCAAGATAATAACCGTCGTACACAGTCCGTCCGTCGAGCATCCGCGCTCCGCTGTGGAAGCTGTTCGCATACGTCACCTGATACGCCACCGACTGCGAGAACCCGACCATGAACAATCTTTTCACTGCGTATTTGTGCAGCGGATTGCTGGGCTCGCCCGAAGTGCGTAACCATTTACCCACATCGGTCATCATGTCCCACACCTGACCAAAGTGCGGCATCGACAAGGCGGCATATCGGCTGGTGTCGCGCGCCGGATATTTGTCCCGCCCCCATCGATCACGGAGAAAATCGACCGTGACGGGTTTGGTGCTGACGCCCACCCACGCGGCTCCGCTGCGCATCAAATAATCCGCGGCGGCCTGCCACGTTGGATCACCATCCCACCCCGCCGTCGCGTTCAACACTTCGACGTAGACGGTTCCGTTGAACTTCGATCGGTCCGTCGGGTAACGGACGAGCACTCGCGTGCCGTACGGCACCGCAGGGATTCGAACCTGAACGGTCGGATCTCCCGCCCGAACGTACTCGTAGACGTTCGCCTCGCCGCGAACGAGATACTCCTCTTCCGCATAGCCCTTCTTCCCGAGGTCCTCATGCCATGCAATGAAGGGGGTCTGCGATGGCTGCCCGGTCGGCAATCGATCGAACTTAGGAGTCCCCGCCACCGCAGAGAGCGATAACCAGGGCAGACTCATGGCGAACAATACGGTTTTCAGTCTGTCGAAACGCATAGTCTGATCCCCCGCGAAAAACATTCCGAAAAAAACAAGGGTCGGGCGATATCGCTTTTCGACAAAGCTCATCGCACCGACCCTCGCGAAAACACTCAAGTCTTCAGAACTTGCTGCGTACGCCCACCGTGTAGGTCGTCCCGATGAAGTCGTAGAACGGCAGCGTCGGGAAGTTGAATCGCGGAGCAGCCGTGTTCGGAACGAGCGGCGGCTGACGATCGAACAAGTTCTTGACCGTCACGAAAGTTTCGAGCGACGTATCACGCCATTCGAAGTCGTAGCGCGCAGTCACGTCGGTGTAGTACTGCGCAGCGATCGGACGCTCAGCCCAGATCGCGTTCGGGGACTGCCCGAGCGTGATCTCGCCGATCATTCGCTCCTGCACCGAGATCGCGAACGGTCCGCGGCTGTACTGCAGCTGCAGGATGGCCTTCAGATCCGGAAGGATGTTCGTACCCGCATTTTTGACCACGGCCAGGAACGGGCTCGCCTTCGTGTCGTAGTCGTCGACCTTCGAGACGAGCAGTCGCGAGTTCAGACGACCACCCATGAACTCCGTTGCATACGCCAGCTCGAGATCGATACCGCTCGTGGCGATCAACGAACTGTTGGTCGGCCCGATACGGATCAGCGTCGGGAAGTTACCGGCTGCCGTGCTCGTTGCGGAAATCGGACGATCGATCTGGCTGCAAATCGGATCCGTACCGCCGCTGAAGAAACACTGATTGACGATGTTTCCAGCCGACAGGGTCGTGATCGCATCGACGATTTCGACGTCGAAGACGTCGACCGCAATGCTCAAGCCCTCGATGAAACTCGGTTGAAGAACGACACCGTAGCTCAGCGAGTCGGCAATCTCCGGCGCCAGGCGCGGATTACCGCCACCCGCCGTCAGGACGACGTCCGATCGGCTCGTCAAAGGATCGTTGAGCGTCGTTCGTCCGGCAGAACCCGAGGCGCCGAGGTCGAACAACGACGGGGCACGGATGTCACGAGACTTGGTCACGCGGAACAACACTTCGTCCACCGGACGCCAGGTCGCTCCACCCTTCCAGGTTTTCACGTTTCCGCTCGTGCTGTAGTCCGTGAAGCGAATCGCACCATTGATGTCGAAGCTCTTCGCGAACGGAGCATCCGCGAGCAACGGAATATTCAACTCCGCGAACGCTTCCTTGACCGACAGATCCGCCTTCGCGCTCGCCCGGTTCGAGAACCAGAATCGTGGCTGAGAGACCACGAGACTGCGCAGACCATCGACCGGTCGGACGATAGAGGGATCGGAGTTGCTGGTCATCACAAGCTTCTGCTTGCGATATTCGCCGCCGATCGCAAACGCGATCGGACCGGCAGGCAACTCGAAGAGATCTCCCTGGAAGGCCACGGCCAGCTGATCGAGCTTGGTTTCCGTGCCGTAGAGCGAAGTGCCGTGGATGTAATCGACCGCCGCCTGCGAGGCGACGTTCTCACCCAGAATGTTGAACGGCACGCAGTTCGGATAGAGCCCCGGGTTGGTCACCGTCACTCGACACACGATGTTCCCCGAAGAATCCCGCACCGCATCGACTGCGGCATGGAATTTTCGAAGTTCGGGCGTGTTGATTTCCGCTGCTTCTTGCTGGGTGTCTCCGTGTGCGTAGGTCAGATTCCAACCGATGCTGCGATCGGCGACATCGAAACTACCCTCGAGACCCGCCATGATCGTGTAGTGCTGGGTATCGTCGGTCGCTGGCGAGACCGGCGAGTCCGTCACGTACTTCTGCAAGGAGAAGGACGCGATGTTCTGCGACGTCATCCTCGCCTGAATATCGGCAGGAATGAACGGGTTACCGCTGAAGATGGTGTGACCGAAGTCGAAATAGTTGAAACCGCCCGTGATGCTGACCTCAGCCTTCGAATAAAGCCCGAGGACGTGAGCCTTCACGTTGTCGGTCAAAGCGTATTCATATCGAACCATACCCTGCGTCGACACAGCATCTTCGGAAACGCTTTGCTCGCGCTGCAGCGCTACGCCATCACCACCGATACTGGTGTTCGATGCGCCTGTCGGTTTGCCCGCGACGAAGGGGCGCCACTGACCGGGAGTCGTGAAGTAAGTCCCAGCCAGGGGGCCCGCCATGATGTGGCCACCCACGCTCAGGTTGTTCCACACCGCGCCGCTGTAGATGACGAACGGATTATTGGCCGTGCCCTGCGCACCACCGCCCGGCGTACGACCGGCGGCGACATAGGCTTCCTGTCCGAGCGGCCGATCACCGAGTTCGATACCCTCGTTTTCGAAACGCTCGACGCTGACGAGAAGATGACCGCGCTCACCCACCTTCGCGCCGAAGGCGCCACCGACACGGTAATTGAACGAGTCGCTGCGGCTCGACATACCGGCTGAGGTGTCGACCTTCATTCCCTCGAAGTCATGATCGAGAACGTAGTTCACCACGCCGCCCACTGCGTCTGATCCGTACGCGGCCGATGCGCCGGTCGTGACCACATCGACGCGCTTCAGCAGCATCTGCGGAAAGATTTCGGAGTTGACTCGGCCGTCATAGGTGGTGGGCGGCATGCGAACGCCGTCCAGCATGATCAAGGTTCGACCGGCCCCGAAGTTACGGAGACTGAGGAACTGTCCTCGGCCCTCGCCGATGCCGAGCTTTCCGCCCGAGGAGAAGTTGCCCGAACCGAGGAACTGCGGCAGCTCCTGCAATGCGTTGACCACGTTGGTGGGTACCGCATTCACCAAAGATTCGACGGTGGCGACGGTTACAGGCGTGGGTGCCTCGAAGCCATCGGATTTGAGTCGCGTACCGGTCACGACGACTTCTTCTAGCGAAGCCGCGCCTTGTGATGCACCAGATTCTTGAGCCATCGCCCCGGATGAAAAACCCAGCGCCGATGACACGAGCGCGGAAAGCACAGGAACTCGCAAAGCGAATTTCATACGTCGACCCCCGAAAAAATATAGTTATGTCTGCTTTGAGGCTGTCGATCGAGAGCGCAACCAATCTGATGCGCGCTTTCGACCAAACTTCCCCTTCACTCGAACCTATCAGTTACGATTTCAATAAACAAGCATGGCTGTCGAAAACATTCTTGCTTGTTTATTTCGGAGCATCGACCTTCCACGCAGTATTCATGAGGTGCCGCAGATGAGCAGAAGTTGGACAATTTTTTTGCTGGCTGCATTCACTTGCAGCTCGTCGATTGCCAGCGCCCAGTCGCTCCCTGCACCGCCGAACTACTCACCTGTCGTGACGGCGAAGCATCCGCGACGGGTGTATTGGGGCGATCTACACCTACACACGCAGTGTTCCGCCGACGCCTACAGCCTCGGCACACGACACATGACTCCCGCCGATGCATTTCGGTTTGCGCGCGGCGAACCAGTGAAAACCGAAACCGGCCAGCCCGCACGACTGAAGCGTCCTCTCGATTTTCTGGCAGTGACCGATCACGCGGAATATCTCGGCGCTTTCTTTCATGCCGGAAAGCGCACTCCCGAACTCATGCAGACCTCCGTCGGAACACGGTGGGCCGGTTACCTCGCCAATGGCGAAGATCGAAAGTTGTTCACGGAGTTTGCCGACGCACTCGTCGGGCGCGGCGCTCGGGAAGACTCGCGTCTCCCGGACTTCTTCAAACGATTCGTGTGGCGAGAACTCGTCAACGAGGCTGAGCGCTTCAACGAACCCGGTCGTTTCACGACCCTGGTTGGGTACGAGTGGAGCGCCGCAGTCGATGGCAACAATCTGCATCGCGTGGTGTTGTTTCGCGACGGGCCTGAAAAAACGCTGAAGCACATCCCCTATTCCTCGCTCGACAGCATCGATCCCGAGAATTTGTGGAAAGCGCTCGAAGGTTACGAAAAAGAAACCTCGGGGCGCGTGCTGGCCATCCCGCATAACGGAAACGGCAGCAACGGGATGATGTTTGCGGACACCACGATCGCGGGACAACCGCTGTCTACCGATTACGCGGCACGCCGTTCACGATGGGAACCGATCTACGAGGTGACCCAGGTAAAGGGCGATGGCGAAACTCACCCCTACCTTTCACCGAACGACGAATTCGCCGACTACGAAAGATGGGACAAAACGAATATCGGCGGTACGCGAAAAAAAGAACCTTGGATGCTCGAGTATGAGTACGCCCGATCAGCATTGGTCCGCGGCCTCGCACACGAATCACGCCTGGGTGTGAATCCATTTGCTTTCGGCATGATCGGCAGCACCGACTCGCACATCGGAATTTCGACCACGACCGAAGATAATTTTTTCGGGAAGTTCGTATCCTCGGAACCCGCCATCAATCGCATGACCACTCAGATGGCCCCCGGCTTTCCCGTCCCCGGATCAGACTTCGCCGCATCCGGTCTCGCGGCGGTATGGGCCACCGACAACACCCGCGAAGCCTTGTTCGACGCCCTCGCGAGAAAAGAGGTTTATGCGACGACAGGCAACCGGATCACGGTCCGCCTTTTCGGCGGTTGGGATTTCGCCTCGGCCGATGTGAAACGCGCGGACTATGCCGCCGTCGGTTATTCAAAAGGGGTCCCGATGGGCGGCACATTGAGTGGCGCTCCGAAAAGCAAAGCGCCCGTGCTGATGATTACCGCGACGAAGGATCCGGACGAGGCCAACCTCGACCGCATCCAGGTCATCAAGGGATGGCTCGACGCTGCGGGCAAGACACACGAGAAGATCTACGACGTCGCGCTCTCGGGAAATCGCAGACCAGCCAGCAAAGGAGGAAAAACACCTCTCGTCGGCTCCACGGTGGATGTCGCCAACGCCACTTACTCCAATTCGATCGGAGCGGAATCTCTGGACGCGGTTTGGCGTGACCCTGACTTCGACCCCTCGCTTCGCGCGTTCTATTACGTGCGCGTGCTCGAGATCCCGACGCCACGATGGACCGCCTACGATGCAAAAAGACTCGGCGCCGCCATCCCTGACGGAGTCAAGACCATCACCGTGGAGCGCGCCTACACGTCGCCGATTTGGTACAAACCATGACGGAAGGCGCTTCGTTGCGAAGCGCTGCGGCTCGAGTGCTTCGCGAGCCCTTGGTGCATTTCATGTTGATCGGGGCTTGCCTGTTTGGCCTGATTTCTTGGTTCGCGCCCGATAGCGAGAAATCCTCTCGTCAAATCGTCGTCACACAAGATCGCTTGCTTGAATTCATGCAATACCGGAATCAAACATTCTCCGGCGCGGCACGTACTCGCCTTGATGAGATGCTGAGCTCCATGACACCTTCCCAGAGATCCGCTCTCATCGAAGATTACGTGCGGGAAGAGGTGTTACACCGCGAGGCCCTCGCTCTCGGCTTGGATGACACCGATTACGTCATTCGTCGTCGACTCGCTCAAACGATGGAATACATCCTGCGAGGTACACCGGATACAGACCTGCCACCCCCGGACGACGCAGAATTGGAAAAATACTTTCTTGCCAACATCGCTCGCTACGAAAGTCCGAGTCGCGTGAGTCTTCGGCACGTGTATTTCGAGTCGGACTCAGCAGACCGATCGGCGGAAGATCGAGCGCGATCTGTGCTCGAAGCATTACGCGCCCAAAGAATAAGTTTCGAAGAGGCTCTCGCCCGCAGCGATCGATTTCCGTACTTCCAAGACTATGCCGACGAACCGCGGCCATTGATCGAGAGTCATCTCGGCCCCTCGGTGGCCGATGCTGCTTTCGACGCGCCGCAAAATCCTTCGTGGCAAGGACCGTACCGATCTCGTGGCGGTATACATCTGATTCAGGTGACCCGGCGTACGGCGCCGAAAACTCCGGACTTCGCCTCGGTCAAAGAGGTCGTCGTCAACGACTGGCGCACTGCAAAGACGGAAGACAGACTTGAGGCACGCATCCGGGGATTGATCGGCGAGTATCGTGTGGAGTCGACTATCCAGTGAAACACCTGCGGATAGTCGCGGGGTTGCTATGCCTCGCAGCGACCATTACGACAACTTACGCGCACGATTATCGCCCCCTGCTCGTCCGTGTAAGCGAAGAATCGACGGGCCGATATGTCGTGAGTTGGCAGCCTTCGCCCGTACTGAGCGCAGCAGATCAACCCATCGTCGAACTGGCGGGTGCCGGCTGCAAGGAAGACGCGAGAGGACGATCGCTACCCGATCAAAGACGCTCCGCCTACCGATGCGACGATCCATCCACGCCACTTCGCATCGAGATCACTTACCCCAATGACAATCCGTCCTTGCCCACACTGCTCAACCTGACTCGCGCAGACGGGTCCATCACTCGAGTGACGGGCTCTCCGGGCAGTCGCTCGATCACCCTGTCCGAGCCGCAACCGGAGTCATTGCGGGCACAATCTTATGCGTTGATCGGCTTCGACCACATTCTGCGGGGTGTCGACCACCTGATTTTTTTGAGTTTTCTATGGTTGATCACGGGTACAGGTTGGATACTGATTCGCGCGCTCACAGGATTCACCGTCGGGCACTCGGTTACCCTGGCGCTGGCGGCCACGGGTATCAGCACTCCCCCCGCGCCTTTCATCGAATCGATGATCGCCCTGAGCATCGTCCTGATGGCTGCCGAGTCGCTGAAGGACGAACGTACCACGCTGACCCTTCGCCATCCGGTGATGGTCTCGACTCTATTTGGACTCCTGCATGGCTTTGGCTTTGCCGGTTATCTTCGCGAAGTCGGCTTACCGAAAAACGACGAGCTCTCGGCGCTGCTGATGTTCAATATCGGGGTCGAAGCAGGTCAGATCGTATTTGTCCTCGCCGTCGCCTCAATGGGTGTAATGCTCCAAAAAGGGAGCACGGCACTCGCACGCGGAAACCATCTGCTCTCGACCGCGCCATACAAAGAAAAAACACGGACGATCGCTGCCTATGCAGGCGGAGCCATCGCCGCCTCTTGGTTCATGCAACGAGCATGGGAAGGTCTGTCGCCCCTCACGACCGTCGGATGATCTTCGTCAGTATTCGAGCAAGCTTCGATCGTCCGTACGTTGCGGTCTTGCCGCAGCGCACGGACTTTTGATGGTTGCGCTCAACCCAAACTGCCCGTCGCGATCATCGCGATGATTGATCCGAGCGCAGCAAGCCCCATATCTTTTTGCGCATCCCACTCATCTCCCTGAGCGCCGATATAAGCGGCGCCCTGTCCGCCGCCCAACAGCTCGGTCATCCACCACTCGAGCACCTCGAAGATCATGCTCGTCGCCATGATCAAGGCCGGTGACAGCACGTAGCTCCAGGTGCCGATCGGCCGCGCGTAGGACTCGAGGAGCTCGAACAACGGGTACGCGACCAACAGACCGTATGCGAAATGCACCACCCTGTCGTAATGATTTCGAACCCAGCCGAACGCCTTGGAAGGCCTCACACCGACGATCGCGTCCGTGACGTCGTCGTAGGGCACTCGGACATACGTGTAGTGACCGCCGATGGTGTGAAGTACCAGAAATGCGACGATCAGACTGTATGAAAGATCACTGATCGGCCACGACGGATAAGTGGCAATCAACGCGATGACCGTAGCGACGGTCAGTAGATTCTCAGCCGCCCATACCATCCGATCGTACGGGCGGATCGCCAATACTAACCAAAAAATTCCGAACGGAATTAGCAAAGAATACAGGTAGTCCATAGGCTGGTATTGCGGCTAATCCGCATTGAAAAGCTCCTGCAGGACCCTATCATAGGCCGATGGTTTCAGGTTGATTCATGGACGCTGCCATCGGCTCGACATTCGGCGAGATCGCCGTCCTTCTAGCACTCGCGGCGGCGATCGGCTTCTTCGGCCTGATGCTGCGACAACCGCTGATCGTCAGCTTCATCATCGTCGGTCTGCTCGCGGGACCCTCCGTCCTCGATCTCGTTCATTCAGATGCCGAGATCACTCTCCTCTCCGAGCTCGGAATCGTGATGTTGTTGTTCCTGGTTGGCATCAAACTGGATCTCGATCTGATCCGCTCTCTAGGCACGGTGTCGCTGCTAACCGGCCTCGGTCAAGTAGCGTTTACCGCGCTCGTCGGTTATGCGATCGGCATCGCCCTCGGTCTCGATCACCTGTCCAATCTATACGTCTCAGCGGCGCTTGCGTTTTCTTCCACTATCATCATCGTCAAGCTCCTTTCGGACAAACGCGAGATCGACTCGCTGCACGGAAAAATCGCTCTCGGTATCTTGATCGTGCAAGACCTGATCGTCGTCCTCGCGATGATCGGTCTCGCGGCCATCGGAATCAGTGCAGGCGCTGACGGGCATGGGAACAATACGGTCGCCTCCGTACTGATTTCAGGAGCCTTGTTGGTCCTTTTCGTCGTGGGTTTCGTACGCTACGTCGCGACCCCTCTGACCGAGAAGCTCGCTGTCGCACCAGAGCTCCTAGTCGTTTCCGCTATCGCACTCGCAGCCATCTTCGCCGCGGTGGGCGCTGCAACGGGTCTCGGAAAAGAAGTTGGCGGGCTGCTTGCCGGTGTCGCCCTCGCCTCAACGCCCTATCGCGAAACCATCGCCGCGCGGCTCGCGCCGCTCCGAGACTTTTTGCTCCTGTTTTTCTTCATTGCCCTCGGCGCGACCATCGATCTTTCCATACTTGGCAGCAACGCGATCTACGCCGTGATTTTCTCTCTGTTCGTCTTGCTCATAAAACCGCTTATCGTGCTGGCGATCATGGGAGCGATGGGCTACCGAAAGCGAACAGGATTTCTCGCCGGGCTCACCCTCGCCCAGATCAGTGAGTTCTCGCTCATTTTCGTCGCAATGGGTGCGAGCCTCGGTCACGTCGACCCTGACACGCTCGGGCTAGTGACTCTGGTAGGCCTCGTGACGATCGCGGCGTCCACCTACATGATCACCTACTCGCATCAACTTTATTCGTTCTGTGAACCCTTACTCGGAAGATTCGAATACGCGGGAACTCCGCGCGAACCGTATGAAATGACGATGCAGGCGAAAACCCAGTATCGAATCATTCTCTTCGGACTCGGACGCCTTGGAACTGCCATCGGACTTCGTCTTCAGCAACGCGGCATCCGGTCTCTCGGCATCGACTTCGACCCCGCAGCCGTCAGTCGCTGGCGCACGCTGGGTCTTGAGGCGAAGTTCGGCGACACCACAGACCCAGAGTTCATCGCGGAGCTTCCCCTGGAACACGCGAAATGGATCGTCTCCACGGTCTCCACGCACCCCACGGGCCTCAGTCATGAAGACGCGCGCACCACACTGATACAAATTGCGCGAACGTCTGCCTTCAAAGGGAAAATAGCGGTGACGTCACACGAGCCCGATGAGGTGACCGCCATGCTCGAGGCAGGAGCCGATTTGGTTATCGAGCCATTCCAAGACGCCGCCGATCACGCGGTGGATATCCTGAGCGACCTCTCGCCCTCGGAAAATCCTTAGAGAACCTGCACCGGCACTTTGAAAGAATCGCTGGATGTCGTTTAGGCTCCTACTCAAAAGCAACGTCAGATGTGATGAATCTCGATAGTCGAGTGAACCACTTCTTCGTGTACCGATAACCGTCGACGAAGGGTATCGGGCGTCACGTCTTGATTTTGGGTGACGACCACTACTGAGCAGGAGTACTTGCCCCTCCCGACGCGCCAAACGTGAAGATCGATGATTTTCTCATCGGTGGTCTCGGGCGCGCGTTCGATCACTTGCCGAATTTCATCGACGACTGGATGGTCCATTTCACGATCCAGCAACACCCTGCTGGTGTCGAGGATCAAACCCTTTGCCCACAATCCGACCAAAATCGCACCCACGATGCCGGTAAAGGGATCCATCCATGACCATCCGTAGATCCAACCGCCGAGCAAGGCGGCAATGGCCAGCACCGATGTCGTGGCATCGGCGATCACATGCAAATAGGCCGATTTCAGGTTGAGGTCGTCGTGATGCGCGTGGGCGTGTTCGTGCCCGCTCGCGTGATCATGAGAATGGCCGTGATCATGATGATGGGCTTTCCCGAGGATCCAGGCGCAGACGATATTCACCGCTAACCCGAGCACTGCGATGACGATCGCTTCGCGGTATTGAATCGCTTGCGGGAAGATCATTCGCTCGACCGAACTGATCAACATCATCACGGCCACGCCGAGCAGGAAAATTGCACTCGCGAAACCGCCGAGGATTTCAATCTTCCAGGTCCCAAACGCGAAACGACGGTCAGACGAAAGTCGCCTCGCGGCCGCGTAGGCCATCGCCGACAACCCGATGGCCAGAGCGTGCGAACTCATATGCCAACCGTCGGCGAGCAACGCCATGGAGTTGAGCCACCAACCCCCGGCAATCTCGATCACCATCATCACGATGGTGATCCACATCACGACTCGCGTACTTCGCTCGGCGATCGGATTGCCGTCGCTGAACACATGATCGTGAACGACTGAAGACGAGATACGGGGGTCAGACATCGTGGAATTTTCAGTTGTTTTATAATTTTCGCGTGGAGAAGAATAACATCATTACCCAGCCTCCTTCGGCAGCGGGTCCTTCCAAACCAGTTGCATGAAAATCGCGATTCTCGGTAGCGGTGTCATCGGCGTGACATCAGCGTGGTATCTGTCTTCAGCGGGCCATGAGGTCACGGTCATCGATCGTCAACCGGGACCCGGCATGGAAACCAGCTTCGCCAATGCCGGAGAGATCTCTCCGGGCTACGCCTCGCCTTGGGCCGCACCCGGTATCCCGATGAAGGCCGTACGATGGCTTTTCATGCGGCACGCCCCGCTGATCTTGCGCCCTCAGCTCGATCTCGCGATGGTGCGATGGATTATCTCGATGCTCGCCAACTGTACCGAGCGGGCCTATTCCATCAACAAAAGCCGTATGGTGCGTCTTGCCGAGTTCAGCCGAGACTGTCTGATCGAACTGCGGCGTCGAACCGGCATCACCTATGACGAGCGCAGTCGCGGCACGCTGCAGATCTTTCGCGAACAAAGGCAGCTCGACGGTATCGATAAAGATATCGCAGTACTTAAGTCCGATGGCGTGCTTTTCGAGGTACTCGACGCTGCGGGTTGTATCGCCGCCGAACCGGGACTCGCCCTCAGCGACGTACCCTTCGTCGGCGGACTGCGTCTGCCGAACGACGAAACAGGGGACTGTTTCAAGTTCACGAACGCTCTGGCCGATATGGCCAAATCGAAGGGCGTGACATTTCTTCACGGCCGCACCATCCGACGCCTCGTCATCGAGGGCGGTCGGACCCACTCCGTCGAAACGGACTCGGGTCATGTGAGTGCGGACGCCTTTCTGGTGGCCCTCGGCAGTGACTCGCCCCTTCTACTTTCACCTCTCGGCATTCGACTGCCGGTTTATCCAGTGAAGGGATATTCGATCACCGTACCGATCGTCGAGGAAGCTCGCGCGCCGGTCTCTACCCTCATGGACGAGACCTACAAAGTCGCCCTCACGCGTCTCGGCGATCGCATCCGAGTGGGCGGCATGGCCGAACTCTCCGGCTACTCGAGAGGATTGCCTAAGGCTCGGCGCGATACGCTCGAATATTCTTTGGACTCACTATTTCCTGGCGCCGGCGACTTGTCGCGGGCATCGTTCTGGAGCGGACTGCGTCCGATGACACCTGATGGAACGCCTGTCATCGGTCGCACGAAGATCTGCAATCTATTTTTGAATACGGGACATGGCACGCTCGGTTGGACGATGGCCTGCGGTTCCGCTCACATCATCGCGGACATCATGAGCGACAAAACGCCAGCCATCGAAACGGTCGATCTCGCTATCAGTCGCTACCGCTAGACTCCGGCGCACTCGTATCGAGCGACTGGACGTCACCCTGATGAAGTGTGTCGAAGGCCACTGAGCTTAGAGCGTCCACCCTCGAAAGAAAGACCGATCTCGAGCGAAATTTTTGGGAATAGAGGGCACCGTCGATCGTGCGACGCGAGTAAGCCACGACATATCCTCGAGGAAATTTACTCGTGAAGGCGCGCCAGTCCTCGGCATTGCGAATCACGATCATCGGTCGCTGTAATCTGCCGGCGAATTGGAACTGTCCGTGATACCGACCGAGATGCGCCACGGCCGCCCCGCTGCGCTGCAACCCCGCAATGACCCGTGAAACCGGCTCGACGTCATACGCGCGATTGAACCACACACCTATAGCGAGATAGGCCATGGCGACGACCGTCATCGAAATTTTCGCAGCCGGAGCTAACATTTTTTATAGCCTGATGACGAAACCGTCGAAACCGCCGCCAGCCACACGGCCACCGCGGGCAAGAGCGGGAACACGTAGTGCAACTGCTTTCCCTTGAATGAGGAGAACGCCAGAAAAACCGGCACTGTCCAACTCAATAAGACAGGGCCCAATGCGGGATATTTATGGGCGATCCTCGTTAGGCCTTTCCAGCTTGCCGGCAGAAGCCACAACGGAAACAGCAATACGGGGAGCATCGCAATGTAGAACCAGACGGGCCGCAGATGATGGACGGTCGACGCCATCCGATAGATCGTCTGCTGCCAGATCAATTGATCGAGAAACTCGTCTCCCCCGCGCGATATCGCAGGAACGAGCCACATCGCCAGTACCGCCACGCTGATACCAAGCGCAAAAAGCAATCGGCGATACCAGCGCAATCGATCCCGCCAAATCAAGCGCTCCAAAGACTCTTTCCAGAGCGGAGCGAGCACGGCCACGGGGAGTGCGTGCACCAACACTGCGGGCCCTTTGGCGAGCATTCCCAACCCGAGTGCAACGCCGATTGCGCTCCACTGCCACAAAATCCCTGACCCGTTAATGCCAAGCACCAGAACGATCGCCGCCAACGAAAAGAATGTCAGCAGTACGTCGAACATCACGGAGCCGTTGAAGAGTAACCACGGCGAAAGCGCCATCAGAACGAGTGCCGCACGACTACCGATTCCCGGCCGTCCGTCACACAACAAGACCGCGCAACGCGCTGTGAGAAGAGCGACGCCGAGGCCGAACATCGCAGTCAGAAGCCTTGGCCAAAGATCATCGACGCCGAAAAGGCTCCAACCCGCATTGATCATCCAGAAAAGCAGCGGTGGCTTATCGGAATACGGCTGATCGTTTAGGGTCGGCAGCCAAGGATCTCCCGCAAGACGCATCTCCCACGCCACCGCGAGGTATCGGGTCTCATCGATCGGAGTCACGGGCCGCAGCAGCAGCGCACAGAGCGTTGAAGTCGCCCATAGCATGAGCACCCAACGCCACAGTGACGCACGACTCATGGATCCGGGAGATCCATCGGCGCCTTGTGAATTAACCAGAGATTACGAAGGTAGACGAGTAGTCCGGCCGATTGACCCAAGACACTGCGTCCGGCCTGCTCACTTCGCACCCACTGAAGCATGAATCGCGCCGAAAAAAGCGCCTGTCCTGCGAGCCCCACCGCTAGGCACTGCATATCACTCAAGAGCACACCGAGAGCGTGATCAACACGACGTCTTTCGTCTGTGCGGTAGTCAACTGTGCGATGGTGGCCTCGCGCGCGGCGCCAGTCCTCCTCTGCGTTTACGATCGTTTTACATTTTTTCCTCGAGGAATCGCCATGAGCTCCATGAACTCCGAATCGCGCCTCCACACCGTTGGCGATGTCATCGACGCACACGCGCGTCGACTCATTTCAAGTAATGAGGCGTGGAAGCTCATCAGCCTCCTCTTACTCTATGAGATCGCTCCGGCCGAGGCGGTCTCAGACCTCTCAGAGCAGGCCGAACTGATCGCCGATCTGCGTGACGGGGAGTGTCACAGACCCGAACGTGCGGCGCACGATGCCGCGCTCGCAGCGCGCCTCGACGATCTGAGGCAGTATCTCGCGCGTAACTATTAAGTTATTCGCTCAACCTCAGAACTTGAGGAAACGAGATGCGACGAGGGTCAGCAACAGCAGAGACAGAGCACCAAGGCCCCAAACCACCCAAATGAGCGGAACGAGCCACGACAGCGATTGGCTCGGGGACGGCAGTATGGCCGACAAGGAAGACAGCCACGCTGCTGCCGTCGCGAGGATGTCGCGCCATCCGGCAAGGTCGACGAACGGCGCGAGCCATCCGGGAATCGGGACGCTGGCGGCTGCCTCCGTGAGCTCGGAGAGACCCCCCGCAGCGATCACCCCCGCCGACCACTCGAGAATCTCGATCGCGATAACGATCCCGCCCGTCCATAACAGCGCGAGCAAGACAAACCCACCCCAAAGAATGGCCTTCACGATACGCCTCGAGTTGCGATTGACCTGACGTTCGACGGTGATCTGATCAAAAAGTTCTCATCACACGATGGGGACATCAGGAGCGCAAAGTTTTTCATCGAACTGAAATATTATTTCGATTAATATCGAAATGTGGATATCCAAACGGCAACCCGCGCTCTCGGGGCTCTCGCCCACCCGAGGCGTCTTCACCTTTTTCGTTACCTCGTCGCGGCAGGGCCGAAAGGCGCTACACCAACGGAGTTACTGAGTGCCGCGAAAGTGGCTAACGCCACCCTCTCCTTCCACCTCAAAGAGCTGGTAGACGCGAAGCTGATCTCCCAAGAGAAGCAGGGCCGCCATCGGATTTACCGCGCATCCTTCACCCGAATCAGCGCTCTACTCGACTATCTTGCAGAGGACTGCTGCCAGGGTCAGTCCTGCGAACTCAACGTCAAAATCAAGGCCGGAAAATGACGGTACACATTCTAATTCTTTGCACCCATAACTCGGCGCGTAGCGTTCTCGCCGAAGGTATGCTGAACCATTTGGCCGTACTTCGCGGTCAAAGCGTCAGAGCGTACAGCGCAGGCAGCGCGCCGAGCGGCCGCGTCAATCCGTTCGCTCTCGAGGCACTTCACAACGCCGGTATCGACACCCGTCACTTTCGCAGCAAGAGCTGGGATGAATTCACTAGCGCTGACGCACCCCCTTTGTCGATCGTGATCACAGTCTGCGACAGCGCCGCAGCCGAAGCCTGTCCCGTATTCTTGGGTCAAAGCGCGAGACCACCGATCAAGATCCACTGGGGCTATCCCGACCCATCGAATGCTGAAGGCGGCGATGAGGGTAAGCGCCGCGCCTTCGAGCTCACACGGCAAGCGATCGGCTATCGAATGCTGCAATTGTTGCAGCTACCTCTTGAGTCGATGGATCGCGCGGCGCTCGAAACAGAGCTGACACGAATCGGCCGGAGTTGAATCGATCATGAGCGTCTCCAACCAGGTGACCTCGCCCCTTGGCATCTTCGAACGATGGCTGTCGCTTTGGGTTGCACTCGCCATCGTCGGCGGCATCATCCTCGGTAACCTCGCACCAGGAGCGATTGCAGAGGTTGCGGCGCTCGAGATTGCTTCGGTAAACCTCGTCGTCGCCGTACTGATCTGGGCGATGATCTACCCGATGATGGTTGGCGTCGACTTCGCGAGCATCCGCGATGTCGGCCGCAAGCCACGCGGCTTACTCATCACGCTGGTCATCAATTGGCTCATCAAGCCTTTCACCATGGCCGCGATCGCGCTGCTGTTTTTCGACTGGCTTTACGCAGATCTTCTGCCGCGTGAAGATGCGCAGCAATACATCGCAGGTTTGATCCTGCTTGGTGCCGCACCGTGCACGGCGATGGTCTTCGTTTGGTCGCAAATGACCAAGGGGGACCCGGCGTACACTCTAGTGCAAGTCTCGGTGAACGATCTCGTCATGATCGTTGCTTTTGCACCGATCGTCGCGCTCTTGCTCGGTGTCACCGACATCGTCGTCCCGTGGGGAACGCTGATTTTATCCGTGGCACTCTACGTCGTGATCCCACTCATCGCCGGCGCCCTCACCCGACGCCATCTGATCGCTGGGCACGGTAGTGATGAACGGAGGATCGAAGCTTTTACCGCCCGTCTGAAACCATGGTCGGTGATCGGCTTACTGGTAACGGTCGTCCTGCTGTTCGCCTTCCAAGCAGCGACGATCCTGTCCAACCCGTTACTGATCCTGCTGATCGCCATTCCGATCATCATTCAGTCGTACGGCATCTTCGCGATTGCCTATACCTGGGCCTACGCATGGAAAATCCCCCACAACGTCGCGGCACCGTGCGCCATGATCGGCACCTCGAACTTCTTTGAACTCGCCGTTGCCGTGGCCATCAGTCTTTTTGGCCTCTCGAGCGGCGCCGCGTTGGCGACCGTGGTCGGCGTGCTGGTCGAAGTGCCCGTGATGCTCTCGCTCGTGGCGTTCGCCAATCGCACGCGAGGGAAATTTCCGAGTTCGGCGTAGCGGGAACGCTGACGGGAACGGATCGTTCTCGCCTTCGGCGATTTGAAACGTCGGCGAGAACGAAGTCTTCAAATGAATAGCCCGAAGCTAGTGTTTCCAGTACCAACCCCAACGATCCCTTCACCGCTGAGATGGCGAACGAGAGCCGTTCGCCGCTTCGGGCTTCGCGAATCACGACTTTCCCAAGGGCAGGAACTAACGTGATATCGGCGGTACCAATACTGATCTTTGACTATTCGAAAGTCCGCGCGATGACGTACAAAAAAAGCGGAGGTTGAAACCTTTTTACAGACATCGATCAGATCGCACCCTATCCTCGAATCAAACCTTAGTTCTTACGCCGTTCGATCAGAGAGGCGCGATGACCCGGATTGTTGACGAGGGACTATCGAGTCGCGAAGCGGGCGAGAGACTTCTCCGCGATGGGCCCAACGCGTTACCCACCCAGCAGCGACGCGGCCCGTGGGGGGGTCGCCTTGGAGGTCACCCGAGAGCCGATGTTTGCCATGCTGGTCGTCGGCGCTGCTCTTTACCTAGCCCTTGGAGAAACAGGCGATGGGTTGCTGCTGCTCGCCGCCGTAGTCATGGTGATTGGCTTGACGCTCTATCATGAGCGTCGCACTGACCGCGCCCTCGCCGCGCTCGCGGAATTATCGAGCCCTCAAGCCCGAGTCGTCCGAGATGGTCTTGAACAGCGCATTCCGGGTCGCGAAGTCGTCGTCGGTGATCTCCTGCTACTCAACGAGGGCGATCGCGTCCCTGCTGATGCGATCCTGCGCCGCAGCAGTCACCTCGCTGTCGATGAATCACTACTGACTGGGGAGTCAGCCTCGGTGCTGAAGTCTCCGTCATTGGAGGTTGCCAGACTCGCTTCGGCCGGTGCCAACGAAGTCCACGCTCTATATTCGGGGACGCTTGTGACAGGAGGTCATGGGCTTTGCGAAGTGGTACGTACCGGTGTACGGACTGAGCTTGCGCGGATTGGCCGATCGCTCAGCGGCATCACCACTGAACCGACTCGTCTTCAACGCGAAACCAAACGCGTCGTTCGCTGGCTCGCCGTAGGGGCGCTTCTCGCCAGTGTCCTCGTCGCAATCGTCTATGCCGAGACACGAGGCGGCGACGCCCTCGCCTGGAAGGAAGGCGGACTCGCGGGTATCGCGATGGCGATGTCGATGCTGCCGGAGGAATTCCCCGTCATTCTCACCGTATTTCTCGCACTTGGTGGCTGGCGCCTGTCACGGCAAGAGGTGTTGACGAGGAGAGTCGCTGCGATCGAGGCGCTCGGCGCAGCCACACTACTCTGCGTCGATAAGACCGGTACCCTCACTCAAAATCACATGACTCTGAGCCGGCTTGCCACGGTCGGACGCGAAGTCGAGCTCGCAAAAGTCGAATCGCTCGATGGCGATTTCCAACAACTCCTTCAGGTCGCATTACGTGCGAGTCAGCCTATCGCAATAGATCCCATGGACCACGCGCTCGCTGAGGCCGGCGCGCAGTTCGTACCGACTGCACTCCACGGCTGGGAAGCTCTGAACGAATATCCGCTCACATCTCAGTGCCCCGCAGTGATTTGGACGGGGCGCGACGCCACGACTGCAGGATGGCTGACATGCTGCAAAGGCGCTCCAGAGACCGTCATGACCCTCTGTCGAGTCGATGAATCTCAACGCGCTCAACTACAGCGACGAATCACTTCGATGGCCAGTCACGGACTGCGGGTCTTAGCAGTCGCGCGCGCCGTCACGCCGACAGCACCTCTCGACCCCCGTGCGATCCCGCTGGAGTTCCTGGGACTTATCGCATTCATTGACCCCCTTCGCACCGACGTGCCTGACGCAGTCGCCGAATGCCGATCTGCGGGCCTCCGCGTGGTGATGATCACGGGCGATTACCCCGTTACGGCAGCCGCGATCGCTCGCGAGGCGGGCCTGCCTCGACCGGACACCGTCATCACCGGCGCCGAACTAGATCAACTCGACGACGCGACGCTGCATCGACGCATCGTACAGACCCACGTGTTTGCCCGCATTCGCCCGGAACAGAAACTGCGGCTGGTAAATGCCTTCAAAGCCGCCGGCGAAGTCGTTGCAATGACCGGCGACGGTGTCAACGACGCCCCGGCGCTCAAAGCGGCCGACATCGGTATCGCCATGGGGCGCCGCGGAACTGACGTGGCGCGTGAGGCAGCCGATCTCGTACTTCTCGACGATGCGTTCTCTTCAATTGTCACCGCAGTACGTCTCGGTCGACGGATCTACGACAACATCCGAAAATCGAGCGTCTTCATCCTCGCGGTACATGTGCCGATTGCCGGGCTATCGATGATTCCGGTGCTGATGGGGAACTGGCCGTTGCTCTTGCTGCCCGTACATATCGTATTCATGGAGTTCATCATCGACCCTGCCTGCGCTCTCGTATTCGAGAGCGAACGCGCGGAACCCGAAGTGATACGCCGACCTCCACGCCCACCCGAGGAGCGACTATTTTCAATTCCGATGATCGCGATCGGACTTCTACAAGGACTCGCAGTACTCGCTGGTTGTCTCGCTGTCTTTCTCTGGAATCATCAACTCGAACCGAGCATTTCGATCGACCAAGTTCGTGCGCTCACGTTTGCCTCGCTCGTGGCAGCCGTGCTCACGCTGATCCTCGTCAATCGCTCCTGGAGCGAGCCCGCCTTGTCCGTTCTGCGCGAGAGAAATACGGCATTTTTGGCCGTGACACTCCTCAGCAGTTCGTTACTTGGCGCAGCGCTCGCACTCCCTGTGGTCGGCGAGCTGTTTTCTTTCGAACCTGTTTCGATGTGGCCACTCGTATCGGCGATAACGATTGGCGCAGGCAGCGTACTTTGGTTTGAGACATTTAAAAAATATCTCCATAGACGTCTCACGAGCTGATTTATGTCTTGCTCGAGGCTTTTAAACCGGAAGACCCTTTACTTCGTGTGATAACAATTGCGCTCAAACTTTTGAAAATTACCCCGCCAAAGTCGAACGGTTATGAGGCGAAAGGGTCCTGAGACCGGCTTTCGTAGGCTACGGGCGGAATCGCAGCCCAGAGCCCTATTGCGAAGCGCTCCGTTCCAAAGGATTTTTGAGGGGCGCTAAAAAGCACTGAACCAGTTCGCGATCGATGAACTGGCGGAGAGGGTGAGATTCGAACTCACGGTTCCCGTGAAGGAACGTCGGTTTTCAAGACCGATGCATTAAACCGCTCTGCCACCTCTCCGGCTCGTCGAGCGAATGACGGTGCGAATTATGCCTTGTCTGAGGGCAGGAGTTTTTCGATTCCACCCATATAAGGTCGCAAGGCCGAGGGCACGGTGACGGACCCGTCGGCGTTCTGGTAGTTCTCGAGTACCGCCACCATGGCGCGGCCGACGGCGACACCCGAGCCGTTCAGCGTATGTAGAGGCTCGGGCTTGCCGGTTTCGGGATTACGCCAGCGGGCCTGCATGCGTCGCGCCTGAAACGCCTCACAATTGCTGCACGAGGAAATCTCCCGATACTTGCCTTGCCCCGGCAACCAGACCTCAAGGTCGTAGGTCTTCGCACTTCCGAACCCGATGTCGCCCGCGCAGAGCGCGAGAACGCGATACGGCAGCTCAAGGCGCTTGAGCACTTCTTCGGCATGCGCGGTGAGCTGCTCGAGCGCCGCGTAAGACTCGGAAGGCTTCACGATATGCACGAGTTCGACTTTGTCGAACTGGTGCTGACGAATCATGCCGCGCGTGTCTTTACCCGCTGCGCCGGCCTCGGATCTGAAGCACGGCGTATGCGCGGCGTAGCGCATCGGCAGTTGTTCCGGCGCGATGATTTGCTCGCGTACGAGATTGGTGACGGGAACTTCCGCCGTCGGAATGAGATAGAGAGCGCGATCACCCTTGAGCGCGAACAAATCCTGCTCGAACTTCGGTAACTGGCCCGTGCCCGTGAGCGCATCGCCCGACACGATGTACGGCGCATAGATCTCTTGATAGCCATGTTCGCTGACATGGAGATCGAGCATGAACTGCGCAAGCGCACGATGAAGACGGGCCATTCCACCACGCAGTACAGCGAAGCGCGCGCCTGAGATGCGTCCGGCCGCTTCGAAATCGAGGCCGAGACGCGCACCGAGATCGGCATGGTCTTGAGGCGTGAAATCGAAGGCTCTCGGCGTACCGTGACGACGAACCTCGACGTTCGAGGTTTCATCTCGACCCTCGGGCACCGAGTCGTGCAGCAAATTGGGCAGACCCATGAGCCACGCGTCGGACTCCGCCTGAACCGTATTGAGTGCCGACTCCGCACTCGAGAGTTGCTGAGTGAGTTCCTCGCCGCGCTTAAGCAGCGCCGTCGCATCCTCACCCTTGCCTTTGGCCATGCCGACCGCCTTGGCATTCGCGTTGCGCTCGGCACGCACGCGATCGGCCTCGACCTGTACCTGTTTGCGTCGCTCTTCGAGTGCGCGGAATGCCGCGAGGTCGAGAACGAAACCGCGTCGCGCAAGATTGCTCGCGACATTTTCGGTATCGGTACGCAGTTGTTTCGAGTCGAGCATGATTTATTCCAAAAATTTAAAAATCAAAAAGACGATCAGGACGCCACGAGCGCTCGTCCGGCCCATGCGGCTGCCAAACAGAGCACCAAGGTGGCAACGACGTACACCGCTGCGCGCCACGGCGCTTCGCCTGAGGCCAAATTCACGGTTTCTAGCGCGAACGCCGAATAGGTGGTGAATCCGCCCAGGACGCCCGTCATCCAAAACACCCGCATGGCCTCGGCTGACGAAGCAACCTCCCCGGTCGTTCCGCGCATCGCAAGCAAGACGGAGAGCGCGCCGATCGCGAAGCTGCCGAGGACGTTGACCGCTATTGTAGCGATGGGCCATCCGCCCGGCACGGTAGGCCAAATTTTGGCGACCGCGTATCGCCCCACTCCACCCACGGCACTACCGAGTGCAACCCAGACCCAGAGTGGCATCATTTTCCTCCCGGCTTGCCCCGTAAACGCTCGAGGGCTTCGCGGATGCGCAGTTCGAGCCCACGATCGACGGGGCGATAATAACGACGCTCCGCCAGCTCGTCGGGCAAATAGCGCTCGCCGGCGGCGTACGCCTCCGGCTCGTCATGCGCATAGCGATAGCCGGCGCCGTAACCGAGATCTTTCATGAGTCGAGTGGGTGCGTTACGCAAATGCATCGGCACTTCGAGCGTACCGAGCTTTTCGACATCCGCACGCGCCTCGCCATATCCGACATACGCGGCATTACTCTTCGGGGCACACGCGAGATACAGCACGGCATTGGCGAGGGCGAGCTCACCTTCAGGCGAACCCAGTCGGTCGTACGCTTGCCAGGCATCGATCGCCAACTGCAAGGCGCGCGGATCCGCGAGACCGATGTCCTCGACGGCCATGCGGGTGATGCGACGCGCGAGATACGACGGATCGCAGCCTCCATCGACCATGCGCGCGAACCAGTAGAGCGCGGCATCCGGGTCGGTGCCCCGAACGCTTTTGTGCAGCGCAGAGATCTGGTCGTAGAACTGCTCTCCACCTTTGTCGAAGCGACGGCGCGTACCGCCGGCAACCTCGGCACAATGCGCGACATCGATGCGACCGCCCTCGGCGAGATCCGCCGCAATCTCGAGCATGTTGAGTGCGCGACGCGCATCGCCGTCGGCTGCCACGGCCAAGAGCGCCAGCGCGTCGTCTTCGATTCGGAGCTGCATCGATCCGAGACCGCGCTCGACATCCGCGAGCGCACGACGCAACAGCGACTCCAGACTTTTTGGATCAAGAGGCTTGAGGACGTATACGCGCGCTCTAGAGAGCAAGGCGCTCACCACTTCGAAACTCGGATTTTCCGTGGTCGCACCGATGAAAATCAGCGTCCCATCTTCGAGATAAGGCAGGAAAGTGTCCTGCTGAGACTTGCTGAACCGATGTACCTCGTCGAGGAAAAGCACCGTGCGTCGACCAGAAGACGCACGCTCAGTCTGTGCGCGCTCGACCGCAGCACGTACATCCTTGACCCCGGCCATCACGGCCGAGAGCGCGATGAAATGAGCTCCGGACGCCTGCGCGATGAGTCGCGCGAGCGTGGTCTTGCCCGTGCCCGGAGGGCCCCAAAGAATGAGCGAATGCGTTTGACCCGATTCAATGGCTGCACGCAACGGCTTGCCCGGACCGACGGCCTGCACCTGCCCGACGAACTCCTCGAGGCTGCGCGGTCGCATGCGATCAGCAAGCGGACGGGTCAGATCGACAGCCATCGCTCCACCCGTTGCAGCCACGACTCACGAATCGGCAATGAGATGGCGAGACCGAGCGCCACGCCGATGGCATCGGCATAGACATCAGCGAGCTCTGCCGACCGACCGAGCGCCATCCACCCCTGCAAAAACTCGATGGCGATGCCGAGCGCCAACATGAGGATTACAACGAGTCCGTAGTACCGGCGCTCGACCAAGGCCGCAAACCAAGCGGTCAGGCCGAAGAACGCCAGCGCGTGCGAGAGTTTGTCCGGGATGAGAAACACACCACCTTCGCCGGGCGGCTCAAGGCAGAAGTAGAGCACGACGAGCACGAGCGTGAGACCGACCCCGCTCCACCACGCCCCGAATCGCAGGGATCGCATCACTCGAGCGGTTTGCCGATCACATCGGCCCCGGGCGGCGGCTCGAAACGAAACTCCGAGGGATCGATCCGGCCATTGCGGACACTGGTGTTGAACACCATCACTGCGCGCTGGCCCAGCTTGTCGTCGATCTCGAGTCGACGAAGCTCGAGCCCCGCGAAACCAAAACGCATTTCTTTGAACTCGCCCTCGGCACGTTTCGGCGATACGCGCACCCAGTCCAAGCCCTCTCTGCGGCCGGCGGAGGCAACCGTGAATTTGGCTCGCAGCGGCGTCACGCCCGAGAGCAGCATGGCCGGCGTCGCAGCCTCTCCGCTACCTGCGGGGCGGACGGTGACCTGATCGAGATCCGCATCGAGGAACCACAGATTACGACCATCGGCCACCATGACCTGCGCCGCAGCGTCGGGTTTGGGGCCGATCTCCCAGCGGAACTTCCCGGGACGCTGAATGAGCAGTCGGCCGCTTTGAGGGCTGCGCATACGGCCACGAGAGTCGGTGATCGATTGCGAAAACTCGGCTCGCCAGGACTCGAGACCCGAGAGATACCGATCGAGCGCGGTCAAAGATTCGGCGTGTGCGGCACTGATGAGCCACCACACGCCGACGATCGACGCGCACCAAGCAGCCCGCCTGCGGAATGCTGACCGTTCGTTCATGAACCGAATCACTCGCCGGACGGCGCAGGCACGAGAATCTCGCGTCCGCCATTGGCTTGCAGCGGACCGACGAGCCCAGCCGCTTCCATGGCCTCGATGAGACGCGCCGCACGGTTGTAACCGATCTTGAGTCGACGCTGCACGTAGGAGATCGATGGCTTGCGCTCCGTGACCACGATTTTGACGGCCTCGTCATAGAGCGCGTCTTTCTCGGAGGCGCCGCCTTCACCCTCGGCCCCACCCTCACCACCTTCACCAGGCAGACCGGGGATCGGCCCCTTGGGACCGGAGAGCACTTCTTCGATGTAGTTGGGCGCACCCGCCTTGCGCAGCGCCTCGACCACGCGATGCACCTCGGCGTCGGCCACATAGGCACCGTGGACACGATTCGGCATCGAGGTGCCGGGCGGCAGATAAAGCATGTCGCCATGACCCAGCAGAGACTCCGCCCCGCCTTGATCGAGGATCGTGCGCGAATCGACTTTGGCCGACACCTGAAACGCGATACGCGTCGGAATGTTCGCCTTGATGAGACCCGTGATGACATCAACCGACGGACGCTGCGTGGCAAGGATGAGGTGGATGCCCGACGCACGCGCCTTCTGCGCCAAGCGCGCGATGAGCTCTTCGACTTTCTTGCCGACGATCATCATGAGATCGGCGAGCTCGTCGATGATGACGACAACGAACGGCAGCGGTTCGAGATCCGGGATCTTTGACTGGTCGAGGGTCGGGTCGTTGGCAGCCCGGGCCATCATGACCGGATCTTTGATGGGCTTCTTGGCTTCGTTGGCATCACGAACTTTGCGATTGAAACCCGCGATGTTGCGCACACCGAGCGCGGCCATCAACTGATAGCGTCGCTCCATTTCGGCGACACACCAGCGGAGCGCATTCGCGGCTTCTTTCATGTCGGTCACGACCGGCGCGAGCAGGTGCGGAATACCCTCGTACACCGAGAGCTCCAGCATCTTCGGGTCGATCATGATGAGACGCACATCCTCGGCAGTGCTCTTGTACAGCATGGAGAGGACCATGGCGTTGATCGCAACCGATTTACCCGAGCCCGTGGTACCGGCCACGAGCAAGTGGGGCATGCGCTGCAGGTCGGCCACCACCGGCGCACCGCCGATGTCCTTGCCGAGCGCAAGCGCGAGCGGCGAGCCGATCTCGTCGTAAGCCTTCGATTTGACGATTTCGCCGAGGGTAACGACCTCGCGCTTTTCATTCGGAATTTCGAGACCCATGACCGACTTGCCGGGGATCACCTCGACCACGCGAACGCTGATCGCCGACAGCGCTCGAGCCAAATCTTTGGAGAGCGAGCTGATCTGACTCGCCTTGACGCCCGGAGCAGGACGCATCTCGAAACGCGTGACCACGGGTCCGGGCAGTACTGCCACGACCTCGACCTCGACGCCGAAATCTTTGAGCTTGAGCTCGACGAGCCGAGACATCGCCTCGAGCGCCTCGGCTGAATAAGTGGCCTCGCGAGGCGGCGGATCATCGAGCAGCTGCAGTGGTGGCAACTCGCCGGCCTTCGCCGTGAAAAGCGGAACTTGGCGCTCCTTGTTGACTCGCTCGCTCTTCTCGGGCTGCGGGGCCGGCGCCTCGATGCGCGGTTTGGGGCGCGCTGCGGCTTTCTTGGTCTCGACCTCGAGGGTTTCCTTGCGAGCCGCTTTGCGCTCTTCACCTTCGGCAACATCGCGCTGCTGAATGCGACGCGCACGGAACCAATCGACGGCACTCCAAAAACCGGAACCGAGACGATCGATCACGGCGAGCCAAGAGACTCCAAACGCCAACGAGAACCCCGCCATCGCCACGGCGAGTGCGAGCAGCGTGCCGCCGACGAAGTTGAAGTTACCCTGCATCCACTCGCCGACGAGACTGCCGACGACGCCACCGGCACTCTGCCGAAGGACGCCCGGGGAGAAATGCAGTGTGGCGAGTCCGCAGGTGGCCGCGAGCAGCAATACGAACCCGCCGAGACGTACGAAGGTGTTGAGTCGTGAAGTCGGCTCGACTTTGCCGCGATCACGGAACATCAGCCAGCACGAGGCACCGAGCATGATCGGGAAGAGATACGCCGGTCCGCCGAATAGGAAGAACAGCGTGTCGGCAAGCCAGGCGCCCTGACGACCGATGAGGTTGCCGATCTCACCTTCGGGACCCTCGCCCGTGAAGGAAAATCCCGGGTCGGAGGGCTGATAGGTCACAAGAGATGCAAAAAGCATCAGCGAGAGAACGCCCGTGAGGATGACCGCCCCCTCGCGCAAAGCGCGCTTGACGGTTTCGGTGAAGCGGTCCGACACGCTCGTATCAGCGGCGTTTTCGGGCAAGGTGTGACCTGCGCAGTGTTCTCTAGTGGCTTGATTCTACGGGAATCGTCGAGATCGCGACAGTTGCTCGTCGCGGATACGGCGTGCATCCCGGAACGCTTGCCCCTAACATCTCGCCATGGCTTCTCAACACCGCAAACTCATCATCCTCGGCTCAGGGCCTGCGGGCTACTCAGCCGCCGTTTACGCTGCTCGCGCCAATCGCTCACCCATGCTGATTTCGGGTCTGCAGGAAGGCGGCCAGCTCATGACCACGACCGAAGTCGACAACTGGCCGGGCGACGCGCACGGCCTGCTCGGACCGGCGCTTATGGAGCGAATGAAGGCGCACGCCGCGCGCTTCGGCACCGAACTCGTGAGCGACCACATCCACACCGCCCTGCTCACCGAGCGACCCTTTCGCTTGATCGGTGACGTCGGCGAGTACACGTGCGACGCGCTCATCATCGCCACCGGCGCCTCGGCCAAATATCTCGGCCTGCCCTCCGAGGATGCATTCAAGGGCAAGGGTGTTTCAGCCTGTGCCACCTGCGACGGGTTCTTCTTTCGCGGTCAGCAGGTCGCGGTCGTGGGCGGCGGCAACACGGCTGTCGAAGAGGCGCTCTATCTCTCCAACATCGCCTCGCACGTGACGCTCGTGCATCGGCGCGATCGACTGCGTGCCGAGAAGATCATGCAAGACCGTCTTTTCGAGCGCGAAAAAGAAGGCAAGGTCCGAATTCTTTGGAATCACGGCGTCGATAAAGTGCTCGGCGATGACACCGGTGTCACGGGCCTTCGCGTCCGGCCGACCGACCGGGACGGCAAGCCGCGAGGCGATGTGTCCGCGCTCGACGTCGGCGTGACGGGCGTCTTCATCGCCATCGGTCACTCGCCGAACACGGAAATCTTCTCAGGTCAGCTCGCCATGCAAGACGGTTATATCAACGTCCAGAGCGGCACCTCAGGGATGGCGACCGCAACCAGCATCCCGGGCGTATTCGCCGCAGGTGACGTCGCCGATCACGTGTACCGGCAGGCCATCACCTCCGCAGGCTCGGGCTGCATGTCCGCACTCGATGCCGATCGCTGGCTCGAGCGATTCGATCACGGCGGATGACACGATCGGCGTGCGTCGTCGAGCGGGTGGCAGAGCTCTCTGCCCTCGACTGGAATGCGCTCGATCACGAGGGGTCGCCCTTCACGCGGCACGAATTTTTAGCGGTACTCGAGTCGACGGGCTGCATCGGGGAGAACACGGGTTGGCGCCCGTGGATCTTGACGCTGCACGATGAGCGCGGCCTCGCAGCCGCCGCCCCGGCGTGGCTCAAAGACGACTCTTACGGCGAGTTCGTATTCGATTTCGCCTGGGCTCAGGCCTATGCGCGTCACGGCCTGCGTTACTACCCCAAGCTCGTCGTCGCCGCACCGTTCACCCCGGCGACCGGCCCTCGCCTGCTCGTGCGATCCGATCTCGCGGACGATCCTGCAGAGCGACTGCGCTGGCGACGCGAGCTGCAGCAAGCACTCCTCGCAGCCGCCGAGCGCGAGTCGCTCTCCTCGGTCCACCTGCTGTTCCCCACCGAGCCAGAGCTCGAGGCACTTGGAACCGAGTGGCTGCCTCGCATCGATTGCCAATTTCATTGGCACAATCGCGGCTACGAAAACTTCGAGGACTTCCTCGCGACCTTCACAGCCGAAAAACGCAAGAAAGCGAAACGGGAACGCCGGCGAGTGGCGGAGTCCGGTATCCACTTCGAATCGAGACTCGGCAGCGAAGCCTCGCTCAATGAAATCCTGATCGCCTGGCAGCTGCATCGGACGACATTTCTGCGTCGCGGGAACGAGCCTTATCTCGGGCCCGAGACCTTCGTGCAGATCGCAAAAACGATGGGCGACGCCTTGCTCTTCAAGTTTGCGATGCAGGGCGAGGAGATCGTCGCCGTCGCCGTGTTTTTCATCGGCCGCGATACGCTCTACGGTCGTTACTGGGGATCGGCCGAGGAGCATCACAGCCTGCACTTCGAAACCTGCTATCACCAGGGTATCGAGTTCTGCATCGAGCGCGGGCTCGCGCGTTTCGAGCCTGGCACGCAAGGTGAACACAAGGTGAGTCGAGGTTTCGTGCCGACGCGTACGCACTCGGCCCACTTCGTCGCCGAGCCCCGCTTTCGTACCGCGATCGCCGATTACCTGGAGCGCGAGCGCGAGGCCATCGACCGTTACGCCGAGGGCATCGCCGAGCACGTGCCCTACAAACAGTCGCTCACCCTGCCATGACGCGCCGACCTCAACGCGGCCTCGTCTGGCTCGAACCCGGCGGCGATCCGCAGGCCTTTCCGGCGGCGGAGCACGCACTCGATGAACCGGCGGGTCTGCTCGCAGCCGGCGGCGACCTGCGTCCCGAACGATTACTCGCCGCCTATCCGCGCGGCATCTTCCCGTGGTATTCGCCGGGCCAACCTATTCTTTGGTGGTGCCCCGATCCGCGTGAAGTGCTTTTTTCGGCGGAGTTTCGTCGCAGCCGCAGTCTCGCCAAGCGCGAGCGCAACGCAGGATTCGAGGTGCGCTACGACACGGCGTTCGCCGATGTCATCGACGCTTGCGCCTCACCTCGGGAGATCGACGGAGGGGGTACCTGGATCACCGCCGAAATGCGCGAGGCTTATGTGACCTTGCACACGCAGGGTTACGCGCACAGCGTCGAGACGTGGCACGAGAACCGGTTGGTCGGCGGGTTCTACGGACTTTGGCTCGGCAACGTCTTTTTCGGCGAGTCGATGTTCAGTCGGGAACCTGATGCATCTAAGCTGGCTCTGTCCGCTCTCGTGCGCCGCAGCACCGAACTCGGCCTGCAGCTGATCGACTGCCAAATGCCCTCTCGACACCTCTCTTCGCTAGGCAGCCGGCCGATCCCCAGAAGCGAATTTCTGGGTTTGATTGCTTCGGCGGGGGCATTTCGGCAGAATCCCCGCTCCTTTTAGCCACGATGCGCAGGACCTGATGTCGAAAGAAGACGCGATTCAGATGGACGGAGAAGTCGTCGACACTCTCCCCAACACTACGTTTCGCGTGAAATTGAGCAATGGTCACATCGTGACGGCTCATATTTCCGGAAAGATGCGCAAGAACTACATCCGCATCCTCACCGGCGACACGGTCACCGTCGAGCTCACACCCTACGATCTGACCAAGGGCCGCATCGTCTACCGCGGCCGCTAGTCGCGGTCGTCAATCGACGAGCGCCGGCTCCTCGTTCGGGATGCACTCGAGATCGAGTCCCGAACCATCCTTCTTCACGCTCGCCTTCACCGTGCCGCCACCGACGAGTTTGCCGAACAACAACTCTTCGGCGAGCGGACGCTTGATGTGCTCCTGGATGACTCGCGCCATCGGCCGCGCGCCCATCTTCGGGTCGTAGCCGGTTTTGGCGACCCAGCGTCGCGCCTCGTCATCGAGCTGCAGCGACACCCGCTTGCCCTCGAGCTGAGTTTCGATTTCAACGAGCAGTTTCTCGACCACCCGCTCGATGGTGGACTCGTCCAATCCACCGAACTGGATGACGGCATCGAGGCGGTTGCGGAACTCGGGTGAGAACATTTTTTTGATCGCTTCCATGCCGTCGCTCGTATTGTCGGAGGGCATGAAGCCGATGGACGCACGGGCCATGTCTGCCGCGCCGGCATTGGTCGTCATGACGATGATGACGTGGCGGAAGTCGGCCTTGCGACCGTTGTTGTCCGTCAAAGTACCGTGATCCATGACCTGCAACAGCAGATTGAACACATCGGGATGGGCTTTCTCGATCTCATCGAGCAGCAACACGGCGTGCGGATGCTTCGAGACGGCCTCGGTCAACAGCCCACCCTGATCGAAGCCGACATACCCCGGCGGCGCGCCGATGAGGCGCGAGACGGTGTGACGCTCCATGTACTCCGACATGTCGAAGCGGATGAACTCGATGCCGAGAGCGATGGCAAGCTGCCGCGTGACTTCGGTCTTGCCGACGCCCGTGGGGCCGGCGAACAGGAAACTGCCGACGGGCTTGCGCGAGTCGCCGAGCCCCGAGCGCGCCATCTTGATGGCCGAGGACAGCGTCTCGACGGCTTTGTCCTGACCGAAAATGACGAGCTTGAGATTACGCTCGAGGTTGCGGAGGACTTCTTTGTCGTTACTCGAGACCGTTTTCGGCGGAATGCGTGCGATGCGCGCCACCACCTCTTCGATGTGATGCACATCGACTTCGGTCTCGCGCTCGGCTTCGGCCTTCAAGCGCAGACGCGCACCCGCCTCGTCGATGACGTCGATGGCCTTGTCGGGCAGATGGCGTTCGTTGATGTGCCGCGCAGAGAGCTCGGCGGCCGCCTTGAGGGCGTCATCGGTGTACTTGACCTTGTGGTGCTCCTCGAATCGACTGCGCAATCCTTTGAGGATCTCGATGGTCTCGGGCACCGTCGGCTCGACCACATCGATTTTTTGGAAGCGACGCGCGAGCGCGTGGTCTTTCTCGAAGATGCCGCGGTACTCGGAATAGGTCGTCGAACCGATGCAGCGCAACTCGCCGTTGGTGAGCACGGGCTTGATGAGGTTCGAGGCATCCATGACACCGCCCGACGCCGCGCCCGCACCGATGACGGTGTGAATCTCGTCGATGAAGAGCACGGCGCCCGGCTGCTTGCGTAGCTCCGTGAGAACCGCCTTGAGCCGCTTTTCGAAATCGCCGCGATATTTGGTGCCCGCGATCAGCGAACCCATGTCGAGGGAGTAGATGACACAGTCGGCCAGCACCTCGGGCACCTGCCCCTCGACGATGCGCCGGGCCAAGCCCTCGGCGATGGCCGTCTTGCCCACGCCTGCCTCACCGACATAGAGCGGGTTGTTCTTGCGTCGACGACAAAGAATTTCGATG
This sequence comes from Steroidobacteraceae bacterium, assembly GCA_044375575.1. GTDB lineage: Bacteria > Pseudomonadota > Gammaproteobacteria > Steroidobacterales > Steroidobacteraceae > UBA964. The sequence continues at coordinate 104,614 of JBILMJ010000005.1, read as the reverse complement.
GTGCGTTCGACTTCCATCTGCCGACCGATGAGCGGGTCGATACGACCCTCTTCGGCGAGCTTGTTCAGATTGGAGGCGTATTTCTCGAGCGCTCCGCCGCCGTCGGCTTCGGTCGTCGTCGGCGCCGCAGCCGGCTCGTCCTTGGTCTCGCCCCGCTCGTCGGCGATCTTCGACATGCCGTGCGAGATGTAATTGACCACATCGAGTCGCGCGACATCCTGTCGGCCGAGCAAGAAAACGGCGTGGCTCTGTTTCTCGCTGAAGATGGCGACCAGCACGTTGGCGACGCCCACTTCCTTTCGACCGCTCGACTGCACATGGAACACGGCGCGTTGCAGCACTCGCTGAAAGCCGAGAGTGGGCTGCACCTCGCGCTCGTCGCCCTCGGGCAACCGCGGCGTGCTCTGGTCGATGTGCTCGCGCAGTTCCGCCGCAAGTCGCGGGACGTCCCCTCCGCAGGCCTTCAGGACTTCTTTGACCCGAGGCGCGTCGAGGATGGCGAGCAGCAAATGCTCGACGGTCAAAAATTCATGCTTGCCTTCGCGTGCGACCTGGAAGGCGCTGTTGAGGCAGGTTTCAAGTTCGTTGGATAACACGATCAGGCACTCCGTTGCGGCTATCGCCTTAGGTCTCAAGTCTCTTCGAGCGCGCACATGAGAGGGTGCTGATGATCCCGCGAATAACGGGTCACGAGCGCCACCTTGGTCTCGGCGATCTCGTGGGTGAACACCCCACAAACGCCTTTGCCGTGCATGTGCACTTCGAGCATCACCTGCGTCGCCTTGGTGCGACCCATGCCGAAGAACCGCTCGAGCACATCGACCACGAACTCCATGGGCGTGTAATCGTCGTTGAGCAGGACGACCTGGAACAACGGCGGTTGCTTGACCTCGGGTGTGGCCTCGGCCACCGAGGTGTCCGAAATCGGGCGGCTCTCTTCAGCAGACATTTCACGGTTATAGGGGTGGACCGAAGCGAACTCAAGTGTGGCCCGACAGGCGGCTAGGTATGATTCGGTCCATGCGTCGCATTCCGCTCGATCCCGCGCAACTCGTCTCTGCTATGCTGGCGACTGCCATCGGTCTGCAGGTGGCCTGGATGGTCACCGGGGCCTTCGGTGCCCGCGACACGGGCATTAGTGCGTCAGACGCCCTGCCCGAGGCCATGAGCCCCTTCGAAATCATCAAGGGCGCGAGGCTCTTCGGTACGGCCGAGCAAGCCCCCACCGACGTTTCGACCGCCGTCCCCGTCAGCACGCAGGGCCTCGTCCTGGTCGGCGTACTCGCCTCGACCAACGCGCAGGATGGCCGCGCCATCATCGGTGAGTCAGGTGGGCCGGCTCGGGTGTACACGATCGACGCGATCTTGCCCGGCGGCTCTCGGCTGGCCGAGGTCTACCCCGATCGCGTGATGCTCGATCGAGGCGGGAATCTCGAAACCCTTCTTCTGCCCCGTCAAGGCGGTACCCCGGGACCGCTCGTTCCGGCCGCAGGGTCCGATGCCGCAGGTCCCAGTGCCGTGCCGTCCTCGTTGCGGGGATCGACGGGGGACGACCTCGCCAACGCCATCCGTTGGCAAGCGGTGATGCGATCCGACAAGCCGTCCGGTGTGAGGGTGTACCCGGGTAGTGACGCGCAGCGATTCACGAGCCTCGGTCTGCAGGCCGGTGACCTGATCCTCGCGATCAACGATGCACCGCTCGCCGATCAGGCCAACGGGGAGCAATTTCTGAGAACACTGGCCGGCGCTCCCCAAGCGCGTCTCACCGTCGAGCGAAATGGCCGGACCGAGACTTTGACGGTCGATCTGAGCGCCCTCGAGAAACCGATGGGGATCACCCCGAATGCCTCAAACCGATAACGCGCCGAGCTCACCCTCAACCAGGTCATTCATGTTGCCGAAACGCCGATCCGATATATTTGCCCTCGTGACTTCAAAGACACCGCTACATGTCCTTTGGCGCAGCAGGGCTCCGGGTTTCGCGCTGGCGTTGCTCTCCGTGCTGATTTCGGGCTCGACTCTCGCTCAAAACAGCGGAACGGCGCGAATCACACCGAATTTCAAGGATGCGGACATCACCCAGGTGATCGAGGCCGTCGCCGCAGCGACCCAGCTCAGCATCATCATCGATCCACGAGTGCGCGCTCAGGTCACCATGCTTTCGTCTACGCCCATGGCGCCCGGGGAGTTTTACGAAGCCTTCCTCGCGCTGCTGCAAGTGCACGGGTTCGTGGCGGTTCCCTCCGGGAACGTGGTGAAAATCATCCCCGATGCCAACTCGCGCACCATGCCGGCCAACGACCTGCCCGACAGGATCAGCGAGACCTCGGATGAACTCGTCACGCAGGTGGTCGCCGTCAGCAATGTCAGCGCCGCTCAACTCGTGGCGATACTGCGACCGCTGATGCCTCAGAACGCCCATCTCGCCGCCTACCCGGCGTCGAATACTTTGATCCTCGCGGATCGAGCGAGCAACGTGAACCGCATGCTGCGGATCATCAAGCGGATCGATCAGGACAGCAGCTCGGATGTCGAAGTCGTACCCATGCAAAATGCGTCGGCAGCCGAGGTCGTGCGCACGATGACTGCCCTTAATCCGGGCCAGACGCAGGCAGAATCCGGGATGGCGCCGCTGCGCGTCGTCTCCGACGAACGATCGAACAGCATCCTTCTGGCGGGCGACAAGACACAGCGCTTGCGGGCGCGAACCCTGATCGCCTATCTGGATACTCCGCTTGCGAGCGGAGGCGATACCCGGGTGCGTTACCTGCGATACGCCGATGCCGAGAAAATTGCCACGAAATTGAAGGAGCAGCTCTCGGCGACGGCCAGCACCGGAACAACCGGCGGGAGCGGCGCAAGCTCCATCGGCGGCGGTACCACCATCTGGGCTGAACCCGAAACGAATGCGCTGGTGGTCACGGCGCCCGCCAAGACCATGAACTCCATCATGTCGGTCATCGACCGACTCGATATCCGTCGAGCGCAGGTCATCGTCGAAGCGATCATCGTCGAGATCTCCGCCGACAAATCGGCCGAACTCGGCGTCAACTGGCTCGTGGACGGCACCAACTCCGCGGCGGCTGCAGGAGGTTTTGTCGAACCGATCGGTGGCGTGAGCATCGGCGATATCGCCCGAGCCGCTCGCGATCCCTCGACGATCACCAGCATTCCTCGAGGCACAACGATCGGAGTGGGTCGGCTGGGAACGAGCGGGATCGACTTCGCCGCGATCGTCCGCGCCTTGCGAGGCGACTCGACCACCAACATCATCGCGACCCCGTCCATCGTCACAATGGACAACCAGGAAGCGGAAATCAAAGTCGCCCAGGAAGTGCCGTTCGTCACGGGCCAGTTCACCAATTCGGCTGGCAACAGCGGAAATTCTTTGAACCCGTTCCAGACCATTCAGCGACAGGAGGTCGGCACGATTTTGAAGATCACCCCTCAAATCAACGAGGGCAATGCCGTGATGCTTAAAATCGAGCAGGAAAGCTCAAGCATCGCGGCGAGCAGCAGCGGCGCCGTCGATCTGGTCACGAACAAGCGCACCATCAGCACGAGCGTGCTCATCGAGGATGGTGGAACCGTCGTTCTCGGCGGACTCATCCAGGACTCGCAGACCGGCGGTGAGCAGCGTGTGCCCTACCTCGGTCGCATTCCGATCCTCGGCGAAGCGTTCCGAACTCGCAGTGCCAAGAAAACCAAAACCAATCTCATGGTTTTCATTCAACCCAGAATCCTTCGCGATGGCGTGGACACGGCCGTCGAGACGAACAGAAAGTACAATTTCATCCGCGATCAACAACTCGGTTTGACACCACAACTCGAGGTGTTGCCCATGCTTCCGGGCGAGGGTCGCGCGATCCTGCCGGAAATACCTTCGGTTCCGGGCGCTCAAAGTCCGAAGAAGACCCCCGAACCCCCGAGTTCGCCGGTCCAAGCGACGCCGACGACGGTAACGACGACGGTGACGACGACAGTTCCGATGGCTCCGACGACAGCGCCGACAACAGTTCCGACGGCTCCGACCACGACAGCGACGGAGTCGCCCAAATGAACGCGCAGTCGGGCGCGATTGCTGCCCCGACTCCCACGCTGCCTCTCGCCTTCTGCCGCCGACACGGCGTGCTGCTGCGCACTCTCGAAGGCGGCGAGCTTCAACTCGCCCTGCATCCCGACGCGACCCCCTTGGCCATCGCCGAGGCACGACGGCACGTCGGTCGGGCGTTTGCGCTCGAACGCGTGGCCGCCGAGCGTTTCGAGGAACTGCTGCGTGAGGCCTATGAAGCCGGCAGCGATGCCCAAGCCGCCGCGGGCGGACTCGAAGACACCACCGACCTGAGTTTTCTGGCGCAGGACCTGCCCGAACAGGCGGACCTGCTCGAGAGTGAGGACGATGCGCCGATCATCCGACTGATCAACGCGCTGCTCACCCAGGCAGTCAAAGATAACGCCTCGGACATCCACATCGAGCCCTTCGAGAATCGATTGGTCGTACGCCTGCGAGTCGATGGCGTCTTGCGCGAAGTGTTGCAGACCCGACGCGCCGTCGCGGGTGCCGTCGTCTCGCGCATCAAGGTGATGTCCAAGCTCGACATCGCCGAAAAAAGGCTTCCGCAAGATGGGCGCATCAGCCTGCGTGTCGGCGGTCGCGCCGTCGATGTGCGCGTGTCCACGATTCCGTCAGGTCACGGCGAGCGAGTCGTGCTGCGTCTGCTCGACAAACAGGCGGGTCGACTCGATCTCGGCGAGCTCGGAATGGAGCCCCCGATCGAGGCCCTGCTCGACCGTCTCATTCACAAACCGAACGGTATCTTGCTCGTTACGGGACCCACAGGCTCCGGTAAAACGACCACGCTCTACGCGGGGCTCTCGCGCCTGAACGACGCGACGCGCAACATCATGACGGTCGAGGACCCGATCGAGTACTACCTCGACGGCATCGGCCAAACCCAAGTGAATACCAAGGTCGACATGAGCTTCGCGCGCGGACTGCGGGCGATCCTGCGGCAAGACCCGGACATCGTCATGGTCGGTGAAATCCGCGATCTCGAAACGGCGCAGATTGCCGTGCAGGCCTCGCTCACGGGACACCTCGTGCTCTCGACGCTGCATACCAACACGGCCGTGGGCGCCGTCACGCGACTGCGCGACATGGGGATAGAGCCGTTCCTGCTCGCCTCGAGTTTGATCGGCATCGTGGCGCAGCGACTCGTTCGCACTCTCAATCCTGCATCGCGCGAACCCTTCTTGGCAGGCGAACTCGAACGTCGACAGCTTGGGCTGCCGATGGGCGCGCCCTCACCGACCTTGTATCGACCCTCCTCGAGCGGTCCGGGTTATCGCGGGCGTACGGGTATCTACGAGCTCGTGCAGGTCGATGACGATATGCGGACTCTGATTCACGACGGCGCCTCGGAGGCCGATCTCGAGCGACATGCGAGGCAATCGACGCCCTCCATCCGTGACGACGGCATCGCCAAAGTATTGCGCGGCGTGACCTCGCTCGAAGAAGTCCTGCGCGTCACGCGCGAGGACTGACCCCATGGCGGCCTGGGACTACCTCGCTCTCGATGCCTCGGGCCGCGAACAACGTGGCGTCCTCGAAGGCGACAGCGCAAGACAAGTCCGACAGACCCTGAGGGAGCGCGCCCTGCTCCCGGTCAGCGTCGAGCCCGTGCGAGAGTCCGGCAAACGATCGCGTGAGCGCTTCGGGGGGCGTATCAGCTCGGCCGATGTCGCGCTGCTCACTCGCCAGCTCGCAACCCTCGTGCGCGCCGCACTTCCGCTCGAAGAGGCGCTGCTCGCCGTGTCCGAGCAAAGCGAGAAGCCAGCCGTTCAGCGTGTCGCGGCAGCCGTTCGGGCGCGGGTCGTCGAGGGCGAGTCGCTCGCCGAGGCCTTGCGCGGCTTTCCACGCGTCTTTCCGGAAATCTTCCGCGCGACGATCGCCGCGGGGGAACAGTCCGGCAAGCTCGATATCGTACTCGAGCGCCTCGCCGACTACACCGAGAATCGCGACCAACTGCGCCAACGTGTGCTCGGGGCGCTGCTCTACCCCATCGTGCTCACGATCATGTGCATTGCCGTGATCGCGGGATTGTTGAGCTTCGTGGTGCCGAAAGTCGTGACGGTATTCGAGTCGGGCAGCGCAGAGTTACCGATGCTGACCCAGATGCTGATCGCGACGAGCGACGCCTTGCGCGTCGCGGGTCCCTGGATCCTCTTGGCACTCGCGGTCGGTACGGTCGTGTTCCTGCGCTGGGTACGCGCCCCCGCAGCGCGGCATCGAGTCGACGGTCTGCTGTTGCGCCTGCCGCTCGCCGGACGGCTCATCCGCGGTTTCAATTCCGCCCGCTTCACACGTACCCTGAGCATTTTGACGGGAAGCGCCGTGCCAGTGCTCGAAGCCCTGCGGATCGCTGCCGGCGTGATCTCGAACCTTCCCATGCGTGAGGCCGTAGCCGCGGCAGCCGAGCGGGTGCGCGAAGGCGCCCCGATCGGCCGCTCGCTCGCGGCCAGCCGACTCTTCCCGCCCATGACGGTGCACCTCATTTCGAGTGGTGAGTCCAGTGGTCGCCTCGAGGACATGCTGTCGCGTGCCGCGGACAACCAGGAACGCGAGCTCGACGGCATGCTGACCGGGCTCGTAGGCCTGCTCGGCCCGCTTTTGATCGTCGGCATGGGGCTCATCGTCCTCGTCATCGTGTTCGCCATGCTCATGCCGATCTTCGAGATGAACACCCTCGTACGCTGACGCACCGCTCGAGCGCCTCCCCCGGTTGCAAGATCAAGCAACTCGAAATAAATTTCGCGCGTCTGGGGGGTTCATCAACATGAGCGAAAGACCAGAGCAAGACGACTTCGACGAAGAAATCGATCTCGATTCGGGCGAAGACGTAGATCAGGTCATCCGGGACTTCGACCAGTCGCGTCGGCGCAGCCCACCGAAGGGCAGCGGCGATCCGGCCTGGAGGCGCCTCGAGCAGATGCGCGAAGAAAAGCGCATGGCCGACCTCATCAGCGACTTCGACGACTACGACATCGGCGACGGCGAGAGCCGGCCAGCGCGCGGCAAGCGCACTGGTCGGCACTGATCGTTGCGCGCCATCGTCGAGCGCAATCGTCACGCCTAGCGGAAGTCCCGCGAACGCGTCACTAACCGCCCGAGCAAACGGCTGCGGTCGTAGAGTTGCTCCACGATGACGTGGGTCACGAGTCCCTCGCGCTGCAACCGACCCTCGGCCTCCATCAGTCGTGACTCGAACAACGCGCGTCGGTGCGCCGCTCCGACCGTCTTCCAGACGATCAGATTGACATGACCGGTATCATCCTCGAGCGTGACGAAGGTGACACCGCTCGCCGTCGAGGGTTTTTGTCGCGTCGTGACGAGACCTGCCACGCTGACACGAGCACCGTCGTCGAGTTGCGAGAGTGCCGCCGCAGTCACGACACCTCGCCGCTCGAAGGGCGTGCGTAGCAGCGCGAGCGGGTGTCTTCCCAAGGTGAGCCCGAGATGTCGATAGTCGGCGACGAGGTTCTCGCCTTCGGTGGGTGTCGTGAGCATGGGCAAGGCCTCCTCGCAAGCAGGCGGCGCGAGAGGCAACTCCACTTCGGTACCCGCCACTGCCCAAAACGCGCGATGACGATTGCCAGTAAGCGTCGCACACGCACCGGCTGCCGCAAGCGCCTCGAGATCTCCGCGATCTAGCGCTGCAGCAACGGCGAGATCTTGAAGATCAAAGAATATGGGTGCACCGCCCTCGGACCCTCCTCTCGCCTCGATGCGCGTGCGTCGCGACTCGACGATGCGCGCTGCCACGACCTGCGGCAAATCGCGCACGAGTCTGAGTCCGAGACGGATCGCAGGCTGCTCGCCTGTCGATCGGTCTTCAGCCACCTCGAGCGTGCAATCCCGGTCGCTCACGCAGACATCGACGGATCTCACCTCGACGCCATGCTCGCGCGCATCGCGCACGAGCAGCGAGACCGAGTAAAAGCCCATCGGTTGACTGTTGATGAGTGCCGCCGTGAACGCCGCGGGCTCGTGACGTTTGAGCCAGGCCGACACGTAGACGAGCAACGCGAAACTCGCGGCATGCGACTCGGGGAAGCCGTACTCGCCGAAACCCTTGATCTGCTCGAAGATGCGTGATGCGAACTCCTCGCTGTAGCCACGCTCGCGCATGCCGGAGATGAGACGCTCACCAAAGTGACCGAGGCCTCCGTGTCGTTTCCAGGCCGCCATGGCTCGGCGCAACTGGTCGGCCTCGCCCGGCGTGAAACCCGCGGCGACGATCGCCACCTGCATCACCTGCTCCTGGAAGATCGGCACGCCGAGCGTACGCTGCAGCACACCTTTGACCGCTTCGCTCGGATAACTTACCTGCTCTTCGCCGCGACGACGACGTAGATAGGGATGCACCATGTCGCCCTGAATCGGCCCGGGGCGCACGATGGCCACCTCGATGACGAGATCATAGAAATTGCGTGGACGCAGACGCGGCAGCATCGCCATCTGCGCACGCGACTCGACCTGGAACACCCCGACCGAATCGGCGCGGCACAGCATGTCGTAGACACGCGGATCCTCGGGTGGCACCGAGGCCACGGTGATCGGTGCGTCGCCCCGTGCGAGTCGCCATTGGGACGCGAGATCGAGTGCGCGGCGGATCGCCGTCAGCATACCTAGCGCCAGCAGATCGACCTTGAGCAAGCCGAGCGCATCGAGGTCGTCCTTATCCCATTGGATGACCGTGCGATCGGCCATGCTCGCGTTCTCGACCGGCACGAGTTCCTCGAGCAGATCGCGCGCGATCACGAATCCCCCGACATGCTGCGAAAGATGTCGTGGAAATCCGAGCAATTGCGGTGCGAGTTCGAGCAACAAAGAAAGTCGACGGCGCAGCACCGGATCGTGGATGTCGAAGCCCGCCTCGCCGAGCCTCTCGAGGAAAGGCGCAAGAGCACTCTCGTGCGCCGCTCCATCGCGCTCGGGGGGCGCGCCATGACCGAAACTGCGATCCCAACGACTCACGGCCGAGGCGATTTTTTCGACCGCGAGCAACGGGAACCCCAAAGCCTTGGCGAGATCGCGCAACACACTGCGGGGTCGGTAGCTGATGACCGTTGCGGCGAGCGCGGCACGATGCCGACCGTATTTTCGATAAACGTACTGGATGACCTCTTCGCGCCGCTCATGCTCGAAATCGACATCGATGTCGGGCGGCTCGTTGCGTTCCCGCGAAATGAAACGCTCGAACAGCATCGACATACGCGAGGGGTCGACCTCGGTGATACCGAGGCAATAACAGACCGCAGAGTTAGCGGCTGATCCGCGGCCCTGACAAAGAATTCCGCGACTGCGCGCGAAATCGACGATGTCGTGTACGGTCAGAAAATACGGCTCGTAAGCGAGTTCTGCGATCAGTGCGAGTTCATGCTCGACGAGCGTGCGTACGTAGGCGGGCATGACATCGCGCGTCGCACTGCCGCCCCAGCGACGCTCTGCACCGCGCTCGACGAGCGTGCGCAACCAGGACGCCGGGGTATGCGCTTCAGGGACGATTTCTCGCGGATACTCGTAACGCAGTTCATCGAGCGAGAAACGACAACGCGCCGCAATGACTAGCGTTTCGGCGAGCAGCGCAGGCGGATAGAGCCGTGCGAGGCGGTGACGCTCACGCAGGTGTCGCTCGCCGCAGGGCAACAACTCGAGCCCTGCAGCATCGACCGTGGTGTTGAGGCGAATCGCCGTCAGCGCATCGTGCAGCCGACGACGCGCGCGCGAATGCATGCAGACGCCACCGGCGGCCACGAGCGGCAACCCCGCCTCGTTCGAGAGACGCGTGAGCGTGGCGAGATGGGCACGCTCCGTGCCGTCACGCAGCAACTCCACAGCGATCCATGCTGCGCCATCAAAATATTCACGCAACCAGACGGTGATCTCGTGCGTAATCGGGTCGGTGGGCCGTGGAGTCCACAATACGAGACAGTGCAACGGCGAGATGAGCTCGATCACATCGCTTCGGGTCAGGTGATAACTGCCCTTCGGCGCGGCACGACGACCCCGCGTGATCAGACGACACAACTGACCATAGCCCCGACGGTCCGTCGCCAACACGACGAGCGGCAACCCGTCATCCAACCGAAACTCGGCGCCGACGATGAGCCGCGTGGATCGGCCCTTGAGCACCGCGTGAGCCCGCACGACGCCGGCGACCGAACATTCATCGGTGATGGCGAGCGCTTCGTAACCGAGCTCATCGGCCTGCGTGGCGAGTTCTTCCGGCTGCGAGGCGGCCCGCAGGAAGCTGAAACTGCTCAGGCAGTGCAGCTCGGCATAACCGGGTGGATTCGGGGGTTTCGGGGCTTGCCCTGACATGCTGTTTATTTATACAGTATCTACAAGCCGACGTAACCGGAAAACTAATGTCCCATGACCTTCATCGACCACGCAGGCACGCCCCACCCTCGGGCCACGGGCACTCGACGCATCGTCTCACTGGTGCCGAGCCTCACCGAGCTCGTGTGCGCACTCGGTCTTGCAGACGAACTCGTCGGCCGCACGGGCTTCTGCATCCACCCGCGCGAGCTCGTGCGCCGCGTACCCAAAGTCGGCGGCACCAAAACCGTCGATCTCGAAGCCATCCGCGCCCTCGCGCCCACGCACCTCATCGTCAACGTCGATGAAAATCGTCTCGAGACCGTCGAGGCCCTGCGTCCTTTCGTGCCGTCCATCATCGTGACGCACCCGCTCGGCCCACTCGACAACCTACCGCTCTACCGCCTGCTCGGAGGCATCTTCGATCGTGAGGCGCGCGCCGAGGCGCTGTGTCGCGAGTTCATGGCCGCCTACGCGGGCAGCGCCTCCGACGCCGTACGCGCTCGGGTGCTGTATCTCATCTGGCGCGAACCCTGGATGACCCTCTCGCGCGACACCTACATCTCGCGCACGCTCGCCGCATTCGGCTGGCAAACCTGGGCGTCACCGCGCCCGCAGCGTTACCCAGAGCTCGCCTTGGAGGAATGTCGTGGCGCCATCGATCGGGCGCTGCTGAGTAGCGAGCCTTATGCCTTCCGCGAACGCCACATCGCCGAGGTCGAGCGCGCGCTCCCCGGCGTGCCCGTCGATCTCATCGATGGCGAAATGATCTCCTGGTATGGCTCCCGCGCCATCGAGGGCCTGTACTACCTCGCGCAGTTCACGCGCGAGCGCTACCGCTAGGCGTTGCGACTACTAGGCGTTGCGCCTAAACGTTGCGTCGGAACTGCCCGCCCACCGCATAAAGCGCGCGCGAGATTTGGCCAAGCGACGCCACGCGTACAGCATCCATCAACGACTCGAACACATTGCCGCCGCGTGCCGCCACCGACTGCAACGATGACAACGAAACCGTCGATTTTTCCGCATTGCGTTGCTGGAAGTTGCGCACTGCATCCACCTGACCATGCTTCTCTTCTTCGGTCGAGCGAATGAGCTCGACCGAAGCATGCTCGGCCGAGGCGTCATGCTCGGAAAGGAAGGTGTTCACGCCGATGAGCGGCAATCGACCATCGTGCTTGAGGGTTTCGTAATACAGGCTCTCTTCCTGGATCTTGCCGCGCTGGTACATCGTCTCCATCGCACCGAGCACACCGCCACGCTCGCTGATCGATTCGAATTCTTTGTACACCGCCTCCTCGACCATGTCGGTGAGGTAGTCGATGAGCAGCGACCCCGCCCACGGGTTGTGGTTCTTGTTGAGACCCAACTCGCGATTGATGATCAACTGGATCGCCACCGCGCGCCGCACGCTCTCCTCAGTCGGCGTCGTCAGCGCCTCGTCATACGCGTTGGTGTGCAAAGAGTTGCAGTTGTCGAACAGCGCATAGAGCGCCTGCAGCGTCGTACGCGTATCGTTGAACTGGATCTCGCGGGCGTGCAGCGAGCGCCCCGACGTCTGGATGTGGTACTTCATCATCTGGCTGCGCGCATCCGCGCCGTACCGCTCGCGCATCGCGCGCGCCCAAATACGCCGCGCCACGCGACCGATGACGGCGTACTCGGCGTCCATGCCGTTCGAGAAGAAGAACGACAGATTCGGCGCGAAGTCGTCGATCTTCATGCCGCGCGCGAGGTAATACTCGACGATGGTGAAGCCGTTCGAGAGCGTGAAAGCCAGCTGACTGATCGGGTTCGCTCCAGCCTCGGCGATGTGATAACCCGAGATCGACACCGAATAGAAATTGCGCACGGCGTGATCGATGAAATAGGCCTGCACGTCGCCCATCATGCGCATCGCGAACTCGGTCGAGAAAATGCAGGTGTTCTGCGCCTGATCTTCCTTGAGGATGTCCGCCTGCACCGTGCCGCGCACTTGCGCGAGTGTCGAGGCACGAATCTTCGTGTACTCCTCGGCGGTCAACCCGTGACCGACGAGATTTTCCCCGCATAACCCAAGCAGCGCGAGTCCGGAGCCGTCATGGCCTTCGGGCAAATCGCCGCGATAGTCGGGCGGCGCAACGCCTTGGCTGCGAAGCTTGGCGCGATGCGCGTCGATGAACTTCGATGCCTCGCCCCAGCGACCGTTCGCCTTCAAAAAGCGCTCGACCTGCTGATCGATTGCCGTATTCATGAACATGGCGAGCAGCATCGGTGCCGGACCGTTGATGGTCATCGACACGGAAGTCGTCGGCGCGCAGAGATCGAAGCCCGAGTAGAGCTTCTTCATGTCATCGAGTGTGGCGATCGACACACCCGAGTTGCCGGTGCGTCCGTAAATGTCGGGACGCGTATCCGGATCCTCACCATAGAGCGTGGTCGAATCGAAGGCCGTCGACAGACGCGTCGAGGCCTGGCCGCGCGCGAGGTAATGGAAGCGACGGTTCGTGCGCTCGGGGCTGCCCTCGCCTGCGAACATGCGGATCGGGTCTTCTTGTTCGCGTCGATAGGGATACACGCCCGCCGTGTAGGGGTAGGCACCCGGCAAGTTTTCGCGCATCACGAAACGCAGGATGTCGCCCCAATCGCGCGTCTTCGGCGCGAGCAGCTTCGGAATGCGGTTATGACTCAAGGTCTCCGAGTAGTTCTCGCCGCGTACTTCGCGACCGCGAACCTTGTAGACATACTCGGGCTCGGTGATGGAGGTCACACGCGCCGGCCAGGCACGCAGCTCGCCAAGACCTTCGGCACCCACGGCTGCGAGTGCAGAGTCGTACTCTTCACGCAAGCGCGTGACGGCGGCATCGCCACCGGCAGGCGCCGAACCATAGGGCTGCGCCGGCGCGGGCAGCGCCGGATCACGAAGCGTCTTCAAAGATTCGTAGAGCGCATAGGCACGGCTCGCCGAGGCGGCGACTCGCTCGATGTCGGCGTCGGCCTTGCGACCGCCGGCCGCGATCTCTGCGAGATAGCGCGAACGCGAACCCGGGATGAGCGGGTCACGGGAAGTAAACTCGATCGGGCCCGGGTCCTGCACCGTCCATGAGCGGGCATTGACGGCCTTCGCTTGCAGGCGCGAGCAGATAGCAGCAAACAACCGATTGACGCCCGGGTCATTGAAGCGCGAGGCGATGGTCGGATAGACCGGGATGTTGGCATCCGGCGCTGCGAGCTGATCGGGGTGATTGCGTCGCCACTGTTTCTTGACGTCGCGCAGCGCATCTTCGGCACCGCGGCGCTCGAATTTATTGAGCACCACCATCTCGGCGAAGTCGAGCATGTCGATTTTCTCGAGCTGACTCGCTGCACCGTACTCGCTCGTCATGACGTAGATCGGCAGATCGACGAGGTCGATGACCTCCGTATCGCTCTGCCCGATGCCAGCCGTCTCGACGATCACGAGGTCGAAGCCTGCCAGCTGGTAGAGCGAGATGACATCTTTGAGCACGGCAGAGGTCGCGAGGTTGCGACGACGCGTGGCGAGCGAACGCATGTACACGTTCGGCGCCGACAGACTGTTCATGCGGATGCGGTCACCGAGCAGCGCTCCGCCCGATCGGCGACGGGTCGGGTCGACCGCGACGACGGCGATCTGCGCCTCGGGGAAGTGACGGACAAAACGCTGGATCAACTCGTCGTTGAGCGAACTCTTGCCCGCGCCGCCCGTACCCGTGAGACCGATGACCGGAGCCTTACGCGTATTGCGCGAGATGGCGCGCAGGATTTGCTCGCGCGTGGCGGCGACTGCGCTCGCCTCGTCTTCGCGCACAGACCCTTCGAGCACGGAGATCGTCCGACCGAGATGCCGATGATCGCGGGCGTTGAGCGGACCGAATTCATAGGCGGCACGACGACTCGCCCCGACGCGCCGGATCACGTCGCTGATCATGCCGACGAGCCCTAAGGTCCGACCATCTTCGGGCGTGTAGATTTTTTCGATGCCGTGACGCTCGAGCGCCTCGATCTCGTGCGGAGCGATGGTTCCACCGCCACCCACCACTACTCGGATGTGCTCGCAGCCGCGCTCACGCAGCATGTCGACCATGTACGCAAAGTATTCGTTGTGGCCGCCCTGATAGGAGCTGACGGCGATGCCATCGGCGTCCTCTTCGATCGCGGCGCGAACGATGTCCGCCACCGAACGGTTGTGACCGAGGTGCACGACCTCGGCGCCCTGCGACTGCAACAGCCGCCGGATCATGTTGATGGCAGCATCGTGGCCGTCGAAGAGCGAGGCCGCGGTCACGAAACGCAACGGCGGAGCGGTGACGCCCTCACCCACATCAGCCCCTGGATCCTGAATCGATTTCCGGTTCGACTGGCTCACGGTACGCTCCTTCGCGAAAGGACAGGCCTTGCGGCCCCGACTTTACTCGTGAGTATATTACGCTTTACCCACGAATAAACTACACTTCTCCTCATGAAGTCGTCGCCGCGATCCACCCCCCTGCCCTGGAGCGGAGCCGATCTGCGCTCGAGGGAGCGTGATTGGAAGCGCAACGCGGTCATTCTGGCCGCCGCGCGGGCCTTCGCGACCCGCGGGTACCACAACACGAGTCTCGATGATCTCGCGGCGAGCCTCAATGTCACGAAACCGACGATCTACAGCTACGTCGACAGCAAGGAAGAACTGCTCTTCGAGTGTTTCCGGCAAGGCGTCGATCAGATTCTTGCCGGCTTCAGCGAAGCCGAGACGCAGGGCGGAAACGCCCGAGAGCGACTGATGACGGTCGCGCGGCACTACGCCACCGCCGTCACGGGCGATTTCGGCTGGTGCATGGTCCGCCTCGAAGAGGAGAACCTCGACAAGTCGATGAGCGCCAAGATCAAGACGCTCAAGTCGGAGGTCGATCAGGGTCTGCGCAAGCTCATTCGTCAGGGTGTCGCCGATGGCTCGATCCGCCCATGCGACGCCAAGATGGCCGCCTTCGCACTCGCTGGTGCGCTCAACTGGATCGCCCACTGGCACCGCGCCAACGACGCCCTCTCACCCGGGGAAATCGCAACCCGCATGCTCGAAATCTTTGAGCTCGGCCTCGCGCCGCGCTGAACGTCAACCCATCGACGGGAGTCCACCATGAACTTCTCCACGCTTGAATTTTCCATCGATAACAACATCGCGCTCATCGCGCTAAATCGCCCCGAATCGGCCAATACCATCAGCGTCGAACTCGCCGAAGACTTGCTCAAGGCAGCCATCCGCTGCGAAAGCGACCCGGCCGTGCGTGCCGTGGTGTTGACCGGAAAGGGACGATTCTTCAGCGGAGGCGGCGATGTGCAGTCCTTTGCCGCGACCGGTGATGGCGTCGGGGAGTTGCTGCGTCGCATCACCGCACCGCTGCATGCCGCCGTATCGCGTTTTGCGCGTATGGACGCCCCGCTCATCACTGCCGTCAATGGCACGGCAGCAGGCGCCGGGTTCAGTCTCGCGATCGCGGGCGATGTGATCGTGGCGGCCGAATCGGCCAAGTTCACCATGGCGTACACGAAGATCGCCATGTCCGCCGATGGCGGCGGCTCGTTCAACCTGCCGCGAATCGTCGGGATGGCGCGCGCCAAAGAATTGATGCTGCTCAACCCGGTGCTCACCGCCACGGAAGCCCAGCAACGCGGGCTCGTCACCATCGTCGCACCCGATGCCGAGGTTCTCGCCAAGGCCAAGGAAATCGCCACCTCGCTCGCCTCTGGTCCGACCCGCGCCTATGGCGAGGTCAAGCGACTGCTCGCCGATAGCCACACAAACTCGCTCGAGGAGCAGCTCGCCCTCGAATCGCGCTCGATGGCGACGCTGGCCGATCGCACCGAGGACGCGCGTGAGGGCTTCACCGCCTTCTCCCAGAAACGCGCTCCGAAGTACAACGGACGTTGATGGTCATGAGCGAAGTGACTTGGCACGTCGCCGGTAACCTCTCGCAACTTGCCGAGGGCAAGATGGTGGGCGTCGAACTCGGCGGTCGTTCGGTCGTCGTGTGTCGCACCAAAGAGGGTGTCAACGCGTTGGACAACGTCTGCTCGCACGCTTACGCCCTCATGCACGAGGGTCGTCTGCGCGGCAATCGTCTCATCTGCCCCCTGCACGGCGCGTCTTTCGACTGCCGAACAGGGGCCGTGCTCGGCGCCCCCGCAACCTCACCGCTTGCCACGTTCGCGGTGCGCGTCGGGGACGACGGCACCATCGAGGTCGGCCTGCCGACCTGAGACCTCGAGCCATCGGCGCCGCTCGACGATCAGCGCCGCCAATCGACGATCAGCGTCTCCGCTCGATCAGATTGACGCTGAGGCAGGAGAACACCGTGTCGCCCTCCTCGTCGATGAGCCGGTAATCCATTTCGATGATGCCGCGCCGCGGATCGCTGGCCGACTCGCGCTTCGCGACGCACTCCCATCGAGCGCGCAATCTGGCGCCCGCGCGAACGGCCTTCGGCCAACGGGTCTCTTTCCAGGCGACGCCGCAGATCCAGGCGATATCTGCGCTGATTTCGTGATCGAGACGGCGCCACACCACCGTGGTGAACAAACCCGAGGCGACGACCTCTCCGAAGACGGACGCTTTCGCCGCTTCAGGATCGGTGTGAAAATACTGGGGATCGTATCGCCGGGCGAAGTCGAGCATTTCTTCCCGATCGACGGTCTGCTCACCGGATTCGGCGCTATCGCCGACGGTAATATCTTCGAAGTATTTTTTACCGGAATGGAACATCATCGAGCCCTGAGCCATGAATCTTGAACAAAGAATTCGTCGTCTTGAAGACCGGGATGCCATCCGCACGCTGATCGCGCGCTACGGCCTGCTCGTCGACCAGCGCGACATCGAGGGCGTGGGCATGCTCTTCACGCGTGACGGATCGTTCCGATCGGTGGACGGCAAGATCGCGTCGGTCGGTCGAGACGCAGTGATCGAACAGTTTCACAAGCGCTATGCGGTGCTCGGCCCGAGCAATCACTTCACCCACGACATCGTCATCGAGCTCGACGAAACCAACCCCGATCTCGCCACGGGCTGGGTCAACTCGCACGCCGAGGTGGTTCGCAACGGAACAGCGCTCTGGGCCGCCCTGCGCTATCACGACGAGTACCGGCGGGAAGAAGGATCCTGGCGATTCCAGACGCGCGAGCTGCATTTCTTCTACTACGTGTCGCCCAAAGATTATCCGGAACTGCTCGGTCAGCTCATGCGCAATCGAGCCTATGCCGAACCGCTGCCGGCGGACTATCCAGAAAGTTCGACCACCTGGAAGAACTACTACGCGAAATATCCTCAGCCCGGCTGACGCCCGTCACGCAATTCGCGCAACTTGCGCTCGAGATAATCGACCACACGCCGATCGCGCTCCGTCTCCTTGTGGACGAGGAAGCTGATCGCCATGCCCTCGAGCACATAGCGCGTCAGATCGAGCGCCACGTCGAAGGTTTCGTCATCCGTGTGCCACTCGGTAAAGACCTCCCGAGCCGTGCGATGCCATTCGTTTTCGAAGGCTTCCTGGGCGGGACGCAAGATCTGCGCGAGTTCCGGATCCGTTCGAGCAGCCACCACGAGTTCGAAGAAGGCCACGAACATCGGATGACGGACGTGCTGCCAATAGGCCTCGAGGTTGGCGCGCAATCGATCGCCCCCGCCGTTGCTCGGACCTCGCTGCGCAGCACGTCGAAATGCCTTGAGACGCTTCGCGTGCAGATAATCGACAGCGGCTCGGACGATATCCACCTTCGATGGAAAATGGTGGAGCATCGCACCTCGAGACAACCCCGCACGAGCCGCAATCACGGTGGTGGTCGTCCGGGAGTACCCCAAGTCGACAAAACACTTGATGGCCGCTTCGATGATGAGCGTCCGCGTAGCGGCGCTTTTCTGAGCTTGCCAGCCGGTGATTTCGGGTTCTGTAGCATCGATTTGTTTGGGCATGACCGAGACCTTGCCGGTAGACGAAAAAAAAGTCAAAGGTGATTGAAACCGACAGCCTTGCTTGATACCGTTTTAAGGCGTCGGCAACGGGGTGACCCGCCGCGCACGAATATTCTGTCACAAACAACTTCTATTACCCGGAGGACAGGGACATGGGACGCGTCGAAGGCAAAGTGGCAATCGTCACCGGGGGTTCGCAAGGATTGGGCAAGGCGGACTGCGAAGCGCTCGTCCGCGAAGGCGCCCAGGTCATGATCACCGACATCAAGTCGGCCGAGGGCAACGCCCTCGCCGCGGCGCTCAATGCGCAGCGCGCCGGAAGCGCCGCGTTCATGGAACTCGACGTCCGCGACGAAGCGCGCTGGCAAGAAGTCATCGCGGCGACGGTCAAACAGTTCGGCAAGCTCAACGTGCTCGTGAACAACGCAGGCTTCGTCGTGCCGGCGACACCCGAGTCCACTACGCTCGAGCAGTTCAGGATGCACAACGCCGTGATGAGCGAGGGCACCTTCCTAGGATGCAAATACGCCATCCCGGCGATGCAAGCGAGCGGCGGTGGCTCCATCGTGAACATGGCCTCCGTTGCCACGCACCTCGGCTATCCGATTTTCTTTGCCTACTCGGCCGCCAAAAGCGCGGTGCGCGGCATGACCAAGGCCATCGCCATCTGGTGCCAGATGCAGAAGTACAACATCCGCTGCAACTCGCTGCACCCCGGTGCAACCGATACACCGATGATCGAAGAGGCCAATCGCCTGCTCGGACTCACTCGCGAGTTCTATACCCAGAGCGGTCCCGGCCTCGGACAACCCGAAGACGTGGCGAACGTCGTCGTCTTCCTCGCCTCGGATGAGTCGCGATACATCAATGGTGCCGAGCTCGTGCTCGACAACGGCCTCACCATCCAGTAATCGACCAGGAGACAAGCAGAATGGATCTCGGATTGCGCGGAAAGCGGGCACTCGTCACGGGTGCCACCAAGGGAATCGGCAGAGCGATCGTCGACCTGCTCGCGACAGAGGGTTGCGACATCGCGCTCTGCGCGCGCAGCGAGGACGAAGTCGAATCTGCGGTTCGTGAAATCAAGGCCAAAGGCGTGAACGTCTCGGGTGGCGCGGTCAACGTGCGCGATGCCGAGGCCTACAAAGCCTGGCTCGAGCGCAGTGTGGCGGAGCTCGGTGGCTGCGACATCTTCATCCCGAACGTGAGCGCAGGCGGCGGCATGGACTCCGAGAAGAACTGGTGGAAGTGCTTCGAGGTCGACGTCCTTCATACCGTGCGTGGCTGCGAATTTTTGGTGCCGCACCTGGAGAAATCGGGTCACGGCAGCATCGTCATCATCAGCTCGACGAATGCGCTCGAGACCTTCTATGCGCCGATGGCGTACAACGCGATGAAAGCCGCCCTCATCACCTACTCCAAACAGCTCTCGCAATTTATTGGTCGAAAGAATATCCGCGTCAACACCGTCTCTCCTGGGCCGATCTACTTCGAAGGCGGCGCCTGGGAGATGATCAAGAGCACCAATCAAAAAATGTACGACGCCACGGTTCGCGCCATGCCGAATGGTCGGTTCGGCGGACCGGATGAGATCGCCAAGGTGGTCGCCTTCCTCGCAAGCCCGTCTGCCTCGGTCATCACGGGCAGCAACGTGGTCGCCGACAACGGATACACGAAGCGCGTCCAGTACTGATCATGTCGAGCCTGCCGCGCCGCGTCGATGCCTGCCTCGTCACTGGGGGCAAGTACCACGATATCGACCACGCGCGGCTGCAGCTGCTCCACCTGCTTGGCGAGCACCCGAACATTCGGTGTCGTGTGCTCGAGGACTATCGCGACATCGATGCGATCGTGGCAGCCGATGTGCTCATCACGTACACGGTCGATGTGGTCCCGGACGAAGCTGGCGCGGCGCGTCTCCGCGATTGGGTGGCCTCGGGGCATCGGTGGTTCGCCCTGCACGGGACGAACTCGATACTGCGCTGGTCCAAAGCCCACAAGGCGTGGGAAGCGCCGCGTACGGTACCGACTCTGATGCAGACGCTGGGGAGTCAATTTTTGGCGCACCCGCCGATCGCGCCTTATCGCGTCGAGATCTCGGCTCCCGAGCATCCGCTCGTTCAGGGCATCGAGCCCTTCGATGCGGACGATGAGCTCTATCTGAGTGAGCTGCACGAGCCCATCGAGGTTTTGCTGCATACCCGCTGGTCAGGGCGCACGTCCCTTTTCGTCGACAGCGACTGGACGCGGGACGAACCGCGCCCCGTGATGTATCTCAAGCGCACGGGCGCCGGCGAAGTGCTTTATTTCACGCTCGGGCACTCGCGTGGACACTACGACATGCGCCCGATCATGGACGAGTACCCGACGATCGAACGCGGCAGCTGGAACACACCGGCGTTCGTCGAAATTTTGAGACGCGGCATACGCTGGGCCGCTGCAGCTGAACGGATTCCATCATGAGCAAGAAACCGACCCCTACTCTCACCGCAGACGAAGACTCGGAGCTGCGCGAGCGATCGCGCACGCCGACCTATCGCAAGGTCCGCCGGGTCGAACCGACCGACGGTCCGGGAACGCCGAGCGCGAAAGCGCCCGATCCCGAACTTGGCGACGCCATGATTCCGAAAGAGCGCTACACCTCGCGAGGCTTTCTGCAGCTCGAGTGGGAGCGGATGTGGAGCAAGGTCTGGCTGCTTGGCGGGCTCGAATCCGATGTGCCCGAACCCGGCGACTACATCTGTACCGAGATCGGCCGCGAGTCGATTCTGCTCGTGCGACAAGCCGACGGTCGGATGCGCGCGTTCTACAACGTGTGCCTGCATCGAGGTAATCGACTGCGACCGACGGGCATATCGAGCGCCGACTCGTTCAAGTGCCAATACCATCACTGGGAATACGGCATCGACGGGCGTTTCGTCCGCATTCCGGATCTCGACACGTTTCCGCAAGGCGCTCCACCTTGCCGCGGTCTCAAAGAATTACCCTGCGACACCTGGGGCGGATTCGTGTGGTTCAGCCTGAACCGCGAGATCGGTCCGCTCGCCGACTATCTCTCGCCCATCC
The DNA here is from genome assembly GCA_044375575.1 of Steroidobacteraceae bacterium. Lineage (GTDB taxonomy): Bacteria > Pseudomonadota > Gammaproteobacteria > Steroidobacterales > Steroidobacteraceae > UBA964. The sequence goes on along the minus strand of JBILMJ010000005.1, from coordinate 83,222 downwards.
CGCAGCATCTCGACCCGTACCACTTCCCGCGCATGGCCCTCACTCGCGACATCACGGTCGAGTGGAACTGCAATTGGAAAGCCTCGGTAGACGCCTTCAACGAGAGCTATCACGTCCAAGGCATCCACCCTCAGCTGCTCTATTACCTGCACGATCTCGACATCCAGATCGACTGCTATGAGCGACACAATCGTTATCTCATCCCCTTCGGCACCGTGAGTCCGCGCGTACGCAAGCCGCCCTCCATTCCCGATCCGATCAAGAGCATCATGAAAACCGCAGGGATGGATCCGGCGGACTACGACGAACCGCTCGAGAACCTTCGTCGGGACGTGCAACTTCATAAGCGTCGGACCGGCGCCTCGATGGGTCGCGATTACTCGGAGCTCAACGACGATCAGCTGACCGACGACTATCACTACCTGATCTTCCCGAACGTCACGCTCAACGTTCACGCGGACGACCTGATGCTGTTTCGGCAACGCCCGCATCCGACCGATCCCGATCGAATGCTCTACGACGTGTGGACCTTCGAGCTCGTACCTGAGGGCGCGGAACGCCCGCCTCGCCCGAAGCACCAGTACTTCCGCCACGGCGACAAATCGATCGGTCTCGTCCTCGATCAGGATGCCCAGAATCTCCCGGGCGTTCAGGACGGCATGCACTCGGCCGGACTCGATGGACTGTGGATCGGCTCGCAAGAGCTGCGAATTCGGCACTTCCACAAAGTGCTCATGGACTACCTCGGAGGCGATGCCGACGAGGCCGCCGCCAAGCTGGATAGCCGCTGAACACTCGGAGCGAAAAAGAGCAGCGCTGATTGTTTCCGTCAGCGTTGCTCGTTTTCTGTCGTTGACTTACCATCAAGGACGCGCGCCGGGCGCGCCCCTCAGGAGATCCCGTGAGCCTTCCCAGAGACTTGTTGTTGCGTGCCTACCGGCAGATGAAGACGATCCGCGAGTTCGAGGAACGTCTTCACGTCGAAATCCAAACCGGCGAGATCCCGGGATTCACCCACCTCTACTCGGGTCAGGAAGCCGTCGCCGTCGGCGTGTGCGAAAACCTGACGGATCAAGATTGGATCGCGAGTACCCATCGCGGACATGGACACTGCATCGCGAAGGGTTGTGACGTTCAAGGAATGATGCTCGAGATTTACGGGCGTCGCGACGGCCTTTGCAAAGGCAAAGGCGGCTCCATGCACATCGCCGACATGACCAAGGGCATGCTCGGTGCAAACGCCATCGTCGGCGGAGGACCGCCGATCGCCGTCGGTGCAGGCATCGCCTGCAAGATCGCCAAACGCGGCAACGTCGCGGTCGCGTTCGGAGGCGACGGCAGCGCCAACCAGGGCACCGTCTTCGAAGCGATGAATCTCGCCGTGGTACTCCGTGCGCCGGTCATTTTCGTTTTCGAGAACAACGGTTACTCCGAACACACCGGAGCCTCTTACGCGGTCGGCTCGGGCGACATCGCCGGTCGCGCGCGCGGCTTCGGCATGGCTGCCGAAACATGCGACGGTTCGGATTTCTTTGCTGTTTACGACACCATGGCGAAATTGTTGAAAACCGTCAGGACGGGTGGTGGTCCCGCAGCACTCGAAGCGAAGACGACCCGGTTTTTCGGGCATTTCGAGGGCGATCCGATGCTCTACCGAGCCAAGGACGAAGTCGCCCGTCACCGTGAGCAGATGGACTGCCTGCGGATCTTCCGTGATCGCGTCGGCAAGGAAGGCTGGCTGTCGCTTGCCGAACTCGACGCCATCGACAGCGAGGTGATGGCGCTCATCGACAAGTCGGTGGCGACGTCACGTGCGGCAACGCCACCGTCCGCCGCAGACTTGCTCACCGACGTGTACGTCTCCTACTGACCCGCTCTTCAGAGAACAGATTCATGCGACAAATTTCCATGAGAGACGCCATCAACGAGGCTTTGCACCTCGAGATGGCGCGTGACCCGCGTGTCATCGTGCTCGGTGAGGATGTCTCGGGTGGCGCGGGAGGAACCTCCGGCCAACGCGACGCCGCGGGCGGTGTCTTCGGCGTCACGAAGGGCTTGCTGCCGAAGTTCGGCGAAGACCGTGTGATCGATACGCCCATTTCGGAGTCGGCCATCATCGGTGCGGCCAATGGCGCCGCCCTCGCAGGTCTGCGCCCCGTCGCCGAACTCATGTTCGCCGACTTTCTGGGCGTGTGCTTCGACCAGGTGTTCAACCAAGCGGCGAAGTTCCGCTACATGTTCGGCGGCAAGACCACCTGCCCCATCGTCATCCGTGCGGCCACGGGCGCAGGCATGAACATGGGCGCCCAGCACAGCCAGTCGATGTACGCCATGGTCACCGGAGTCCCGGGACTCAAAGTGGTCGTACCCTCGAATGCCTACGATGCCAAGGGCCTGATGCTCACGGCGATCCGCGATGACGATCCGGTGATTTTCTTTGAGCACAAAGCGCTCTACCCCAGGAAGTCGGAGGTCCCCGAGGGGGACTACACCATTCCGTTCGGCGAGGCGAACCTCGTTCGCGAAGGCGAACACGTCACGGTGGTTGCGATCGGGCGCATGGTGTCTTTCGCGGAGAAAGCGCTCGACGCGCTTGCCGCCGACGGCATCACGGCAGACCTTCTCGATCCGCGCACGCTCTCACCACTCGACGACGAAACCATCTACGAAAGCCTCGACAATACGGGGCATCTCGTCATCATCGACGAGTCGCCACCGCGCTGTTCGGTGGCAGCCGATATCGCGGGTCTCGTCGCAAGCAACGCCTTCCATTCACTGAAGGCGCCCATCGTCCAACTGACTCCGCCACATACGCCGGTGCCGTTCGCTCGCGAACTCGAGCGCGCGTATGTGCCGGGACCACAGGCCATCGAGACCGCAATCCGAAAAATGCTCAAAGAATCTCGAGCAGCGAGCTGACCATGTCACGAATCCACGCCATTACGATGCCCAAGTGGGGTATCGAAATGCAGGAAGGGGCCATCACTTCCTGGCATGTCGAGATCGGCGGTGCCGTCACCCGAGGCGCTCAGCTCCTGGATGTCGAGACGGAAAAAATCGTCAACACGGTCGAGGCGAGCGTCGAAGGCACGCTGCGTCGCGTGATCGGTGCGGTGGGCGATACGCTTCCGGTCGGCGCCCTCGTCGGCATCGTCTGCGAAGGTGAAGTATCCGACGCCGACATCGATCGTTTCGTACGCGAGTTCAAGGCCGCCGATGTCTCGTTCGAACCGGAGGCGAGCACCGGAGCATCGACGACTTCCCCCGCTCCCGCCACGGCGTCGCCTTCGGCGACCCCCGCAGCCGAGCGCGAAGACGAAGCCCGCGTGAGCCCGATCGCAAGGCGCCTCGCCGAAAAACTCGGTGTCGATCTCTCGAAGGTTACGGGCACCGGTCGCAACGGGCGCATCTCCAAAGAAGACGTCGAGTCCTACCACGCGAAGCAGTCGACGGCGGTCGACGCCGTTCCGATGAGCGCCATGCGTCTCGCGATCGCGCGACGCCTCACCGAGTCGAAGCAAACGATTCCGCACTACCGCCTGTACGCCGATGTGGATTGCGCAGCGCTCGAGGCCGCGCGCACCGAGCATGCTGGGGCCGGCCGTAAGATCTCGGTCAACGATCTGCTGATCTTCGCTCTCGCGCGAACGCTCGCGGAATTTCCGGACGTCAACGCCTGTCTCGAGAACGACACCATTTTGCGTCGACGCAGCGCAGACATCGCCCTCGCCGTATCGACGGCCGGCGGGCTCATCACGCCCGTGCTGCGCAGCGCGGAGACCAAGGATGTCGTCACCCTTGCACAGGACGCTCGCGATCTCGCAGGCAAGGCACGCGACAACAAGCTGACGAGAGAAGAGATCACCGGCGGCAGCTTCACGCTGTCCAACCTCGGCATGTTCGGGATCGACGCGTTCGATGCCGTCATCAATCCGCCGCAGGTCGCCATCCTCGCAGTCGGCAGCATTCGCGATGCCGTCGTGCTGCGTCACGGTGCGCCTGCAGCCGGTCGACTCATGACGCTTACGCTGTCCTGCGACCATCGTGTCGTCGATGGCGCGCTCGGTGCCCGTTTTCTTTCTGCATTGAAGCAACGTATCGAAGGGGGGAACTTCGCATGACGAAGCCAACGATGGTCATTTTGCTGCTCTCGCTACTCGCTCTGCCGGCTGGTGCGTCCACGCCTGCAGGCGAAGAGATCTACCAGCGCGCCTGCGCCGCCTGTCACGAGGGGAGCGTCAAGAAGGCGCCGCACAAGATGTTCCTGCAGATGATGCCTGCCGACGGCATTCTCAATGCGATGAACAAAGGAATCATGCAGATGCAGTCGGCCTCGCTCAGCACCGCAGAGCGTCGCACGGTGGCGGAGTATCTCGCCGGACATACCGTGGAAGACGCCCTCGCCCGCGCCCAGCCGCAACTCTGCACGGGCCCCGCCAAAGATTTCGATCTCGGCAAGGGCGTGAAGAAAGTCGGTTGGGGCGTCAATCGCGAGAACCATCGTCTCATTCCGGCGGACGTTGCCGGACTCGCCGCGGCCGACCTGCCCAAACTCGAACTGAAATGGGCGTTCGCCTTCCCGAACGCCCAGCGCGTGCGCTCTCAGCCCACCGTGGCGCTCGGCGCCGTATTCATCGGCAGTCAGAACGGAACGGTCTACGCACTCGACAAGAAGACGGGCTGCGTACGCTGGAGCTTCCGCGCAAGCGCCGAGGTTCGCACGCCGGTACTCATCGAAGCGGGTGAGGGAAAATCCAGGACTCGTCCGATCGCTTATTTCGCCGACTTGATCGCCCGCGTGTACGCGGTCGAGGCGACGACCGGCAAACTGCTCTGGGTCACCAAAGTGGACGAGCATCCGAACGCGACCGTCACCGGCGCGCCCGTGCTCTACCAGGGTCGTTTGTATGTTCCCGTGTCTTCACTCGAAGTGACGTCGGCGGCTGACCCGGCTTACCCATGCTGCAGTTTCCGCGGTTCGGTGGTCTCGCTCGATCCGAAAAACGGAAAGGAGATTTGGCGCACCTATACGATCGATGAGGCGCCGGTCGAAGTTGCCAAAACCAAAGTCGGTACGCCGATCCTCGCGCCCTCGGGCGCGCCGATCTGGAACAGCCCGTCCATCGACACGGCGACGGGCACGCTGTACGTCGGCACGGGCGAGAACTATTCGTCACCGGCCAACGATCGAAGCGATGCGCTGCTCGCGCTCGAACTCAAGACAGGCAAGCTGCTCTGGCACCGACAGAAGACGGCAAACGACGCCTGGAACGTCGCCTGCATGATGCAGGACAACCCGAACTGCCCCGCCGAGAACGGCCCGGACTTCGACTTTGGCGCGGGCACGATCGTTGCGCGCACGAGCGCCGGAAAACCCATCCTGCTCGCCGGTCAAAAGTCCGGCGACGTCTACGCGCTCGATCTCGCTGATCAGGGGCGCCCGATCTGGCGCAACAAGGTCGGCCGTGGCGGCATCCAGGGCGGTGTGCACTTCGGCATGGCGCTCGATGGCAAAACATTGTTCGTGCCGATCTCCGACATGTCGAACCCGGAGGCCGAGACCAATCTGCATGCAGTTCCCTCGAAGGCGGGTCTCTACGCCGTCGACATCGACACGGGTCGCATGCTCTGGTCGCAGCCTGCCAATAACGTGTGCAACGGTCGTACGTATTGCGAGCCGGGTATCTCTGCCGCGATCACGGCCATGCCAGGTGCCGTACTCGCAGGACACATGGACGGACGTCTTCGCGCGTACGACAGCGCCTCGGGTCGCGTGATCTGGGAATACGACACGACGCGTGAGTTCGTCACGGTCGATGGTTCCAAGGCGAGCGGAGGTTCGTTCGGTGGCGGTGCGGGTCCTGTCGTGCAGGACGGCATGCTGTTTGCGGCCTCCGGCTATGGCACCTACTTCCATATGCCGGGCAACGTGCTGCTCGTATTCGGACTGCCGGAATAATCTCGATGAGTCAAAAAACACCGACCATGGAATGGGAAGGTGGCGAGGATCTCGCCACGCTGCGTATCTCGGTCACGACGATGGGCGATCTGCTGCTGACCGCAGCGGATCGAGATCCCGACAAAACCGCTCTCGTTTTTCCCGAGAAGAGCTACACCTATTCGGAGCTCGCAGCTCGTGCGATCCGTCGTGCACGCAGTTTGCAAGCTCTCGGTCTTCGGCCGCGTGATCACGTGGGCATCCTCATGCCCACTTGCCCCGAGTTCGTCGAGCTCTATTTTGCGATCGCGCTCTGCGGCGCCGTCATCGTGCCGATCAACGCGCGTTACCGCTCGGGGGAAATCGGCTACGTGGTGGAGAACGCCGACCTCGTGACGCTGATCACGACCGATGCAGTCGCCGATCAGGTCAACTTCGTCGAGCGGCTCGAGGGCGCCTTGACCGACCTACCCTCGCAGAAAGACCCGATGTCCTTGAAGCTCGCCGCAGCGCCGAAGTTGCGCAATGTGGTGCTCTACGGTCGCGAGGGGCGTCCCGGCTTCGTTTCCGAAGCGCAATTTGATGCCGCAGCCGATCGAATCGCCGAGATCGAGGTCCACAAGACTCGTCTGCGAACGCGCGTGCGCGACACCGCGCTCATGCTCTACACCTCAGGTACGACGGCGAACCCGAAGGGCTGTCTCATCACCCACGAGGCGCAGGTCCGCAACTCCATCGCACTCGGTCGTCACCGCTATCGTCTGACGCGCGAGGACTCGCTCTGGTCGCCGCTGCCGATGTTCCACATCGCCGCCGTGCTGCCCATGCTCGCGATCTTCGATGTCGGCGGCACGTATCTCACGATGGGGTACTTCGACGCAGGGGTCGCACTCAAGATGCTCGAAGATCACAAGGTCACGGTGACCTATCCGAGCTTCGTGACCATCATGCAGGGGCTCATCTACCACCCCGATTTCCCGACGCGCGATCTCTCAAGCATTCGTCTCATGAACTCCAACTTCGCCGTGCAACCGCCCGGCGTTGCGGAACCGATCGTGAAGGCGATGCCCGCTGCCATTCAGGTGGGCAGCTTCGGCATGACCGAGGCCTCAGGTACCGTCTCGACGGGCTCACCCGGCGAACCGGAGGCTCAAAGAATTACGCGCCTTGGTCGCCCGTTGCCGGGGCTCGAGGTCCGCGTGATCGATCCGAGCACCGGTCGCGACATGCCGACCGGAGAGCGCGGCGAGGTCTTGGTCCGCGGATATAGCCTCTTCGAGGGCTACTACCGCGATCCCGTGAAGAGCGCCGAAGCGCTCGACAAGGACGGCTGGTTCCACACCGGCGATATCGGCTCGGTCGATGCGCAAGGGACCATCATGTTCCACGGTCGGTTCAAGGACATGCTCAAGGTGGGCGGCGAGAATGTCGCGGCAGCCGAGATCGAGGCGCAGCTGCAGAAGCACAAAGCCGTCAAGCTCGCGCAGGTCGTCGGTATTCCCGACGCCAAGTACGCCGAGGTGCCCGCAGCCTTCGTCGAACTGCAACCCGGCGCCACGGCCACCGAAGCTGAGCTCATCGAGTTCTGCAAAAGAGATGTCGCCGGCTTCAAAGTTCCGCGACACATTCGGTTCGTGACCGAGTGGCCGATGTCCTCGAGCAAGATCCAGAAGTTCAAGCTGCGTACCGCGCTCGTCGAAGAACTCAAACTCGGTTGATCACGACCTTCGTCCACCACCCCTGAGGAGTACTCAACATGGCCGTCTTCTTCGCCCTGCTCAAGGTAAAAGCTGGTAAGGAAAAAGATTTCGAACGCTTGCAGCGTGAACTCTCGAAGCTCACCCACGACAACGAACCGGACACCATCGTCTACGACGTGATCCGCCACCGAGAGAAGAAAGGCGTCTATGCCGTCTACGCGCGCTTCAAAGATGAAGCGGCTTTCGAGTACCACCAGAAAACACCCTTCCACGATCGACTCGTCCCGCCGATCTTCGAGTGCCTCGATGGCGGTGCCGACGGCATGACGCTCGATTTCTACGATCACGTCGGCTGAGGGGCTGCCGATCATGACGCCGCGCGTAGTCGGCCCGGTGATTCAACTGGGTTTTGTGGTGCCGAACATCGAGGCGGCGGTCGCCCATTGGGCCTCGATCGGCGTCGGACCCTTCTTTCTGCTCGACCACATCCAGTTTGGGCGCTGTCATTTTCGTGGCGAACCACTGTCGATCGATATGTCGGTTGCGGTCGGTCAATGGGGCACGGTCCAGGTCGAACTCATCCATCAGCATTGCAGTACGCCGAGCATCTACACCACGTTCGACGGGTCGTCGCGCGGTGGCCTGCAACACATGGGCGTGATGACGGACTCGGTCGCCGACTCGTTGGCGCATCTTGCCGAACGCGGTGTCACGCCGGTCCAAGCCGGCGAGACCGCAAACGGCATTCGCTTCGCTTACGTAGACACGGATGAACGTCCCGGTGCACATCCGGGCGGCATGATCGAACTCATCGAGCGCGGTCCGGCGATCGACGGGTTTTTCTCTCTCGTGCGCAAGGCCGCCGTCGATTGGGACGGACGCGATCCCTTGCGCAAACTCGGGTGACCGGTAGCGTCTCAACGCTTCATCCGCCGCTGCGGCCCGTGCAGCTGGCCTATCACGTACCCGACTCGCGAGAGGCCGCCCTGCACTGTGCGAGTACTCGCGGCTGGGGACCGTTCTATCTCATGGAACGGATCCCGCTCGAGTTCTCGAGATATCGCGGACAAGAAACGCCTTGGGTGCACACTTCAGCCTACGGGCAAGCCGGCGACATCATGGTCGAGTTGATCTCGCAACCCGACGATGCGCCCTCTGTGCTGCGCGAGCGGTTCACGCGCGAACAACACGGCCTACACCATGTCGCCTCTTTCGTGGACCACCTCCCGACAGCGCTCGAATCCGAGCGGCAACGCGGACATCAGATCGCTCTCGAAGCGCGTACGGCGACGGGCGTCGATTTCGCGATGGTCGATACGGTAGCGACGCTCGGACACATGCTCGAGCTCTACGAACCCAATCAGGCACTCAAAGATTTTTACGCATTCGTGCGACGCAAGGCCGAGGGCTGGGATGGCAGTCATCCGGTTCGCCTCCTGCGTTGAACCTGCGGTCATGGAGAACGATATGAACTCATTCAAAGACAAAGTCGTGGTCATCCTCGGGGCTGCCGGACGCGACAACATGGGCCAGGTCATGGCACGACGCTTCGCAGCAGAAGGCGCAAAGGTGGTGGTCGCCGGACGCCACGAGGGCCCTCTCACCGAACTCGCAACGGAGATCAGCGGCGAGTCCCAGGTCTGCGACATCACACGCAAGGCGGACGTCGAGGCGCTCGCCGAGGCCGTCTGGCAACGGCACGGACGGGCTCACGTCGCCATCAATTGCACGGGTTGGGGGCTACTCGCGAAACTTCTCGACACCACCGAAGAGCAGCTGGACCAACTTTCGGCCCTGCACTTTAAAGGCACGTTCTTCTTCATGCAGGCCTTCGTCGGCCGCATGTCGCGCAGCGGGGGCGGCTCGGTGATCACCGTGTCCTCGGCGTCGGTTCGGGCGGTGCTGTACCACCATGCCGCTTACATCGCGACCAAAGCAGCCTCCGAAGCGCTCGTCCGATGTTTCGCCAACGAATTCGGCGGCAAGGGCGTCAAGGTGAACGCGCTCGCGCCAGGATTTACCGAAACACCGATGACGGCGACCGAATCGAAACTACCGGGTCTCCTCGATCTCTTCCGCAAGGAGTACCCCCTCGGACGGATCGGAACTTCGCAGGATGTGGCAGAGGCTGCGCTCTGGCTCGCCTCGGACGCCAGCTTCATCACGGGCGAAACGCTACAGATCAATGGCGGACTCACGCTGCGACGAAATCCTTCGCCTGCGGAGATCAATGCCGCGCTGAAGGCGAGCGCACCGCCCCGCAGCTGAACTACGGGCGGTGCCGACTCACCAGTTGCTCAGCCCTTCGGAGCCTCGAACGGATCGAGATACTCGCGCACGTACGGCTCAGCGAGACAATCGACGATACCCGGCCCGTGCTCCCCGAGTGCCGGCGAGGTCATATGGGCCTCTTCGGCCGCTGCATTCGCAAACGACTCGATGACGGCATAACGACGCGGCTCGCGCAGCTTGAAAAATTCGTAGTAGAGCGTGCCGGGCTCGGTTTTGTGGACGACCTCGGTGAGCGCCTTGCAGCGCTGCACGAACTCGGCCTCACGCCCTTCTTTGATGAGCATCCTCGAGACGAATGTGACTTTCGACATGATGGTTCTCCCCGAAAAAAAGCTGTTAGGCGATGCCAGCTCAACGTCGTTGATCGAAACGTCGTCCGACCATCGCCGCCGCGATATTCACCTTCTGGATATCGACCGCGCCACCGGCGATGCCCCAGCCCCACGCATCGCGCAGGCGACGCTCCATGGGATATTCGCGCGAGTAGCCATAGCCACCCATCAACTGCACGGCGTGTCCGCACACTTCACGGGCGATTTCATTGGCGAAGCATTTGGCCATCGACGACTCGAGCACCGAGGGCATGCCGTGTTGCGCATTCACGGCCGCACGCCAGATGAGCAACCTCGCAGCGTCCACCCGCATGCGCATCTCCGCGAGGCGCACCTGCACGGCCTGGAACTCGACGATGGGTTTGCCGAACTGCTTGCGCTCTTGCACGTAGGCGATCACGTCATCGAGCGCACCAGAAGCTTGCGCGAGCGCCATGGTGGCGTTGCCGCAGCGCTCGAGGTCGAAGGCTTCCATGAGTTTCTTGAAACCGCCCGCCGGGACGACGATGTTTTCGAGCGGAATCACGCAATCCTCGAACACGAGATCGGAGGACGGAACGCCACGGAATCCCATGAGGTTCTCGCGGGCGCCGAAGGTGAGCCCCGAGGTGCCGCTCTCGACATAGACGGCACCGATCCCTTTCGGGCCAGGATCGTCGGAGAGACGGCAGTAGACGACATAACCGTCCGCATGTCCGCCACCCGAGCACCAGCGCTTCGTGCCATTGATGACCACGCGGTCTTTTTCGATGCGCGCGCGGGTCGTCAGATCGGTGAGGGCCGAGCCCGCGTTCGGCTCGGACATGGACACCGCAACGATCTTCTCGCCGGCACATACGGCCGGCACGACTTTGCGACGCAACGACTCTCCGGCGAAATGCTCGATCGCGCGCACCGGGCCCACGCAGGATTCGAAGACCGGGAACGCGACGGCGCCCGACACCTTGGCTAACTCCTCGATGACGATGAGCGCCTCGAGATTGCCCAGCCCCAATCCGCCGTACTCTTCGGAGACGTTGATGCCGAGAAAACCCATCTCCGCGAACTCGCGAACGAGCTCGTGGGACGGCGGCTCGTCATGCTCTTCGCAATGCTTGGCATGTGCCGGAAGCTGCTCTTGGGCATACTTGCGAGCGGTCTCCTGCAGCGCTTGTTGTTCCTCGGTCAAAGAGAAGTTCATTACAAGGTCTCCCGATGTCTAAATCCGAATCCATTCTGAGCGGCATCCGCGTACTCGACTTTGGTCGATACGTCGCGGGCCCCTACTGTGCCACCCTTCTCGGCTATCTCGGTGCAGAAGTTATCCGCATCGAAAAGCCCGACGGAGGCGAAGACCGCTACATCGCGCCCATCACCCCGCAGGGCGAAGGCGGCGTATTCCTGCAGACGGCCTGCAACAAAAAATCGCTTACGCTCGACTTCGGCAAGCCCGAATCGCGCGAGATCGTACGCCGACTCGTGCAAAGCGCGGACGTCGTCGTGGTCAATCTGCCACCGGCTGTACGCGAGGCGCTCGGCCTCGACTACGCCACCCTGTCCGCGATCAACCCACGCATCATTCTCGCCTCTCAGACCGCATTCGGCGAGCACGGTCCCTATGCGAGTCGTGGAGGCTTCGACGGCGTCGGCCAAGCCATGTCCGGAGCGATGTTCATCACGGGCACCCCCGGCGCGCCCGCCAAGGCGGCCGCCCCCTACGTCGATTTCTCGACTGCCGTGCTCTCGGCCTTCGGCGTCCTGGCGGCCCTCATCGAGCGTGACCGCTCGGGCCTTGGCCAACACGTGCAGGCGGCGCTTCAGGCGACCGCCCTCGCCGTCTTCGGCTCCCATCTCATCGAGCAGGGCGTCACCGGCGTCAATCGCATCGGCACCGGCAACCGCGTGCAGACCTCTGCGCCCTCGGACGTATTCGCCACTCGGGACGGTCACGTCCTCACGCACGTGGTCGGCAACGGACTCTTCCGTCGTTGGGTGAAACTCATATGTGGTGCAGACGTCGCGGCGCAAAAACGCTGGCTGGACGATCCGCGATTGCAAGACGACGCGGGTCGTGGCGAACACTCGGCCGAGATTCTCGCCACCATGCGAAGCTGGTGCGCGAGTCGAACCACCGACGAGGCGATCGCCCAACTCGAGGCAGCCGGCTTGCCCGCCGGCCCCGTCTACACGCCGCAACAGGCACTCGACGACCCGCAGGCCAAAGCCATGCAATGGTTCGCAGAGGTGGCCGGATATCCCGGTCTTTCGCGTCCGGCCCAAGTGCCGAACCTTCCGCTGCGATTCTCGAGATCTTCGAGCGGCATCGAGCGCGCTCCCCCGACACTCGGCGAACACACCGAGACCGTGCTCACCGAACTCGGTTTCGACGAGGCCGCGCGCGCCGCGTTGCGCGCAAGCGGCGTGGTGTGAGGCGTTACGCAACGGGCGTCACCCGATAACCGAGCCGCGGGAAATGCACGAGTTGGGCGCTCGAGGTCTCGGAGCTCGGGCGAACGACCACCCGATCCGCTGCCACGACGTGAAGGTTGCCTCGTACGACGCCTCGACGGGTGTCGTCCGGCGTGATGTCGACGAGCTGCCCGGCTCGCAGCGCTTGGGCATCGACCGGATCGATCTTTTCGGGGGTGACGGGCTGCGCCGCACGAGCCTCGGCGAGCGCCGAGGCGGCCGGCATCTGCTTACGATCGACCGTCCAGAGGGCCTGCATGCGCTGCTCCCAAGCCAGAAGCGATGGAAAGCCCGAGAGCAACTCGGCCGCCAAATCGCCGAACGCGCCGCGAGCCATCCAGACGAACGGGTAGGCCTGCACGTCGCCAAGGCCTGGCGCAGCACCCGCAAGGAAAGCGCGACCGTCCTCGAGCTGTGCCGCGATCAGCGCCGCATGCGCGCGAAACTGCGATCGTGAGTGCGCGGCGTCAGCACCCACCGAATCGAAATCGATGTCGGGGAAAAGATATTGGCGATCCTCGCGAAACGACGCGGGCCACTGCGCAAGGCCAACTGCGAGCACAATCTTGAGCGCCGATCGGAAGAAGGCATCACTCCAGCGCACGAGGGCGAGTTCGAGTCCGCCGCCGAGCGGGAAGAGCGTGGGAGACGGCTGAATTCGCTCGAGTTCGCGCGCAATCAGTTGCGAGTCGATGAAGACCTCGGTACCCACTTGCAGCACGGGAGTCCCTCGATAGCCCCCGGTGAGCGCCAGCAGATCGTCTTTGGGCGGCATCATCGGTGTCTCGACCCAACGAAAAGGCAGACGCTTGATGGCAAAGAGGCCGAGCGCCTTCTGCGTGAAGGGCGAGGCGTCGTAGCTCCACAGGATCACCGAATCTTTGGGCGATATCATGATTTCTTTGCTCCTGCCTTGGAAGAGGCTGCGGCGACCGACGCCGCCGTCTGACCGTAGAGGTGGCGATGCCCCTCCTCGTCGGCTCGTCGCTCATCGCCGAGCTCGAGTGCGCGCCTCACGGCCGGACGCTGCCCGACCGCATCGAACCAGCGCCTCAACGCGGGAAAGTCCCCGAGATCCTGACCCTGCCGCTCGTGCGGTTTGATCCAAGGCCAGATCGCCATGTCGGCGATCGAGTAATCGCCGGCCACGAATTCTTTGATCGCCAACTGCCGATCGAGGACGCCATAGAGGCGATTCACCTCTTGGGTATAACGCGCGATGCCGTAAGGAACATGCTCCGACGCGAACGCTCGGAAATGGTGGGCTTGCCCGGCCATCGGACCCAGCCCACCCACTTGCCAGAACAGCCACTGCATCGCAGCGTGTTTCGCGGATGACTCGAATGGCAGGAAAAGTCCTGTTTTTTCGGCCAAATAAGCGAGGATCGCACCGGACTCGAAAAGCGACAGGGCTCCGCCCGACGCCTCGTGATCGACGATCGCCGGGATCTTGTTGTTCGGCGAGATCTTCAGGAACTGCGGGTCGAACTGCGCCCCACGCGTGATATCCACGAGCTTCGTACGATACGGCAACTGGCACTCCTCGAGCATGATCGCCACCTTGAGGCCGTTCGGCGACGGGTACCAGTAAAGGTCGATCATGCGCGGGTGATGCGGTAACCGAGCCTGGGAAAGTGAGTGACGAGCTCGCCCGCCTCGGCGGTGAGCCGCCGAACCGCAACTTCGTTGATCGTCAGCGTGACGAGCTCGCCTTCGACCGGAATCTTGCCGTAGTCATCCGGCGTGATACAGACCCGATCACCGACTGCAAGACCGAGCGGATCGCTCGAATCGACACCCTGCGGCGCAAGGGGCGTTGCCGCCTTGGCGATCTCGAGCGCCTCGCCCGCGCTGATCTCACTGCGATCTCCGCGCGAGCATGCGGCCATGCGCGACTCCCACTCGCGCAAACGTACGAAAGGTTCGAGTAATTCGGCGGCGTTGCCGATGTTTCCGCGTGCCATCCATACCGGGAAGTACGCATCGATGTCGGCGAAGGACACCTGCGGACCGAGCACATAGGCGCGTCCATCCGCGAGCATCGATTCGACGAGTTCGAGACCCGCCCGGAACTGCGTGTAGAGATGGGGGATGTCGCTCTCGAGCGCATCGAAATCCATGAAATTGAAAAACGATTTGCGATCGTCGATCACGGCTTTGGGGATGAAGGCCTTGTTGAGCCCCATCGACAAGCCCGCTCCCGGATCGAAGAAGCTGCGATCGCTCCAAGGCGTCAACGCGAGCGACAACCCGAGCGACCCGTTCGGAAAAAGGGTCGGCTGCGGATACCGCCGTTCGAGTTCTCGAACGATGAGGCGGGTGTCGCAATACACGTCGGCGCCGATTTGCAGGACGGGGATTTTGCGGTAGCCCCCCGTCAGGACACCGAGCTCCGGGCGCGGCATCACCATCGACACCTGGACCGATCGCCACGCCAGGGCCTTTAGGCCGAGCGCCAGGCGGATTTTTTCGCCGAATGGGGACGGGTCGTGGTGGTGCAGAATCGGTTCGTTCATGGCCCGAAACTGTACACCGGAGCCGTTTAAAAAAACAGTCAAGCCTGTTTATTTCCGACTGACGCGGTCTTATACTTGCCCGCCATTACGCTGCCATTTTGATGATTTTCGAGGGTGAACCCATGGATGCGGCAACGGTCGAGTACCTGAAATCCGGAATGAAAGCCGAATCGGAGCGCACGGCGCCTCCCCCGGGCTTCCCCCAACTGCCAATCATCCCGGGGGCTCGATACACCGACCCCGCGTTCCTCGAACTCGAGCAGCGCTACCTCTGGCAACGGTCCTGGCTCTTCGCGTGTCACGCCGATGAGATCCCCGAGCCCGGCAGTTTCTATCTCTTCAAGCGTACCGGCTCACCGATCATCGTCGTCCGCGGCAAGGACGGGCAGGTTCGGGCGTTCTACAACTCCTGCCGGCACCGCGGCGCCCCGCTCGTACGCGAATGCCAAGGGAAGGTCGACGGTCTCGTCTGCGGCTATCACGGCTGGACCTACGGGCTCGACGGCCGACTGATGAACCTTCGCGACAAGCGCGACTTCGTCGACCTCGACCTCAGTCAATACCCGCTGCATTCGGTGCGCTGCGAATCGCTCGGCAACTGGATCTTCGTCAACGAGGACCCTCAGGCCGAGCCCTTGCTCGCACACCTCGGCCCGATTCCCGAGCAGCTCGCGGAGATTCAGCCCGGGCAAGTTCGATTCGTGCACCGCAAGTCGTATCCGGTGAAGTGCAACGTCAAAGTTTTGCTCGATGCCTTCCTCGAGGTGTATCACCTGAAGTCGATTCACCAGAACACGGTTGATCGCTTCCTCGACCATCGCGGTACGTTCATCACACTTTGGAAAAACGGGCACTCGCTGATGTGCACGCCGAACCGCCGTCCGGACTGGCAAGACCCCGGCACGCGCGGCATGCGTCGTATCGAGACCGCCTCGGAAATCACCTCGAAGAACAATCCCTCGTTCAATTTCTATCCGAACCTTGTCACACCCGTGGACGCGACGGGTAATCCGTTCATCTTGTTTTGGCCGACCGGCCCGCGCTCGATGGAAATCGAAATCGTCTGGTTTGCGCCCGATTGGGGCAGCGGCGAGATCGATCCGCTGTGGCAGATGCGCCTCTCCAACTTCGAGCGCATCCTCGAAGAGGACACGCAGTTCGCCGAGCAGATTCAGGAATCCGTCGAATCGGGCGCTTTCAAAGGCATCACGCTCAACTACCAGGAGCGACGCATTTATCACTGGCACGAGGAGCTCGATCGCCGGATCGGCCTCGAGCGCGTTCCTGAAGCGTTGCGTGTCAAACACGTCCTCAAAGATTGGGTCGCGGGCTGACGATGGCCAGTATCCAGTCATGGGGCGTGTGCATCCCTCGTCTGCGCATCTCGCGCAAGACGATCGGGGCCGCCATGGGCTGGGTGAATGCTTCTTTGAAGGCCGCACGGGGCGAGCGCTCGATCTGCAACTGGGACGAAGACTCGCTGACCATGGCCGTCGAGGCCTCGCGTAGCGCGCTACCCGATCGCGCATCGCGCAGTGCGGTGAGCACCGTGATGCTCGCCTCGACCACGCTGCCCTTCGCCGATCGCAGCAACTCGACCGTGCTCGCAAGCGCCCTCGGTCTCGAGGACTCGGTATTGGCGCTCGATGTCACCGGTTCCCAACGTTCGGCCACCGCGGCACTCGCTCAAGCGCTCGACGCGTCGGGTCAGGGTCATACACTCTTGGCCGCAGCTGATCGACGCCTCGCCCGACCGGGCAGCGATCAGGAATCTTTTTACGGCCACGGCGGTGCGGCCATCGTCGTCGGCCGGGACGAGGGCGTCGCGCAGCTCATCGCGCGCCGTCATCGAGCGGCCGATTTCGTGGATCACCATAGACTGTCCGA
This sequence comes from Steroidobacteraceae bacterium, assembly GCA_044375575.1. Classification (GTDB taxonomy): domain Bacteria; phylum Pseudomonadota; class Gammaproteobacteria; order Steroidobacterales; family Steroidobacteraceae; genus UBA964. Next base: position 66,109 of record JBILMJ010000005.1, on the reverse strand, counting down.
CTCGCCCTTCGACTACTCGCTCGAGGAGAGATGGGTCCGTGAGGCCGGCTGGCAAACGCTCGTCCCCGACACCTTGCGGCAACTCCTCGCAGACGCTCGAGTCGCCGCCAAAGATATCGCGCATTTCGTCATCGATGCGCCCCCGGCGGTCGGTCGCAAGATCGCCTCGTCGGCAGGAATCGACGAAAACGCGCTCGTCGACACGCTCGCCGCGCAATGCGGTCAATCCGGTGCGGGGCATCCGCTCATCCTGCTCGCGAGTGCGCTCGAGCGCGCCAAAGCCGGCGAGCTCGTGCTGCTGGTCGGCTTTGGGCAAGGCGTCGACGCCCTGCTCTTTCGCACGACGTCCCAGATCGATTCGCACAAGCCCTCGCGTAGTGTCGAAGCGGCGCTTGGCGATCGCCGCGAAGAAACCGAATACACGCGTTTTCTCTCCCACTGCGGATTGCTGCCCGTCGAGTTCGGCATGCGCGCCGAGCGCGATAGCCGCACGGCACAAACCGTCGCCTGGCGGCGTCATGACGACATCCATGCCTTCACGGGCGGCCGCTGCACTCACTGCGGCACCGTACAGTTTCCGCGCTCGCGGGTCTGCGTCGCGCCCGCTTGCCGACGGGCCGGCGATCAAGAGCCCTTCGCACTCGCCGAGCAAACCGCTCGCATCAAAACGTTCACCGAAGATTGGCTGGCATTCAGCCCTCGCCCGCCGCTCGTGTACGGCAACGTCGCATTTGGTTCGGGCGGCAATGCCTTCATCGAGTTTGCCGATTTCGCGCAGGGTGAAGCCAAGGTCGGCGACGACGTGAGGTTCGTGTTCCGCCTCAAGGATATCGATCGAACCCGCGGGTTCCGTCGTTATTTCTGGAAGGCTGCGCCGATCAAGTCGGCAGCAGAGGGGAGCTGAGCCATGGCGAGCGGTATCCGCGACAAAGTGGTCATCCTCGGCATGGGTTGCGCCCGCTTCGGTGAGCGCTGGGACTGCGGCGCCGACGATCTGATGCTCGAAGCCTTCGAGGAAGCGACTCGTGATGCCGGCATCGAGCGAGATCAGCTCGAAGCGGCGTGGCTCGGCGTGTTTTACGACGAGCAGAGCGTATCGAAGTCGGCGCTCTCGCTCTCGATGACCCTGCGCTTGCCGCAGATTCCGGTCTCTCGCGTCGAAAATCTTTGTGCGACCGGTACCGAGGCGCTTCGCGGAGCCGCCTATGCAGTAGCGTCCGGTGCCTGCGACATCGCACTCGCCATGGGTGTCGAGAAGCTCAAAGATACGGGCTTCGGAGGTCTTCCCGAGCGGACCAAGGGTACCTTCGAAGATCTTTGGCAGCCTGGATTCACACCGCCCGGGGCGTTCGCCCAGCTTGGTGCCGCGTACGCCGCCAAGCACGGCATCCCGATCGACGAGTTGCGTCGCGCCATGGCGCATGTGTCGGTGAAGAGCCATGCCAATGCCCTGCATGCGCCGAAGGCCCATCTGCGTAAGGCGATCACCTCCGAGCAAGTGCTTGCAGCGCCGATGATCGCCTGGCCGCTCGGCGTCCTCGATTGTTGCGGCGTGTCGGATGGCGCGGCCTGCGCCATCGTCACCACGCCCGAGATCGCCAAATCTTTGGGAAGACGAGATGCGGTGACCATCAAAGCTCTACAGCTCGTCGCATCGAACGGATACGAACTCTCGCATGCGGATTGGGACGGCGCGCATACGCCGACGACACGGCGCGCCGCCGCTCGGGCGTATGCCGAGGCCGGCGTGAAGGACCCCGCGGGTGAGGTGTCGTTGATGGAAGTACACGACTGCTTCTCCATCACCGAACTCGTGCTCATGGAGGATCTCGGCTTCTCGGCCGAGGGTCGCGCGCCGACGGACATTCTCGACGGTCGCTACGATCGCGATGGTCGCAATCCCTGTCAGACCGACGGCGGCCTGAAGTGCTTCGGACATCCCGTCGGGGCCTCGGGTCTGCGCATGGTCTACGAGGTCTATAACCAATTGCTCGGTCGCGCAGGCGAACGACAGCTCCCCTCACCCAGTCTCGGTCTCACCCACAACCTGGGTGGCATCCCCAACCGCAACATCGCCAGCGTCTCGCTGTTCGGTCTCAAGACGCTCTGACGCCACCCGCGAGGTTTCCATGTCAGCCACGACCCCTCTCATCAACTCCAAAGAAACGTCTCCGGTGCGTTGGGGCTTCAGCGACGAGGAGCTCGCCAAGCGCCCTCACGCTTATCGTGACGACCTGCTCGGGGGCAAGGTCTGTCTTGTCTCGGGCGGCGGCAGCGGTCTCGGTCGCGCCATGGCTTTCTTGTTCGCTCGACTCGGCGCGAAAGTAGTGATCTGCGGGCGACGCGAGGAGCGTCTCGCCGAGACCGCCAACAGCATCCGACGCTTGCTCGGTCACGAGGTCGGCACTCGCGCCATGACCATACGCGACCCCGAACAGGTGCAGTCGTTGATCGACGAGACCTGGTCGAAGTTCGGCGGCCTCGATCTGCTCGTGAACAACGGCGGAGGCCAGTTTCCTCAGCCTGCGCTCGATTATTCGGTGAAGGGCTGGAACGCCGTCATCGACACCAACCTCAACGGAACGTGGTGGATGATGCAGGCGGCGGCACGGACTTGGCGCGACCGCAAAGTTCAGGGCTCGATCGTCAACATCGTGGCCAACGTCTGGCGAGGCATGCCGCAGGTGGCGCACACCTGTGCCGCGCGCGCCGGCGTCATCTATCTCAGCAAGTCCGTGGCCGTCGAATGGGCGCCGCTCGGAATCCGCGTCAACTGCGTGTCGCCCGGCTCCATTGCGACCGAAGGTCTCAATGTTTACAAGCCCGAAGCAGCTTCCAAGTTTGGCAATGCCAACCCGCTGCGACAGTTCGGCGACGCGTTCGACATCGCCCAGGCCGTCGTCCATGTGGGTTCGCCCGTGACGGGCAAGTTCATCACCGGCGAAACGCTGGTGGTGGACGGTGGTAACCAGATGTGGGGCGACGTATGGCCGGGTACCATCCCCGAGTGGTTCAAAGTTCCCGACCGCTAACAGTCCGATCGCCAATGGGAGGATCCGCCGTGACGCAGACCCTGTTCACCCGTACGCCCCGTTCCGCCCTGCCTGAGGGCGTTGCCCCGGCGTGGGACATGCTCAACAGACTCACGGGCGAGCCGACGTTCATCGAAGTCTTCGCCCAGGCCCCTCAATTGTTGAACCTCGTGATGAACGAGTTCTACGTGAAGGTGTTCTTCGGGGGCGAGGTTCCTCAGCGCTACAAACAGCTCGCACGACTGCGCCTGTCGCTCGTGCATGGCTGCAGAACCTGCAACAAGCAAAACGTTCCGGGCGCGCTCGAGGCGGGTTTTTCCCAAGATCAAATCGAGGCGCTCGTCGCCGACACGGCAAGTCAGCCGCTCTTCTCGGAAGCCGATCTCGCCGTCATCGAGTACACCGATCAGATGGTGCTGACTAATATGCACGGAGAGATCTCGCCAGCGCTCTTCAAGACGCTGCGTATGCATTTCTCCGAAGCGCAAATTCTCGAGCTCGGCGTCGTCATGGCGATCATCGGCGGTATGGCCAAGCTCTCGTTCCTGCTCGATGTCGTCGAGAAAGAAACCTGGTGTCCCTTCACGCCGGAGACCGCGGCCTAACGCTTGCGGAGTTCGGGCGGTATCCGACGTCACCGGTCGCCACTTGCCACCCGTCAAAAAAAAGCCCAGCTTTCGCCGGGCTTTTTTTGTCCTCGAGAGGACGTTGCTTTCGAGATCGTGCGCTTACTTACCGCTCGATCCGAGGTTGAAGCCCACCTCGATGCCGTAGCTGCGCGGCGCACCCCACTGGGTGTGCGTCCACAACGTCGCCACCGACTGCGAGGCGACGCGATAACGCTCATCCGAGAGGTTCTTGCCGTATACGCGGACGAAGTAACGATTGTCGGACGGCGTGTAGGTCGCCGACATGTTGAGCAGCGTCTTTTCGTTGAGGTACGCGTCGTACTCGCGACCCGCGGCAGAGATGTAGAAGAGGTTCTCGGCCTCGTAATACACCTCACCCGTCACCTCGAGACTGCCTTGCGCGAAGTCCGTGGTGTAGGTACCCGAGATCGCACCGCTCTGCTCAGGCGAACGCGGCACCGGCAGACCCGAGAAGTTGCCGTTGAAGGCAACGATCGAGCCACCGCTGACGGGATCGTTCAGCGCAGGCTGGTTGATCACGAACTTGTCGTACTTGGCATCGAGGAACGCTGCCTGACCGCGGATACGGAACGAGTCCGTGATCAGCGCCTGCAACTCGAGCTCGATACCCTGCGACTTCACTTCGGCCGCGTTGTAGAACACGGTTTCCTGGAAGTCCGCGCCGCCCTTGCGGGTGATGATGTTCACCGCGCGCTGGGCGTCTTCGTACTTCGTCGTGAACACCGTCGGATTGAAGCGCAGGCGGCCATCGGCCGACTCGAACTTCAAGCCCACTTCGAGGTTGGTGGCGTACTCAGGATCGACCGGACGCGTCAACGAGGGGACCATGAGGCCGCTCGTGCCGGTCTGATCGTTGTAGCCACCCGCCTTGTAGCCGCGCGACACCGTCGCGTAGCTGAACAGCGAGTCGCTCCACTGGTACGAACCGGTCAAACGCCAGCTCGGCTCCGACCACTTGCGGGCGAGGTTGCCGAAGCCCGGAGTCTTCGAGTTGACGATCTGACCGCCCGGGTACTTGGTGAAGTCACCCGCGTTGAGCGGCTCGCCGAGCTGCGCCGGCGTGAGGCCCGGGTTGCGAGGATCGAGCGACGCGAGACCGACTTGCGTACGGCCCGCCCACTCACGCTCGTCCTGCGTGTAGCGGAAGCCCGCACCCAGCGTCAGCTTGTCCGAGGCCTTGTAGGTCAAATCGGCATAGCCTGCGAGCGAGTCCGAGTCCTGCTGGTTGCAGAGCACCTGCGGCGTGTTGTTGTTGAACTGAGCCGGCAGACCGAGCGAAGCGAACGGCAGCGCGAGGTCGATGAAGCCCAGAACCTGCACCACGCAGAAGCGTGCATCGTTCGTCTGCTGGAACCCACCGATCACGTAGTTGATCGGGCCGTCGTTCTTAGAGGCGATACGCACTTCGAGCTGGCTCGTCTCACGGTCCGTGTCGCGCGTGGCGTCGAACAGCGAGATCGGCTGGCGCGTGATCGAGTTCACCGGCGCGGCACCCGTGTAGGTGTTCGGCAGATGTTCCTTCTGATCTCGCGTACCGGCCGCTGCGAACAGCGTGTGCGAACCGAGGTCCCACTCTGCGTTCAGGTAGACGCCATCGACGTCGATGCGCTGACCCTTGTCCATCTCGAGCAGCGAGTCGTTGCGCTCCGTCGAGGCCATGTTGTCGAGCGGATCACCGGTCGGGCGCGTGAAGCCGAGGAAGTTCCAGAGATACGGACCGTTCGGCGGCGTGTCGTTGAACGACGGCACCGCATCGGAGCGATCGCGCATCTTCTCGATCTGCAGCAACAGCGTGAGGTTCTCCGAGGCATTCCACTGGGCCTTGATACGGCCGTTGACGACGTCGTCACCGCCCGTCGTCGCGCCCGTACCCGAGCCGCGCTGGCCCGTGACGCCCGGGATCGTGAACGGCGTGAAGGTGCCACCGAAGATATCCAGGGTGTTGATCGGGCCGTACGTGGCGCCGAGCTTGTAGTAACCGTCGGACTTCGAGAGCGAACCGACGAGACGCAGGGCGAACACGTCTTGCTGCAGCGGCAGGTCGATGGCCGCCTGCAGACGCTTGGAACCGAAGCTGCCGTAGCCGAGACGGATGTCCGCCCCGAACTCCGACATGTTGGGACGCTTCGTGCGGATGTTGACCGCGCCGCCCGTCGTGTTCTTGCCGAAGAGCGTGCCCTGCGGACCGCGCAGCACTTCCGCGCCGGCGATGTCGAAGGTGTCGAGCAACTGAGTCTGCACGCTCGGCATCACGAAGTCATCGACCTGCACGCCGACCGGCGAGTCCTGGTAGACGATGATGTCGGTGAGGCCGACGCCGCGCATCGCGAACGAGGCCGCATTGAAGGCCGTGATGCGAGCTGCCGAGAAGCCCGGTACCGACGAGGCGAGACCGGAAATGTCTTTCGCGACCAGACGATCGATATCGGCCGAGGTCACGGCGGATACCGAAATCGGAGTGGTCTGCAGGTTGGTTTCCGTCGCGCCGCGCTGGGCGGTGACAGTGATTTCTTCGAGGCGGGATTCATCGCCCGTCTGCTGTGCCTGGGCAGCTGCCATGGTCATCGCCATCGCGCTCGCGGCCAATACCGACCGCACTGCCACAGTCACGGTTCGTCCCTGTGATTTGAGCATCCTGGTTTTCCTCAGGTGGTTATATGGAAATTGTCCCTCGCGACCTGCCCCAAAATGCGGCAGACGCACTTTACAAGACTTGCAGTGTGGTACCGGGTTGGAAAAAAATCAAACTGTCCTGTTTTTTTAAAGACCCAGCCTGTTGCATGACAGCAACAGGTACATTTGGGTGTCCTCGTTCTAGACTGTGTCCAGTTGATTCAGGAGGCCGTCGCCATGAGTTACGACTATCAGGTCAATCCCGCTGCACCGCCCGATTCACTCGAGGCCAGGCAGGCCCCCGTCGACAACGGGCTCGAAATCCCCGATCCGTCGCGCTACTTCTCCGAGGAGTTCATGCGCAAGGAATGGACTCATCTGTGGCCACGTGCCTGGCTGCTCGCCGGCGTCACGGCGGACGTTCGCGAGCCCGGCGACTATTTCACGTTTGACGTGGGTCACGAGTCGATCATCGTGGCGAGACAGGACGATGGAGGCCTCAAGGCCTTCTACAACGTCTGCCCCCACCGAGCGAACCGCATCGCGCTCAACGATTTCGGCAGCGTCAGCGAGTTCACCTGCGCGTTCCACGGCTGGAAGTTCCGCTGCAACGGGCAGTTGAAGGCGATCACGGATGAACAAACGTTCGCCCCCAAGCTCGTGGCGCACCGACCCGGCATGAGCGAGGTGCGCTGCGAAGCTCACGCCGGACTCGTGTTCGTCAATCTCGATGGCAAGGCGCCGCCGCTCTCCGAGTGGATCGGTCTGCCGAAGGACTACCTCGAAAACTACCGCATCGACGAGATGAATCCGGTGCGTCACGTGCGCACACTCTGGAACGCCAATTGGAAGGTGGGCGTCGACTCGTTCTACGAAACCTACCACCTGCCCCACATCCATCCGCAGACGCAGACGGTGATGGGCGACTACAGCCAGTACGATCTTTATCCGAACGGCTTCAGCCGCATGATCGTGCCGCTCTGTCAGAAGTCGCATCGGATCGCCGATCAGGACAGCGTCGATGCGGGTCTGCGGTTCATGATGCAGGACGCCGGCATGGATCCCGACTCGTACAAGGGCGATGCGCGCGGCGTGCGTGCCGCTGTCCAGCGCTCGAAGCGTGAGCGCGCGCGTCGGCTCGGCCTCACCCACTACGACAACTTCACGGACGGTCAGCTCACCGACAGCTGGGCGACGGGGCTCTTCCCGAACGTGCAGATCGGCTGCCATCCGGAGGGCGTGTTCATCATGCGCTTCTTGCCGCACCCCGATGATCCGAAGAAGTTCTACTACGACAACATCACGATGTTCCGTCACGTCGACGACCCGGATTACTTTGTGCCGGCTTGGATGGGCCTGCCCAAGGGCACCGACATCACGGGAGCGACCCGACCGCCGATCGAGCGTTTCGCCGAGGGCCAGCGCGCAGATCTCGGTGAGGTCCTCGATCAGGATGTCGAGCTGGTCGCCGCAGTCGGCGCCGGCAGTCGCTCGCGCGGCTTCCGCGGTCCGCTCTGGAGCGAGCAGGAATCGCGTATCCGCCACTTCCATCGCGAACTCGATCGCTACATCAAGGGCGAGAAGTAAGCGGCGGAGAGCCGTCGATTTATTTGGGCCGTCCGAATTCTTTGAACTCGGCGAAGCGTCCCGCTTGACGGGACGCTTCGCTCAACCGAATACGCCGTGCAGATACCAATCGTGCGGCGCCAGTCTCTCGCGATATACCCAGAGTTCGGCACCCGAGCCGTCACGGGCGATGTAGTAATCGCGGGCCACTTCGCACCCATCCCACCAGCCGGTCTCGATTCGCTCGGGGCCATCGAGCAGCTGCAACCCTTGCGGCGCGTCGATGAGCACCTCGGGCTCGCGCAGTAACCATAGCGGTCGACGCGCAACCCACCTCGCAGGCGATGCGCTGCGTGGCGGAGCCGTCTCGGGCTCTGCGATGCCGAACGCCCGTTCGGGTCGATGCTCGGGGACGAGACAGAGCCCGTACACCGCATCGCCGCCGAGCCGCGCGCGCAATCGCTCGATGAGTGCAGGGGATTCGCGGCCGGCGCCACCACCGTGCTCGCCGGGACGCCACGCCGACTCGCTCTGCGTCACGAACGCCTGCAGTACGCCCGATCGCAGTTCGCAGCGCAGCACTGGAGCTGGCAGCGTGATGCGCGACAACTGCAAGGACAGCAGTTCCGCGAAATGACTCGCCTGCAGTTCGGCCGTGGCGAGACGAAGATCGAGACGCGTGGGCGGATGCTTGCGGTGCTGCAGACGCAACTTCAGCCAATCGATGCCGGACTGGCGCGTACGCAAAAAGCGCTCGAGATCTTTGAGCAGCGGCTCGAGATGCTGCAGCACGAGCGCGACGGTCTGCAGCTCGAAGGCCGGCTCCACCTGCGCTCGAAATCGCTCGCGTCTTGCGACGGGTCGACGCAACTCGGGCGCCGCGCCGGTGAGTTGATCGAGCGCAAGCAGCAGTTTGGGTCCGAACCGTCGGGCAAACCCCGCGCGCGGCAAGCGCAGTGCTGCGCCCAACGTGCGCACACCCACCGAGTCGAGTCGTTCGAGGGCGTCATCTGGCCAACGCATCAACGCGAGCGGCAGCGGTGCGAGCAGGCCGACGAGACGATCGCGAGCCAGCACGATCGAACCCTGCCCTGCCCGCGCGAGTACGAGCGCCGCACGCGGCGTCGGCGCCAGCGACCAATGCAGCGCGTAGCCCGCGGCACCACAACGATCGAGCAGTTGTCGGCACAAGCCCTGCGTTCCGCCGAAGAGCCGAAAACTGCCACGCACCTCGAGCAGCACAGCATCCGGCGGCTCGAGGCTCACGCGCGAAGTGAATCCACCGGCGATCTCGGCAAGACGCGCGAGCGCGTCCGCCGCGGTACTGCGAACCTGCAGCGCCACCCAGGCCTCGGGTGCCGCATCGAACAAGGACTCAAGCGGCAGCGGCGGATCGGGTGGTCTACCACTCGTTAGCGCGCGCGGTGTCGAGGCGGTGCGCGAGGAGACCTGCGCAGTAGACCCATGACGCGGCGCGCGAAACGCGCGTGTCACCGACGATGCACGCTCACGACGCGACATCGTCGCGCTCCTGAGGAGAGAACTCCTGCCAATGTAATTCGAGAGGTCTGCGCTCGCCGCCGCGACTTTTGAGCAGTTGTATGCGCCCGCCCGTCACGTGCGGCTCGAACACGAGACGAAGTTCTGCAGGCGACGTACGCGTCGCTTCGGTGAGCGGTCGAAAAAGAAAGGCCGGTGCACCGCTGCGCTGCGTGGCGAGTTGCAAGCGTCGCAGCACCGTCACGCTCGTGGCCACGCCCGGCGCGAGCCACGCCAGTACGAGCGCCGCACCGCCCGAGTCGAGAGATTGCTCGATGACCCAGGCGGGCTCTGCCGTACGGACGACGAGCTGACGCTCGAGGGGCACACCCGCTGCGATGAGCGCCGGCGCATAGGGCTCGAACGGTGGCGAGACCCAGACGGCCCATCGTGGTGGTGGCTGCGCGCCGAGACGCGCGAGCAGCGGCACGAGCAAACGCAACTCGCCGAGTCCGCTGCGTGCAGTGAGGATTTCGGTGAGGCCGGCAGCGGGCCACCCGCCACCCGGTAACGCCTCATCGAGGCGGGTACACCCCGTGCTGAGCGTAGCGGTGCGTGCAACGCTTCGACCGCGCCAGATGGCAGGGTGTTCGAGCAGCCGCTCGAGCGACGGCTCGACTGTGATGTCGCAGGTGGCCTGACCCATGGTGACAAGGCGCAGCGCCCGTCAACGGACGCAGCTTGGGAAAATGCATGTGGATCGCTCGCGGAGACGACGGGCGACGTTACATTAGTCCGGCAGGCGCAGCCTTGCCGTTCGTGGCACCCCGACGCAGCACACCGACCACCACACCTTCGATGATGAGCGGCTCTTCGCGCAGGTTGACGCGGATCGGCTCGAAGTCGGGGTTTTCGGGTAGCAGCCAGACCGTGGGGCCTTCTTGCTTGTAACGTTTGACCGTGACCTCGTTTTCGAGGCGAGCGACGATGATTTGGCGATTGCGCACCTCGGGCGTGCGATGCACGGCGACGAGGTCTCCATCGAGGATGCCGGCGTCTTTCATGGACATACCGGTGACCTTGAGGAGGTAGTGCGGCCGAGGCGAGAAAATGTCGGGATCGATGTTGAAGCGCGCTTCGATGTTCTCTTCTGCGAGAATGGGCTTACCGGCGGCCACGCGGCCGATGAGCGGCAGACCGAGCTGCTCGCGAAGGATGTCCTTGAGTTGGATGCCTCGCGAGGTGCCCGGCACGAGCGCAATCACACCCTTACGGGCGAGTGCGCGCAGATGCTCCTCGGCGGCGTTGGCGGACTTGAACCCGAGCTCTTGCGCAATTTCTGCCCGCGTGGGCGGCATGCCGGTTTCAGCAATAGCTCGCTGGATAAGACGGAGGATTTCGGTTTGACGTGGGGTGAGATCTGACATGGGACACCTCTGTTGATCCATACAGTACCTGTGAATTCATCCAGTCGCAAGCCCCCCACCGATTTCGACGCCCTGGTCATCGGCGCCGGCCATAACGGCCTCGTGTGCGCCGCCTACCTCGCCCGGGCGGGCCTGCGCGTGGGCGTATTCGAACGACGCAGCCTGGTCGGCGGCGCCGCGGTCACTGAGGAGTTCGCCCCGGGTTTTCGCAATTCGACGGCGAGTTACACGGTGAGCCTGCTCAACCCGCAGGTGATCCGCGACCTGAAGCTTGCCGAGCACGGCCTGCGCATCCTCGAGCGGCCGATGCAGAACTTCCTGCCTCTGCCGAACGGCGACTCGTTCAGCGCAGGACCCGACTCCGCCTCGACGCTCGCCGAAGTGCGCCGCTACAGCGCAAAAGACGCCGCGCGACTACCCGAGTTCTACGCCCTGCTCGACCGCGCGGTCGCGATGCTGCGCAGTCTGCTCACGCGCACACCTCCCACCGATCTGCGTCGTGGACGTGATCTTTGGGAGGTCCTGCGTTTCGGACGCGAGTTCCGTGCCCTGCCGATCGCCGCGCAACGCGAGCTGCACGAGTTCTTCACGCGCAGTGCCGGCGAAATCCTGGATCACTGGTTCGAGTGCGAACCACTCAAGGCGCTCTTCGGTTTCGATTCGGTGGTCGGCAGTTATGCGAGCCCCTACACGCCCGGCAGCGCATACGTCTTGCTGCATCACGCCTTCGGCGAAGTGAACGGCAAGAGCGGCGTCTGGGGTCATGCTGTCGGCGGTATGGGCGCCATCACTCAAGCGCTGGCTGCCGAAGCGCGTCAGCTCGGCGTTCATATCGAATGCGACTCACCGGTCGCGAACATCATCACCATGCGTGGCCGCGGTAACGAAGCGCCCCGCGCGACCGGCATCAAACTCGTCGATGGTCGCGTCTTCGGCGCACCGCGCATCATCGGCAACCTCGGACCGAAGCCTCTCTTTCTTTCGCTGCTCGCTCCCGAGGATCTACCCGAAGATTTTCGCCGTCACATCGAGCGCTGGCGCGTGGGCTCGGCCACCTTCCGCATGAACGTCGCACTCTCGGCGCTGCCGAATTTCTCTGCGCAACGTTCGCGTAACGACGACTCGCACCTGGGTGCCGGCATCATCCTCGCGCCTTCGCTCGCCTATATGGATCGCGCCTATGCCTCCGCTCGACTGAACGGCGTCTCGCGCGAACCGATCGTCGAAATGCTCATCCCTTCGACGCTCGACGACACACTGGCCCCGAAGGGTGCTCATGTCGCGAGTCTCTTCTGCCAGCATTTCGATTACGACCTCGCACGACCCGATGCAACGGATCGAAGCTGGCACACGCCTGGCATGCGCGAGGCGGTGGCAGACTTCATCATCGACACCGTCAACGCTTATGCACCGAATTTTCGCGACAGCATCGTCGGTCGATCTGCCCTCTCGCCGCTCGATCTCGAAGAGCGCTTCGCCCTCGCTGGCGGCGATATCTTCCACGGCGCGCTCGGACTCGATCAGCTTTGGGCCGCACGCCCCGCGCTCGGTCACGGCGATTACCGAACCCCCGTACGTGGCCTTTATCTTTGCGGCTCGGGCGCGCACCCGGGTGGAGGCGTCACCGGCGTGCCCGGCATGAATGCGGCGCGAGAAATCCTGCGCGACGGCCGTCGCTGATCTGTCGCTCGAGGAATTCGGCATGCGCATCCTTCACACACTCTTCTCTCGCGGCTTCGCCGGTACGGAGCGCGCCACGGCCGAAATGTGCAACGCCTGCGTCGGAGAGCATGACGTCGCACTCGCCCTGCGCAGCGACCACCGCGGCGCGGGAGGCGCATCGATTCGCGACCATCTCGACTCGCGCGTCAAAGTATTCGAACTCAACCGATGGTTTCCGGGTATCGGCCTGCGGCGTGTGCTGCGGGAATTCGAGCCCGAGGTCATCCACACCCATTTGCGCCGCAGCACGCGTCTCGTCGCAAGGCTCAAACCGAGCTATCCGACGATCGCGACGCTCCACATGTGGGTGAACGGACCGCACTTCCTGCGCATGGGCGGCCTCATCGTGATCGCCGAATGGCAGAAACGCGACCTCGCGAGTTACCGCGGTCGCGTATTCGACATCAACGAATCTTTGATGCCCGCCCCGCGCATCACCGCAGAGCGCCGCACGGCCTTGCGCGACATCTGCGGCGCAAGCGAAAAAGATTTCTTGATCGGAGGCGTCGGTCGTCTCGCGCAGTCCAAAGGCTTCGACACGCTGATTCGCGCCTTTCGCGAGGCCGCACTACCCGGGGCGAAACTCGCCATCGTCGGCGCAGGTCGAGAACGTGAACGCCTCGAGGCCCTCACCCGCGGCACCGATATCTCACTGCTCGGTTTTCGCGAGGACGCCAAAGAATTCTTTCAGGCCTTCGATCTTTTCGTGAGCCCCTCGCGCAGCGAACCGCTCGGACGCGTGATCTTCGAGGCGCTCGATGCCGGCACACCGGTACTCGCCACGCGCACGCAGGGCCCCTCGGAAATTTTATCGCGATTTCCAGGCAAGCTCGTCGCCGTCGATGACGTATCGGCGATGACGGCGGCGTTGCAGGAACTCACGCTCGCTCGCCCCGAGCGGTTCCAACCGGACCTCTCCGCCTACCATCTCGAAAACGTGAAGCGCGAGACGCTGGCCGCTTATCGTGAACTGATCGACGCCAAACCGAGATGAACGCCCAATCGCTCGACGAGTGCAGGCAAGGCATCTTCAAACCCTGCTTCGCGAACTCTCGCCTCGAGTACACTCCGAAGCGCTTCGTCACGTAACAACTCAAGACAGGCTTCAGCAGGCTCGACTCCCAAGGCGGCTATCGCCTTCGGCGCGATCACCGCCCCGAGCGCCGCACATCGCGCGATACGAGCGGCTTGATCACCGGCGATCGGCACCGCGACACAGGGCTTGCCGAGCGCGAGCGCCTGCAGCAGCGTATCGCCACCGTTGACGAAAACCACTTTTGTCCTTGCGAGCAAGGCGTGTAACGCACCGCCTGACACGCCACGGATCAGCCTCACACCCGGCATGTCCTCCGCGCTACCGGAAAACGCCGGGCCGGCGATGAACACGACCCGAAATCCTCGAGCGGCGACGATCTTGGACCATCGCGCGAAATCATTGGGCGTGATCGACGCATCGTGAAACTGACTGCCACCACCTGGCACCACCAATAGATCAGGCGATCCGAACTGCGCGAGCGATTCGTCGGCCGCTCGCTCATCGGCCGGTGCGAGCACCGCGTCGAGAAACCTCACTTGGGGTCGGCCGAGGAGTCGCAGCTTGAGGCGCTCGAAGAAACCGAGTCCTCCCGCGATCATCGCCGGGTAGGAGATCCAGTGATCGTCGAGCAGTCCCATCCAGCGCAACCGGAAGGCCTTGTATCGCTGACGTCCGCGCGAACTGACGTACACGACCCGGGCGCCGACGCGCACCGCCGCTCGCAATGCCCCGGTGCGCCCCGCATTGTCGAATACCACGACGCCCGGCCTGAACTGCTCGATGGTGCGCACGACCTCGTCGGTGCACAGCGTCGGCGAAGCCGGCAGAGTGGTTACGGGATGATGAAACTCTTTTGCATACGGGGCATCGCGGTGCAGCAGAAAATGGGTTTCGATACCGGGCCAGCGAGCCCGAAGCGCATCGGCGAGACTGCGGGCACGGGCGAACTCTCCCATGCCACTCGGGCCACTCACTGGAACGAAAAGCACACGCGCTGAAGTCATTACTTTCTTTGAAGTGGGTTCTCTCACGCTATTATGCGGGCTAAATCGTGACGCAGGTGGCTGCAACGATCTTCCGCATCGAGCTCCGACACGCCCTGAAGAGGTTAAACACCGTGTACCGACCTGCACCCGGACTCCCCGGCCGCCGCTGGATCGAACGCCTGCTCTCCAAACGAGCACGCCGTGCTGCAAGCCGAGATTTTCTCTTCGATACGCTGCCGAAAGGCGGCACCGTGATCGAGGTCGGCGTGTTCGATGGTGATTTTTCGGAACGCATTCTCGCCATCAACGAACCGAAAATCCTTCATCTTGTCGATCCCTGGTTCACGCGCGATGACGGATCCCTGTACGACGGTCCGACTCAAGACTTCGGCTCCAAAGACGCCGCGAGTGCGGCCCTCGAGGAGCAGTACCAACAAGTGGCTCGTCGATTCGAGCGTGAGATCGCCTCGGGGCGCATCGTGATGCATCGCATGCTTTCGCACGAAGCTGCGCCGCTGTTCCCGGACCAGCACTTCGATTGGGCGTACGTCGACGCCAGCCATTTCTATGACGACGTGAAGCGCGACCTCGAGGCTTTCGCCCCCAAAATCAAAACGGGCGGCTACATGGCCGGTGACGACTACGATCGACGGGGCATCTGGGACCACGGCGTCACCCGCGCCGTGGATGAGTTTCGTGCGGTGCCCTCGATCGAAACCATTCGTCTCAAAAACCATCAGTTCCTGATCCGAAAACGTTGAACGCCCGGGCGTTTTTGCAGGCTTTGTACGCTTGCAATCACATTTATGATCTGGTGCAGTTATACTATGTCGGCTAGGGGACGGCCGTATGGCGGTCCCGGTACCGCCACGATTTTTGTTTTAGTCACTGTCAAAGAGGATTTCCAACAATGAAGACTCCGATCGTCGTCAAGATGGCCGCTGTCATTGCCGTTGCCGGTCTCGCGGGCTGCACCGACCTCAAGCCGATGCAGGCTCAGATCGACAACCTGAAGACGCAGGTCGCCAGCCTCCAGTCGCAGGTCGCCGCTGCCAAGAGCACGGCTGATGCCGCCAACGGCGCTGCCGCCAATGCGGCCAATGCCGCCAACGGCGCGCAGTCGACCGCCAACCAGGCGCTCGCTGCCGCTCAGGCCAGCCAGTCCTGCTGCGATGCGACGAACGAGAAGCTCGATCGCATGTTTAAGCGCTCGATCTCCAAGTAATCGACGCTGCCAACAGGCAAAAAAAACGCCGCGCAATGCGCGGCGTTTTTTTTCGTCTCGAAGATAACTTTTCAGAACCGAATCAGGGCAGAACCCCAAGTCAGCCCTCCGCCGAAAGCCTCGAGCAGGATCAGATCGCCCCGCTTGATTCGACCATCGCGTACACCGGTATCGAGCGCAAGCGGAACGGAGGCCGCCGAAGTGTTGCCGTGCTCATCCACCGTGACGATCACGCGCTCCATCGGCATATCGAGCTTCTTGGCCGTCGCCTGGATGATTCGAATATTGGCCTGATGCGGCACGAGCCAATCTATCGCGGATTTATCGAGGCCATTGGCGGCGAGGGTCTCATCGACGATGGACCCTAATGACTTCACCGCCACCTTGAAGATCTCGTTGCCCGACATTCGAATGAAAGCATCGAGGCGGCCCGACGCGTCCCGCGAAAATCCCCTCGAGGGACCACCCGAGCAATAAAGCAAATCTTTGTAGTTGCCATCGGTGTGCAGGTGCGTCGAGATGATGCCGGGCTCGTCGGCCGGCTTGAGCACGACGGCGCCCGCTCCGTCACCGAACAGAATGGCGGTGCCGCGATCTGTCCAGTCGACGATGCGGCTCAAAGTCTCGGCACCGATGACGAGCGCGCATTTGGCCTCACCCAAACGAATGAACTTGTCGGCGATCGACATCGAATACATGAAGCCGCTGCATGCCGCCTCGAGACCGATCGCAGGACAGGCGCTACGGATGCCGAGTTTCTGCTGCAGCAGCGCGCCGCAGTTGGGGAAAACGAGGTCGGGTGTCGTAGTGCCGAAAACGATGAGATCGACCTCGTCGGCTGATGTCCCGGCCGCCTCAAGCGCACGCAGCGACGCCTCATAGGCGAGATCGACCGTCGTCTGTCCTTCGGCGGCGATATGTCGCTTGCGGATGCCGGTGCGCTCCTGGATCCACTGATCGGAAGTCTCGACCATCTTCTCGAGGTCGGCATTCGTCAGCACCCTCTCGGGCAGATAGCTTCCGGTGCCGGCGATCCGCGAGTATTTGAGCATTCCCTGACCCCTGATCAAACGTTCTGATGCTGTTCGGTCTCGAGCGCCTCGCGGACATGGTCGACGAGGTTACGTCGCACGGCCGTCGCAGCGATCGCGATCGCCTGAGCGAGCGCGACACGATCGGCACTGCCATGGCTTTTTACCACGATGCGCTTGAGCCCCACCATGACCGCGCCGTTGTACCGCCGCGGATCGAGCGAAGCCGACACCCGTCCGAGAACCGGACGCGCGAGCAGACCGGCGATCTTGCTCGGCCAATTGGCCGTGAATTCGGCGCGCAATCGTCCGCCGATGAGCCCCGCCACGCCTTCCATGGTTTTGAGTGCGACGTTGCCCGTGAATCCGTCGGTGACCACCACATCGACGTCACCCGAAAAAATATCGCCACCTTCGACGAAACCCACGTACTCGAAATCCCGGCGGCTGTGCGATTGGGTCCAGGCCGACAGCAACGTGTGGGCCTCCTGCACGAGATCGTGACCTTTGGTCTCCTCGACACCGATATTGAGCAGCCCGACGCGGGGTCGAGTCGTGCCGTGCACATCGCGCGCAACGATCGCGCCCATGATCGCGAACTGCTCGAGCTGCAGCGGCGTCGCTCGGACGTTCGCACCGAGATCGAGAATGTGCGTGAAGCCTCGCTTGTTCGGCACGGCCGACATGATCGGTGCGCGCTCGACTTCGGCGAGACACTTGAGGACAAAGTGTGCGATCGCCGTCAGCGCACCCGTATTCCCGGCACTCACTGCTGCCTCGGCGCGTCCCTCGGCGACGAGGTCGATCGCGATGCGCATGGACGATTGCTTCTTGCGCCGGATCGCCTCGCGCGGCGAATCGGTCATGACGATCACTTCGCTCGCCGGCACGACCTCGAGGCGAGTGGCCATCGATGGGCTTGGCGATGACTTCGCAAGCAACGAGTCGATCTCGGAAGGATCACCGACGAGCAGTAAGCGCAGCTCGGCGTCTGCCTCGAGGGCGCGCAGCGCCGCCGGCACGCATTCCTGCGCGCCACGGTCGCCGCTCATGACATCGAGCGCGATGAGGGTCATAGAGGATCAGCCCCGTAAGGAGCCGGCGGCAGGGAATGTGCCGCCGATAGCAGGATTCAGCCCGCCGATTCGTCGTCGGCCGGCTTCTCGATCACGCGCTTGCCGCGGTAGAAACCATCCGGCGTGATGCGGTGACGGAAGTGCGTCTCGCCCGACTGCGGATCGACCGACAGCGCAGGCTTGGAGAGACGGTCGTGCGAACGGTGCATGCCGCGCTTGGACGGCGTCTTGCGGCTCTTTTGAACTGGCATGTCGGACTCCTAAGAAATCGAAATCAAAACCGGGCGACTCGTCTTCAACTCTTTCGTTTCAGGAGCTCGCCCAGCCCCGCAAACGGCTTTTGCATTCCATCGTCTTCCGTCGCCTCGTCCGTCGCCACTCCGCATTCGCGCGGATCGTCGTGACGCGGTACGAGCGGCACCGACAACAGCAGCTCCTCTTCGACGAGATCACGCAGAGCGATCTTGCCCTCGGGCGCCAAGGTCGGCTCGATGCCGAGGCCGTTCTCATCGACCCGTGCCGGATCGGTGACGAAACGCACCTGCGAGCCGCCATCGACATCGGTCCATACCGGTTTCAGGCAACGCTGACATCGCAAACCCAGCCGCGCCTCGACCGCCACCTCAGCCACCGGCTGGCCTTGCTCTCGCGTGAACGTGACGCGACATCGAGCGTAACCGTCGGTGCTCGCGAGCGCCGGCGACAAGCGCGGCAGCTCGGCGAGCGGCAAATCGAACTTGCGCGACTCACCCACGTCAGCCAGACGCTCGACATCTACAGGTCGGTACCAGTCGGCCGGCATGGGGCGCGTATGATAGGGGCCACCCCCCCTCGAGTCAAAACGATCCTGAGGTAAACCGTTGTTTTCCGTGGCCGAAACCCCTGCGACCGCCCTCTCCCGACCCCTGATTCTGGCTTCGGGCTCGCGCTACCGGCGAGATCTGCTCGCCCGGCTCGGCCTGCCCTTTGATGTGGCGAGTCCCGACGTCGATGAATCCCGCCTGCCGGGAGAACCGGCCGCCGCCCTCGCCGAGCGCCTCGCGCTCGCCAAGGCGAAGGCCATCGCCGAGCGCCATCCCAAGGCCCTCGTCATCGGTTCCGACCAGGTCTGCGCCCTCGGAGAGGAATGCCTCGGCAAGCCGGGCAGCCCCGAAGGTCAAAAAGCCATGCTCGAACGCCTCTCGGGACAGACCGTCGTCTACCACACGGCCGTCGCCGTGGTCGGACTCGAGGCGGGTCTGTGGCTCAGACATCGCGATGAGACCCGCTGCGTCTTTCGTACCCTCACCCGAGTCGAAATCGAAGACTACGTGCGTCGCGAACCGGCCGCCGACTGTGCCGGCGGATTCAAGAGCGAGGGACTCGGGATTTCTTTGTTCGAGCGCATGGAGAGCCTCGACCCGACGGCGATCATCGGCCTGCCGATGATCTTCGTCGCACGGGCCTTGCGCCCCTACGCCCTCGCGTCGACACGCTAGATAGCGCATCGATCACCTGAGCGAGCTCCGGGGGCAGCGGCGCATTCACGCTGAACTCCGTGCCTCGATCGGGCCACACGAACGACAAGCTCGAGGCATGCAAAAACATGCGGTCCAAGCCGTACTTTCGCATTTCTTTGTTGAACTCGAAGTCGCCGTATTTCGGATCACCCGCAACCGGATGACCGGCATACGCCGAGTGCACGCGAATCTGGTGCGTGCGTCCCGTGAGGATCGACACCTCGAGCAGCGAGGCGATGCGACCGAAACCCTGCACCGGACGAAAATCGCTGGTCGCGCTTTTGCCTGAAGACTGAACCTTCACGGTACGCTCGCCGCCCACGCGCAGATCGGTACGCAGCGGCGCGTCGATGCGTTTTTTGCCGAGTTGCCAGCTGCCTTTGACGAGCGCGAGATAGCGCTTCTCGAAGCCCTCGCCCTCGCGCAAACCCGCATGCAGCATGCGCAGCACTGCGGGCTTTCGGGCGACCAACAACACTCCGCTCGTGTCGCGATCGAGTCGATGGACGAGCTCGAGCTTGTCGCTCTCGTCGGGTCGCGCCGCGCGCAAGGCCTCGATGACGCCGAAGCTGAGACCGCTGCCGCCGTGTACCGCGAGCCCGGCGGGTTTATTGATGACGAGCAGCCGCTCGTCTTCGTGGAGGATGGCCCCCGTGACCGTCGCGATCAGCGAGGCGGGCACGCGGGAACGGCCAGCCGGCCGAGTCGCCCCCGAACCGGACGCCGAAGAACTGGAGCCCTTCGAACTGGCCGCCCCCGAGCCGGACGATGCAGACCCCGGCGCAGCACCGACTGGCCCCGCTCGGCGGACGGCCCCGGCGGCAGGAGCCCCCGAACCCGCAACGGCTCCGGCGGCGGTCGGCTCGATGGGTTCGAGCCGTACGGGGGGTAATCGCACCTCATCCCCCAAAGCCAAGCGGGTGTCGATATCCGCCCGCTTGCCGTTGACCCGAACCTCGCCCTTGCGAACGATGCGGAAAAGCCGGCTCTTCGGAACATCGGGGTAACGCCGGGTCAGGAACCGGTCGAGACGAGTGCCCGCATCGTCCTCACCCACCGTGACGCGACGAACTGCAGTTTGTTCAGATTTATTCGTAAGACCTTGTTTTTCC
Source organism: Steroidobacteraceae bacterium (assembly GCA_044375575.1). Taxonomy (GTDB): domain Bacteria; phylum Pseudomonadota; class Gammaproteobacteria; order Steroidobacterales; family Steroidobacteraceae; genus UBA964. The sequence continues at coordinate 45,655 of JBILMJ010000005.1, read as the reverse complement.
ATGGGCTTTGTCATAGGATTATGGGGTCGCGAGAGCGTTTGCCCATGATTGGCCCGCTTCCGCAGGCATTAGCGCGGCGCTCGCCCGCCGGAACCGGCCTTACAGCCAGCCCGGAAGCGAGCGCAGCATGTTAGTTGGTCCTCGGCGACGAGGCCATCGAATCCGGCCGACAGACGCAGCGTCACCCGACGCGCCTTCGGTTGCCAGAGACCAAGAAGACAGCCGTAACGTGTTTCACTTTCTCGTAACGCTGCTCACGCAACTCAATGCATTGGTTCTGCCCGCACGCCCGAGGCCTCTGGCCCGTCGGGTGACGGTGTCCCCTTGGACGACCCCCGGAAGACTGTCGGCCCCAATCCGGAGTATTGGGTCCCATGAAAAGAATGTTGGTAAACGCGACGCAGCAGGAAGAGCTGCGCGTCGCCCTCGTTGACGGACAGAAGCTTTACGACCTCTCGATCGAGCTTCCTTCCCGCGAACAGAAAAAAGCGAATATCTACAAAGGGCGTATCGCCCGCATCGAGCCCTCGCTCGAAGCCTGCTTCGTCGACTACGGCGCCGAGCGCCACGGTTTCCTTCCCCTCAAGGAAATTTCCCGCGAGTATTTCCTCAAGAACCCCTCGGGCGGTCGCATCAACATGCGCGAGGTCCTGCAGGAAGGCCAGGACATCGTCGTCCAGGTCGAAAAAGAAGAACGCGGCAACAAGGGTGCCGCCCTCACCACCTACATTTCGCTCGCCGGGCGCTTCCTCGTCCTGATGCCGAACAACCCCCGCGCCGGTGGCGTCAGCCGCCGTATCGAGGGTGAAGAGCGCGATCAGATGAAGAGCATCATGGATGCGCTCGTCATCCCTGCAGGCATGGGCGCCATCGTCCGTACCGCGGGCCTCGGTCGCGCCACCGAAGAACTGCAGTGGGATCTCGACAACCTCAAGATCCAGTGGGACGAGATCGTCAAAGCCGTGCTCGAGCACCCCTCGCCGCTGCTCGTCTACCGCGAGAGTGACCCGGTCACCCGCGCGCTGCGCGATTACTTCTCCGACGACATCGGCGAAGTCCTCGTCGACGAGCCGAACGCGCATTCGGTGGCCTCCGAGTACATGCAGCGCTTCATGCCGGCCGAGGGTGGCCGCCGCCTGAAGATGTACACCGACGACATCCCGCTCTTCACTCGATACCAGATCGAGAGCCAGATCGAATCGGCCTACGCGCACAAGGTGCAACTGCCCTCGGGCGGTTCGATCGTCATCGACTACACCGAGGCGCTCGTCTCCATCGACATCAACTCCGCCCGCGCCACACGCGGCGGCGACATCGAGACGACGGCCACCAACACCAACCTCGAAGCGGCCGACGAAATCGGTCGGCAGCTGCGCATCCGCGACATCGGCGGACTGATCGTCATCGACTTCATCGACATGGAAGAGCCGCGCAACCAGCGCGCCGTCGAAGACCGTCTGCGCGAGGCCATGAAGATGGACCGCGCGCGCATCCAGATCGGCCGCCTGTCGCGCTTCGGCCTGCTCGAGATGTCGCGCCAGCGTCTGCGCCCCTCGCTCAGCGATTCGAGCCATGAGGTGTGCCCGCGGTGCCAGGGCATCGGCAGCATCCGTACCGTCGAGTCGATGGCGCTCGCCATCCTGCGACTCGTCGGCGAGGAAGCGCGCAAAGATCGCACCTCGAAGGTCATCGTCGAAGTGCCGGTCGAGGTCGCGACCTATCTCATCAACGAAAAGCGCGAGTGGCTGCGTACGCTCGAAGACAAGAGCGACGTCGAACTCATCGTCATCCCGAACCTCAACATCGACACGCCGGAGTATTCGATCCGTCGCGTGCGCGACGACGAGTCCGAGACGCCCGAGTTCAAGCGCCTCTCCTACCAGATGCCCACACCGGCCAAGGTGCCGGAGGCGAGCAGCACGCGCGAAAAGCAGGCGGCCCAAGAGCCTGCCGCAGTCCCCACCTTCTTGCCCACTACGCCGGCGCCCATCGTGGTGCAGGCACCCGCTCCCGTCGCTGCAGCGCCCGCGGCGGTCGCGGCGGCTGGCCCTCAACTCGGAATTTTCGTGCGCCTGTGGCGCTGGCTCTTCGGTGCACCTGCGTCGGTGGAACCGGTACGCGAGGCTCGCCCCGACCGTGGGCGCGGGCGTGATCGAGACCGCGATCGCGGCGGACGCGGTCGCGACCGAGATCGAAACGAGCGCGAAGCCCGTGGCGGTGAGCGTAACGACCGCGGGGACCGCGGTCGCGATCGAAACCGTGATCGTGGACCCGGTCGACCGCAGCAAGACGCCAAGCCTGCCGCGGCCCAGAACGAGCGGCGTGGCGAACGCCAGGATGACGGCCAGCGTCGCGGACGTGAGGACGGTCGCCGAGACGAGTCGCGTCGCGAAGACGGTCGTCGCGATGAGGGTCGTCGTCGTGATCGCCAGGAGCGCGGCCCGCGCGAGGCCGAACGCGCTGCAGCGCCGCCCGCCCCCGCGCAAGACACCGCGTTACCCGTCGCGAGCGCGACGTCGCCCGCTCCTCAAGCAGGCGGCGACGCCGTGAACCCGAGCGCCCCTGAAGGCTTGGCCGCCGCGGACGGAACTCAGGGCAATCGTGAGGGTGGCGCACGTCGTGGACGTCGCCGGGGTCGCCGTGGTCGTCGTGGCGGCGGTATGCGTGATCTGCCGCCGGGCGCAACCGTCGGCGATGCCGCCTCGGGCTCCGAGTCCGGAGTCGGTGATTTCTCTGACGAGGGCGACGACACAGTCGATTCGTCGCCGGCTGCCAATCAGACGGCGGAGGCCTCGCGATCGGGCGAGCCCGCGGCCGCCTTCGATCTGCCGCAGCCGCCGCAAAACACCGGGAGCATCAGCTGGACGGGGCTCAGCGCCTCGGAGCCCGCTGCGGCACCGCCTCCTGCAGCGCCTCCTGCGGTCTCGCACGAGGCCGAAGCCGCTGCTCCGCCAGCATCGCCGACCCAAACGGTAGCTCCGAGCCAGCCCCTAGCGTCGACCCAGACGGTAGAGCCGACCCAGCCCGTAACGCCGCCCCAAGCGCAGTCTGCCGCCGAGACGGCGGCGTCGAGCGAGAAGAAGGTCGTGTGGTCGTCGAGCCCGCCGGATCGCTACTCGAGTTTCGGCAGCGGTACACGCCGCGACGATTATTGAGTCAGTACTTTTTAGCGCGTGCCCGCTGACCGCTCGAGGGCGGCAGCGGCGCGCGCAAGATCGTCGAGCGTATTGACGTCCGGCCCCGGCCGGCACGTCGCCTCGCCCACCTGTATGCAGAGCCCATGGGCAAGCGCCCTGAGCTGCTCGAGCTTTTCGACCTGCTCGAGTGGCGTGGGTGCGAGCGCGGCGAGTCGACGCAGCGCCCCGACCCGATAAGCGTAGATGCCGAGGTGACGCCTCGCCACGGTCGGCAGGAGATCGAGACCATCGGGCCCCACTTGATCACGGAACCACGGGATCGGCGCACGACTGAAATAGAGCGCCCGACCCTGCAGATCGGTCACGACCTTCACGGCATTCTGGTCAAAGTATTCGTCGCGATGCTCGATCGGCGTCGCGAGCGTTGCGATGTCGGCACCCGAGTGGTCGATGAGCAGCATCGCCACCTGTTCGATGAGCTCGGCGGGCATCGAAGGCTCATCACCTTGCAGATTGACGACGACGTCGTGATCGAGCCAGCCGCGACGCGCGGCGACCTCCGCGATGCGATCGGTACCGCTCGTGTGTTCGGCGGCCGTCATCTCGACGCTCGCCCCAAAGGACTTTGCGACGGCCTGAATGCGATCGTCGTCGGTGGCGATGATGACCTCATCGGCCGAGCACGCGAGCGCGCGCTCGTGCACCCAAGCGAGCATCGGCTTACCCGCAAGGGGAATCAGCGGCTTGCCGGGTAACCGGGTCGAGGCGTAACGCGCGGGAATGACGATGCGGTACATGCGCGCTCCAAGGCTCAACGTGTGAGCAGTGGATCATCGGCGGTCAGCACCTTCGCCTCTTCCTCGAGCATGACCGGAATGCCGTCCTTGATCGGAAACGCGAGCCGATCGGCGCGGCATACGAGCACCTGCTGCTCGCGGTGGTGCACGAGCGGCCCTTTGCAGAGCGGGCACGCGAGGATGTCGAGCAGTCGATAGTCCATATCAGGCGGACTCCGATTTTTTTGAATCAAGGCACAAAGTCTCGATGGCTTCGACGAGGCTGCGGGCACCATCGGGCAACAACCGGGTCGCCACGGGAATCTCCCAGAACCGTGCGTTGGCGAAGCCTGCGCATTTTACGGCATCTTTCGAGGTCATCAGAATCGGGAGGTTGTCACCGAAGGCGAAATCGCCAGCCGTGAAAGCGTGATGATCGGCGAAGGCGTGCTCGATCGGCTCGATCCCGGCTGCGCGCAACAGGTCAAAGAATCGCGCAGGATGGCCGATGCCGGCCACGGCATGCACCCGCTCTCCCCGCCAACCCTCGATGCTTTGCCACGCGAGCGGATCGGCGATGCTGCGCGCCGCCTCGGGGACGAGCTGCATCACGAGCGAGCCGACCCGACCTCGCCACGCGGGCACATCGTTCGCCTCAGCCCCGTTGATGACCACCCAGTCGACCGAGTCGAGTCGTTGCGCCGATTCGCGCAAGGGGCCTGCGGGCAAGAGCCGACCGTTGCCGAGGCCACGCCGCGCATCGATGACGACGACCTCGAGGTCACGCGCCAGCGCGTAGTGCTGCAGACCGTCGTCACAAAGAATGACCTCGACCCCGAGCGCCTCGAGCGCGCGAGCGCCGGCGGCTCGATCGGGGCAAACCACGACTTCGACACCCGTCGAACTCGCGAGCATGACGGGCTCATCCCCGACCTCTCTCGCATCCGATTCTCGCGTGACCCGAATCGGCGAACGGACCTCTCCGCCGTAACCGCGCGTCAGGATGCCGGGCTTGAGACCTCGGCTGCGCAGTGATCGAGCGAGCGCCGCGACGAGCGGACTTTTTCCCGTACCACCCACCGAGAGGTTGCCGATCACGACAACTGGCACCTTCGGCCGATACGCGCGTCGCCATCCGCTGCGGAACATCGAGCGGCGGACTGCGGCGACGAGTGCGAACACGGCGGCGAGCGGTGCGAGCAGCGCCGCACCGGCACGTCCTTCGTACCACACGCCTTCGAGCCATCGAGCGGTGGCGCTAGACATCAGACAGCGAACTGCAACCGATGAAGCTGCGCGTACGTGCCGTTGCGCGCGAGGAGCTCGGCATGCGTGCCCGTCTCGACGACTCGCCCTTCGTGCAGCACCACGATGAGATCGGCTTGTTCGATGGTCGAGAGACGATGCGCGATCACGAGCGTCGTGCGACCGCGGCGCAAAGTCGCAAGCGCCGCCTGAATGCGCCGCTCGGATTCGTTGTCGAGCGCACTCGTCGCCTCATCGAGCACGAGCACCGGTGCGTTTTTGAGCAGCGCCCGGGCGATCGAGACACGTTGCCGTTGCCCGCCCGACAGCTGCGATCCACGCTCACCGACCGGCGTATCGAGGCCTTGAGGCAACTCGGCCGCAAAGTCCATCACGTACGCGGCCGTTGCAGCCTCCTCGATCGCAGGCGATGCCGCATCGGCGATGTTGAACGCGATGTTGCGACGGATGCTGTCGTCGAAGAGCACGACTTCCTGACTTACGAGACTCACCTGTTTGCGTACGTCGGCGCGGACGTACTCGCGCAGATCGACGCCATCGAGCAGCACGCTTCCCGACTCGGGGTCGATGAAACGCGGCAGTAAATTGGCGAGCGTGCTCTTGCCGCTACCCGACTTGCCGACGATCGCGACCGTCTGTCCGGGTTGAACTTTGAAGCTCACGTTCGAGAGCACTTCGCCCTGGGCACTCGAGTAACTGAAACTCACGTCGCGGAACTCGATCTCTCCGCGGGCTCGCTCCAAGTTTCGCGTGCCACCGACATCCTCGACGGGGGTATCGAGCACCTCGAACACGCTCGCCCCGGCCGCGATGCCCTGCTGCAGAGGACCGAACACCTGCACGAGGCGGCGCAGCGGCGCCGTGAGAAGCAGGAGTGCCGTGAGGAAGGCCATGAACTCATCGACCCGCATCTGCGCGTTGAAGACCTGACGGATCGACACGAACAACACGCCCGCGAGACCGAACGAAGCGATGATCTGCACCACCGGGTTGGCGAGCGCACGCGCTCCGATGAGTCGCATGTTGCTGTGTCGGTTGCGCTCGTTCGCCTCGGCGAAGATCGCCTCTTCGTACTGCTCGGCGTTGAAGCTCTTGATGACCTTGTGTCCGTCGAGCGCTTCTTTGGCCACTCGAGTGACATCGCCCATCGACGCCTGGATCCGCGCACTGTAGCGACGGAACGATCGGTTGATGTGCTGGATCAACCACGAGATCGGCGGCGCCAACACGAGCACCAGTGCTGCGAGCTGCCAGTTGTACCAAATCAGCATCGCCACGAGCGCGATGATGGTGAGCGTGTCGCGAATCATCACCGTGACGGCGTTCGTCGTGGCCTCGGCGACGAGCTCGATGTTGTACGTGAGCCGAGAGAGCAGCCCGCCCGAGGTCGCCGCCTCGAAGTGACGCGTGGGCAAACGCAGATAGTGAGCGAACAGTTCGGCCCGAAGCGCCTTGATGATCTGCCGCCCCACCCAGCCCGGAAAATAATTCGACACGTAGTCGCCGAGACCGCGGGCGACGAAAAGCACGATGGCGCCCAGCGGAATCGCCCAAATGATGCGCGGGTCGGGCTCGACGAAAGCGCCGCCCAAGAAACGCTGCACGAGATAGGCGAGCGCGGCGTCGGTCGCGGCGAACAGCGCCATACCCAGCACGCCGATCAGGAACATGCCGAGATGGGGCCGCGCGTACCCGAGCAACCTGCGGTATACCTTGGAGGCGTCGGCGATTTCGACCGGCCGTTGGCTCAAGGGCTGGGCATGTCCTGCATGGCGTCGGAGATCCCCGACGTAACTGGCCGAGGATGATACCGCCATAGGGGGTCTCCCTGCAGGAGGACATGCGGCAACCACCGCGGCGGGAGCCCTCGACGCAGATGCAGGGTGACGGCGCCCTGCGCCGCCGTCGACACCACCCGGAACGGGTCGACGCGCCAATGCCGCGCAAGGCGCGCGAATCGCTCGGGATCTGATTTTCCACCCGGAACCATGACCCACTGCGCATCGACCGCTTCGACGAACCCTGAGCTCACGGCGGCGACGGAACCACGACGGGGCGTGACGATCACGGTCGATCGCAGCCTGCGCTCCGCGGCCTCTGCCTGCGCGGCAAGCTCGGCTGACTCAGCAGCGTCGAGGCGATCGGCGATCAGGAACGACGGATCACCTCCGAAGTCGACGCGCAGCGCACACGATCCTCCCGGCAGTCCGAACGACTCGAACTCGACACCGTCCCAGTCCCACCTCTCGCCTCGCGAACACTCCTCCACGCGCCGGTGTGCACCCGGCCATTCACCCCCGCCGATCACGCGATCGACGGGCAAGGAAGCTAAAAGTCGTGCCGCGCCCGCGGCGCGCTGCGCGTGCGAACCGCTGAGTACCAGTCGATCGACCTTCGAAACGCCGAAGGACCGCAACGCCGGAACAACCAGGCGCTCTGCGGAGCGCCCTTCGCTCGCATAGCTTTCACCCGTGTCGTAGACGAGCGCATGCTGCCGCGTGCGAACGATGAGCGAGGTCCCCTCGCCCGCATCGAGCAGCGTCAACATCACTTCGCCCTCGGCCGGGCGCTCGAAGCCGAGCATCGGTACCCACGCGGCGGGACTCACTTGGATCGCGGCATAAGGGTGGGCCGCGACCGCGACGAGCAAGGGCCAGAGCCACTCGTGCGCGCGCTCCCCGATCCACCACGGGGGTTTCGCAAGCGGTGCGGCGAGGCTACCGAGCAGGCTCCCGAGCAAAGCGATCGGTACCAAGATCAAAGAAAACACGGGGATGGCGGCGAAGTTGACGAGTAGCCCGGCCACCGAAAAGCTCGAGAACCACAGGATCGTGATGGGCAGCAAGGCAAGGCTGACGCGCCATTGGGTGCGTAGCGTATCGATGAACCACGCGCGTAAACCCGTGCCTTGCGAGTCCCCCGCGGCGATCAGAGTGGCCATGGCCACGAACGAGAGCCAAAAGCCCGACGACAGCGGCGCGAACGGGTCGATGGCGAGCACAGCGACGGCGGCGAAGCCCAATACGTCGAATCCCGAATGCACCCGACCCGAAAGTCTGAGTATCCACCACACGGCGAGCATGACCACGGTGCGCTGCGCGGGTATGCCGAACCCGGCGAGCGCGGCATAGGCCGCCGCTGCCGGAACACCGAGCATCGCGGCAAACGTCTCGCGATCGATGCGCATCGCAAGGTTCGGCGTCCTCGCCCAAAATCTTCGAGCGAGCGCAGCCACGACCCAGCAGAAGAGCGTGACGTGCATCCCCGAGATCGCCACCAGATGCGTCGTGCCCGTATCGCTGAAGACCCGCCATTGCTCGCGAGTCACCTCGCCCGTCGCACCGACCGCGAGCCCAGCAAAAAGCGCGGCGGCATCACGATCGACGACCACATCGCGAATGCGGCGGACGATTTGCTCACGTAATGCAAGGGGCCCCGCACGCTGCGGTGCGACCTGCCGAGTTCCTGCGAACGGTAACACCACGGCTCGTGCATGCATCCGGTCCCGGAAGAACTCGCGTTGTTCGTCGAACCCGCCCGGGTTCGTGTTCGCACGCGGCACACTGAGCTGCAAGAGCAAACGCCACCGCTCGGCCGCCCGCGGCAGCGGTGCGAGCGGCTCGTTCCAACTCACCCGTGCTCGCAGCGTTCGCTGCAACGAGACAGGTGCCTCGATGACGAGCTCGGCGTCGAATTCGATCCCCGTGTTCGTGCGTCGCACCAGCGAGTCGATCTGCACTTCGGCGATCACGCGCTGCCCCTGATCGGCCGGCGACCAGCGCTGCGCCAATTGATCGAGCGACACAAGCAAGGTGACGAAGGCCGCGCCCGCGCCGGTGCCGAGCGCAATGAAAAGCACGCGCAGGCGGATGAAGAACGAGGTCGCGAAAGCGGCGATCGCGAATAGCACCAACGCGATGAGGGTGTAGAGCTCGGGTCGGAGCGGCCCGAAGAGCACAGCCATCACGCCGAGCAACGTCGCAAGACCCACGACGGTGCTGCTACAGTGGCGCCCCGCGATGCTCCGAAACACGATCCGTCAACTCGGCAGGAAGGTGCAGGCCTCGCGCGACCGCTGGTTCGCGCGCCCCTTCGCGCACGTTTTCATTGATCCGCGTCTTTGGTCGCTGCAGCGGCGCAGCATCACGGCCGCCTTCGGCGTCGGGCTCTCGATTTGCTTTATCCCGTTGCCGGTGCACATTCCGCTCGCGTTCATGCTGGCGATGCTCCTGCGGCTCAACGTGCCGACGCTCATCGGCACGGTGTTCATCGTGAATCCGCTGACGGCCGTTCCGATCTATTACCTCGCTTACCTCACGGGCCGCTTCGCACTTGGCCAATCGCCCGGGAATTTCCGCTTCGAGCTGAGCTGGGATTGGCTGCAAAACGGGCTCGGACCCGTTTGGAAGCCGTTTTTGCTCGGCTGTCTGATTTGCGGCGTGGTGTTTGGTCTCGTCGGCTGGCTGGTGCTCGACCGGGTCTGGCGATCGCGCGTACGCAAGAAGTACCGCACGCGGGGCAGCCGCTCAAACCTCTGAATTCGCGTATTCGCCCGGATTCGGGCGCGGAACTACTCGACGAGCCGACCCTCGGTCAGGGTCAGCACACGATCCATGCGTGCCGCCAGACGCGTGTCGTGCGTGACGATCACGAGCGTCGTCCGTCGATCACGGTTGAGCCGAAGCATGAGCTCGAACACCTGCTCGGCATTGCGCCCATCGAGATTACCCGTTGGCTCGTCGGCGAGCACCAGTGCCGGTTCCGTCACGAGCGCACGAGCCACGGCGGCGCGCTGACGCTCACCCCCGGAAAGCTGATGAGGACGGTGCGAGAGCCGAGCCCCGAGCCCGACCTCCTCGAGGATCGCGGTCGAGCGCGACTTCGCCTCGGCCGTCGACATGCGACGAACGAGCAAGGGCATCGCCACGTTCTCGAGTGCGCTGAACTCCGGCAGAAGATGGTGGAACTGGTAGATGAATCCGATCGTGCGGTTGCGCAGCGCGCTGCGCTCGATTTCATTGAGTGCATGCAGATCGCGACCTTCGATACGAACGCTACCGAGCGTCGGCCGATCGAGCCCGCCCAAAATCTGCAGCAAGGTCGTCTTGCCCGAGCCCGAGGCACCCACGATCGCGACACACTCCCCGCGCTGCAGACGCAGATCGAGGCCATCGAGCACACGCAGGGTGGATGTCCCCTCCCGAAACTCGCGTACGACGCCCTCGGCTTCGAGTACCACTTCACTCATGACGCAAGGCCTCCGCAGGCTGAGTCCGCGATGCCCGCCAGGCGGGATACAGCGTGGCGAGCGCACACAGCACGAATGCGACGCCGCAGACGCGGGCGACATCCGCCCATTCGACGTACGCGGGCAAATCCGTCATGAAATACACCTTCGCATCCATGAACTGTACCCCGAAGAGACCCTCGATGCCCCGGACGATGCTCTCGACGTTCTCGGCGAGCAGGATACCGAGCGCAGCGCCGGCGATCGTGCCGGCAAGACCGATCAACACCCCCTGCACAGCGAAGGTGCGCAGAATGTCGGCAGGGGTCGCCCCGAGCGTGCGCAGCAAGGCGATGTCGCCCTGCTTTTCTTTGACGATCATGACGAGCGTCGAGACGATGTTGAACGCCGCGACCCCGACGATGATGAGCAGGATGATGAACATCATCCCTTTGGTGAGCTCGATGGACTGGAAAAAATTCGCATGGTTACGTGTCCAGTCGCTCACGTAATACCCACCGCCGAGCGCCAATGCGAGTTCACGTACCACCTCCGGCGCCCGTCCCGGGTCATCGATTGCGAGCCGTATGCCCGTCACCGCGTCCCCCAAGCGATAAAGGCGCGCGGCGTCGTTGATATGCATCAGCGCGAGTCCCCGATCGAACTCGTACATGCCGGATTCGAACGTACCGATGACGGTCACTCGGCGCATGCGCGGGACGACCCCTTCCGGCGTCGCACTACCCTCCGGGACGATGACGACGAGCTCGTCACCCCGAGCGACACCGAGTTCGCTCGCGAGCGTCGTGCCGAGGATGATCGACCACGACCCTGCTTTCAGATCTTCGATGCGCGTATCGCGCAGGTGCTGCGCGAGACCCGTCGCCTCGCGCTCGAGCTCGGGATCGATGCCGCGCACCGCACTGCCGAGCACCCGTGATCCGTCGGCAATCATCGCCTGCGCCTCGACGTAGGGCACGGCGTGCTGCACGCCCGGACTTTTGAGCGCAAGACTGCGGATACCTTGCCAATCGGACAGCGTGCCTTCGAGCCCGATGAGCGTGGCGTGTGACGTCACCGACAGAATTCTCGAACGCAACTCGCGCTCGAAGCCATTCATGACCGACAGCACCACGATGAGCACGGCGACACCGAGCATGAGCCCCGCCGTCGACATGAACGCCACGAACGAGACAAACCCACGACGATGCGTCGAGCGCAGATAACGCGTGCCGACCATCCAAGTCCAGGCGTTGCGCGCCATCACTCGTACCTCAGGGCTTCGGCGGGCGCGACGCGCGAAGCCCGGATGGCCGGATACACCGTGGCGGCGGCCGTCACGACGAGTGCGATGAGCGCGATGGTGATGACGTTCTCGGCGCGCAGTTCTGCGGGGATGCGCGTCACGTAGTACACGCTCGGGTCCATCACCTGAAATCCGAAGGCCGACTCCATGACCGGCACGATGTCGGCGACGTTGAGCGAGAGCATCACGCCGAGTACGACGCCCAATGCGACGCCCGCCCAACCAATCACGAGCCCTTGCGTGAGGAAGACGCCGAGCACACTGCGCGGCGAAGCGCCGAACGTACGCAGGATCGCGATGTCCGTACGCTTGTCGGTCACCACCATGACGAGCATCGCCACGATGTTGAAGGCCGCGACGCCCACGATCAGCATCAGGATGATCGACATCATCCGCTTCTCGATGCGGATGGCCCGAAAATAATTGGCGTGATCTTGAGTCCAGTCGCGCAGGGTGAGTCCGGCGCCGAGTCGGTCGCCGAGTTGCGCATTCAGCGCAGGCGCCGACATCGGATCGTCGAGCTTCACGTGCAAGCCGAAGGCGCGCGCATCATCGGAGGTAAGGGCACGCACGTCATCGAGATGCGCGAGCGCGAGTGTCCCGTCGTGATCGTGCAAGCCGATTTCGAAAATCCCACTGACCGAGAATTCGCGCAGACGCGGCGCTGGCACCCCGCCTTCGGCGACACCGGGCACGAGCAAGGTCACGCGATCCCCAACGGCCACGCCGAGCAGACGCGCCACCACGCTGCCAAGAATGATTCGATCGCTGCCCGGGACGAGCTCGTCGAGTCGCCCTTCGACCATCGCCGAGGCCGCCACGGACACCGCTGGCTCGAGTTGCGGATCGACTCCCCTCAACTGCACGGGCAGCATCTCAGGAGTGCGCAGCGCGAGCGCCTGGATTTCGGCGTAAGGGGCGACACCCCGCACGCGTGGATCCGTGCGCAACACCGCGAGCGCCCCCTGCCAGTCGTAATCACCGGCTCGGGTGACCGCCTCAGCCGACCCCTCAATCGATACGGGCGGCCCCCCACCCGTCTCACCGGCGACGATGACCCGCGCGTGACTCGACAAGGCCAGCAACCGGTCGCGCAGCTCCCCCTCGAAACCATTCATGACCGACAGCACCACGATGAGCGCGGCGACGCCGACAGCCACCCCGGCCAGCGAGACCCAGGTGATGAACGACACGAAGAATTTCCGCGTTCGCGAGCGTACGTAGCGCAGGCCGACGAACAAGGATAACGGCTGGAACATTCGGGGCCGATTTAACCATATCGAGACCACCCCATCGCGGGGCTTGCCTCCCCAAAGCGGCTCTGTAAGCTTGCGCGCCCATGTCCAAGCTCCTCCGGCCCCCCATACCCGACTCCGGGCGCCCGCAGGTGCACTGGAGCGGCTTGCATGGCAGCGCCACGGCGCTCGCGCTCGCCGAAGCGGCGGCCGCGGACGACCAGCCCTGGCTCGTCATCGAGCCCGACAGTCGAAGTCTCGAGCGTCGTCGTGCCGAACTGCAGTTCTTCGCCCCGCCCGGTCTTCGTCTGCTGACGTTGCCGGACTGGGAGGTGCTGCCGTACGACGTCTTTTCGCCGCACCCGGACATCACGAGCGATCGGCTGCTCGCTCTCGCCGAATTACCGGACCTGCGCCGCGGCATCGTGCTCGTCACGATCGACACGATCCTGCAACGTCTCGCGCCCCGCCAATACGTCGCGAGCCGCAGCTTCTCGCTCGCCGTCGGCGAACGTCTCGCGCTCGAGGCCTTCCGGCTGCGCCTGACCGAGGCGGGTTACTCCTCAGTGAGCCAAGTGGCGGGTCCCGGCGAGTACGCCCTGCGCGGCTCGCTGCTCGATGTGTTCCCGATGGGCGCCGACGGCCCGCTGCGCATCGATCTCTTCGACGACGAGATCGAAGCCATTCGCAAGTTCGATCCCGAGACCCAGCGCTCGCGCGAATCGATTCCGGCGGTGCGACTGCTTCCTGCGCGCGAGATGCCGCTCGATGCCGACGCCGTGCGCGCCTTCCGTCGCCGCTATCGGACTCGTTTCGATGGCGACCCGACCCGCAGCGCCATCTATCGCGGCGTGAGCGATGGCATCGCCCCCGCCGGCATCGAGTTTTACCTGCCGCTTTTCTTTGACTCGACCGACACGCTCTTCGATTACCTGCCGGCACGCGCGCGCATCGCCGATCTCACCGGTAGCCTCGAGGGCGCCATCGAACGCGCATGGCACGCACTGCAACTGCGTCACGACGATCGCTGCGGCGACATCGAGCGCCCGCTACTGCGCCCCGAAGAACTCTTCATTAATCTCGAGACCGTCCGCGGCGGGCTCGATCGACACCCGCAGATCGTGCTCGACACCTTTCGCAGTGAAGACACCTCGCAGGCGTACCATGACTTTGGCGCCAAACTGCCGCCCGAGCTGCGACTCGATCCGCGGGCGGAAAAACCGCTCGCGCCGCTACAGGATTTTCTCGCGCACCATGAGGGTCGCGTGCTACTTGCGGCCGACTCACCCGGCCGTCGCGAAGTGCTCGGCGAGTTGCTGCGCGGCGCCGGCCTCAAGGCTGCGGCCTGCGACGGTTGGCAAGCCTTCGTCGCGAGCGAGGCTCGCCTCGCGCTGACCGTGGCACCGGAACTCGCGGGCCTCGTGCTCGCCGATCCCGCGCTCACCGTGCTGCCCGAGTCGCAACTCTTCGGCACTCGCGCCCGACAGGAACGACGCCGACGCAAGATCACGGCTGACCCGAACGCCATCCTCCGCGACCTGCAGACCCTCACGGCTGGCGCGCCGGTGGTGCACGAGGAATACGGCGTCGGTCGATACGTGGGCCTGCAAAGCATGGACGTCGGGGGTCAAAGCGGCGAGTTCCTCGTGCTCGAGTACCGCGACGGCGATCGCCTCTACGTGCCCGTGCATTCCTTGCACCTCGTGAGTCGGTATTCGGGTGCCGCACCCGAGTCGGCACCGCTGCACAAACTCGGCACCGATCAATGGTCCCGGGCGCGCAAGCGCGCCGCCGAAAAAGTGCGCGATGTCGCTGCCGAGCTGCTCGATCTCTACGCACGCCGCAAAGCCCGCCGGGCGAGCCAACTCCCCTCGCGCGACCTCGAATATCAAAGTTTCGCCAATGCCTTCCCATTCGAAGAAACGGCGGACCAGGCCGATGCGATCGAAAAAGTCATCAAAGATCTGGCTTCCGAAGAACCCATGGACCGCATCGTCTGCGGCGATGTGGGCTTCGGCAAAACCGAAGTGGCGATGCGCGCCGCCTTCGTCGCCGTGCAGGCGGGCAAACAGGTCGCCGTGCTCGTACCCACCACCCTGCTCGCGCAGCAACACGCCGCGAACTTCGCGGATCGGTTTGCCGACTGGCCGGTGCGCATCGAGTCGCTGTCGCGCTTTCGCTCCACCAAGGAAACCTCCGCCGTGCTCGAAGGTATCGAGAAAGGTTCGGTGGATATCGTCATCGCGACACATCGGCTGTTGCATGCCGATGCGCGGTTCAAGGATCTGGGGCTCATCATCGTCGACGAGGAGCACCGCTTCGGGGTACGCGACAAGGAGCGTCTCAAGGCGCTACGCGCCGAAGTGCATGTGTTGACGCTCACCGCGACACCGATCCCGAGAACGCTCAACATGGCGCTCGGTGGTCTGCGTGAACTCTCGCTCATTGCGACACCCCCTGCCGAGCGCCTCGCGATCAAGACCTTCGTGAGCGAGTGGAGCGACGCGACGATACGCGAGGCCATCCTGCGTGAACTGCGTCGCGGCGGTCAGGTGTACTTCGTCCACAACGAAGTCAAAGATATCGGCAAGTTCGCCGACAAACTCGCCACCCTCGTCCCCGAGGCGAGCATCCGTGTGGGTCACGGTCAGATGCGCGAGCGCGAGCTCGAGCAGCTCATGGTCGATTTCTACCATCGGCGCTTCGACATCTTGGTGTGCACCACCATCATCGAAAGCGGTATCGACGTGCCGAGTGCGAACACCATCCTCATCGATCGCGCCGATCGTTTCGGACTCGCCCAGCTGCACCAGATGCGCGGGCGCGTCGGTCGATCGCATCACCAGGCCTACGCCTATCTCATGATTCCCTCGCGCAAGGCGCTCGCCGGGGACGCGCTGAAGCGCCTCGAGGCGCTGGAGTCGCTCGAAGATCTTGGCGCGGGCTTCGTGCTCGCGACCCACGACCTCGAGATCCGCGGCGCCGGAGAGCTCCTCGGCGAGGAACAAAGCGGCGAAATGACCGAGGTGGGCCTCACGCTGTATCTCGACATGCTCGACCGTGCCGTCAAAGCCATGAAGGAAGGCAAGCATCTCGATCTCGATGCTCCGCTCGCGTCGCAGTCGGAAATCGAGATGCGCGTGCCCGCGTTGCTGCCCGAGGGCTACGTGAACGACGTGCATGTACGGCTCGCGCTCTACAAACGCATCGCTGGGGCCGTCGATGAGGCGGCGCTCGAAGAGCTGACCGCCGAGCTCGTCGATCGTTTCGGCGAGCTACCTCCCCAGACCCAGAACCTGTTGCGCAACGCCCGGTTGCGGCTCATCGCGCGTCGACTCGGCATCCGGCGACTCGACTTCGGAGCGCATGGCGGACACCTGATCTTCGAAGCGGAAAACAAGATCGATCCGAAGGCCGTGATTCGCCTCGTGCAAGATCGCTCGCGCGAGTACCGCCTCGAGGGACCGCTCAAGCTCCGGGTGTCCCACGAGCTCGACGACGAGGCCGACCGTTACGAATTCGTGGCCCTTTTGCTCGGCAAGCTCGCCTCAACGAACTGAGGCCGCTCGGCTAACATAGACGCATGCAAAGACTCTGGCTGCTGCCCTGCCTGCTCGTTCTCTGGCTCGTCCTCGGACTCGTCGGAGCATCGACTGCACACGCCCAAGGTACAGGCGCCTCCACGTATCAAGTGGAGGTCATCATCTTCAGAACGAGCGGCGCTCGCGAAGGCGAACCCGGCGCAGCACCCCCCCGCACCGCATCGGGCGACGCCGCCACCGGTGCCGCTCAAGTCGCGCGCTATCTCGGTCCCCTGCCCGCGGCCAAACTGCAGTTGAGCGGCGCCCGTCAAAAACTCGCAGCGGGCGGTTATCGCGTGCTCGCGCACACGGGCTGGACGCAAACGGCGAGCACCTGGGGCTCGCGCAACGGCCTGCCCGTCGACCAACTCGGCCTTCAGGTGCCGGGACTTTCCGGCAATTTTTTGCTCGAGCGTGGTTCGCTGCTGCATTTCGGCATGAACCTGCGTTACGCGCCGGAGGGCGGCGCCGCGCATCAAATGAACGAGCTGCGACGCATCCGCTTCAACGAAAAAAATTATTACGACCACCCGGGCATCGGCGTGATCGCCGTCGTCACGCCCGGCAGTCGATAGATCTCAGGCGAGTTTGAGGTCGGGCGGCGCCGTGCAACGCTCGAGCGCGCCTTGGGCTGCGAGCCACTCCGCCGACTCTCGCAACTTACCCGTCGGGCCGGCACCTTTGCCCCGTAGCCGTATGCGACGCAGCGACGCAGCCGCATCGTCCTCGGGCTTCCAACCCTCGAGCAACGCGATCACGCTCTCACGATGATTACAGACCGGTAGTACATCGCAGCCGGCGGCGAGCGCCCGTTCAGCGCGCTCGATGATGCCGCCTACGGCCGCTGCGCCCGCCATCGAGAGGTCGTCGGCGAAGACCACGCCTTGGAAGCGCAACTCGTTGCGCAGATAACCGCGGATCCAGCGACGCGAGGCACTCGCCGGTACATCGTCGATTTCGGGGTAGAGCACATGCGCAACCATCACGCCGGCGAGCCCGTTGTCGATGAGTACGCGGTACGGACGGATATCCGGCTCGAGATCGGCCAAGCTGCGCCGATCGATGGGCAAGGCGTGGTGCGAATCGGCGACCACGGCACCATGCCCCGGAAAATGTTTCGCGGTCGCGACCATACCGGCCGCACGCATCCCGTGCATGTAGGCCACGGCGAGCTCACCGACGACACCGGCATCGCGATGGAAAGACCGATCACCGATGACCTCGCTCACACCGTAATCGAGATCGACGCAGGGCGCGAAAGAGAGATCAACGCCCGCTTCGCGAAGTTCGGCCGCCATCAACCAGCCGAGCTCGCGCGCGAGCGCGAGCCCACCGCGCGGCGAGGCGTCGTACTCGTGTCCGATTCGACGAGCCGGCGGCAAACGAGAGAACCCTTCGCGAAAGCGTTGCACACGCCCGCCCTCGTGATCGACTCCCACGATGAGCGCGGGAGAACGCACGGCGTGAATATCGGCGACCAGCTGCTGCAACTGCGCAGGGTCCGCGTAATTACGCGCGAAAAGAATGACGCTGCCGACGAGCGGATGCTGCAGCAACTCGCGCTCCACAGGCTGCAACACCGTGCCCTCGAGATCGATCATCAAAGGTCCGAGCGTCATCGATCCACCTCCAAAACGGCTATCGATTCGACGTGCGTCGTGTGAGGGAACATATCGACCACTCCGGCGGCGGCGAGTCGATACCCATGTTCGCTGCAGAGCACGCCCACATCCCGTGCGAGCGTACCCGGATGGCAGGAGACGTACACCATGCGGCTGGCGCCGAGTTTGACGAGTCGCGGCAGTACCTCGATGGCGCCCGCCCGCGGCGGATCGAGCAGGATACGATCGAAACGACCGACGAGCGCCGACGAGCCACCCTCCGGCTCGGCCAGATTCGCTACGTGAAAACTCGCATTGCTCAATTCATTGAGCTCGGCGTTGCGACGAGCACGGGCGACGAGCCCCGCCTCCCCTTCGATACCGACGATCTCGCGTACGCGTCGCGCAATGGGCAGCGTGAAATTTCCGAGCCCGCAAAAGAGATCGAGCACACGATGCGTGGGTTCGAGTTCGAGTAACTCGATGGCGCGCTGCACGAGCGCGCGGTTCATCGCGCCGTTCACCTGTACGAAATCCGTCGGTCGAAACTCGAACCGCAGATTTTCTTCAGGGAGTCGATATTCGAGCGTGGTCGAGGACCCATCGAGCGACATCACGCTGTCGAGCCCGCCGGGTTGCAAACAAATACGTACGCGGTGTGCTCTGCCGAAATCGAGCAGTGCCGCGCGGTCGGTCTCACCGAGTTCCACCAAGTTGCGGAACACGAGCAATACCCCATCGTCGCCCACCGCCGCTTCGATCTGCGGAATCGACACGCGCGCCTCGAGTCCCGTCAAAAGTTCGGAGAGCGGGGTGATCAAAGCATCGAGGGGGGCCGCCAACACCTCGCAACGCTCGAGCGCCGCCACGTAAGGCTTTTGACGCTCCCGAAAACCGACCAAGACGCGCTCGCGCTTCGGTACCCACTTCGCACCCAGGCGCGCCCGACGACGGTAATTCCAGACGGGCCCGGCGAGCGGCTCGATCCAGCGCGCGGGCTCGACTCGCCCGATGCGCGACAACGATTCGGCAAGCTCCGATTGTTTGGCCGCCAACTGCCCCGCCGGATCGAGATGCTGCATGGCGCAGCCCCCGCAAATGCCGAAGTGCGCGCACTTGGGTTCGACTCGCGAAGGCGATCGCTCGAGTACTTCGACGAGAGATCCCTCATCGTGCTGACGATGTCGCCGCACGCGCTGGAACACGATGCGCTCGCCCGGCAAGGCGCCGGGCACGAAGGCGGTCTTCGTCCCGCGTAGTACGCCCTCACCATCGTGATTGAGCGCCGCGACAACGCCCTCCTCGGGCGGGCCCGGCGGCTTTGCGCCCCGGCTCACACGCTCTGCTGCGGCCAAGCCGCGAGGAACTCTTTGAAGTGCGGCTCGCTCGAGGACGAGAGCAACTCACGGACTCTCGCCTCTTCGGTCGCCAACTCCGCCGTATCGATATGCCCGCGCATCAATTGATAGCGCAAGTAGACGAGCCAGGTGTTGAGCACGTCGGTCTCGCAATAGCGTCGGATACCCTCGAGGTTGCCAGCGGCGTAGGCATCCCACACCTTGTCTCCCGAAAATCCGAGCTTGCCCGGCAGGCCGAGCAGATAGGCCATATCAGAGAGACTCGCCTTCGCTCGCGGCTGGAATCCCGACAGCACATCCATGAGATCGGTGTGACGCTCGTGATAGCGGCTGAGGTAATTATTGAACCGAAAACTTTGATCTTCGCCGCCGTTTTCCCAGTAGCGCCGAGCGACCACACTGTGCTTGAGCGCGCGATAATGCAGCACGGGCAAATCGAACCCGCCCCCGTTCCACGAGACGAGCGTCGGCGTGTAACGATCGATCCCTTCGAAGAAACGCGTGACGAGCTCACGCTCATCCGAGCCGAGATCACCGAGACTCCAAACCTTTAGGGTGTCACCGCGACGCAACACACACGAAATCGCGACGATGCGATGCTGCTCGTGTGGCAGGAACTCGCTGCCGCCGTGCTGACGCGCATGGGCGAACATCGCCTTGGCGATCTGTCCGTCCGACAAGCCCTCGAGACCGAGTACGGCGCGGCCGAGCTCGATGTCGGGAACGGTTTCGATGTCGAAGACGAGTACCGTCATGAGCGTGCCGCCAGCATGAGCGCCTTCATGTCGCGCACCGCAGCGGGTAGTCCCGCGAAAATGGCGCGACCGACGATGGCGTGGCCGATGTTGAGTTCGACGATTTCCGGAATGGCCGCCACGGGTGTCACGTTGTCGTAGTTGAGACCATGCCCCGCGTGTACTTCGAGACCGAAGGTTTTCGCGAGTCGCGCGCCGGCTCGCAGCCGTTCGAGCTCACGGGCCTGTTCCTCTCCCGTCGCTTCGCAATAACGACCCGTGTGCAATTCGATGACGGGCGCCCCCACGCGAACGGTGGCTTCGATCTGCGCGGGCTCCGGGTCGATGAAGAGCGCCACCCGAATGCCGGTCGCCGCAAGCAAGGCACAGCTCTCGCGCAGACGACCGATCTGACCGACCACGTCGAGTCCGCCCTCGGTCGTGATCTCTGCGCGCCGCTCCGGCACGAGGCAGCAGTCCGCGGGGCGAATGCGTCGAGCGATGGCGATCATCTCGTCGGTGACGGCCATTTCGAGATTCATGCGTGTCTTCAGCAAGGGACGCAGCGCTTCGACGTCGGCATCCTGGATGTGGCGCCGGTCCTCGCGCAGGTGAAGCGTGATGTTGTCGGCACCCGACTGCTCGGCAATGAGCGCCGCCTCGACGGCGCTCGGATCGCGACCCCTCCGCGCCTGGCGCAGCGTCGCCACGTGGTCGATGTTGACGCCGAGTTCGATGGTCCCTGTCATGACGCCTTAGCTCTCCTTGTTTCGACGTCGCCCGATCACCGCCCGCGCCACCGCTCGGGTACGCAAGTCGCGTCCCTCGAGCGCGTGATCGAGCGCCACACGCAGCACGCTTCGCGCCGTCTCGAGCACCGCGGCATCGTCGTATCGATCCTCGGCGATGCCGAGCAGATCACGACCCCGAAAGACCGTGCCCTGCTGCGCGCCGCCCGATACTTCGGTGAAGCCGAGTTCAGGGTGGAAATGATAATACGCCTCGTCCTCGAGCGCCTGACCCTCGCGGGCCTCGTTCCTGAACTCGACCCCATAGCCGAGCAGATCGAGCAACTGTCGCTCGAAACGACGCAGCACGGCGGCGATCTCCTCGCCCGCCCGCAATCGATCGAGACTCTCGTGGTAAAGATCGAACACCAAAGGTTGAGGATCATGTCGGGTGGTGAGCTTCAGCACGAGCTCGTTGAGATACCAGGCACTGAGCAGCGCCGCCGCAGGTAGGGGCTTGAGCGGATCTCCGGCGTCACGACCGGGGGTCGGGTCTGGACTACTCGCGGAGTCGCGGACGCTTGCCGCATCACGAACACCGGCGGCTTCCACCTGCGTCAATTGACCGGCATCGCCGCTGCCGCTCCAAGAGGCGAGTAATAACCGGAACGGCTGAAGTAACGACGCGGAGCGGGACTTCGGACCGCGGACCCCGCGTGCGAACAGCGTCAGACGGCCATGATCGCGGGTGAAGACATCGAGCATGCGGCTCGTGTCGCGCCACGGACGATGGTGCAGCACGTACAGCGGCGCGAGATCAACCCGACGGCCACCCTTGCCCATGATCGCCCGTCACTCGAGACCGAGCGTGCGCAGCGCCTGCGCGTTGTCGGCCCAGTTCTCGCGCACCTTCACCCAAAGTTCGAGATGGCAGCGACGGCCGAGCAGCGCGATGATCTCGCGACGCGACGAGCTGCCGACGCGCTTCAGTCGCGCGCCTCCGGCACCAATGACGATGGGCTTTTGACCTTCCCGGTCGACCCAGATCACGGCGTGGATCACGTCGCGCTCGCTGCCTTGATCCACCTCACGCTCCATGCGCTCGATCTCGACGGCGATGCCATACGGCACTTCCTGGTTGAGCTCGAGAGTCAGTTTTTCGCGAATGATTTCCGTGATGCGAAAACGCAGATCGCGATCGGTGCGATCCGCCTCATCGAAGAGCTGAGGCGACTGCGGCAACTCGCGCCCGATCACCGACACGAGCTCTTCGAGATTTTCTTGACGCGCGGCCGACACCGGCACGATGGCGCGGAACGGGTGACACTCGGCGAGCTGCTGAATGAACGGCAGCAGACTCTCGCGAGGGCGTGCAAGATCGGCCTTGCTCACGACCGCAATGGCCGGACGACCGCTGTCACGAATACGCTGCATCACTGCTTCGTCTTCCTCGGTCCAACGCAAACCCTCGACGACGAACACGACGAGGTCCGCATCGACCAAGGCCGAAGCCGCCGTGCGATTCATCGCGCGATTGAGTGCGCGCTTGCCGCCGACATGCAAACCCGGCGTGTCGACGAAGGCGATCTGCAGCCCCGGCCGATTGACGAGACCCACGATGCGATGTCGCGTGGTCTGCGGACGCGGTGTGACGATCGAGAGTTTCTCGCCCACGAGCGCATTGAGCAACGTCGACTTGCCCACGTTCGGGCGGCCGACGAGCGCTGCAAAACCTGCCTTGAATTCTGGTTGATCTGTCTCGTCCGTCATGTCTTCACCTCGATTTTCTCGAGGACACGTTGCGCGGCCTCCTGTTCTGCCTTGCGTCGACTCGACCCCTCGCCGCGAGTCGACACATCAAGCTCCGCTGCATCGCAACGCACCGTGAAGTGCTGCGCATGCGGCTCGCCCTCGACGTGTTCGACGACGTACACCGGCAATCCGTGCCCGCGCGACTGCATCCACTCTTGAAGCCGCGTCTTCGGATCTTTGAGCGCAGACGCCTGCGGCAAGGCCTCGACGAGCGGCGCCCACAATCGATGCACGAGCGCACGGGCGACTTCGAAGCCACCGTCTAGATAGACCGCCCCGATCGTCGCCTCGAAGGCATCGGCGAGAATCGACTGTCGACGAAACCCACCGGTCTTGAGTTCACCCGAACCAAGTTTGAGCTCGTCGCCGAGACCCAGTTGATGTGCGAGACCGGCGAGCGGTTCAGCGCTGACGAGACTCGCACGCAGACGACTGAGATCACCCTCATCGGCGTCCGGAAAGCGCGTAAAGAGCAACTCCGCAACCATCATGTTTAGCACACCATCACCCAAGAACTCGAGTCGCTCATTGTTGCGACCCGCGGCACTGCGATGGGTGAGTGCTGCCGTGAATAGGGAAAGATCCTTCGCCTCATAGCCCAAAGATTGCTGCAACCAGCGCGACGGCCAGTCGGGACGCTGCACGCTCACTCGATTCTCGTGAAGATACGGGACCAGTCCGGACCGCCGCTGCGTTGCAGGTCCCAGTTGAACCAGATCGCACTCGCCCGCCCGACGAGCAGCGACTCGTCGACGAAGCCCCAGACGCGACCATCCGAGCTATTGTCGCGGTTGTCACCGACCATGAGGTACTGGCCATCGGGCACCCGCATCACGCGATCACCGAGATCGGGATTGATACCCGCGGTGGATTCATTGCAGATATAGCCTTGCGGGATGCTTCGATTGCACGAGGGCAGCGGCGGCACGGCGATCATGTCGGAGCTCAAGCAATGCAGTACGCCATGGCGGCGACCGTCGAGCGTCTCTTCGGCGATGCGCATGTTCTGATAGCAACCGTCCTCATACCGCCCCTGCTGCACGAGCGGAACCGGCGTGCCGTTGATGATGAGTTGATCGTCACGCACTTCGACGAGATCGCCCGGCAACCCGACGACGCGCTTGACGTAATTGACCGCCGGATCCGCCGGAAAGCGAAAGACGGCCACATCGCCGCGCTCGGGCGTGCCCACCTCGAGTACCTTGCGATGCACCACCGGGAGACGCACACCGTAGGCGTATTTGTTGACCAGGATGAAATCGCCGTCGAGCAGCGTCGGCATCATCGAGTCGGACGGAATGCGATACGGCTCATAGAAAAACGAACGCAGCACGAGCAACACGGCCATCACCGGGAAGAAGCTGCGCGCATAGTCGACTGTTCCCGGCAGCTGCAGTGACGCGATCTCGCGACCCGCCGCACGAGCCGCTGCATATCGTCGCGGTGCGAGCAGCCAATGATCCACCGCCCACGCGATGCCCGAGGCGAGGGTGATCAGGATCAACACCAGACTGAAATCCGCCCGCTGTGCCGACATCAATTGGAAGAACCAGGCGATCACCACGATCGGCAACGCGCCGTAGAGCAGACGCATGACGAGCGGATCCGGCGTGGGCTGACCGTCTTTGAGCACGAGTTGGCGGCCCGGGCGGACGAACCAGTCGTCGATCACGCAGATGATGGCTACGGGAACCGCGAGGAGCGCCAGCGTCGAAATCAGCAGTTCGAGCATGAGATTACTTCCGGCCGACCTTGAGCACCGCGAGGAAGGCTTCCTGCGGAATTTCCACCGAACCGACCTGCTTCATGCGCTTCTTGCCCTCTTTCTGTTTCTCGAGGAGTTTGCGCTTGCGGCTGATGTCGCCGCCATAGCACTTGGCAAGCACGTTCTTGCGCAGCGCCTTGACGGTGGCGCGAGCGATGACATGAGTCCCGATCGCCGCCTGAACGGCGACCTCGAACATCTGCCTCGGAATGAGCTCTTGCATCTTGTCGACGAGTTCGCGACCACGCTGATATGCATTTTCGCGGTGAACGATGATCGAGAGTGCATCGACCTTGTCGCCGTTGATGAGGATGTCCAGCCTCGACAAAGGTGCCGACTGGAAGTGACTGAACTCGTAATCGAACGAGGCGTAGCCACGGCTCGCCGACTTCAACCGATCGAAGAAATCGAGCACCACTTCGGCGAGTGGCAGTTCGTACTGCAGCGACACCTGGTTCGCGAGATACTGCATTTTCTTTTGCGTGCCACGCTTTTCGGTGCACAACTGCAGTACGCCGCCGACGTAGTCTGGCGGCACCAAGATGTTGGCGATGATGATCGGCTCGCGAATCTCGACCACCTTGTTGGGCGGCGGCAGCTTCGCGGGGTTGTCGACGTATTCGTTCGTCCCGTCGGTGAGCCCAGCTTCATAGACGACGGTCGGCGCGCTCGTGATGAGATCGAGGTCGTACTCGCGCTCGAGGCGCTCCTGCACGATATCCATGTGCAGCAAGCCGAGGAAGCCGACCCGGAACCCGAAGCCGAGCGCACCCGAGACCTCGGGCTCGTAATGCAGCGCCGAGTCGTTGAGGCGGAGCTTGGCGAGCGCATCGCGAAACGACTCGTAGTCGTCGGCATTCACCGGGAAGAGCCCCGCAAACACCCGCGGCTGTACCTGCTTGAAACCCGGCAGCGGCGTCGCACACGGCTTGTTCTCGAGGGTGATGGTGTCTCCCACGGGCGCACCGTCGATTTCCTTGATACCCGCGATGACGAAACCCACCTCGCCGGCACTGAGCTGGGGTGCCGCCATCGACTTCGGTGTGAAGCGGCCGAGCTTGTCGACGAGCCACGCACGACCCGTGGACATCACGCGGATCTTGTCACCCGCACGCAAAGTCCCGTTGACCACGCGTACCAGCGACACGACACCCACGTAGTTGTCGAACCACGAGTCGATGATGAGCGCCTGCAGCGGAGCGTCGGGATCACCCTTCGGCGCCGGGATATGCGCGACGATCGCCTCGAGGAGTTCCGGGACGTTCTCGCCCGTCTTGGCCGACACACGCACCGCATCCTGGGCGTCGATCCCGATGATTTCTTCGATCTCGCGGATCACCTTCGGCGGGTCGGCCGATGGCAGGTCGATTTTGTTGATGACCGGCAACACCTCGAGTCCTTGCTCGATCGCGGTGTAGCAGTTGGCGACGCTCTGCGCCTCGACGCCCTGCGAGGCATCGACCACGAGCAAGGCCCCGTCACAGGCGGCCAGCGAACGCGAGACCTCGTAAGAGAAGTCGACGTGCCCCGGGGTGTCGATGAGATTGAGCTGATAGCGCTGACCGTCGGCGGCGTTGTAGTACAGCGTGACGCTCTGCGCCTTGATCGTGATGCCCCGCTCGCGCTCGAGCGCCATGGAATCGAGCACCTGATTCTGCATCTCGCGGGCCTGCAGGCCCCCGCACAGCTGGATGAGACGGTCGGCCAAGGTCGACTTGCCGTGGTCGACGTGGGCGATGATCGAAAAATTGCGGATGTTCTGCATCGGTTCCAAGGTGGTCTCCCGGGACAACCCCGGGACTTTCAAAGGCGGCGAATTATACCGACTGGCGGCCGTCGCGTTCGAAGAGTTGACCCACCTTCAGCGCACCTTCAGCAGGCGCTCGATTTCGCCGGGATCGAGATGGGTGACCGCTACGGGCGCTCCATCCCAGAGCAACACCGGAATCTTGTGGCCATAACGACGCAGCAGCTCGGGATCGGAGTCGATGTCGAGCGCTTCGACCGGAGGCAGAGGCAGCGTCGTGGATAGCCGAACGAGGTCTTCGGCGAACTCCTCGCAGAGCTCGCAGCCCTCCCGAGTCAGCAGCGTGAGCTTGCCAGGGGGGACGTGCGCGCCGGTCACGGACTCGAACGCTCGGCGTTGCGAGGCGGCTCGGCGACGCGAGACGCTTCCGCGGGGCGCGCAGGCTCTACCGGAGTTGCCGGTTTGCCGGGCTCCTCGGGGCTGAGCTCGGAAGCGATGAGCTTCGCGGTCTGCACGGGCACCTCCCCCACCACCACGACATGATGACCGTGGATGAATGTCGAGTACGCCGTCGAAGCGCCGATCTGTCGTTCGATGGCGATTTCTTTGGCCGACTTCGGCGGCAGGCGCGCACCGATGAACACCGAGACCGAGGCGAGCCCGTCGGAGAGCACGAGGTGCGAGACCGGCTCTTCTGCGCCCGGCAGCGTCTGTCGCGCTCGCTGGGTCAGACGAAACCCACGCGGCGCCGTCCGCAGATTCCACATCGACGCACTGTCATTGACCGTGCGCAGGCGTACGCCGCGATCACTTTCGATACGACGGAAGCCTTCGATCGATACTCCCGGAGTGAACGTCGCATCCGGGATATCCCTCAAAATCTGCAGACTCGAAAAGGCGATACGCTCGAGCACCTGCCCTCGTCGATCGTACAGTTCGGATTTGAGCGGCAGTCTCGTACGTGCATCGATCCACACCCGAAAACCGTAGCGGTAAGGATCGAGCGGCACCAACGTCACCACTCGCGCATCGCGCTCGGTCACACGCGCACGCTGAAGAGGCTCGAGTCGATAGAACCGCGCCGTACGATCGTCGAACCTCGGAAAACTCGGCAACAAGCCGCCTGTGCGCGGGCGGCGCTCGACCAGAATCGTGCGCTGGTCGGGCAGGATGTACGAGAGCTCATCACCCAATCGAATGAATTCGCGGCCCGAGCCATCGAGCGACACCAGCCGCTCGGCGACCTCATCCCCACGAACCCGATGATGGATGCGCAGCGACTCGGATACGCCGCCCCGCTCATGAAAAAACGTGCCTTCGTAACTTTTTTCGGCGAGTGCCCGGTTCATGCTCTCGAGCCACTCGCGCGCATCGTCGGCAAAGGCCGAGATCGGCGCGATCAGCGCCACGACGAACACGGCTCGCCACAGGGGCGCCATCCGAACTCGTCGTACCGACATCACCGAGGCGCCTCGGACGTCGGTACCACGACCACGGCCTGCTGCGGCGTGGCGATCACCGCAGAGATCGCCGAATGGCGCAGCATCGGCGCGGACACTGCGCTATGTGCACCCACATAACTGGCGAGCTCGAAAGCCGGAGCCAAAGACGCTCCGCCACCCTCGCGCAGCGGCGGCGTGACATAACTCTCGGGCTCCACGCTCGAAGACGCCGCAGGCGCCGCCCGAGACGCGTCGGCCACCCGGGTCACTGCGCTCGGCGTCGCCGAGGCCACGACGATCGTGCGTTCTTCCGGTGCTGCCGGAATCACGACTTCTTTGACCGTATTTGCCGCGGCAGCCACTGGCGCGGGCGAAACGGGGGTGCCGGAACCTGCGCCCAACCAGAACATGCCGAGCACGCCGATCACGGCGATCGAGGCCGCAAGGCCTGCGCTGCCGAGTGGCACCGCCCAACGCGACCAGGCACTCGAGGAACGCCCTGACGAACCGGCGGGCCGCTGGCCCGACGACTCGCCTCGCGCGATCGCTGCCGCCACTTTCGGTGCGAGCCGTCGTCCGGCCATTTGTTCGCTGCGCATCGCCGCACCGATCAGCCCGTAATTCTCCCAGCTTCGACGCAGGTTCTCGTCGCGAGACAGCCGTCGCGCGACAAGCTCGCACTCTGCGGGCGGCAGCTCCCCGTCGTACATGGCCGACAACTGGCTTTCACGTTCGTCGATTTCCTTGATACTCATCCGATCACCTCTCCCCGCCCAAGCCCGCCATCGAATACTTCGCGCAAACGGGCGTCGATCGCCTCGCGAGCACGGAAGATCCGGGAGCGCACGGTCCCCACCGGGCACTCCATGGCAGCCGCAATCTCTTCGTAAGACAGTCCTTCGAGTTCGCGCAGCTGGATCGCCGTACGCAAGTCCTCGGGAAGCGCATCGATTGCGGACGTCACGATGGAGCGGATCTCCTCGGTGAGCGCGAGCGCTTCGGGTGTCGCCGTGTCCTTCATGTTGGCCACGACGTCGTAACCGTCGTCGTCCGATCGATCGACGTCGTATTGAACGGGGCTTCGACCGCGCGAGGCGAGGACGTTCTTCGCCGTATTGATGGCGATACGATAGAGCCAAGTGTAGAAGGCGCTGTCACCGCGAAAGCGCGGTAACGCTCGATAGGCCTTGATGAATGCTTCTTGGGCAATGTCCTCTGCCTCGGCAGGGTCTCGTACGTAACGCAATACCAGTTTCACGACCTTGTGCTGGTAGCGACGGACCAAGGCATCGAAGGCCCCGGCGTCCCCGCGTTGGGCGAGTTGCACCAAACTGAGATCGCTTTGCTCGGTACTCATGACCGATGCGTCACAGGCTGTTGCAGGGGCCACGAGCATTGCGTCCGATCAGACCGGAGCAATGTGCAAAAGTTCGCAAGGGACCCATACGCGACAGTGTAACCGCTTGGCGGATAGCCCGTTCACCCCTCTCGGATGCG
The DNA here is from genome assembly GCA_044375575.1 of Steroidobacteraceae bacterium. Classification (GTDB taxonomy): domain Bacteria; phylum Pseudomonadota; class Gammaproteobacteria; order Steroidobacterales; family Steroidobacteraceae; genus UBA964. Next base: position 16,443 of record JBILMJ010000005.1, on the reverse strand, counting down.
CTCGAGCACGCTCTGAACGGACGGTTCGGGATGCGGCGCGCCGGCGAGAAGGTGCCGGGCGAGCTCGGGGTCCTGCAGGTCGAGCAGCGCCTCGAAAGCGCCTATTTCGGCTGGGTTTGCGGCCGACCCGTGACAAGCCAGCCAACGCTCGAGCAGCACGTCGAGCTCCTTCATGCCGCGCCGACATCGCCAGCGCAGCCGTCCGATCTCGCTCAAGCGTGCTCGCGCTCGGCCATCATGAGTTTGATCTCGGCGATGGCCTTGGCCGGGTTGAGGTCTTTGGGACAGGCCTCGGTGCAATTCATGATGGTGTGGCAGCGATAGAGCCGGAATGGATCTTCCAGCGCATCGAGCCGCTCGCCCGTCGCATCGTCGCGGCTGTCGATGATCCAGCGATAGGCCGCCAGCAGCGCCGCCGGACCCAGATAACGATCGCCGTTCCACCAATAGCTCGGGCACGAGGTCGAGCAGCAGGCACAAAGAATACAAGCCGACGGCCGGTCGATCTTCTCCTGCTCCTCGGGCGCCTGCAGTCGCTCGCGATCGGGCGGCGCCGGAGTGCGCGACTGCAGCCAGGGCTTCACGGAAGCGTACTGGGCATAGAACTGCGTGAGGTCGGGCACGAGATCTTTGACGACCGGCATGTGCGGCAGCGGATAGATCTTCACCTCACCCTTCACATCGTCACAGCTCTTCGTGCAGGCGAGCGTGTTCGTGCCGTCGATGTTCATCGCGCAGCTGCCGCAGATGCCCTCTCGGCAGGAGCGACGGAAGGTCAGCGAGGGGTCGATCTCGTTTTTGATCTTGATGAGCGCATCGAGAACCATCGGACCGCAGCTGTCCATGTCGATCTCGAAGGTGTCGACACGCGGGTTGTCCCCCGCGTTCGGATCGTAGCGATAGACCTTGAACGTGCGGACACGCGTCGCTCCGGCGGGCGCCTTGTGCACCTTGCCATTGCGGTTGATACGCGAGTTCTCGGGCAGTCTAAGCTGGGCCATGGTCGTGGGATCCTGAGGTGATCAGTAGGTGCGGGCCTTGGGCGGAATAGGCTCGACGTCATTGGTCAAAGTATTGAGGTGCACCGCGCGATAGTCGATCTGGGTGTGCCCCTTGTCATCGACCCAGCACAGCGTGTGCTTCATCCAGTTGGCGTCATCGCGCTCCTTGAAGTCTTCGCGAGCATGGGCGCCACGGCTCTCTTTGCGGTTCTCGGCCGAGCGGATCGTCGCCATCGCCTGACCGAGCAGGTTGTCGAGCTCGAGCGTCTCGATGAGATCGGTATTCCAGATGAGACCCCGATCGCTCGTGCGCACGTCGGCGAACGAGTCGTAGGTCTGCTGCAACTTCTCGCAGCCCTCTTGCAGCGAACTGCCCGTACGGAACACCGCGGCATCGGACTGCATGATCTTCTGCATCTCGAGGCGCACTTGCGCGGTCGGGCGACTGCCGTTCGCATTCAGGAAACGATCGAGGCGCGACAGCGCAAGATCGCCCGAATCTTTGGGCAACGGCTTGTGCGACTGACCCGGCTTCACGATCGAGGCGGCATGACGCCCCGCTTCGCGGCCGAACACGACGAGATCGAGAAGCGAGTTCGAGCCGAGACGATTGGCGCCGTGCACCGACACGCAGGCGGCCTCGCCCACGGCCATGAGACCCGGCACCACCGTGTCGGCATTGCCGTTTTTCAGGGTGACGACTTCGCCATGGTAATTGCAGGGAATTCCGCCCATGTTGTAGTGCACGGTCGGCAATACGGGGATCGGCTCTTTGTTGACGTCGACACCCGCGAAGATGCGTGCCGTCTCGGCGATGCCCGGCAGACGCTGCTTGATGACGTCCGGCCCGAGGTGCTCGAGGTGCAGATGGATGTGATCGGCATCCTTGCCGACGCCGCGGCCTTCGCGGATCTCGATCGTCATCGAGCGCGACACGACGTCACGCGAGGCGAGATCTTTGGCGTTCGGCGCATAGCGCTCCATGAAACGCTCGCCGCGCGAGTTGGTGAGATAACCGCCCTCGCCGCGCGAACCCTCGGTGATGAGGCAGCCCGCGCCGTAAATGCCGGTCGGATGGAACTGCACGAACTCCATGTCTTGCAGCGGCAGACCGGCGCGCAGCGCCATGCCGCCACCATCGCCGGTGCAGGTGTGCGCCGACGTGCACGAGAAGTACGCGCGGCCATAGCCACCCGTCGCCAGAATGACGAGGTGAGCACGGAAGCGATGCAGCGTGCCCTCGGCGAGATTGAGCGCGATCACGCCGCGGCACTCGCCATTTTCCATGATGAGATCGATCGCAAAATATTCGATGAAGAACTCCGCTTCGTTCTTGATCGACTGCTGATAGAGCGAGTGCAACATGGCGTGACCCGTACGGTCCGCGGCGGCACAAGTGCGCTGCGCAATGCCCTTGCCGTATTGGGTCGTCATGCCACCGAAAGGCCGCTGATAGATGCGGCCATCGGGCGTACGCGAGAACGGCACACCGTAGTGCTCGAGCTCGATGACGGCGGCCGGCGCCTCTTTGCACATGAACTCGATCGCATCCTGGTCGCCGAGCCAGTCGGAACCTTTGATGGTGTCGTAGAAGTGATAGCGCCAGTCGTCCTCGCCCATGTTGCCGAGCGCAGCCGAGATGCCACCCTGCGCGGCGACCGTGTGACTGCGCGTCGGGAATACTTTGGAGATGCAGGCCGTCGAGAGCCCCGCTTCGGCGAGCCCGAGCGTCGCACGCAAACCCGCGCCGCCGGCGCCGACTACGACGACGTCGTAGGTGTGATCAATGAACGTGTAGGAAGCCATCGAAAATCATCCCGCAGAGAGAGTCGTGAAAGCGATACGCAGCACGGCATAGACGCCTGCGACCGCCACGACGATATGGAGGAACGTATTGGCGAGGAGCGCCGTCACTTTCGCGCCCTTGTGCGGCACGTAATCTTCGATCACCACCTGCACGCCAAGCTGTGAGTGGACCGCGACCGCGCTGATGAAGAGCGCCAACCACGCCGGGTTGAAGCCCGAGGCCACCCAAGCGCGCACGGCGTCGTAGTCCGCCGTCGGCAAGTGCACGACTTGGAAGGCGAACCACAGCGTCAAAGGAACGAGTGCGATCGAGGTCATGCGCTGCACCCACCAGTGGCTCACGCCCTGCTTCGCCGAACCGCGACCGAGCACCTTGCCGAGCGGACTGCGCAGACTCATCGCGGCACCCCCGCGAAGAACGCGACGTAAATGAACGCCCCGGCGAGCAGCACCGTGGCGATGGCGACGATCGCTGCGCTGCGTCGCGCTTCATGCTTTTCGAGGCCGCGCCCAAGATCCCAGTTGAGATGACGCAGGCCATTGAACAGGTGATAGCTGAAGGCGGCGATCCATCCGGCGAGCAATAATTGACCGAACGCTCCGCCGAGCACCGCGACCGCGATGGCGTAGGAGTCGGGGCCACTCGCGGCGGCGATCAACCACCCTGCGAGGGCGAGCAAACCGACGGAGAGGACGATGCCCGTCGCGCGATGCACGATCGAGGTCGCCATGGTGTACGCGAATTTGTACACACCGATATGAGGAGACAAGGGACGTTGGCGCATCGCTGAAAGGTTCCCGTGTGATCAGAAGTCGATGCAGCGGCCGTTCTTCTCCCAATCGCCGAAGCGAGTGGGCTCTGGCCCCTTCGGTCCGCCGATCTCGGCGACCACCATGGGCTCGTTCAACCCCGCAGGCGGGCTGGCTTCAACAGAGATTTCGGGCAAGGATCGGGCCGCGGACGCGGGCCGATCTTCCCCCTGAGGATCGTTCTGCATCGAGGCCGGATGATGCCAGAATCGTTGCATCAAGACCACAGGCAAGACCCTGAACTTGATGCACAATTCCCGCTCCAACCCCCGTTCTTTTGACAGCATTTTTTTAACAGCTCCCGTGGACCACACCGCCTCCCCTTCGATTCCCCTCGCCCACCTCGGCGTCCTCGCCGTACGCGGCGCGGAGGCCCGGAAATTCTTGAATGGCCAGCTCTCGCAGGACGTCCTCAGCCTTGCCGCGAATCGCATCGAACTCGCAGGTCTCCACAATGCGCAAGGCCGGATGATCGCGCTGCTACGTCTCGTACCCCTCGGCACCGACGATGTGCTCTGCGTGCTGCCGCGCACGCTGCTGGCCGATACGCTTGCGACGCTGCGCAAATTTCTCCTGCGCGCCAAAGCCACGCTGACCGACGAGTCGGCGACCTGGATCATCGAAGGTCTCGCCGACGATGAGGCCTTGCCCGCGGCCGTGGGGAGCGCACGAGTCGACGGGGCTCGGATCGCTTGGCGTCACGCCGCCGACGGTCGGGTGATACGACTTCGACCCGCCTCACCCGGCCCTGATGCGAGCGGAGCCGACACGAGCGTCGCGAGCGATCACGTCTCGGCCGAGGAGATGGCACTCGCCGCCTGGCAACTCGCCGACATCGCCGCAGGCCTGCCCGAGATCACCGAATCGACGCGCGGCGAATTCGTCGCGCAAATGTTGAACCTCGATGCGCTCGGCGGTATTTCTTTCACGAAGGGTTGCTACACCGGACAGGAAGTCATCGCCCGTGCCCATTACCGAGGTCGCGTAAAACGTCGAGTTCAAAGATTTCGCGTCACCGCGATGACGTGGTCCGGTGAGGCGCCGCTACCCGTCGATAAGCCCCAGCACGCCAACGCGCTGCAACCCGGACAAAAGGTGAAGTTGATCGACGGCAGCTCAACACGCTCCGCCCAGATCGTGCACGTCGCACAGGGCCCTCAGGGCATCGAATGTCTCGCGGTCACAAGCTTCGGCTCTGCTACACCCGAGCCCGCCGGCAGCACGAACGAGACGCCGACGCTCACGGTTATCGCCCTACCGATGAGTTACGCCCTGCCCGAGTAGGCGCCCTGCAGGCGAATTACTCGGGGCGCATCTGCGGGAAGAGCAGCACGTCGCGGATCGACGGCGAGTCCGTCAAGAACATCACGAGACGGTCGATACCGACGCCGAGTCCCGCCGTCGGAGGCATGCCGTACTCGAGCGCCCGAACGTAGTCGGCGTCGTAGAACATCGCCTCGTCGTCCCCTGATTCCTTGCGCGCCACCTGGGCCTGAAAGCGCGCGGCCTGATCTTCGGCATCGTTGAGCTCGGAGAACCCATTGGCGAGCTCGCGTCCACCCACGAAGAACTCGAAGCGATCGGTGAGGAAGGGATCGGCGTCGTTGGCACGCGAGAGCGGCGACACTTCGGCCGGATAGGCATAGACGAAGGTCGGATCCTGCAGAGTGTGCTCGCCGGTCTTCTCGAAGATTTCGATCTGCAGCTTGCCCGCGCCATCGCCCGGCTTCCAGGCGATGCCGAGCTTTTCGCAGGCGGCGCGCAGGTAAGCGACATCGCGTAACTTCGTACGCTCGAGGCTCGGGTTTTCGCGCAGGATGATGTCCTCGACCGAGATACGCGCGAACGGCTTCGAGAGGTCGTAGCGACGCCCTTGCGAGTCGAACTCGAGCGCCCCCACCACCGCTTCGGCAGCACCGCGCATCATTCGCTCGACGAGATCCATGAGATCTTGGTAGTCGGCATACGCCTGATACAACTCGAGCATCGTGAACTCGGGGTTATGTCGCGTCGACAACCCCTCATTGCGGAAGTTGCGATTGATTTCATAGACGCGCTCGAAGCCACCCACGACGAGTCGCTTGAGATAAAGCTCGGGCGCGATACGCAGATACATGTCGATATCGAGCGCATTGTGGTGCGTGATGAACGGTCGCGCCGTCGCACCACCCGGGATGGGCTGCATCATCGGCGTTTCGACTTCCATGAAGCCGAGCGTGTCGAGCATGTCGCGCAAGTAACGCACGAGTCGCGTGCGCTTGCGGAGCACCCCCCGACTCTCCTCGTTCATGATGAGATCGACATAGCGCTGACGATAGCGGGCTTCGGTGTCGGCGAGACCGTGCCACTTGTCGGGCAGCGGCCGCAAAGATTTCACGAGGAGGCGCAGCGACTCCACACGCACCGACAACTCGCCGGTCTTCGTGCGAAACAGCGTGCCCTCGGCCCCCAGGATGTCGCCGATGTCCCAGGTCTTGAACGCCTCGTAATGCTCACCGAGCGAATCACGCTGCAGGAAAAGCTGAATCTGTCCCGACGAGTCTTGGATCTTCACGAAGCTCGCCTTACCCATGATGCGACGCAGCATCATCCGGCCCGCGACGTGTACCCGGATCGCCTGGGCGTCGAGAGCAGCGCCATCCAGTTCGCCAAAGCCAAGATGCAACTCGGAGGCGAGCGAGTCGCGTCGAAAATCGTTGGGGAACGGCGGTGCTCCGGCGGCGCGTAGCGCCGAGAGCTTCTGGCGACGCTCCGCAATGAGTTTGTTCTCGTCTTCCGGTGGTGCTGCGGCACCCTCAGGGGCTTGCGTGTCGCTCATCGTCAGAATGCTCCGCGCTACAGGCCCGCCTTCAGCGAGGCCTCGAGAAATTGATCGAGATCACCGTCGAGCACGGCCGTGGTGTTGCCCACCTCGACATCCGTGCGTAAATCTTTGATGCGCGACTGGTCGAGCACGTATGAGCGGATCTGGTGACCCCAGCTCACGTCCGACTTGGACTCTTCGAGCACCTTGGCCGCGGCATTGCGCTTGTTGACCTCGAGCTCATAGAGCTTGGCCTTCAGCATTTTCATCGCCGTCGCGCGATTCTTGTGCTGACTACGTTCGTTTTGACAGGCGACGACAATACCCGAGGGCAAATGGCGGATACGTACCGCTGACTCGGTCTTGTTGACGTGCTGTCCGCCCGCGCCGCTCGAACGATAGACGTCCATCTCGAGATCAGCGGGGTTGATGTCGATGTTGATGTCGTCGTCGATTTCGGGCGAGACGAACACCGATGCGAACGAGGTGTGACGCCGATTACCCGAGTCGAACGGCGACTTACGTACGAGGCGATGCACGCCCGTCTCGGTGCGCAACCAACCGTAGGCATGGTCTCCCTTGAACTCGATGGTCGCGCTCTTGATACCCGCGACTTCACCCGCACTCGAGTCGATGACTTCTGCACTGAACCCGCGCGTCGCCGCCCACTTGAGGTACATGCGCATGATCATCTGCGCCCAGTCCTGCGCCTCGGTACCACCGGCGCCGGCTTGGATATCGAGATAGGCGTTGTGCGAGTCCATCTCGCCGCGGAACATGCGCTTGAGCTCGAGCTTGCGCACCTTGGACTCAACGGAGGGTAGATCGCGTTCGACTTCGCGCGCTGTCGCCTCGTCGTTTTCGGCTTCGGCGAGTTCGAGCAATTCGATGGAGTCGCGTACGGAGTTTGTCGCGGCGTCGATCTGTTCGATTTCGGCGGCGAGCTTGGATCGCTCTTTTCCGAGTTCCTGGGCTTTCTCCGGCTTCTGCCAGACCGCCGGATCTTCGAGTTCGCGGCTGACTTCTTCGAGCCGCTCTGTCTTCAGATCGTATTCAAAGAAACCCCCTTAAGGAGCTGACGCGCTCCTGGAGGTCTGAAAGGGATCGCTTGATGAGTCCGAGTTCGATCATGGGACGTCATTCTAGCAGATGGTCGACCATCAGCTGCAGGCGCCGCTCACCGTTCCACTCGTTCACATCGAGCCGATAGACGAGATGCACGTTCTGCGGCAACACCACCGCGCCGCCGGCGCCACGCAGCGCTGGCCGCCCTTGCAAGAGGTTGAAGGCAATGGCGTCGAACCGACGTCCGGAGCCCTCGAGCTCGACCCACATTTTCACGTGCGTCTCGCCCACGATCCGCGAGCCCTGAACCCGGAAGCGCTGATCGAACGCCGGCTCCGGAAAGGCCTGCCCCCAGGGCCCACCCTCGCGCAAGGCTTCGGCCGTGACGAGCGAGATCTCCTCCGCGCCAAGCTCCCCATCGGTCTCGATACGATCGGCGAGCGATCCGCCCTGCTGCCATCTTGCGACCTCCGCATCGAACTCTCTTGCGAAGAGATCGAGCTGCGTACTCTCAAGCGTGAGTCCTGCCGCCATCGCGTGACCACCGAACTTTGGCAGCAGCCCCGGATGCCTGGTCGAAATCGATTCGAGCACATCGCGCGCGTGGACGCCGGTGACCGAGCGCACCGAGCCGCGCAGCTGACCGTCACCTGCATCGGCAAAAGCGATCACCGGTCGTCGCAGACGATCTTTGATACGCCCCGCCACGATGCCGACCACACCCTGATGCCAACTCGGATCGTAGAGACAGAGCCCGTGACGCGCGCCGCTCACGCCGCCCTCACCCCCCACACCACGACGGGCCAAAGCCTCCGGATCTTCGAGATGTCGCACCGCGGCCATCGCCTGCTCCTGCATCGCCGCTTCGATCGTCCGCCGCTCTTTATTGAGCGTATCGAGACGTGCCGCGAGCGCACGTGCCTCGGTCATCGAGTCGGTGAGCAAACACCGTATACCGAGACTCATGTCATCGAGGCGACCTGCGGCATTGAGTCTCGGACCCGCGACGAATCCGAGATCGGTGGCGACCACGGTCGCGAGCGTCTTGTTACCCACCTCGAGCAACGCACGAAGCCCCGCTGTGCATCGACCCGCGCGAATGCGCGCGAGCCCCTGCGAAACAAGGATCCGGTTGTTGTCGTCGAGCGGCACGATATCGGCAACCGTGCCGAGCGCGACGAGATCGAGCCACGTCGCGGGCGACGGCAGCGTCGCATCGGCGAGCGCACGATGCAGCGCCGCCATCACGTAGAACGCCACACCCACACCCGCAAGCGCGCGCGATCCGAATCGCGCGTCGGGGAGATTCGGGTTGACGATGACGTTGGCCGCCGGCAACTCCGCGCCGGCGAGGTGATGATCGGTGACGAGCACGTCGATGCCGAACTGCCGCGCCGCCGCGACGCCAGGCAGGCTCGAGATACCGTTGTCGACCGTGATGATGAGCGCGGGATTTTGTTGGGCCGCGAGCGCCACGATCTCGGGCGTTAGGCCGTAACCGAACTCGAAACGATTCGGCACCAGAAAATCGACGTCGGCAAAACCCCAGGCCCGCAGACAGCGCACGATGAGCGCCGAGCTCGTCGCACCGTCGGCGTCGAAATCACCGATGACCAGTATTCTTCGGCCGCTGCGACGATGCGCCAACAACAACTCGACGGCGGCATCGATCCCATCGAGCGTGCCGACGGGTAGCAAACGATCGAGCCCGGTCCGCAGCCTCGAAGGGTCATCGATACCACGTGCCGCATAGGCGCGGGCCAGCACGGGATTGAGCGAACTCAAACGCCGAGCGATGCCCTCATCGACGGTACGGCGAGTGACCTTGAGCGTCATGGTCCACCGTCCGCGACGGCCGCAAAGACCGTCCGATGGGGTCGCCACACCCGATAGCGATCGCCCGGATCCACCGAGACCCAACGATCATTGGCCGCCACCGTGAAGCGCCCGAGCCGACCGTCTCGCAGAGCACGAGCCGCCGACGCGATCCAGGCCTGATCAAAATATTCCAGATCCACACCCGAAATGGGCGCAATCACCAGTAGCGATTCGTCATCGCTAGCGACGCTCGTGTCACCGAATATTTCATTGATGGACTTGGACAAAGGCGAGATCGATACGCTCGATAGCCGACCGAGTGCATGCGCCCAGACATCGTCCGTCACGATACGAGACCAGCGCGAAGCGCCGCGGGTGGGACTCAAGGGATCGCGTGGCGGCTGACCCCCGCCCCAAAGCCACAGGCTGCTGATGCCGGGTTCGCCGCGCAGCTCGCGCCGGCGATTGAGCGGCAAAGCGTGTAGCCACATTTCGAGTTCGCTCGCGAGAGCGCGTAATTCAGCGCTGCCCGCGCCGCTCGGCAGATGCGTCTCGAGCGAGTCACCGATGAGGCGAGCGGGCTCCACCGTCAGCGCACCCGGCGCACTCACGCCCCGCAACACGAAACCCGCCGCGCCCGCCGGACGAAGCGCGAGACCCTCATCACCAAAAGTTGTCGCAAACGCCGCCGAGAGTTCGTTCGCCTCGTCCTCGTAAAGTCGCAAGACACCGTTGGCCGGAAAGTGCACCGTCTTGAGTCCCGCCATCAGATGCACGGGCGTCGCGATCCAAGCATCGACGATGTCGTCTTCATGAGCGCCGTCGACATCGCCCGTCTCGTCGAGCCGCAAGGCGGCATCAATCACACTCGCCTCGTCGACGAGCGTCAGATCGTCGCGCCCCACGCCGCGAGCGACCGTCCCACGCCACCCCCCGCGCATCAGCCGCGGCGCAGCAAAACGCAGCGAGGTGAGCGAAGCACCGGCCGATGAGGCCGGAGCCGCTCCACGCAGGAAAAGATCAGGGAGGACGAGCACGAGTTCGCGCACATCGCGTATGTTATCGGAGCATGAGACTCACCGTGACGCCGACTGGCCCCGCCCTGCTCATCCGCAGTTACGCGGAGGGCACCCTCCGCGTCGGCGATGCCGAGTGGCAAAGCGCCGTCCTGCTCGCAAGCAGCGGACTGCAGGCAGCACTGCGACCCCAAGCGCCCGCCGAGCTCGAAGAGCGCGACCTCGAACCCGTGTTCGTCGAAAAACCCGAGGTGGTCGTAATCGGCTGGGCCGGCGGCCAAACCTTCCTGCCCGCCGCCCAACGACGCTGGTTCCTCGAGCGCCAGATCGGACTCGAAATCATGGAACTCGGCGCGGCCTGCCGGACGTACAACGTCCTGATCGGGGATGGGAGGCGAGTGGTCGCACTGTTATTCCCGCGCTCCACCTGACCGACCTCAACCCCGGCGTGCACCTGAACCCCGTCCGCGGGGACGCAAGAGCACCTCCCTGTGGGCTCGCGCGCGCCATCCCTGGCGCGCGACGCCCCGCTCCCGGGCTTCAGGCACGCACCACCCATGAACCCGGGAAGAGGAGGAGATTGGGTTCTAAAGAATCGAGAACAAGAAAAATTGGGAGCAAGAAAACAATTAGATCCGCCTCCAAGCGGCTTTGTGGACGTGATCGACGAACTACCGCTCAATGAAGCGTCTCAGTTGAACCCTGTACGAAGAGGCGTCGCGCGCCCGGGATGGCGCGCGCCGAGCTCACAGGGATGTGGTTTTGGCGTCCTCTTCGTGCAGGGTTCAACTGGGGCGCCGAATCGACCGTGATCCGAAGATCAATTGGCCGCAATGACTCCAGCTTGTAGCGGCACAAACGACACCACCCCAAGCTTCTCCTTCTCGTACCCCTGTTCGCGTCGCGTGATACGCAGGAGTTCCTGCTTGCCCTCGCCGCCCACGGGCATGACGAGACGCCCGCCCACGGCGAGCTGCTTCAACAGCGCATCGGGCACGGTCATCGGTGCCGCGGCGACGAGGATGCCGTCATAGGGTGCGTGCGATTTCCATCCTTCGTACCCGTCACCGTGCCGGAACTTCACGTTCTTGATACCGAGTTCTTTGAGGCGCACCTTCGCTCGTGCGAGCAGCGGCTCGATACGCTCGACGGTGCACAGCTTGGTGACGAGGCTCGACAGCACCGCTGTTTGATAACCGCAGCCCGTACCGACTTCGAGCACGTTCTCGCGCGGCCCGCCCTCGAGCAGCGCCTCGGTCATACGCGCCACGATGTAGGGCTGCGAAATCGTCTGCCCGAATCCGATCGGCAACGCAGTATCTTCGTACGCTCGACTCGCGAGCGCCTCGTCGACGAACAAATGTCGCGGCACGTTGCGGATGCGCTCGAGCACGGCTGGCAATTTGACGCCCTGCTCCATCAGTCGCTGCACCAACCGCTCGCGGGTGCGCGCCGAGGTCATGCCGATACCGCTGATCCGCGAGTCCATCATCAAGCGATGCCCTGCAACCAGTCGCGCACGGTATCGAGCGCCGCGTGACGCGTGAGATCGACCTGCAGCGGCGTCACCGAGACAAAGCCTTCGACCACCGCGTTGAAATCGGTGCCTACGCCGTCGTCCTGACCCTCGCCCGCCATGCCGACCCAGTACACCTCACGTCCGCGAGGATCCATGCTCTTTACCGAACGCTCGGCGCGATGACGATGCCCGAGGCGCGTCGACTTGAAGCCCTTGAGTTCGTTGAACGGCCGATGCGGCACGTTGACGTTGAGGATCATATTGCGATCGAGCGGATGCGTGAGCAGACGCTGAACGATCAGCCTTGCGACCTTGGCAGCCGCCGAATAATCCATGTCCCCTTTCTCGGGCCGACGCAACGAGAGCGCGACGGTCGGCAGACCGAGGAAACGCCCTTCGATGGCTGCGGCGACCGTGCCCGAGTAGAGCACGTCATCGCCCAAGTTCTCGCCATTGTTGATGCCCGAGACGACCATGTCGTGCTCGAAATCGAAAAGCCCTGAGATGGCGAGGTGTACGCAGTCGGTCGGCGTACCCGTCACGAAATGGCAGTTCGGCTCGAACTCGGTGACCCGCAACGGGTTCTCGAGTGTCAGCGCATTGCTGGCACCGCTGTGGTTACGCTCCGGGGCGACCACGGTGAGTTCGGCGAGGTCCGTGAGCGCCTGACGCAGGGCAATGATGCCCGGCGCCCGATACCCATCGTCGTTGCTCACGAGGATTTTCATCGAGCTTTGTCTTGGAGACCTGTGGAGTCGGACAATATACTGAAACCTCGGATTCCGAGGTAGCAGGATGCGCAAGCCCTCAGAGGATGACATTCGGGCGTTTCGCGACGCGGTGAAAGGAGCTCGACCGCTCAGCGCCACGCCGCGCGTGCGCCCGAATCGCACCAAGCCGAAGCCCCGCGCACGTTTCCGTCGCCTCGGCGAGGCCGAGGTGCTCGAAGATAGTCTGCAGCTGAGCCCCATCGACCTCGAAGTCGAGTTTGGCGAGGAACTCACCTATCGCCGCTCCGGAATTCAGGACGCGGTGATGCGTCGACTGCGGCGCGGCCATTATCGCGTCGAGTCGGAACTCGACTTGCACGGTCTCACCGTCCCCGAAGCCAAGAGCGCCATGCGCGATTTCCTCGCGCGCGCGATCGCGAGACAGTGTCGCTGCGTGCGCGTCATCCACGGCAAAGGCTTGGGCTCGGGGCCGCGAGGCCCCGTGATCAAGCAATCGGTGAACGTGATCTTGCGGCGCACCGACGCGGTCGTCGCCTTTTGCACGGCGCGACCCGTCGACGGCGGTACGGGCGCCATCTACGTGCTGCTGAGAAGCTGAGCCGCGACAACCGCGCGATTATGTCAGCGCGGTGACATCAATGCGTTGACGTCATCGCGACGACGTCAACGCGGTGCGAGCAACCTCGCCATGCGCTCGCGTGTCTCGTCGGTCACCCAGCCCTCGGCCATCAGCGACTCGAGCGACTCGGGTGGCGAATCGAACAACCGTCGCAGGTCGGCACGCACCAGATTGCGGGTGCGGGCGTACGTCTTGGGCGGCAACGAAATGAGCTCTTGGGCGAGCGCGATCGCTCGCGTCACCACCTGCTCGGGCCCGACCACCTCATCGACAAGGCCCGCCTCGAGGGCTTCGTCGCTGCGTAACATCACGCCGCGCGGCAAGAGCGCGGCGGCGCGGCGAGTGCCGACGAGCCGCTCATAGACGCGATAGATGAGCTCACCGGGATAGAGCCCGACCTGCACTTCGTTGAGTCCGATCCGAAAATCTCCGGCCGCCATGATGCGGTAATCGCACAGCACCGCGATCACCGCTCCGCCTGCAGGACTATGTCCGGTGATGGCTGCAATCACTGGCAGCGCCGACTCGACAAGCCGTCGCTGAAGTGCTGCGAACGCCAGCACCAAGCCCTTGGCCGACGATTCTCCACTCGTCACCTCACGCACGTCGAGGCCCGCACAAAAAAGACCGGGCGAGCCGGAGATCACGATCGCTCTCGGCGAAGAACCAGCCTGGGCGGGGTCGGTCGACGCCGCCATCGCCTCGGCAATTTTTTGATCGAGCGCCTCGATGAGGGCTCGGTTGAGCGCGTTGACGGGCGGTCGCGCCAAGCGCAACTCGCGTACGCGTCCGTGATCTTTGACCTCAATCATGTTCGTCCTCCGAATGACCGGCGGCGTTCTCGACATCGAGCAGTTCGCGCAGCACCGCCGTCGCAAAACTGCCCGGACGCAGCCGGAAACTCAAGCGGGCCGTGCGCGCAGGCTCGAGCCACTCGAGCGAGAGATCGCGCACCGCCACACGCAGCGGCCTGCGGCCGGGCTCGAGGCGGGCCTCGCCGAGCGGAACCACGAACTCAGGGAAACGCTCGAGCACCTCGGCTTCGAGCGCGGCGATCTCGCCTGCGATACCGCTCTCACCCGCTCCGAAGAGCGGCCCCGTGGGGTGGATGTCGAGCATCGCGATCCGCGAGTGGATCGTTTCGTCCACGGCATCGACCAAGAACGTCGAATTGCGCCCATCGAGGTTCGCGCGTTCGCCTATCTTGAGCTCGATCCAGCTGCCACGCTGCACGCGTTCGGCGAGCACCGCGTTGAACAAGAGCCCGCGCATCGCAGACCAGACGAGTCCCTGCCCGCCGCGTCCAGCGTCGCGGCCACGACCGGCATCGCGGCCACGACCGGCATCGCGGCCACGGCCGGCGTCCGGCGCGGCGCCGTCCTCGCGATGACGCAAGTTCGACAGCTCGCGTCCGAAGCGCTGTGGACCAAAATAATTGGGCACGCCCGTTCGAGCGATTTCATTGACCCGCCGCTCGAGCAGCGCAGCATCGCCTTCGAACTCGCGCAGCAAGATCTTGAAGGTATTTCCGGCCAACGCACCCCGCGGCAACTTGCGGTTGTGCACATGCGCCTCGATGACCTCATAACCATCGCCCTGCACGCCGACCCAGTCGGCCGGTGTACGGGTCTCGCCCGAGCGGCCGCGCGCCGGAACGGTGAACCACTGGGTCGTCACCGCATGCCGATCTTTGAGACCGGCGTAACCCACATCGAAATCGCGAACCCCGATCCTGCGCGCGAGCTCGCGCGCGACCCAGCCCGTATTCGCATTGCGTTTGCGCACACGGAGCAAGAGATGCGGACCCTGTCCGGCCGCTTCGAATCCGAGATCTTCGATGACCTCGAAATCCTCGGGCTGCAGGCGAATGCGCGCACGACCCGCAACGGGCTCGACCGCGCGCGGCGGCGCGAGCGCAAAGCGTTCGACGGGCGTCACGCGCGTTCGATCAGGACGACCGCCTCGGCTGCCAGGCCTTCGCGGCGACCGAGATAACCCATCTTCTCGGTAGTGGTCGCCTTGAGATTGACGGCGTCGGCCGCGACGCCGAGCAGCGTCGCGATGGAACTGCGAATGGTGTCGCGGTGCGCCGAGAGTCGCGGCGCTTCGCACAGCAGCGTGAGGTCGGCGTTGACGACCGAGTACCCGCGCTCGCGTAGCAGCGTGACGGCGTGCGTGACGAAGCAATCGCTCGAAGCGCCTCGCCACTGCGGGTCGCTGTCGGGAAAATGTTGACCGATGTCGCCGAGCCCTGCCGCGCCGAGCAGCGCATCGCAGAGCGCATGCAGCAATACGTCGCCATCGGAATGCGCGACGACACCTTGCGAGTGCGGCACACGCACCCCGCCGAGCATCACGTGATCGCCCGGCCCGAAGGCGTGCACATCAAACCCTGATCCGACCCGCATCATCACGCTCCTCCGACCGAACTCTTCCGTGCGCGCAGTATGCCCTCGGCGAGCGACAAATCGGCCATCGTCGTCACTTTGAGATTGGTGGACTCGCCGACAATCAGCCGCGGACTCGCACCGATCCACTCCATCGCCTGCGCTTCGTCCGTCGGCGTACGCCCCGCTGCAGCCGCCGCCCGCAAGGCCGACAGCAATGCGCCGAGCCGGAACATCTGCGGCGTCAACGCACGCCAGAGCCCGTCGCGTGAGACGGTCTCGACACTCACGACACCCGCGCCCTGCGCGCCGCCGCGCTTGAGCGTATCGGCGAGCGGCATCGCGAGCAGTCCGCCCGCCAAGGCCGAAGCCGACGCGCTGTCTTCCCGCGCAACACCGTGACGCAGCGCCGCGATTTCCGCCGCGGTCACGCAAGGCCGCGCCGCATCGTGCACGAGCACCCAATCCGAATCGCCCGCGCCTTTCGCTCGCAGCGTCTCGAGTGCACCACGCACCGAATCACTACGTTCCGTACCGCCCGGCGCCTCGATCACGGGACACGCGAACCGCGCTCGAATCGACGGCCAGTGCGCATCGCCTGCGGCGAGCGCGATGACGAGTCCGCGACAGGCCGCATCGGATGCGAAGGGATGCAGCGCCCACTCGATGAGCGTACGGCCCGCGATGGGCAAATATTGTTTGGGGAGATCGGCGCCGAGCCGCTGGCCCCGCCCGGCCGCTGGCATGACGAGCCAGTAGTGCGGGTCGCTCAAGACGAGAAACTCAGCGCTGCGCCGTGCGCGTGGCCGGCGCGTCGCGCGATTCGGCAGGCGCCGAGACGACCTTGGGCACGACCTGATAGAAGGAT